>NZ_JBIWKU010000004.1:368062-692887 GCF_044765825.1 Streptomyces flaveolus | reverse complement strand
CTACGGTCGTTCTCGTTGGACAGATTTAACATTCAACGAAAAACAACGAGAACCTCATGGGCCTCTTCGGCAACAAGTCCGCCCCCCCCCCCCCCCCCCCGCCGCCCCCCCCCCCCCCCCCCCCCCCCCCCCCCCCGCCCGCGCCGCCCCCCCCCCCCCCCCCGCCTCTCGGCCCGGTGAGGGTTTTGGGGTGGGGAGGGTTTTCCGGGTGGTTCCCGTCCGACGGCGCGAGGCTGGGCGCGACAGGTCGTTCGCGCCGCCGGACGGAGTTCAGGGGCCTGACGGCGAGGAACGCCGTGGAGGCGAGTGGCTGGGACCGCGGCGGTTCACGACGGGACCGGGCGACTCCTCCCCTCAGGTCGTAGGAGAAGCCCCGGGCCCTTCACCACCGCACTGGCTCGCAGGCCGCCGCGGTCCTCGCCCTGCCCGCGCCGGCACCGGGCGGCCACCCCTCATCCGGGCCGTTCCGGTGCCTGCGCGGGCCGCGCACACGGTCTTGACCTCCCCGTCAAGTCCCGTGGGCGAGCTGGTGGATCAGTCCTCGCGCAGGGCGCGGACCGCCTCCTCCACGCGCTTGCCGTACTCCGTGTCGGCGGCGTGGAAGTGCGCGAGGTTCTTCTGGATCACGTCCTCGCGGGAGACCTGCGACAGGCCGCCGGCGATGGTGGCGATCAGGCGCTTCTTCTCGTCCTCGGACATCAGGCGGTACAGCTCACCCGCCTGGAAGAAGTCGTCGTCCTTGGTGTGCAGCGGTGCCTCGTGGGTGCCGGTGTGGCCGGAGACCGCCAGCGGGGCGGCCAGCGGACGGCCGGTCTCGACCGGGCCGTCGTACGAGTTCGGCTCGTAGTTCTTGGCGGCACGGCCCTGGGAGTTGGACGCCATCAGACCGTCGCGGCCGTAGTTGGCGGCACCGCCGGGCACGGCCTTCGGGGCGTTCACCGCGAGCTGGGTGTGGTTGACGCCCAGGCGGTAGCGGTGCGCGTCCGCGTAGGCGAACAGGCGGCCCTGGAGCATCTTGTCGGGGGAGGGGCCGATGCCCGGAACGAAGTTGTTCGGGGAGAACGCGGCCTGCTCGACCTCGGCGAAGACGTTGTCCGGGTTGCGGTCCAGCACCAGCCGGCCGACGCGGCGCAGCGGGTAGTCGCTGTGCGGCCACACCTTGGTCACGTCGAACGGGTTGAAGCGGTAGTTCGCCGCCTCGGCCACCGGCATGAGCTGCACGTGCAGCGTCCAGGACGGGTGCACGCCCCGCTCGATCGCCTGCACCAGGTCCGTCTGGTGCGAGGTCGGGTCCTGGCCCGCGATCTGCGCGGCCTGGTCGGCGGTCAGGCAGCGGATGCCCTGGTCGGTCTTGAAGTGGTACTTGACGAAGAAGGACTCGCCCTTGGCGTTCGTCCACTGGTAGGTGTGCGAGCCGAAGCCGTCCATGTGGCGGTACGACGCCGGGATGCCGCGGTCGCCCATCAGCCAGGTCACCTGGTGCGTGGCCTCGGGGGAGTGCGCCCAGAAGTCCCAGACGTTGTCCGGCTCCTGACGGCCCGTGAACGGATCGCGCTTCTGCGAGTGGATGAAGTCGGGGAACTTGATCGGGTCCTTGATGAAGAACACCGGGGTGTTGTTGCCGACGAGGTCGTAGTTGCCCTCCTCGGTGTAGAACTTCACCGCGAAGCCGCGCGGGTCGCGGACCGCGTCCGCGCCGCCCAGCGAGTCGGCCACGGTGGAGAAGCGCAGGAAGACCTCGGTGCGCTTGCCGACCGTGTTCAGGAAGTCGGCGTGCGTGTAGCCGGTGACGTCGTCGGTCACCTCGAAGTGGCCGTAGGCGCCGGACCCGCGGGCGTGCACCACGCGCTCCGGGATGCGCTCGCGGTTGAAGCGGGCGAGCTTCTCCAGCAGGTGCTGGTCCTGGATCAGGAGCGGGCCGCCGATGCCGGCGGAGGCGGAGTTCTGGTTGTCGGCGACCGGGGCGCCGGACTCTGTCGTGAGCACGCGCTGCGACATCGGGGACCTTCCGTGCGAGGGGTCAGCGGAAAACTGTTTCCGCTTCGTGGAGCCTAAGATTGGGGTGCTGAGGACGTCAACAGTTTGTTGAAGCAGGTTCCGGGCGGCGCCGCCGCTCGGGCGCGACAGGACAGGTGTCAGCGGCGGCGCCACCCGGAGGTCTCGGTGCGGTGCGTCAGACCTGGGCGCCGGAGAGGCGCTCCACGGCCCGCAGCAGGGCCGAGTGGTCCAGGCCGCCGTCGCCCTGGGCGCGCAGGGACGCGACCAGCTGGGCGACCACGGCGCCGACCGGCAGGGCGGCACCGACGTTGCGGGCGGCGTCGGTGACGATGCCCATGTCCTTGTGGTGCAGGTCGATGCGGAAGCCCGGCTTGAAGTCGCGGGCCAGGAAGTTGTCCTTCTTCCGCGTCAGCACCGTCGAGCCGGCCAGGCCGCCGTTGAGGACGTCGAGGGCGGCCTTCAGGTCCACGCCCGACTTCTCCAGGAAGACCACGGCCTCGGCGCACGCCTGGATGTTCACGGCTACGATCAGCTGGTTGGCGGCCTTCACGGTCTGGCCCGAGCCGTGCGGACCGCACAGCACGATGGTCTTGCCGAGGGCCTCCAGGATCGGCTTGGCCTCGTCGAAGTCGGCCTGCTCACCGCCGACCATGATGGACAGGACGGCCTCGATCGCGCCGGCCTCGCCGCCGGAGACGGGGGCGTCCAGGACGCGGATGCCCTTGTCCTTGGCGGCCTTCGCGAGGTCCACGGAGGTCTGCGGGGTGATCGAGGACATGTCGATCAGCAGCGCGCCGGACTTCGCGTTCTCCAGGATGCCGTCGGGGCCGTAGGCGATGGCCTCGACCTGCGGCGACGCGGGCACCATGGTGACGACGACGTCGGCGTCGCGCACGGCCTCGGCGATCGAGCCGGCCGAGGTGCCGCCGGCGGCGGCCAGGCGGTCCAGCTTCTCCTGCTCCAGCGTGAAGCCCGTGACCTGGTAACCCGCCTTGATCAGGTTCTCGGACATGGGGGAGCCCATGATGCCGAGGCCGATCCAGGCGATCTTGGGAAGGGTGCTCATGATGGGTGCCTCTCGAAAAAAAGTCAGGGGGTGTCAGCGGGCGGCGCGGGCTTCGCGGGGCAGCCAGTCGAAGGCCTCCGCGCTCGGGCGGTCGCCGGGCTTGTACTCCAGGCCGACCCAGCCCTCGTAACCGGCCTTCGCCAGCCGGTCGAGCAGCTCCTCCAGGGGGAGCGAGCCCGTGCCCGGGGCGCCGCGGCCGGGGTTGTCGGCGATCTGCACGTGACCGGTCTTCGCGGCGTACGCGTCGATCACCTGCGGGAGGTCCTCGCCGTTCATGGACAGGTGGTAGAGGTCCATGAGGAACTTGGCGTTGCCGAGACCGGTGGCCTCGTTGACCTTGTCGACGACCTCGATCGCGGCCGGCGCCGACACCAGCGGGTACAGCGGCGACTCGGGCTTGTTGAGCGCCTCGATCAGCAGGACCGCGCCGATCCGGTCGGCCGCCCGGGCGGCGAGGACCAGGTTCTCCAGCGCGAGCCGGTCCTGCTCGGCCGGGTCCACGCCCTCGACGCGGTTGCCGTACAGGGCGTTGAGCGCCGTGCAGCCCAGCGACTTCGCGAAGTCGGCGGCCACGTCGATGTTGGCGCGGAAGCGGTCCGACTCCTCGCCGGGGACGGAGAGGGCGCCGCGGTCGGGGCCCGGCAGCTGTCCGGCGTAGAAGTTCAGCCCGGTGAGCTGGACGCCCGCGTCCTCGATGGCCTTCTTCAGGGCGTCGAGGGCGGACTGCTCGGGGGTGGGGGAGTCGATCCAGGGCCACCACAGCTCGACCGCGGTGAAGCCGGCCGCGGCGGCGGCCGCGGGGCGCTCCAGGAGCGGGAGTTCCGTGAAGAGGATCGACAGGTTGACGTTGAAGCGCTGGTCTGCGAATCCCATCGGGTGCCGCGCTCCCTTCCGTTGCGAGGGTGTTTCCGTATTACGGAAGTTCGTTTCTGCTTAACGGAAGATTGCCGAAGTCGGGCGGAGCTTGTCAAGAGGGGGCGGCGGAAATCGGGCATTGCGCGTTAGGTTGACCCGGTGCGATTGAGAGTGGAGTTCACGACCGAACCCTTCGACCTCGACGAGGCGCCGGCCCACGCGGTCGTCGCCCGGGAGGTCGTCGAGGCCGCGGAGCTGGACGAGGTCGACGTGGGTCCGTTCGGCAACACCGCCGAGGGTGGCGCCGACGCGGTGCTCACCGCCGTGGACGCGCTGCTGCGTCGTTCCCTGGAGGCCGGCGCCACCCGGATCTCGCTCCAGGTCAACGTGGTCGAGGAGGGCGAGCGGTGACCGGCCCCGGCGAGGAGCCCTTCATCGCGGCAGTGAAGCCCCTGGTCGACGCCATCGGCGGTGAGATGCTCCCGCCGGACGAGGCGGGCCAGGACGACGTCGTGCTCGCCTGGGAGGGCGCCGACGTCGTCGCCGTGCGCCTGCCCCAGCTCGCCGACTCCCTGGACCACATCCTCGCCGCCATGGAACGCAGGCAGGGACGGCCGCTGGCCGAACTGGACCGCAGGGCCAAGCAGGAGGTCGTGCGTACCCTGGAGGCGCGCGGCGCCTTCTCCGTGCGGCACGGCGTGGAGACCGTCGCGAGTGCCCTGGGCGTCAGCCGCTTCACCGTGTACAACTACCTCAATCGCGAGAAGGACTCCTGACCTGCGGGGGAGCCCCGCACGACAAGCCGCCGTCCCGTAACCGGGCGGCGGCTTTTGTTACCCCGAATTTTCAACAAAGTGTTGACGCGTTGTTTCCAAGGGCGTTAGCTATCGGCACGCCCGTTCAGCACAAGGCCACGGAGGCTCCCGTGACGTCCACTTCCGCGTCGGGCCTGGCCCGTTTCAACGCTCTCGAGGAGACCGCGGCGCTCGCGGAACTCCACGAGGCGTGTGCCTCCACGGCGTGGGCCCGGCAACTGATCACCGCCCGCCCCTTCACCACCCCCGAGGACCTCTATGCCGCGTCCGACGCCGCCATGGCCGAGCTGACCGCGGCGGACCTCGGGGAGGCGATGGCCGGGCACCCGCCGATCGGCCGCCCCAAGCCCGGCGACCCCACCTCCTCCCGCGAGCAGGCGGGGATGGCCGGGGCCTCCGCGGAACTCAAGGCGGAGATGCTCGAACTGAACCTGGCCTACCAGGAGAAGTTCGGCCACGTGTTCCTCATCTGCGCCACCGGCCGGACCGGCGAGCAGATGCGGGACGCGGTCAAGGAGCGGATCGGCAACTCGCCCGAGCAGGAACGGGAGATCGTCCGCACCGAACTGGGGAAGATCAACCGTATCCGGCTGGCCCGGCTGCTCGACGCCGCCTGACCCAAGCCGACCGACGTCGCTGCACACCGCAAGAGGACATCGCATGAGCACCGATACCACCGCTTCCGTGTCCACGCACATCCTGGACACCAGCGTCGGCCGCCCCGCCGAGGGCGTCGCCGTCCACCTCTCCGCCCGCGGCGGACCCGAGGCGGACTGGCAGACGCTCGGCGGCTCCGCGACCGATGCGGACGGGCGGTGCAAGGACCTGCCGGCACTGCCGGAGGGCACCACACACGTACGGCTCGACTTCGACACCGAGACGTACTTCGCCAAGAAACAAGCCGCGGCCCAGCAGGACGCCCCCGCGCTCCGGGACAGCGAGAACGGCCGGCCGGTGTTCTTCCCCGAGGTCACCATCACCTTCGCGGTGGTGCCCGGTGAGCACTACCACGTTCCGCTGCTGCTCAACCCGTTCGGCTACTCCGTTTACCGAGGGAGCTGACCGACACATGACCCGTTTCGTCCTGGGACAGAACCAGTACGGCAAGGCAGAGAACCGCGTTGTCAAGATCACGCGTGACGGCGACACGCACCACATCAAGGACCTGAACGTCTCCGTCGCCCTCTCCGGCGACATGGAGGAGGTCCACCGCAGCGGTTCGAACGCGAACGTCCTGCCCACCGACACCACCAAGAACACGGTCTACGCCTTCGCCAAGGAGCACGGGATCGAGAGCGCCGAGGACTTCGGCGTCAAGCTCGCCCGCCACTTCGTGGACAACACCGAGTCCATCTCCCGGGCCCGCATCCGCGTCGAGGAGTACGGCTGGGAGCGGATCGAGACCTCGCAGTCCGGGGCCCGCTTCGTCGGCTCGGACGAGATCGCCCACTCCTTCGTCCGCAAGGGCCAGGAGACCCGCGTCGCGCAGATCACCTACGACGGCCACGGCATCCAGGTGCTCTCCGGGTTCAAGGACCTCACCGTCCTGAACACGACGAACTCCGAGTTCTGGGGCTACCTGAAGGACAAGTACACCACCCTCAAGGAGGACTACGACCGGATCCTCGCCACCACCGTCTCCACCTGGTGGCGGCACAACTGGGACGGCATCGACTCGCACGCCCCGGACTGGGACCGCTCGTACAACGGGGTGCGCAAGCACGCGCTCCAGGCGTTCGCCGAGACCTACTCGTACTCGCTCCAGCAGACCCTCTTCGAGATGGGTGTGCGGGTGCTGAACTCGCGCGACGAGGTCGAGGAGATCCGCTTCTCCATGCCCAACAAGCACCACTTCCGCTCGGACCTGTCGCCCTTCGGGATCGACAACGAGGCCAAGGACGGCGCCGTGTACTACGCCGCCGACCGCCCCTACGGCCTGATCGAGGCCACCATCCTGCGCGACGGCGCCGAGCAACTCATCCCGGTCGACATGACCAACCTCTGACGCGGGAAGCGCGCCCCCGGCCGGGCATCCGGACCCGGGGGCGCGTCACACCGGAGGGAACAACATGGCACTGCCTGCGAAAGGGCCCGCCACAGGCCCGAGTTCCACCCCGCCGGAGCACATCGAGGACGCCGTCACGTCCGTGCACCCGGTGGACGAGAAGCTCCACCCCTCGCGGCTCGTCCCCGCCGCGCTCCAGCACATCGCCGCCATGTACGCGGGCGTTGTCACTCCTCCGCTCATCATCGGCCAGGCCTGCGGACTCGACCTCGAGTCCCGCACCCGGCTCATCGCCGCCTCGCTGCTCATCGCCGGCGTCGCGACCCTGCTGCAGACCCTCGGCGTCAAGGGCTTCGTCGGCAACCGGCTGCCCTTCGTCAACGCGGCCTCCTCGGCCGGCATCGCCCCGATCCTGGCCATCGCCGAGACCAACTCCAAGGGCGACCAACTCCCCGCGATCTACGGCGCGGTGATGGTCGCGGGCGTCTTCTGCCTGGCCGTCGGCCCCTTCTTCGGACGGCTGCTCAGGTACTTCCCGCCGCTGGTCACCGGCGTGGTCATCACCCTGATCGGCGTCACGCTGATGCCCGTCCCGGTGGGCTGGGCCCAGGGCGGTGACAAGACCGCCACCGACTTCGGCGCCATGAGCAACCTCGCGCTCGCCGCCTTCACCCTCGGCGTCATCCTCGTGATGCAGCGCTTCGGCCGGGGCTTCTTCAAGCAGGTCGCCCTGCTCTTCGGCCTGCTGATCGGCACGCTGGCCGCCGTCCCCTTCGGCTTGGCCGACTTCAGCGCCCTCAAGACCGCCCCGGTCGCCGCGCTGCCGACGCCCTTCGCCTTCGGCGCCCCCGAGTTCCAGCCCGCGGCCATCCTGTCGCTGTGCATCGTGATGCTGGTCCTGATGACCGAGTCCAGCGCCGGCATGCTCGCCCTGGGCGAGATCTGCGACCGCCGCGCCGACGCCAAGGTCATCACCCGCGGCCTGCGCACCGACGGCCTCGCCACCCTGATCGGCCCCGTCTTCGGCGGCTTCCCCACCTCCGCCTTCGCCCAGAACGTCGGCGTCGTCTCCCTGACCCGGGTCCGCAGCCGCTACGTCGTCGCCGTCGCCGGCGCCACCCTGCTGGTCCTCGGCGCCTTTCCGGTCCTCGGCGCGGTCGTCTCCCTGGTCCCCATGCCGGTCCTCGGCGGCGCCGGCATCGTCCTCTTCGGCTCGATCGCCGTCAGCGGCATCCGCACGCTGTCCGAGGCCGGACTGGACGACAGCTCCAACATCATCCTGGTCGCCGTGGCCCTCGGCGCGGGCATCATCCCGCTGGCCGCACCGACCTTCTACGCCGACTTCCCCGCCTGGGCGCAGACCGTGCTCGGCTCGGGCATCAGCGCCGGCGCGATCGTCGCGGTCGCCCTCAACCTGTTCTTCCACCACCTCGGCACCCGGAGCGGCAGTACGGTTCCGGCACTCAAATCCTCCTAGGGTCCTGCCGTGCCCCCCTCGTGGGTACCCATCCCGCCCACGGGCCGCACCGAAAGACAAGGAAGCAGCATGGCGACAGCATCGCCGGCCGAGCGTACGGTCATCGAGAACGGCGCGATCGCGACCGTGGACGCGGGCGACACCGAGTACGCCTCCGGTCACGTGGTGATCGCCGGCAACCGGATCGAGTCCGTCGGCGCGGGACGGGCACCCGAGGGCCTGGAGAACGTGGTCCGCCGGATCGACGCGACCGGCCACCTGGTCACGCCCGGCCTGGTCAACACCCACCACCACTTCTACCAGTGGATCACCCGGGGCCTGGCCACCGACCACAACCTGTTCAACTGGCTGGTCGCGCTGTACCCGACCTGGGCGCGCATCGACGAGCCGATGGCGTACGCGGCGGCCCAGGGCTCGCTCGCGATGATGGCCCGCGGCGGCGTCACCACCGCCATGGACCACCACTACGTCTTCCCGCGGGGCTCCGGCGACCTGTCCGGCGCGATCATCCGCGCCGCCCGCGAGACGGGCGTCCGCTTCACCCTCGCCCGCGGCTCCATGGACCGGGGCGAGTCGGACGGCGGGCTGCCGCCGGACTTCGCGGTGGAGAGCCTGGACGACGCGCTCGCCGCCACCGAGGCCACCGTCAAGGAGCACCACGACGCATCCTTCGACGCGATGACCCAGGTCGCCGTCGCCCCCTGCTCACCCTTCTCGGTCTCCACCGAACTGATGCGCCAGGGCGCCGAGCTGGCCCGGCGGCTCGGTGTGCGGCTGCACACCCACGGTTCGGAGACCGTGGAGGAGGAGAAGTTCTGCCACGAGCTGTTCGGCATGGGCCCGACCGACTACTTCGAGTCGACGGGCTGGCTCGGCGAGGACGTGTGGATGGCGCACTGCGTCCACATGAACGACTCCGACATCGCCGCCTTCGCCCGCACGGGAACCGGCGTCGCGCACTGCCCGTCCTCCAACGCGCGCCTCGCCGCCGGCATCGCCCGCGTCCCCGACATGCTCGCCGCCGGCGTCCCGGTCGGCCTCGGCGTCGACGGCACCGCCTCCAACGAGTCGGGCGAACTCCACACCGAACTGCGCAACGCCCTGCTCATCAACCGCCTCGGCGCCCACCGCGAGGCCGCGCTGAACGCCCGCAAGGCGCTGCGGCTGGGCACCTACGGGGGTGCCCAGGTCCTCGGCCGCGCCGCCGAGACCGGCTCCCTGGAGGCGGGCAAGCTCGCCGACCTGGTGCTGTGGCGGATGGACACCCTCGCCCACTCCTCGATCGCCGACCCGGTGACCGCCCTGGTCTTCGGCGCCGCCGCCCCGGTCAGGGCGTCGTTCGTGAACGGCCGCCGGATCGTCGAGGACGGCAGGCTGCTCACCGTCGACGAGGAGGCCATCGCCCGCTCCACGCGGGACGAGGCACAGCGGCTGGCGCGGATCGCCGCGCAGGGCTGAACACCGTACGACCGAACACCACATGATCTCCGGCTGGAGGGACGGCTCCCGCCGGTAGCCGTGGACCCGAGCGGGGTCCACGGTGGCCGACTCCGGGGCGTGCGCCCCTGCGCGCACGCCCCGGAGCGGTCTCCCGTTTCCCAGAACGGTCCGTCCCGGTCCCGCACGACCACCTGTTCCACCTCCTTGACACCCACGTCAGAGCCGACGTGCAACCGACCGGAGGAACGCCGCCGTGGCCGACCACCCTGTTGACGAGAAACTCCCACCGCTCAAGATGGCGACGACCGGCCTGCAGCACGTGGCCGCCATGTACGCCGGAGTCGTAGCCCCGCCCCTGATCGTCGGCGCGGCCATCGGCCTGAGCGCCACCGAGCTCACCTTCCTCACCGGCGCCTGCCTGTTCACCGCGGGCCTCGCCACCTTCCTCCAGACCCTCGGTATCTGGAAGATCGGAGCCCGCCTCCCCTTCGTCAACGGCGTCACCTTCGCCGGTGTCGCCCCCATGACCGCGATCGTCGCCTCCACCGAGGACAAGTCCGACGCCCTGCCGATCATCTTCGGCGCCGTCATCGTCGCCGGACTCCTCGGATTCTTCGCGGCCCCCATCTTCTGCAAGGCGATCCGCTTCTTCCCACCGGTCGTCACCGGCACCGTGATCACCCTCATCGGCATCTCCCTGCTCCCGGTCGCCTTCGGCTGGGCACAGGGCCCCAGTCCCACGGCCGACGACTACGGCTCGTCGACCAACCTGGGCCTGGCGGCCATCACGCTCGTCGTCGTGCTGCTCCTGCGTCGCTTCACCAGGGGCTTCGTGAAGCAGATCGCGGTGCTGCTCGGCCTGGTCGCGGGCACGCTCATCGCGATCCCGTTCGGCGTCACGGACTTCGGGCCGGTCGCCGACGCGAACGTCGTCGGCTTCCCGACGCCGTTCCACTTCGGGGCCCCGCAGTTCCAGGTCGCCGCGATCCTGTCCATGTGCGTGGTGATGGTGGTCTCGATGACCGAGTCCACCGCCGACATGCTCGCCCTGGGCGAGATCGTGGACCGCCCGGCCGACGAGAAGACCATCGCGGCCGGCCTGCGCGCCGACACCCTCGGTTCGGCTCTCAGCCCGGTCTTCAACGGCTTCATGTGCAGCGCGTTCGCCCAGAACATCGGCCTCGTCGCGATGACGAAGATCCGCAGTCGCTTCGTCGTGGCCGCGGGCGGCGGCTTCCTGGTCCT
This sequence comes from Streptomyces flaveolus, assembly GCF_044765825.1. Taxonomy (NCBI): domain Bacteria; kingdom Bacillati; phylum Actinomycetota; class Actinomycetes; order Kitasatosporales; family Streptomycetaceae; genus Streptomyces; species Streptomyces flaveolus. The sequence continues at coordinate 681,986 of NZ_JBIWKU010000004.1, read as the reverse complement.
GATGGGCCTGTGTCCGATGGCCGCCTCGCTGATCGCCGTCGTCCCCCGCCCGGTGCTGGGCGGTGCCGGCGTCGTCCTGTTCGGCTCGGTCGCGGCGAGCGGCATCCAGACCCTGGTCCGGGCGAGCCTGGACAAGGACAACAACGTCCTGATCGTGGCGGTCTCCCTGGCCGTCGGCATCATCCCGATCGCGGCGCCGGAGTTCTACCACGCGTTCCCGGAGAACGCGAAGATCATCCTGGACTCGGGCATCTCGACGGGCTGTGTGGCCGCCGTCCTGCTCAACCTGGTCTTCAACCACATCGGCGGCAAGGGCCGGGACGCGGAGGACGTGACCCATCCGATGGAGGCGGGGGAGGAGATCAGCGAAACGTCCCGCACCGCCGTCGCACCGTGACGACGGGACCGGGGACACCCGGGGCATTACGCGGGCCGGCGCCCCCCGGAGGGGGCGCCGGCCCGTACGTTCTCCCGCCCGGCGGGCCGGGGGAGGGGGCTGGAGCGGCCGGCCGGGGGAGGGACCGGGGCGCTCAGGGCGCTCAGGCGGGGCGCCCGCTCTACAGTCCGAACAGCCCCGGCTCCGCCGCCAGTTCCTTGAACCGCTGCCGCGGATCCGCCACCAGCCTGCGCTCGCGCAGGTCCATGAGCCCGCCGACCGCCTCGATCTCGGCCGCCACGGTGCCGTCGGCCTTGCGGACGGTCTGCCGGATCCGGAACGTCTTCCCCTCGCCCCACTCGAAGGCGCACGTCACCTCGACCTCGTCACCGGCGAGCAGCTCGCGCCGGAAGCGGATCGTCGTCTCCAGGGCCACGGGTCCGACTCCCCGGGCCACCAGGTCGGCCTGCCGGATGCCGGCCGCCCGGAGCAGCGACCAACGGGCGTGCTCGGCGTAGTTGAGGTACACGGCCTGGTTCAGATGTCCCTGCGTATCGGTCTCGTACCCGCGGACGGTCACCGGAACGGAAAACGGCTCGCTCACCACAACTGCCTCTCCTCGTGGACGTACGGAACGACCGATCCTGACACGGGCGTCACACCTTCCGCGGAGAGGCCAGCAGATAGCGGGCCCGGGTGCGCGGCTCGGTGTGCTCCCCGACCTGCCAGCCCGCCTTCTCCAGCGTCGCCGCGCAGGCCCGCAGCGCCGTCCCGTCGGCCCCGTGCACGGCGACTGCCTCCGGCTGCGGCGTGGCGCGCACCCGGTACCCGTCGTCGCCGGCCGGACCCGCGGGGCGGTGTCCGGCGGCCTCCAGCGCGAGCGCGGCGGCCCGCACGAGATGAGTCCGCTCCCACTCGCACGGCAGGTCCACGGCCCCGTCGGGACGGGTCATCCGCCGCAACTCCAGCAGGCCCTCCCAGGCCCCGCGCACCTCGCGCAGCCGCGCCGGCCCGGCGTCGCCCGGCCCGTCCTCCTCACCGCCCACCCGCGCGGCGAACACGCCGTCGGCGGTGGCGGGCGCGGCGGGCTCCGGAGCCGGGGCCGGGGCCGTCTCCGGCGCGGCGGGAGCCTCCCGTATCCGGTGCCCGGCCGGTGTCAGGAAGCAGTCGTGCGGGGGCCGCGGATGCCGGAAGGCGAGCCCGCGCTTCACCAGCGCCGCGAGCTGCGCCTGTGTCCCCCGCAACCGCCCGGTGACGGGATCGGCGGCGTCGATGACCCGCCGCTGCGCGGCGGTCGGCGGTCGTGTCACGGCGTCCCCCTTCCTCACCGGTCCCGCACGGGTCGGCACCTTCGAAGACTACGACGGGGGTCTGACATTCCAGGCGGCGATCACCGGCCGCCCGTGCTCCGTGCCCAGCCGGCACAGCGTCCCCGTCCCCAGCTGGAACAACGCCCCGTGCGACGGCGGCAGCCCCAGGTGCCGTGCGGTGAGCACCCGCAGGAAGTGCCCGTGGGCCACCAGCACCACGCACCCCTCGGTGTCGGCGAACGCGGCCTCCACCCTGGCCAGCACCCGGTCGGCCCGCGCACCCACCTGCTCGGGCGACTCCCCGGGGTGCTCCGGCGGTCCGGGCGCGACGCCGTCCGTGAACAGGAACCAGTCCGGCCGGGTCCGCTGGATCTCGACCGTGGTGATCCCCTCGTACCCGCCGTAGTCCCACTCGTGCAGGTCCGGATCGACGCGCACCCCGTGCAGCCCGATCAGCTCGGCGGTCTCCCGGGCACGCTGGAACGGGCTGACGAACGCGGCCCCGATCCGGTGCGACCGGATCAACGGCACGAGACCGCGCGCCTGCGCCCGCCCGTTCTCGGTCAGCGGGACGTCCGTCAGCCCGGTGTGCCGCCCGGACCGCGACCACTCGGTCTCACCGTGCCGGACCAGAAAAAGATCACCCATACCCCCAGGTTACGGGCCGCTCCCTGCACCGGCCGCAGGGTGGCCGCCGCAGACGCCGGGACTACGCCCGGCTGCCGGAGCGGAAGGAGGCGAACACGCCCCGGACGCGGGTGCCGTCCGGAGCCTGCCAGGAGCCGGTGATGTGGCCGACGGCCCCCGGCGGAGCGAGGGACGGGCCGTCCGGGGCGGGCCGCAGGACCCGGTGCAGACGGAGGACCGCGCCGCCGGGTGCGGTCAGCCCGGTGCCGTCCTCGTCGTCGGCCACGGGGAAGTCCGAGAAGTCCGTGAACTCCGGGAAGGGGGAGCCCTCACCGTCGCGGGCGACGACGACGTCCCGGTCGGGGGCGTCGCTGATGCTCTGGGCCTGGGCCTGCGCCCGCCCTTCCGCGAGGGCCAGCAACTGGGCGGCCAGGACGGGGTCGTGGCAGCCGTCGTAGACCCAGCGCTTCCCCAGCACGCCGTGCTCCGTGGTGCCGACGAGCGCGTGCCCGGCCCCGTCGAGCGGAGCACCGCGATAGGTGAGCGGCACGAAGTAGGCGGCCGGGGAGGCTCCCGAGGCGTCGGTGACCACCATGAACTCGATCCCCACCTCGCCCTGCGGATCGTCCAGCCGGAACCCGCCGGCCCTGGTCAGCTCCGGTGCGTCCGGGCCGCCGCGGTACCACGGGCGGGAGGGCAGCCAGGAGGCGAGCAGTTCGACTTTGGTCGGCTTGAGCGTTGTGTGATGGATGACGGCCACGCCGCGCGGTCCCTTCGGTCGGGTCGATGCGAGTCCTCACACCATCACACCCGCAGGCCGCGACGGGAGCGGTTTCCCGCCGCGCCGCTCCCGCTACTGCCGGTACCCGCTCAGGAACCGTCCGATCCGGCCGATCGCCGCCTCCAGGTCGTCCGCGTACGGCAGGGTCAGGATGCGGAAGTGGTCGGGGGAGGGCCAGTTGAAGCCCGTGCCCTGGACCACCTGGATCTTCTCGCGCAGCAGCAGGTCCAGGACGAACTTCTCGTCGTCGTGGATCCGGTGCACCTTCGGGTCGATGCGCGGGAAGGCGTACAGCGCGCCCTTGGGCTTCACGCACGAGACGCCGGGGATCTCGTTCAGCTTCTCCCAGGCCACGTCGCGCTGTTCGCGCAGCCGTCCGCCCGGGGCGGTCAGCTCGCGGATGGACTGGCGGCCGCCGAGCGCGGCCTGGATGGCGTACTGGGCGGGCGCGTTGGCGCACAGGCGCATGGAGGCCAGCATGGTCAGGCCCTCCAGGTAGTCGCGCGCGTGCTGCCGCGGTCCCGTGACCACCAGCCAGCCGGAGCGGAAGCCCGCCACCCGGTACGTCTTGGACAGGCCGCAGAAGGTGAGGACCACCAGGTCGGGGGCGAGGGCGGCGGCCGAGTGGTGGACGGCGTCGTCGTACAGGATCTGGTCGTAGATCTCGTCGGCGAAGACCATCAGGCCGTGGCGGCGGGCGAGGTCGAGGATGCCCTCGACGATCTCCTTCGGGTAGACGGCGCCGGTCGGGTTGTTCGGGTTGATGATGACGACCGCCTTGGTGCGGTCGGTGATCTTCGACTCCATGTCGGCCAGGTCCGGGTACCACTCGGCCTGCTCGTCGCACAGGTAGTGGACCGCCCTGCCGCCGGCGAGGGTCGTCACCGCCGTCCACAGGGGGAAGTCGGGGGCGGGGATCAGGACCTCGTCGCCGTCCTCCAGCAGGGCCTGGACGGCCATGGAGACCAGCTCGGAGACGCCGTTGCCGAGGAAGACGTCGTCCACGCCGACCTCCAGGCCGAGGGCCTGGTAGCGCTGGGCGACGGCCCGGCGGGCGGAGAGGATGCCGCGCGAGTCCGTGTAGCCGTGCGCCTGCGGCAGCATCCGGATCATGTCCTGGAGGATCTCCTCCGGCGCCTCGAAGCCGAACGAGGCCGGGTTGCCGGTGTTCAGGCGCAGCACGCTGTGCCCCGCCTTCTCCAGCGCGTCGGCGTGCTCGATCACCGGGCCGCGGATCTCGTAGCAGACCTCGCTGAGCTTGTTCGACTGCCGGAACTCCATGCGCCGATTCCCCTCCGGTATCTGGTGTTGCTTGGTTTTACCAAGTGGGAGCTTGGAAAGTCCAACAACTTGTCTACACTGCGTCGCATGTCACCTCGCCGAAGCTACGACCAGTACTGTTCCGCCGCCCGCGCGCTCGACGCCGTCGGCGACCGCTGGACCCTGCTGATCGTCCGGGAGCTCCTCGCCGGTCCGCGGCGCTACACCGACCTGCACGCCGACCTGCCCGGCGTCAGCACGGACGTACTCGCCTCGCGGCTGAAGGACATGGAGCGCGACGGGCTGACGACCCGGCGCCGGCTGCCGCCGCCCGGAGCGGCGTACGTCTACGAACTCATGCCGCGCGGACGTGCGTTGCTGCCGGTTCTGGAGGCGCTCGGCGCCTGGGGCGCCGGTGAGCTGGGGGAGCGGCGGCCCACGGACGCGGTGCGGGCGCACTGGTTCGCGCTGCCCGTGCTGCGGGCCCTGCGGGCGGCGGGCGCGGCGGAGGGGATCGTCGAAGTCCGCCTGGAGGAAGGCGACTTCCACCTGTACGCCGGTGCCGACGAGGGCCCGGTGTACGGCGACGGACCCGCGCAGGGGGAGCCCGACGCCCGGCTGACGCTGGACGCCGGGACGTGCGCGGCCCTCAGCCGCGGGGAGCTGGATCTGCGGGACGCCGTGCGCGACGGGCGCGTCGAGGTGACCGGCGAGGGCACGGCGGCCAAGACGCTCAGGGAGACGTGAAACGGCAGGAGGCCCGCCGTGGGCGGGCCTCCTGACCGGACCTCAGGCGCCCGGCGGCACCCGCGACGGACGTCCGGAACCGCGCGTCAGCGCGTACCCGCCGATGCCCGCCAGCGCCGCCAGCACGGCGCCGATCCCGGTCCACACCCACCGGTCGGACCACCAGCCCGACGACCAGCCGTCCTCGGGCTCGATCGCGGACAGCACCGCGCCGCGCTCCGAGTCGTCGTCCTGCCCGGACGTCATCGCGGTGCCCGGCACCAGCGGCTCGGCCAGCGAGCCGTCCACGGCGGCCGCTCCGCCCATGTCCTTGGAGTCGACCCGCACCTCGGCGCCGACCGGCACGCCGAGGTCGGACGTCGGCAGGTTCACCACCGTCAGCCGGACGTAGTACGTGCCCGGCAGCGGGTCGTTGGCCCACGGCTCGGACCAGGCGCGGACCGTGCGCAGCACGCACGCCAGCTCCACGGAGGGCGTGCCCTCGGCCGCCGTGCGCGTCTGCGCGCCCCACTGGCAGGCCTGGCGGCGGCGCAGACCGTCGTACACGTCGATCCGCCAGGTCTCGGCGGCGTGCGTCTCGGGCAGCTTGACCGTGGCCTTCACGGTCGGCCGCTGTTCCGCGTCCGCCGGGAACGACCAGTACAGGTAGTCGCCCGCGGAGCCGTTCGCCGTGGCCCGCTGACCCTGCTCGATCTCCGTCGCCGTACGGAACGACGTGCCCGCCGAGCTCGGCGCACCGCCGTCGTCCGACGGGCTCGCGGAGGGCGAGGAGTCGGCCGCCGCGGGCGCGGCGGCGAGACCGAGCAGCAGCAGCGCGGTACTCAGCACTCGGGTGATACGCATCAGTGGGTCCTCCAGACCGCGAACCGCCAGCGCGACAGCCAGCCCCACAGCAGACCGGCGAGGAAACCGACGAGCACCAGCACGCCCAGCAGCCACCAGCCGCGTCCGAGGCCGAAGGCGGCCACGTCGTCGGCCTGGCTCGGGCCGTCCACGACGTCGACCGTCAGCTCCAGCGGCAGACCGGGTGTGGTCTTCACGCCGGGCGCGACGGAGAAGGAGTTGGTGACCTGGAGGCACACGGTCTCCGCGGCCGGCTTGTCCGTGTCCGCGTCGTCGATCTCCGGCTTCGGGTAGCGCAGACCGGTCGAGACCACGTCCGTACGTCCGTTGTCCGCCGCCTCGCCGCGCACGATCTCCCGGCCGTGCACCGTGACCGCGCGCAGCAGCACGCCGTAGGACGGATTCACGGCCCGGTCCGCGGACACGCTCACGGAGGCGCGCAGCTCCTCGCCGGGCAGCACGTCCACCCGGTACCAGCGCTGCTTCCCGAACTCCTCGCGGTCGGTGTACAGCCCCGACTTCAGCGCCGGCGCCTTCGCGCACGCGTCCGCGCCCTCGACGGCGACCGGCGTCACCACCGGGTCGGCCGCGCGGTCCACCAACTGGTTGACCTTGTCGGTGAGCTCGTCGGTGTGCTCCACCGAGGTGTAGGTGCCGCCGGTCGCCTCGGCGATGCAGCTGAGCTGCTGCCGCATCTTGGCGTTGGGGACCAGGCCGAGCGTGTCGATGGTCAGCCCGATGCCCTTGGCGGCGATCTCGCGGGCCACCTCGCACGGGTCGAGCGGGGCGCAGGTGTCCTCGCCGTCGCTGATCAGCACGATCCGCTTGGACCCGTTGCCGCCGTCGAGGTCGTCGGCCGCCTTGAGCAGCGCGGGCCCGATCGGCGTCCAGCCGGTGGGCGACAGGGTGGCCACCGCCGTCTTGGCCTCCGTGCGGTCCAGCGGGCCGACCGGGTAGAGCTGCGCGGTGTCCTTGCAGCCCGTCCTGCGGTCGTCGCCCGGGTAGTCGGCGCCCAGCGTCCGGATGCCCAGCTGCACCTCCTCGGGCGTCGCGTCGAGCACCTCGTTGAACGCCTGCTTCGCCGCGGCCATCCGCGTGCCGCCGTCGATGTCCCGGGTGCGCATCGAACCGCTGACGTCGAGCACGAGGTCGACCTTCGGCGCGTCCCCGGCCGTGGGTTCACCGGCGGCCGCACCGGCCGGCAGGGCGATCCCGGCCGTCAGTGCGGCGAGCAGGGCGCACGCGCCCGCCGCCAGCCGTTTTCTTATGATCATCGGCGGATCCTATGGAGCGGGACTGCCGTGCTCCAAAACGAGACCGCGCGGACGCCGCAACGTCACGTCGGCCGGAGGGGATTGGGCAGCTCCGCCCACAAGTCCCCGCCCTCGCCCGGTGACATGCGCATCAGCGTCAGCGCCTTCACCGGCAGCGGCTCCTCACGCAGCGCCACCAGGTCCGGCGTGCACGGCAGTTCACGGAGGGCCGGCTCCAGGGCCGCGCCCAGCGCCGCCCCCGATCCGGCCAGCCCGGCGAGGGCACCGGCGACCAGCGAGCCGAACAGCTTGCGGCGCAGGGCCGTCGGGTCGTCGGTGAGCATGCGCGCGGGCAGGTCCGGGAGCGGGATGCCGTGCCGCGCGAGGCGGGCCGGGCTGACGCGGATGTCGGCCAGGTCGCGGTAGACCAGGCGCAGCGGCTCGCCCGACGCCGACAGCACCACGAGCAGGTTCTGGCCGTGCGCCTCCAGCGCCACGCCCAGTTCGAGCAGACCCAGCCCGACGGTGAGGCACAGGCGGGCGAGACCGGCCAGCCACGCGGGGGACCGGGGCAGCCCGGTGGTCGCCAGCGCCGCCACCGGGACGACGTGCTCGCCGGGCGCCGCGTACGCCCGGGGCGACTCGCGCAGCACGGCGGCCAGGTCGGGGGAGTGGGCGGTGGCCGCGCCGAGGGTCCGGGTGACGTGCAGCCCGTCCGTGCGGGCCGCCAGGGCCTGACCGAACGCCGACAGGGTGTCCGACGCGGCGACCGAGGCGACGGAGATGTCCCGCACCGAGGACGTCAGCCGCGCGCTCAGCGCCGTCTTCACGTGCGGGCCGCCGGGCACGGCGAGCGTGCGCAGGGACATCAGCGGATGCGCGGGAAGCGTCGCGTCGCACGGCCGCTTCAGCACATGGGCCGCCTGCCACGGATGCACCGGGAGCAGCAACCGCCCCCCGTCGCGGAATCCCGGCGGCCACGCCCCCGTCACCAGGCACCCGGCCGCCGGGACGGGCAGCAGCCCCAGCTCCACGACCGGCCCGTGCTCCGGGCCGTAGGCGAGCTGATCGGCCACCGAGAAACCGGGACGGGAACGGCAGTTGGGGTGGAACGGATGACCGTCGACCACCCGCTGTTCCCAGCCCCAGTCGTTCTCCGGCCACTCGTCCGGGTGATTCTCCCGCCCCGCCCGCGACAGGGCCATGGACGCGACACTGTGCCCCAGTTCGGCGGCGAAGGCCGCGGAGTGCGGTACGGCGAGGTCCGCCACCAGTCGCGCGGGATCGTCGTACGGCGTCCCGTCCAGTCGTACGGCGGTGACGTACGTGTCGGTGCGGTACGGGTCCGCGGCCGGGCCGTGCAGCCGCCGGCCGTCCCCGAGGCGCAGGACGAGTCCGTCCCGTACGGACTCCCGGCCGGTGATCCACGGCAGCGGCTCGTACGCGAGCGCCCGCCACAGCCGGGTCAGCACGGCCGCGCGGGCGCCGGGCAGCCCGGCCGTGTACCGGGAGAGGAGACCGGGCCGGACGGCGGCCAGTTCGTCGGCGACCTCGGCCTCGGCGGTGGCGGGACGGTGCACGGGCGGACTCCTCGGGTACGGGTCGGGCACGGGGCGTGGACCCGCGGGACGTCACGACGACGGGACCACGGCAGACATACTGATCGTCCCCGCCCTCTGACAGACCGTAGGGAACGAGTGGAACGCGTGGAACTCCTGCCCCCGTCCTCCGGCGCCGGCGCCGATTCACCGGACGACGTCGCGGAACGCGCCGACGCCCACGCGGCGGTGCCGCTGCTGAACTGCCTGCTGCGGGAGGTGGCCGAACCGTGTCCGGCCCCCGGAGACCGCCCGGTGTACCGGCTGCCCGGCGGGCGGCTGCTCCGGGTCCGCGGCGGCCGGCGCCCCGCCGAGCCGGAGGTGCGCGCGGCGGACGGCTGGCACCGCGTCGGCCACGCCGAACTGGTGAAACTCGTCGCCGAGGAGCTGCGCCGCCACACCGGCCTGCCCAATCACGAACTGCCCACCGAGATGACCGACAGCCGGGACGCGGTCGCCGCCCTGCTCACGGCACGCGCGGCGGCGACCCCGCCCGGTGACCCGTACCTCCGCTCGGAGCAGTCCCTTCTCACCGGCCACACCCACCACCCCGCCCCCAAGGCGCGCGGCGGGGGACCGCACGCCGACTGGCTTCCCTACGCGCCGGAGGCGCACGCCCGTTTCCCGCTGGCGCTGCTCGCCGTGCGGGCCGACACGGTCGTCGAGGAGGGCGACACCGCCGCCCTGGACGCCCTCGGCGAGGCCCCGCCCGGCTACCGGCTGCTGCCCGCCCACCCCTGGCAGCTCGACCTGACGGCGCCGGCCCTCGCCCCGGCCTTCGCCGACGGCCGCCTGGTCCGGCTGGGCCCGACCGGGTTCCCGGTGTGGCCGACGGCGGCGGTCCGCACGGTGTACGCGCCCGCGTACCTTCCGGGACACGACCTGTTCCTGAAGTTCAGCCTCGACGTGCGCATCACCAACGACATCCGCCGCCTGTGGCGCCACGACCTGCTGAAACTGCGCCGCACCGACACGGCCGTCACGGAGGCCTTCGAGTCGATCGGCCCCCCGGCGGTCTGGCTCGCCGACCGCGGCTACCGCACCGCCGACTTCGCCTTCGAGGAACTCGCCGTCGTCGTCCGCGACGGACTGCGCGCCGGTCTGCTGCCCGGCGCGACCCCGCTGCTCGCCGCGGCCCTGGTGGAGGGCTTCCCCGGCAGCCCCCTGGCGGCCACGCCGGACCCGGCGGCCTGGTGGGAGGCGTACCTCGACGCGGTCGTCCCGCCCGCCCTGACGGCCTTCGCCGAGGACGGCGTCGTCCTGGAGGCGCACCTCCAGAACACACTGGTCGCGGTGGACGCGGACGGCACCCCGGTGCAGGCCCTCTTCCGGGACGCCGAGGGCGTCAAGCTCCTCCCGGACACGCCTCGCGCGGCCGGCTGGGAACGGCTGGTGTACTGCCTGGTCGTCAACCACCTGCTGGAGATCGCCGGCGCCCTCGCCGAGCACCACCCGGGCTTCGACCCGCGGCCCGCCCTCCGCGCCGCCCTGGCCCGCCACGACCTGCCCGAGATCCCGGCCCTGCTCGCCGCGCCCGCCCTGCCCGCCAAGACCAACCTCCTGCTGCGCTGGACCGGCGCGGACGGCGCCGCCGCGCGGTACCGGCCGCTGCCGAACCCGCTGTACGAGGTGGGGCCGGGCGCGTTCGCAGGGACGGACGGCTCGGGGGCCGGCCGCGGCGGTGGCGCCGGCCCCGCGTAGGCACGCTGCCTCCGGTTCACCGCCGCCCCGCCGGAGCAGGCGGCCCCGTGTGCCGGGCCCCGCCTGCTCCCCCCGCCGGGTGGGGAGCCACGGGAGGCGCGCGGTCCGGATGCGGATCCCGACGGGGCCGACCGTGGGCCTCGGGCTGGGCGGCGTGTCCGGCGCGCTCGTGCCGACGCCGACACCCGTCACGGTCGAGACGCTCACCGGGCACCTGCCGCAGAGCGTGCCCGCGCAGATCTTCTTCGGCCCGGCCGCGTTCTGCGGGTACCTCGTACCGCGGCGCAGGGGAACGGAACGGTGCGTCGCCGACGTCCGGCCACCCGCGGCGCCGGTCACCGCGGAGAGGGCCTTGTCCTCGACGGGGGGTCAGGCCGGGCAGCCGGAGTCCGCGAGGACGTAGTAGCCGGGCGCGGTCTGCTTCAGGGTGTGCGTGATGAACGTGTTCCACAGCCCCATGGGCTCGTCGGAGCCGTTGGCATAGGTGTGACCGCCGCTCTGGTGGGCGCGCCCGGCGGCCGTGTGGTCGTAGTTGTTCGCCGTGTGGCACGAAGGTGTGTATCCGGTGGTGGTCGCGGTCACCGGTGAGGACGCCGCACTCGTCGCGCCCGCGGCGTCGACCGCCGCCACGGTGTAGCGGTAGGCCGTACCGGTGGCCAGGCCGGTGTCGGTGTAGCCGGCCGACGTGGTGGTGCCCACCTTCGTCCCGCCCCGGTGGACGGCGTACGCCTTCGCGCCGGCCACCGCGTCCCAGCCCAGGGCGACCGTGGTGTCCGAGACCGCGGTGACCGTGAGCCCGGTCGGCGCGGGCAGGGTGCCCGTGTCCGGGGTGTCGCCGTCGAGGCCCCAGAAGCGGGCGGTGTGGTAGCTGGAGCAGATGGTGTCGAGGTAGTAGGTGCCGGTGGCGCCGCACTGCTCGGGGCCGCTGCCCGGGTCGACGGCGAGTCCGTGCGCCATGCCCGAGAGGGAGTAGACCTCGACGGCGGGGCGCCCGGAAGGGTCGTCGTAGACACTCAGGGTGGTGCCCCCGCCGAGGCTCTCGGTGCAGGAGGGCGTCTGGCCGATGCCCCACACGTCGGTCCACTGGTCGCGCAGTTCGCCGGCGTTGGCGGGGCGGACGGTGGTGTCGGCGGTGCCCTGCCAGATCGCGACACGGGGCCAGGAGGCCGTGCCGGCGGGAGCGGCGGAGCGCACCAGGTCACCCCATTGAGCAGGCGTTCTGTCCGGTGGGCTGTACATGCAGGTGTACGCGGCGGACACGCTGTTCGCGCAGTACGCGGGCAGGCCGGAGTCGACGGCGCCGCCCGCGAACACGTCGGGGTAGGCGGCGAGCATGTCCGCGGTCATGCCGCCGCCCGCGGACAGACCGGTGATGTACACGCGCCGGCTGTCACTGCCGTACAGCGAGACGGCCTTGTCGACCATCTGCTTGATCGACAACGCCTCGCCCCGGCCGCGTGCGCTGTCGCCCGGCTCGAACCAGTTGAAGCACGAGTTGGCGTTGTTGCCGCTGCTCGTCTGGGGAAGGACCAGCGCGAAGCCGTAGCGGTCGGCGAACTTCGGCCACCCGGAGTGCGTGTAGTAGTCGTTCGCGCTCTGCGTGCAGCCGTGCAGGGCGACCACCAAGGGGGCGCCGGCCGGCAGCGCGTCGGGTGCGTAGGTGTACATGGACAGGTTGCCGGGGTTGGTGCCGAAGCCGGTGACCTGGGTCGGACCCGCGGCGGCGGACGCGTGCGGGCTCATGGCGAGCAGCCCGGCCGTGAGGGCCAGGGCGGCCCCGGCCGCGACGGCGACCCGGCGGCGGATGCCTCCGACGAAGCGGCGGCCCTTCGTGGAGCGGGACGGAGGATGCGACTGACCCATGACGACTGCCTCCCGAGAGGTGACCCCGTCGCGCGCCGCTGCCGGTTGCGGACGGGACGCGGTGTGGCGTGCATCATGCGGGCGCGCTCGCCGGCGGTGACATGGGCGGGGCCGCCAGGCTTGCCGGTGCCCCTGTGTGACGGGCGTCCATGGCCCGGTGCACGTCCTGCCGTGTATGGCGTGCCTCGTCGGTCGTCACCCTCGGTCACTATGCTCGCTGCATGATGAGACAGGTCACCGCCACCCACTACGTCGAGCCCCTGCACCACGGCGGCTCCGTCCCCGGCGTCGTCGAGGCCGATGACCTGGGCACCTATGTCGTGAAGTTCACCGGCTCCGCGCAGGGGCGCAAGGCGCTGGTCGCCGAGGTGATCGTCGGCCGGCTGGCGCGGGAGCTGGGGCTGCGCGTGCCCGAGCTGGTCGTGGTCCACTTCGATCCGTCGATCGCCGCCGGGGAGCCGCACCAGGAGGTGCGGGACCTGCTGAACGCCAGCGCCGGTCTCAACCTCGGCATGGACTACCTGCCGGGCGCCGCCGATTTCACGCCCGAGGTCGCGAAGACGTTCCCGGTGGACCCGGTGGAGGCCGGGCGCATCGTCTGGCTGGACGCCCTCACGGTGAACGTCGACCGCACGGTGCACAGCTCCAACCTCATGGTGTGGCCCACCTTCGGCGCCGTGCCGCCGCGCCTGTGGCTCATCGACCACGGCGCGGCCCTGGTCTTCCACCACCGCTGGGACACCTCCGCACCGGAGAAGGCGTACGACTTCCGCCACCACGCCCTCGGCCACAGCACGCCGGACGTCCGGGCCGCCGACGCCGAGCTCGCGCCGAAGGTGACCGACGAGCTGCTGCGCGCCGTCGTCGCCGAGGTGCCGGACGCCTGGCTGGCGGGGGAGCCCGGGTTCGCGGGCCCGGACGAGCTGCGGGCGGCGTACGCGGACTATCTCTCCGCGCGGGTGAAGGCGTCCGCGCAGTGGCTGCCGACCGACTTCCCCAGCCGGGAGGAGCTGGCAGCCGAGGAGGAGCGGCGGGCGGCGCGCACCCGGCAGGGCCGCCCCGCCTGGCTCAAGCAGGTCCCCGACCTGCACGGCAAGCCGCCCGCGGAACAGGACTGGTCCGTGCACCTGGAGTGACGCCGGCACATGCCCGTGCCCCCGGTGCTGTGCGGTACCGGGGGCACGGGCATGCGCTGGGCGGCGGGCCGGGCGTCAGCCCTTGAGCTGCTCGTACGCCGGCAGCGTCAGGAAGTCGGCGTAGTCCTCGTCCAGGGAGACCGTCAGCAGCAGGTCGTGCGCCTGCTGCCAGTTGCCGGCCGCGAAGGCCTCGTCGCCGATCTCGGCACGGATGTTCGCCAGTTCCTCGGCGGCGACCTTGCGGGCCAGCTCGGCGGTGACCTGCTCGCCGTTGTCGAGGACGACCTCCGCGTTGATCCACTGCCAGATCTGCGAGCGGGAGATCTCGGCGGTGGCCGCGTCCTCCATCAGGTTGAAGATGGCCACCGCGCCCAGGCCGCGCAGCCACGCCTCGATGTAGCGGATGCCGACCTGCACGGCGTTGACCAGGCCCGCGTACGTCGGCTTGGCGTCCAGGGAGTCGATGGCGATCAGGTCGGCCGCCTTGACGTCGACGTCCTCGCGCAGCCGGTCCTTCTGGTTCGGCTTGTCGCCGAGGACCTTGTCGAAGGATTCCATGGCGATCGGCACCAGGTCGGGGTGGGCGACCCAGGAGCCGTCGAAGCCGTCGCCGGCCTCGCGGTCCTTGTCGGCGCGGACCTTCTCGAAGGCCACCTTGTTGACCTCGGCGTCCCGGCGCGAGGGGATGAACGCCGCCATGCCGCCGATCGCGTGCGCGCCGCGCTTGTGGCAGGTGCGCACGAGGAGTTCGGTGTACGCCCGCATGAACGGGGCGGTCATCGTGACCGCGTTGCGGTCCGGGAGCACGAACTTCTCGCCGCCGTCACGGAAGTTCTTGACGATGGAGAACAGGTAGTCCCAGCGGCCGGCGTTCAGCCCGGAGGCGTGGTCGCGCAGCTCGTAGAGGATCTCCTCCATCTCGTACGCGGCCGTGATCGTCTCGATCAGGACGGTGGCGCGGACGGTGCCCTGCGGGATGCCGACGTAGTCCTGCGCGAAGACGAAGATCTCGTTCCAGAGGCGGGCCTCCAGGTGGGACTCCGTCTTCGGGAGGTAGAAGTACGGGCCCTTCCCGAGGTCCAGCAGGCGCTGGGCGTTGTGGAAGAAGTACAGGCCGAAGTCGACCAGGGCGCCGGGGACCGGGCGGCCGTCGACCTGGAGGTGGCGTTCGTCGAGGTGCCAGCCGCGCGGGCGCATGACGACCGTCGCGAGCTCCTCGTTCGGGCGCAGGGCGTAGGACTTGCCGGTGCGCTCGTCGGTGAAGTCGATGGTGCGGGTGTAGGCGGCGGTCAGGTTGAGCTGGCCGAGGACCACGTTCTCCCAGGTCGGGGCGGAGGCGTCCTCGAAGTCCGCGAGCCAGACCTTCGCGCCCGAGTTGAGGGCGTTGATGGTCATCTTGCGGTCGGTCGGGCCGGTGATCTCGACGCGGCGGTCGTTCAGCGCGGCCGGAGCGGGGGCCACCTTCCAGGAGTCGTCCGCGCGGATCGCGGCGGTCTCCGGGAGGAAGTCGAGCGTGGAGGTGCGGGCGATCTCGGCGCGGCGCTCCGCACGGCGGGCGAGGAGCTCGTCACGCCGGGGCGTGAACCGCCGGTGCAGCTCGGCCACGAAGGCGAGCGCCGCATCGGTGAGGACCTCCTCCTGCCGGGGCAGGGGCTCGGCGTCGACGATGGCCAGCGTGGACGGCGCTGGTGCGGACATGAGCTGTCACTTCCTTCAGCGGTGGCACCGGGTGCCAGAGGGCGCGTATGGGGGCATAACGCACTCGCTGTGCGGTCGAGTGCTTCTGGTCAGTGGATAGTAGTTTCCTCATCGTGGAACTTCAATGGTTTGTTGATGTCGAGATTCTCTGAGTCGAGGGACAGTGGCTCCCAGTGCCATGTCCTTCACTCAAGGTGGCGCAGGTCGGCCGAGGTGTCGATGTCGTACGGCAGCGCCACGTCCCCGCACTCGACGAGGGCGATCTCCGCCTCGTGTTCCCTCAGATAGGCGCGTGCCCCCCGGTCGCCGGTCGCAGTCGCCCCGACGCCCGCCCAATGGGCCGCCCCGAGCAGGACGGGGTGTCCGCGTCTGCCCGCGTACGCCGCCGACACGAGCGACGTATCGTCCCGGTACCCGGCACGCACCCGCGCCGTCGCCTCCGCGCCGATGCCGGGCTGGTCCACCAGTGAGACCAGCGCCGCCCGTGCCCCCGTGCCGGACAGGGAGGCGAGCCCGGCCCGCAGTGAGGTGCCCATGCCCCGCTCCCATTCGGGGTTGTCCACCAGGACGCACCCCTCCAGCGCCGCCCGCGCGCGCACCTCTTCGGCCCGCGCCCCCAGGACGACGTGCACGCGGGCGCAGCCGGCCGCGCGCAACACCTCGACCGCGTGTTCGACGAGCAGGTGTCCGCGATGCTCGAGCAGTGCCTTGGGCCGGCCGCCGAGCCGCCGTCCGCCTCCCGCGGCGAGCAGCAGCCCCGCCACCTGGTCTTCGTTGTCCGCCATGGGTCCTGCATACCTGACCGCGTGCCAAACCCTCCGGCGGACAACCGGTTTCCCGGGGCTGAATTTCGGTCCTCGCGGTGGCGCGTCCGACACCGGGTGGCGTTTACTGGCCCGCGTCCCCGGCGCCCGACCACCGCCCGGGGGCGCTCGGCACGTTCACCACGTAGGGGCGCACAACGGGGTGCGAGGGGGAGGGGCTGTGTTGCGGAGCTTGGGGCAGAGGCAAGTGACCGTCGGCGACGAGGACGTGAGGGTGGCGGAACTGCGGACCGCGGTCTCCCGGCTGCGCCGCCAGCTCGCCCTGCTGCCCGCGGATTTCCCGGACCGGGCGATCGCCGAGGACGAACTTGCCGACCTGGCCGCGATGACGGACCACGGCGTCCCGGAGGTGCCGAGGCTGCGCCGCTCCCTGCTGCTGATAGCCGGTGCGATCGGCTCCGTCAGCGCGCTGTCGCGAGGGCTGGCGGACGTCCGGCACGCCGTCGAGCTGTTCGGGGATCCGCCGCGGCGGTGAGGCGCCGGCGCACGACGAGAGCAGCCCCCGGCGGTGCCGCCGGGGGCTGAACGTCCGCCACGCGGCTCAGGCGGCCGGGTTGCCGTTCGAGGCCTGCAGTGCTTCCGAGAGCTCGGCCGCCACCTGCTGGAGCAGGGGCACCATCCTGTCGGTCGCGGTCTCCGTGACGCGGCCGGCCGGGCCCGAGATGGAGATGGCCGCGGCCGTGGGGGAGTTCGGCACGGAGACGGCCAGGCAGCGCACCCCGATCTCCTGCTCGTTGTCGTCGATCGCGTATCCCTGGCGCCGCACGTCCTCCAGCGCCGCGATGAACCCGTCCGGCGTGGTGATCGTCTTCTCCGTCGCGGCCGGCATGCCGGTGCGGTGCAGCAGCGCCCGCACCTCCTCCGCCGGGAAGTCGGCGAGCAGCGCCTTGCCGACGCCCGTCGAGTGCGGCAGGACGCGCCGGCCGACCTCGGTGAACATGCGCATCGAGTGCTTGGACGGCACCTGCGCGACGTAGACGATCTCGTCGCCGTCGAGCAGCGCCATGTTCGCCGTCTCGCCGGTCTCCTCGACCAGCCGGGCCAGGTGCGGGCGTGCCCAGGTGCCCAGCAGGCGGGACGCGGACTCGCCGAGCCGGATCAGGCGCGGGCCGAGCGCGTAGCGCCGGTTGGACTGCTGGCGCACGTATCCGCAGGCCACCAGGGTGCGCATCAGGCGGTGGATGGTGGGCAGCGGCAGTCCGCTGCTCGCGGAGAGCTCGCTGAGGCCGACCTCGCCGCCCGCGTCCGCCATCCGTTCGAGCAGGTCGAAGGCGCGTTCCAGGGACTGGACGCCACCTGAGGCGGACCTGGCGGAGTCGGTGGTGCTGGCGCTGGACGTCGGCACGGCACGTTCCTTTCGGGGCTGGCGGGAGGGCAGAAGCCTACCCGGCGGCCGGTTGACTCCCCGCTTGTACGTAGCTACGTTCTGTCTGTCGGAATTCTAATTCCGCTTTGTGGAAACGTCCAGAGCGGGGTCGTCGAGCACGCCCAGACAAAGGGTGCCTCTTGACGGCACGGAACGGGAAGTGAAGACTCCTTCAACAGAACGTTGAAGTCTGTTACGTGGTGAGAGATCCCGTTTCCCGGATGTGAACCGGCGGGCCGGCGGTGGACCGCCGGCGGAACGACTGCAGAGAGAGGGGTTCGGGTGTCCCAGGCTGAACTGGTGCTGCGCTCGACGCGCGTCATCACTCCCGAGGGCATACGTGCCGCGTCCGTCGCGGTGAGCGGCGGCACGATCACGGACGTACTGCCGTACGACGCGCCCGTACCGGAGGGTGCCCGCCTGGAGGACGTCGGCGACCACGTCGTCCTGCCCGGCCTGGTCGACACCCACGTGCACGTCAACGACCCCGGGCGCACCGAGTGGGAGGGCTTCTGGACCGCCACCCGCGCCGCGGCGGCCGGTGGCATCACCACTCTCGTCGACATGCCGCTCAACTCCCTCCCGCCGACCACCACGGTCGACCACCTGCGCGTCAAGCAGCAGGTCGCCGCCGACAAGGCGCACATCGATGTCGGTTTCTGGGGCGGCGCCCTGCCCGACAACGTCAAGGACCTGCGCCCGCTGCACGAGGCCGGCGTCTTCGGCTTCAAGGCGTTCCTGTCGCCGTCGGGCGTGGACGAGTTCCCGCACCTCGACCACGAGCAGCTCGCCCGGTCCCTCGCCGAGATCGCCGCCTTCGACGGCCTGCTGATCGTGCACGCCGAGGACCCGCACCACCTGGCCGCCGCCCCGCAGCAGGGCGGCCCCAAGTACGCCGACTTCCTCGCCAGCCGTCCGCGCGACGCCGAGGACACCGCCATCGCCGCGCTCATCGCGCAGGCGAAGCGGTTCAACGCGCGGGTGCACGTGCTCCACCTGTCCTCCAGCGACGCCCTGCCGCTGATCGCCGAGGCCCGGGCCGAGGGCGTCCGCCTCACCGTGGAGACCTGCCCGCACTACCTCACCCTCACCGCCGAGGAAGTCCCGGACGGCGCGAGCGAGTTCAAGTGCTGCCCGCCCATCCGCGAGGCGGCCAACCAGGACCTGCTGTGGCAGGCACTGGCGGACGGCACCATCGACTGCGTGGTCACCGACCACTCACCCTCCACCGCCGCCCTGAAGACCGACGACTTCGCCACCGCCTGGGGCGGCATCGCCGGTCTCCAGCTGAGCCTGGCGGCGATGTGGACCGCGGCCCGCGAGCGCGGCCACGGCCTGGAGGACATCGTCCGCTGGATGTCGGCGAACACGTCCCGCCTCGTCGGACTGGAGGCCCGCAAGGGCGCCATCGCGCCGGGCCACGACGCCGACTTCGCCGTCCTCGCCCCCGACGAGACCTTCACCGTCGACCCGGCCGGCCTCCAGCACCGCAACCGCGTCACCGCGTACGCGGGCAAGACCCTGTACGGCGTCGTGAAGTCCACCTGGCTGCGCGGAGAGCGCATCGTGGCGGACGGCGCGTTCACCGACCCGAAGGGACAGCTCCTCTCCCGGACCCCGTGACAACGTCCGGACCTGCCCCACACACACTCGAACGACCCCGAAAGGAACTCCTGATCACCGTGACGGCCCAGCAGAACACCTCGTTGGCCAGCTTCACCGGCGATGCGAACCCCTACGGAGGCGGTGACCCGTACGCGGACTACCGCACGGCCGACCTCCCCTTCACCCAGTACGCCAACCTCGCCGACCGGCGACTGGGCGCCGGTGTCGTCGCCGCCAACGACGAGTTCTTCGCCCAGCGCGAGAACCTGCTGGTGCCCGAGCGCGCCGAGTTCGACCCCGAGCACTTCGGGCACAAGGGCAAGGTCATGGACGGCTGGGAGACCCGGCGCCGCCGCGGCGCCTCGGCCGAGCACCCCTGGCCCACCGAGGACGACCACGACTGGGCGCTGATCCGCCTCGGCGCGCCCGGCGTGATCCGCGGCATCGTCGTCGACACGGCCCACTTCCGCGGCAACTACCCGCAGGCGGTGTCCGTCGAGGGCGCCTCGGTCGCGGGCTCCCCGTCGCCGGAGGAACTCCTCGCGGACGACGTGAAGTGGACGACCCTCGTCCCGCGCACGGCGGTCGGCGGCCACGCGGCCAACGGCTTCGCCGTCTCCGCCGAGCAGTGCTTCACCCACCTGCGCCTCAAGCAGCACCCCGACGGCGGCATCGCCCGCCTGCGCGTGCACGGCGAGGTCGTCCCGGACCCGGCGTGGCTCGCCGCGCTCGGCACCTTCGACGTGGTCGCGCTGGAGAACGGCGGCCAGGTCGAGGACGCCTCCAACCTCTTCTACTCGCCGGCCACCAACACCATCCAGCCGGGCCGCTCCCGCAAGATGGACGACGGCTGGGAGACCCGCCGCCGCCGCGACCAGGGCAACGACTGGATCAGCTACCGGCTGGTGGACCGCTCCCAGATCCGCGCGATCGAGATCGACACGGCGTACCTGAAGGGCAACTCGGCGGGCTGGGCGTCGGTGTCGGTGAAGGACGGCGAGAGCGGCGAGTGGCGCGAGGTGCTGCCCCGGACCCGGATGCAGCCCGACACCAACCACCGCTTCGTCCTGCCCGAGCCGGCCGTCGGCACCCACGCGCGCGTGGACATCTTCCCCGACGGCGGCATCTCCCGCCTGCGCCTGTTCGGCTCCCTGACGGAGGACGGCGCGGCCCACCTGGCCGCCCGCCACCAGGAACTGGGCGGCTGACGCACGGACCGGCCGGCCCCGGCAACGGGAAACGGCCGGTCCCCACCGACCCGCGGGGCGCGCCGGCAGGACAGCACCGGCGCGCCCCGCGCGGAGCCACCGGGCGACGGGGCCCCCGTCGCGGGTCGCTACGCCGCGTGGCCGCCGTCCACCGCGAACTCCGCGCCGGTGACGTAGGAGGCGGCCGCCAGGTAGGCCACCGTCGACGCCACCTCGTCCGCCGTACCGAAACGGCCCAGTGCCGTCAAGGCCGCCTGCCCCTGCGCGTAGGGCCCGTCCGCCGGGTTCATCTCCGTGTCGATCGGGCCCGGGTGGACGATGTTCGCCGTGATCCCGCGCGGACCCAGCTCCCTCGCCAGAGCCTTGGTCAGCCCGATCAGCGCCGACTTGCTCATCGCGTACAGCGTGCCGCCGGGACCCGGCACCCGCTGGGCCATACAGGTGCCGATGGTGATGATCCGCCCGCCCTCGGCCATGCGCGCCGCAGCGGCCTGGGAGGCCAGGAAGACACCGCGGACGTTCACGGCCAGCAGCCGGTCCACGTCGGCGAGGGACATGCTCTCCATCGGACCCAGCAGCCCGAGGCCCACGTTGTTGACCAGCACGTCGACGCCTCCCCCGAGCGCCTGCTCCGCCCGCTCGACCGCGCCCGCCGCCTCCTGCGCGTCGGCGGAGTCCGCCCGCAGGGCCACCGCCCGGCGCCCCAGTGCCCGGGCGGCCCGTACGACGTCCTCGGCCGCGTCCTTGCCGTTCACATAGGTGAGGGCGACGTCCGCGCCCTCCCGCGCCAGGCGCAGCACGGTGGCCGCGCCGATGCCGCGGCTGCCGCCGGTCACGAGGGCCCTCCGGCCGGTCAGAGGAGCGGGGGTGAGTGAGTTCGTGTTCGTGTTCATGGGTCCATCCCAGCGGGCCGCTCCCGCAGGCGCTGGCGGCGAACGGACGTCGACCTGACGCATGGGCCGACGCCACCGACGGCGATGTGAACGCGCGGAAAGCACGTATGACGTACCGGAACTCCGCGCTTTGTCGGCGCGGGCGGCCGGCGTCATCCGCGAGAGCGCGGACGAGGCACAGCAGGGCCTGCGGGAGATCATCGGCGTGCTGCGGGCCGGCGAGTCCGACGACGGGGGCCGGCCGCAGCCGACGCTCGCGGCACTGGACGCCCTGGTCGCCGAGTTCCGGCAGGCCGGCATGGAGGTGGCCTTCGTCCGTCACGGCCGTCGCGGCGGAGCTCTACATGAGCGTCGCCACGGTCAAGGCCCACGTCTCCCGCATCCTGGCCAAGCTGGACCTCGGCAACCGGGTGCAGATCGCGCTGCTGGCGTACGACGCGGGGCTCCTGGACGAACACCTGGACGACGAGCGCTGGCCGGGAGGCGTACCCGCCGCCGGTGCGGCGGCGTTGCCGCCGCGGGAGGCTGCCGCTCAGACCGCCCCCCGCTCCGCGGCGCCCGGCACCTCCGCCGGACGCACCGCCCTGCGCTCCCGCCGGGAGATCTCGCACGCCTCGGCGATCGTCAGGGCCCGCAGCGCCTCGCGACCGTCGCACGGGTTGGCCCGCTCGCCGCGCACCACCTCCACGAACGCGGCCATCTCCGCCTCGTAGGCGGGCCCGAAACGCTCCACGAAGCCCGTCCAGGGCTTGTCCGCGGCCGGCGGCCCGGTCGGCTCGGTGGACGCGATGGGCGTACGGTCGTCCAGCCCGACCACGATCTGGTCCAGCTCCCCGGCCAGCTCCATGCGCACGTCGTACCCCGCGCCGTTCAGCCGCGTCGCCGTCACCGTGGCCAGCGTGCCGTCGTCCAGCGTCAGCAGCACCGCGCCCGTGTCCACGTCGCCCGCCTCGCGGAACACCGGCGGCCCGGCGTCGGACCCGGCGGCGTACACGTCGACGACCTCCCGCCCGGTCACCCAGCGCAGGACGTCGAAGTCGTGGATCAGCGTGTCCCGGTAGAGCCCGCCGGACTGCGCCAGGTACGCGGCGGGCGGCGGCGCCTGGTCGCTCGTCATCGCCCGGACGGTGTGCAGCCGGCCCAGCCGCCCGGACCGCACCGCCTCCCGCGCCCCCGTGCAGCCCGCGTCGAAGCGGCGCTGGAACCCCATCTGCAGAACCGTCCCCGCGGTCTCCACCTCGGCGATCGCCTGCAGCGTGCCGGCCATGTCGAGCGCGATGGGCTTCTCGCAGAACACCGGCAGCCCCGAGCGTGCTGCCCGACCGATCAGTTCGGCGTGGGCCGACGTCGCCGTCGTGATCACCACGGCGTCCACGCCCCACCGGAAGATCTCGTCCACCCCGGGCGCCGCCGTCTCGCCCAGCCGCTGGGCCAGGGCCTGCGCCCGGGGCAGGTCCGCGTCCGTGAGGATCAGGGACCCGACGTCGCGATGGCGGCTGAGCGTGTTGGCGTGGACCGTGCCGATACGGCCCGTACCGATGATCCCGATGCGCATGGAATCAAAGTGGGCTCAGGGCCCGGGCGCTGTCAATGTGTATGTCCGGACAACCGAACTACACGACTTCCCGTCAACAGCGCACGGAGCTACGCTCGGCCCGTGCCGAAACCAGAAGTGGACCCGACCGTGGCGCTGGACCTCAGCGTGGATCGCAGCAGCCCCGTGCCGCTGTACTTCCAGCTGTCGCAGCAGCTGGAGGCGGCGATCGAGCACGGAGCGCTGACCCCGGGGAGCCTGCTGGGAAACGAGATCGAGCTCGCCGCGCGGCTCGGTCTGTCCCGCCCCACCGTCCGCCAGGCCATCCAGTCCCTGGTCGACAAGGGCCTGCTCGTGCGCCGCCGCGGAGTCGGCACCCAGGTGGTGCACAGCCAGGTCAAGCGCCCGCTGGAACTCAGCAGCCTCTACGACGACCTGGAGGCGGCGGGGCAGCGCCCGGCCACGAAGCTCCTGGTCAACACGGTCGTCCCGGCGACGGCCGAGGTCGCCGCCGCGCTGGGCGTGGCCGAGGGCGGCGACGTGCACCGGGTCGAGCGGCTGCGCCTCGCGCACGGCGAGCCGATGGCGTACCTGTGCAACCACCTGCCCCCCGGTCTCCTGGACCTGGACACCGGGCAGCTCGAGGCCACCGGCCTCTACCGGCTCATGCGCGCCGCCGGGATCACCCTGCACAGCGCCCGCCAGTCCATCGGTGCCCGCGCCGCCACCGCCGCCGAGGCCGAGCGGCTCGGCGAGGAGGAGGGCGCGCCGCTGCTCACCATGCGGCGCACGACGTTCGACGACACGGGACGCGCGGTCGAACTGGGCACGCACACCTACCGGCCGTCCCGCTACTCCTTCGAGTTCCAGCTGCTCGTACGGTCCTGACCTGCGCCGGCCGGTGGGCCGATTCGCCGTGCGCGTCGGTCTCCATGTCCGGACAATGTGACCGACGGCTGCTCCCCGGCACCGCGTGACCGATACCCGTGTCGGACAATGGGGCGTTTGGGATTTCCAGAGCCCAGCGGTACAGCACGGCACAGCAAGAAGGGCACGGCCTCGTGGCACGGTTTCGGACCTGGGTAGGCATCGCACTGGCGGGGGCACTGTCGGTGTCCCTGGCCGGCTGCAGCAGCACCGGCGGCAAGCGCGCCGAGGACGCCCGCAAGGCCGCGGCGGCCCAGGGGAAGGCGGCGGTGAACACCCCCCGCTGGACCTTCGCGATGATCACTCACTCGGGTGACGGCGACACCTTCTGGGACATCGTCCAGAGCGGCGCCGACCAGGCCGCCAAGAAGGACAACATCAACTTCGTCTACTCCCACGACGACGAGGCGCAGCAGCAGGCGCAGCTCGTGGACGCGGCCGTCGACAAGAAGGTCGACGGGATCATCGTCACGCTCGCCAAGCCCGACGCCATGAAGGCCGCCGTCGCCCGCGCCGAGAAGGCGGGCATCCCGGTGATCACCGTGAACTCCGGCTCGCAGGAGTCGAAGGCGTTCGGCGCGCTCACCCACATCGGGCAGGACGAGACGATCGCCGGTGAGGCCGTCGGCGAGGAGCTGAACGAGCGGGGCCGCGAGCGGGCCGTCTGCGTCCTGCACGAACAGGGCAACGTCGGTCACGAGCAGCGCTGCGACGGCGTCGAGAAGACCTTCGACGGCAAGGTCGAGCGGCTCTACGTCAACGGCACGAGCATGCCGGACGTGCAGTCCGCCCTCGAGGCCAAGCTCCAGACCGACAAGGCCGTCGACGCCGTGGTCACGCTGGGCGCCCCGTACGCCGACACGGCCGTACAGGCGAAGGAGGGCGCGGGCAGCAAGGCGGAGATCGACACCTTCGACCTCAACGCCAAGGTGGCCGCGGGCCTCGAGGAGGGCACGCTCGGCTTCGCCGTCGACCAGCAGCCCTACCTCCAGGGCTACGAGGCGGTCGACCTGCTGTGGCTGTACAAGTACAACGCCGACGTCCTCGGCGGCGGCCGGCCCGTGCTCACCGGGCCGCAGATCATCACCAAGGACGACGCCGCGGCCCTGGCCGACTACACGGAGCGGGGCACCCGATGAGCGCCACGCAGGTGAAGGACGCCGACGAAAGGATTCTGCAGACCTCTGCGCTGCGGAAGCTGCTGGGCCGGCCCGAGCTCGGGTCCGTCGTCGGCGCGATCGCGGTCTTCGTCTTCTTCGCGTTCTTCGCCGACAGCTTCCTGCGCGCCTCCAGCCTCAGCACGGTGCTCTACGCCGCCTCCACGATCGGCATCATGGCCGTTCCCGTGGCGCTGCTGATGATCGGCGGCGAGTTCGACCTGTCGGCGGGCGTCATGGTCACCTCGTCGGCCCTGGTGTCGTCGATGTTCAGCTACCAGATGACCGCCGACGTCTGGGTCGGCGTCGGCGTCTCCCTGCTGGTCACCCTGGCGATCGGCGCCTTCAACGGCTTCATGCTCACCCGCACGAAGCTGCCCAGCTTCATCATCACGCTGGGCACCTTCCTGATGCTGACCGGCATGAACCTGGGCTTCACCAAGCTGATCGACGGCACCGTGTCCACCAAGTCGATCGAGGACATGGAGGGCTTCCCCTCCGCCCGCGACGTCTTCGCGTCCACGATCACCGTCGGCGGCGTCGGCTTCAAGATCACCATCCTGTGGTGGCTCGCCCTGGTCGCCGTCGCCAGCTGGATCCTCCTGCGCACCCGCGCCGGCAACTGGATCTTCGCGGTCGGCGGCAACAAGGACGCCGCCCGCGCCGTCGGCGTCCCGGTCACCCGGACCAGGATCGGCCTCTACATGGGCGTGGCCCTCGGCGCCTGGATCTCCGGCCAGCACCTGCTCTTCTCGTACGACGTCGTCCAGTCCGGCGAGGGCGTCGGCAACGAGCTGATCTACATCATCGCGGCCGTCATCGGCGGCTGCCTGATCACCGGCGGCTACGGCAGCGCCGTCGGCTCGGCGGTCGGCGCCCTCATCTTCGGCATGACCAGCAAGGGCATCGTCTTCGCCGAGTGGAACCCCGACTGGTTCAAGTTCTTCCTCGGAGCGATGCTGCTCCTCGCGACCCTGCTCAACGCCTGGGTCCGCAAGCGCGCGGAGGCCACCAAGTGACGCAGACCGAAAGCCGGGCGCCGCTCGTCGAGCTGTCCGGCGTCAGCAAGCACTACGGCAACGTCCGCGCCCTCGAGGGAGTGTCGCTGGCCGTCCACGCCGGTGAGATCACCTGCGTGCTCGGCGACAACGGCGCCGGCAAGTCGACCCTGATCAAGATCATCGCGGGCCTGCACCAGCACGACGGCGGCACGCTCGCCCTCGACGGCGAGGAGACCCGCCTCTCCTCCCCGCGCGAGGCACTGGACCGCGGTATCGCCACCGTCTACCAGGACCTGGCCGTCGTCCCGCTCATGCCGGTCTGGCGCAACTTCTTCCTCGGCTCCGAGCCGCGCAAGGGCGCCGGCCCCTTCAAGCGCATGGACGTCGACCACATGCGCCGCACCACCCACGCGGAACTCCTGCGCATGGGCATCGACCTGCGCGACGTCGACCAGCCCATCGGCACCCTCTCCGGCGGCGAACGCCAGTGCGTGGCCATCGCCCGCGCGGTGTACTTCGGCGCGAAGGTCCTGGTGCTCGACGAGCCGACGGCGGCCCTCGGCGTGAAGCAGTCGGGCGTGGTCCTGAAGTACGTGGCGGCGGCCCGCGACCGCGGCCTCGGTGTTGTCCTCATCACCCACAACCCGCACCACGCGTACCTGGTGGGCGACCGTTTCGTCCTCCTGAAGCGCGGCACGATGGTGGGCAACCACGAACGCGACGACATCACACTGGACGAGCTGACCCGCCAGATGGCGGGCGGAAACGAGCTGGACGATCTACGCCACGAGCTGCAGCGCACCCAGGGACGCGGGGAACCGCGCGAGTAACCACGACGCACTCGCACCCGGCGACGAACCGATCCACCCGCCCCCGGCGCATTCGGCACCCGGCGGAGCCGTGCGGCACAATCGCACCCGATGAGCACCTACCGCGACTTCACCGCCCCCATCGGCTCCCGCCGCGCCCCGGTCCTGCGCACCGTGGGCACGAGGGAACGCCGCTCGCACCTCACGGCACCCCGCGTGCCGACGGTCGGCATCGACATCGGCGGCACGAAAGTCATGGCGGGCGTCGTCGACGCGGACGGCAACATCCTGGAGAAGCTCCGCACGGAGACCCCGGACAAGTCCAAGAGCCCCAAGGTCGTCGAGGACACCATCGTCGAGCTGGTCCTGGACCTGTCCGACCGGCACGACGTGCACGCCGTCGGCATCGGCGCGGCCGGCTGGGTCGACGCCGACCGCAACCGGGTGCTGTTCGCCCCCCACCTGTCCTGGCGCAACGAACCGCTGCGCGACCGCATCGCCGGCCGCCTCGCGGTCCCCGTCCTGGTGGACAACGACGCCAACACCGCCGCCTGGGCCGAGTGGCGCTTCGGCGCCGGCCGCGGCGAGGACCACCTCGTCATGATCACGCTCGGCACCGGCATCGGCGGCGCGATCCTGGAGGACGGCCAGGTCAAGCGGGGCAAATACGGCGTCGCCGGCGAGTTCGGCCACATGCAGGTCGTGCCCGGCGGCCACCGCTGCCCGTGCGGCAACCGCGGCTGCTGGGAGCAGTACAGCTCCGGAAACGCCCTGGTCAGGGAGGCCCGCGAGCTGGCGGCCGCGGACTCGCCGGTGGCCTACGGGATCATCGAGCACGTCAAGGGCAGCATCGGCGACATCACCGGCCCGATGATCACCGAGCTGGCCCGCGAGGGCGACGCCATGTGCGTCGAGCTGCTCCAGGACATCGGCCAGTGGCTCGGCGTCGGCATCGCCAACCTCGCCGCCGCCCTCGACCCGTCCTGCTTCGTGATCGGCGGTGGCGTGAGCGCGGCCGACGACCTGCTGATCGGCCCCGCGCGCGACGCGTTCAAGCGCCAGCTCACCGGCCGCGGCTACCGCCCCGAGGCCCGCATCGTCCGCGCCCAGCTCGGCCCCGAGGCCGGCATGGTGGGCGCCGCCGACCTGGCCCGCCTGGTCGCCCGCAGGTTCCGGCGCGCCAAGCGGCGCCGGGTGGAGCGCTACGAGCGCTACGAGCGGTACGCGGAGGCCCGCCGCACGCCCCGGGAGTCGCTGTGACGGACCCCCGCCCGGACGGGGCCGGCACCCCGGAGGAACCCGCGCGCCCGGCCGAGGACCGCCGGCACATGATCCGCCGACGGACGCTCACCCTGCTCATCATCGTGCTGCTCATCGGTGTCCCGGCCGGCTACCTGGTGATCTCCGCCAACCAGAGCCGCGACAGCGGCAAGGTCAAGGAGGCCAAGTACTCGGCGACCGGCCTGACCGAGGGCTGGCCGTCCAAGCTCCAGCGCCGCCTCTACGAGGTCCCCGTCCCGGTCCCCTCCGAAGAGGTCGCCTACTACGAGACGAACAACTGGAAGACCAGCCGCCTCTACGTCCAGTTCGAGACCACCGGCGCCGGCCTGGACGCCTTCCTGGCGGGTCTGGGCGTCACCAGGGACCACCTGCAGCGCGACAAGCCGGCCATCGGCGACCGCGACCAGCACATCACCGGCTGGAACTTCGAGCGGCCCGGCCCGTGGTGGGGTCTCGTCCACCAGCAGGCGGACCCGGCGCCCACACAGGACGTCCTCGTCAACCTGTCCGATCCGGACCGCCCGATGGTGTACGTGGTCTCGCGGACGGTTCCCTGACCGCCGGAGCCGATTGTCAGACTCCGCCCGTAGAGTCGAAGACAGTTGATCCGAGACGCGGGCGGGAGGTGACAGAACGTATGAGCGACACGACCGGACCGGTCGCCACGGCCGAGCGGGCAGGGCAGGGGGCCGTCCCCTCCGTGCCCGCCCGGCTCGCCGCCGTCTTCCTGCCCGCGCCCCTCCCGCGCGACGGACGGATCGCCTTCTGGGACCCCGAGAGCGGGCCCGTCACGGGCGCGGCGCCCGAGGACGGCGCCCGGACCACGGAGCCTGCGGCCGCCGGTGCCGCCGAGGGCCTGCCCGAGCCCACGGAACTCACCGTCGTACGCCGGCACGGCACCGCGGCACGCCGCGGCACCACGCCCGCGCTGTCGCTCCCGCTGACCGAGGCCCTGCCGCTGCTGGTGCGCGCCCGGCACGACCCGGCCGCCCACCCGGCCACCGCCTGCTGGGGCGCCGCCGCCCTGCACGCCCTGCGGCTCACCGCGCGCGGACGCCTGCTGCCCGGCCTGATGGCGACCGGGCACGACGCATGGCGGGCCGGCCCGCTCGACCCCGACGACGTCGCGCACCTGCGTGCGGTGGCTGCCGCGCTGCCCCCCGAGGGCCACGCGGTCCCGCTGGACGGCCCGGGCCCCATCCGGCTGCCGGCTCCCGAGGCACTGATGCGCTCCTTCCTGGACGCGGTGGCCGACACCCTGCCCCGCACTCCCGCCGCACCCCATGCCTCGGGCCGCCCCTTCGCCGCACGCGCCGCCCAGCGCCTGCCCGACGCCCACGACTGGGCCGCGGAGGTCGCCGCCGGCATGGACGCGGGCGTACGGATCTCCCTGCGCCTGGACCTCTCGGCGTACGACCTGTTCGACGGCGACCCGAGCGGCGGCGCGCGCGGCGCCGGGGCGGCGGTCGTCCAGGTGCACAGCCTCGCCGACCCCACCCTCGTGGCCGACGCGGCGGACCTGTGGTCGGGCGCGGCCGACGCGGCGTTCGGCCCCCGCGCGCGCGTGGACGCCGCCCTCGCGGTGCGGCGCGCGGCGCGCGTGTGGCCACCGCTCGACCGCCTCAGCGAGCAGGACGTGCCCGACGTCCTGAGCCTGTCCGAGGACGAGGTCACCGACCTGCTGGGCGTGGCGGCCGGCCGGCTCGCCGCCGCCGGAGTCGCCGTGCACTGGCCCCGCGACCTCGCCCACGACCTCACCGCGACCGCGGTGGTCCGGCCCGCGCCCGGTTCGGCGACCGACGGCACGGGTTTCTTCGAGAGCGAGGACCTCCTCCAGTTCCGCTGGCAGCTGGCGATCGGCGGCGACCCGCTCACCGAGGCCGAGATGGACACCCTCGCCGAGGCCCACCGCCCCGTCGTCCGGCTGCGCGACCGGTGGGTGCTGGTCGACCCGGCCCTCGCCCGCCGGGCCCGCCAACGCGACCTCGGCCTGCTCGACCCGGTGGACGCCCTGTCCGTCGCCCTCACCGGCACCGCCGAGGCCGACGGCGAGACGGTCGAGGTGGTGCCGGCCGGCGCGCTGGCCGGCCTGCGCGACCGGCTGACGGCGGGCATCCGTCCCGCCGAGCCCCCGCCCGGCCTGCACGCCACCCTCCGCGACTACCAGCTCCGCGGCCTGGCCTGGCTGGACCTCATGACCTCGCTCGGCCTCGGCGGCTGCCTCGCCGACGACATGGGCCTCGGCAAGACGGTCACCCTCATCGCCCTGCACCTGAAAAGGGCCCGCACCGAGCCGACCCTGGTGGTCTGCCCGGCCTCCCTGCTGGGCAACTGGCAACGGGAGATCACCCGGTTCGCGCCCGGCGTCCCCGTCCGCCGCTTCCACGGCTCCGACCGCACCCTGGACGGACTGAAGGACGGCTTCGTCCTCACCACGTACGGCACGATGCGGTCGGCGGCGGCGACTCTGGCCGAGCAGCCCTGGGGCATGGTCGTCGCCGACGAGGCCCAGCACGTCAAGAACCCGTACTCGGCGACCGCGAGGGCGCTGCGCACGATCCCGTCCCCGGCACGCGTGGCGCTCACCGGCACACCGGTCGAGAACAACCTGTCCGAGCTGTGGGCGCTGCTCGACTGGACGACGCCCGGTCTCCTCGGCCCGCTCAAGTCCTTCCGCGCCCGGCACGCCCGCGCGGTGGAGAACGGCGAGGACGAGGAGGCGGTGCGGCGCCTCGCCCGCCTGGTCCGCCCCTTCCTGCTGCGCCGCAAGAAGTCCGACCCCGGCATCGTCCCCGAACTGCCGCCGAAGACCGAGACGGACCACCCGGTGCCGCTCACCCGTGAACAGGCCGCGCTGTACGAGGCGGTGGTGCGCGAGTCGATGCTCGCCATCGAGACCGCGGGCGGCATGGCCCGGCGTGGTCTGGTGCTCAAGCTGCTGACCTCGCTCAAGCAGATCTGCGACCACCCGGCGCTGTTCCTGAAGGAGGAGCACCCGCCGGGCGGCGCCGACCGGCTCACCGCCCGCTCCGGCAAGCTCGCCCTGCTGGACGAGCTGCTGGACACGGTGCTCGCGGAGGACGGCTCGGTGCTCGTCTTCACTCAGTACGTCGGCATGGCCCGCCTCATCACCTCCCACCTGTCCGCCCACGCGGTCCCGGTCGAACTCCTGCACGGCGGTACGCCGGTACCCGAGCGCGAGCGCATGGTGGACCGCTTCCAGAGCGGGGCGACCCCCGTTCTCGTCCTGTCCCTCAAGGCCGCCGGCACCGGCCTCAACCTGACCCGCGCGGGCCACGTCGTGCACTTCGACCGCTGGTGGAACCCGGCCGTCGAGGAGCAGGCCACCGACCGTGCCTACCGCATCGGCCAGACCCAGCCGGTCCAGGTCCACCGGCTCATCACCGAGGGCACGGTCGAGGACCGCATCGCCGAGATGCTCGAGTCCAAGCGGGTCCTGGCCGACGCGGTCCTCGGCGGAGGCGAGTCGGCCCTGACCGAGCTGACGGACCGTGAGCTGTCCGACCTGGTGTCCCTGCGGAGGCCGTCATGACCCCCCGCCCCGCCGACGAGGCCCGCCGGGCCCTGCGCGCGGCACGCGAGCGCGGTGAGGCGACACCGGTCGATGCCGGGGCCGACTCCGACGCCGGTGCCGGGGCGGACCCTCACGCTCGTGCCGGGGCGGACCTGGACACCCGCGCCGGCGCGGGTGCCACGGACCGCGAGCCGGTGCGGGAGCAGGACCATGCCCGCGACCAGGACCTCGCCGACGCCCAGGCCGGGTCCCAGGACCAGACCCATGCCCGGGACCGGAGCGAGCACGCCGGGCCACGCCCCGGGGACATCGCACGCGCGGCGTTGCGCAGTGCGCGGAACGCACGGCAGGCGGGTGCCGACGGCACAGCGGGGGAGGGGGAGGCTCCTCGGGACACGGCGGACCGGTCTCGCGCCGCACAGGGCGGCCCCGTCGGGCCGGAGGTGACAGCGGACCCTTCGCCGGGCTCCTCCGGTACACCCGGCACTCCTGTCATCCCGCCAGAGGAAGCGGACCGGCCCGGCGAAGCGGCGGGGACCGCTCACCAGGGCGTTCCTGACGGAGCGACAGCCGCCGGCCCCGTGGACCACTCCGGCGACGCGCCGGATACTGCCACCGGCACGGCAACCACTCCCGGCGCAGCGACCACCTCCGCCCCGGCCCAGCCTCCCACCGGCCCGGCCCCCGCGACCGTCCCCGACACCACGGCCGGGGAGGACAGCAGGCCGGCGGATGCGGCGCGCGAGGCGTTGCGGGCGGCCCGTCGGCAGGCGAGGGCGGACACCGCGGCCAAGGGCGCGGCGGGCGCACGACGCCCTGCCCGCCCAGCCCCTCGTCCGCGCGGGACCGGCGGTTCCGCCACCGGCGAGGCCCGCGCCCGCGTCGTCCGGGACTTCGCCGCGGACGCGTTCCGTCTGCCCCCCGAAGCGGACCCCGCCGACGAGCTCCAGCCGCTCGAAGAGCCCACCGGAGCGACAGCCGTCAAGAGCCCCCAGGACGCGGTGACTTCCCTCACGGAGTCCGCCCCGGCCCCGGAACCCACCCTCACGCCGTCGCACGAGCCGCCCCCGCCACCACGGCAGGCGGCGCCTCACCCGGAGGCGCGAGGCCGGACTCCCTACCCCGTGCCACACGGTCAGTCCCCCTCCTCGCCCCCGGCGCCCCCGCGCGCCCCCCGCTCCATGGCCGCCCCCGACCGCGACGGCGATCTCCGTCGCACCTTCCCCGCCCTCCCGCCCCGGACGGCATCCGACGGCGGCTTCGCCGAGACCTGGTGGGGAAACGCGTGGGTGACCGCGCTGGAGGAGGGCGCGCTCGACCCTAAGCGGCTGGCACGCGGCCGCGGTTACGCCGAGCAGGGACACGTCGACGCCATCACCGTGACGCCCGGACTCGTCCTCGCCTATGTGCAGGGCAGCCGCCCGAGGCCGTACCGCGTACAGGTGCGGCTGCGCACACTCGGCGACGCCGACTGGGAGCGGTTCCTGGACACCGCCGCCGAGCGGCCGGGGCACATCGCCGCCCTGCTCGACAAGGAACTGCCCCATTCCCTCGCCGACTGCGGCGTCCCGCTGCTCCCCGGCCCCGGCGACCTCGCCCCGCAGTGCAGCTGCCCCGACTCCGGCCACCCCTGCAAGCACGCCGCCGCCCTCTGCTACCAGACGGCGCGGCTGCTCGACGCCGACCCCTTCGTCCTGCTCCTGCTGCGCGGCAGGGGCGAACGCGAGCTGCTCGACGCCCTGTCCCGGCTCAGCGCCGCCCGCGCGGCCCGCGCCGCCCAGGACAAGGGCCCGGCGCCCCTCCCGGGCATCCGGGCCACCGAGGCACTGGCCGCGCGGTCGCTCCCGCCCCTCCCGGCACCGCTGCCCGCGCCTCCGCACCCCGAACAGCCCCCCGCCTACCCGGCGGCACCGGGCGGCCCGGACCCCTTCGCGCTGGACCAGCTGGCCACCGACGCCGCCGCCCGCGCCCACGCCCTGCTCACCACGGGCCGCGACCCGGTCGGCGGACTGACGCTGTGGCAGGACGCCGTCCGCCACGCCGCCGCCCGCCCCGGCTCCGGCCTCACCGCCGGCACCCGCGCGCTGTACTCGTCCCTGGCCCGGGCCGCCGGCCGCAGCACCTCCGAGCTGGCGCGCGCGGTGGCCGCCTGGCGCCAGGGCGGCCTCGACGGCCTCACCGTCCTGGAGGAGCCCTGGGATCCGCCGGCCGGCCGTTTCGACCGCGCCCGCCCCCTGCTGCTCGCCGCCGACCTGCCCGCCTTCCGCCCCTGGCGCAACCACCTCACCCACCCCTCGGGGCACCTCCAACTCCGCCTGGGCCGCACCGGTCTGTGGTACGCCTACGAGTCCGAGCCCGGCCGTGACGACTGGTGGCCCCGTGGCACCCCCGACCTCGACCCGGTCGGCGCCCTGACGGGACTGGGCGGCGCCGGCGACCTCTGACCCGACCCGGGTGCGAAAGCGCGGAATACGAGAACTCGGCCTGGCTTCGTCGGCTGCCCTGGGCGTCTCCCGCAGGGACGCCCAGCGCGACATCACGCCGTGATACGCCGTTGGCGTCGAGTGCGGCGTGGTCACCCGGCAGGCAGGCCGACCACGAACCGCGCCCCGGGAGTGTGTCCGGGGTCGTACGTCACCTCGCCGCCGGCGGAGCGGGCCAGACGTCGCGCCAGCGGCAGTCCCAGGCCCGCTCCGCCGTGTCCGTCGCCGGGATCCGCGCGCCGGCCGGGCTCGAAGAGCTGTCCGGCGAACGGGGGCGGTACGCCGGGGCCGTCGTCGATGACGTCGATGCGTACGCCGTCGGGAGCGCGGTAGGCGCGAACGGCGATCTTGGAGCGGGCGTATCGGCCGGCGTTGGTCAGGAGCGGGCTGACGATGCGTTCGAGGAGGGCGGGTGGGACTCCGGCCTCCAGAGGTGGGCCGTCAGCGGCGACCGTCAAACGGGATGGCGTGTCGAGGACTTCGGTGAGGCGTCGCAGCGTGGGGAGGATCTCGGCGGTGCCGGGAGCGGTGGGTGCGCCGCCGCGGGCGTCGTCGAGGAGGGTGTCGCAGATGGTGCGCATGGACTGGGCGGCTTCCGCGATGACCTTGTGGGTGGCGTGGGTCTGGTCGGCGGTGCGGGGGTGGGTCTGCCACCAGTCGAGTTCGGCGATGATCCGGCTCAGGGGTGTGCGCAGCTCGTGCGAGAGTTCCCCGGTGAGCTGCCGCTCGTGGCGCAGGAGGGTGCGGATGCGGTCCAGTATGGCGTCCAGCGACGTACCGGGGCGCGCGAATCCGGCCGGGTGCCGCGTACGGCCGAAGCGTTCTTCGGATTGTCCAGATGCGGGTTCCCTGTCAGGCAGGTCTCACGCCGTGACAGGCCAGTCTTGTGGAGCGATCCGCGCGCTTCGACGGCAGAACCGAGGCCGGCACGTGAATGAGCCGGACCCGCCGCCGCGGGGCAGTAGGCGGGCACTGCCGAGGGAAGGACATTCGTGCATTTGTCCGGATATGTTTGCGATGGAGGGTCGGAAAGGGCCAGAGTCAAAGGGGGGACAGGAGGTGACCGTGACCGCTCTCGCGATGTTTCTGCTCGTCATCGGGGCGCTTCTGATCCTGCTTGGGACGGTCCTGGTCGTCGTCGGGGTCCTCGTGATCCTCATAGGGATGGCCCTGATCGCCGTTGCGGCCTTCCTGCTGATCCGGAGAGTGGTGAGGCGCCGACAGTAGACATGGCAAGGCCGAGGGGGGTGTCTGTGCGTTTGGTCAGGCGGTGCTGTGGTGTGACCTGCGCCCGAGGGTGAAACCGGAGAGGCGGGATCGGATGAGGCCCAACGCGTCGAGCTGCCGTTGACGCCTGGCTAGGCTGCGGGTCCTGTGATGAGGACGGCGGGCGCAGCCCCGCCGGGAAGCCGACGGGGCTGTTCCGGCATTTGCGTTTCACCGGATCACTGCAGCTCGGCACCGGGAGAGGACTCCGGAGTACGCCGCCGGCGCCGGTGCGTCATGCTGGGGCGCTGCCGATACGGGCTCGCCGCAGTGGCGCTCCTGCTCGGTGGAGACTGGCGAGTGCTTGCCGGTAGGAGGCGATCTGTCCGGTTTCCGGGTAATCGACTCCCAGGTCCTGGCAGTAGCGGCGGACGAGGGGCCGGGCCCTGCGCAGGTGCGGGCTGGGCATGCTGGGGAACAGGTGGTGTTCGATCTGATGGTTCAGGCCGCCCAGGGCGAGGTCGGTGAACCAGCTGCCGCGTACGTTGCGTGCGGTGAGGACCTGGCGGCGCAGGAAGTCGGGGCGGTCGTTGCCGGTCAGGATCGGCATGCCCTTGTGGCTGGGGGCGAACAGACAACCGAGGTAGAGGCCGAACAGGCACTGGTGGACGGCCAGGAACGCGATCGCCATGCCGGGTGGGAGGACGAGGAACACTGCGGTCAGGTAGGCGGCGGTGTGCCCGTAGAGCAGCGTGCCGTCCAGGACGCGGTTCTTCAGGGTGCGGTTGCCAAGTGCTCGCGCGCTGGAGACATGAAGGTTGACCCCTTCGAGCAGGAGCAGGGGAAAGAAGAGGAACGCCTGCCAGTGGCCGAGGAGCCTCGGCAGCCCGGTCGCGGTGCGGGCCTGGTCCTGGGACCACACCAGCAGGTCGGGGGCGATGTCGGTATCGAGGCCCTCGTGGTTGGGGTTGGCGTGGTGGCGGGTGTGTTTGTCCTGCCACCATCCGTAGTCCATCCCGATCGCGGCCCCGGCGATGCGACCGGCCGTCTCTCTGGGCCGGCGCCGACGGAAGACCTGGCGGTGGGCGACGTCGTGGGCGAGCAGAGCCGCCAGGCCGAACATCATGGCGAGGAACGCGGCGACCGCCAGGGTCCACCAGCCGGCGCCAATGACGACGAACGCGCTCCAGCCCCCGGCGCAGGCGACAGCCACGGCGATGGACCGGACGGTGCAGTAGCCGGGGCGCCGGTTCATCAGGCCGGCCTCGGCGATCTTCTTGGACAGGCGGGCGAAATCACTGCCGCCTGCGAGGGGAGGCGGGCGACGGGGAGGGGTGTGCGCGGTCATGCTGTCGGCGTGTCCTTCTTGGCTGACGGGCCGCATCCGGTCGGGCGGTGTACGCCGGATGCGATCCCGTAGCCGGGTAGCCGCATTCCTGCCTTCGGACCGGCACCCTGGTGCTCGCCGGCCGGAGCCTGCGGATATCGCCGGGCTGTGACGTCGTGAGGTCCTCCCCGGAGGGTGGCCGCTGTCGGTGAACCTGCCGCGCTGGCAATCGGGGCGAAGCGGCATGACAGGGATATAAGACACTAGCCTCGGGCCATGGTGACGCGTACCCGGCTGTATCACGACGGCACTCTGGTCCTGGAGGACTTTCCCGTCGGTGACGTCCCTGCGCATCTCGCTGATCCGGCGTCGGTCCTGTGGCTGGACCTGCACCGGCCCGGAGCCGCTGAACTCACCATGCTCGGTCAGGAGTTCGGCATCCACGAACTGGCTCTGGAGGATGCCGCCCAGCGTGGACAGCGGCCGAAACTCGACCGCTATCGCACCCACGAGTTCCTCAGCGCCTACGCCGTGACCGTCAGCCCGGACGGTGTGCAGCCGACGTACAGCGAGATCGCCGTATTCCTCACCGGCCAGGCCATGATCACCGTCCACAAGGACGACGGCCTCGACATCGAGGACGTCGTCGCCCGCTGGGACGAGAGCCCGGACCTGGCCGGCCACGGCGTCGGATTCCTGCTGCACGGCCTGCTCGACCATCTCGTGGACGGACACTTCGCCGCCGTCCAGCAACTGGACGACAGCATCGAGGAGCTGGAGGGCCTGCTCTTCGCGGCCGGGCGCCGTGAGATCGAAGCCGTGCAGCGCCGGGTCTTCGCACTGCGCAAATCGCTCGTCCGCCTGCGCCGCGTCGTGCTTCCGATGCGCGAGGTGGTCAACGGGCTCATGCGCCCCGGCCTGCACCTGATCACCGACCCTCTCGTCCCGTACTACCAGGACGTCTACGACCACGTGCTGCGTGCGACCGAGTGGACGGAATCACTGCGGGACCTGGTGGCCTCGGTCATGGAGACGAACCTCTCGGTCCAGGCCAACAGCATGAATCTGATCATGAAGAAGGTGACGAGCTGGGCAGCGATCATCGCCGTTCCCACCGCGATCACCGGCTACTACGGCCAGAACCTCCCCTATCCCGGTTTCGGCCACGAGTCGGGATTCATCACCTCCGCCGCCGTCATCGTGCTCCTGTCCGCATTGCTGTATCTGACGTTCAAGCACAAGGACTGGCTCTGACCGGCATCGGCACCCGCGACCAGGTCCCGAAGGCAGGAAACTCCCTGGTCATCCCGGGCTTTTCGGGCCGGTGAGCGGAGTAGTGTGAGGGCACCGGGAGTTTTTCGCGCACCGGCTCCGCTGCGGGTGCCGTTTCCGGCGATCGACAGCGCCGGGCCGCACCTACGAGCCCGGGGACAGGTCCGCGCCATGGCCGTGGCCATTGACCGTACGACATCGAGCAGGCGCACGCCGCCGCAGTCGGCCCGGCTGTCCCTGAGACCCGCGCCGGGCGGGCTGGACGGCATGTGGTGGCCTCGCTCCCGTGCCCTCACCCGTGAGCTGCCCACCCTGACGGCCGCACTGGGCGATCGCTGGGGTCGTATCACGGGTGTCACGGTGCACCCGGCCTACTGGCCCGTCCTGCCGCACTGGGTGTCCGACGCCGGGCGCACCGTGCAGGTGGACTGGTCCACCGAGGAGCAGGATCCGCACAGACTCACTCTCTTCTCCGCTGACGGCCGCCGGGACGTGCTGGTGATTCCGCCGGAAACCGGTGCTGACGCCGCCGCGCAGCTGATGGCCGGCGACGGCATCGATGTCCCGGTCCGGGAGCAAGCGGCAGACAGGATCGATGCACGAAACAGGGAGGAAGCCTGGGAGGCCGACGGCGGAGCAGGTCGGCCGTCGTCCCTGCCCCGGCCCATCGGCTCGGCGGGGCCTTCGCCCGCCGGTCGGCGGAGGTGAGATCCCGTGCTCGTCGTCGCCGTGGCCGTGCTGGTCGTCCTGATCGCCGTCGGAGTCGTTCTGATCCACCAGCTCAACGGTCAGCACGACGAACGGATCGCTGCCTTCCACTACAGCGATGTTCTGCCGGGGGTCGGGCGTCGGCCCCGGAGGCGCCGTCGGTCGACGGTGGACGCGAGCCTTCCGATGCGCCCCACCGCGACGGCTGCCGCGGATGACATCGACTTCGGCCCGACGGACGGCAGAGGAAGGCGCGTCATGGCGATATTGCGAGACCGGAAGACGTACCGCGAGAGGATCATGCAGGCTCTGTACCAGGCTGCCGAGGGCAATCGCCTCCTGGGCGTCGATGGGGCGAAGCTCCGCACCGACCTCGGCATCCCTGAGCAGGACATGGCCGCTGCCTGCATGTACCTGGCGGACGAAGGCTGGGTCGTCGTGGACTGGGGGAGGGGCAACACGCCCGCGATGATCACGTTGACGCACCAGGGGATCCGGCAGATGGAGACGGAGGAGGAAGGGCGTGGCTGAGCCGCCGCGTCGCTTTCTCGGACCGAAGCGAACCTTCACAAGGATTCTCTCTGTCGGACTAGTCCCTTTGGCGTAACGTGGAAAGCGGGTCGGCGCACGCTCACGTGCAATGACCCGGAAGGGCGGCTCCGGCGGGTATACGCCGGAGCCGTTGCCCGTTTCCGTGACCGCGCCGTGCGGTGAGGTGCTCGCGCGAGCGTCGTGCGGAGTACGGTGAGCGAGCAGGGTCGTACGCGGTCGCATGCTCTGCGGTCGCACTGACCTTTACGACGGGCGGACATCATGGCCGACTCGGACACCTCCGATCACCTCCCCCGGCTCCTGCCGGACGCCGTTCACCGGTCCGTGAGACCGGGGACGGCCCTGCTGAGGCTGGAGACGACGCACGCGCGCGAGGGAATACTGGACGGCGCATGGTGGCCGCGGTCCCGGGACATAGGTGCCGAACTCCCCTCGCTGATCTCCGCGTTGACCGAGCATCTCGGGCCCATCACTCGGGTCGGTCTGGACGGGAGCGCCTGGGACGGACTGCCGCCCCGGGTGATGGTCGACGGCCGAGTCGTCCACCTCGACTCCTTCCCGGTCGGTGACGACACCGTCCTCGTCACCCGGGGCGACCGGGACCATTTCTCCCTGTTGCTGGTCCCTCCGGACACGCCGCCCGACGCGGCACGCGCCGCGATGGCCAGGGCCGTCCGGGCCGACAACGTCACGGAGGCCGGACAGATCCTCATCGATACGGGCGGTGACTCGCCGCCTACGCCGGCCTGACACGTCCGTCGCGGATCGACTCTCCGTCGGCCTGGACCCTAGATGCGGGCGAACTTCTCGGTCTGCTGGGCGAATTCCTGAGCCATGGCGGCGCTGACCGTGGGCCTGGTGTCGCGGATCGTGTCCAGGTAGTCGTCGGTGGTGGGGGTGGTCCGGGTTCCGGTGTCGAACGTGCGCTCGAACTGAGCCTGGGAGACGGTTCGCGCCGCATGGGCGATGTCAGCGGGGGTGAACCCCTCGCTGGCGGACGCGAGTACCGCGCTGTCGGCCTGCGCCCCCGCTCGGGCCAGGTAGCTCTCCCACAGTGCGGTCCTGGCGGTGTGGTCGGGAGGGCCGATCGGAAGGACGTAGTCGAAGCGGCCGTGCCGCAGGAACGCGGAATCCAGCGTGGTGACGTTGTTCGTGGCGCAGACGAGCAGCCGCCCGTCCTGGCTACGGAACCGGACGATCGCTTTGAGCAGTTCGTTGACGACGCTGACAGCGGTCGCGTCCGCGCCGCCGCGTTCGCCGGCGATCTCCTCGACCTCGTCGATGAAGACGAGGACGCGGTCGAGCCGGGCGATCTCGTCGAAGCGCCGATTGAGCCCGGTCGCCAGGCCGTACTCGGCGGCCAGACGGGCGGGGAACAGTTCGAGGAAGGGCCATCCCAGGCGGCTGGCGATCGCGTGCGTGAACGTGCTCTTGCCGGTCCCGGGTGGGCCGAACAGCATCACCGCCCGTGGCAGTTCCACTCCGTGCTGGGCGGCCAGTTCGGGATGGGCCAGCGGCAGGACCAGGCGCCGCTCGATGAGCCGCTTCTCCCGTTGCATGCCCGCGACCTTCTGCCACAGTCCCCCCGGTGGCAGCTCCGCTCCGAGCGAGGACAGTGTGCCGGCCGACTGCGGGGTCACCGGCCCGCGCTTTTCGAAGAAGACCAGCCCGGGGCGGGCGCCGAAGTCGCAGTTGCGCAGGGCGGTGGCACCGGTCTCGCCCTCGGGCAGGGCGGCGTGCACCGCTCGGACGCCGGCGGCGAAGAGCCGTTGCTCAAGGGCGGTGACCAGGGCACTGCCGAGCCCGCGTTGCCGCCAGCCGGGCGCCATGCAGATGCGCAGGATCCATGCCCGTTCGCCCTCCACCCTGCTCACCGCGGCGCCGATCAGCACGTCGTCGGCCGTGGCCACCACAGCCGGGTGGCGGGCCTGGAGAGCCGTCACGGCGTCCGAGAGAGGAAAGAGCGGCGGCACCTCGGTCGTACCGCTCTCCATGTCGACGCGGATCAGCGCTTCGAGATCGTCCTGGGTGTAGTCCCTGACCCGCCAGCCCGTCATGATCAACTCCGCGTGTTCGGCCGTACTCCCATCATCAGCCGAGACCCGGAGGACGCGCGCGACCGGCGTCGGCCGCGAGTCCGCTCTCGTGGCACGGATCGCTCGCCCGCACCACCGCGGTACGCGGTGTTCGTGCGGGCCGGAGTCGGGTCATGCTGTGGTGCCGGGAGCGGTGCCGGCCGGACTGAGAGACTTGTCGGTGCGGCCGTTGCCGGCCAGTGGTGCTGCCGCGGCGGGTGCGGCGGCCGCGGTTTCCCGGGCGAGGAGGGAGCTGAGTTCGCCGATCGTGCTCATGAGGGGGGCCGGGAAGACGACGGCGGTGTTCTGGTCGGCGCCGATCTCCACCAGGCGCTGGAGATTGCGCAGTTGAAGCGCCAGCGGGTGGGCCCGCATGGTGTCCGAGACGTCTGCGAGCGCGGCCGCGGCCAGCGACTCGCCCGCCGCATTGATGATCTTCGCTCGCTTCTCCCGCTCCGCCTCGGCCTGGCGGGCCATGGCACGCTTCATGGTGTCGGGCAGCTGGATGTCCTTGATCGGGCGAGGAGCGGACCCTCTTTGTTGCCGCCCCGACTCGTGCCGCCTCCGCCGACACCGCTCCGGCTCTGATCGCCGATGCCTGGTGGCCCGGCTCCCGCGATCTGAAGGTGGAGCTTCCGATACTCAAGGGGAGCCGCGTGCGGCCCGAGCCGTCGCCCGTCGGACCTGACCCCGGTCACCAGTAGTGGCGTCGACCCGCGACGGCGTGTCCCATCGCGCCGAGGATCCACAGGATGGCTCCGACGACCGCCAGGATGATTCCGATGGTCCACAGGATGGATATTCCGGTGAGGAAGCCGATGACGAGCAGGATGATGCCCAAGACGATCATGGTATTTCCTTTGGGGAGTAGGGCCGGTCACCTGCGGACTGCGAAAGACCGCAGGGGCGTTGGGCAGGGGAACGGTCGGTCTCTTCCTTTACTCCGCACGGTGGGGCTTGCGGCGGGCGACGTGCAGGCGGACCTCGGTGGGCATGTCAGGGCGGCCGGTGGACCGGCGTGCGGTGCGGAGCGGGCCTGCGCAGAGGGCGCCGAGAGTGGCGCCGGGCGTGCCCTCGGGGGTGAGGGTGAGCCTGACGCGGGTGCGGTGGTGGGCGGGCCGGCCGGTGAGGCGTACGGCCGCGTGCTCGACCGTCGGCAGGGCGCCGGCTTCGGCCGCGATCGCGTCGCTGAGTGCGCGGTCGCGCAGTTCGACGCCCTCCTGTGGAGGTGTGCCACCGACGGGCAGTGTGCCGGGGCGGCGCCGGCTCAGCTGGGCGAGCAGCCACCACAGGGCGAGCAGGGCGGTGAGGGCGAGGGCGGCGATGACCGCGGGCCACCACCACCCTTGGCTGCTCCAGTGGGCCCGGTCGGCCGAGCCGAGCAGGACGTCGGCCGGGACGGTCAGGGGCCAGCCGGCGGGCGGGACCAGATCATGTCCCCGGTAGAGGTCGAACCCGGCGAAGAGAATCAGCAGTCCGCCGCCGAGCAGGACCAGTCCGGCGCAGGCCAGCAGGCTGCGGTTGAGCGCGGATCGCGGCGTCATGGTGTGAGCTCCGGTGCTACGGGTTTCGGTCAGTCGGTGCGTCGCCGCAGGCGTACGACGATGCGGGGAGGACGGGCGAGGGCCAGCCGGTCGAGTTCCTCGTCGAGGGCGGCGGTGAGGTCGTCCTTCACCCGCTGGGGATCGCGGAAGCGGACGCCCGCGCGGGCTTTGATGCGGTGGCGGCCTACCAGGACGTGCGCCCAGCCGACTCCGGGGACCCGCATCGCGGCGTCACGCAGCAGGTCGGCGGCCCCGTCACGGTCCAGGGAGGCCCGCAGCCGGGGGCAGCCCACGGGTGAGCGCAGGGGCAGCCAGTGCCGCAGGCCGGGGGTGAGGGCCAGGACGATCAGCCAGACACCGACGGCGGCGGCCACGGCGGCTCCCGTGAGCATCCACACGTCGTCCACGGGGCGGGTGGCCAGTTCGTCGGCCAGATGCCGTCGCCAGGCCGCCGCCGGGCGTCCCACTCGTACGGCGATGACGTCGACCAGCGCTGCGACCGCCGCCACGAGGATCACCGAGGCGACCAGCGCGGCCGGGATGCGGCGCGCGGACCACGGCCGGTGGGTTCGGTGCCCGCTCTCGCGCTCACCGGCCGTGCGATCAGGGCCGGATACGTCGCGTTCGGGTGGATCGGGCTCCTTCGTCAGCG
This sequence comes from Streptomyces flaveolus, assembly GCF_044765825.1. Classification (NCBI taxonomy): domain Bacteria; kingdom Bacillati; phylum Actinomycetota; class Actinomycetes; order Kitasatosporales; family Streptomycetaceae; genus Streptomyces; species Streptomyces flaveolus. The sequence goes on along the minus strand of NZ_JBIWKU010000004.1, from coordinate 638,834 downwards.
GCACCGTGGCGCGGTGCGCGGACGGCGCCGAGCCGCGCGCAGGAGGACCGGGGTCGGCTGTCATCGCGCTCCTCCTTCCTGCTCGGCGTGCCCGGCGCCCCGTGCCCCGGGGCCGCTCACCGGACCCGCCCCCGGCTCGCCCCGGCGGCGGTCACCAGCCGTCGGACGGTGAGGGTGACCTCCCCGACACGCAAGCCGGTCAGCTGGGCCACCCGTTCGGCGACGTCCTGCTGGATCCCCTCACAGACTTGGGGGATGTCGGTGGGATAGGGCAGGTCCAGGGCCAGGTGCAGGCGCACCGACCCAGTACGGACGGCGGCGGACGCGCTCGGCGCCGCCGGCCCGCCCCGGTCCGGTGGTACGGCTGCACGCCGCGACTGGGCCGTGCGGGCCGCCTGCGTGGCGATACGGGCGACCACCCTGTCCGGGATGACGGTGGCACCCCGCTCGGCCGGGGGCGGCAGGCCCGCGGCCGGCGCCGGTGGGCCCGACGCCTCACCGGGGGCACCGGGCCGGGTCTTCATCGCCGCCTCCGCTCCCGGACGTCGAGGTCGCCCTGCACGACGAGGCCGACGATCAGCCCCGCCGTACCCAGGACCAGCACCAGCAGAAAGGCCCAGAAGCCGCCGAAATAACCGGCGAAGCCCAGGGCCATGCCCGCCGCGAGGCCCGTCGTTGCTGCGTTCATCATGCACTCACCCGTCTCGCGCACGTACGTCACCGTGCGCGCGATCTACCGCGCCCTCACCGGGCCCGGTGTGGATCACCTCACGCGGCCCTCGTCCGGTGCGGCCTCTTCCTCCTCGTCGGGCAGGTGGACGTCGTCGACGGCGATGTTCACCTCGACGACCTCCAGGCCCGTCATCCGCTCCACGGCGCTGATGACATTGGTGCGGACGGCGCCGGCGACGTCGACGATGGAGACGCCGTACTCGACGACGACATCCAGGTCCACGGCGGCCTGACGCTCGCCGACCTCGACCTTCACTCCTCGCGCGACGCCTCCGCCTCCTCCACCGGGAACGCGTTCCCGCATGGCGCCGAAGGCGCGGGCCATCCCCCCGCCCAGGCTGTAGATGCCCGGTACCTCGCGGGCGGCCATGCCCGCGATCTTGGCCACCACGCCGTCCGCGATGGTGGTCTTCCCCCGTGTCTCCGCCGGAGCCCCGGCCCCGGTACGGCCCTTCAGCGCGCTCACGCCCGCATCCGGCCTGCCGCCCCCGCCGACGCTGGTGATGTTCTCCGTCATGGCGGTCGCCTCGATCGGTCGGTCGGACACCCGTGTGGCACCCGTCAAAGGGTTGGACATATCGAGCGCCGCAATCCTCACGCGCATGGCGTGTGACGTGAGTCACAAATGTCCTCTGGGTACTCGGGCGGTCCAAGCCTCGTGCGGGGGCGTCATGAGCAAACACGCTGTTTCTCCATCGCCGGCACGCGACCTGCCGGATCGCGACCTGCCGGACGCGCTGCTGGCCGTACAGGCGGCCGAGGGGGACGAGGACTCCTTCGCCGTCCTCGTCCGGCGGCACGGCTCGTCCCTCCTCACTCTGGCCCGCTGCATGCTCGTCAATCCGCAGGATGCCGAGGAGGCCGTTCAGGACGCCTTCGTCAGCGCCTGGCGGCGACTGCCGGAATACCGCCACAGCGCGGAGTTCGGCACCTGGATGTACCGGATCACCGTCAACCGATGCCTGACCCTGCGTCGGCGCCGACCGCCGCCCCTGTCGCTGGACGCCGTCGTCGAGCCCGCGGCGGGAGACGCCTGGAGCCAGCCCGCCCGGTGCGCCGAACAGGACGCGGCCACTGCCGCCCTGTCCCGTGCGCTCCGCGATCTGGACGCCGGGCAGCGGCTCTGCTGGGTCCTGCGGGAGGTGCAGGGCCTGTCGTACAAGGAGATCGCCCACGTGACACGGGCCACTGAGCCGACCGTGCGCGGCAGGCTGTTCAGGGCACGCCGATCCCTGCAGGAGGCGATGGGCCCATGGCGCTAGACGACCCGCACCCGCGGCCCTCAGACCCGCCCGAAGCCGACGGGCCCCCGTTCGAGGGCGATGAGGTACTCCCTTGCGGCCGCCTGCTCAGCCGGGTCTGGGAACAGGAGTATGACGCGCTGCCGGCCACGGACCCGCACACCGTCTCCTGTCCGTACTGCCGCGAGGCAGTCGAGGCACTGGCCACGGTGAACGCGGCCACCCGCGCGCTGCGCGCCGAGCACGCACCCCGCCTGCACGCCCTCACCGACCGCGTCATGAACATCGTCAGGGCAGAGGTACGGCTCGGGCGGCTACTGCCTCTGGCAGACCCGGACCGGGACCTGCGGATCGCCGAGAGCGCCGCGGCGAAGGCCCTGCGGCGGGCCGTGGACACGGTCCCCGGTGCCAGGGCGGCGGGCTGCCGCCTCGCACCCGAGGGGGAGGGCACCGACGTACGGGTGACCATGACCCTGGCTGCCGCTCTCGACCGTCCGCTGCCCGACCGGGTCCACCAGGTACGCCAAGCGGTCCTCCACTCCGCCGGACAGGACCTGGGTCTCGCCGTGTCGGCCGTCGACATCACCGTGGTCGACGTACTGGAGCCGTGGCCGCCCCGCGGCCCCGGTCTCACGACCGGCCGGGGCACGTGATGACCGCCACCGGCACCACCGCGCTCCTCGGCGTCGCGGCCGAGGCGGCCCTCGCGGTCCCTGGCGTGGCCGGCCTGCAACCCCGTCTCGCCCACCGCCTCGCGGCAGCCGCGCCCACCCGGGCGAGCACCTGGCCCCACCGAACGCCGTTCGAGGCCGGCGTTCGCGCCGACCGGGCGCCGGGCGGTTCGGGATGGCACATCGAGGTGCGCTGCGTCCTGACCGGGGGACGGCGGGCGCTGGACATCGCCCGGAACGTCCACGACCGGGCGGCTGCCGCCGTCATCGCCCACCTCGCCACCCACGGTGTAGCGGAGCCGGTCACCGTCTCGGTCACGGTGACCGGTGTCGCCGCCTGACAAGACGCGGCATGAGCAAGGCGCGGGCACGGACCCCGCGAACCGTCGCTCCGCCGCCTCCTGCGCTGACTGCGGCGACGGGCGGCCGGCGCCTCGTGCTCCGTTCAGCCCATAGCCGCAACGGTCCGTCGGCCCCAGACGAGGAGTACCCTGGTGATTACCGAGAGCATTCCGTACACCGGCTTCCACGCTGACGTCGTTCTCGGCGATTCACGACAACTGGGTCGGCCAGGTCGGCCCGGGGTTGGGTCCGTGCCATGACCGCGACTGTTCTGTTGACGCCCGCGGACGAGGACCGGACTCCTTGTTCGTCGCCCCTGCGACTCGTCCTGGCACCCCTCGGAACCGCTCCGGCACTGATCGACGGTGCCTGGTGGCCCCGCTCCCGCGACCTGATGGCGGAGCTTCCTGCACTCATCGCGGTCCTCGACCCACTGTGGGGCCGGATCACCCGGGTAACGGTGAATCCGACGTTCTGGCCCGTCATCCCGCGAAAAGTGCCCGTTGACGGGCACGTGGTGCACGTCGGCTGGTTCGAGGCCGAACAAGACCCGCACAAGCTGCTCCTGCTCTCCTACACCGTCGGCCGCTGGGACCTGCTGGTCATACCGCCGGACACAGAACCGGCCACCGCGGCCCGGCTCATGGCCACGGCCACCGACCCGTCGCGCAGCCTCACGGCGACCGGCCTGATCCATGAGGGCGAGCGCTTCCGGACCGTGGCAGAGGAAGCGACCGACCGGGACTCGCTCCGGGAGGCGGTCTGGGACTCCGAAGGCGGACATGCCGCACGTACCCCTGCCGCAGAGGCATCGAGCACGCCGAGCACGTACCCACCCCGGCAGTAGGGAATGTGACAGGCAGGGAGAACGTCACCACGGTGGGCATGCGGCGGTGCGGCTGCTCACCACGCACAGATAGCCGCCCTAGTGGACTCCGATTGCCCGCGCATCCCCCGAGGTGACCAGCCGACCCTGCCCTTGGAACAGCCGACCCTGCGCCTGGAACAAGAGCTTCTGAACTGGCCGTTCGCCTTTCCGCGCGCGAGTACGACCGGGTACCGAGCGCAGGATGAGCACGCACCGGTTCGGATCATCAGAGCGAGGGGCGGAGCCGCTCATGAGCGGCTCCGCCGGCCAGGTGGAGAACCCCGTCAGGACTTGGAGCTGGGTCGACCGGGAATGTGGCTGAGAATGGACTTGGAGAAGCCGCCGTCGACGCAGACATCTTGGCCAGTGACGTATCCCGCCAGCGGGCTGACAAGAAACTCGATCACGTTCGCGATATCCATCGGGTCGCCAATCTTCGACAATGGGATGATTTCTTCCCGCGCCTTCTTGACCTCGGGATCGAGATACATCTTTTCGGTCATCTGAGTGCGAGTCATGCCCGGGGACACCACGTTCACACGGATCCCGTCAGGCGCCCATTCGAGCGCGAGCGTCTGAGCCATCATCGTGAGCGCAGCCTTGGTCGGGCTGTAGGCACCCGATCCGGCATGGGGGAGCTGGCCGGACATTGAAGAGGTGAAACAGGCGGCCCCTCGGCTGTCCTTCAGGTGCGGGTAGCTTGCCTTGGCAAGTAGCCATGCTCCGCGAAGGTTGACGGAGAACATGTCGTCCCAGTCCTCGAGGGAGAGATCCTTGAGTTCGCCGGGATTGGCGATTCCGGCATTCGCCACCAGCGCGTCCAGGCCGCCGAACTCTTCGACCGCAGCGGCTACCAGCTGACCGGGCACGTCGGGGTCGCCCAGGTCTCCGGTCAACGCAATGGCTTTGCCGCCCATCGACTGGATCGACCGGACGACCTCGTCCTGCCGATCGTTCGACGTAAGGCCGGAGACCGCGACCATCGGCTTCTCGCCGCGGGCAAGCGCCGCCTCTGCGAGCCTCAGGCATGCAGCCGCGCCGATGCCGCTGCTTCCGCCACTGACCAGTACCCTCATTGCACTCTCTCCTTGTACATTCCCAGCGGGAATTGCGGTTCGATTCGCCCTCGGAGTCGCCCTGGACCTTGAGGCGCTGAAATCATTGTCCGATATCCCAGCCCTCTTCCTTGAGGTCGCGCATTGCCTTCGCGAACACTTCGAGGGTGTCCTCCTCGCGGATGATTTCGAGCACGACGTTCTCCACCCCGATTGTGTCGTGGACCGCCTTGCCCAGGCCGTTCCAATCGATCACCCCGGTGCCGATGGGGGCGTGACCCCACGTTTCTGTGCCCGTGTCGGAGATGTGCATGAGCGCAATCGATCCGTGGTGCGAGCGCAGGCTCGATACGGGATCCTCCCCGATGTACGCGGCGTTCGCGACGTCGTACACGATCTTCAGCGCGTCATCGTTGACCGTGTCGACGATGTCTGCCAGCTCCTCGATCGTGGGAGCAAAGCAGTAGGGCGTGTTCTCGAAGAGGAGTCGCTTTCCGGCCCGTTTGGCCAGCGGGATCAGCTCTTCCAGGCTCTCGTGCATCCATCCGTGGACGCTCTCGAGTGAGGGGGAGATCATGGGACGCCGCGTGCCGGGGGAGATGACGACTTCCGGGACATCCCAAGCCACCGCCAGGTCGACCACCGACGCGATGTGCTCGATGCTCTTCTGGCGCATGCTGGCGGCGGGACTGGCCAGATTGATGTCGTATCCGCCGGCGTTCAGGGATCGGATTTTGGCGTCGTTCTTGTTGAGGGCTGCCAGGGATTCCGCACGTTCGGAGTCGGAGATCTCTACCGGCCAGCAATGCGGCGAGCTGATGGGGACCTCGAAGGTGTTGTACCCGTTCTGGGTCAACTCGGACATTGCATCGATGGCCGTTGTCGACCAAAGGTACGAAAAAGTGTTGATGATCATGAAATTTCCGTTCGATCTTCGAGGTGTCCCCATCGCGTGCTCGGGAGCAGGGACGGCTACGGCCGGGGCTCCTTGTGCTGTTCACGGGCTGAACCTGCGGCAGTGGACGAGTCCTCGCTCATGACGACGGCGATGGTGTCGGTCGCGGAAACGATCTTCCGCGGGGCTCGGCTGCCGGTCTCCGGGATCGTGAAGTAGACGATGAGGCACAGGGCGACGACGACGATCATGTAGATCGCCACGAACATGGGCCGTCCGGCGCCGACGAACGCGGACGCGATGAGGGGTGCGGTACCGCCGAAGACGGCGATGACGATCTGATGGGCGAATCCGATTCCGGAGACGCGGACCGAGGCGGGGAACAACTCCGCCTGGATGGTGGGGTAGACGGCCTGCCAGATTCCGAGGACCAGCCATCCCGAGGCGGTGACGACGAGGTAGACACCAAAGCCGGGCACCTGCAGGAGGAGCAGCAGCGGATAGAACAGGACGATCATTCCGGTGGCGCCGATGATGGGGAAGATCTTCCGGCGACCGAGACGGTCGGAGAGGTAGCCGGTGACAGGAACGACGACAACCAGCAGGGCAAGGCCGATCGTGCTGCCCGCAAGGCTGGAGGACAGGTCTCGGCCCGAGGTGAGGTTGGCGTAGGTGGGCAGGAACGTCGCCCAGGTGTAATAGGCCACGGCCGGAGCGGACAGGGCGGCAGTCTGCAGGATCGCCTTGGGGTGTTCGCGGAGCAGCTGGAGGAGCTTCGCGGGTGCGGACTTCTGCTCGCCGTGCGTGCTGGCTTCGAACTCCGGGGACTCGTCCGAGCGGGCGCGGAGGATGAGTCCGACGATGCCGACCAGACCACCGAGGACGAAGGGGATCCTCCATCCGTAGGACGCCAGGGTGTCGGCGTCGAAAGCAGAGGTGACGGCGGCTGCGGCGCCCGTCGCGGCGAGGGTTGCCAGCCCGCTGGCCATGTTGGTGAAGGAGCCGAAGAGCCCGCGCCGGTTGGCTGGAGCGTGTTCCACCATGTACGCGATGGCGCTCTGGCCCTCGGTGCCGGCGGAGACGCCCTGGAGGATGCGGGCGACGACGAACAGGATCGGTGCGAAGTAGCCGATGGTCGCGTACGAGGGGGTGAGCCCGATGATCAACGCGCCGAGAGCCATCCCCGAGACCCCGAGGGACAGAACGCGTCGGCGCCCGTACCGGTCGGCAAGCGGGGAGATGATGATGCCGCTCAGGGGCCGTACGACGAACCCGATGGCGTAGGTGAGGAACGAGGCGATGAGGGACGCGAACTGGGAGCCCGACGGGAAGATCTGCGCGGAGAAGACAGAGGCGAGAAGGCCGTATATGTACCAGTCGTACCACTCGACAAAGTGCCCGATGGTCCCGGCGACCAGGTTACTGGCCCGTCCCTTGGGCGGGACAGGCTCTGAGCCGTCGAGGGTGGATGTACTGGCCGCGCGACGTGAGGCCGTCATCGAATTCTCCTTTGAATTTGGGCGCGAGTGGGCATCCCCACGCCTGGGCCGGGGGTCGCTGAACCTGTATGTAGAAGGGGTGTCTGGCCGACTAGGCGGAGAGGTCCTCGTCTGCGAGGAGGTACGTGTAGCTCGGCCAGCTACGGGAGACGTCGGCCGCGGCCGCGAGCAGGGGCGGCGAGAGCTCGGCCATGCGCGCTCGGGTCATGCGTACGGAGGGGCCCGCGATGCTGATCGTCCCGGTGGCCTCCCGGCCCGGTCCGGCTCCGCGGATGGGAGCCGCCACGGCACTGATGCCGAGGTCCATCTCCTCAACCGTCGTGGCGTACCCACGGATACGGACCTCGGCGAGCTCGGCTTCGAGCGCGGACCGGTCGAGGGGGGACCTGGGGGTGACGTCGAGATGGCTCTCGTGCGCGAGCACGGTCTCGACTCGGTCCGGAGAAAGAGTGGAGAGCCACGCTTTCCCGGACGCGGTGGCGTGGGGGACCGCGTCCTGGCCCATGACGGGGTCGATGCGGAGGGAGGAGTTCGCTCCTTGGGCCTTGGCGATCCACTTCAAGGAATCGTTGGTGACTACCGCCAGGCGAACGAGCTCCTCACACTCCGCCGCGAGCGAGTCCAGGCTTCGCTGGGCCCACGTCCCCACTCCTGACGAGGACAGCTGGCGAAGTCCCAGGGCGCCGAGGCTGTGAGTGGCGAAGTAGCTGGAGGTGCGGGGGTCCTGATCTACGTAACCCGCGTCGGCCAGGGCGGCGAGGAGACGATGAACGATGGCCTTGTTGGTGCCGAGGCGCTCAGCGATGTCCGTGATGCGGCGGCCTTCGGGGTACGGCGCCAGCAGTTCGAGCACACGCATCGCATTCACGACGCCATCGGCCAGTGCCATGTTCTCGTCTCCTCGCCATCGTGGATCCAAGTCCGCGGGATTTGTAACGCTGTTACGAACGCTGTTACGAAACGTCACACGCGATCGCCCCAGCTGTCAAGAGTTGCCGTCATCCTGATCGTCGGACCCCGAACGCGGCGGTCAGGCCCGCTGCACCAGCTCACGCAGACGCGTGAAGGCCGACTCGTCGTCGTTCACGACGACATCGTGCTCGCCGGTGTTCCAGCGGCAATCGAGCACACCGAATCGCTCCCAATAGGCGTCCCAGTCGGCGAGCTTGACCCGGTCCCGCTCGCTGCCGCGCTCGATCAGCCGTTGCCGCACGACCTCGGGCGAGGTGCGCACGTGGAGCACCCGGATACGAGCGGCGGGCCAGCTTGCACGCTCGGTCGAGCGACGCAGGAAATCGGGGTCTCCGAGGTACGCCACGAACGGTGCGTCGAGGACGACGGAGTGGCCGAGTTCCAGATTCCGACCGGCGGTCGCGAAGAGCGTCTCGTACTCGGCGGGCATGACCCTCTGGACGTACAGCTCGTTGGATTCCCGATCGGAGGGATCCTGTCCGAACGCCTCAAGGGCCACTCGCACGAGGGGTCCGGCGATCGTGTCCTTGTCGAGATAGGCCGCGCCCGTGAGGGAGCTGAGGTGTCTCGACAGGGTCGACTTTCCCGATCCTGCCCCACCGAGCGTGATGTAGGCAACGGGCAGGGTGTGCGCGTCGGGCAGGGCTTGCATGTCTGGCACGGCTTGGGCGTCGGACGTCATCGCTTCACTCGCGCGATCGCGGCCATGAACTCCTTCGCCGCCGCCGTGACCTTGCTCATGTCGCCGTCGGGGCGGCCGGCCTTGGTGATGGCACTGCCCACTCCGACCGCCGCGACGCCCGCGGCGAACCAGTCGCCGACATTGGCGGTGGTGACGCCGCCCGCCGGAAGGATCGGGACGTGCGCGAGCGGTGCCAGGACCGCCTTGGCGTACGGGATGCCGCCGGCTTCGGTGGGGAAGAGCTTGACGATGTCCGCGCCGGCCTCGGCCGTTTCGAGGATCTCGGTCGGCGTGTAGGCGCCACTGATGGTGGCGATCTGGTAGCGGTTGGCGACGCGGATCATCTCGGGGTTGAGGTTCGGGCTGACGAGGAACTGCGCGCCGGCCTGAATGCTCGACCAGGCGGCGTGTCCGTCGAGGACGGTGCCCGCGCCGAAGACCACATCCTCGCCGGCGAAGCGCTCGGTCAGGCGCTCGATCACGGTGAGGGCCCCGGGGATCGACAGGGTGATCTCGAGGGCGCGGATGCCTCCGGCGACGGCTGCCGAGGCGACCTCGAACGCCTCCTCGGCGCTGTCGAGGCGGACGATGAGGACGTTGCCGGAATCGCGGATCGTCTCTATGACGTGGAGTTTCTGGAACATGGCCCTGATGGTTACACCACTTGCACGCGCTTCGCGAGCCCCGTCCAGAAGACGTTGACGAATCGCGGAGACGTGTTGCAACCTGGTCTGCAATCGATCTCAGCAATCGTTCTCATCCGAAGCGGCTGAGGCGCCGGGATCCTCGATCAACGCGAACGATCAATGCGAAGGAGAGTCGTCGGCGGTGGATCATTCCTCTTCGGCCCCCCGGCCCTCGGCCGTGGTGCTGGGTGCGTCCCACTGGCACGCGCCGCTGTACCGTGCCGGGCTTGCCCGACGCTTCCGTGTGACGGCGGTGCAGGACCCCGATGCCGCAGTCGCTCGGGCATTCGCCGAGCCCTTGGGCGCACCCGTCGCGGCGAGCGTCGACGAGGCCCTGGACCGGGACGGCATCGACGTGGCGTTCGTGTTCTGCCCGCACCACGAGATGCTCGAGGTCGGCCGAAAGCTCATCGGCCGCGGCATCCCGTTCGTGATCGAGAAGCCCGCCGGTGCGAGCCTCGACGACCTTCGGGCGATCGAGGAGGAGGCGCGCTCGGCCGCCGTGCCGGCGACCGTGGCGCTCGTCCAGCGCGGTGCACCGATCGACATGTGGCTGCGACAGGCCGGCGACATCGTCTACGAGCGGATGGCGTTCGTCGCCGGTCCGCCCTCGCGGTACCGGAGCAACGGCAACCCGTGGATGCTCGAACCCGACCTCTCGGGCGGCGGCAGCCTGATGAACCTCGGCCCGCACTTCGTCGACCTGGCGATCCGTCACATCGGACACCCCGTCGACGTCGTCCAGAAGCTCTCCACCACGCTGCACCGCGAGGCGGTCGACGACCACTCCACGATGATCCTGACCACCGGCACGGGCCGCGAGGCGATCGTCGAGGTCGGCTACGCGTTCCCCGACTCGCCGCTGAAGCGGTACTGCAGCTTCACCGCGGCCGGGTCCCATGGGTTCGCCACCGTCGACACCAACGGGGACGCGACATTCACCGACCAGTCCGGTGTCACCAAGAGCGCCGTCCTGGAAGTCGACAGCGACCCGCTGTACGACGTGTTCGTCACCGGCGTCGCCGACACGCTCACGACCGGGTTCGCGGGCCTGCCGACGCTCGCCGAGCTTGTGACCACGATGGAGTTCATCTGGTCGCCGCACCCGGAAGGGACGGCGCGTCGTGGCTGAGGTGAGCATCGACGACGTCGCCAAGGCGGCCGGCGTGCACCGTTCGACCGTGTCGCGCGCGTTCTCGAAGCCGGATGCCGTGCGTGCGGCGACCCGGGAACATGTGTTGCGTGTCGCGGCCGAGCTCGGCTACTCGATGAACCCCCTCGCCCAGGCTCTCCGCCGCGGCTCGAGCAACCTCGTCCCGCTGATCGTTCCGGACCTGACGAACCCGTTCTTCGCCGAATTGGCGCGCACGACCGCCGCCGCCGCCGAAGCACGCGGCTACCAGCTGATGCTCTGCATCACCAACGGCGACGCCGGGCAGACCGCCGACTACGTGAGCGCGATGCACTCCATGTACTCGCCCTTCGGCATCGTCGCCCCCTCGACCCGCGTCAACCTCGAGGCGCTGCGCCGGTACGCGTTCCAGAACCGGGTCGTCGTCATCGACCGGGTCGAGGACGACCCGACCGTGCCCACCGTCACCGTCGACAGCGTCCGCGGCATCGACCTCGCCTTCGACCACCTCCTTGGTCTCGGGCACTCGAACATCGCCTACGCCCCGGGCATCGTCGGCACGTACACCGCCCAGGACCGCTGGGACGCCTACCACCACGCCGCCGAGCGTCACGCCGTCCCGCCCGTCGTCCTCGAGGCGGCGCCCGGCGCCGAACCGGGGCCGGAGCTCGTGGACCGCTGGATGCGGGAACCGAACCGCCCGACAGCGGTGATCGCCTCCAACGACCTCATCGCGTTCGCCATGATCTCCGAGCTCGGTTCGCGCGGACTGTCCGTGCCCGCCGACCTGTCGGTGATCGGCTTCGACGGCCTCGACCTCGGCGCCCAGTTCAACCCCCGGTTGACCAGTGTGCGACAACCCATCACCGACCTCGGACGGATCGCCATCGAACTCGGCGAGGCACTCATCGCCGGCGGCCCGCCCGAACACGTCGTGCTCGAGCCATCACTTCTCATCCGCTCCTCCACCCAGGAACAGCGCTCATGAATCCGAACCCCGGCCGCCTTCCCGGTCTGCAATACGTGGACCACGTGGCCTTCACCGTCCCCGACCTCGACGACGCCACCCGCCTGTTCACCGTCCTTTTCGGCGCCGAGGAGCTCTATCGCTCCACCCGCGGACCCGATGCGGCGGTCATGCCGGAGCACTTCGGCGTGCCCGCGGACGCACACCTGGAGCTACGCATGCTCCGGCTGCCGCCGAACCTGAACGTCGAGCTGTTCCAGTGGTGGAGCGAGGACCGCTCACCCGTGTTCCCGCGCGCCAGCGACGCGGGCGGGCACCACCTCTGCTTCGTCGTCGACGACGTGGACGACGTCGTCGACGCGATCGCCGACCTCCGGGGCATCGAGATCCTCGGTGCGCGCAAGGAGGTCGCCGGCGACAGCCCCGCTGTCGCCGGGAACCGCTGGGTGTACGCCCGCACCTCCTGGGGGCTCATCCTCGAGTTCGTCGACCGCTCGCGCGTCGTCGACCCGCCACGTCTCGTCGGCCCCCACGACTGGCACACCCACTCGATCTCGAAAACCTCGGAGACACCCTCGTGAAGATCGCCGGCCACACTCTCGGCACTCCCGACCACACCGTTCCCGAAGCGCTCGAACTCTTCGCCCGAGCCGGCCTGGATGCCGCCGAGGTGATCTACCAGGACGACTACACGAGCGGTCTGCCCGTCGGCGATGCCGCGGCAGCGGCGGAAGCGGCACGCGTCGCCGACGGCGAAGGCATCCCCATCATCGGGCTCACCCCATACACGACCGCGATCAACGCGACCGACGAACGCATACGCGCGGCAGCCGTCGACGAACTGCGATCGGCCATCGACATCGCCCACACGATCGGCGCGAACCGCATCCGCGTCTACTCCGGCGCATGGCAGCCGGGCCGGAAGGACCACGCCGCGCACTGGGCACAGCTCGTCCGCTCGTTCCAGGAGCTCTCCGCCCCGGCGGCGGACGCAGGCGTCGTGCTCTGCGCCGAGAACCACTTCGGCACCATGACGCAGACCGCGCGCGACACCGCCGAGCTCGTCCGCGCGGTCGACTCGCCCGACGTCCGCGTCCTCTACGACCAGGCGAACCTCACCTTCACCCACGACGAGGACTTCGAGGAGGCCTTCGCCGTCCAGGGCGATCTCATCGGCCACGTGCATGTCAAGGACCTCGTCTTCAAGGACCCGAACGCCCCGTTCGTCGCGTCCGAGACGGCGCGCGTGCACGCCGAGGAGCGCGCCGTCATGTCGCGCGTCGTCGGCGACGGCATCCTCGCCTGGTCGAGCATCCTCCGGCGCCTGCGCGAAGTCGGCTACGACGACGTGCTCTCGCTCGAATACGAGTACCGGTGGCATCCGCAGGATCTGGAAGCCCCGGAGATCGGATTCCGGCGCGGCGCCGAGCACCTCCGTACGCTGCTGCGGCAGCTCGATGTCGAGGCGGCCGGCCAGAAGACCGAGGTCCGCTCGTGACCGCGCTCCGAGTCGGCGTCGTGGGCGCCGGCAACATCGCCAGCATCGCGCAGCTGCCCACCCTCGTTCAGCGCGACGACGTCGAGCTGCGCGCCCTGGTGTCACGGCGCGAGGACCCGAGCCGGCTGCAGCGTCGGTGGGGGTTCGCCCACGTGTACCGCACGGTCGACGCGATGCTCGACGCCGAAGAGCTCGACGCCGTCTTCGTGCTCACTCCCCGCTCCGAGCACGTCGCGGCCGTCGAGACGGCCCTCCGTGCCGGCATCGACGTGTTCTGCGAGAAGCCCCTCGCCACCTCGACCTCCGACGCGGTCCGCCTCGCGGAACTCGCCGACGAGCACGGCCGCATCCTGATGGTCGGCCTGAACCGGCGGTTCGCGCCCGTGTACGTCGCCGCGCGGGAAGCGTTCGGTGCGGCCGGAGCGTCGTTCTGCGTCGCGCAGAAGAACCGCGCCGGCTCCGAGTACCGGGCCACGTTCGAGAACGCGATCCACATGGTGGACCTTCTCCGCTGGTTCTGCGGCGGAGACGTCGTCGAGGTCACCAGCGCGGCCGCCGGAACCGACCCCTGGGAAGAGGACGGCACAGCCGCCCTCATCCGGTTCTCGACCGGGAACACGGGCCTGCTGGTCGCGGCCCGAACTGCCGGCGCATGGGGCGAAAAGCTCGACGCGTACGGGCAGATGCGCTCGGCGGAGGTCATCGCCCCCGACACCGTCGCGGTGACGGCGGACGGCGCCCGCACCGTCCGGTCGATGAGCCCGGAGGCGTTCGGCTGGGCGACCGCGACCGAGACCTTCGGCTTCGCCGACGCGGTCCGCCACTTCCTCGACCGCGTCAAGGACCGGCAGCAGCCGCTGACCTCCGGATGGGAAGCGGTCAAGACCCAGCAGCTACTCGACAAGATCCTCGCGGTGGCGGGCCTGCCCACCGAGGAGCAGGAGGGACGCACATGGTCCAGCAAAGCAGTGAAGTAGCGCCGCAGCCCCAGGTAGCCCTGGTCACCGGCTCCAGCGGCGGCATCGGCGCGGCCGTCGTCGACGCGCTGCGGGCGCGCGGGGACATCGTCGTCGGGGCCGACCTCGCACCGCTCGAAGGCCAGGACCTCGCCGGCTTCGCCGAGCTCGACGTCACCGACGAGCAGCAGACCTCCGCAGTGGTGCGCCAGGTCGTCGCCGAACACGGCCGCATCGACGTTCTCGTCCACGCCGCGGGGGTGCTCGGCGGCACCCCCGATCCGCTGGCGACCACGACCGAGGAGTTCGAGCGCACCATGCGCATCAACGCCACGGGCACGTTCACCATCACGCGCGAGGTCGCGAACCTCATGCGGGACAGCGGCACGAAGGGCACCATTCTGCTGCTGTCGTCGGTCGCGGCCAAGGAAGCACGGGTCGACTACCTGCCGTACAACGCCAGCAAGATCGCCGTGCTCCACATCATGTGGTCGATGGCGAAGATCCTCGGACCGGATGGGATCTCGGTCAACGCCGTCAACCCCGGACCGGTGAACACACCGATGTGGTCACAGCTCGCCGACCAGTCCGGCTCCGCGCAGGCAGCACGCGCCGCACGCGCCGCACAACTCCCCATGCGACGCTTCGCCGAACCGACCGAGGTCGCCAACGCGATCGGCTTCCTCACGGACCGGGCCAACCGGTACATCACCGGCGTCTCTCTCGATGTCGCCGGTGGAGCGCATCTCGGTATGGGGTCCTAGTGACCTGAGTCAGAGATTCGTCGGCAGCAGGCGGCGACTTCATCGAGGATCTCTTCGACGCCCTGGCCACCGGAGCGTTCTGGGCCGTCGGCTTCGTGGTCGCCACTGCCGCCGGGCCCGCGAGCGCCACGCGGGCGGTTGCCGTCATGATGGGCGGCCTCACGTTTGGCCAACGTCGTCGGCGTGCCGATCGGCTCGTTCGTCGGCCACTACACCGGCTGGCGCGGCCCGTTCTGGGCCCTGGCCGTCCTCGCCGCCTTGGCCGCCGCTTTCGTCGGCCGGTTCATTCCCCATACCGGACAGCGGGCGGAGGTGCGGTGCGGGCCGAGGTCCGGGCCCTCGGCCAAGGGCGGCTGTGGCCGGCGCTCGGCGGGGCCGTGCTGATCATGGCGGAGTCATGGCGACGTACACCTACATCACGCCGCTACTGACCGACCGGGCGGGCATCCCGGCCGGCGCCGTGCCGCTGGTGCTGATCGCCTTCAGTATCGGTGCCCGGGGCGGCACCGCCATCGGGGACCGCCGCCCGATGACCACGACGATCACCGCGGCCGCGGCCACCTCCTTCATACTGCTGGCCCTGATCCCGGCCTCCAGCAGTCCAGTGGCCACAGTCGTCCTGGTCTTCGGCATGGCGCTGGCCGGGTTCACCGTCAATCGGTCGTCACATCCCTTGCCGTCCGCTTCGCCGGCGACGCCTCCACCCTCACCTCAGCGCTGACCACCTCCGGCCACCACACCGGCATCACCGCAGGTTCCCTCGTCGCGGGCCAGGCCCTGGACTCCTCGCTCGGCCTGACCGGACCGGCCCTGGTCGGCGCCGTCTTCGCCGCGCTCACCCTGCTTCCCCTGATCGCCCTCGCGCTGCGCGGCACCACCGGCCCCTCGCGGATCGTCGCCCACGCCCGGATCTACAAGCTCGCCAAGGACTCCGCGGTCAAGGCCCGCACCCAGGCGATCAACCAGCTCAAGGCCGTCCTGGTCATCGCCGAGCCCGCCTTGCGGGAACGGCTGTCCAGCCTGGGCAATGCCGAGCTGTTCCGCACCTGCGCGACCCTCGGCCCTCCAGATGGCGGGGAATACGGGGACGCGGTAACCCAGGCCACCCATATGACGCTGCGCATGCTCGCCGAGCGCATCGAACAGCTCACCGGACAGATCAATGAGCTCAACCAACGCCTGACCCGGCTCGTCGAACACCACGCCCCACAGCTGCTCGTGCCGGTGGGCATCGGCCCGGACAGCGCCGTCCCTCTCCTGATCGCCATGGGAGACAACCCCGAGCGACTGAACACCGAGGCGTCCTTTGCCGCCCTTTGCGGAGTCAGCCCCATCGAGTACTCCTCCGGCCGGCGGTGCACGCGCCGGCTCAACCACGGCGGCGACCGGCAGGCGAACGCCGCCCTGCACCGCAACGTCTTCACCCGGCTACGCGTCGATCCCCGCACCCAGGCGTACTACGAACGCCGCACCCAGGAGGGCAAGACCCGCCGGGAAATCATCCGATGCCTCAAGCGATACGCAGCACGCGAGGTCTTCAACCTGGTCAGACAGGTTCCCCGCACCCCCGCGTTATCGGGGCGTCCGTGAGACGTGAGAGGGTGCGGGGCGTGAGTGAGACACCGTCGAACACCCTGCAATACCGCTTTGACGGGCCAGAAGAGGCCCCGGTCCTGATCCTCGGTCCCTCACTGGGTACCACATGGCACAGGTTGTAGAGACCGTCCAGGGACGTCTACGCCAGTCCAGCGCGGGCATGAAATCGCAGGTCAGGGCCTGCTGGTCTGGGAGGGTCCGCCCAGTTGGTGATGGCTGTGTGATAGACGAGTGATACGGCGAGGCCCCGTCTGGGGGCTTTGCGTGGAGCCGTGAGACGACGAGGCCGCACCGGAGAGCTCCGGCGCGGCTTCGTCATGAGATCGGCTGCGCTGTCGGGCACGATGCGGTCGGCGCCTCATGCGTCCCGTGTCCCTGTGACGTTTTCGGGGTGCGCCTACTTTGCGGTTGCACTCGCACATGCGTCCAGAGAGCCGGTTCCGTCAGAGAGCGCAGCACCTCATCGAGCACGGATCTGCCCAATCGGGGTGCGGTCGACCTGGGTGTGGACACGCACGGCGAGGTTCACATCGCCGCCCGGTCCCCCGACTGGGGAAGGTCGTGGGCAACGAATCCTCTCCGGCGGCAGCCTCATCGGGCAGATCGATGAGCTGAACCGGCGCCTGACCCGGCTCGTCGTACGCCGTGCACATCAGCTGCTCGAGCGGGTGGGCATCGGTCCGGACAGCGCCGTCACGCTCCTGATCGAAATATGAGACAACCCCGATCGGCTGAACACCGAGGCGTCCTTGGCTGCCCTTTGCGGAGTCAGCCCCATCGAGTACTCATCCGGCCGGCGGAGCACGCGCTGGCTCGACCATGGCAGCGACCGCTTCCCGTCGGATCGCTCCGGCGGGGGACCCGCGTAGAAGGGGACCTGATACAACGACGCCCCGCTGGCTTGCTGCGGCGGGGCGTCGTCGTGCAGATGTTCCGTTTGTTGCGGGCGTCGGGCACTCAGGCCGGGTGGGTGTCAGGCCGAGAAGTCGAGGCTCGCCTGACCAGGGCCGGGGGTGCGTCGAGACTTCCGTGGCGGTTTCGGTTCCTTGGTTGCGTAGGCAGGTACGGGCAGGATGCCCTCGCTCCGTAGGTCGTCGGTGGTGATGAGCGGGCCGCTGCTCACGGCGTCCAGCAGCCGGGCCTGTCGGGGTTCGAGGGCCACGAGGAGCCCGAGCGCGTTGATGAGGTCAAGCAGGTCAACGGTCCACCGGACAGGCCAGGTCGGGGGCAGGATGTCGTTCAACGGGGTCTGTCGTTCCACGTCTGGCTTGCGCTTGCGGAAGCTGAACCACTTGCGGATCACCTGCACCCCGCCGATTCGATAGTCCCAGACTTCGGGCGCCACCGGACGTATGCAGCCCGTGCCCACCGTGAGGGTTCGCGTGGACGCGTCGTAGGAGATGTCCTCAGGTAACCCGTCGTCCTCTCCGATCACGACGACGCATTCCGGTTGCTCCTCCGGGGGAAGCCTCGGGGGCGAGCCAGGTGAACTGTCGTGGTGGGAGGCGAAGCGCTGGCCGTATGTGTGGATCCACACCGTGCGCCTGCCCACTTCCACGAGCTCCGCCCATAGAGCCGGGTCGCGTGTCATAGGGATACGGGCGCCGCGCTCTGCGAGGTTCGCGGCGAAGCGGCGGGTGTAGCCGCTGTGGCCGGCTGTTCCCGCGATGTACGCGAAGAGGTCCTCGGCGGTGACCGTCACGCCGTGCGTCTTGGTGAGCAGCCGCAGCAGGCCAGGGGTGACGTTCGGTTCAGCCTGGTGGGGGTGGCGGTAGAGAGGGGCGACGCGGCCGCCTTCGGTGCCTTTGAAGTGGTGCATGTCGGGCAGAAGGGCGGTGAAACTCACCGCCGGGCCTGGACGGCCTGATTCCGTGTGGAGTTCGGACAGGTAGATCTGACGCTGGTCGTTGTGGGCGAACCACAAGGCCGGTCGCGGAAAGTCGATCACTCGCCTGTCCGCGATGATGTACTGCCTGTCGAAGGTCATCCGGCCGTAGGGAACAATGATCGGCAACGTCTCCTTCTCCGCGGCAAGGCTGTCCCTTTCCTGCTGCCCGGGCAGTGGCGGTTCCGGCTTATCCGGACGGCGGTCTCTGGTGGTTTTCAGCAGTGCGGCCTTGTCCTCCGTTGGGGCTTGGACGAGCCTGCGCCACCGGCTCTCCAGGACGTCCCGGCTGGGTGAGACGGGCCAGCTGCGGTTGTTCTTGTTGCCGGAGCTAGTCCAGGGCAGCAGGGCGTCCACCGGTGGCATTGCCGACCACTCGGAGTCGGACATGACGTGAAAAGGCGCGGTCCACTGTGTGGGGCATAGTTGCCAGGAGGTCCCGTCGCGATGACCGTCGAGGCCAAGCCCTTCCAGCCAGTTGAACTTCTCCTCGCGTGTGCCCGCGGGGACGTCGAGTCGCCAGACCCGCGCCGGTGTACCCGGGTCCGGGGCGCCATGGCGGACGAAGACGGCGATGCAGATCTCCCGCTTGACATCCTGGAAGACACGGGTGCGCGTGTCGGAGTAGGCACCCTCGGGGGAGAGACCGATGACCCAGCCCTCGTCGGCGGCCTCGCGCAGGTAGTGGCGCATGCCGGCCGAGCCCTCGCTGTCCAGGTATCCGGAGTTGGTGATGAGGGCAACGATCCCGCTGGGGGCCTTCGGCGCTCCCGAGGCGGTCAACTGGTCGAAGACCTTCCAGGTGGACCACGCCCAGAAGTAGACGTAAAGGTTGTCGAGGGCGTATCCGACGCGTCCGTTGTCCTCTGGGTGGAAGCGGGCGAGGATCGGGCCCTGGCCGTTCGGGTTGCCCTCGGTGACCCAGCGTCCGACGCCCGACTGTCTCGCACCCCGCAGGTAGGGCGGATTACCGATGACCACCATGACCTTCTCGTCCGCCTTGATCTTGTTCGCCATTCGGCGGTGGCGGGCGATCGCCTCGTACATGAAGCCCAGGTGGTGCTCGACGGCAGGGTCGTCGAGTGTGTCGGCCACCAGAAGCCTCGGCGGGCGGCGCGTGATGTCGGCGTCGTGGGACCGGAAGGCGTGGTGCACACGGAGTTCGGCGACGGCGTACGGGCCGGTCTGTTTCTCCAGCCCGACCAGTCGGCCTGAGAGTTCCCGGAGAAGCCCGGACTTGAGCGCCCTGCCGTACTTCAGTGACAGGGACTTGGCGACATGGTCGATGATGTTGATGAGGAAGGTCCCGGTACCCATGGCCGGATCGACGACGGTGACGTCTTCGCTTCCGTACCCGTCCTCCTGGCCTAGCCGGTCACGCAGCACCTCGTCGGTGAAGCCGACCATGAAGCGGACGACCTCGCCGGCCGTGTAGTAAGTACCCGTCCGCCGTCGCAGTTCCGGGTCGTAGGCGCCCAGGAAGCCCTCGTACAGGTGGAGGTAGGCGTCTCCGGTCTCGTCCTTGAACATCTCGGGGTCGACGGCCGATAAGACGTCGATCAGCGGGTCGATGATGCCCCGCAGATCGTCGAGGGCGTCGTCCGTCAGCACCGCCAGCGCCTTGCCCATCAAGGAATGCCGCTTGCCCAGTCGGATCGCGACCTCGGGAAGCGTGAGCCTGCCCAGATCAATGTGCTCAAGACGAGCCAGCAGCATGGCAAACGTCAGCGTCTGACTGTATTGGTCCGCGAACTCCTCCGGGCGAGCATCGGGAAAGAGCAGGTCCTTCCAGTTGTCGGCCAGGATCGAGAACGCAGCGTCAGCCTCCCCGTGCTCCTCGCGGGTGAGACGTTCGGTGACCTCGTCACGCAGCAGGGCACAGATTCCCGCGATGCGCTTGACCAGTTCGTTGACGCTGTCGTGGACGATGGGTGCCGGCAGGAAGAAGTGCGTGAGGGCGCGCTCGAACCCGGTGTCCGCGACGACGAGTTGCCGGCTACCGGAATCAAGGTCTCCGACCAGGATTCCGGTCGGGCCGACCTGTACGCCGAAACGGTAGACCGCCCACTGGTATCCGTCGGTGTACAGCACATTGTGGAGTGCCTTGATCTTCTCCCACTGCTTGCGGTCGTGGCTCTTCACCGACCACTTCTCCGGATCGGCCCCCGAGCCCGGCTGCTTCAGCTCAACATGCCCTATGGTCCTGCCGCCGCAGGCGATGGCGAAGTCGGGCCGGATCCCGAGTTCCTTGATGCGGCTCTGACCGTGGACGATGAGCTTGAGGCGTTGCCGCGAGGCCATGCCGCGCAGCAGATGCTCCACCGGCGCGGTCAGACTGTCCTCCTTACTACTGACCGCCCCTGCGGGACCCTGCAGCTTAGCCCTGACCTCCTCGCCGAACTGGGCGACGAGGTCCGCGACCGATCCGGTCGTGCCCTTTCCCGCCCAGACGTCCCCTCTTGCCATCGGCCCCCCAAGGCTGCACCCACGCCGACGATCAGACCCATACAGAATGCCCATGACATCTCAAGCAGCAAACACCGGTGGATGTAGGTGGATTGGTGACAAGCCGCCAAAGCTGCGCGTACGGAGATGGGTTGGAGCGTGAGCAGGGAGTGCGTCAACGTGCGGAGGGCAATCGGTGGACGGTAGGGCGATCTTGCAGGAACGCTGGGGCGATCGCGGGGGCAGCATGCGTGCGTCAAACGCAGCCATCATGGCTGCGGGGCTCCTGGTATGTCCCCGCTGCTGCTCTCGGAGATCGACCACGTCGCCACGCGCGAGCTGGGCCGTGCGGCGGCGCTCAGCGCGGTCGACGACATCCGACATTGGGTGCGACGAGGCCGTGCCGTTCTGTCTGAGATCACGGATGATCATCTGAGTTGCCACCCAGTCGGTGCGTGCCCGCTATCGCGGCTCAGGGGCCGTAGGGGCTCCAGTGCCCGAGGAAGGGTTTCAGGTCGTCGGCTCGTGGTTCGGGGATGTCGGGCAGTCGGGACGGTGTGTGCAATGGGTCGAGGCGCTCGACGGTGGATGCTGCCCAGCTGATCCATGCTTCGGCTTCGGTTCTGGTCTGCCCCGGTGGCATGGCCTCGACGCGTGTGCGTACCGCGTTCACGTACTCGATCAGTCGGGTGGCGTGGCGCCATGCCGCTTCCTGGGATTCCAGGTGCCTGACGCGGTACGCCTCGGCGTACCGGATGCGGGCTTGTTCCATGGCGGCTTCCCAGCGGATGCGCTTCTGGCGTGCCGCTTCGGCCTCGTCCTGGCGTCTGCGTTCGGCGGCTTCGCCGCGCAGCGTGACCTCCTGTGCGATCTCGGCGAGCTGCTCTTCGAGGGGACGGCCGGGGGTGTCGGCCCATTCGCCCGCTCGGTGTGGCTGGCCGCCGCTGATGATGAAGCGGAGGCGTTCGGACGGGGTGTAGTCGAAGCGGGGGATCCTGACCCACGAGTGCTTCTTGGCGTCGGCGAGTTCCTTCTCGGTGGCGACGTGTTCGGCTCGGTCCTGCTCCTGGAGGACAAGAAACCCCACGGTCTGGCCCTGTGCGGTGATGGTGAAGTGAGGATTTGCCCTGCGGCGGCGATAAGACGGGGGTGCGTAGCCGGTTTGACCGGCTGAGCAGGTGTGTCCTTCGGCCTCGGCAGCGGTGATCAGTGCTTGGATGAGTCGGAGAGCGCGTCCTTGGACGGGCTTGGTCAGGCCGAGCGGCTGGCGTTCGTTCTGCATGGCCCGGACCACGGCGTGCGGCCGAGTGAGCCGCGAGGGCACAGGGACGGGGTCGAGGACGGCAAGACGCCAGGCGGGAATGTCGACGAGCTTGATCTCGTACCCGTCGCGGCACCAGTTTCCGTACAGTTCCTTCGCCTCGGGAATCCTTCCGGATCTGCGTGCGGCGGCGACGCGGGACGGCCACTTCTCCAAGTCGGGACCGCTGCCGCTCTTGACGATCCTGCCGCCGGCCTCCGCGAGCTCCTGTAACAGTTGCTCTGTGAGCGTCACACGAGGCTGCGAGGGAGGGCTTGGCTTCCGCAGGACGGCCTGAGTTACCTGCGCTCGGGGAGACTGGGGACGTGGAGCGGCGACCTGGGTCTTCCGCGGGCTTGACCCGCGGGGAGGGTACGTGCCGTGTGCCAGGTAGTGCCGTCCGGCGCTCGTCACGGCGACGCTCCACTGCCCGCTCTGCCGGGAGATCGTGACCAGGCCCCGGTTGTGCAGCGCCTGACAGGTGGTCTTGTAGGAGCTGGTCTCCCATTGGCCGGCAGGGCACCCGTCTCCCACCCACTGCAACACCGAGAGCTGCCGCTCATTGACCCGCCGTTCCAATGGTCCGCCTTCGCCATGAAGTTGACGTACAACGGCGGCATGTTGCCAGCTGAATTGGTAGGCGACCGGTGCTTCGAGCTAATTCGTCCGAACGAGCGGGGTGACGTGGCTGCAAGCTGATTGGACGGAGAACAGTAGGTGGGCGCTGTCCTGCGGCGGGGTCTGACTCGTGAGATCTATGACCGAAGTGTCCAGTCACGGACCTGCCGACTGCCGTTGCGGGATGCTGCCTGCCACCGAGCCACAGGGCGTGTCCCCATAGGGGCCTTGCCGAGTTCAGGCGCCATCACGGTTCAGACCGCCCGAGCGGGCCGGTGCCATCCACCCAGCACGTCACCACGCGGGAGGCGAACCACCATGACGACCAGAGAGCGCAATACCTCTTCCAGCACGGATCCGCCCGTTCGGCGCGAGGTCGTCCTGGGCGTGGACACGCACGGCGAGGTTCACGTCGCCGCCGTGGTCTCCCCGCTGGGGAAGGTCCTTGGCACCGAGTCCTTTCCGGCGACGGCGGTCGGTTACCGACAACTGCTCGTATGGGCCCGCAGGCGGGGGACGGTGCGCCGGGCCGGTGTGGAGGGCACCGGCACCTTCGGCGCGGGCCTGTCCCGCTACCTGCTGACCCAGCAGATCCAGGTGTTCGAAGTGAACCGGCCCGACCGCACGGCCCGCCGGTTGCTCGGCAAGTCGGACCCGCTCGACGCGCAGGCCGCAGCGCGAGCCGTGCTCAGCGGTCGCACCCGGGCCCAGGCCAAGTCCGGCGACGGACCCGTGCACAGCGCCCGGATCTACAAACTCGCCAAGGACTCCGCGGTCAAGGCCCGCACCCAGGCGATCAACCAGCTCAAGGCCGTCCTGGTCATCGCCGACCCCGCCCTGCGGGAACGGTTGTCGAGCTCGGGCAATGCCGAGCTGTTCCGCACCTGCGCGACCCTCAGCCTGCCCGATGGTGGGGGAGACGAGGACGCGGTGGCCCAGGCCACTCACATGACGTTGCGCATGCTCGCCGAACGCATCGAACAGCTCAGCGGACAGATCAATGAGCTGAACCAACGCCTGACCCGGCTCGTCGAACGTCACGCGCCGCAACTGCTCGTACCGGTGGGCATCGGTCCGGACAGCGCCGTCACTCTCCTGATCACCATGGGGGACAACCCCGAGCGGCTGAACACTGAGGCGTCCTTTGCTGCCCTTTGCGGAGTCAGCCCCATCGAGTACTCCTCCGGGCGTCGGAGCACGCACCGACTCAACTACGGCGGCGACCGTCAGGCCAACGCCGCCCTGCACCGCATCGTCTTCACCCGGCTGCGCCACGATCCGCGCACCCAGGCGTACTACGAACGCCGCACGCAGGAGGGCAAGACCCGACGTGAGATCATCCGATGCCTCAAGCGATATGCGGCCCGCGAGGTCTTCAACCTGGTCAGACCGGTTTCCCGCACCCCTGCGTTATAGGGGCGTCGGTGATAGCGGGTGATACGGCGGAGCCCCGTCGCGAACCATCCCGACGGGGCTTTTGCGGGGTTCGTGATGGCCGCCGGTGACTTGTCGGTCTACGCGGACGCCGGTCACCCGGCCTGCCGAGGTCGACGCCCTCGCCTTTCCCCGGGAGCGGTGCAGGAGCGCCTGCGGGAGCAGCCGACCCGCCGCAGGAAGGCGTTCCCCGGTCCAGCGAACGAGGCCGTCGCCTGATCGCGGCGGTGCAGTCGAAGCATGTTCCGTGATCGGCCGCGGTTGACGCTCGGCGTGGCAGCTTCCACCCTGTTAGGGGGGATGAAAGGACCGCGGTCGTGAGTGGTGGGCGCAGTGGGTATCCCGAGCTGCTGACGGCTGCGGAGATGGCGGCGCCGGTGGAGGCCGTCGACGTGTTCGCGGAGGAGCTGCTGCGGCGCTTCGGCGCCACGAAGGTCTCATTCCTCATCGTCGATCTGACGGGGAAGGCAGTGGCGCGGCTCTCCACAGCCGGGGCGGTGGAGGACGGGCAGGAGGCGGAGCGGATCCCTCTCTTCGGCAGCGTCTACGAGGTCGTGATCCGAACCCAGCGGCCCTATCAAAAGGCGACAGACCAAGGGCAGCGGGTGGTCGTGCCGGTCACCAACCGCGGAGACGCCATCGGACTGCTGGAACTGCTCCTGCCGGCCACCCCCGACCCGGACGTCCTGGAAGCGGTAGGGGAAGCCGCCCACATGCTGGCATACGTCGTGATCGCCAACGGGCGCTTCACCGATCTGTACACCTGGGGCAAACGCTCCCGGCCACCCACCCTGGCGGCGGAAATCCAGTACCAGCTGCTGCCCCAGTCGCTGTCGTGCGAGGCTGCCCAGTTCACTCTGTGCGGGAGTCTGGAGCCCTCCGCAGCCCTCAGCGGCGACACCTTCGACTACGCCCTGGACCGTGACACCCTGCACATTTCGGTGACCGATCCCATGGGCCACGACATCGACGCGGCCCTGGCCGCCACGGTCCTGGTGGGCGCCCTGCGCGGCGCCCGCCGGGCAGGAGCCGGTCTCGCGGAGCAGGCTCACCTGGCCGACCAGGCCCTGGCCGACCACAACCGCGGCCACGCCACCGGGCAGCTGCTGCGCATCAACCTCCACACGGGGCGGGCCCAGCTCGTCAACGCCGGCCACCCCTGGCCCCTGCGCATGCGCGACGGGATCACGGAGACGATCACCTGCGAGGTGGACCATCCCTTCGGGCTGTCCGTGCGCCTACCCCACCCCTACCGTGTTCAGGACATCGATCTGCGCTCCGGTGACCGTCTGCTCATGCTGACCGACGGCATGCTCGAACATCACGGAGACAAGGTCGACCTTGCCGACCTGCTGGAGAGGACCCGGGATCTGCACCCGCGGGAGGCCGCGCTGATCTTGACCTCCGCAGTCCTCGACGCGGCCGGCGGCCGCCTCGAGGACGACGCCACCGTGATGTGCCTGGACTGGCACGGCCCCCAGCACACCCAGCGACACGTCAGCTCCGGCGCGGACACCCGGCAAGCCTCAGCCGCCCGTACGAAGCATCCGTGACCGCGGGCGCTGCCAGGGGAGGCCGCATGGTGGCCGCGGACCCGAATGACGTGAGGGCCGGTCCAGCCGCGCCCTGTTCCTGCCAGAGGGCCCGGGGCCCGTGCCCGCGATGACGGGCTCAGCCCGGCCGACGCATTGATGATCGGGGCATGAGCCGGGGGCCGTAGTGCATGACGGCCTCCCTTGCCGGTGCCACGGGCATGGGCCCGGCGGGGGCAGGGCGGAGGCACGGCCGGCCCTTCCTCCTCGGGCCGCCTCAGACTTCGACAGAGCGTTGACCGGCTTGGCCACTCGGGCCTTGCCAGGGGGCGGCGTACGCCGTGGTCAACCTGGACGTGCTGAGCGAGAAGGCAGCGGGACAGGCCCGCTCCGAAGGTGCCGGTGTCCTCCACACCGGCCCGGCGCACCGTACGAAGTGAACCGGGCTGACCGTACGGTCCGCTGCCACGCTCCTGATCACTATGGGCGACAACCCTGAGCGGCTGAGCACTGGGGCGTCCTTCGCCGCCCTGTGCGGGGTCAGTCCCGTCGAGTACTCCTCGGGCCGGCAGAACTCGCGTCGCCTCAACCGGGGCGGCGACCGGCAGACGAATGCCGCTTGCACCGCATCGTGTTCACCCGGCTGCGCCACGACCCGCGTACTCGGACGTACTACGAACGCCGCACCCAGGAGGGCAAAACCCGTCGTGAGATCATCCGTTGCCTCAAGCGATATGCCGCCCGCGAGGTCTTCAACCTGGTCCGGACGGCGTCTACCAACCCCCCGTCATAGGGACCGTCTGTGACACGTGAGGACCTCCGTCGGCTGGCTCCGGCGGGGTCTTGCATAGACGGGGACCGCGGGTGTGTCCGGCCGGGCCGGCCGTGGCCCACCCGCCGGTTGCCGTCGTCCGGGGTCCACCCGCGTCCTCCCACCGTCCTCACAGGCGCCTGTGAGGACGGTGGCATGATCGTGCTTCTGGTGGGCAGGCGATCGGCGTGTCCTGCGCCCCGGCTGATCTCGTTTCCCGGGTGAGCTCTTGCCTGGTCCAGGCCGGCTTTCAGGTGCTGGGCGATGCGGACAGCGGGGTTCCGGGGCTGCGGGTGACCGAGGTGTCTGCGGGCGCTTTGGTCAGCTGGACGGCCTCGGACGGGTTCACCGCGCTCGCCCGTGACCAGGCAGGCCGTGCAGCGAGCAACGACAGCAGGAGAGTGGTCGTGCAGACCGCGGTAGTAGGACTGCTGGCCCAGCTTGGACACACCGTCACCGACACGCCTGATGGCGGTGGCGTGGTGGTGCTCGCCGAAGCGGCCCTGCCACGAGGCGACACGGGCAGCTAGGCGCCGGCCCGCCCGACGTACTGGGTGTCGGCGGTGTGCGTGTGCGCGCGAAGTCGGCATCGCTCGCGACGCTGTCAGCCGGCCGCCCTCCGCGCGCCGCAACCGTGCCTGCCCCGGCCGCTCCCGCCTGATTCGCCCCTGCCGCCTCGCTTCACGGCAGCCGCCGGGGAAGGCGGTCAGGCCGACAGCAGCGCAGGCCGTTACTGGGGGCGGCGTCCGGTGATGTCTCCGCCGGGGTCGTCAGGTAGGGCGATGCGGGCGGTGACGCGTTTGCCGACCGGCTCCCGCTGAGCCTCGAACCCCTGGGCCACGGCCATGACGATCTCCAGGCCGTGCTGC
This sequence comes from Streptomyces flaveolus, assembly GCF_044765825.1. NCBI lineage: Bacteria > Bacillati > Actinomycetota > Actinomycetes > Kitasatosporales > Streptomycetaceae > Streptomyces > Streptomyces flaveolus. The sequence goes on along the minus strand of NZ_JBIWKU010000004.1, from coordinate 611,384 downwards.
CCGACTCTGTCCGCCTCGGCGGCCCGCGCCACCGGCAGGACGGGATCGCTGTCCCACACGACCACTTCCACGACGGCGCCAATGACGCGCAGTTCCATCAGCACGGGGCCAGGGGCGTACTTGCGGGCGTTGGTGACGAGCTCGCTGACCACCAGTTGGGTCAGGTCCATGGCGCGAGCGGACACCGGCAGGCCGTGCTCCGCCTGGACACGGGTGAGGAAGTCCACCGCCCGGTGGCGGGCCTCAGCGATCACGTGCCCGTCGCCGTCCAGCGCGACGGTGTCCTGTATCGGAGGGGCGTCCGGCATCACGCTGCCCTCACCCTCGGGGACTGATTCAGCTGGGTCCACCCTCGTTCCCCCTTCACCCGTTCTGCGCGTACCCGTCACTCTGCCTCACATGTCCCGTGAGAACGGCATAAAGGGCCGCACACGTGTTCGTCGTAGCGTCGAGGTACGTCACCGGCGCACTGTTACGCCGGGCTTTGATACGCCGGGCCTCGAGGTCCCATCAACGAGCGCAGTCGAGTGAACGGTGACAGATATCCGCGGAACAGCCCGGCCCGGCCACTGTCGATCCGCCACACCGCTATCAGCGGCATCCGGGTGGTCGCCATGCACGGCGAGATCGACCACGCCGTCAAGGACATGAGCAGCGAGACCCTCCCGTCCTACGACGGCGCGGAGCCGAAGCCGACACGGCGTCCGTGCGTGCGGGGCTGCCCTTGAGTGAAGGCGCTGAGTCTTTCGAAGCCGCCGAGGTGCAACTGAGCATGGTGATGTGCAGTCCTTCCACACCGGCGAACTGGCGCGAGATCCGTTCCAGACCCGCGGACCGGCCGTGGTGCTGGAAGGCACGGCTGGAGGCGCTGAAGGCGGCCGCCCGGTCACGGAAATCGGTGGCCGCAGTCTGCAAGAACTTCTGCAGGAGCCCTTGGGGGCTGGAACATCCGGTGGTCCCCGCAGAGCTGATCGTCGGCGAGCTGGTCACCAACGCCGCCCGCTCCGGCGGCGCCGCACTCCAGTGGGCCTGCGGCTGATTCGGGATCAACGTCTGATCTGCGAGGTCTCCGATCTGAGAAGTTCAACGCCGAGTGAATCAATATCTGTTCCTGAGGGATCAGTTTTTGGAGGGCCGCGCAGCCGGAGTTTTTGCCGCGAAGAGCGGAGTGGAATTGTCCAACGCACACGGACGGCTCCGGCGTGCTACTGTCCATCTCAGTTGCAGTTGTGGTTCCCAAAACTTCAAGCGCCCCCGCCAGGCTTCTGCCGGGCGGGAGGGCTTTTGTATTTCCGGTCATTTCCGGGCGGGGTAATCATCGCGGCGACACGGCGTCCGCGCAGTGCGGACGCCGATGCACTGCCCCAAAGGAGATATGACATGGCTGCTGGTACCGTGAAGTGGTTCAACGCGGAAAAGGGCTTCGGCTTCATCGAGCAGGACGGTGGCGGCGCCGATGTGTTCGCCCACTACTCGAACATCGCCGCGCAGGGCTTTCGTGAGCTGCTCGAGGGCCAGAAGGTGAACTTCGACATCGCGCAGGGCCAGAAGGGCCCGACGGCCGAGAACATCGTTCCGGCCTGACGCTCACGCGCAATCCGTAGCTGGGGCCCGCATCCTTCGGGGTGCGGGCCCCAGCTGCACGCGTATCCCGCAGCGGCTTTCGCCCGCGGGACGACCCGGAGGAACCCGCAGTACCACCACAAGCGGTTCGTCCCCCAGGGCGCAGGCGCGTCCTGAAGCGCTGCATCGCAGCGGGCGCCCGGATCTCAAGGTCCCCATCGCGTCACCTATTTCAGCACCTGTGCCCACGGATGTTTCCGCCGGCCAGATCTGCTTTCTTTTGCCACCGGTCCATACTTGTAATTCTCCGTGCCGTTCATCGCGGCGGGAATTCCTTGATATGTGCCACATCGAGGAAGGTTCCGCATGAACCGCACGTACACGAACGACCGCCCCGCCCGCTCCCGTGACGGCAGTGCCGACGCCGGAAGGGGCGGCGGTTACGGCTCGCAGACATCGCGCCGTTCCGGCGGGCCTGCCCGTTCTGGCGGTTACGGCCGTCGGCCCGCCGCAGTGCAGGGTGAGTTCGCGCTGCCCAGGACGATCACCCCCGCGCTGCCCGCCGTCGAGGGTTTCGCCGATCTCGACATGCCTGAGCAGTTGCTGGCTGAACTCGGCCGGCAGGGTGTGACCGTGCCGTTCCCGATCCAGGGAGCGACGCTGCCGAACTCCCTGGCGGGCCGTGACGTCCTGGGTCGCGGCCGCACCGGTTCCGGCAAGACCCTCGCCTTCGGCCTCGCTCTGCTCGCCCGCACCGCCGGACAGCGTGCCGAGCCCCGTCAGCCGCTGGGGCTGATCCTGGTACCGACGCGTGAGCTGGCACAGCAGGTGACCGACGCGCTGACCCCGTACGCCCGCTCCGTGCGGCTGCGGCTGGCCACGGTGGTGGGCGGCATGTCGATCGGTAGGCAGGCCAGTGCGCTGCGCGGCGGAGCCGAGGTCCTCGTCGCGACGCCGGGGCGGCTCAAGGACCTCATCGACCGCGGCGAATGCCGGCTGAACCACGTGGGCATCACGGTGCTGGACGAGGCCGACCAGATGGCCGACATGGGCTTCATGCCCCAGGTCACCGCGCTGCTGGACCAGGTGCGCCCGGAGGGGCAGCGGATGCTGTTCTCCGCCACCCTGGACCGCAACGTCGACCTGCTGGTGCGCCGCTACCTGACCGACCCCGTCGTGCATTCCGTCGACCCGTCGGCCGGTGCGGTCACGACGATGGAGCACCACGTCCTGCACGTCCACGGCGCGGACAAGCACGCGGCCACGACCCAGATCGCCGCCCGCGACGGTCGCGTGATCATGTTCCTGGACACCAAGCACGCCGTCGACCGGCTCACCCAGGACCTGCTCAACAGCGGGGTACGGGCCGCGGCGCTGCACGGCGGCAAGTCGCAGCCGCAGCGCACCCGCACGCTGGCGCAGTTCAAGACGGGGCACGTCACCGTGCTGGTGGCGACCAATGTCGCGGCGCGCGGCATCCACGTCGACAACCTCGACCTCGTCGTCAACGTCGACCCGCCGACCGACCACAAGGACTACCTCCACCGCGGCGGCCGTACCGCCCGCGCCGGCGAGTCCGGCAGCGTCGTCACCCTGGTCACGCCGAACCAGCGCCGCGGCATGGTCCGTCTGATGTCGGACGCCGGAATCCGTCCGCAGACCACCCAGATCCGCTCGGGCGACGAGGCCCTGAACCGGATCACCGGCGCCCAGGCCCCGTCCGGCATCCCGGTCGTCATCACCGCACCGGTGGTCGAACGCCCCAAGCGCAGCGCCACCTCCCGAGGCCGACGCAGCCCCGCCTCGGCGGCCCGGCGCACGCCCGTGCGCCGGTCTGTCGTCGGCGCGGTGGCCTAGAACTTTTAGTGATCAGGAAGCCGACCCATCTCTGCAGGAGGCACCTTTTGACGCTGATTCAGACGCAGTCCCGCCCGGCGGACGCCGACCCCGCGCACAGGACAGCGGTGGAGGTCATGGACGCGGCCGGACCGCAGGTCTGTGACGACATGAGCGTCGAGGTGGCGCTGGCCGTCATGGCCGCTGCCCGCACGGCCCGACTGGTCGTCTGCGACCAGGACGGCCAGTGCACCGGTCTGGTCACCTGGACCGAGCTCGCCGCCGTCCGTGACAGCTCCGACTACACGGACCGTGCCCGCCTGCGCGACATCCTCGGCGACCACGGTTCGTTCGCCTCACCCGTGACCACGATGGCCGAAGCCGAGCACGCGATGCGCACCCGCCGGCTCGGTGTCCTGCCGGTGGTCGACGAGCAAGGCAGCGCCGTGGGCGTCCTCGCCCTCTCCCGCTGAAACACCTCGCCCCTGGTCGGACCGTTCTCCCCTTATCCCTGTGAGGCCACATGCGCTGCGTCATCGCCCGCTTCCCCTTCGAGCTCACCAAGGGCGGCGTGCTGGAATCGATGAAGGGCATCAAGCCCGAACCGGTCACCGGCGAATCGGTGATCATCGGCCGCCGCCACTACCCCGTCAAGCAGGTCGGCCAGGTCATCACGCGCCAGGACCGACGTGACTTCAGCGCCGCCGAAGTCCTGCGGGCCATGGCTCAGCTCGGTTTCACCTGCCGCGCCGTTCCCAAGGCAGCGCCCCTGGGCATTCTCAGCCCGATGCAGCACGCTTCCGCGATGCTCGGCACCCCCGTCACGGTCTGACCGGGTAAACAGACACGAGCCGAAACCTGAGCAGCAATGTGGGCCCGACCGGTACGCCGGTCGGGCCCACACCGCGTGCAGCCGGTTCCCGTCACCGTTGCCCTGCAGGATCCGCGCGACAGGGAAGTGCAGACGCGCGGGCGGCCCGTCCTCCTTCACGGGGGCGTCGAAGACGGCGGCGAACTCGCCCAAGCGGGCGGAACCCCTCAGCACATCCGACACCCTCTGCCTCCACACCGCTTCGGCAGCCAGCCGACCGGTGATGGCAGCGCCACCGGTGGCGACGGCCAGGGTGGTTGCTCTGGCCGGACTCCACCAGGGCGGCAACGTCAACCAGCAACTCGTCAGGCGCGGCATGGGGCGGCCCGTGTTGGCCGGCCATCCGGCTGCTTGAGCGGTGACGTTACCGGGCAAGTAAGGCGCTCACGGTCTTGCCGCCGGAGGCCCGGCTGGTGACCGCCGTGGCGTGGGCGAGGCCGGTGACCATGGGCCGGCCGAAGCCCCCGGTACCGCCGTTCGGGTCAGGGGTGAGCATGCGCGGCACATGCCGACTGGGATCGTGAACGGCGACCTCGATGGCGTCGGGGTCGCAGTCAGTTCCAGTGTCCAGCGGCCCCCACCGTGGCGCCAGGCATCGGTGACGAGCTCGGACACGACCAAGACCACCGTGTCCGACGCGACAGGAGCCACGGTCGACTGCGGCGCCAGCAATCACCGTGATCATCAGGGTCACCCTGATCTGTGAATCGTCCATGCCCCCGCCCTGGCTACCCGCCCCCTGTGCCCCACCCTCCACCTGCCAACCCCGCAGAGCCCCAGTGCTTGCCTGAAGGGGGCAGAGGACCACGGCCGACGCATGACGGCACCTGCTGCCGTGAGCCCGTGTCTCCGCAGCCCGCGGACTGCTCAAGTCAGGGGCCGTGCGGGTTCGCCACCCCGGGATCGTCGAGGGCGGCGCAGGGCCTCGTGCCGGACTCGACAACGGCCGACCTGCGGGACGTCACAGCCGGAAACATCAGTCCCGGTCGGCGACCGTACGCTCAGCCGGCCGTGCTGCGCGGCGGGGGCCACTAAGAACTCCTATCGAAATGACTTCAGGCGTCGCCAGCAGATGAGCGCGCAGGCCAGGGTGAGGAAGGCTTCGTGGATGTCGTCGCGGATCTCCCAGCGGATCCGCAGGCGGCGGAACCCGTGCAGGTGGGCGAACGCGCGCTCCACGACCCAGCGTTGGGTGCCGAGCCCGGAGCCATGCTCGGTGCCCCTGCGGGCGATCCGCGGCTTCACGCCGAGATCCCAGACCAGGCGGCGGTACTTGTCGTGGTCGTAGCCGCGGTCGGCCAGCACCACGTCCGGGCGGCGCCGTGGCCGGCCGCGCTTGCCCCGCACCGGCGGCACGGCCTGCAAGAGCGGGATCAGCTGGGTGACGTCGTTGCGGTGGCCGCCCGTGAGGGTGGCGGCGAGCGGGATGCCGGTGGCATCGGTGATCAAGTGGTGTTTGCTGCCCGTCCTGCCCCGGTCGACGGGGCTTCGTCCGGTCTTGGCTCCCCCTTTAACGCGCGGATGTGGGAGCCGTCGACCGCTGCCCGGGAGAAGTCCAGGAGATTCGCGCTGCGGAGCTTGGCGAGAAGGACCTCGTGCAGCCGGGGCCACACCCCGGCCTCGGTCCACTCGGCCAGGCGGCGCCAGCAGGTCATGCCGGAACCGAAGCCGAGTTCCTGCGGCAGGTGTTCCCAGGCGATCCCGGTGTGCAGAACGAACAGGATGCCCTGGAACACCAGCTGGTCCGGGTGCCGCTTGCGCCCGGGATGCCGGGCCCGACGCTCCACCTGCGGCAGCAGCGGCTCGATCACCGCCCACAGCTCGTCATCGACTTCCCACGGCTTCGGCCGCGCCACCCCACACCTCCGGATCATCGGTCCCGGAGTGATCCAACCACCTCGAAGATCATTCTGTTAGGAGTTCTAAGAACTCCTATCGAAATGACTTCAGGCGTCGCCAGCAGATGAGCGCGCAGGCCAGGGTGAGGAAGGCTTCGTGGATGTCGTCGCGGATCTCCCAGCGGATCCGCAGGCGGCGGAACCCGTGCAGGTGGGCGAACGCGCGCTCCACGACCCAGCGTTGGGTGCCGAGCCCGGAGCCATGCTCGGTGCCCCTGCGGGCGATCCGCGGCTTCACGCCGAGATCCCAGACCAGGCGGCGGTACTTGTCGTGGTCGTAGCCGCGGTCGGCCAGCACCACGTCCGGGCGGCGCCGTGGCCGGCCGCGCTTGCCCCGCACCGGCGGCACGGCCTGCAAGAGCGGGATCAGCTGGGTGACGTCGTTGCGGTGGCCGCCCGTGAGGGTGGCGGCGAGCGGGATGCCGGTGGCATCGGTGATCAAGTGGTGTTTGCTGCCCGTCCTGCCCCGGTCGACGGGGCTTCGTCCGGTCTTGGCTCCCCCTTTAACGCGCGGATGTGGGAGCCGTCGACCGCTGCCCGGGAGAAGTCCAGGAGATTCGCGCTGCGGAGCTTGGCGAGAAGGACCTCGTGCAGCCGGGGCCACACCCCGGCCTCGGTCCACTCGGCCAGGCGGCGCCAGCAGGTCATGCCGGAACCGAAGCCGAGTTCCTGCGGCAGGTGTTCCCAGGCGATCCCGGTGTGCAGAACGAACAGGATGCCCTGGAACACCAGCTGGTCCGGGTGCCGCTTGCGCCCGGGATGCCGGGCCCGACGCTCCACCTGCGGCAGCAGCGGCTCGATCACCGCCCACAGCTCGTCATCGACTTCCCACGGCTTCGGCCGCGCCACCCCACACCTCCGGATCATCGGTCCCGGAGTGATCCAACCACCTCGAAGATCATTCTGTTAGGAGTTCTTAGTGCGCCGGACCGAGCCTCGGAGCTGCTTGAACCATCTGGGGGCCGGTCGAGGCAGACCGGTCGAGGCGAGCTACCTCATCTTCGAGCACGCGGAAATCTATCCCAGCCGGAGTAGACATTGGGCGGCGGTGTAGTTATGGTTTCTCTCGTAGTCGAGATCGAGCAAGGCCCGGCAGACATGAACTGCCGGGCAGTATCACGCAGTTGCAGTTGGCATGACGGTGCGGTGGTGGAGTTCCGAAGCCAGAGTGGTCGTAGGACGGCGACGGGACTGACGACCGGACCGGGTGGCCCGCAGTGATCAGGGGCCGCCATCAGCAGCACCGCAGTGGCAGTGCCAGTAAGTGAAGTTCGCAGTACCCAGCAGTGAAGTCGGTGGCAGTACCTCGGTGAAGGCGTCGGCTGCGGGCGCGCGCACCGGGAGGTTCGGCAGTGGAGTTCCAAGCCAGAGCAGACGCAGGACGGGCGACGGGGCCGGCTGCCGAAGAGTGGCGCTGTTCGAGGCCACCAGCAGTTCGCAGTTTCGGTTAGTGAGTAGTTGATCAAGAGGGAAGAACGGAGGAGCCGAGCGCCATCAGGATCGCCCGGGCGGAAGTCTTGGACCCGGGTACCGCAGGACATCGATAGTGAGGTGGTCTCCGGTCGAGCAACCGCGATCCCCGCACTCCCGGCAGCGTTTCGGTCGGGTCTGCGGAAACAGAGGGCCGGTGCAGTATCAGGGCCGGCAGATGGTGTAGTAGTTCCTTCGGGCCCTGGTGCCAGTACGGCGCCAGGGCCCCTCGGCGCGTTCCACAGAGAGGTGCAATGACAGCGGACGACACGTTCGGCCGTCTCGATGACGACGACTACCCCGCCTACACCATGGGCCGGGCCGCCGAGATGCTCGGCACCACACAGGGCTTCCTGCGCGCCCTCGGCGAAGCCCGCCTCATCACCCCGCTGCGCTCCGCGGGCGGACACCGCCGTTACTCCCGCTACCAGCTGCGCATCGCCGCCCGCGCCCGGGAACTCGTCGACCAGGGCACCCCCATCGAGGCCGCCTGTCGCATCATCATCCTCGAGGACCAGCTCGAAGAAGCCCAGCGCCTCAACGCCGAATACCGCCGCGCCGCGGAGACGGCGAACCCGACCGCAGCAGCGTGAGACGAGCGTGCCCGTGCACGTCGGCGGGCACCGCACGCATGGTCTGCCGTGCGGCGTGATCGTTCCTGTGGTGACGCGGCGTGTGGGCGTGTAGCGTTGTGTGTCAGCTGTCGTGGTTCGGAATTTCCCCCTGCCCGCGCCTTTGGTGTGGGCGTTTTGCTGTGCTGTGCCGCAGGGACCAGGGCGATCACCTCCGCCTGCCACATGGAGTGGGAGGCGTTCATCGACTGGAAGGCATGAGACATGGCTACGGGAACTGTGAAGTGGTTCAACGCGGAGAAGGGCTTCGGCTTCATCGCCCAGGACGGCGGCGGCCCGGACGTCTTCGCGCACTACTCCGCGATCAACTCCTCGGGCTTTCGTGAGCTCCAGGAGGGCCAGGCCGTGACGTTCGACGTCACCCAGGGCCAGAAGGGTCCGCAGGCCGAGAACATCAACCTGGTCTGACCTCGCAGACCTGCCCGAGGGATCGCGCACACTGCGTCCGGGGAGCGCCACCCGTGTGGGCTTTGCCGCCCACCGGGCGAAGCGCCTGCTCTCGTGCCGGGCGTGCACAGGATCAGGGGCCGCGCAGCCATTGCTGCGCGGCCCTGATGTGTTGAGGCGAGTGCGACCTCGGCCGAACTTCTTGATCGCAGTTGCTTCGAGCGTCGTACGGTTCGGGTGCCGTATGCCCTGCGCCTCGGTTCGCGCAGTCTGGAGCAGTAGAGGGTCAGGTGCCCGTCCAGGCGGCGAGGAAGGCTTGCCGTCCATCCGGATCGTCCCATCTGCGGTCCGCATGCAGAACGCGCCAGGCGGTGAGCTCGAGATCTCGGAGCCACAACTCGCCGATGACCTGTGTCTTGAGGTCAGGCAAATGGTCGGACTCGGCGAGGGCTTGACCGATCACCTCCCCGGCCGCTACGCGCTGGGGCGGAGTCATCTCATCGATGGCCGAGAGGATCTGCCTGGCCAGGGCGGTTCCCTCTCCTTCCAGAGAACGCAGCACCTGAGCCTTCATGTTGACGGGTAGCAGGTACGCGGTGCCCGACGACCTCCACAGGTCCGACCAGAAGCGTTCTCCCGCCTTGGTGGGGGCAGGCAGCGCGGCCAGCAGCCCGAGGAGATGGCCGGTGGCCGCATAGCCGTCGGAGTGGGCGGCCGCGACGACTGCGATGCCGGCGACGCCCTCCACATCGAGCTGGCCGGCCTCGAGATGCGGAGCCAGGTCCAGTTGGTGTTCCAACTGGTCTGCGAGGGCGGTGGATACGTGCGGGCGGACCTCAGGAAGCATCGGCGATCCTTGCGCTTAGGTGAGCGGAGATGCCCGTTCGGAAGTCCTGATCTTTCCCATGGCCGGTCGTTCTACTCGGCTTCGGCAGGCCCAATTGGCGGGAGGGTCGACAGGGCTGGAGTTCACGCGGCGGCGAGCCGGCCCGGGCCCGGCTGTCGGCGGCGTGGCTCTGGACCGACCTCCCGTGGATGCTGCCGGAGTGAGGTCTTTTAGCATGACCGCATTGCTGTCAGTAACGCCCAGTCGCCCGAGGGAGAACGAGAAGCTGTGTCCCGTGATGCCGCTGACGTCGAATACGGTCACGCCGCCTCAGCGCGTGGAGAGCGCCGTGGAGACGGGCTACCCGACGGATCGCGAGGCGGACACGCAGGGGAGAAGGGTCACTCGGTTTCCGCCCTGGTGGAGCGGGCGGCCGACCTGGCCGAACCGATCAAGCCGAAATTGCGTGGCTGGCTCCATGCCGGAATGGTCCCCGCCGCACTGATCGCGGGCGTCGTACTCATCTGCCTGGCCCGTACTCCGCAAGCAGTCCTGGCCTGCGCCGTGTACTCGGTCACCGCCTGGCTGCTGTTCGCAACGAGCGCCGTCTACCACCGCGGCACCTGGGGACCACTGGGCGAGGCTCTTCTACGACGGCTCGACCACGCCAACATCTTCCTGATCATCGCGGGCACGTGCACCCCCCTGGCCGTGCTGCTCCTCCGGCCTGAGGAGCGGTCGATGCTGCTGTGGATCGTGTGGACGGGAGCAGTGGCCGGCATCGTGTTCCGGGTCCTGTGGGTCGGAGCTCCGCGCTGGCTGTACACCCCGTGTTACCTGGCCCTGGGGTGGGCACCGGTACGCTACCTGCCCGACTTCCTGCATACTGGCGGAGCAGCCGTAGTCGTCCTGATCATTGTCGGCGGTCTCCTCTACAGCGCGGGCGCGGTCGTCTACGCCCTCCAGCGGCCCGACCCCTCACCCCGCTGGTTCGGCTACCACGAGGTCTTCCACGCCCTGACCGTGGCAGCCTTCACCGCGCACTACATCGCCATCTCCCTGGCCACCTACTGAGGGCGCGGCGACGAGTATTGCCTCGCTCGCTGTTGATGCTTCCTCCAACTTCCCCCACCACCCGAGCTGTTCCGCACGTGCGCGCGCCTCGCCCCGCACGACGGTGGGGGAGACGAGGACGCGGTGGCTCAGGCCACCTACCTGACGTTGCGCGTGCTGGCCGAGCGCGTCGAGCAGCTCACCGGGCAGATCGATGAGCTGAACCAGCGCCTGACCCGGGTCGTCGTACGCCACGCCCCACAGCTGCTCGAGCGGGTGGGCATCGGTCCGGACAGCGCTGTCACGCTCCTGATCACCATGGGAGACAACCCCGATCGGCTGAACACCGAGGCGTCCTTGGCTGCCCTTTGCGGAGTCAGCCCCCCATGGAGTACTCATCCGGCCGACGGAACCGGCTCAACCACGGCGGCGACCGCCAGGCGAACGCGGCCCTGCACCGCATCGTCTTCACCCGCCTGCGCCACGACTGCGCACCCAGGCGTACTACGAACGCCGCAGCCAGTAAGGCAAGACCCGACGCGACGTCATCCGATGCCTCAAGCGATATGCCGCCCACGAGATGTTCAACCTGGTCAGACCGGTTTCCCGCACCCCCCGCGTTAGAGGGGCGTGTGATCGCTCATGACAGGGATTCCCATCGGATCGCTGCGCGGGGGGCTGCGTAGACGGGGACCAAAACGTCAGCGTCTGACTGTATTGGACGCGAACTCCTCCGGGCGAGCATCGGAAAGAGCAGGTCCTTCCAGTTTTCGGCCAGGATCGAGAGCGCAGCGTCAGCCTCCCCGTGCTCCTCGCGGATGAGGCGTTCGGTGACCTCGTCACGCAGCAGGGCACAGATTCCCGCGATGCGCTTGATCAGTTCGTTGATGCTGTCGTGGACGATGGGCGCCGGCAGGAAGAAGTGCGTGAGGGCACGCTCGAACCCGGTGTCCGCGACGACAAGTTGCCGACTACCGGAATCAAGGTCTCCGACCAGGATTCCGGTCGGCCCGACCTGTACGCCGAAACGGTAGACCGCCCACTGGTATCCGTCGGTGTACAGCACATTGTGGAGTGCCTTGATCTTCTCCCACTGCTTGCGGTCGTGGCTCTTCACCGACCACTTCTCCGGATCGGCCCCCGAACCCGGCTGCTTCAGTTCGACGTGTCCCATGGTCCTGCCGCCGCAGGCGATGGCGAAGTCGGGCCGGATCCCGAGTTCCTTGATACGACTCTGACCGTGGGCGATGAGCTCGAGGCGTTGCCGCGGGGCCATGCCGCGCAGCAGATGCTCCACAGGCGCGGCCAGGCTGTCCTCCTTACTGCTGACCGCCCCTGCGGGACCTTGCAGCTGTCGTACCTTTTCCCGCCCAGGCGTTCCCTCTTGCCATCGGCCCCCCAAGGCTGCACCCACGCCGCCGATCACACCCATACAGAATGCCCATGACATCTCAAGCAGCGCACACCAGTGGATGGTTAATTGGTGACAAGCCGCCAAAACCTCGCGTGCGGATGTCGATTGGAGCGTGAGCCGGGAGTGCGTCCCGGGGGCCGGCCAACTGTCGCGCCCTGATTCTCAGTCGCCCGGCCGATGCCGGGAGACAGTCGATACCACCGGCCGCACGCTGCTGACCAGCGCATCGGCCTCTGTGTTCAGGTCGCGTTCAGGTTCGGCCGAGCCTCGGGCAACTCCCTGTACCGGAACCGCCAAAACTCTGGCAAAGGGGTCTGGAGCGAGAGCCGAGCACCATGTCATGGTGCCTGCCATGTCGACTGATCACCTCACTCAGAACCGGCCTGCGGGCCACATTCGTCACGCGGCAAGCAAGGTGCCGGAGGTGACCGTCTACTTCTGGATCATCAAGGTGCTGACCACCGGGATGGGCGAGACGGCATCCGACTTCCTGGCCCACCTCCTCGGCCCGATCCCCGCTGTCGGCCTTGCCGGCATCGCCCTGGTGGCCGCTGTGGCGGTGCAGTTCGCCGTCCGCCGGTACGTGGCCTAAATCTACTGGACGGCGATCGTCATGGTCAGCGTGTTCGGCACGATGGCCGCCGACGTCCTGCACGTCGGCCTCGGCGTGCCGTACACGCTCTCGACTCCGTTCTTCATGGCCGCGCTGGCCGCCGTCTTCGCCCTCTGGCACCGCAGCGAGGGCACCCTATCCATCCACAGCATCCACACCCGGCGCCGCGAGACCTTCTACTGGGCCGCCGTGCTGGCCACGTTCGCGCTGGGCACCGCCGCCGGCGACCTCACCGCCACGATCGGTCTCGGCTACCTGGGCTCCGCCGTGCTGTACGCCGCCGCTATCGCTGTCCCGGCCGTCGCTCACCGGTGGGGGAGCTTGAACGCGGTGGCCGCGTTCTGGGCCGCGTACGTCATCACCCGCCCGCTCGGCGCCTCCGTCGCCGACTGGATGGCCGTCGGCCACGGCAGGGGCGGACTCGACCTGGGCCTGGGGCCGGTCACGCTGTCCTGGACGGTGGCGATCCTCGGCTTCGTCGGCTACCTGGCCGTCTCCCGTAAGGACGTCCAGCGCGGCATCACGCCGTGATGCTCCGGTGGCGTCGAGTGCGGCGTGGTCACCCGGCAGGCAGGCTGACCACGAACCGTGCCCCGGGAGCGTGTCCGGGGTCGTAGGCCACCTCGCCGCCGGCGGAGCGGGCCAGACGTCGCGCCAGCGGCAGTCCCAGGCCCGCTCCGCCGTGTCCGTCGCCGGGATCCGCGCGCCGGCCGGGCTCGAAGAGCTGTCCGGCGAACGGGGGCGGTACGCCGGGGCCGTCGTCGATGACGTCGATGCGTACGCCGTCGGGTGTGCGGTAGGCGTGGACGGCGATGTTGGAGCGGGCGTATCGGCAGGCGTTGGTCAGAAGCGGGCTGACGATGCGTTCGAGGAGGGCGGGTGGGACTCCGGCCTCCAGAGGTGGGCCGTCGACGGCGACCGTCAAGTGACTCGACACGTCGAGGACTTCGGTGAGGTGTCGCAGCGTGGGGAGGACCTCGGCGGTGCCGGGAGCGGTGAGTGCCCCGCGGGCGTCGTCGAGGAGGGTGTCGCAGATGGTGCGCATGGACTGGGCGGCTTCCGCGATGACCTTGTGGGTGGCGTGGGTCTGGTCGGCGGTGCGCGGGTGGGTCCGCCACCAGTCGAGTTCGGCGATGATCCGGCTGAGGGGTGTGCGCAGCTCGTGCGAGAGTTCCCCGGTGAGCTGGCGCTCGTGGCGCAGGAGGGTGCGGATGCGGTCGAGTATGGCGTCCAGCGAGGTGCCGAGGCGCGCGAGTTCGGCCGGGTGCCGCGTATGGCCGAAGCGTTCTTCGGAGGCGACGGCGCTCCACTGGGTGGCCTGGTCGGTCATCGTGCGGACCGGGCGCAGCGCGCGGCCTACCGCCAGCCGGGTCAGGGCGTAGGTGCAGGCGAGCATCATGACGTCCAGTGCGAGCGATCCCAGGAGCAGGGTGTCGGCCGAACTGCGGTAGGGGGAGAGGTCGAGCGCGGTGACCACCAGAGCTCCGCTCTTGTCCGCGGACACCGGCTGCGAGCACAGCCGGAGAGGGCCGTCCACGTCGGCGGTGACGCACCGCCGCCCGCCGCGCCCGGCGAGGGCGTCGGCGACGTGGGTGAGGGGGCCGGCGTTCGGGGGCTCTTCCAGCAGGCGTCCGTCGGCGTAGATCCACACGTTCGTGTCGAGGAGAGTGTCGTTGGAGGTCTCCAGGACACGTACGGTCGTGGCGGTGGTGTCGATGGTCGTCGCGACGGCGGCGGCGCGGGTGTGCAGCTCGTCGTCCGCCTGGTGCTGGAGGCGGTGCTGGGCCACGGCGTTGAAGGCGACGGTGAGGACCAGCATCAGCAGCGCGGCCGTGGTGAGGGCCACGAGGGAGAGCCGGCCGCGCAGCGTGCGGGGCGCCAGACGGTGGAGGAAGGCGGTCACGGCGGCCCGCAGCCGGTGGCGGATTCCGCTCATGACAGGCGGTGGCCGATCCCGCGGGCCGTGCCGATCGTCCGGTCGCTGCCCGCCTCGCGCAGCTTTCGGCGCAGGCGGGTCAGGTACTGGTCGAGGGTGTTGTCGTGGACTTGGGCGCCCTCGGGCCAGCCCGCCCGGACGAGCTCGCGGCGGCGCACGATACCGCCGGAAGCCGCCATGAGAGCGGCCAGGAGACGGAACTCGGTCGGTGTCAGGTCGACCGGGGTGCCTCGGACGCTGACCACGTGCCGGACGGCGTCCAGTGCCATGTCTCCCAGTGTGGCGGCAGGCGGCAACGCGGCCCGTTTGAGGGCTGCCCGCAGGCGGGCAGCGAGTTCGGTGAGGTGGAACGGCTTGGGCAGGTAGTCGTCGCCTCCGGCCGAGAACCCGGACAGCCGGTCGCTCAGCCGGTGGTGGGCGGTCAGGAAGATGACGGGGGAGAGGAATCCGTTCGCGCGCATCGCCTGGCACACGTCCCTCCCGTCGGCGTCGGGCAGCCCGATGTCGAGCACGGCGGCGGAGATGCCGGGGGTGGCAAGTCGGAGGGCGGTGGCGCCGTCCGGTGCGGAGACGGGGTCGAAGTCCTCGTCGCGCAGTCCGCGCATCAGCACGTCACGCAGGGCGTGATCGTCCTCGACGACCAGGATCGTCCGGCGCATGGTCCTCCCTCTGCTCTCGTGCCGCGTTCGTCTGTGCCGGTGCCGTGTGCGTTCGGCCCCCTGCTGTGCTGCCCGTCGGTTCTGCCGTCCCGCGCGCCGAGTCCGTGTCCGTGTCCATCGTGCCGGGGGTCCATCGGTCGGGAAGCCAGCGGGCCACGGCGCTCAGATAAAGGCCAACCCACCCGAGGGCGAACAGCCAGCCGCCGACGACGTCGGTGAACCAGTGCACTCCGAGGTAGACGCGGGTCAGCCCGACCAGCGCGCCCCAGCCGCCGATGACCAGGGTGAGCACAGCCCTGCCACGCGGGCCGCGTATGCGGAGGGCGATGATCAGCAGTCCCGCGGTGAGGGCCGCCGTGGTGGTGTGACCGGACGGGAACGCCCATCCCGAGGCATGCGTCGCCCAGTCCGTCAGGGGTGGTCGCGGCCGGGCGACGAGTGCCATCACCGCGTACCGCAGCGCCTGGCCCGCACCGAGGCAGCCCAGACAGAGCGCGACGGCGAGCGCGCGCTGCCGTGGGGTGCGCCCCGCGATGAGCGCGGCCAGCACCGCCAGCGCGTACGGGACGACACCGGTCCCGGTATCGGTCAGCCCGCGGGCGAGCGCCACCGCCACGTCGGGCCGGTGTCCGACGGACCACGAGAGGAAGTCGGCGTCCGCGAACAGCGGTATGCCGTCGTGGCCCACCACGACCATGGTCAGCACGCCGAACGCCGTCCACGCTCCGAGTCCGCAGCTGCCGGCCAGCTCGGCGACCTCGTCGCGCTTCACGACACCACCAGCAGCGGACGCAGACGGGTGGCCGTGAGCCGCAGGGCTGCGGCCTCCGCACGCCTGCGCAGCGCCGACATGGCGAGCAGGGCGGCCACGGCGCCCACCACGACCCCGGCCAGCACGTCGTGGGGGTAGTGCGCGCCCACCCAGACACGCGAGACGGCCATCGCGCAGGCGGCTACCACGGCGACCGCGCCGAGTCGTCGGGAGACGAACAGCAGGGCGACGGCCGCCGCGGCGGCGATGGCCGCGTGGTTGCTGGGGAAGGACCAGTCGCCGGGCGCCGGACACGCCTCCAGCGTGGTCACCCGCAGGCTCTGGCAGGGCCGGTCCTCGCGCACCAGCAGCTTCAGCACCGCGTCCACGCCGAAGGCCACGACCACGACGAACGGCACGGCGAGCGCCGTCACGGACGCGGTGGCGCCCACACGCCGGGCGTGCCACCAGCCGACGGCCATGAGCACCGCGAACAGGACGAGCCCGTACGTCGACCAGGCCGACACCGTGTCGTCCAGCCAGACGGGGCAGCGCCGGGCGAGGTTCACCACGGCGGCGTAGGCCGAACCGTCGACCGACGAGCCGTCAAGGGCGATGATCATCCGCGTGCCTCCTTCGTCTTCGCGTCCCGGCGCGAGCGGTACACCTCGGAGGCGACCGGAATCAGCGACAGGCCCACGATCACCGCGACGATCGGCAGCAGATAGTGGTCCACGTTCGGCACGGAGGAGCCCAGCGCGTAGCCCGCCAGGGTGAGACCCAGGCTCCACACCAGCCCGCCGGCCACCTGCCAGACGGTGAACGTCCGCACCGGCACCCGCAGGGCGCCCGCCATCGGGTTCAGGACCGTGCGCACCACCGGAACGAAGCGGGCCAGGACGATCGCCTTCGCGTACCCGTAGCGTTCCAGCAACTCCTCCGCGCGTCTCGCCCCCTCGTGCAGGCGGGCCGAGCGGCTTCGGGCGAGCAGGGCGCCGCCCGCTCGACGGCCCAGAAGATATCCGCACTGTGAGCCGGTCAGCGCTCCCACCGCCGCGGCGACCAGGAGCGGGGCGAGCGACAGCTTCAGGCCGCTCTCGGCGCCCGTGCACAGCAGACCGGCCGTGAACAGCAGCGAGTCGCCCGGGAGGAAGAAGCCGATCAGCAGTCCGGTCTCGGCGAACAGCACCAGGCCCACGCCCAGCACGCCGAAGGCGGACAGCAGCGACCGGGCATCGAGCACGTTGACGGCGAGCTGCGACGATAGGTGCATGGCTGTGGTCATCGTCGGGAGCCCCTTCATCCTTCTGCGGACCGTCGGACGCGGCGCAACGGCGGCATCCGACGGCTGACTACAATCGTGTAGACGGTCTACTGCACTGTAGACGATGGCGGAATGAGGAACGTTTCCATGACCGATGCCGACGCGAGGGACGAGAGGCGGCCGGCCGGCGAGCTCGAAGCCGCCGTCATGGCGGCGCTGTGGGCGGCTGGAGCCCCGCTCACGCCCGGACGGGTGCAGACCGAGCTCGGATCCGGCCTGGCCAGGACCACGGTGGCGACGATATTGACCCGCCTGCACGAGAAAGGCGTCGTCAGCCGTGAGCGGCAGGGCCGCGGCTACGCCTACCTCCCGGTGCAGGACGCTCCCGGCCTGACCGCCCGGCGCATGCACACCGAACTCGACCGCGACACGGACCGGGAGACGGTCCTGGCCCGCTTCGTCGCCCAGCTCAGCCCGGGCGACGAGCAACACCTGCGCCGCCTCCTGGAAGGTGACGAAGGGTGATCGCCCTGCTGCTCGTCCCGCTGCTGCTGCCCTTCCTCGCTCCGGCCCTGGCCCGCCGCACTGTGGACCGCCTGGCCCCCACCACCGCGCTGTGGGTCCTCACCGCCTCGGCCCTGGCGCTGGCGGGAGCCTGTGTCGCCGCCCTCGGGGCGCTGATCCTGGCCGGGCTGCTCACGTTTCCCGCGTTCGCCGCCCTCGGCGAGCTCGTCCACCCCCTGCGCACCCCCGCGGACTACGTCGTCCTCCCCGCGGCCATGGCGGCCACCGGGGTGCTCATGCTCAGCGCGTGGACGCTCGCGCGCTCGGCCCTGCGGCAGACCCGCGCCTTCCGCACCGCCCGCACGCAGGCCGACCGCCGCCCCGCCGCAGGTGACCTGTGCGTGATCGAATCGCCCGATCCGGACGCGTACGCCCTGCCCGGCCGGCCCCACCGCATCGTCGTCACCACCGGCATGCTGCGCAGTCTGGGACCTGCCGAGCGTGAGGCCCTCTTCGCCCATGAACGCGCCCACAACCGGGCCGGTCACCACTACTTCCTGGCCGCGGCAGAGCTCGCCGCCCACGGCCACCCCGCCCTGCGTGCCACTCGAGCCACCATCCGGTTCGCCGCCGAGCGGGCCGCCGACGAGGCCGCCGCGGACGTCGTCGGCGACCGCCGCCTGATCGCCACGGCCATCGCCCGCGCCGCCCTCGCCGGAAACGCCATCCCCTCCACCCGACCGGACTTCGCACCCGCGGCGGCGACCGGACCGGTGCCGCAACGCGTAGCGGCGCTTCTCGCACCCACCCGGAGGCCCCCGCGCACCACCCGCCGTACCGCGTTCCTCCTCGTGGCTTGCACGGTCCTGTCCGTCGCCGCCGGAGCGGCGGGCGTCGTCGACTTCCACCACGAGGTCGAGGTCGCCCAGAGCGAGGAGGCTCCCTGACCGCTTCGGCCCCGGCGGCTCACCGCCGGATGCGCAACCGGCCCGCCGTGTGATCATCCTCAGGCGAGGACCGGCTCCAGCAGCCGGAGCAGGTCGCCGGTTGTGTCGGCGGCGCCCAGCGCGGTGAGGGCGCCAAGCGCCAGAACGGTCACCGCCAGCGGCCACGGGCGCGGGGGTGGGGCGGTCTGGAGGGCGGCGATACGGCGGGAGACCGCGCGGTCGGCGAAGCCGAGTCCGTGCAGCGGTTTCCGGCGGCCGGCCGCGAGCGCTGCCCGAGCGAGGGCGCGGGCGGTGGACGCGCGGTCCCCGACCTCCGCGGCCGCCTGGCGTACCTCCTTGCCAGCGGCGCCGCCGTACTGCTGCCCACCCCGGGTGGTCTGGGCTGGCTGGACGCGGCGCTCGTGCTGATGCTCACCGCGGCCGGGGTGCCGGGAGCCGCGGCCCTGTCGGCGGTCTTCGGCTGCCGGCTGCTGACGGCCTGGCTGCCGCTGTTCCCCGGCCTGCTGGTGCTGGGGCTGCCGGTCCTCCGCTCCGTCCTGTGATGCTGGCTGATGCCAAAGGAATCGGACTCGACGTCGCCCCTCCCGGCGCCCCTTGCCGTACTGGCGGCGCCTGGCGAGCGGTGCCCCAGCGCGAGCGCGGGGCCCCGCTGGTCTCGCCTCCCCGCGCCGCACACCGCATGTCATGACGAACGCCTTCATGGGGCCCCTGTGACACGCGGGTACTGGCCGAGGCCCCGTCGGACGGCGAGAGCCTGGTCGAGAGCGGGCCCGGTGCGGGCGCCTGCTGTGACGGCCGTGGGGCTGACGAACACGGAACGCAGCGCAGGTGGCCGCGTAGTACCGCGGTACTACGCGCCCGCCGCGCTTCGGCCCCCCGGTACCACCGGATTCGGGTGATACGGCGCTTAGCGTGGCCGGTGAGGCGTCCGAAGTGACGGGCGCCCGACCCCCACAGGGAGAGCGCGGATGATCGACGCACGGCGGTTGACCAAGCGATACGGCGAGAAGACAGCCGTCGACGGGCTGGACTTCGTGGTGAAGCCCGACACCGTGACCGGCTTCCTGGGGCCCAACGGCGCGGGCAAGTCCACGACCATGCGCATGATCGTCGGCCTCGACGCCCCGACCAGCGGCTCCGTCACCGTGAACGGCCACCACTACGCCCACCACCGGGCGCCGCTCCAGGAGGTCGGCGCCCTGCTGGAGGCGAAGTCGATCCACCCGGGCCGCTCGGCGTACAACCACCTCAAGGCGCTTGCGCTCACCCACGGCATTCCCGACCGCCGGGTCGACGAGGTCATCGGCCTCGCCGGACTCGACAGCGTGGCGAAGAAGCGGGCCGGCGCCTTCTCCCTCGGGATGGGCCAGCGGCTGGGCATCGCGGCGGCGCTGCTGGGCGATCCGCAGACGGTGATGCTCGATGAGCCGGTCAACGGGCTGGACCCGGAAGGAGTGCTCTGGATCCGCAACCTCCTGAAAGGGCTCGCCGACGAGGGTCGGACGGTGTTCGTGTCCTCCCACCTGATGAGCGAGATGGCCCTGGTCGCGGACCACCTGATCATTGTGGGACGCGGACGGCTGCTGGCCGACACGACCGTGGCAGACCTGATCCGCGAGGCCGGCGGGGACACGGTGAAGGTCGTCACCCAGGACCCGGCACGGCTGAGGGACGTACTCGCCGGGCCGGACGTCGACGTCACCGGCCGGATCGGCTCCGAGGAGCTGCAGGTGACCGGGCTGACCGCCCGCGAGATCGGGCTGAGGGCCGCCGAGCACGGCATCGCGCTGTTCGAGCTGAGCGCGCGGAGCGTGTCGCTGGAGGAGGCATTCATGGATCTGACCAGGGACGCCGTGGAGTACCACGGCACCACGACCGGCATCGACACCCTCGGGAGGCCCGCATGAGCACCCTCACCGCAACCGCAGAGGAACCCAGGACCACCCCCGCCCGCCCGGCCTACCGGGTGACGGGACGGCGCGTGCTCGCCTCCGAGTGGGCCAAGCTGTGGTCCCTGCGCTCGGCCTGGATCACCCTCGGCCTCGGCCTGCTGTTCCTGGTGGCCTTCGGCCTGATCTCCGCGAGTCGCTACAAGTCGGGGATCGACTCCGGCCACATGGACCGGGACTTCGCCGATTCGACGGCCGTCGGCCTGTCCCTCTTCGGCACGAACTTCGCCCAGCTCGCCCTCGGCGTGCTCGGCGTGCTGGTCACGGCGGGCGAGTACTCGACCGGCATGATCCGCTCCACGCTTGCGGCGGTGCCCCGCCGACTGCCCGTGCTGTGGTCCAAGGCTGCTGTCTTCGGACTGGTCGCACTGGTCGTGGGGACGGTGGGTGGGTTCGTCGCCTTCCTGTTCGGCAGCGGAATCGTGTCAGGCACGCCCGCGGCCATGAGCTTCTCGCACGCCGGTGTGCTGCGGAGTCTGCTGGGCGCAGGGCTCTACCTCGGCCTGGTCGGGGTGATCGGAACTGCCCTGGGCGCGCTGCTGCGGTCGGTGGCCGGCGGCATCTCGGTGCTGGTCGCCGCCCTGATGCTGATCCCCGGCCTGATCTCCCTGCTGCCGAGTTCCTGGCAGGACGACATCAGCCCCTACCTGCCGTCCAACGCGGGTGAGTCGATGTTCGCGCTGACCCACGACTCGACGGCCCTGTCGCCAGGCGCCGGGCTGATGGTCTTCGTCTGCTGGACGGTGCTGGCGCTGGGCGGCGCGGCGTACCGGCTCGCGCGCACCGACGTCTGAAGCCCGCACCATGGACAGGTGACGTCCGTGACCACCGATGACATCAGCGGGATGGGTCCGATGGTCGCCCGGCTGTCCCGGGGCGGCCAGCGGTTGCGGCAGGCCGACCGGGCCCGTCCGTGGGTGCTGGACACCGCGGTCGTGGTCGTGGTCTTCCTGATGTTCTGCCTGCCCGACCTGCTGCGCGGCGGGGTGGACGACGGCGACGGCCCGCGCCGCTTCCGCCTCGCCTTCACCGCGCTGCCCGTCGCGGGAGTGCTGGCCCTCCAGGCGGGCCTGCTCCTGCCCCTGCTCTGGCGGCGCCGCAGGCCCATGGCGGCCTTCGGTGCCATCGCGGCGGTCTTCGTCCTCCAGTGGTCTCTGGGCGCGGCGCTGCGCGCGGACGTCGCGCTCTTCGTCGCCCTGTACAGCCTGGCCCTGCACGGGCGGCTGCGGCAGCTGCCCTGGGCCGGCGCGGTCACGGCCGGGGCCATGCTGCTGGTCGCGGTCCGCGCGTCCCCGGCCGTGTCCGTCGGGGACGCCCTGTTCTTCCTGCTGAGCACGGCGACGGCGGCCCTCGCGCTCGGCCTCGTGGTGCGGATCCGCCGGGCCCAGCTCGCCGGACTACGGGAGCGGGCCGCCCGGCTGGAGGTCGAGCGCGACCAGCGCAGCAGGCTGGCCACGGCCACCGAACGCGCCCGTGTCGCGCGCGAGATGCACGACATCGTCGGTCACAACCTGTCCGTCATCATCACCCTCGCCGACGCCGGTGCCTACGCCACGGACGCCGCCCCCGAACGGGGCAAGGAGGCCCTGCGGCTCATCGGCGACACCGGCCGGCAGGCCCTCGGCGAGCTGCGGCGCGTGCTCGGCGTACTGCGCGAGGCCGGGGACGGTCCGGCCGGTGGGCCCGAGCTCAGCCCGCAGCCCGGCATCGCGGACATCGGCGCCCTGTGCGCCACGGTCCGCGCCGCAGGACTGGAGGTCGTCTACCGGACCTCCGGCGACGTCGAAGCCCTGGACGACGGGGTGCAGCTGACGGTGTACCGCATCGTCCAGGAGGCCCTCACCAACACCATGAAGCACGCCGCCGACGGAGCCCGGGTGCACCTGGCGGTCGCCGTGACGGGCGCCCGGCTGAGCATCCGGGTCCAGGACACCGGCCCGGCCGCACAGCCGGGACCGCCGAACGAGGAAGGGCACGGCCTGGTGGGCATGCGGGAAAGAGCCGCTCTGTACGGAGGCATCGTCAGCGCGGGACCGACGGCCGGCGGAGGATGGAGCGTCGAGGCCGTCCTCGACCTCACATCCCGGGGCGGTGAGGGATGACCACCGTCCTCATCGTGGACGACCAGCCGCTGCAACGCTACGGCTTCCACCTGCTCCTGGACTCCGTCCCCGAGACCGACGTCGTGGCGGAGGCCGCCCACGGCGCGGAGGCCGTCCGCAAGGCCGCCGAACTGCGCCCGGACGTCGTCCTGATGGACGTCCGCATGCCCGGCATGGACGGCATCGAGGCCACCCGCCGCATCGTCGCCGCAGGCGGCCGCTCACGCGTCCTCGTGCTCACGACGTTCGACCTCGACGAGTACGTCCACGCCGCGATCCGGGCCGGGGCCAGCGGTTTCCTCCTCAAGGACGCGCGCCCCGAGGAGCTCCTCGCGGGGATCCGCGCCGTCGCCTCCGGCGACGCCGTGATCGCGCCCGCCCTCACCCGCCGCCTCCTGGACGAGTTCGCCCGGTACGTCCCCGCCCACCGGGGTGACGCCGCCGAGGACCCGAGGCTCGTCTCCCTCACCGACCGCGAGCGGGAGATCCTCGTCGCCGTCGGCAAGGGCTGGACGAATGGCGAGATCGCCTCCCGGTTCGTGCTCTCCGAGTCGACCGTGAAGACCCACGTCGGGCGCGTCCTGGCCAAGATCGGCGCCCGCGACCGGATCCAGGCCGTGATCTTCGCCTACGACCACGGCCTCGCCCGGCCGGGCGCGGACTGAACCCGATGAGCGGCGGCCGGGAAGACCGGCGGCCTGCTCGCTGCTGCCGCGCCGCGGGACCCGTCAGAGTTCCAGGCGGTAGCCGTGCCCGCGCAGGGTGGTGATGCGGGGCAGGCTGCCGGGGCGGACCGAGGCGTCGGCGGCCTGCGCGAGGCGGCGGCGCAGGCCGGCCATGGTCACATCGAGGGTCTTGGTGGAGCCGAACCAGTTCTCGTCCCAGACCTCGGCCATCAGGGTCTCCCGGGAGACGGCCTCCCCTGCGTGCCGGGCCAGGACTGCGAGCAGGTCGAACTCCTTGGGACGCAGGTCGACGTCCGCGTCGTGCAGCGTGCAGCGTCGGGCCACGACGTCGAGGACCAGGTCGGCCAACCGGACTGGTTCCTGCGGCGGCGTGGCGACGACCCGGCGGCGCAGATGGGCGCGGAGCCGGGCGAGCAGCACGGTCAGGCTGAACGGCTTGACGAGGTAGTCGTCGGCCCCCGCGTCCAGCCCCGCGATGACGTCGATGTCGTCCGTACGGGCCGTCAGGATGACGATCAACAGGTGCGGATGCCGGGCGCGCACGGCGCGCGCGACGTCCAGACCGTCCATGTCGGGCAGTCCCAGGTCGAGCAGCAGCACGTCGTACGGGGTCCGCGCGGCCTCGGTCAGCGCTGCGGAGCCCGTCCGGCTCCAGGTCGGTGCGTAGCCGTTGCCGCGCAGGCCGGTTTCCAGGTGGCGGCCGATGGTCTCGTCGTCCTCGACGACGAGGACGCGGTGACGGCTGGGGTCGGCGATCGCGTGCGTGCGCATGCTGGACAGCGTAGGAGCGGGCGACGCGCGCGGCCTGCCCGCTCCCGTCCGCTCACAGGTCACGCAGCTCCTCCACGGCGGGCCGGCCGGCGCTGCGGATGCCGTTCAGCGCGGCCGCCAGTACGGCGACGACGGCCGCGCCCGCGGTCAGGGCCAGGTAGCCGCCCGGCACCGACAGGCTCGCGGGCGGCGGATCGAAGACGCCCGTCAGGACCTTCACGAGCATCTCGGACAGGGCCCAGCCGATGAGGGCGCCGCCCGCCAGGCCGCCGGCGGCCAGCAGCAGGGCCTCGGTGAGGACCATGCCGCGCAGTTGGCCGCTCTTCGCGCCGAGGACGGTGGCCACGGCGAAGGTACGGCGGCGCTCGGCGAGGCCCAGGGCGAGGACGAGCCCTCCCGCCCCGGCGGCCAGCAGCACCGCGAAGGCCAGCTCGATCCGGGTGAGTCCGGCCAGGTCGACGGAGGTCAGACTGGTGCCCACCGTGCCGCGCGTCTGCGTCAGGTCGGTGACCGTGGCGCCGGTGCCCAGCTGCCGGCGCAGATGCGCGGCGATCTGCTGCTGGTGACTGCCGCCCGTGTCGAGAAGGAAGGCGCCGACCGCGTCGCTGCCGGTCGCCCTCGCCACGTAGTCGGCGTTGGCGACGAAAAAGCTGTCCTTCGGCGCGGTCGGGAACTCCTTGACGATCCCGGCGTAGTGGAAGGGCACGGTGCGCAGCGCTTTCGTACGGGCGTTCTGGATCCGGAGGTTGACGGTGTCACCCGGGGAGAGCTGGAAGTCGTGCACGGTCTCCGCGCTGACCAGCAGGTTGTCGGGGCGCTGGGCGAGTCGACGCATCAGCTGACCTGCCGTACCGCCCGAGAAGTAGGCGTCCTGGAGCGAGGTCGCCTTCGCGACGGTGGCGGGCCGGACGCCGTACAGGTCCTGTAGGTCGGAGCCTACGTAGGCGTAACGGTGCTGGAGGGGCTCGACGTGCCGGACGCCCGAGACCTTCAACGTGTCTGCCGCGCTCGCCCGGACCTGGGCGCCGGGCGGTTCGGTGACGGTGACGTCCGCGCCGTTGGTGAGGCGGGCGTCGACCTCGGACTGCTGCCGGTAGGTGGAGTTGAAGACGGCCGTGGAGATCGCGAACGACACGGCGAGGGCGAGCAGCACCACCGAGCGGGCAAAGGGACGCCGGCGGCGGGACAGCACGGCCGCCGTGGTTCCGGAGAGGGTCGCGGTCAACGGCCGGGCGAGCCGGGCCAGCACCGGACGGCCGTGGGCGAGGACCAGCAGGGTCAGCCGCCACAGGAGCAGGGCCGCGCCCAGCCACAGCAGGGCCGGGCCGAGGAACGCCCAGTAGGAGACGGAGACGCTGGGCACGCCCTCCGGGGCGAGGACGAGGGCGTACTGGTTGCCGGAGGAGGCGCGGAAGACCAGCCAGGAGCCGATCAGCAGCGCGAAGTCCAGGCCGTACCGCAGCCACCAGGGCGAACGCGACCCGCGCGGCTCCCGCCTGGTGTCCGCGACGGTCACCGTGCGCAGATCCCGCACGGCGGGCACGAGCACGGCAGCGGCGGCCACGGCCACACCGAGGACGAAGGCGACGGCGTACCAAAGGGCCCAGGTGCCCGCGCCCGCCCCGAAGGAGGCGGCGCTGAAGGCGAGGCGGCCCGTCAGCGCGGCGAGCCCGAGACCCGCGAGGCCGCCGACGGCCCCGACCAGCGCGGCCTCCAGGCCCGCGAGCGCGGTGATCTGGCGGGGACGTAGCCCGCGCAGCCGCAGCAGGCCCTGTTCCCGGCGGCGCCGTTCGCCGCCGGCCGAGGCGACCGCCACGGTCAGAGCGGCGGCCAGGACGGCGCCGGGGACGCCGAGGAAGAGGAAGAGGATCTGGGCGTAGAGGCCGTCCTGGCGGGCGGAGTCGAGGGCGGCACCGAGGTTGTTGCCGACGAGCGCGGAGCCGGCCGACTTGGCCTCCAGGTGGTGTGCGGCGCCGGTGACCGAGGTGAAGGCGGCGGCCGGGTCGGCCGGCAGTTTCGCGTCGCGGGCCACGTGGATCTGGGTGGTGACGTCGGTGGCTCCGCGGGTGAGGGAGGCGAACCGGGCGGCGGGCAGGAGGACGATGTTGTCCGGGGGAGCGGTCGGCTGGGACTGTGTGGGCGCGCCGACCTTCTGGAACAGCGAGTCGGCCTGGGGCAGGTCGACCACGCCGTCCACCCGCACCTGCCGCAGTCCGGCGCCCGGCAGCCGTACGCCGATGGTGTCGCCGGGGGCCGCGTGCAGGTTGGCGGCGGTCTGCTGGGCGAGCAGGACGCCGGTACCGGAGCCGGAGAGCGTGCGCAGTTCGTCGGGGAAGTGGCTGCGGTAGTCGGCCGGCAGGCCGAGCGCGACGCCGGGGCCGGTCGTCTGGGTGCTGCCTCCCACGGTGGCGGTGAAGCCGGTGGTGCGGGCGAAGCCGACGGGCAGTGCGGCCCGGGTGCCGCCGGCGGCCTGCACCAGTGACCGGACGGCGTTCGGGTCGGCGCCCGGCTGTACCTCGACCTGCCAGTCCACGGCGACCGAGCGGACCGCCCGTTGGGTCATGGTGGCCTTGGACGCGGTGAGGAAGGAGCCGAGCGCGGCGACCAGTGCGACGGCGAGGGCGATCCCGGCGACGGCGGCCAGGAGCCGTCCGATGCGGTGGCGGGCGAGTCCGCCCGCCCATGCGGTGATCATGACAGGCTCCCTCGTGGGTCCGGGTCTTGCGCCGCTTCGGCTGCGAGCAGCCGGCCGTCGCGCATGCCCCGCCGAAGGGTGAGCCGGGCGGCGACGGCGGGGTCGTGGGTGGTGACGACGAGGGCCGCCCCCGTCCGGTCGGCCGCCGCGAGCAGGGCGTCCAGGACGCGGGCGCCGGTGGCGTGGTCGAGGCGGCCGGTGGGCTCGTCGGCGAGGATCAGCCGCGGCGCCTGCGCCAGCACCCGGGCCACGGCCACCCGCTGGGCCTGGCCGCCGGAGATCTCGTCGGGCAGCCGGTCGGCCAGCCCGGCCGCGCCGACCACGTCGAGCGCCTCGGCGACCGGACGGCGGGTCTCCTCCTGCGGTCGTCCCGCGAGGACGAGCGGCAGCGCGGTGTTCTCCGTGATGTCGAGGGCGGGGATGAGGCTGTCGGCCTGGAAGACCAGTCCGATGTCCCGCGGCCCGTGGAGTCCGGGCCGGGTGATCGTGCCGCTGGTGGGGCGTTCGAGTCCGGCCAGCAGATGGAGCAGGGACGACTTCCCCGACCCGGACGGTCCCACGATCGCCAGCCGCTCGCTGGAGCGGACGTCCAGATCGGCGCCGTGCACCGCCACCACGGCAGTGGGGCCCCGGCCGAAGGTGAGAGCGACGCCCCGGCAGGAGACGAGTAGGTCAGGGGAGGACATGGCTGCTCTCCTTCGCCTGAGCGGCTCCCTCGTGTCCCTCGTGCGCCCGCCCGTCGTCCAGGGTGATCACTCGGTCGGCGCCCCGCACCGCTTCCGCGCTGTGCGTCACGATCAGCACCGCGCAGCCGTCGGCCGCCCGGTCCCGAAGCATCCGCAGCACCAGCTCCTCGGTCACACGGTCGAGTTCGCCGGTCGGCTCGTCGGCCAGCAGTACGGCCGGGGAGTTGGCCAGCGCGACGGCGAGCCCGGCCCGGGCCAGCTCACCGCCGGACAACTGCCGCGGCAGCGCGCCCGACCGCCGCCCGAGCCCCACCTGCTCCAGCATCGCCCCGGCCCGCACGGCAGGACGGCCGCGCACCGCATGCTGGGCGAGTCGGATGTTGTCGCGCACGGTCAGATGCGGCAGCAGGTTGCGGGACTGCAGAAGCACTCCCACATGGCGCGCGCGCAGCCGGGCGCGTTCGGTCTCGGGCCGATGGCTGATGCGCACGCCCGCCACCCGGACCTCGCCGCCCGACGGCTCGTCGAGCCCGGCCAGGCACGCCAGCAGGGTCGACTTGCCCGCCCCCGACGGGCCGATGACGGCGACCGTCTCCCCCCGCCGCACCCGTAGTGACACTCCGCGCAACGCGAGCGTCTCCTCCTCACCGGCCCGGTAGAAGCGGTAGAGCTCCCGGGCGGCCAGCACCACGTCGTCGTCGGACGGTCCAGAGGGCATCGCACTCACCGCCACGCGAACGAGTCGCTGACGATCCGCCACGGGTCGACGTTGTCGGCGTTGACCGGGCCGGACAGCGTCAGGTCCACCTCGTGGCCCTTCTGGTAGAAGGCGTAACGCTCGAACGCGTCGCGTACCACCTTGCCGGTGACCGGGTCCTTGGCCGAGTCGCCCTGGTAGGTGAGAAGGACGACGGGGCCCGCCTTACGGGTGACCTGCGACACCTTCGGCGATGCGAACTTCGACACCTGACCGCGCAGTCGAGGTACGACCGTGTCCTTGACGGAGGTGACGGTCGGGGCGGTGGAGGCGTTGGCCGTGGCGATGGTGACGCTGTTCAGCTTGTCCGTGAAGACCGTCGTACCGCCCTTGTCGGTGCGGGCCCAGCCCTCCGGTACCTTCACCGTGAACCCGGTGAAGCCGCCGGTGGGACGGTAGGCCACGAACACCTGGTTGTCGGGGATGTCACCGGGCGGGTTCGACTCGGTGGGGGCCGGGGTCGCCTGTGCCGGGGCCGCGGAACCCGAGCCGGAATGCGTCCCGGACGATGATCCGGAGCATCCTCCGATCACCGTCGCGACCACCGTCACTGCGACCAGGCCGGCGGAAGTACGTTTGTACGACATGCCACTGCCCTCCCGAGGAACTGCCGGGAACTGTTCGCCGGCCATGTCACCGACGCTAGAGAGCCCTCGGTTAACGCCCCGCACGCCGACGGTTAGACGACGGCAAAAGCGCGTGGCGGACCGCCCGCGGACCGGTCGGGGGCCCGCAGGATGGGAGCATGAGACAGCGCGTGGTGCGAGTCGCCCTCACCGCCGCCCTGGTCGCCGTCATCCTCCTCGCCGTCCCGCTGGCCCTGGCGATCAGGTCGTCCCTCTACGCCGACCAGCGCGACACCCTGGAACGGGCGGCTCTGTCAGGGGCTGTACGCGTCAGCCCGGACTACGCGACCGGCGACCCCGTGGAACTGCCCGCGCCACCGGCCGACGGCCGTCTCGGTCTGTACGACCCCTCGCTGCGCCTGCGGGCTGGTACCGGCCCCCGCACCGGCGACACGGCCGTGCGACGGGCGCTGGCCGCGGAGGTGGTGCGCGGCCGGCCGGACGGTGACCTGGTCGTCGCGGTGCCCGTCTCGCACGCCGAGCGGGTGATCGGCGTCGTACGGGCCTCCTCGCCCGCAGCCGCCGTGCGCGACCGTGTCCTGACCGCCTGGACGGTCCTCGCCGCGGTCTGCGCCCTCGCGCTGACCGTGGCCGTCCTCGTCGCCCGCAGGCAAGCGCGGGTGCTGGCCGCGCCACTGGAGGACCTCTCCCGGCACTGCCGGGCCGTCACCGCCGGCGACCTGAGCGCCCGGGCCGCGCCCAGCAGCATCGCCGAGATCGACCAGGTCGCGCGGACCCACAACGAGATGCTGCACAGCCTGACCGAACTCCTGCGCCGCGAGCGTGACTTCACCGCCAACGCCTCCCACCAGCTACGCACCCCGCTCACCGGGCTTCAGCTCACGCTGGAGGCGGGGCTCGCCCAGGACGACGCTCGGACTCGGCCCGCCCTGGAGGAGGCCCTGGCGACCACGCGTCGCCTGCACCGCACGGTGGAGGAGGTGCTGCGACTGTCCCGCTTCCACGGCCTGCCGCGTCGGCCCGCCCCGGACACGCCCGTGTCACAGCTGCTGCGCGAGACCGAGGAGCGCTGGCACGGACTGTTCGCCCGCGACGGCAGACGCCTGGAGGCAGGGGCCCCCGAGACGGGGGACGACGTTCGCGTCCTCGGCGCCCCCGTCACCGAGATCCTCGGCGTCCTGCTGGAGAACGCGCGCGTCCACGGGCGCGGCACCGTACGCCTCACCGCCCGCGACCTCGGGGAAGCCGTCGCCTTCGATGTAACCGACGAGGGCGCGGTGGACGGCGAGGCGTCCCGGCTGTTCGACCGCGGCCGCACCGGCGCGGGGGAGGGATCCGGCATCGGCCTCTCCCTCGCCCGAGACCTGGCCGTCTCTCTGGGCGGAAGACTCTCCCTGACCGGCCGCCGTCCCGCCGTCTTCACCCTGCTCGTCCCCGTACACCGCGAGGAGCCCGGCTCCGAGGGCGACGGATGAGGAGAGTTCAGGTGCCTGCTGCGCTGGGAGCCGGTCGCAGCCGGGTGACGATCCGGTTCGCGGCGGTCTTCTGCAGCAGCCCGTAGGCGAGGACCGGCAGCAGCAGGTGCGGTTTGTCGGGCAGGGACGCGGTGATCAGTACCGCGCTCGCGCTGCTGTTGTTCATGCCGCAGGCGAGCGTCAGCGACGAGGCGGTGGCCGCCTCCAGCCGCAGGAGGCGGGCGGCGACCCGGCCGAGGACGAAGGAGAGCAGGCAGACCAGGGCGGCCACGGCCAGAGCAGCGGCGAACAGCAGCGGGCGCGGCCGGGTGAGGACGGATCCGAGGGCGCCGCTGGCGTTGACGTAGGTCAGGACCAGCGAACCGGCCATGGCAGACGGCGCCACCGTCGTGACCAGGCGGCCCAGCCGTCGCGCGGGCAGGACGAGTGCACCCAGCAGGCCCGCCGCGCAGGGAAGGACCACGGCGGTGAGGGCGAATCCACCCTGGGCCAGCCGGCCGGTCGCGGCGAGGGTGTGCGCGTAACCGCCGCTGAGCAGCGGCGACAGCGTCGCCAGCACCACGGGGGTGGTCAGCGGGCTGAGCAGGGTGGAGGCCAGGACGAGACCCACCATCGTCGGCTGGTCCCCCTCGCCCTTGTCGGTCCACACCGTCGCCCCGGCGGCGACGGGCATCGCCACGACGAGGATCATCGCGGTGAGCAGTCCGCTCCCGCCGTCGGTGTCCGGGGTGCACCGCAGAAGGAAGGCGACGAACGGCACGACCGCCAGCGGGATCGCCAGGTGCAGCACGAGGCCGGTGAGCAGGACCTTCGGATGCCGCAGCAGGGCACCCAGCGCGCGGACGGGGACCTGGAGCCCGGCCGAGAACAGCACCAGGGACAGCAGGAGCGGTGCGGTGTGCAGCGTCAGGTGCGACGGCGGCAGGGGATGCGGGCGGCGCAGCCACAGGCCGGGGGCGGGCAGGATCAGGGCGAGGGCGTAGGACAGGACGACGGCGCGGCCGAGCCGGTGCCGCAGCCAGAACGCGGCGCTGGTGTGCATGGCCCCATCGTGATCAGGCCGGACCCGGCGGGCCGGGAAAGCCGCGCGGCAGTCAGGATGCGTTCAGGTAACCGCCGCCACGGCACGGGGACGGGCTCGAGGAACCTGGTCAGCTCGTGAGCATCCCGCGGCCGAGCCAGTCCTTGGTGTCGCGGACTCCGGGCAGGGCGAAGAAGTAGCCGCCGCCGGTGGGTGAGATGTAGTCGACGAGGGGTTCGTCGATCAGCCGGGTCTGGGTGGCCTCGAATTGGCGCTTGACGTCCTGCGGGTAGCAGCAGAAGACCAGGCCCATGTCGAGGTTGCCGACATCGTCGATTCCGCGGTCGTAGTTGTAGCCGCGGCGCAGGAGGCGGGAGTCGTCCGTGGCGGCGGTGCGTGGGTTGGCGAGGCGGATGTGGGCGTCGAGGGGGATCGCGTTGCCGTGCGGATCCTTGGCGTAGTTGGGGACATCGGACTCCTTGACGCCGTCGAGCGGGGCGCCGGTGTCCTTGCGGCGGCCGAACATCTTCTCCTGCTCGGTGAGGGAGACCCGGTCCCAGAACTCGACGAGCATGCGGATGATCCGTATGACCTGGTAGCTGCCGCCCCTGGCCCATGCGGGCTCGTCGGCGCCGCCCCCGACCCATATGAGGCGGTTGCTTTCCCGGGGCGAGGCAACGTCGGGGTTGGCGATGCCGTCCTTGAAGCCGAGCAGGTTGCGCTGGGCGCCGCTGGGGCGGGGCGTGTTCTGGAAGCCGTCGATGCGCCACTTGATCTGCATGGCCCCGCGGGTGTGCCGGGCGATGTCGCGCAACGCGTGCAGGACGGTGTCCCGACGGTTGGCGCAGATCTGCAGGGACAGGTCGCCGTGGCACTCGGCGGGCTTGAGGTTGTCGTTGGGGAAGGTCCGCATGGGGGTGAGGCGGCGGGGTTTCCCTTTGGCGAGGCCGTAGCGGTCGTCGAAGAGGGACGCGCCGACGCCGACGGTGATGGTGAGGCCGTCGGCGGGGACGGTGGGGCCGAGGATGCCGTTGTCGGAGGGCGGGGCGCCGACGCCGAGATCGGCGGGGATGCCGCCGGAGGTCAGGAAGCGGGCCCGGCTGGTGAGCGTCTTGAGCAACTCCACCAACTGCGCGCGGTCTTCGGCGATGACGGTGAAGGAGACGAAGGTGGCAGCGGCCGGCGCCGGGGTGATGATGCCGGCCTGGTGGAGGCCGTGGAAGGGCACTTCGGCGGCGTTCTCCGTCTGCGCGGCCGCCTGTGCGGTGCCACCGCCGCTCTCGGCGAGCGCGAGCCCGCCGCCGGCCAGAACCGCGCCGGCTGCTCCGGCGCCGAGGGCCGTCTTCACGAAGGAGCGGCGGTCGGCGCCGGCCGGGCAGCCACTCTGCCGGGCGGGGGCTTCGGCGGACGGCATGGGGGCGTTCCCTTCGGTGCGTGCGGGGTCGTCGATGCGGTGGTGTGCGGTGGCCATCAGGCGGACTTCCGGATCTCCAGCAGGTCCGGGACGGGGGAGAGGTCCTCCAGCAGTTGGCCGGTGGCCCCGTTGACGCGGGCGCGGGTGGTGGCGTCGAGCTGTCCGACGGGGGTCCAGTAGCTGCCGTGGTGGGCGGAGTCCAGGAGCTTCTGCAGCCGTGCGACGTCCGCGTCGACGGTCGGCAGCAGGTGCGGAGCGCGGCTGGTGAGCAGCGGCCTGAGGACGGTGAGCAGCTCGCGGGTCCCGGCGAGGCTGGCGTCGGCGGTGGCGAGGTTGGTGCCGCTGCCCTCGTCCGTGTCGCAGGTCAGCTCGAACTGCAGTGTGTTCTCGAGGACCTCGTGGGCGCGCAGCGGCAGGTCGGACGGGTCGAAGTCCTGGTGCGGGAAGGCTTTCCGCAGGCCGGCGGCGTCGGCGGCCAGTTGCTGGGCCGCCGCGGTGAGCGAGGTGGCGGGCTCGCCGTGCCACAGGCCGTACTCGATGCGGTGGAAGCCGGTGAAATCCTTGTCGTGTACGCCGTCCGGCAGGCCGTCGGCCCTTCCGTCGATCTTCTGGTCGAAGTCCTCGAAGGTGCCGTAGGCGGCGCCGAGGGCGGCATAGGTGCGGTGCGCGGTGAGCCAGTCGGTGCGGGCCTTGCCGAGGTGGTTGTGCCTGATGTCGTCGGCCAGGCTGCGGGTCTGGGGCACGAGAGCGGCCAGGCCCTCGTCGACGTACGTCCGGTACTGCGCGAGCGGGCCGGAGAGGTCGTGTTCCGAGACCGGGACGACCGCCTTCGCGGCCCCGCCACCGGTGACGCGGACGGCCTCGGAGGTGACCGCGGTGCCGCCGCTGGGTACGCACCGCCAGGCGTATGCGCCGCCGGCGACCGTGGCGACCAGGGCGCGGGTGGTGCCGGGGGCCAGGCCCTCGATCTCGCCGTAGACAGCGTTCGTGGCCGGGTCGATGAGGTACACCTCGGCAGTCTTGTCGCCGGTGTTGTGCATCTGGAATGTCTGCCGGCCGGGCCTGGGCGCGGTGAAACCCTCGCCGCAGTCCTTCTCCGAGACGGCGACGGTCTGGGCGGCGCCGGGCTTGGGACGGCCGAAGGCCACGGCGAGGCCCGCGAGGAGCGCGGGGACGGTGACGACGGCGACGGGAACCACCCAGGCAGGGCGGCGCCGCGCGGGCGTCGGGGCGTCCGGGGCCGGTGCCGCCTCGCCGGAGGCCGGCTTCGGCGCCGTGGCGCGCAGGCCGCGCACGAACAGCGTCATGACCACGGCGAGATAGCCGGCGTAACCGAAGACCTGCAGCCAGGTCATCGTCGGCGTCAGGTTGAACACGCCCTGCACCAGCGTGCTGTACCAGGAGCCGGCGTCGATACTGCCGCTCAGGTCCACGGCGTACGCCGCCTTGCCGGGCAGCACTCCACCCTCTTGCAGGTCGCGCAGCCCATAACCGAGAACGCCGGCCGCGATCACGATCAGGACCGCGCCGGTGGCGGTGAAGAACTTCGTCAGGTTGATCTTCAGGACCCGCCGGTACAGGCCCCA
Organism: Streptomyces flaveolus; assembly: GCF_044765825.1. NCBI lineage: Bacteria > Bacillati > Actinomycetota > Actinomycetes > Kitasatosporales > Streptomycetaceae > Streptomyces > Streptomyces flaveolus. The sequence continues at coordinate 577,031 of NZ_JBIWKU010000004.1, read as the reverse complement.
GCACAGGGCGGCCGAAACGATCAGCCCGATGGCGGCGCCGGTCAGAGGGCCGGAGGACTCGCCGGCTGCCTGGGCCGTGGTCCACAGGAACAGCGCGGTCTCCAGGCCCTCCCGGCCCACGGCGAGGAAGGAGGTGAGGATCAGCACACCCGAGCCCATGGCCAGGGCGCCGGTGACTTTCTCCTTTATCTCACCGGACAGGCTCGGGCCGAGCGGCGCATCCAGAACACCATGGCGGTGACGAACACGACCGCGATCACGCTGAGGGTGCCGCCGAAGGCTTCCTGCGCGGTCGCCGACAGAGAGGCTGCGGTGAAGGTGAGGACCGCGCCGAAACTCATGGCGAGCGTGATCGCCGCGAGTACGCCTGTCCACACCTGCGGCAGCCGGGAGCGGGCATCCGCCCGCACAAGGGTCGCGACGAGGATGGAGACGACGAGTCCCGCTTCGAGCCCCTCCCGCAGCCCGATCAGGAAACTCGGAAACGCGTCATCCCACATGCGACCCTCCCCGGGCGGCCTCCGTACGAGCAGCGCCCATTAGCCTAGGCAACCCTAACTAAAGCTGGACCATCATGACTACAGACCTGTAGTCAAAAGGTCATGGAGCAGTAATGCGGGGGCAAAACCCGGGAGCTGTTCCACTGTGGTCTGCGGGACGACGTCGCCTTCGCCCGGCCCGGTGCCAGGAGACATCCACGCCACGGCAGCGGCGTGCTCGTTCCCGATGCGGGCCGTGCAGGGGGACGCACGTAAGGCGTGCCCGCTTCGGCTTGAGGCCGCATCGGACCGGGGCACCAGCTGCGTGGGGTGATGCAGGGGGCCGTCGCGGGGCCTGCGTGCCTCATCGCGCCCACGTCCTACCCGCCTTGCGATCGTCCGGGGAACGCCTTGGATGGAGGCAGGCGGCATCTGCACACACAACCCCCGCTGACAGGCGTGCAACGCGTCGCAGGGGGCCTTGCGCTTCCTGCCACCGCGAAGAGGGACGGACCATGCGCCGGAACATCGTCCGCACCGAGCAGATCGCCATCGCATGCGACCTCCGCAACTTCGTCCTCGACTGTGCTTCGTGCCCTTTCTGGACTCGATGTTTCCTGGGCTCCGTCGTGGCGCTTACCGCACGCATCCGGAAACGCGGCCTGCGGCAGGTGAGCCCGGGCAGTCATCCACCGGACGAGCCTCGTAGCTCGAAGCGGGCCGGCCCGCTCGTGAGGCCGTCAACAGCGGACTGCCTCCCCGACCGACAGGCGGCTGACCAGGGCAGATGGTGAACTGGGACGGGAGTATCTAGGGTCAGCCCGTGGCTTTCATCATGGTGTGTGAAGACGACGCGGCGGTCCGCGGCGTCCTCAAGCGCGCCCTGGAGCATGACGGGCACACCGTCTCCGTCGCCGCCACGGCCGACAGCCTGCTGCGGCAGCTCGCACCGGCGCCCCAGCTGGTCGTCCTGGATCTTGGGCTCCCGGACGCCGACGGCCGAGACGTCTGCCTGGCCCTGCGGGCTCGTGGCGTCGACGCGCCGGTGCTGATGCTCACCGCCTTGGACGGCCTGCACCACAAGGTGGGCGGCTTCGAGGCCGGCGCCGACGACTACATGACCAAACCCTTCGACATCCCGGAACTGCTGGTCCGCGTCCGGGCGCTGCTGCGCCGGGCCACCGTGGCGCCCACACAGCGCGAGGTCCTCCTCGATCCGGCGAAGCACGTGGTGACCTACGATTCGGCGAGCATGAGCCTGACCCCGACGGAGTTCCGGCTGCTGGGCCGTTTGATCGCCTCGCAGGGCGACGCGGTACGCCGCCACGCCCTCGTCGCTGCCGGCTGGCCGCACGGGGCGCAGGTCAGCGACAACACCCTCGACTCCTATGTGCGCCGGCTGCGGGCGAAGCTCGGATCGCTGGGTGTGGCCGAGCGGCTGGCGACCGTCCGCGGCGTGGGCTACCGATGGCAGTGACGGGATTCCGTAAGCGGGTTGTCGCACTCACCGTGCTGATCGCCACCGCCGTGGTCGCGATCCTGGTCGTGGTCTCGCACGTACTGCTGAGCCGGGTGACGGACGCCGACGCGCACGACCTGGCACATACGCGCGCCGAGGCGGTGGCGGCGAACGTCACCGCCAGAGGCGGCCGTGTCGTACTCACGGAAAACGGCAGCGAGGCGCTGGACGAGGTCGCCTGGGTGTACGCCGACGGCCGCCTGATCGACGGAAACGTCCCGCCGAGCCTGGTCGGTCGCGTCGAGGAGCTCGCGGACTCGGGGCGCTCACAGACCGCGTCGGCCAGCGACTACCTCCTGTACACGCGGGAAGTCCCGGTGGACGGCCACCACGTCATGGTGATCGCCCGGGTGGACCTCACGCCCTACGAGACGTCTGAGCAGCGCAGCCTGACCTTGTCCCTGATACTGGGCGGCCTCACGGTCCTTCTCGCCGGCGGGGTCGCACACCTTGTGGTGCGCCGCGCGCTGCGGGTCGTGCACGAGATGGCGGCCCTCGCCGACGACTGGGGCCGGCACGAACCCGGGCGCCGCTTCAACCTCGGCGTCCCCCGCGATGAGTTCGGGGAGCTGGGGCGGACCCTGGACCACCTCCTGGAGCGCGTCGACAACGCGCTGGCGGACGAGCGCCGGCTCACCGACGAGATCGCCCACGAGCTGCGGACACCGCTCACGGTGCTGCGGGCCGAGGCGCAGCTGGCGCAGCTGTCCGGCGAGCCGGTGCCGACGGAGGCGGTGCTGAGCGAGGTCGACCGCCTCGATACGGCGATCACGACGCTTCTGCGCGCCGCCCGCGCGCTGACGGACAAGGGGACCCGGTGCGACCTGCGCTCCGCCGCACGGCAGGCGATCGCCGGCCGCGCGGTCGAGGTCGCCTTCCCCGCGAAGGTCGAGGTCGCCGTGGCGCCCGAGGTCGCCGTGTCGCTGCTGTCGCCCCTGCTGGACAACGGTCTGCGGCATGCGCGGTCGCGTGTGTGGATCACCGCGCGCAACCAGGGCGAGGCCATCGTGGTCGATGTCCTGGACGACGGCCCCGGATTCGATCCCGCGGAGGTCGACCGGGTCTTCGAAGCAGGGGTGACCGGCGGCGGCGGGTACGGGCTGGGGTTGCCGGTTGCCCGGCGCATCGCTGCCTCGGCCGGTGTGGAGGTCCGCGCCATCGCGGACGGTCGCGGTCACGTCGAGGTGACCTTCCCCGCCACGTGTGCGGCCACGTAGTCAGGTTGCTTGCAGGTTCCCCACGTGTGCGGCCACGTAGTCAGGTTGCTTGCAGGTTCCCCGCGTGAACCTCGGCGTATGACAACGACAACGGAAGCGCGCACGCGCAGTGGGCGTCTCATGCTCAACAAGGTTCCCGAGGTCACCATCTGGTTCTGGGTGATCAAGATCCTCTGCACGACCGTGGGAGAGAGCTTCGCCGACTGGATCAACATGAAGCTGGGCGTCGGCCTGGTGAACACGGCCTGGATCTTCACCGCGGTGTTCGTGGTGGTCCTGGCCGTCCAGCTGCGGCGGAAGCGGTACGTCCCGTTCCCCTACTGGCTGACGGTGGTCGTTGTCAGCGTCACGGGCACCCTGTACACCGACATCCTGACCGACCAGCTCAACGTGCCGCTGTGGATCAGTTCCGCGGTCTTCTCGGTGCTGCTCGCGGCGGTCTTCGGTGTCTGGTGGGCGCGGGAGCGCACACTGTCGATCCACTCGGTCACCACGCTTCCGCGGGAGTCGTTCTACTGGCTCGCCGTTCTCGTCACCTTCGCGCTCGGCACCGCGACCGGCGACTGGACCCTTGAGCTCACCGGCTGGAGCCCGGGGGCCTCGGTCCTGCTGCCGCTCGGCCTCATCGCGGCGATCACGCTGCTGTGGAGGTTCGGCGCGAACCCGGTGCTGTCCTTCTGGCTCGCCTACATCCTGACCCGCCCGCTGGGCGCGAACATCGGCGACTGGCTCGCCTCCCCCAAGGTCGCCGAGAACCCGGGCGAGCCCACCGGTCTCGCCCTGGGCACGTTCACCACCAGCCTGATCTTCCTCGGCCTGATCCTGGCGACGGTGGTCTACTTGACGGTGACGCGCTCGGACGTGACCGAGAGCCACGAGGCGACCCACGCCGCACACACCACCGGCGACCCACGCAAGGAGCGCGTCGCGCTGGCCGGCTTCGGACTGCTCGCCGTCGCCACCGCGGGGCTGCTCGTGTGGGCCCACGGCCAGCCGCACGTCGGCCCGGCGCCGGAGGAAGACAACACCTCCGCCGTCCAGATGGCCCCCGGCCAGGCGGTGAAGAAGTTCCCGCCCGCCAAGGTCGCCGCGCTGAAGACCCTCGCCTCCACCTCGCTCAAGGACGCACGCTCGGGGGACGCGGCCGGAGCCCATGCGGCCGCCCAGAAGCTGCGTGACCTGTGGGACGCCGACCAGACGTCGCTGCAGCCGCTGGACCAGACCGGCTGGACCTCGATCGACGCCCAGATGGACAAGATGCTCAAGACGTTCGGCATCGACCACTCGAACCAGCCGATGTCGCCCGCGCAGCAGGAGAAGGAACTGAACGCCCTCCTGACGGACATGGGCTGACAGACCGCACAGCGCCCGGCCGGCCCCCGGCCTGGCGGGCTCAGTGCGCCGAGGCAGCGCAGAGAACCGCGCTTCCTCGGCACACGCCAGGGAGCCTCGGACACCGCAAGCATTTCGTTCCTGCACACGGCTCACCGAGGACAGCAAGAACGACCAAGACCGTGAAGAGGCGGTGTTGCAGGACACCCGTATCACCTCGTGCCGGCTGGCCAGGCCAAGCAGGCAACTCAGGCAGGAAGTGAAGGCCGACTGGCCCGACTCGGTGAACGCAACGCCGGCAGCTGCTCGACGGGGACGACCCGAGACGCCTCGGCGGTGAGCAGCCCTTCGCCGGGCTGCGCGAGGCCCGCCCCGTGGACGGTGTCTCGTGCCGTTCGTGCCATGGTCGACGAACGACAGCTCGTAAGGCGGGCGGCAAGGCTGTCCGTCAATGCCGGTCGTGAGTAGACGAAGAGGCAACACAGGGCAGCTCGCCCTGGCCATGTTGAGCACCGGTTCGGGCGAAGCCTTTCGGCTGTGGTCGGGTCATGCCGTTGTACCGCGATCGATGGGACGTTTGCGCGGTGCCGTCCCGGACGGGGGTCTGACTCATGAGATATATGACCAAAGTGTCCAGTCACAGGCGTGTCGACTGTCGTTGCGGGACAGCACCTGCAGGTACCGAGCCACAGGGCGTGTCCCAATAGGGGCCTTGCCGAGTTTCAGGCGCCATCACGGTTCAGACCGCCCGAGCGGGCCGGTGCCGTCCACCCACCACGTCACCCGCAGGAAAGGCGAACCACCATGACGACCAGACGGCGCAGCACCTCCTCCACCACGGATCCTCCTGTTCCGAGCGAGGTCGTCCTGGGCGTGGACACGCATGGCGAGGTTCATGTTGCCGCCGTGGTTTCCCCGCTGGGGAAGGTCCTGGGTATCGAGTCCTTTCCGGCCACGGCGGCCGGCTACCGTCGGCTGCTCGTGTGGGCCCGCAAGCGGGGTAGGGTACGCCGGGCCGGTGTGGAGGGTACCGGCACCTTCGGCGCGGGCCTGTCCCGTTACCTGCTGACCCAGCAGATTCAGGTGTTCGAAGTGAACCGGCCCGACCGGTCGGCCCGCCGGCTGCTGGGGAAGTCGGACCCGCTCGATGCGCAGGCCGCCGCGCGAGCCGTGCTCAGCGGTCGCGCCCGGGCCCGGGCCAAGTCCGGCGATGGTCCGGTGCAAAGCGCCCGGATGTACAAGCTCGCCAAGGACTCCGCGGTCAAGGCCCGCACCCAGGCGATCAACCAGCTCAAAGCCGTTTTGGTCATCGCCGACCCTGCCCTGCGGGAACGGTTGTCGAGCTTGGGCAATGCCGAGCTGTTCCGCACCTGCGCGCGCCTCGGCCCACCCGGCGGTGGGGGAGACGAGGACGCGGTGACCCAGGCCACCTACCTGACGTTGCGCATGCTCGCGGAGCGTATCGAACAGCTCACCGGGCAGATCAATGAGCTGAACCAACGCCTGACCCAGCTCGTCGAACACCACGCCCCACAGCTACTCGAACCGGTGGGCATCGGCCCGGACAGCGCCGTCACTCTCCTGATCACCATGGGAGACAACCCCGAGCGGCTGAACACCGAGGCGTCCTTTGCTGCCCTTTGCGGAGTCAGCCCCATCGAGTACTCCTCCGGTCGGCGGAACACCCGCCGGCTCAACTACGGCGGCGACCGTCAGGCCAACGCCGCCCTGCACCGCATCGTCTTCACCCGGCTGCGCCACGACCCGCGCACCCAGGCGTACTACGAACGCCGCACCCAGGAAGGCAAGACCCGCCGTGAGATCATCCGATGCCTGAAGCGGTATGCGGCCCGCGAGGTCTTCAACCTGGTCAGACCGGTATCCAGCACCCCCGCGTTATAGGGGCGTCCGTGAGACGTGAGAGGGTGCGGGGCGTGAGTGAGACACCGTCGAACACCCTGCAATACCGCTTTGACGGGCCAGAAGAGGCCCCGGTCCTGATCCTCGGTCCCTCACTGGGTACCACATGGCACATGTGGGACCGGCAGGTCCCCGAGCTGGCGCAGCAGTGGCGGGTGTTCCGCTTCGACCTGCCCGGACACGGGGGTGCCCCGGCCCACGCGGCGGGTTCCGTCGCCGACCTCACCGCGCGTCTGCTGGCCACGCTCGACGGACTCGGCGTGCAGCGCTTCGGCTACGCGGGCTGTGCGTTCGGCGGCGCCGTCGGCATCGAGCTGGCCCTGCGTCACCCCGAGCGACTGGCCTCCCTGGCGCTGATCGCCGTGTCGCCGCGCTTCGGCACGGCCGACGAGTTCCGGCAGCGCGGCGTCATCGTCCGGACGAACGGACTGGAGCCCATCGCCCGCAGCGCGCCCGAGAGATGGTTCACCGGAGGATTCGCCGCGGCGCAGCCCGCGATCACCGAGTGGGCCGTGCAGATGGTGCGGACCACCGACCCCGGCTGCTACATCTCCGCCTGCGAGGCGCTCGCCGCGTTCGACGTGCGCGGCGAACTCGGGCACGTCGGCGTGCCGACCCTGGTCCTCGTCGGCTCCGACGACCAGGTCACCGGCCCCGCCGAGGCCCGCACCCTGGTCGCCGGCATCCCCGACGCCCGCCTCGCCGTCGTCCCCGGCGCCTCCCACCTGGTCCCGGTCGAGCAGCCCGCGGCCGTCACCGACCTGCTGGTCCGGCACTTCAACACCGCCTGGCAGACCGCCCACGACGCCTCCACGGGCCAGATCCCGGTCCCGCCCGCCGCTCACCCCGCCGTCCACGCCGCTCCCGCCGGATCCGCGGCCCCCGTCCAGCCGGCCCTGGCCGCCGCGCCGGTACCCGCACAGGCGTCCCCCGTACCGGCACCGGCCGCACCCGTGCCACCGCAGGCCGTCCCCGCGCCGCCGCAGGCCGTCCCCGCGCCGCCGAGGGCCGTGCCCGTCGCCGAGATCGCCCCGGCCGTCGTACCGCCACAGGCGCACGCGCAGGTGCGGCCCGACCCGTACGACGCGGGACTCAAGGTCCGCCGCGAGGTGCTCGGCGACGCGCACGTCGACCGGCAACTGGCGCAGGCGGACGAGTTCTCGGGGGACTTCCAGGAGCTCCTCACCCGCTACGCCTGGGGCGAGATCTGGGACCGGCCAGGACTGGACCGCCGCACCCGCAGCTGTGTCACCCTCACCGCCCTGGTCGCGGGCGGCCACCTCGACGAGCTCGCCTTCCACGTCCGGGCCGCCCTGCGCAACGGCCTCACCCCGGACGAGATCAAGGAAGTGCTGCTCCAGGCCGCCGTCTACTGCGGCGTACCGGCGGCGAACAGCGCCTTCCGGGTGGCGCAGCGGGTCGTCCGGGAGGAGACCACGCCGCCGGAGTGAGCGCGGGGCCGTTCGCGCGACCGTGAGGTGCGGCGGCAGGATGGGGTCATGAGGTTCACCAAGAAGTCGCACTCCTGCGTCCGCCTCGAGAAGGACGGGCGGACGCTCGTCCTCGACCCCGGCGGATTCAGCGAGGAGGACGCCGCCCTCGGCGCGGACGCCATCCTCGTCACCCACGAGCACCCCGACCACTTCGACGAGCCGCGGCTGCGCGCCGCGATGGAGAACAACCCGGCCGCCGCGATCTGGACGTTGAAGTCCGTCGCGGAGAAGATCTCGGCGGCGTTCCCCGGCCGCGTGCACACCGTCGGCCACGGCGACACCTTCACCGCCGCCGGCTTCGACGTACAGGTCCACGGCGAGCTGCACGCCGTGATCCACCCGGACATCCCGCGCGTCACCAACATCGGGTTCCTCGTCGACGGCGGCACGGTCTTCCACCCGGGCGACGCCCTCACCGTCCCCGACCACCCGGTCGAGACGCTGATGCTGCCCGTCATGGCCCCGTGGAGCAAGATCTCCGAGGTCATCGACTACGTCCGCGAGGTGAAGCCGCAGCGCGCCTACGACATCCACGACGCCCTCCTCACCGACCTCGCCCGCCCCATCTACGACCGCCAGATCGGGCAGCTGGGCGGCTCCGAGCACCTGCGGCTGACCCCGGGGGAGTCCGTCCGGGTGTGAGCGGCCGGGCGCCCCGCGCCCTTACCGGGCGGAACCCCTGTTGTCAGACCCGCCCGGTAGGTTGGGGGACATGCGCATCGCCACCTGGAACGTGAACTCGATCACCGCCCGCCTGCCGAGGCTGCTCGCCTGGCTGGAGAGCAGCGGCACCGACGTGCTGTGCCTCCAGGAGGCCAAGGTCGCCGAGGAGCAGTTCCCGTTCGACGAGCTGCGTGAGAAGGGCTACGAGGCCGCCGTGCACGCCACCGGCCGGTGGAACGGCGTGGCGGTGCTCTCCCGTGTCGGCCTGGCGGACGTCGTCAAGGGCCTGCCCGGCGACCCGGGCTACGAGGGTGTGCAGGAGCCCCGGGCCATCTCGGCGACCTGCGGCCCGGTCCGCGTCTGGTCGGTGTACGTGCCCAACGGCCGCGAGGTCGAGCACGCCCACTACGCCTACAAGCTCCAGTGGTTCGAGGCACTGCGCGCGGCCGTCGAGGGCGACGCGACCGGCAGCCGGCCGTTCGCCGTGATGGGCGACTACAACGTGGCACCGACCGACGACGACGTCTACGACCGCGCCGCCTTCGAGGGCTCCACCCACGTCACCCCCGCCGAGCGCGCCGCCCTCGCCTCCTTGCAGCAGGCCGGGCTGTCCGACGTGGTGCCGCGCCCGCTGAAGTACGACCAACCCTTCACCTACTGGGACTACCGCCAGCTCTGCTTCCCCAAGAACCGCGGCATGCGCATCGACCTGGTCTACGGCAACGAGCCGTTCGCCAAGGCCGTCACCGACGCCTACGTCGACCGCGAGGAGCGCAAGGGCAAGGGCGCCTCGGACCACGCGCCGGTCGTGGTCGACCTGGACGTGTAGGTCCCCTCCGCGTCCCCTACGCCCGGCGACGCCGGCTCCGCGTGCCCTGTGGTGCGCACGGCGGTACGAATGTCAGTCTGAGGGGATGAACATCCCCTTCCTGGGCAAGCGGCGCGAGCCCGACCGGGTCCACGACCCGGAGGGCATCGCCGAACTGCTCGCCGACTGTGATCTGCTCCGCTCGCAGGCGTCGCGGGAGGGGATCGGACTCGACGACTCCGAGGCTTCGTTGGCGCGGCTCGACCAGATGCTGCCGCGCTGGCGCGCCGACGAGGAGATCATGGTCTGGCTCGGCAACGACGCGGGTCTGTACCTGGGGACCGTGATCGTGCGCACCGTGCCCGGTGCCGCCTGGGTCATCCGGGCCGACGGCCAGCCGGTCGTCCGGCTCGGCTCGGGCCGCGAGTTCGACGTGGTGGCGTCCGGCTGCGCCTGGGCCGCGGACGGTGTCCCCGAACTGTCGCAGCTGTACGCCGAGGTCTCGGAACCGTGACGCAGAGGGCTGGAACCGGCGTCAGGCACGGACCCGCGGGGGGCGAAAACTCATCCAGAAGATCACAGCATGCGCACCCATGTTCGGGGTATACGCCCTCTCGTCGGCCGATAAGGGACAGTGACAGGGCCGACCGACAGGGAGGGCACATCATGGCGACGACGACCGCGCAGGCTACCGAGCAGCACCTCACCGGCGTGCCGGAGATTGCGGACCCGTCCAAGGTGGCGCCCAGGGACGCGCGGGAGTTGTCGAAGCTCTTCTTCGACCGGCTGACGGTCCTCGAAGAGGGCACCGCCGAGTACCAGTACGCGCGCAACACGCTGATCGAGATGAACATGTCCCTGGTCCGCTTCGCGGCCGGCCGGTTCCGCAGCCGGGGGCCGGAGGAGATGGAGGACATCGTCCAGGTCGGCATGATCGGTCTGATCAAGGCCATCGACCGGTTCGAGCTGACGCGCGAGGTGGAGTTCACCTCGTTCGCCGTGCCGTACATCGTGGGGGAGATCAAGCGGTTCTTCCGTGACACGTCGTGGGCCGTGCACGTGCCCCGGCGCTTGCAGGAGGCGCGTGTGCAGCTGGCCCGCGCCACCGAGGAGCTGCGCAGCCGGCTGGGCCGCAATCCCACCACCAGGGAGCTGTCCGAGCTGATGAGCCTGCCGGAGGACGAGGTCGTCGAGGCCCGTCTGGCGGCCAACGGCTACAACTCGTCGTCCCTGGACGCGGCCATCGGCGGCAGCGAGGACGGCGAGTCGGTCCTGGCGGACTTCATCGGCGCCGACGACGCCGCGCTCGCGCTCGTCGACGACTTCCACGCCCTGGCCCCGATGATCGCCGAGCTCGACGACCGCGACCGGCAGATCATCCACTGGCGGTTCGTGGAGGAGCTCACCCAGAAGGAGATCGGCGAACGCCTCGGCGTCTCCCAGATGCACGTGTCCCGGCTGATCTCCCGCCTGCTCGCCCGGCTGCGGGAAGGCATGCTCAGCACCCAGTGACGGTCCCGTCGGTTCTGTGGCACAGCGATGGGCCGGCGCTCTGCGCTCCACGGGGGAGTCACGCGACGGTCGTGCGGGATGGTGAGTTCGAGCTGAACGGTTCACGGTTCCGGCAGGTACCTGCCGGCGGCGGTCCGCGGATGTCGTCCGTGACCTTCGAGCGGCATGCCTTCCGCGTCGCCGACGCGCGGAACTTCGCGCTCCGGTTCCTTGCCGAGGCGCAGGCCCCCGGTGAACCGACGCTGTCGGCACGTGTGCTGGAAGCGGCGCAGCTGGTGGTGAGCGAGCTGGTCACCAACGCGGTCAAGTACGGTTCCGGGCCCATAGGGCTGTCCGTGGCCCTGGCCGAGGACACGTTGTCCGTCACCGTCCGGGACGGGGAAACGACGCTGCCGAGCCGCCGCCCCGCGGACCCGCGACGGGTCGGCCAGCACGGTCTGGAGATCGTCGCGGCGTTGAGCCAGGACATCGAGGTGCAACAGGAGGAGACCGGCAAGCGGGTGACCGCGCGTATCGCGCTGGACGAGCCCCGGGGCCTGCCGTTCGGACGAGGCTGACAGGCGCACCGTCGCACGGCGGACGGAAACAGCAAGGTCTCACCTGCGCGAACGGGGGTAATCGCGAGACCGGAACGTCCACCGCTCACAGATGAACATGAGGAGTCACCGTGCCGTCCCACGACGTCGTCGAGCTCATCCTTCGCGACCACCGCCGCATGGAAGACCTCTTCCGCACGATGCGCAACGCGGAGGCCGACCGTGCCGCCGCTCTCGCGGAATTCGCGAACCTCCTGATCGCACACGCCTCGGCCGAGGAGGACAAGGTCTACCCGGCCCTGCGGCGCTACAAGAACGTGGACGACGACGACGTCGACCACAGCGTGCACGAGCACCAGGAGGGCAACGAGGCACTGCTCGCGCTGCTGGAGGTGGAGGACACCGCTTCGCAGGAGTGGGAGGACAAGCTCGAGGAGCTGGTCACGGCGGTCAATCACCACGCGGACGAGGAAGAGCGGACCCTGCTCAACGACGCCCGCGAGAACGTCGCCGACGAGCGCCGGGCCGACCTGGGGAAGGCGTTCCACGAAGCCCGCGCGAGGTACCTGGAGTCCGACTGCGGCAGCGTGGAGAACGTGCGCAAGCTGGTGGCGGGTTAGCGGCCGGCCCCCGCCGGCGCGGTTCCCGGGCCCGCGGGGGCTCAGGCCCGGTGCGAGTTGCGTGACGTTTCTTCCTCGGCTCCGCCGTCGGCAGGTGGAAACAAGCGCCCAATTGGTCGCGCCACCGCCGGCACAATCCCACGGTGGCGCGTCTTCCTTGTCTCTGCGTCATCAGCTCCTAGGAGGGTGACGGTGACGACGGCGTAGCGGTCGGCGGGACGAGAACACCGTCGACGATGTATACCGTGGCGTTCTTCGTGGGGATGTTGCCGCAGGCGATCGGTACGCTGCCGTTGACCTTGAAGGAGTCACCCGAGCCAGAGGTGGTGACGGTGCTTCCCTCGAGCGTGGTGAACGTGCCGTGAGGCAGCTCTGCCTTGGTGATCTTCTTGTGCTCGACCACGTGGTAGGTGAGTACCTTCTTGAGCTGCGCGCTGTCGTTGAGGAGCGCGTCCCTCTTGGCGGCACCGAGTTTGTTGAACGCGTCATTGGTGGGCACGAAGACGGTGCTGTCCTTGAGACCGTTCAGGGTGTTCGCCAGGTCGGTCTTCTTGATGGCATCGGCCAGCATGGACAGGTTCGGGTTGTTGTCCACTGCGGTCGTGATGTTCTCGCGTGCCATCTGTGCGGCACTTCCGTTGCCGCTCTGCGGCAGCATGGAGCAGCCTGGACCGAAGGGCTGCTCGCTCGGGGACGGTGACGGCGACGCTGTGTCGGTGGCACTCGGCGAGAAGCCGGAGGCCGATGCCTGGGACGCCAGCACGCCCAGCGACAGAGGGAGGCTGAGCGCTGCTGCCACTGTGACTGCGGCGGTACGGACGCGGACGGACTTCATACCAATTCCTCGTTCCCTGTGGAGGAGGGCTTGGGCCTGGGTGGGTTCGACTGATCTACTGCGAGAGCCACCGATGAGGGCTCCGCACGCCGGTTGGGGAATACGCACCACTCCGGCGGGCCCATCGTTCCTGACCGGGCCTTCCACCATGTAAGCGCACATTACGTCGCCCGGCATCTTTCGAGCTGGTGCGGCTGCCCTGATCAGTTCGGGCCGAGCGCGAAGGGGGTCGGCTGTGTCGGCCCTTGCCGACCCGTCCAGCCGGAGTGCTATGGGCCTCGTGCCACCTGTGCCCGGTGCTCTCCAAGAAGCAAGGGCCGCCCACGAGCACGGCATCGTTCACACTCGCATCACGATTCCCGTCCAAGCCGCCCTCCCCCTGCATGTGGCCGGCTCAGGCGCTGTCCGTGCCGTGGAGACCGGCTGGGGCTCCGGCGTCTACCCGGTGCTGCTGTTGCGCGTTCTGCGGCAGTGGCGATTCGCCTGACCCATGACGAGACGGGTGCGCCGGGCAAGACTTATGGGTTTTCTCACAAAGCGGTATGCGGCGGGATTGTAGTGACGGGGGTCACCTCTCATGGCATTAATTTCTTCTATTCTCGGCGCCTGATCCCTTTTGGCAACCCCGTTATTGAGGTCTGCTGGTCATGTCTTATCTGCGCCGCATGTTGCATGTGAAGAGCACACCAAGACGTAGCAGCCGTGCCGCCGCCTGCGCTGGTGTGATTCTGGCCTCGGTGACGGCTCTCGGTTCCCTGGGCGGGCTGCACGCGGTACCGGCAATGGCTGCACCGTCGCCGTCGGAGCAGGCCCATGCTGCGGTGGGCGGAAACGCCGCGGTGCAGCGCCCGAGCAAGACACGTGTGACAGCGGCGGTGCTCCGTCTCGACGGCGGAAGCGGGAAGCCGCTGCTGGACGGTGAGGATGCCCCGTACGACACGGCCAGCATCGTCAAGGTCGACATTCTCGCAACACTGCTGCTGCAGGCTCAGGACGCGGGCAGGGACCTTACTGCCCAAGAACGCGCACTGGCCGAACCGATGATCCGAAACAGCGACAACGCGGCGACGAACGTCCTGTGGCGTGAGATCGGCGGCGCGCCGGGCCTGGAGGCGGCCAACAAGCGCATGGGTTTGACCGCGACCAAGGGCGGACCCGGCCCTAAGTGGGGGCTGACACAGACAACAGCAAGTGACCAGATCAGACTCTTGCTCTCCGTGTTCGACGGCGCTGCGACGTTGAAGACCGACTCTCCGCTGAACAAGGACTCCCGGGCCTACATCCGGACTCTCATGACCCATGTGGCGAGCGACCAGGCGTGGGGTGTCTCGGCGGTTTCCGGATCGGATTCCGCGTTGAAGAACGGCTGGCTGCAGCGCACGGCCTCCGGGCTTTGGGATGTCAACAGCGTCGGCCGGGTCACCGTGGACGGACACCGCTACCTCGTCGCCGTGCTGTCGGACGGCAGCGTGTCGATGAGTGACGGCATCTCAGTGGTGGAGCGGGCAGCCAGGCAAGCCCTGGCCGCGACCACCGGAACCTGAAGGGCTGACGCGTCTTCGCCTGCTCGCTGAGGCGGTGCACATGCCCCGAGGCTGCTGTGTCGTGTCAAGCTGCCTGAGCCAGTTCTTCGACGTTGCCGAGTCGGTGCGTCGGAGCGCCCAACGATCTTGAAGATCTGGCGGTAGATCGCCCGCCTGAGGCATCGCTGCGCGTCACGGTAGATCCATCCTTCGATGGTCCTGCGCGCGACGTTACGAGAGTTTCCGCTTCCAGAGATACGTACGGGCGAGCCGGACCAGCGCGGCGCTGATGTCCGCCGCTGTCACCCCCAGGACGATGTTGCGGACGTCGTCAGTCATGGGCGCGCATGCCGGCGGTCGTCGGGGTACTGGTGTCCGACGGGCCCCTGACGCGGCCATGACGATGACTTAAGCTGCCCGAACGGCTTTCACTGGAGGTGCGGATGCGTCGCCCTGTCGCACGGAATCTGACGGTCCTGGCGGTCTCGGCCGCCGTGGTGTCGGTGGGGGCGGCGGCGCCACCCGCCGCGCAGCACAGACCCGCCGCCCCGAAGACCCCGGTCGCCGTCGGCTACGGAGGGGCGGTCGCCAGCGTCGACCAGGACGCCTCCGCCGCCGGCATCGAGGTGCTGCGCAAGGGCGGGAACGCCGTCGACGCGGCCGTCGCCACCGCCGCCGCGCTCGGGGTCACCGAGCCCTACTCCGCCGGCATCGGCGGCGGCGGTTACTTCGTCTACTACGACGCCAAGTCCCGTACGGTGCGCACCATCGACGGCCGCGAGACCGCGCCGCTGACCGCCGACGAGACCCTGTTCACCGAGAACGGCAAGCCGCTCGCCTTCGCCGACGCCGTCACCAGCGGCCTCGCCGTCGGCACCCCCGGCACGCCCGCGACCTGGCAGACGGCCCTGGACAAGTGGGGCAGCCGGAAGCTCGCGTCCGTGCTGGAGCCCGCCGAACGCCTGGCCCGCGACGGCTTCACCGTCGACGACACCTTCCGCTCCCAGACCGCCGCCAACGAACAGCGGTTCCGCTACTTCCCGGACACCGCCGAGCTGTTCCTGCCCGGCGGCCGACTCCCCGCCGTCGGCTCCACCTTCAAGAACCCCGACCTGGCCCGCACGTACAAGGAGCTGGGCCGCAAGGGCGTCGGCGCGATCTACCACGGCGAGCTGGGCGAGGACATCGTCGCCACCGTCGACAAGCCGCCCGTCGACCCGGACTCCGGCTGGAACGCCCGCCCGGGCGACCTGTCCGCCAAGGACCTCGCGGCCTACGAGGCCAAGCTCCAGGCCCCCACCAGGACCACGTACCGCGGCCTGGACGTCTACTCCATCGCCCCGTCCTCCTCCGGCGGCACCACGGTCGGCGAGGCACTCAACATCCTGGAGCGCACCGACCTGTCGAAGGCGAGCAAGGCGCGCTACCTGCACCGCTTCATCGAGGCGAGCCGCATCGGCTTCGCCGACCGCGGGCGCTGGGTCGGCGACCCCGCCTTCGAGGACGTACCGGCGAAGGAGCTGCTGTCGCAGCGGTACGCCGACTCGCGCGAGTGCCTGATCAAGGACGACGCGGTGCTCACCAGCCCCCTCGCGCCCGGCGACCCGAGGCACCCGGCCTCCTGCGCGGGCGGCGGCACGGCGGCACCGACGACGTACGAGGGCGAGAACACCACCCACCTCACGGTCGCCGACAAGTGGGGCAACGTCGTCGCCTACACGCTCACCATCGAGCAGACCGGCGGCAGCGGCATCACCGTGCCCGGCCGGGGCTTCCTGCTCAACAACGAGCTGACCGACTTCTCCTTCGCCCCCGCCAACCCGGCCGTCCACGACCCGAACCTGCCCGGCCCCGGCAAGCGGCCGCGCTCGTCGATCGCACCGACGATCGTGCTGGACCAGCACCACAAGCCGGTCGTGGCGGTCGGTTCACCCGGCGGCGCGACCATCATCACCACCGTGCTCCAGACCCTGACCGGCTTCCTCGACCGCGGCCTGCCGCTGGTCGACGCGATCGCCGCGCCGCGCGCCAGCCAGCGCAACGCCGCCCAGACCGAGCTCGAACCCGGCCTGTACGACAGCGGGTTGCGGGCGGAGCTGGAAGCCCTCGGGCACTCGTTCAAGCGCAACCCGGAGATCGGCGCGGCGACCGGTGTGCAGCGGCTCCCGGACGGCAGGTGGCTGGCCGCCGCCGAGAAGGAACGGCGCGGCGGCGGCTCGGCCATGGTGGTCAGGCCCGCGCGGCGGTAGCCCGCGTCACAGTTCGGGGACGGGCCGCTCCGGCGTGCGGAACGCCAGCCGCCCGTCCTCGACGTCGACCGTGACCCGGCCGCCCTCGCGGATGCGGCCGTCCAGCAGCAGCCGGGAGAGCTGGTTGTCCACCTCGCGCTGGATGGTCCGGCGCAGCGGCCGGGCGCCGTACTCGGGCTGGTAGCCGCGCTCGGCGATCCAGTCCACGGCCGCGTCGGTGAAGTCGACGGTGATGTCCTGCGCCCGCACCATGCGCCGGGTCTGATCCAGCAGCAGGCTGGTGATCTGCCGCAGCTGCTCGCCACTGAGCTGGCGGAAGACGACGATCTCGTCGATGCGGTTGAGGAACTCCGGACGGAAGTGCTCGCGCAGCGGACGCAGCACCTGCTCGCGCCGAGCCTCCTCGTCCGCCTCGGAACCACCGGACCCGAAGCCGATGCCGGCACCGCGCCGGGTGATCACGTCGGAGCCCAGGTTGCTGGTCATCACGACGACCGTGTTCGTGAAGTCCACCGTCCGGCCCTGCGAGTCGGTCAGGCGGCCGTCGTCCAGGACCTGGAGCAGGATGTTGAAGACGTCCGGGTGCGCCTTCTCCACCTCGTCCAGCAGCAGCAGCGAGTACGGGTGCCGGCGCACCACCTCGGTGAGCTGGCCGGCCTCCTCGTGCCCGACGTAGCCGGGCGGGGCGCCGACCAGGCGGCTGACGGTGTGCCGTTCCTGGTACTCGCTCATGTCGAGGCGCACCATGCGGTCCTCGCTGCCGAACAGGGCCTCCGCCAGGGCCCGGGCCAGCTCGGTCTTGCCGACGCCGGTCGGGCCGAGGAAGAGGAAGGACCCGATGGGCCGGTCGGGGCTGGCGAGTCCGGCGCGGGAGCGCAGCACGGCGTCGGAGACGACCCGTACGGCCTCGTCCTGGCCGACCACCCGCTCGTGCAGGTGCGACTCCAGGCCCAGCAGGCGGTCCTTCTCCTCCTGGGTGAGGCTGCTGACCGGGATGCCGGTCTGCCGGGACACCACCTCGGCGATGGACTCGGTGCCGACCACCAGGTTCAGGCCCTCGTCGGCCTCGTCGCCGCCGTCGGCCTCGGTGATCCGCTGCTTCAGCTCGGTGATCCGGTCGCGCAGCTGCATCGCCTGCTCGTACTGCTCGTCCGCGACGGCCTGGTCCTTGTCCCGGACCAGCTGGTCGACCTCGCGCTCCATGGTCCGTACGTCCGTGCCCTTGGTGCGCGCCCGCAGCCGCACCCGGGCACCGGCCTGGTCGATCAGGTCGATCGCCTTGTCCGGCAGGCGCCGGTCGGTGAGGTAGCGGTCGGACATCTCCACGGCCGCGACCAGTGCTTCGTCGGTGTAGCGGACCTGGTGGTGGGCCTCGTAGCGGTCGCGCAGTCCGCGCAGGATCTCGATGGCGTCCGCGGTGGTGGGCTCGGGGACCAGGATGGGCTGGAAGCGGCGGGCGAGGGCCGCGTCCTTCTCGATCCGGCGGTACTCCTCCAGGGTGGTGGCGCCCACGATGTGCAGTTCGCCGCGGGCCAGGGCCGGCTTGAGGATGTTGCCGGCGTCCATCGAGCCGCTCTCGCCGCCGCCACCGGCGCCGACGACCGTGTGCAGCTCGTCGATGAAGATGATCAACTGCTCCGAGTGGGCGCGGATCTCGCCCACGATGTTGTTCAGCCGCTCCTCGAAGTCGCCCCGGTAGCGGGTGCCCGCGACCACGCCCGTCAGGTCCAGTGAGACCACCCGGCGCCCGATCAGCACGTCGGGCACGTCACCGTCGGTGATGCGCTGCGCGAGCCCCTCCACGATGGCGGTCTTGCCGACGCCCGCGTCACCGATCAGCACCGGGTTGTTCTTGCCGCGGCGGGAGAGCACCTCGACGGTCTGCTCGATCTCCTGCTCGCGCCCGATCACCGGGTCGATCCGGCCCTGCTGGGCCAGGTCGGTGAGGTCGCGGCCGTACTTGTCCAGCGTCGGCGTGTTCGTGGACCGGGGGCCCTCCGCGCGGGCCTTGGCGGCGTCCGGTGTCTCCGTGGGCAGGCCCGAGGGAGCGAAGCGGGCCGCGTTCAGGATGTGCCCGGCCGCCGAGTCCGGGTTGGCGGCCAGGGCGCTGAGCACGTGCTCCGGGCCGATGTACCCGGTGCCGGTGGAGCGGGCCAGCTCGTGCGCGTCCAGCAGGGCGCGCTTGACGGCCGGGGTCAGGGAGAGCGACGTGGGTGGCGGGACCTCGCCCGGCGGGTGCTGCACCGGGCCGGTCCGCTCGTCGATCTGCGACGCCAGCGCGTCGGGGTCGGCGCCGGCCCGGCTGAGCAGGCCGCGGGTCGGTTCGGTGGCGAGCGCGGCCCGCAGCAGGTGCTCGGTGTCCAGATCCCGGCTGCCGTGCTCGGCGGCGTACTGCGCGGCGCCGCGCACCAGCTCCCGGGCGGGCTGGCTGAGCAGCCGCCCGATGTCGATCTGCCTCGGCCTGGGCCCGCCGAAGAAGCGCGCCAGGAATTCCGCGAACGGGTCGCCCTCCGGGCCCATGAAGCCGCTGCTCATCGTGTACGGACCTCCGCTGCATCGCTGATCGACGTGCCGGGGCCGGGTAACCCGGCCGGGGCGCGGTCATGCCCAACATGACACGTTCTGTTGCGACGGGCATGTCCGGCACCCCGGCCGGGCGGACGACAGCGGAGCCGTCCCGGCAGGTCGAGGCGGGGGCCGGAGCCCGGAAGAGCGGGGTGTCACGGGCGCCCGCACTGCGAAGGCGGCTGCCCCGGGGCCAGGATTCCTGGGCGGCCCCGGGTCTTCAGTTCCACCATTCCAATAACTATACCGGTATTTTAATTGGGTCACTCACGCGAGGCCGGTATTAGAATGACGGCATGGTGCGCACCCCTTTGACCCCGGAAGAACGCGAACGCGGCGAGCGGCTCGGGCGGCTGCTCCGCTCGGCCCGCGGCGACCGCACCATGACGGAGGTCGCCGCGCAGGCCGGCATCTCCGCCGAGACCCTGCGCAAGATCGAGACCGGGCGGGCGCCGACACCGGCGTTCTTCACGGTGGCCGCGCTGGCCGCCGCCCTGGGGGTGTCCATGGACGAGCTCGTGGGACAGTGCGCGCTCGTGGGCGTCTGACGTCCGCTCCCGAAAACTCCCCGTAGCCGACCCGTAACACGGCTGGTGTTCCCTACAGCCGGAGCGGAGTCCAGGCGGGCGGGAGTCGAACGATGGCCGTGGAACAGCTGCCGGGGCGCGTACGGGAGTTCGCGCACTACCTGACGGGACTGCTGGCCCGCCTCGACCCGGACACCGGCTGGTGCGCGGTGTTCCGGCAGCGCGACCCCGACGGCATGCGGGCCTGCCTCGACGGGCGCGAGGTGCCGCCCTGGGACGTGGTGGAGGCCCTGCTCCAGGACCTCGCCGGGCGGTACGGCGCCGCCGCCGCCGAGACGGAGACGGACACCGCCCGCGCCCTGTACACGGCCGCGCTCACCGCGTACGACGCGCTGCCCGGCGCCCGGGACGCCCTCGGGGACCGGCTCGACGTGATGCTCCGCGAGCAGCGGTACGCCGCCGAACGGCAGGCGGAACTCGGCCGCCTGCTCGCCGAGGCCGTCACGCCCGAGGCGGCCGACGCCCTCCGCCTCGACCTGGCGTGGGCCCGCGACGACCACGCCCGGGCCACCGCCCGGTGCGCCGAGATCCGGGCCCGGACGGCGGAACTGGACCGCGCCGCCGCACAGGACCGGCGGGGGAGGGGTGTGGCCGACGCCGGGTCCCCGGCGTACAGCGGGGCGGCCGGATCCGCGGCCGGCACGGACAGTCCCGTGCCCGTGCCGGCCGAGCCCGCGCACCCCGCGTCCAGGAAGCCCGGACGCCGCCGGGGCGGCGCCCGTTTCGCCGGCCTCCCGGACGAGGACGAGGCCCCCGTCGCCGTAGCACCGGCCCCCGTGCCGGACCCGGCCGCCGCCCCCGCCGCACGCACCCCGGGCGGCGCCCGTTTCGCCGGGGCCGCGGTGGCCGCCGAACCCGTGCGGACGCCGACCGCGCCGGCGGCTCACGACGACCGGGCCGAGGTCGCCCGGGTCGTCGAGGCGCTGGCGCGGCTGCGGGCCGAGGGGCGCAGCGGGGAGGCGCACGCGCTGCTGGCCGAGGCCGCGCACGGGCCCGCCGTCCGCTTCCCGCTGCTCGCCGAGCGGCTGGACCGCGCCGGGCTCGGCGCCGACTGGACGACCCTGCTGTGGGAGACCGCCTCGCTGCCCGCCGCCCGGCTGGTCGCCGCCGCCGACGCGCTGGCCGCCGCCGGGCGGAGGGCCGACGGGGAGCAGGTCCTGCGGCAGGGCGTCGTACGGCCCGCCGCGGAGATCGGACACGGCGTACTCGGACTCGCCGCCGAGGGCCGCCACCGCGAGGCCCGCGCGCTCCTCGACGCCTGCGTCCGCGCCCGCACCCCGCAGCAGGCCGCCCGCGTCGCCGAGCCCGACCCGGCCGTGCTCGTACCGCTGCTGCTGGACGCGGCACGAGGGGTCTCCGAGGAACGCCACTGGGATCTCGTCCACGCCCTGCGCGTCGCCGGACTGGCCGGGTGAGCGTGCCACACCAGCCTCGTAAGCCCCACCACTCACCCGCAGGGGTGCGAATCGCGATCGACACCCCGGCTTGGCGACGATGGTCTTGGCAAGCCCGTCCGAGAGGCTTACGTTCGTCCCTCTACGGCCTGCTCTACGGGCGTAGAGGCTCTGACGTCGTGTCGAAGGAGCAGCTCATGGCCAACGTCGTACGTGCCGCTCTGGTCCAGGCCACCTGGACCGGCGACACCGAGTCCATGGTGGCGAAACACGAGGAGCACGCCCGCGAGGCGGCCCGGCAGGGCGCCCGGGTCATCGGCTTCCAGGAAGTCTTCAACGCCCCGTACTTCTGCCAGGTCCAGGACCCCGAGCACTACCGCTGGGCCGAGCCCGTGCCAGACGGGCCGACCACCCGGCGCATGCAGGCACTCGCGCGCGAGACCGGCATGGTGATCGTCGTCCCGGTCTTCGAGGTCGAGCAGTCCGGCTTCTACTACAACACCGCGGCCGTGATCGACGCCGACGGCACCGTCCTCGGCACCTACCGCAAGCACCACATCCCGCAGGTCAAGGGCTTCTGGGAGAAGTTCTACTTCCGGCCCGGCAACCTCGGCTGGCCCGTCTTCGACACGGCCGTCGGCAAGGTCGGCGTCTACATCTGCTACGACCGGCACTTCCCGGAGGGCTGGCGGCAGCTCGGCCTCGGCGGCGCCCAGCTGGTCTACAACCCGTCCGCCACCCACCGGGGCCTGTCCGCCCACCTGTGGCGGCTGGAGCAGCCCGCGGCGGCCGTCGCCAACGAGTACTTCGTCGCCGCGATCAACCGGGTCGGGCAGGAGGAGTACGGCGACAACGACTTCTACGGGACGTCGTACTTCGTCGACCCGCGCGGCCAGTTCGTCGGCGACGTCGCCAGCGACACCAAGGAGGAACTTGTCGTCCGCGACCTGGACTTCGACCTCATCGAGCAGGTGCGGCAGCAGTGGGCCTTCTACCGCGACCGCCGCCCCGACGCCTACGAAGGGCTGGTGCAGCCGTGACCAAGGACCTGTTCGCCCGTCACCGCGCCGTGCTGCCCGACTGGCTCGCGCTCTACTACGAGGACCCGCTGGAGATCACGCACGGCGAGGGCCGGCACGTCTGGGACTCCTCCGGCAACAAGTACCTCGACTTCTTCGGCGGCATCCTCACCACGATGACCGCGCACGCCCTGCCCGAGGTGACCAAGGCGGTGAGCGAGCAGGCCGGGCGGATCATCCACTCCTCGACGCTCTACCTCAACCGGCCGATGGTCGAACTCGCCGAGCGCATCGCCCAGCTGTCCGGCATCCCCGACGCGCGCGTCTTCTTCACCACCTCCGGCACCGAGGCCAACGACACCGCCCTGCTCCTCGCCACCGCGTACCGGCGCAGCAACACCATCCTGGCGATGCGCAACAGCTACCACGGCCGTTCCTTCAGCGCCGTCGGCATCACCGGCAACCGCGGCTGGTCCCCGACCTCGCTGTCCCCGCTCCAGACGCTGTACGTGCACGGCGGCGTACGCACCCGCGGGCCCTACGCCCACCTGGACGACCGCGACTTCATCGACGCCTGCGTCGCCGACCTGAAGGACCTCCTCGGCCACACCCGCCCACCCGCCGCGCTGATCGCCGAACCCGTGCAGGGCGTCGGCGGCTTCACCTCCCCGCCGGACGGCCTGTACGCCGCCTTCCGCGAGGTGCTGCACGAGCGCGGCATCCTGTGGATCGCCGACGAGGTGCAGACCGGCTGGGGCCGCACCGGCGAGCACTTCTGGGGCTGGCAGGCCCACGGGCGCAGCGGTCCGCCCGACATCGTGACCTTCGCCAAGGGCATCGGCAACGGCATGTCGATCGGCGGCGTCATCGCCCGCGCCGAGATCATGAACTGCCTGGACGCCAACAGCATCTCCACCTTCGGCGGCACCCAGGTCACCATGGCGGCCGGCCTCGCCAACCTCACCTACCTCCTGGAACACGACCTCCAGGGAAACGCCCGGCGCGTCGGCGGACTGCTCCTCGAACGGCTGCGGGGCGTCGCCGCCCAGGTGCCGCACGTCCGGGAGGTGCGCGGACGCGGACTGATGCTCGGCATCGAGCTGACCCGGCCCGGCACCGACGAGGCCGACCCCCTGGCCGCCTCCGCCGTGCTGGAGGAGGCCCGCGCGGGCGGCCTGCTCATCGGCAAGGGCGGCGGCCACGACACCAGCGCCCTGCGCGTCGCCCCGCCGATGTCCCTCACCGTCGCGGAGGCCGAGGAGGGCGCCGCGATCCTGGAACGCGCCCTGCGGAGCCTGTGACGGCCGTGCGCTGAGCCGTGCACCGAGCGGAGGTACCGCCGCCATGACCACCACCCGGGAATCCTGGGAACCCGCCCTGTCGGTCCGTCAGGTCCTCGCCCTGGAGCGGGTGCTCGCCGGGCAGCCCGAGGTGGTGGCCGGCGCCGGCCTGCTCGACCGGCCGGTGCGCTGGGTGCACGTGGCCGAGGCCGCCGACGTCGGGGTGATGCTCAGCGGCGGCGAGATGGTCCTCACCACCGGGGTGCTGCTCGCCGGGGACGAGGACCGGCAGACCGAGTACATCCGCTCCCTGCACCGCGCGGAGGCCGCGGCCGTCGTCCTCGGGCTCGGCCGCGCCTTCCCCGCCCCGCCGGACGTGATGCGCCGGACGGCCGAGCGGTGCGGGCTGCCCATGGTCGTCCTGCACCGTCCCTCCCCCTTCGCCGAACTGACCGAGGAGGTCCAGTCCCGGCTGCTGCGACGCAAGTACGCCGCCGTCAGCCTCTCCGAGGCGGTCCGCACCGAACTGACCGGCCTGATCACCGCGGGCGCCCCCGTGCAGCGCCTGCTCGACGAGGTGGCCCGGCACGCCGGCTGCCCGGTCGTGGTCACCAACCTCGCGCACCGCGTCCTCGCCACGGCCGGGGCGCGGGCGGCCGTCGACGACGTGCTGCGCGACTGGGAGCGCATCGCCCGGCAGGCCGGCGCCGGCGCCGCCGACGGCTGGATCCGCGCCGAGCTGACCTGCCGCGGGGAGCGCTGGGGGCGGCTGGTGCTGTGCGGCCACCGCGGCGACCGGGCCGCCGGACGGCTGCTCGCCGACCGCGCCGCCGAGGCCCTCGTCCTGCACCGCATGCTCGGCGGCCCCGCGATGCCCTCCTGGGAGGAGCAGTCCGCACGGAGCCTGCTCACCGACCTGGCCGGCGGGGCCGTGCCCGCGCGGCAACTGCTGCCGAGGGCACGGGCGGCCGGACTGCCGGTCAACCGGCGCGTCTTCGTCCCGCTGGCCGTCCGCGACGGGGACCCGGCCCGCCTCGACCGCGTGCTGCGGCTGCTGGGCCTGCCGGGCCTCGCCGCCCGGCTCACCGACGACACGACCGCCGTACTGCTCAGCCTCGCCCGGGACCAGGACGCCAGGGCACTGACCGACCACTTCGCGGCCCGGCTGCGCACGGAGCCCGGCGCCACCGGCACCGTGGTCGCCGCGGCAGACGCCCGCACCCTCTGGGACGACGTACCGGCCGGCCTGCGCGAGGCGCAGCACGTCGCCGACGCCGTCACCGACTCCGCGGCGGCCCTCGACCTGCCGCCCGTCGTCCGCCTGCGGGACATCCACCTGCGCGGCCTGGTACGGCTGCTGCGCGACGACCCGCACGTGCAGTCCTTCGCCGAAAGGGAGCTGGACGGGCTGCTGCGCGGCCCCGACGAGGACCTGCTCCCCGTCCTGCGCACCTACCTCGCCACCGGCCGCAACAAGTCCCGCACCGCCCAGCTCCACCACGTCTCGCGTCCCGCCCTCTACCGCCGCCTGGAGGCCATACAGGCCAGGCTCGGCGTGGACCTCGACGACTTCGAACAGGCCGCGTCCGTGCACATCGCGCTCCTCGCCCACGACGCACAACAGGGGTGACACCGTGCAATGCCCGATGCCCGCAGACGTGACACCGTGCCCGTCGAACGGGCCCGCCGCCGTCCCTACGCTCGCAGCACACCGAGCGAGTGGAGGCCGAAGATGAGCCGAGTGATCCGTGCCGCGCTCTTCCAGACCGCGTGGACGGGCGACAAGGAATCGATGATCCAGGTCCACGAGCAGGCGGTCACCGACGCCGCCGCCCAGGGAGCCCAGGTCCTGTGCTTCCAGGAGCTGTTCTACGGGCCCTACTTCTGCCAGGTCCAGGACCCCGAGTTCTACGCCTACGCCGAACGCATCCCCGACGGCCCGATCGTCGAGCGCTTCAGGCGGCTCGCCCGCGAGCACGGCATCGTCCTGGTGCTCCCCATGTACGAGGAGGAGCAGCCCGGCGTCCTCTACAACACCGCCGCCGTCATCGACGCCGACGGGTCCTACCTCGGCAAGTACCGCAAGACCCACATCCCGCAGGTCAAGGGCTTCTGGGAGAAGTTCTACTTCCGGCCCGGCAACTCCGGCTGGCCCGTCTTCGACACGGCCGTCGGCAAGGTCGGCGTCTACATCTGCTACGACCGGCACTTCCCGGAGGGCTGGCGGGCGCTCGGCCTCCAGGGCGCCGAGGTCGTCTTCAACCCGTCGGCCACCTCACGGGGCCTGTCCGGCTACCTGTGGCAGCTGGAGCAGCCGGCGGCGGCCGTCGCCAACGAGTACTTCGTCGGCGCCATCAACCGCGTCGGCGTCGAGGAGTACGGCGACAACGACTTCTACGGCACCTCGTACTTCGTCGACCCCGAGGCGCAGTTCGTCGGCGAGGTCGCGAGCGACAAGGAGAGCGAACTCCTCGTCCGGGACCTCGACATGGGCAAGCTGCGCGAGGTCCGCGACCGCTGGCAGTTCTACCGAGACCGGGCGCCGGGCGCGTACGCGCCGCTGACCGCGCCCTGACCGACCGCTCCCGACAGGAGGGACCAGCATGACCAGCAGTCGTACCGTCATCCGCGGTGGTCTCGTCATCACCGCGTCCGACGAGATCCACGCCGACGTGCTGATCGAGGACGGCCGCGTCGCCGCCCTCGCCGCGTCGGGCACCCCGGCCGCCGAGGGCCTCACGGCCGAGCGGACCCTGGACGCCACCGGGAAGTACGTGATCCCGGGCGGCGTCGACGGCCACACCCACATGGAGATGCCCTTCGGCGGCACCTACGCCGCGGACACCTTCGAGACGGGCACCCGGGCCGCCGCCTGGGGCGGTACGACCACCATCGTCGACTTCGCCATCCAGAGCGTCGGGCACTCCCTGCGCGAGGGCCTCGACGCCTGGCATGCCAAGGCCGAGGGCAACTGCGCGATCGACTACGGCTTCCACATGATCGTCTCCGACGTGAACGAGAAGACGCTCAAGGAGATGGACCTGCTGGTGGAGGAGGGCGTCACCTCCTTTAAGCAGTTCATGGCCTACCCCGGCGTCTTCTACTCGGACGACGGCCAGATCCTGCGGGCCATGCAGCGCGCCGCCGGCAACGGCGGACTGATCATGATGCACGCCGAGAACGGCATCGCGATCGACGTCCTCGTCGAGCAGGCGCTCGCCCGCGGCGAGACCGACCCCCGCTACCACGGCGAGGTCCGCAAGGCCCTGCTGGAGGCCGAGGCCACCCACCGCGCCATCCGGCTCGCCCAGGTCGCCGGCGCGCCGCTCTACGTCGTGCACGTGTCGGCGCAGGAGGCGGTCGCCGAGCTGACCCGGGCCCGCGACGACGGCCTGAACGTCTTCGGCGAGACCTGCCCGCAGTACCTGTTCCTGTCCACCGACAACCTTGCCGAGCGGGACTTCGAGGGCGCCAAGTACGTGTGCAGCACGCCGCTGCGCCCGCGCGAGCACCAGGCGGCGCTGTGGAAGGGCCTGCGGACCAACGACCTCCAGGTGGTCTCCACCGACCACTGCCCCTTCTGCTTCACGGGCCAGAAGGAGCTGGGCCGCGGCGACTTCTCCAAGATCCCCAACGGCATGCCGGGCGTCGAGAACCGCATGGACCTGCTCCACCAGGCCGTCGTCGACGGGCACATCAGCCGGCGCCGCTGGATCGAGATCGCCTGCGCCACCCCGGCCCGTATGTTCGGCCTGTACCCGAAGAAGGGCACCATCGCCCCCGGCGCCGACGCCGACATCGTCGTCTACGACCCGCACGCCGAGCAGGTCCTGTCCGCCGAGACCCACCACATGAACGTCGACTACTCGGCCTACGAGGGCAAGCGGATCACCGGCCGCGTGGAGACCGTGCTCTCGCGCGGCGAGCCGGTCGTCACCGAGCGGGAGTACACCGGCCGCAAGGGCCACGGTGTCTACACCCCGCGCTCCACCTGCCAGTACCTGAACTAGGAGCGGTGCCCATGGACTTCGGACTCGTCCTGCAGACCGACCCGCCGGCCTCCCGTGTCGTCAGCCTGATGCAACGGGCCGAACGCAACGGGTTCACGCACGGCTGGACCTTCGACTCCGCCGTGCTGTGGCAGGAGCCGTTCGTCATCTACAGCCAGATCCTGGCCCACACCACGAAGCTGAGGGTCGGCACGATGGTCACCAACCCGGGCACCCGCACCTGGGAGGTGACCGCGTCCACCTTCGCCACCCTCAACGACATGTACGGCAACCGCACCGTCTGCGGCATCGGCCGCGGCGACTCCGCGATGCGCGTCGCCGGCCGCAAGCCCAACACCCTGGCCCGCATCAGCGAGGCCATGAAGGTCATCCGGGCGCTGGGCAGGGGAGAGGAGGCCGACCTCGGCGGCGGAACCGTCGTCAGGTTCCCCTGGATCAAGCCGGACGCCGAACTCCCCGTGTGGATGGCCGCGTACGGACCCAAGGCCCTGAAGATGACCGGTGAGGAGGCCGACGGCTTCATCCTCCAGCTCGCCGACCCCTACCTCACCGAGTACATGGTCCGGGCCGTCAAGGACGCCGCGACGGCGGCCGGCCGCGACCCGTCCGAGGTGACGATCTGCGTCGCCGCCCCCGCCTACGTCACCGCCGACGACTCGCCCGCGGCACTCGCCCACGCCCGTGAGCAGTGCCGCTGGTTCGGCGGCATGGTCGGCAACCACGTCGCCGACCTGGTCGCCAAGTACGGCGAGCACTCCGCCGCCGTCCCCGACGAACTCACCGACTACATCAAGGCCCGCCAGGGCTACGACTACGCCCACCACGGACGCAGCGGCAACCCGGACACACAGTTCGTGCCGGACGAGATCGTCGACCGGTTCTGCCTGATCGGGCCGGTCGAGAAGCACATCGAGAAGCTGACCGCCCTGCGCGCCCTCGGCGTGGACCAGTTCGCCGTGTACGACATGCACGACGCACAGGAAGCCGTCATCGACGCGTACGGCACCCAGGTCATCCCGGCCGTCAACGGCTGACTCCCCGGTACGCCCCCTCCCCCCTCGGGGGCAGGGGGTCCAGGGCGCACCCGCGCACCCCCCTCGGCACCGCCCGCACGGCCTCTCCCGACCCACCGCATGATTGGCCTGCCCATGACCGACACCGCGCCCACCGCCATACCGCCGTCCGCCCAAGTCACCCTCCCCGACGGGCGCGTGGAGCTCGCCCCGGGCTCCCCGCCGCCGAGCGGCCCGTACGCCAACGACGACCTGCTGCCGGTCCCCGTCGGCAAGCGCACCTGGACCACGTACAACTTCTCCGCGCTGTGGGTCGGCATGGCCCACAACACGGCCTCCTGGACGCTCGCGTCCGGTCTGATCGCCGTCGGCATGGACTGGAAGCAGGCGGTGTTCACCATCGCCCTGGCCAACCTGATCGTGCTCGTCCCGATGCTGCTCACCGGGCACGCGGGACCCAAGTACGGCATCCCCTTCCCCGTCTTCGCCCGCGCCTCCTTCGGTATCCGGGGCGCCAACCTGCCCGCCGTCGTGCGGGCGCTGGTCGCGTGCGGCTGGTTCGGCATCCAGACCTGGATCGGCGGCGAGGCCATCTACTTCCTGGCCGGCAAGCTGATCGGCGACGGCTGGACGGACGCCGGTACGGTCGGCGGCTACGCCTGGACCATGTGGCTGTCGTTCGCGATCTTCTGGGCGATCCAGGTCGCCGTCATCTACCGGGGCATGGAGACCATCCGCCGCTTCGAGAACTGGGCGGCGCCCTTCGTCCTGGTCGGCGCGTTCGTGATGCTGTGGTGGATGACCGACCAGGCGGGCGGCTTCGGCCCGCTCTTCGACCAGCCGTCGGAACTGGGCTGGGGCGGCGACTTCTGGAAGCTGTTCTGGCCCTCCCTCATGGGCATGATCGGCTTCTGGTCCACGCTCTCCCTGAACATCCCCGACTTCACCCGTTACGGCAAGAGCCAGAAGGCCCAGACCCGCGGCCAGGCCCTCGGCCTGCCGACCACCATGACCCTGTTCGCCTTCCTGTCCGTCATGGTGACCTCCGGCTCGCAGGCGGTCTACGGGGAACCGATCTGGGACCCGGTGCAGCTCGCCGCGAAGACGGACAACGCGGTGGGCCTGCTCTTCGCCCTCGTCACCGTCCTGGTGGCGACCCTGTCCGTGAACATCGCCGCCAACCTGGTCTCACCGGCCTTCGACTTCTCCAACGTCGCGCCCCGCAAGGTGAGTTTCCGGGCCGGCGCGCTCGTCACCTGCGTCCTCGCCGTGCTGATCTTCCCGTGGAAGCTGTACTCCGACCCGCAGGGCTACATCTTCACCTGGCTCGGCCTGGTCGGCGGGCTGCTCGGCACGGTCGCCGGCATCCTCATCGCCGACTACTGGATCCTGCGCCGCGCCCGCCTCGACCTCGTCGACCTGTACCGCACGGGCGGACGGTACTGGTACACCGGCGGCTGGAACTGGCGGGCGGTCGCCGCCTTCGTCACCGGCGGTGTCCTGGCCATCGGCGGCGCCGACTTCCACCCCCTGATCGACGGCCGGCCCGTGCCGTTCCTCGAACCGCTGGCCGACTACGGCTGGGCGGTGGGCCTCGGCACCTCGATGCTGCTCTACCTGCTGCTGATGCTGCCCGGCGCCCGGAACCGGGCCGCCGGCTGAGACGCCGTCGGGGCGGTCAGCCGGCCTGGCCGCCCTGCAGGGCGGCCACCGCCTCCTTGGCCGCCTTGATGGCCCCCTTGTTGATCTCTTCCGTGCCGGGGGCCTTCTTGGTCTCGAAGTCACTGCCGTTGAACGTGATCGTCACCAGGGCGTTGGCCGCGCGGACCAGCACGGTGCCCTCCCGGGTCTGCTGCTTGTCCTCGGTCGTGAGGTTGACGACGGAGTACGCCTGGTCGCCGAGCCCCGGGACGTCGCCTCCGCCGCTGCGGTCGGCGACCCGCTCCCTGTACGACTTCCGCGCCGCCTCGTCCGTGGCCAGCACCTCGTAGGAGACGTCCAGCCAGCGGTAGTCGTACCCCTTGAGCGCGTTCCACGAGCAGGTGCGGCGCACCTTCGTGTCCGTCGACGGGATCTCCTTGCCCTCCGCCTCGGCTCCCGGGACGAGCGACGTGATCGTCTTCCGGGCCAGGCTCCCGCAGGGCGCCGGGGCGGCGGCGTACGTCTTCGTGACCGCCTGCGTCGCCGGGGCCGAGGCGGACGGGCGCCCGCCGTCGGGCGGCGTGCCGTCCTCGGCGGCCGGTGTCGTGTCCGGCCCGGACGACAGCACCCAGCCCGCCGTGGCGAGCACGGCGACCGGGGCCAGGCGCGCGGTCAGGGCGAGCGGCAGGGGAAGAGAACGCACGGCGCACTTCTCGTGGGGGACGGTGCGGAGGGGGTCCGCACTGCGGACGGGGACGCCAGTGTCACACGAGTACCTGTGGGGCGGAAGGGCGAACTCGCTGCGTGCCCGGCCGGTGACGCAGACGGATCCGTCAGGGCACCCGGGCCGTCCACCGCGGTGAGGAGAACTTCGTGCGGGCCAGTTCCTCGGCGCGGGCCAGTTCCTCGTCGGTCACCTTGCCCTGGCTGAGTCCGTACCGGGCACCGAAGGAGGCGATCATCCGCTCGATCACGGTCTCGCGCGGCAGGCCGGTCTGGCGGCGCAGCGGGTCCACCCGTTTCTTCGCGCTCTTGATGCCCTTGTCGCTGAGCTTCTCCCGCCCGATGCGCAGCACCTCGAGCATCTTGTCGGCGTCGATGTCGTAGGACATGGTCACGTGGTGCAGCACCGCGCCGGGGCTGCCGCCGTGTCCCACGATCCGCTTCTGCGCGGCGCCCGCGATCTTGCCCTGGTCGGTGGCGATGTCGTTCAGCGGCTGGTACCAGGCGCGGATGCCCATGTCGCCGAGGGCGCCGAGCACCCAGTCGTCGAGGTAGGCGTAGCTGTCCTGGAAGGACAGGCCCTGCACCAGCGCCTCCGGCACGGACAGCGAGTAGGTGATCGTGTTGCCGGGCTCCACGAACATGGCGCCGCCGCCGGAGATCCGGCGCACCACCTCCACACCGTGGCGCTCGGCGGCCTCGGCGTCGACCTCGTTGCGCAGCGACTGGAAGCTGCCGATGATCACCGCGGGGGAGCCCCACTCCCACACCCGCAGCGTCGGCGGGCGGCGGCCGGCCGCGACCTCGGCGGTCAGCACCTCGTCCAGGGCCATGTGCAGGGCCGGGGACTGCGGCGCCTCGTGGATCAGCTGCCAGTCGTAGTCCGTCCAGTCCGTGGCGTGCGCGAGGGCCCGGCGCACGGCGACGCCCACGCCCTCCGAGGTCAGCCCGTACATCACGGTGCCCTCGGGCAGGGCCGCGTCGATCCGCGCGGCCAGTCCCGCGGCGTCGGTGTCGGCTGGGGCGCCCTCCAGCGCACGGTTCACGGCGTCGAGCGCCTCGTCCGGCTCGAGGAAGAAGTCGCCCGCCACGCGCACCTGCCGCAGCACACCGTCCTCGGCCTCCACGTCCACGACGACCAGCTTGCCGCCGGGGATCTTGTACTCACCGTGCACCGTTCCGCCTCCGTTTCCGCCCATGGGAGGCAACAGCGGCCAGGACGGCGGTGTTCCCCGGCGGGTCCCCCCCGGTCATCCGGCCCCGTCGCCCAGCAGTCGGCGGGCGGTCCGGAGGCTGTCCTCGGCCACGGTGATCCGGACCCCGTCGAACCCGGGCCCCCGGGTGGCGTCCAGCGCCATGCGGGAGGTCGTGCCGTCGGCCGTCGAGGACGGATCGAGGGGGCTGCCCGGCAGCCCGTCCACGACGAACACGTCGCGGTGCGGTTGCAGGTGGGTCGCCAGCGCCCAGAGCACCTGTTCGTCCCGGGTGACGTCCACGTCGTCGTCGACGGCCACGACCGTCTTCAGGTACGGGTCCCAGCCCAGCAGGCCCAGCATGACCTGCCGTGCCTGGCCGGGGCGGCTCGGGCGCAGCGCGACGTACGCGTGGAAGTGGGTGCCGGAGGTGGGGTAGTGCAGGGCGGTCACCTCGGGGAAGCGCTCCCGCAGCTTCTCCGCCATCTCCGACTCGCGGGGGATGCGGGCGAGGTTGAGGTGCTCGGCGGTGTTGCCGCCGACGACGTCGAGCAGCAGGGTGTCGCGGCGGCGCAGCACCGTCTCGACGGTGAGGACGTTGTGGGTGGAGCGGTCGGAGGAGTAGCCGGAGAACTCGCCGAACGGTCCCTCGTCGGCCCGCAGCTCGGGGTCGATGACGCCCTCCAGCACGATCTCGGCGCTCGCCGGGACCCCGATGCCGTGCCGGGGCGTGCGCACGACCTCCAGCGGCTCGCCCAGCAGGCCGCCGGCGATGTCCCGCTCGTCGGTCCCCGGCCCGACCCGGGCGGAGGCGGCCAGCATGAACAGCGGGTGCCCGCCGATCACCATCGCCACGGGCAGCTTCTCGCCGCGGTCGGCGGCGAGCCGCAGCAGCTGCCACAGATGTCCGCGCGAGTGCAGGCTGGTCGCCAGCTGGTTGCGGGAGTGCACCATGGACCGGTGGTAGCTGAGGTTGCCCGCCCGGCCCTCGGCGTGCTGCGGCGCCTCCACGGCGATGACACCGCTGGTGACGTACGGGGCGCGGTCGGACGCGAAGTGCCGGACGATCGGCAGGGCGGCCAGGTCCACCGCGTCGCCCTGCGTGACGCACTCCAGCACGGGTCCGTCCGTGACGACCCGCGGCTCGGTGCGGCGCGCGGCCGCCGCCTGGTAGGCGCGGTGCAGCCCGGCCGTGTCGGTGCCGAGCAGACGGGCGACGCGGTGGCGGGAGGCGAAGACGTTGGTGACGAGCGGCGTGCCGTCGAGGCCCTCGACGTCCCGGCACACCAGCATGTCCTCACGGCCGCGGGCCGCCAGCTCGACGGCCAGCGCCGCCACGTCCTCCCCGGTGATCCTGTCGTCGAGCGTCAGGACGTCCTCCGGGTGGTGTTCCGTGTAGTCGGCGAGGAAGACCCGCAGGTCCTGCGTCCTCGTCCGGCGGGTCGGCTGCATGGCGGCATCCAGTCCTCTGCGTGTCCACGGGAACGGGAAGGGTGTCCGGGGCCCCGGCCGGGCCCCGGACGGAACGGCGCCCCGCGCGTCAGGCGCGGCCGGCGGCCGCCGAGCCGAGCGTGGCGTAGGTGTCCTTCAGCCGCAGCTGCGCCTCCTCGGCGTCGCGCGGTGGCGGCGTCGGCTTCAGGCCGAGGAGCTTGGCCATGTTGTTGCCGAGGTAGCCCTCGAGGTCCTCCTCCGAGAGGTTCATGCCCTGGGGCGGCGGGCCGCAGAGCACCTCCAGCTCACGGGCCCACATGCCGGGCTCGTTGGGCGGGGAGTCGGTGCCGAAGACCATCTGGTGCCGTTCCATCTGCTGCGCGAACTCCACGATGCGGGACTGCAGCAGCCACCCCGACTCGCCGTAGACGTTCGGGCTGTCGAGGATCATGTACAGGGCCTCGAAGCAGTACACGCCGCCCGTCTGCACGCCGAAGTGCGCCAGGATGAAGTTGACGTCCCGGAACTCCCGGATGATCGGGTAGAACTGCGTCGGGATGGAGTACGGGCCGTCGCCGGTGTGGATGAGCACCACGACGCCCAGCTCGTCGCAGACGCGCAGCACCGGCCGCAGCCAGTCCAGCGCCCGGTCGAGGCGGTAGGCGTGCATGTTGGCGTGGAGCTTGACCATCTTGTAGCCGTACTCCTTGACGTGGAACTCCAGCTCCTTCGCGCCGTTCTCCGGCCCGAAGCGCGGGTTGTACATGAAGTTCCCGATGAAGCGGTCGGGGTACGCCGTCACCAGATGGGTGATGTACGCCATGTAGTCGCGGATGCCCTCGCGGCCGGTGCGCATCCCCTCCTGCCAGACGCTGTTGCCGGGCGGGGGCATGATGCAGCCGTAGTCGATGCGACGCGGTTTGCCGTTGATCATGTACGGCCGGTCCATCATCTCGAGCATGCGCTCACCGGTGAACGGTTCGCCGTCGTGCCGCCACGCCTGGTCGACGATGTTCGTCGGATGCATGTGGGTGTCGATGATCACGTGCTGTCCTTCCTGGGTCTGGCCTGTCGCTGCGGCGCGAAGTCGCCTCCCCGCCGTGTCGAGCCGTGCAGAACCGTCTGGAGGGAACCCGTCGGGCCCGCCTCACCCCCTTCCGGCGATGTCGTCGGGTCGCACCGGCACCCTGGCCAGCTCCAGCCCCGTCGCGTCGCGCAGGGCGTTGGCGATGGCCGGCGTGGAGGACAGGGTCGGCGGCTCGCCCACCCCGTTCAGCCCGTACGGCGCATCGGGATGCGGCAGTTCGAGGAGGTCGATGGGGACCGTCGGCATGTCGGCGATGGTCGGGATGAGGTAGTCGGTGAAGGAGGGATTGCGCACCCGGCCCCCGGAGACCTGCAGCTCCTCCATGACCGCGAGGCCGAGCCCCTGGGCGCTGCCGCCCTCGATCTGCCCCTCCACCGCCAGCGGGTTGATCGCCTTGCCCACGTCCTGCGCGGTGGCCAGCTCGACCACCTTGACCAGACCGAGCTCGGTGTCGACCTCGACCACGGCGCGGTGGGCGGCGAAGGCGAAGGCGATGTGCGCGTCGCCCTGACCGCGTTCGGGATCGACGGGGTACGTGCGGCGGTGGGCGTACTCGTACTCCTCCTCCAACGGCCCGTGCGCGGCGAGGAGTTCGGTCAGCGGACCGGTGCCCAGGGCGGCCAGTCGCTCCCGCAGGGCCCTGCACGCGCCCTGGACCGCGCCGCCGCTCATCCATGTGATGCGGGAGGCGGAGGACGAGCCGGCGTCACCGACCGCGGTGTCCGCGGGCAGCACCACCACGCGCTCCACGCCCAGTTCGGTGCGGGCTATCTGCGTCTGCACGGTGACGATGCCCTGGCCGCACTCGGCGGCCGCGGTGTGGATCTCGGCGACCGGCTCGCCGCCCGCCAGGGACAGCCGGACCCGGGCCACCGACCGGTCGTCCACGCCGCCGGAGAAGCCGATCGCCTTCACCCCGATCGCGTAGCCGACGCCGCGCCGGACGGACTCGCCGTGCGTGGTGTTGTTCAGGCCGCCCGGCAGGGCGAACGCGGACGTCCGCTGATCGGGGGCGGGCGGCAGCGGACGGTCGCGCAGCCGGCGCAGCAGCTCCGCGGCGGGCGCGGGCCCGTCCACGGCCTGGCCGGTGGGCAGCACCGTGCCCGTCGTCATGGCGTTGCGCAGCCGCAGCTCCAGCGGATCCATGCGGAGCTCGCGGGCGAGCCGGTCGAGGTTGGACTCCACGCCGTAGCAGGACTGCACGGCGCCGAAGCCCCGCATGGCCCCGCACGGCGGGTTGTTGGTGAAGACGGAGAACCCGTCGATCTCCGCGTGCGGCACCTCGTAGGCGCCGGCCGCGAAATAGCAGCCGTTGGCGATGACGACCTGCGAGGTGGAGGTGTACGCGCCGCCGTCGAAGAGCAGCTTCGCCCTGACGTAGAGGATCTTCCCGTCGCGGGTGGCGCCGTGCTCGAACCACATCTTCGCCGGGTGGCGGTGGACATGGCCGAAGAAGGACTCCTCGCGGTGGTAGCTCATCTTCACGGGCCGGCCGGTGTGCAGGGCGAGCATCGCCGCGTGGATCTGCACGGACACGTCCTCCCGGCCGCCGAACGCCCCGCCGACGCCCGAGAGCGTCAACCGCACCTTCTCCGGGGGCAGTCCGAGCGCCGCGCACATCTGGTGCCGGTCGTCGTGCAGCCACTGTGTGGAGACGAGGACGTCGACGCCGCCGTCCTCCGCGGGGATCGCCAGCCCGGCCTCGGGGCCCAGGAAGGCCTGGTCCTGCATGCCGACCTCGTAGACGCCGCGGGCGACCACGTCGGCGAGCCGCCGTGCCCCGGCCATGTCGCCGTGGCGGATGCGGACATGGCGTACGACGTTGCCGCGTCCGCCGTCGACGCGCTCCTCGTGGACCAGCGGACCCAGCCCCCGGACGGCGTCCTCCGGGTCGGTGAGGGCGGGCAGCTCCTCGTACTCCACGTCGATGAGTCGCAGGGCCCGGCGCGCGGTCTCGGGGTGGTCGGCGGCCACCAGCGCCACCGGCTCGCCCTGGTAGCGCACCCGGTCCGCCGCGAGGACGGGCTGGTCGGCGACCTTCATGCCGTAGCGCGGGCTGCCGGGCACGTCCCGGTGGGTGAGGACCGCCACCACGCCGGGCAGCGCGAGGGCACGGGCGGTGCCGAGGCGCACGATCCGTGCCGAGGGGTGGGGGCTGCGCAGCGTGGCTCCCCACACCATGCCGTCCCAGCGCAGGTCGGAGGCGTAGGCGAAGGCACCCCGCACCTTCAGCGTGCCGTCCGGGCGGAGGGCGTCGGTGCCCACCCCGTGGCCGGCGTCGCGCCGCTGCCGGGTGCCGGTGGCGGTGCTCACGGACGATCACTTCCCTTCTCACTGACAGTGGTGCGGGACGGTGCGCCGCGAGCCGGGGGCTTCGGCCGCGGCCCCTCGGGGCCGGGACCGAAACCACTCGGCGAAGCGGGACGGGCCCTAGGGGACGGCCCGGACCGGCGCGGATCCGCTGCCGGGCTCCGGGCCCGACGCGATGGCCTGCGACAGACGGATCCGCAGACGGCGTACGTGCTCGCGGGCCGCCCGCTCGGCCGCGTCCGTGTCGCCCGCGGTCATCGCCTCGAAGATCCGGCGGTGCTCCTCCAGCGCGAGCCGCGGTGCGTCCGGGCTGCGCCACAGGGAGTGCAGTGCCAGGTGCGCCTTGCCCTGGATGGTGTCGAGAGCGGCCGTGAGATGGACGTTGCCCGCGACCTCGCGGATCAGGCGGTGGTACGCCATGTCCATCTCGATGTGCAGCTTCTCGTTCTCACCCGAGGCGACGACCCGCTCGTGGTCCTCCAGCAGCGCCCGCAGCTCGGCCACCTTGGTGGCGTCGAGCCGCTCGGTCGCGAGCCGGGCCGCCAGCCCCTCCATCACCTCACGGACGACGTACAGCTGCCGGACGTCCTCCACGTCGACCGTGGCGACCACGGCGCCGCGGTGCGCCACGTGGGTGGCCAGGCCGTCGTGGATGAGGCGCTGCACGGCCTCCCGCACGGGGCTGCGGCTGATGCCCATCTGGGCCGCCAGGGCCGGCACGGACAGGGAGTCCCCGGGCTGCAGGCGGTTCGCCAGCACGGCGCCCTTCAACTCCTCGTACGCCTGGTCCGCCAGCAGGTTTCCCCCTGCGACGGGATTGACGGCCCGTTCGGTCGGCATGATCGCCATCCCCCTTGTCATGGTGTCTCCGCGACGTGTGCTTCATGTTGCATGTAATCCGGGGGATCGTCAACGGGCCCTGGTGTCCTGGCTTTTCGCCGAGGGAGCCGCAGATGATGGAAGAACAGGTTGAGGAGCACGGCGGAGAGCGTGCCGAGGATGATCCCGCTCTCGAAGAGTGCATGCAGTTGCCGTCCGGGCATCTGCTCGGCGAACTGCGGATACGCGGTGGGCAGGAAGCCGATGCCCACGCTGGCGGCGACCAGGAGGGTGTTCCGCTGGTCGGTCAGGTCCGCCTGGAGGAGGATCTGCACACCCACCACCGCGATCGTGCTGAACAGTACGACGGTCGCGCCGCCCAGCACCGAGGCGGGCATCGCGGCGATCGCCGCCCCGACCTTGGGCACCAGCCCGAGGAGCAGCATGATGACGCCGGACGCGGCGACCACCCAGCGGCTCTTGACCCGGGTGAGCCGGATCAGGCCGATGTTCTGCGAATAGACCGTGGTGGGAAAGGAATTGAGCACGCCCGCGACGGCCGTGGCCAGGCCGTCCGCGCGCAGCGCCCGGACGACGTCCCCGCCGTCCACCTTCCGGTCGACGATCCGCCCGACGGCGAAGAACTGCCCGATGCTCTCGACCGTGATGATGATCATGACGAGCAGGAGGGACAGTACCGCCATCGAGTCCCAGCGGGGCGTCCCGTAGTGCAGCGGCGCGGCCACGCCCACCCAGTCCGCGTCGGAGATCTTCGAGAAGTCGGTCCGGCCCGCGAACGCCGCGACCACGGTCCCCACCCCCAGCCCCGCGAGGACCGCGACCGTCGCCAGGAAGCCGCGCGAGAACTTGTGCAGCAGCACGATGACGGCCAGTGTCACGGCGGCCAGCCCCAGGTGCCCCGGGCTGCCGAAGTCGGCGGCGCCCGTGTCCCCTCCGCCCACCTGCCGGGCCGCGACGGCCAGCAGCGTGATGCCGACCACCGCCAGGATGGTGCCGGTGACCACGGGAGGGAAGAACCGCACCAGCCTGCTGAACAGGGGTGCTATCAGGAACAGCGCCAGGCCCGCCGCGATCACGGCCCCGAAGACGGTGGGCAGCCCGGCCCGCGCGCCGCCGGCCGCCAGCCCGACCGAGACCAGCGACGGCACCGCGGTGGTCGACGTGCCCTGCACGATCGGCAGCCGGATCCCGATGCCCGGCAGCCCCACCGCCTGGAGGATCGTGGAGATCCCGCAGGCGATCAGCGAGGCGTTGATCAGCGTGCCGACCTCCTCGCCCTCCAGTCCGATGCCCTCCGCCACCAGCAGCGGCATGACCACGGCTCCGGCGTAGAACGCGAGTACGTGCTGGAAGCCGTAGACGGCCAGCCGCCACACGCGCGGCACTTCGTCCACGGGATCCCGCGGGTCCCCCGGCACCGGCCGTGGCCGGTCCTGACCGCCTGCGCGGAAACGGAACATGTGCGTTCTCCCTCCTCCGCCGCAGCCGCGACGGAATCCCTGCGCCCGCACGATGAATATTGCATGCAACCTAGGCTCGCTCCGGGGGCTGTCAATACGTCGCGCACGGCGGCCGCTTGCTGCCGCAGCCGCGCGATCGTCACTGCTTGCCTGTTCAGGGCCATCGGGGCGGGCTGTTCAACAGGCCGGGAAATCAAGGGCGGTGCGGGCCGCGAGCGGCGACGGGGCTCTTGACACCGATCATCCGTGCTGCGTTACATGTTTTGGGCAGGCGGACGGCCCAGGGCCCCCGCCGCACCCGCCGGTGACCTCCCGTCAAGGGCAACCGTTCGGCGTCTCCGGCCGCGAGCCCGCCTCCCGGCCGGAGAGGACCCCGTTCGCCCACGGCACGGGGCGGCCCCCGCCGCCCAGGAAAGGGAGCGGCATGTCTCCTGCGTCATCCCCCGCGAACGACCGGCACTGCGATCTGCTGCTCACCGGCGGAGCGGTCGTCACCGTCGACGAACACCACACGATCCACCCGACCGGCGCCGTGGCCGTCACCGGCAACCGGATCGTCGCGGTGGGCTCCGAGCGGGACATGGCCGACTGGCGGGCCCCCACCGTGCTCGACTGCCGCGGCCGGGCCGTACTGCCCGGCTTCGTCGACGGCCACACCCACCTCTACCAGGCCCTCGTCCGCGGCCTCGGCGAGGGCATGTCGATCGTGCCGTGGCTGTGCGAGTTCATGTGGCCCTGCTCCATCGCCGTCACCGGCGAGGACGCGGTGGCCGGTGCCCGGCTCGCCGCCGTGGAGGCCATCCGGGCGGGCATCACGACGGTCGTCGACAACCACTACGCGCCCACCGGCCTGTCGACCACCCTGGCGGTCGCCGCGGCCGTCGAGCAGTCCGGACTCCGCGGAGCCGTGGCACGCGGCATCGTGGGCGAACGGACACCGCTCGCCGCCCGGCGCGGCCAGCCCGAGGCCCTGTTCCGGTACTCCGCGAAGGAGGAACTGGACATCACCCGGGACGCCGTGCGGCGCCGTCCACCCGGATCGAAGGTCGAGATCTGGCCGGCCCCGCTCAACCTCACCTACGTCGACCAGGATCTCGTCCGGGCGAGCGCGGCACTCGCCGCGGAGCTCGGCACCCGTTGGCACACCCACTGCTGCGAGGGCGGCGACGACCCACGCAGCTACGTGGAGACCTACGGCGTCCGGCCGGTGAGGTGGCTGGCGGCGGAAGGCCTGCTCGACGAGCGCGCCACCCTGGCCCACGCCGTCTGGCTCGACGACGAGGAGATCACCCAGGTCGCGACGGCGGGGGCGGGCATCGCGCACAACCCCGCGTCCAACGCCTACCTCGCCTCGGGCACCCTGCGACTGCGCGACCTGCGCGACAGGGGCGCCACGGTGGCGCTGGGCACCGACGGGCCGAGCTGCGGGCACCGGCAGGACATGTTCGAGTGCATGAAGCAGGCGGTGTTCGCCCAGCGGCTGCGCACCCTCGACCCGACCGCCGCCCGGGCCCGCGACGCACTGGAGATGGCGACCCGGGACGGCGCCCGCTACGCCGGGATCGACGCGGGCGTCCTGGCAGCCGGACGCCTCGCCGACCTCGTCGTCGTGGACCTGGAACGGCCGCACCTGCGTCCGCTGCACGACCTGGAGAGCACCCTCGTCTACTCCGCCCGGGGATCCGACGTCGTCGTCACGATCATCGACGGGGAGATCGTCTACCGGCACGGACGCTGCCTGCGCGTCGACGAGCGGGCGGCCGTGGACGAGGCACAGGAACGCGCCGAACGGCTCGTCGCCCGCGCCGGCCTCCACTGTCCGGGCACGCGCGAGGCGGCGGCCCGTGCACGGGGGTGACGAGCCGGGCCCCGCCCCCGCCCGGCGGCCCCGGCTGATCGTGGGGATCACCGGCGCGAGCGCGCCGCAGCTCGCGGTCCACCTGCTCACCGCGCTCCGCGCCCTCGGCACGGTGGAGACCCACCTGGTGATGTCCCGGGCCGCGCACCGCACCGTCGAGCTGGAGACCGGCCTGCGCCCCGCCGACGTAGCGGCCCTGTGCGACGTGTCCCACCGGCGCGGCGACATCGCCGCGGACATCGCCTCGGGCTCCTGCCCGACCATGGGCATGGCCGTCGTGCCGTGCTCGATGAAGACCCTCGCGGCGATCGCCCACGGCTACGGCGACGACCTGCTGACCAGGGCCGCCGACGTCTGCCTGAAGGAGCGGCGCAGGCTCGTCCTCGCCACCCGCGAGACCCCGCTCAGCCTGATCCACCTGCGGAACATGGTCGCGGTGACGGAGGCGGGCGCCGTCGTCCTGCCGCCCGTGCCCGCGTACTACCACCGCCCCGCCTCGCTCGACGACCTGCTCGCCCATGTGACCGGACGGATCCTCGACCAGTTCGGCATCGAGCACGGGGTGTTCCCCCGCTGGCAGGGCCCCGGGGACACCACCGACTCTCCTACCGGAGGACACGTATGAACAGCAGCGAGAAGATTCCGGTGACCGTCCTGACCGGCTTCCTCGGAGCCGGGAAGACCACCCTCGTCAACCACATCCTCACCGCGCAGCACGGACAGCGCATCGCGGTCGTCGAGAACGAGTTCGGTGACATCCCGATCGACAGCGACCTCGTCGTCAACTCCGACGAGGAGATCTTCGAGATGTCGAACGGCTGCTGCCTGTGCTGCACCGCCCGCACCGACCTGATCGACATCCTCGGCAGCCTCCGCCGGCGCGACCGCGTGGACCGGGTCCTCATCGAGACCAGCGGCATGGCCGACCCCAACCCGGTCGCCCAAACCTTCTTCGTGGACGACGACGTCGCCGCGCACTACGCACTCGACGCCATCGTCACCCTCGTCGACGCCAAGCACGTCACCGACCACCTCGACGCGGCCACCGGCGACGGGGTCGGCCACCAGGTCGTCGACCAGATCGCGTTCGCCGACCGGATCGTCCTCAACAAGGTCGACCTCGTGGACGAGGAGCACGTCCGCGCCCTGGAGACCCGGCTGCGGGGCATCAACGCCACCGCCGGGATCATCACCTCCAGCCACGCCGACGTCGACCTGGCGGCCGTTCTCGGGATCGGCGCCTTCGATCTGTCCCACACCATGGCCGTCGACCCCGGCTGGCTGGACGAGCGCGACCACCACCACGACCCCGGCGTCGCCTCGGTCGGTGTCGAGCTCCACGGAGCCCTGGACCGGGCGGCGCTGGAGAAGTGGCTGGGGGAGCTGCTGGAGCGTCGGGGCGGCGACCTGTACCGGCTCAAGGGCATCGTGGCGCTGGACGACCACCCCCGCCGCTTCGTCCTCCAGGGCGTGCACCGGATGTTCGAGCTGCGGTCCGCCTCCTCCTGGGGCCGGGAGCCGCGTACCGGCAAGGTTGTCTTCATCGGCCGCGACCTCGACCGCGACGAGCTCACCGCGGGCCTCCTGGGCTGCCGCCGGGCGGTGCCGGCCACGGTGGTGCGGGGAGACGCGTGAGCCGCCGGAGCCGGAGCGGAAGCGTCGGGGCGGGGGAGCAGGGACGCGGGACGCTCGATAGCCTGCTGGCTCGATGCTGCCCGACCGAGAGGTGAGAGGCCCATGTTCACCACCCGACCCACCCTCCAGGGCACCTTCGGCATGGTGGCCTCCACCCACTGGCTGGCGTCCCAGTCGGCGATGGCGGTACTGGAGGACGGCGGCAACGCCTACGACGCCGCCGTGGCCGGTGCGTTCGTCCTGCACGTCGTCGAACCGCACCTCAACGGGCCCGCCGGAGAGGTGCCGATACTCCTCGCGCCGGCGGGCGGCGAGGTGCGGGTGCTGTGCGGGCAGGGCGTCGCCCCCGCCGGTGCGACGGTCGCCCACTACAGGGGACTCGGCCTGGACCTCGTGCCCGGCACCGGCCCGCTCGCCGCCGCCGTGCCCGGCGCCTTCGACGCCTGGATGCTCCTGCTGCGCGACCACGGCACCAAGCACCTCGCCGACGTACTGAAGTACGCCATCGGCTACGCCGAGCACGGGCACCCGCCCGTGGAGCGCTTCACGGAGACGGTCGAGACCGTCCGCGAGCTGTTCGAGACGGAGTGGACCTCCTCGGCGGAGATCTACCTGCCCGGCGGACGGCCGCCCCGCCCGGG
Source organism: Streptomyces flaveolus (assembly GCF_044765825.1). Taxonomy (NCBI): domain Bacteria; kingdom Bacillati; phylum Actinomycetota; class Actinomycetes; order Kitasatosporales; family Streptomycetaceae; genus Streptomyces; species Streptomyces flaveolus. Next base: position 533,638 of record NZ_JBIWKU010000004.1, on the reverse strand, counting down.
CGAGTTGTTCCGCAACCCCGCCCTCGCCGCCACGTGGAAGCGGCTTCTCGCCGAGGCCGTTTCCACGGCGGGCGACCGGGAGGCGGAGATCGAGGCGGCCCGGGAGGTCTGGCGCACCGGGTTCGTCGCCGAGGCGTTCGTACGGCAGGCCGCCCGTCCCACCAGGGACACCAGCGGCCGGCGCCACACCGGCACCCTGACGGCCGCCGACCTCGCCGGCTGGTCCGCGTCCTACGAGGCACCGGCGACGTACGACTGGAACGGCTGGACCGTGTGCAAGGCCGGCCCCTGGAGCCAGGGCCCCGTCCTGCTCCAGCAGCTGGCGCTGCTCCCGCCCGAGCTGCCCCGGTACGGCTCCGCCGACTACGTCCACCTGCTGGTCGAGGGCTGCAAGCTCGCCATGGCCGACCGGGAGGCCTGGTACGGGGACGCCGACGGCGCGGCCGACGTGCCGCTCGCCGACCTGCTGTCGCCCTCGTACAACGCGGCCCGGCGCGAGCTCGTCGGGGACAAGGCCTCCTTCGAGCTGCGACCCGGCGGGCCGGGCGGGCGCACCCCGCGGCTCAGCGCCCGCGCGAGCGTGGCGGCCGTCGAGGGGGAGGGTTTCGACGCCCTGGGAGTCGGCGAGCCGACCGTCGCCAAGAGCCCGGCCTCCCCGGTGCCCGGTGAGCCCGCCGTCGACGCCGACGGCGGCACCCGTGGCGACACCTGCCACCTCGACGTCGTGGACCGCTGGGGCAACATGGTCTCGGCCACGCCCAGCGGCGGCTGGCTCCAGTCCAACCCGGTCGTGCCCGAACTCGGCTTCCCGCTCGGCACCCGCCTGCAGATGACCTGGCTGGAGGAGGGCCTGCCGAACTCACTCACCCCGGGCCGCCGGCCGCGCACCACCCTCACCCCGTCCCTCGCCCTGCGCGACGGGGTGCCCGTCATGGCGTTCGGCACCCCCGGCGGGGACCAGCAGGACCAGTGGCAGCTGCACTTCTTCCTGGCGGTCGCCCTGCGCGCACAGGTGCGCGGCGGCCTCGACCTCCAGGGCGCCATCGACGCCCCGAACTGGCACAACGACAGCTTCCCCGGCTCCTTCTTCCCGCGCGGCATGCGGGCGGGAAGCGTCACCGTGGAGTCCCGGACGCCCGCGGAGGTCGTCGAGGAGCTGCGGCGCCGCGGCCACGACGTCACCGTCGGCGACCCCTGGTCGGAGGGGCGCCTGTGCGCCGTCGCCCGGGACCCGCGGACCGGGATGCTGTCCGCGGCGGCGAACCCGCGCGGCGCACAGGGGTACGCGGTGGGTCGCTGAGACCCACCACGTGTTCACGCCGATTCCACCCGGAGTGCACCACCCGGACGAGGATTGTCAGTGGCGCGTGCTCTCATGGAGTCATGATCGAGAACAACGAAACCATCGACGAGTTTCTCGCCCGGCACGCCGACGACGTGGAGGAGGCCGTCCGCAAGGCGGCCGCCCAGGAGATCATGCCCCGCTGGCGCCGGCTCGCGGCCCACGAGGTCGACCAGAAGTCCGGGCCGCACGACCTGGTGACGGACGCCGACCGGAAGGCCGAGCGGTATCTGACGGAGGCGCTGGTCGCCCTGCTGCCCGGTTCGGTCGTGGTCGGCGAGGAGGCGGTGCACGCCAACCCCGCCTCGTACGAGGCGATCCGCGGCGAGGCGCCGGTGTGGATCGTCGATCCCGTCGACGGGACGCGGCAGTTCGTGCACGGCGACTCCGGCTTCTGCACGCTGGTCGCCCTGGCGCACCACGGGGTGGTGCACGCCTCCTGGACCTACGCGCCCGCCCACGACCAGCTCGCCACGGCCGTCCGGGGCCGGGGCGCCTTCCTGGACGGCGAGCGGCTCTACGCCGGGCCGCCCGAGCCCGGGCACGACCTGCGGGTGGCCACCTCCCACCCGGACTACACGACGGACGAGCAGAAGCGCGCCCTGCTCGGCCTGCGCACCCCGGGCGTGGCACCCCGTGCCTGCGGCTCGGCGGGCCTCGAATACCTCGCCGTCGCGCGCGGCGAGTCCGACGCCACGGCGTTCTCCTGGGAGGCGGCCTGGGACCACGCCGCGGGGCTCCTCCTGGTCGAGGAGGCGGGCGGCACCCACCTGACCCGCACGGGCGAACCCTTCCGCATCACCGGTGACAACGACCTGCCGTTCACCGCGGCCCGCGACGCGGCCACGGCCCGGCGGGTGGTGGCGCTGCTCGCGGGGGAGACCGCCTGATCCGAACGACAGGTCCTGGCAGCGGCCGGGCCGCCCGGCCGTCACCCGCCAAGGGGGTGTGCCGGTGCCCGGCATATCCTGACCCCGAGTGGCCATCGGCTGACGAAGGAGTCCGAAGGTGCCGTCGATGCTCGATGCGGTCGTGGTGGGTGCGGGACCGAACGGACTGACGGCTGCCGTGGAGCTGGCCCGCCGCGGCTTCTCCGTCGCCGTCTTCGAGGCGCGGGACACCGTGGGCGGCGGCGCCCGCACGGAGGAGCTGACCCTCCCCGGCTTCCGCCACGACCCGTGCTCGGCGGCGCACCCGCTCGGCATCAACTCACCCGCGTTCCGCGCCCTGCCCCTGGAGCGGTACGGCCTGCGGTGGCTGCACCCCGAGCTGCCCATGGCGCACCCGTTCCCCGACGGCTCGGCCGCCGTGCTGTCCCGGTCGGTCGGCGAGACCGCCGCCTCCTTCGGCCCGCGCGACGCGGGCACGTACCGCAGACTGGTCGAGCGCTTCCTGCCCCGGTGGGACACGCTGGCCCGCGACTTCATGTCCCTGCCGCTCACCGCGCTGCCCCGCGACCCGGTCACCCTCGCCCGCTTCGGCCTGGTCGGACTGCCCCCGTCGACGTGGCTGATGCGCCGCTTCCGGGACGAGAGGGCGAGGACCCTCTTCGCCGGGCTCGTGGCGCACGTCATGGCCCCGCTCGGCGGCTTCGCCACCGGCGCCATCGGGCTGGTCTTCGCCCTCGCCGCCCACGCCCGCGGCTGGCCCGTGGCCCGCGGCGGCTCCCAGGCCGTCTCCGACGCGCTCGCCGCGTACCTCACCGACCTCGGCGGCACGGTCCACACCGACTACGAGGTCAAGCGCCTCGACGACCTGCCGCCGGCGCGCGCGTACGTCTTCGACACCTCGCCCACGGCCCTGGCCCGCATCGCCGGCCTGGGCAACTACTACGAGCACTACCGGTACGGCCCCGGCGTCTTCAAGATCGACTACGCGCTGGACGGCCCGGTCCCGTGGACGGCCGAGGCGCCCCGCACCGCCGGCACGGTGCAGGTCGGCGCCGACAGCACGGAGATCGGCACCGCCCTGCACGCCGCCTCACGCACCGACCGCGCGCCCGACCGGCCGTTCCTCATCACCGTGCAGCCCGGCGTCGTCGACCCCACCCGCGCCCCGGCCGGCAAGCACGTCTTCTGGGCGTACGGACACGTGCCCAACGGCTGGAACGGCGACCTCACGGACGCGGTCGAACGCCAACTGGAGCGCTTCGCCCCCGGGTTCCGCGACCGCGTCCTCGCCCGCGCGACGGCGGGCCCGCCCGAGATCGCCGCCCGCAACGCCAACTACGTCGGCGGGGACATCGCCTCCGGCGCGGTCTCCGGGCTCCAGCTCCTGCTGCGCCCCAAGCTCTCCCTGAACCCGTACGCCACCCCGCACCCGGCCGTCTTCATCTGCTCGTCGGCCACCCCGCCCGGCCCCGGGGTGCACGGCATGTCCGGACACAACGCGGCGAAGGCCGTCTGGCGGAGACTGAGGCAGACATGACCACCATCACGCTGGTCCAGGGCGACATCACCCGCCAGAGCGCCGACGCGATCGTCAACGCGGCCAACTCCTCCCTGCTCGGCGGCGGCGGCGTCGACGGCGCCATCCACCGGCGCGGCGGCCCCGCGATCCTGGAGGCCTGCCGCGAGCTCCGCGCCGGCCACCTCGGCAAGGGCCTGCCCACCGGCCGGGCGGTCGCCACCACCGCGGGCAACCTGGACGCCCGCTGGGTGATCCACACGGTCGGCCCGGTCTGGTCTGCCACCGAGGACCGCTCCCACCTCCTCGCCTCCTGCTACCGCGAGTCCCTCCGGGTCGCCGACGAACTGGGCGCCCGCACGGTCGCCTTCCCGGCCGTCTCCACGGGCGTCTACCGCTGGCCCCTGGACGACGCGGCCCGTATCGCCGTCGAGACGGTGCGCGGCACCGAGACGTCGGTGACGGAGGCACGGTTCGTCCTGTTCGACGCCCGGGCGTACGAGGCGTTCGCCGCACGGACCGGCTGAGGGAGCCGCGCGCACCTCCGGTCCCCGTGTCACCGGCCCGCCCCACGACCGGCCCGCTCGACATGTAACGGTCAAGTGCGGTCCACGGGGGCAGCAGTCGCGGTTCATCCGGTGCCCTTTGCCTGGTTGTCGTCCGGCCACCGTCCTCTGGAGGTTCGATGACCACGCCGCGCATCAGCACGGACAGCTCCCGCAACTCCCGCAGCCCCCTGAGGAGAAGGGGGTTCCTCGGACTCGCGGGCGCCGCCGGCGCCGGTGCGGTGCTGCTCGGCACCGGCGCCGCACCCGTCGCCGCCGCCCCGGTACGCGTCCCCGGCGACCCCTTCCAGCTCGGGGTCGCGTCCGGCGATCCCCTCCCCGACGCCGTCGTGCTGTGGACCCGCCTCGCCCCCGAGCCGCTCGGCCCCGACGGCGGCATGCCGCGCCGCCCCGTCCCGGTGCGGTGGGAGGTCGCCCTCGACGAGCGGTTCCGGAAGGTCGTCCGGCGCGGCGTGGAGCACGCCCGGCCCGAGGAGGCGCACACCGTCCACGTCGACGTGCGGGGTCTGCTGCCGCACCACGAGTACTACTACCGCTTCCGCGCCGGCAACGCGCTCTCCCCGGTCGGCCGCACCCGCACGGCACCGGCACCGGGCACCGCGCCCACCGTCGAGTTCGCCTTCGCGTCCTGCGCGAACTGGGAACAGGGCTGGTTCACGGCGTACCGGCACATGGCCGAGGAACGCCCGGACGTCGTCTTCCACCTGGGTGACTACCTGTACGAGTACGCGGCCGGAGCCAACGGCAAGGTCCGCACGCACGCCGGTGACGAGATGAACACCCTCGACGAGTACCGCCGGCGGCACGCCCAGTACAAGACGGACCCCGACCTCAGGCTGCTGCACGCGACGGCCCCGTTCGTCGTCACCTGGGACGACCACGAGACCGACAACAACTACGCCGGCCTGACCCCCGAGAACGGCGACCCCGCCCAGGGCAACGACACCACCGCCCACTTCGCCGCCCGCCGCAGGGCCGCCTACCAGGCCTACTGGGAGCACATGCCGCTGCGCCGCCTCCGCAAGCCGGTGGACACGGCACTGCCGCTGTACCGGCGGCTGGAGTTCGGTTCCACCGCGACCTTCAGCGTCCTCGACACCCGCCAGTACCGCACCGACCAGCCGTACGGCGACAAGTGGCAGGTCTCCGGCCCCGAGCAGTGGGACCCGAAGGCCACCATCCTCGGCGACGAGCAGCACGCCTGGCTGGAGCGCAGCCTGTCCCGCTCGCGGTCCACCTGGAACGTGGTCCCGCAGCAGATCTACTTCGCCAACTGGGATGCCCTCGCCGGACCGGACGACGGCGGCTACAACGACGGCTGGGACGGCTACCGTGTCTCCCGCGACCGGGTCCTCGGCTACGTGGAGGAGCGCCGCATCGACAACTTCGTGGTGCTCACCGGCGACGTGCACACCAACTGGACCAACGACCTGCGGCGCGACTTCGAGCGCCCCGAGACCCGGCTGCTGGGCACCGAGTTCGTCACCACGTCGATCACCTCGAACGGTGACGGCACGGGCTCCCACGACCCCGGCCGGGTCTACTGGGACGAGAACCCGCACCTGAAGTACTACAGCGACCGCCGCGGGTACGTGCGCTGCACCGTGTCCAGGGACCGGTACACCGCCGACTACCGGGTGATCGACCGGGTCACCCGCCCCGACGCCCCGGTCCGCACCGACAAGTCGTTCGTGATCGAGGCGGGCGTCGCCGGGGTCCAGGCCGCCTGAGCGCCTTCACGAAGCGGTGCCGCCGTCGTCGGTGCCCGGGCACCGGCGACGGTAGTGGCGGGCCGCCCGGGCGCGGTTGCCGCAGGACGGCTTGCACCGCTCCTGCGGCCCGACAGCCCGGGCGCGTCCCCGGTCGACCGGATCCATCACGTCGGCGGGACCGCCGTCCCGATGTGCGACTTCACCATCCCCGGCCGCGCCGAAGGGCGCCTCGACGCCGAGACGCTCGACCGGGTCGACACCCGGCTCGCCGGACTGCCGCGGGACACCCCGGCGCTGATCGCCTTCCCTCAGCCGCCGGTCGAGCTCCGCCACCCCCTGCCCGGTGCGGGAATGCTCGAGACCCCCGAGCGGCCGGCCGCCCTGCTCGACGCGCACCCCCAGATCGTCGCCGTCCTGACCGGCCACGCCCACACGGCGGCCGCCTCGGTCTTCGCCGCCCGCCCCCTGATCGTCGGGCCGGCCGTCACCTGGACCCTGCGACGGAGGCCGCCTCGGTCTTCGCCGCCCGCCCCCTGATCGTCGCGCCGGCCGTCACCTGGACCCTGCGCATGCCCGGGCAGGGCGACCTCCCCGCCGACCGCTACCAGCCGGCCGGCCTCGCCTTCCACGTCCTGGGCGACGACCGGCGCCTGACCACCCATGACCGCGTCGTGTTCTGACCCGGGCCGCGCGCCGGGCGGGGGCCGGCACCATCCATCAGGAACCAACAAAGTCCGACGGGGTAATTGATTCGGTTGTGTTCGAGTCCTAGGGTGACTCTGATCCGGTAGCCGCTCCATCACCGGCAGTTGGCACCCGTACCACCGCCGACAGCCGGTGCAGCACCGTGCGTTGAGCCGCCCCCGAAGCCACACGGAAGGCCACGGTCATGCCGCACTCGCCCGTGTCACCCGCCGGTATCCCGGCCCCCCGCCCCCGCCCGGTCGTCAGCCGCCGCCGTCTCCTGGAGGGCGGCGCCGCCCTCCTCGGCGCGCTCGCCCTGTCCGCGTCGCCGGTCACCGCGCTCGCGGCCGGCCGACGTGCGGGGGCCGACGAAACCCCCGAGTGGAACGACTTCGGCGTCTTCCGGCTCGGCACCGAGCCGCCGCACGCCACGCTCATGCCGTACGCGGACGTGAGACAGGCCCTGGCCGGCGACCGCACCCGCTCGCCCTACCGGCTGAGCCTCGACGGCACCTGGAAGTTCGCCTACGCCGACCGCCCCGACGACCGGGACGCCGACTTCCACCGCACCGACACCGACGACAGCGACTGGGACACCATCCCGGTCCCGTCCGTCTGGCAGACGCACGGCCACGACTTCCCGATCTACCTGAACATCACCTACCCGTACTGGGGACCCAACGGCCTCGGCGAGGACCCGCAGCCCCCCGCCGCGCCGACCCGCTACAACCCGGTCGGCCAGTACCGGCGCACCTTCACCGTGCCCCGCGACTGGACGGGCCGCCGCACCTTCCTGCACTTCGAGGGCGTCAAGTCCGCGCACTACGTGTGGATCAACGGCGAACTGGTCGGCTACGACGAGGACTCCTACACCCCGTCCGAGTACGACATCACCGACCACCTGAAACCGGGCACCAACCAGATCGCGGTGGAGGTCTACCGCTACTCCGACGGCGACTGGATGGAAGACCAGGACATGATCCGGCTGAGCGGCATCTTCCGCTCGGTCTACCTCTACTCCGCCCCGGCCGTGCACCTGCGCGACTTCAAGCTGGACACCCCGCTGAACGGCACCTACACCGACGCCGAGCTGAAGGTCACCGCGAGCGTGCGCTCCTACGGCGGCGGCGACGCCGGGCGGTACACGGTGGAGACCCAGCTGTACGACGCCCGCGGCCACGCCGTCTGGTCCCGGCCGCTCCAGCAGCCCGCCGACCTCGGCACGGTCCGCGCCGGCGAGGACGTCACCGTACGCGCGGCCAAGGCCGTACCGGCGCCGAAGCTGTGGTCGGCCGAGCACCCGAACCTCTACACCGCCGTCCTGCGCCTGCGCGACCCGTCCGGCAAGGTCGTGGAGACCCTCTCCCACCGGGTCGGGTTCCGCGAGTTCGCCCTCAAGGACGGGCTGATGCGGATCAACGGCAGGCCCGTTTCCTTCCGCGGCACCAACCGGCACGAGATGCACCCGGTCCGCGGCACGGCGCTGACCCGCGAGGACATGGTCGAGGACATCAAGATCATCAAGCGGATGAACGTCAACAGCGTCCGCACCTCGCACTACCCCAACAACCCGTACTGGCTGGAACTGGCCGACGAGTACGGCCTCTACCTCGTCGACGAGACCAACCTCGAGACCCACGGCATCCGCGGCCAGTACCCGGGCGACCACCCCGACTGGACCGCCGCCTGCGTGGCCCGCGCCCAGAACATGGTCCACCGCGACAAGAACCACGCCTGCGTCGTCATCTGGTCCCTCGGCAACGAGGCCGGCGGCGGCAGCACCTTCACCGCCATGCACGACTGGATCCGCTCCTACGACGACACCCGCGTCATCCAGTACGAGGGCGACGACCGCCCCGGCATCAGCGACATCCGCTCGGAGATGTACGACAGCCCGCAGCGCGTCGAGCAGCGCGCGAAGGACACCTCCGACACCCGGCCCTACGTCATGATCGAGTACGCCCACTCGATGGGGAACTCCACCGGCAACTTCAAGAAGTACTGGGACATCGTCCGCCGGTACGACGTCCTGCAGGGCGGCTGGATCTGGGACTTCGTCGACCAGTCCCTGTACACGCCCGTCCCGGCCCGCACCCTGCTGACCGAGTCCGGCCCGGCCGGGCTGCGCGGCGAGATCCTCGCCACCCGCGGCACCCTCGACCGGGACAAGGGCCTGTCCGGCATCACCGTCTTCGAGCGCCACGACAGCCTCGACCTCACCGGCTCCCTGACCCTGGAGGCCTGGGTCACCCCGCACGTCACCGGCTACCACCAGCCCATCCTCGCCAAGGGCGACACCCAGTACGCGCTCAAGCAGACCGACCGCAAGCTGGAGTTCTTCATCCACTCGGCCGGTCAGTGGATCACCGCGACCTGGGCCGTGCCGGACGACTGGACCGGCCGCGAACACCACATCGCGGGCGTCTTCGACGCGGACGCCGGCACCCTGACCCTGTACGTCGACGGCGAGGTGAAGGCCACCCGCACCACCGACCGGCGCCCCAGCAGCAACACCGCGCCGCTCTCCCTGGCCACCGACGCCGACGCCCAGACCCGCGAGTTCAGCGGCACCGTCCGCCGCGCCCGCGTCTACGCCCGTGCCCTCGCCGGCGCCGAACTGGCCTCCGACGGGCGCGGACCCGGCGACGACGGCGTGCGGTTCTGGTTCGACGCGGCCACCGTGAAGACCGCGACGAAGCGGCCGAAGGACAAGACCTTCCTCGCCTACGGCGGCGACTGGGGCGACAACCCCAACGACGGCGCCTTCGTCGCCGACGGCATCATCACCGCCGACCGCGGCCACACCGGCAAGGCCACCGAGGTCAAGCGCGTCTACCAGGCGGTCAACGCCGCCCCCACCCCCGGCGGCGCACCGGGAGCCGTCACCCTCACCAACGAGTTCCTGTTCACCGACCTCCGCGAGTTCGACGCCCGGTGGGAACTGGTCGCCGACGGCAAGGTCGTACGGCACGGCAGACTCACCCGCGACCAGCTGAACGTCCCGCCGATGTCCGGCAAGGACATCACCGTCCCCGTACGCCTGCCGGACGACCCGGACCCGGGCACCGAGTACTTCCTCCAGCTCTCCTTCACCACCAAGGACGCCACGCCGTGGGCCGAGGCGGGCTTCGAGGTGGCCCGGCAGCAGCTCCCGCTGGACGCCGGCAGCCCGGCCGTCACCCCCGTACGCCTGGAGAGCGTCCCCACCCTGCGCCACGACGACCGCGACCAGGACGTCACCGTGCGCGGCAAGGGCTTCTCCGTCACCGTCGACAAGCGCAGCGGCACCATCACCTCGTACGAGGCCGGCGGCACCCGCCTGATCACCTCCGGGCCCGTGCCCAACTTCTGGCGGGCGCCCACCGACAACGACAAGGGCAACGGCCAGCACACCCGCAACCAGACCTGGCGCGACGCCGGCGCCCGCCGCACCGTGACCGACGTCGTCGTGCGGGCCCTGGGCGACCGGGCCGTCGAGATCAGGGTCAGCGGCACCCTGCCGACCACGACCGAGTCGACGTACACCACCACCTACACGGTGTTCGGCAACGCCGAGATCAAGGTCGACAACACCCTGCACCCCGGTGCCGCGAACCTGCCCTACATCCCGGAGGTCGGCACCCTGCTCCTGCTGCCCGGCCGCCTGGACCGGCTGCACTACTACGGCCGCGGCCCCGACGAGAACTACTGGGACCGCAACACCGGTTCCGACGTCGGCCTGTACTCCGGGACCGTCGCCGAGCAGTGGACCTCCTACATCCGCCCGCAGGAGAACGGCAACAAGACCGACGTCCGCTGGATCGCGCTCACCGACTCCCGCGGAGCGGGCCTGCTCGCCTCCGGAGAACCCCTGCTGGAGGCCAACGCGTCCCACTTCACACCGGAGGACCTGTCGGCCGGCGTGCGCCACGACTACCAGCTCACCCCGCGCGACGAGGTCGTGCTGCGCCTGAACCACCGCCAGATGGGTGTGGGCGGCGACAACAGCTGGGGCGCGCACACGCACGACGAGTTCAAGCTGTTCGCCGACCGGGACTACACGTACACCTACCGGCTGCGCCCGCTCACCGACGTGCGCGACGCGATGGCGGCCTCGCGGCGGCCCACGGCGACCGAGTAGACCCGGATCGGACCGGATCGAACCGGGAGCCCGGGGTAACCGGGCTCCCATGGGTGACGTTCTGGTCGGGGCATGCTCGTGGACGGACCGGCAACTCCTCGCGAGCGGCTGGTATCCACGCGGACGGCGGGACGCCGAGGGGCGGCTGCGGCACTACGCCTCACGGCTGCCCGTCGTCGAAGTGGACGCGGGGTACTACGCGTTGCCGAGCCGCCGCAACAGCGAGCTGTGGGTGGAGCGCACGCCGGACGGCTTCCGCTTCGACGTGAAGGCCTTCTCGCTGCTGACCGGTCACCCCACCCGTCCCGAGGCCCTCCCGGCCGACCTGCGGGACGGCCTCGGCGGCGAGGAGCGCGGCCTGCTGCGGCGCGGGCGGGCGGGCGCGGCGCTCCTCGACGAGGTGTGGGGACGGTTCACCGACGCCGTCGAACCGCTGCGGGCGGCCGGACGGCTCGGCACGCTGCTGTTCCAGTTCCCGCCCTGGTTCGCACCGGGCCCGGAGGCGGAGGACACCCTCCGGGACTGTGCGCGGCGCACGGGGTGCAGGCCCCTCGCCGTGGAGTTCCGCCACCCGGACTGGTGGGCGCCGCACCGGGCGGACGGCACCGCGGCGCTGCTCACGGGCCTCGGCGCCACCGCCGTCGGCGTGGACATGGCCCAGGGCCTGCCCGGCTCCCTGCCGCCCGTCGTGCCGGTCACCCGCCGCGCGCTCGCCGTCGTGCGGTTCCACGGCCGCAGCCCGGCGTGGGGGAGGGGCAGCAAGGAGGACCGCTTCCGGCACGACTACGACGTGGCCGAACTCGCCGCCTGGGTACCGAGGTTGCGGCGCGCGGCCCGGCAGACGGACGAGCTGCACGTGCTGTTCAACAACTGCTGCGCGGACGCGGCCGTACGCGCCGCCGAGGACATGCGGCGGCTGCTCACTCAGAGGCGTCGCTGATTCCCAGCCGCAGATGCTCCACGTGGTAGACGGCCTGGTCGAGCAGCTCGGCGACATGGTGGTCGTGCAGCGCGTACACCACCGACCGGCCGCGCCGCTCACCCACCACGAGCCCCAGATTCCGCAGCAGGCGCAGCTGGTGGGAGCAGGCCGACTGCTCCATGCCGACCTCCGCCGCCAACTCCGTGGCCGGCAGCGGGCCTTCGCGCAGCCGCGCGAGGATCAGCAGCCGGGAGGGCGTGGACAGGGCCTGGAGCGTGGTGGCGACCTTGGCGACGTTGTCCGCGTCCAGGCGCACACGCTCGACTGCGTCCTGCGCGGTGGTGGCGGCTCCATGACCCATGCCGGTCATCTTACGCACCCACCCGTACGCATGAACGGATGAATGAATGAATGGGTCTTCATGTGTTCCTGTATGGTGGCCGCGTGTCCACGACCCTCGCTCCTACCCCCGTCTCCTCGCCCGCCGGGCCGGCGCCCGCCCGCCGCACCCGCGTCCTCGCCCTGCCCGAGGCACGCTGGGCCCTCGCGTCGCTGCTCGCCTTCCTCGCGGCGCTCCCCCTGGACCTCGGCGGCGCCCCCGCCTGGACGTACGGCCCGCTCTACGCGGCCGCCTACGCCGCCGGCGGCTGGGAACCCGCACTCGAGGGCCTGCGCGCACTGCGCGAGAAAACCCTGGACGTCGACCTGCTGATGATCGTCGCGGCGCTCGGCGCGGCGGCCATCGGGCAGGTCCTCGACGGCGCCCTGCTGATCGTCATCTTCGCCACCTCCGGCGCCCTGGAGGCCCTGGCCACCGCCCGCACCGCCGACTCCGTGCGCGGCCTGCTCGACCTCGCGCCCACCACCGCGACCCGGCTCACCGGGGACCGCGAGGAGACCGTCCCGACCGCCGAGCTCGCCGTCGGCGACGTCCTCCTGGTCCGGCCCGGGGAGCGCGTCGGCGCCGACGGCTCGGTGCTCGACGGCACCGGCGAGGTCGACCAGGCCACCATCACCGGCGAGTCCCTCCCGGTCCTCAAGCGCCCCGGCGACGACGTCTTCGCCGGCACCCTCAACGGCACCGGTGCCCTGCGCGTCCGCGTCGACCGCGACCCCGCCGACTCGGTGATCGCCCGGATCGTCACCCTGGTCGAGGAGGCGTCCCGCACCAAGGCGCCGACGCAGCTGTTCATCGAGAAGATCGAGCAGCGCTACGCGGTCGGCGTGGTGGCCGCCACCCTCACGGTCTTCGGCATCCCCCTCGCCCTCGGCGCCGAGCTCACCGACGCCCTGCTGCGCGCCATGACCTTCATGATCGTCGCCTCGCCCTGCGCGGTCGTCCTCGCCACGATGCCGCCCCTGCTGTCCGCCATCGCCAACGCCGGCCGCCACGGCGTCCTCGTCAAGTCGGCGGTCGCCATGGAACGCCTCGGCGAGATCGACACCGCCGCCCTCGACAAGACCGGCACCCTCACCGAGGGCACCCCCGAGGTGACCGCCGTACGCCCCCTGCCCGGCTCCGGCCTCGACGAGGACGCCCTCCTCGCCCTGGCGGCCGCCGCCGAGCACCCCAGCGAGCACCCGCTGGCCCGCGCGATCGTCGCCGCCGCCCGCACCCGCGGCCTGCGCGTCGCGCCCGCCCAGGACTTCACCGCGACGCCCGGACACGGCGTCACGGCGGTCGTCGGCGGCCACGAGGTGCACGTCGGCCGCGCCGAGGCACCCGAGGGCGCCGAGACCACCGTCCGGGTCACCCGCGACGGCACCCCGCTCGGCACCCTCGCCCTCACCGACCGCCTCCGTGCCGACGCCGCCGCGGCCACCGCGGCGCTCACCGCCCTCACCGGCACCGCCCCCGCCCTGCTCACCGGCGACAACGCGTCCGCCGCCGCCCGCGTGGCCGACGCGACCGGCATCACCGACGTCCGCGCCGGCCTGCTGCCCGACGGCAAGGTGGAGGCCGTTCGGGAGAGGGAGCGGGCCGGCCGCAAGGTGCTCTTCGTCGGCGACGGCGTCAACGACGCCCCCGCCCTCGCCGCGGCCCACGCCGGGATCGCCATGGGCCGGGCGGGCTCCGACCTGGCCCTGGAGACGGCGGACGCGGTCGTGGTCCGCGACGAGCTGACGGCCGTACCCGCGGTCGTCCGCCTGTCCCGGCGCGCCCGCGGGCTGGTCCTGCAGAACCTGGTCATCGCCGGCACCTTCATCACCGCGCTCGTCCTGTGGGACCTCGTCGGTCACCTCCCGCTGCCGCTCGGCGTCGCCGGGCACGAGGGCTCTACCGTGCTGGTCGGCCTCAACGGGCTGCGGCTGCTGCGCGAGTCCGCATGGCGATCCGGCGGGTCCCAGGAAGCGTGAGGTCCATGTCGGATTCTCGCCAGCCCCGATCCGTCCAGTGGACCATCCTGGACGCATGCAGACGGGAATGCACACCGACACCGAGCGCTGCGTGCGCGCCGTCCGGTCCAAGGACGCGCGCTTCGACGGCTGGTTCTTCACCGCCGTCCTGACCACCCGCATCTACTGCCGGCCCAGCTGCCCCGTGGTGCCGCCCAAGCCCGAGAACATGACCTTCTACCCGAGCGCGGCGGCCTGCCAGCAGGCCGGGTTCCGCGCGTGCAAACGCTGCCGCCCGGACACCAGCCCCGGCTCCCCGGAGTGGAACCAGCGGGCCGACCTCACCGCCCGCGCCATGCGTCTGATCGCCGACGGCATCGTGGACCGCGAGGGCGTCCCCGGACTCGCCGCCCGGCTCGGCTACAGCACCCGGCAGATCGAACGCCAGCTGCTCGCCGAGCTGGGCGCGGGCCCCCTCGCCCTCGCCCGCGCACAGCGCGCCCAGACCGCCCGCCTGCTCATCGAGACGACCCCGCTGCCGATGGCGGACATCGCCTTCGCGGCCGGCTTCTCCTCCGTCCGCACCTTCAACGACACGGTCCGCGAGGTCTTCGCGCTCGCCCCGAGCGAGCTGCGCGCCCGCCGCGCCCCCAAGAACCGGCCGGACCAGGCCGCCGGCGGCGCGCTGGCCCTCCGCCTCCCCTTCCGCGCCCCCCTCAACCCCGACAACCTCTTCGGCCACCTCGCCGCCACCGCCGTACCCGGTGTGGAGGAGTGGCGGGACGGCGCCTACCGCCGCACCCTGCGCCTCCCGTACGGCCACGGCGTCGTCGCCCTCGCTCCCGCCCCCGACCACATCGCCTGCCGCCTCACCCTCACCGACCTGCGCGACCTGACCGTCGCCATCAGCCGCTGCCGGCGCCTGCTCGACCTGGACGCCGACCCGACGGCCATCGACGACCAGCTGCGCACCGATCCGCTGCTCGCGCCGCTGGTCGACAAGGCGCCCGGCCGCCGTGTCCCGCGCACGGTCGACGAGGCGGAGTTCGCCGTACGGGCCGTCCTGGGCCAGCAGGTCTCCACCGCCGCCGCCCGCACCCACGCGGCCCGCCTGGTCACGGCACACGGCGACCCGGTGGACGACCCCGAGGGCGGCCTGACCCACCTGTTCCCGTCGACGGGGGCGCTGGCGGAGGTGGACCCGGACACGCTGGCGATGCCCCGCACCCGCCGCACCACCTTCACCACCCTCGTCCGCCACCTCGCCGACGGCTCGCTCAACCTCGGCGTCGAGACCGATCGGGCGGACACCCGCGCCCGGCTGCTCGCCCTCCCCGGCTTCGGCCCCTGGACCGCCGACGTCATCGCGATGCGCGCCCTCGGCGACCCCGACGCCTTCCTCCCCACCGACCTCGGTATCCGCCGCGCCGCACAGGAGCTGGGCCTGCCCTCGACCCCGGCGGCGCTCACCGCACGCGCGGCGGCCTGGCGGCCCTGGCGGGCGTACGCGGTCCAGTACCTGTGGGCGACCGACAGCCACCCGATCAACTTCCTGCCCGTGTAAGGACGGACCCGTGTCATCCCTGAAACAGCACACCGTGATCGACAGCCCGTACGGCCCGCTCACCCTGGTCGCCGAGGACGGCGTCCTGTGCGGCCTCTACATGACCGACCAGCGCCACCGCCCGCCGGAGGAGACCTTCGGCGCCCGTGCCGAGGGGCCCTTCGCCGAGGCCGAGGAACAACTGGAGGCGTACTTCTCCGGCGGCCTGCTGGACTTCACCGTCCCCCTGCGCCTCCGTGGCACCCCCTTCCAGCGCACGGTCTGGGACCAGCTCCGGAAGATCCCCTACGGCGAGACCCGCACCTACGGCGAACTCGCCGGCGCCCTCGGCACCCCCAACGCCTCCCGCGCCGTCGGCCTCGCCAACGGCCGCAACCCGATCGGCATCATCGTCCCCTGCCACCGCGTCATCGGCGCGAGCGGCAGCCTCACCGGCTACGGCGGCGGCCTGGAACGCAAGCAGCGGCTGCTGGACTTCGAACGCGGGACGACGGGGGCGGCACTGTTCTAGGACGGTCCGTGCGGGCACGGACGAAAAGGCGTTGCCGACGCCCGGCGGGACGGACTAGCCTCGCGGCACTCTGCAGAACACGCTCTCTCGAACGATGCCGCAGAACGGGAGCAAGCCCGCGCACAGCCGCGCGGAGCCATGGAAGGGCGGCGCCACTGTCAGGCATGCCCTCCGGAGGACACTCCCATGAAGATCGGCCTCGGCCTTCCCATCGACGACCCCGCCCTGCTGCTGACCTGGGCCCGGCGCGCCGACGCGGGCCCCTTCAGCACGCTCGGCCTGCTCGACCGGCTCGTCTACGACAACCCCGAACCCCTGGTCACCCTCGCGGCCCTCGCGGGCGCCACGTCCCGCATCCGCGTGCAGACCGAGGTCCTCATCGCCCCGGTGCACAGCACCGCGCTCCTCGCCAAGCAGACCGCGACCCTCGACCGTCTGTCGGGCGGCCGGTTCACCCTCGGCATCGGGGTCGGCGGCCGCGAGGACGACTGCCTCGCCGCCGGCATCGACATCCACCGCCGGGGCCGCCGCCTCGACGAGCAGATGACCCTGCTCCGCCGCGTCTGGGCGGGCGAGCCCTACGGACAGGACGTGGGCGCCATCGGCCCGCGCCCCGCGACCCCCGGCGGGCCCGAGGTGCTGTTCGGCGGCTTCGCCCCGGCCGCCCTCGAACGGGTCGGCCGCTTCGGCGACGGCTTCCTCGGCGCCGCCCTGCCCGCCGAGCACATGGCCGGCCTGTTCCGCGCCGTCGAGGCGGTCTGGCGCAGGCACGGCCGCCCCGGCCGGCCGCGTCTGGTGGCCCAGGCGAGCGTCGCCCTCGGCCCCGACAGCACGGCGGACCGGGCCCGGGGCGCTCTGCGCGACTACTACGCGTTCACCGGCCGCGCCGAGTACATGACGAAGGGCCTGCTCACGACCGCCCGGGAGATCCGCGCGGCCGTGGACGCCTTCCGCGACATCGGCGCCGACGAGGTCGTCCTCTACTGCTGGTCGTCGGACCCCGACCAGATCGACCGCCTCACCGACGCCCTGTTCTGACCCGTCGACCGCCTACCGGCCGACCCGGACACCGTTCTCCAGCTCGGCGGTCCCCGAGCCGTCCTCCAGTACGTCGAGGGCGGCCAGGACCCGTCCGTGCAACGAGCCGAGGAGGTGGCCGGCCAGGTCGGCGCGCGGTACCAGGCGCCAGGACAGCAGCTCCTCCTCCTGGAGACGCACCGCCTTGAGGTCGTCCTCGCCGAGGACCCCGCCGTCGTACACGTACGACACCAGCGGCGGCCGGCCGAGACCCGGCACCCAGTCCACCGCGAGCAGCCGGCCGGGCGGGACGTCCAGCCCGATCTCCTCGAGGGTCTCGCGCCGGGCGCCCTGGCGCGGGGTCTCGCCGTCGTCCGACTCGATGGTCCCGCCCGGCAGGGTCCAGCCGTCCCGGTAGTTCGGCTCCACGAGCAGCACGCTGCCCGCGGCGTCCCGGAACAGCACGGCGGCACCGGCGAGTACGCGGGGGAGTCCGGCGATGTACGTGGCGTAGTCGAGCGTCGTCATCCTGGCAGGGTATGTCCGTCGGGCGGGGTGTTCCACGGAGCGGTCGGGGCATGACGGCGAGGGTGTGCTCCGGTTAAGGTCGCAGCGGCGCGACTGCCTTGACGTGCGCAAGGCTCGAAGAGCAAGGGGAGAGCAAGGTGGCTGACGCTGCAGTGGACGGGGCCCGCCGGGTGCTCGTCGCCGCGGACAAGTTCAAGGGTTCGCTGACGGCCGTCGAGGTCGCCGAGCGGGTCGCGGCCGGGCTGCGCCGGGTCGTGCCGGACGTCGACGTCGAGGCGCTGCCCGTGGCCGACGGCGGCGACGGCACCGTGGCCGCGGCGGTCGCGGCCGGGTTCGAACGCCGGGAAGTGCGGGTCGCCGGGCCCCTCGGTGACGAGGTGACCGCGGCGTTCGCGCTGCGCGGCGACACGGCGGTCGTGGAGATGGCCGAGGCGAGCGGGCTGCAGCGGCTGCCCGCCGGTGTCCTGGCTCCGCTGACCGCCTCCACGTACGGCTCGGGCGAGCTGCTGCGGGCCGCGCTGGACGCGGGCGCCCGGACGATCGTGTTCGGGGTCGGCGGCAGTGCGACCACGGACGGCGGCGCGGGGATGCTGTCCGCGCTGGGCGCGCGGTTCCTGCGCGCGGACGGCGAGCCGGTGGCGCCGGGCGGCGGGGGTCTCGCCGACGTCGCCTCGGCCGATCTGTCCGGCCTGGACCCGCGGCTCACGGACGTCGAGCTGGTACTCGCCAGCGACGTCGACAATCCGCTGACCGGACCCAAGGGCGCCCCGGCCGTCTACGGCCCGCAGAAGGGCGCCTCCCCGGCGGACGTGGAGACGCTGGACGCGGCCCTCGCGCACTTCGCGAAGGTGCTGGAGGAAACGGTGGGGGTCCGGGCCGCCGAGTACGCGGCCTCGCCGGGTGCGGGTGCCGCGGGCGGTATCGGCTACGGCGCGCTGCTGCTCGGGGCGCGGTTCCGGGCCGGCATCGAGGTGATGCTGGACGTGCTGGGCTTCGCGCCGGCGCTGGAGCGGGCCGAGCTCGTGATCACGGGGGAGGGCTCGCTGGACGAGCAGACCCTGCACGGGAAGGCGCCGGCGGGTGTCGCGGCGGCGGCTCGGGCCGCGGGCAAGGAGGTCGTCGCGGTGTGCGGGCGGCTGGCGCTGCCGGCGGAGGCGCTCGGGCGGGCCGGGATCCGGCGGGCGTATCCGCTGACGGACGTGGAGCCGGACGTGGCGAAGTGCATCGCCGATGCCGGGCCGATCCTGGAGCGGGTCGCGGAGCGCATCGCACGGGACTTCCTGGCGTAGCAGAGTTTCGCCCCCCACCGCCCCTTCCCATTCCGTTCCCCCGGGGGCTGCCGCCCCCGGACCCCCGCTTCGGCCCTGAACGGGCCTCGTCCTCAAACGCCGGACGGGCTGAGTGGTCTGTTGCGGCCCCATTTCAGCCCACCGAGTCGGGCGGTGGGTGGGCACAGGCCGGGGGTCTGGGGGCGGAGCCCCCAGCGAGGCCCGCACCGAGGCCGGGCACCGGGCAAACGAAAGGGCCCCGAACCCAACCAGGTCCGGGGCCCTCCCAACGCGCCGCTACGGCAACTGTGCCGCTCGCGCCTCCCGCCGATTGTCACGGAAATTGTTCACCCTGCGAGCGGTGGCGAACAGGGGGATCACCGCGCCCATCACCAGCTGCAGCGCACACCCCGTCTGCAGCAGCAGCTGCCCGCTCGGCGCGTCGAACGCCCAGCCGGCCAGCAGGCCCATCGACAGGACGATCCACGACAGCATCGCCACCGCGAGGCGTCCCCGCGGCTTCGGGTACTCGACCCGGCTCACCATCAGCCAGGCCGTACCGATGATGGCCAGGAGCGTCGCCACGAAGGGCAGCTCCAGCAGCACGATCGAGACCACCGTCAGCGCACCGAACGGCGAGGGCATGCCCTGGAACGTGCCGTCCTTCACGGTGACGCACGAGAATCTCGCAAGCCTCAGCACCACCGCCAGCAGCACCACGATCGCGCCCACCGCCGCGACCCGCTGATACGCGTCGTGCGCGACCATCCCGTAGACCAGGACGAAGTACGCCGGCGCCAGCCCGAAGCTGATCAGGTCGGACAGGTTGTCCAGCTCGGCGCCCATCGGCGAGCTGCGCAGCTTGCGTGCCACGAGCCCGTCGAACAGGTCGAAGATCGCCGCGCAGAGCATCAGGATGACCGCGGTGGCCGCGCTGTGCCGGGCCATGCCCGACTCCTCGCTGCCCGTCAGGTGCGGGATCAGGATGCCGGTGGTGGTGAAGTACACCGCCATGAAGCCGCACGTGGCGTTGCCGAGAGTGAGGGTGTCCGCTATCGACAGGCGGAGCGAGAGCGGCATCTCCTCCTCGTCGTCCACCTCGTCGGCCTCGGGCACCCACCCGGCCTGGGTCTGTGGATCAATCACGGTCAATGCGAGTCACCCCAGCCACCGTCTTCTGTCCCACCTCGACCGCGACCTCCACGCCCTCCGGCAGGTAGAGATCGACGCGTGAGCCGAAGCGGATCAGGCCGACCCGTTCGCCCTGCTCGACCTTCGTGCCCTGCGGCACGTACGGGACGATGCGGCGGGCCACCGCGCCGGCGATCTGGATCATCTCGATGTCACCGAGCTCGGTGTCGAAGTGCCACACCACCCGCTCGTTGTTCTCGCTCTCCTTGTTGAAGGCGGGAACGAAGCCACCGGGAATGTGCTCGACCGACGTCACCGTGCCCGACAGGGGCGCACGGTTGACGTGGACGTTGAGCGGGCTCATGAAGATCGCGACGCGGGTACGGCCGTCCTTCCACGGCATGATGCTCTGCACCACACCGTCGGCGGGCGAGATGACCCGGCCCTGGGTGATCTCGCGCTCGGGGTCGCGGAAGAACCACAGCATCCCCGCCGCGAGCGCGGTGGTGGGGACGGCGACGGCCTTGGCCGCGCCCGAGCGGCGGGCGCGGAGCAGGCTGACGGCTGCGGTGGCGACGGTCGGCAGAAGCCACGGCGATGCTCCGCGCGCGAGGCGTACGCCGGCGAGGCTGTCGCGAGGTGCAGAGGTTTGGCTGTGGGGCATGGATGACCTTCGTAGCGGATGATGCCGCGCTCTGACGGGGGACGGCGGCTTTCCGGCGATCGTAGCGGCTATCAGCCGCAACTGGGTAAGCCAGGAAGCCGAGTCGGCGGCCGAACAGTGCCTACGGGGTGTGACCTTCTTCTCCAAGAAAACACCCCGTATCCGGACATCTAACCCTGGAATCGATACTCTTCGAGCAGCCTGCGGCCGATGATCATTTTCTGGATCTCGGCGGTGCCTTCACCGATCAGCAGCATCGGAGCCTCGCGGTAGAGCCGCTCGATCTCGTACTCCTTGGAGAAGCCGTAGCCGCCGTGGATCCGGAAGGCGTCCTCCACGACCTCTTTGCAGTACTCGGAGGCGAGGTACTTGGCCATCCCCGCTTCCAGGTCGTTTCGTTCGCCCGAGTCCTTTTTGCGTGCAGCGTTCACCATCATCGCATGCGCCGCCTCCACCTTGGTAGCCATCTCGGCCAGCTTGAACTGGATGGCCTGGTGCTGGGCGATCTGCTTGCCGAAAGTGTGACGCTGCTGGGCGTACTGGACACCCAGCTCGAAGGCACGCTGAGCGACACCGCAGCCACGCGCCGCCACGTTGACGCGGCCGACCTCGACGCCGTCCATCATTTGGTAAAAACCTCGGCCGGTGACGCCGCCGAGCACCCGGTCGGCCGGAATGCGCAGGCCGTCCATGATGAGCTCGGTCGTGTCGACGCCCTTGTAGCCCATCTTGTCGATCTTGCCGGGGATGGTGAGACCGGGGCGGACCTCGCCGAAACCGGGCTCCTTCTCCACCAGGAAAGTCGTCATCGACCTGTGCGGCGCCGTGCCCTCGGGGTGACCCTCGTCACTCCTGACGAGAACGGCCACCAGCGAGGACGTACCGCCGTTCGTCAGCCACATCTTCTGGCCGTTCAGGACGTACTCGTCGCCGTCCTTCACCGCCTTCGAGGAGATCGCCGACACGTCGGAGCCGAGCGCCGGCTCCGACATGGAGAAGGCGCCCCGGATGTCACCGGCGGCCATACGGGGCAGGAAGTGGTCCTTCTGCTCCTGCGTGCCGTGCTGCTTGAGCATGTACGCCACGATGAAGTGCGTGTTGATGATGCCGGACACCGACATCCAGCCGCGGGCGATCTCCTCCACGCACAGTGCGTACGTCAGGAGCGACTCGCCCAGGCCCCCGTACTCCTCCGGGATCATCAGGCCGAACAGGCCCAGCTCTTTCAGCCCGTCCACGATGTCCTGCGGGTACTCGTCCCGGTGCTCCAGCTCGGTCGCGACCGGGATGATCTCCTTGTCCACGAAGTCCCGGACGGTGGAGAGGATCTCCCGCTGGATGTCCGTGAGGCCGTGGGTCTGGGCGAGGCGGCTCATCTACTTCCCCTGTTCCTTCAGCTCGGGGCGGCCCGGCTGCTCGCCGCCGCGCTCCTTGATGTACGTCTCGGTCGGCACCATCACCTTGCGGCGGAAGACGCAGACCAGCGTGCCGTCCTGCTTGTAGCCCTTGGTCTCGACGTGGACGATGCCCCGGTCGTTCTTCGACTTCGAGGGCCACTTGTCGAGCACGGTGGTCTGGCCGTACACGGTGTCGCCGTGGAAGGTCGGCGCCACGTGCTTGAGCGACTCGATCTCCAGGTTGGCGATCGCCTTGCCGGAGATGTCCGGCACGGACATGCCCAGCAGGAGGGAGTAGACGTAGTTCCCGACCACCACGTTCTTGCCGAAGTCCGTCGTCTTCTCGGCGTAGTTCGTGTCCATGTGGAGCGGGTGGTGGTTCATGGTGAGGAGGCAGAACAGGTGGTCGTCGTACTCCGTGACCGTCTTCCCGGGCCAGTGCTTGTACGTCGCCCCGACCTCGAACTCCTCGTAGGTGCGTCCGAACTGCATCGCGCTCAGGCCTCCGGGATCTCGAACTTGCTGGTGCGCTGCATGCCGGCGGCGCGGCCCTTGCCGGAGACGACCAGGGCCATCTTGCGGCTGGCCTCGTCGATCATCTCGTCGCCGAGCATCGCGGAGCCCTTCTTGCCGCCCGCCTCGGAGGTGTAGTAGTCGTACGCGTCCAGGATCAGCTCGGCGTGGTCGTAGTCCTCCTGCGAGGGCGAGAAGATCTCGTTGGACGCCTCGACCTGACCGGGGTGCAGCACCCACTTGCCGTCGAAGCCCAGGGCGGCGGCGCGCTGCGCGACCGCGCGGTAGCCGTCCACGTTGCGGATCTGGAGGTAGGGGCCGTCGATCGCCTGGAGGTTGTTGGCGCGGGCGGCCATCAGGATCTTCATCAGGATGTAGTGGTAGGCGTCCGCCGGGTAGCCGGGCGGCTGCTCGCCCACGACGAGCGACTTCATGTTGATGGACGCCATGAAGTCGGCCGGGCCGAAGATGATGGTCTCGACACGCGGGCTGGCCTGCGCGATCTCGTTGACGTTGTTGAGGCCCTGCGCGTTCTCGATCTGCGCCTCGATGCCGATGCGGCCGACCTCGAAGCCCATCGTCTTCTCGATCTGGGTCAGCAGGAGGTCCAGCGCGACGACCTGCTGGGCGTCCTGGACCTTCGGCAGCATGATGCAGTCCAGGTTCGGGCCGGCGCCCTCGACGACGGTCACGACGTCGCGGTACGTCCACTCGGTCGTCCAGTCGTTGACGCGCACGACGCGGGTCTTGCCGGTCCAGTCGCCCTCGTTGAGGAACTTGACGATCGTGTGCCGTGCCTCCGGCTTGGCCAGCGGCGCGCAGGCGTCCTCCAGGTCGAGGAAGACCTGGTCGGCGGGGAGGCCCTGGGCCTTCTCCAGGAAGCGCGGGTTCGAGCCCGGTACGGCCAGGCAGGAGCGCCGGGGGCGAAGGCGGTTGACGGTCGTCATGCGGGGACCTCCAGGGGGTCGAGCTTGTTCGCGTTCCGGATCTCGTCGACGATCCGGCCGATGATGCCGGTGATGTCGAAGTCCTTCGGGGTGAAGACCGCGGCCACTCCCGCGGCCCGCAGTTCTTCGGCGTCACCGTTCGGGATGATGCCACCGGCGATCACCGGTATATCTGTGGCACCGGCCACACGGAGCCGTTCGAGCACGTCCGGCACGAGCTGGGCGTGCGAGCCGGACAGGATGGACAGGCCCACCGCGTGCACGTCCTCCGCGATCGCGGCGTCCACGATCTGCTCGGGGGTGAGCCGGATGCCCTGGTAGACCACCTCGAACCCGGCGTCGCGGGCCCGCACGGCGATCTGCTCGGCGCCGTTGGAGTGGCCGTCCAGGCCCGGCTTGCCGACCAGGAACCGCAGCTTGCCGACGCCCAGGTCGCGAGCCGTCAGATCCACCTTCCGGCGTACCTCGGCCAGGGCCGAGCCCTCCTCCGCGGCGACCGCCACCGGCGCCGAGGACACCCCGGTCGGCGCCCGGAACTCGCCGAACACCTCGCGCAGCGCCCCGGCCCACTCGCCGGTCGTGACGCCGGCGCGGGCGCACTCCAGGGTGGCCTCCATGAGGTTGTCGGTGCCCTTGGCGGCCTCCTTCAGCTTCTCCAGCGCCTTGCAGGGGCGCGGGTGGTTGAAGGGCGGCTGGTAGCGCGTGTCCCGCCAGTGCTGGAGCGAGGCGATGACGCGGGCCTCCACCGCCGGGTCGACGGTCTGGATCGCGGTGTCCAGGTCGGCGGTGAGCGGGTTCGGCTCGGTGCCCTGGAAGGCGTTGACGCCGATGATCTTCTCCTCGCCGGACTCGATCCGGGCCCGGCGTTCGGCGTGCGAGGCGACCAGCTGCGACTTGAGGTAGCCGGACTCGACGGCCGCCATCGCGCCGCCCATCTCCTGGATGCGCTCCATCTCGGCGAGCGACTCCCGGACCAGCTCGTCCACCTTCGCCTCGACCACCTTCGAGCCCTCGAAGAGGTCGCCGTACTCCAGCAGGTCGCTCTCGTACGCCAGCACCTGCTGGATGCGCAGGGACCACTGCTGGTCCCAGGGGCGGGGCAGGCCGAGGGCCTCGTTCCAGGCCGGCAGCTGCACGGCACGCGCCCGGGCGTCCTTGGAGAGGGTGACCGCCAGCATCTCCAGGACGATCCGCTGGACGTTGTTCTCCGGCTGGGCCTCCGTCAGGCCGAGGGAGTTGACCTGGACGCCGTAGCGGAAGCGGCGGTGCTTGGGGTTCTCGATGCCGTACCGCTCGCGGGTGACGCGGTCCCAGAGCTGCCCGAAGGCGCGCATCTTGCACATCTCCTCGACGAAGCGGACGCCCGCGTTCACGAAGAAGGAGATGCGGCCGACGACGTCGCCCATGCGCTCCTGCGGCACCTGGCCGCTGTCGCGCACCGCGTCGAGCACGGCGATCGCGGTGGACATCGCGTACGCGATCTCCTGCACCGGCGTGGCGCCCGCCTCCTGCAGGTGGTAGCTGCAGATGTTGATCGGGTTCCACTTCGGCATGTGGGAGACCGTGTACGCGATCATGTCCGTCGTCAGGCGGAGGGACGGCCCCGGCGGGAAGACGTGCGTCCCCCGGGACAGGTACTCCTTGACGATGTCGTTCTGGGTCGTGCCCTGGAGCCGGGTGATGTCCGCGCCCTGCTCCTCGGCGACGACCTGGTAGAGCGCCAGCAGCCACATGGCCGTGGCGTTGATGGTCATCGAGGTGTTCATCTGCTCCAGGGGGATGTCCTGGAACAGCCGGCGCATGTCACCGAGGTGCGCGACGGGCACGCCGACCCGGCCGACCTCGCCGCGGGCGAGGATGTGGTCGGAGTCGTAGCCGGTCTGGGTCGGCAGGTCGAAGGCGACCGACAGACCCGTCTGCCCCTTGGCGAGGTTGCGCCGGTACAGCTCGTTGGACGCCTCGGCCGTGGAGTGACCGGCGTACGTGCGCATGAGCCACGGCCGGTCCTTCTGACGCTCAGTCATGTGACGCTCCTCAGATGTTCCGGAAGCGGTTGATGGCGTCGATGTGCTGGGCACGCATCTCCTCGTCGCGCACGCCCAGGCCCTCCTCGGGGGCCAGGCACAGCACGCCGACCTTGCCCTGGTGGAGGTTGCGGTGGACGTCGTACGCGGCCTGGCCGGTGTCCTCCAGCGAGTACACCTTGGAGAGCGTCGGGTGGATCTTGCCCTTGGCGATGAGGCGGTTGGCCTCCCAGGCCTCGCGGTAGTTGGCGAAGTGGGAGCCGATGATGCGCTTCAGCGACATCCACAGGTAGCGGTTGTCGTACTCGTGCATGTAGCCCGAGGTCGAGGCGCACGTGGTGATGGTGCCGCCCTTGCGGGTGACGTAGACGGAGGCGCCGAACGTCTCGCGGCCGGGGTGCTCGAAGACGATGTCGATGTCCTCGCCGCCGGTGAACTCGCGGATGCGCTTGCCGAAGCGCTTCCACTCCTTCGGGTCCTGGGTGTTCTCGTCCTTCCAGAACCGGTAGTCCTCGGCGTTGCGGTCGATGATGTGCTCGGCGCCCATCGACCGGCAGATGTCCGCCTTCTGCTCGCTGGAGACGACGCAGATCGGGGTGGCGCCGCCGGCCAGCGCGAACTGCGTGGCGTAGGAGCCGAGGCCGCCGCTCGCGCCCCAGATCAGGACGTTGTCGCCCTGCTTCATCTGGGCGCCGTTGCGGGAGACCAGCTGGCGGTACGCGGTGGAGTTGACCAGGCCCGGGGCCGCGGCCTCCTCCCAGCTGAGGTGGCCCGGCTTGGGCATGAGCTGGTTGGACTTGACCAGGGCGATCTCGGCGAGGCCGCCGAAGTTGGTCTCGAAGCCCCAGATGCGCTGCTCGGGGTCGAGCATCGTGTCGTTGTGGCCGTCGGACGACTCCAGCTCCACGGAGAGGCAGTGCGCGACGACCTCGTCGCCGGGCTGCCAGGCGTTGACGCCCGGGCCGGTGCGCAGGACGACGCCGGCCAGGTCGGAGCCGATGATGTGGTACGGCAGGTCGTGGCGCTTGGCCAGCTCGCTGGTGCGGCCGTAGCGCTCCAGGAAGCCGAACGTCGACAGCGGCTCGAAGATCGAGGTCCACACCGAGTTGTAGTTGACCGAGGAGGCCATGACGGCCACCAGGGCCTCGCCCGGGCCCAGCTCGGGCAGCGGCACCTCGTCGAGGTGGATCGACTTGCGCGGGTCCTTGGCGCGGGTCTCCATTCCCGCGAACATCTCGGTCTCGTCCTTGTGCACGGTGATCGCGCGGTACGACTCGGGGAGCGGCAGCGCGGCGATGTCGGCCGGCGTGGATTCGGGCGACTGGATCGCGTCCAGGATGTCCTTCACGGTCACGGTGTTGCCTCCGGCGGTGAGCGCCCTGAGGGAGGGGCGCTGAGGGGTACGTCGGTGCTAGCAGAGGGTTGGTGAAAGTGCCTGTGACGCAGGCGCCGGGCGCGCAGGGGATGGGTGCGGGGACAGCCCGGACACCTTCAACGTATGACACCGCGTGTCACCCCGCAAGGCACTGAGTGCCAGAAACTGCACTCAGATGAAATCTTTACGCAACATATGAGCGATGATCGATCGAATGGGGGGTCACGCGGGGTGAAAAAGGGGCGTTGACATGCAAAAACGGCCACCCGGTGGGTGGCCGTCGTCACAGGGGAAAAGTCGGTCAGCGCTCCTTGAGCGCCTGCTCGATGGTGCGCATGATCTCGTGCAGCGGGGCGTCGGTGCGGGCGACCGTCACCAGCACCTCGCCCTCCACGGAGGCCGCGGAGGAGGCCGGCCGCGAGGACGCCGTACTGCGCCCGGCGCCGATGCCCGTGCCGAACGTCTTGCGCACGATCGCGAAGGCGTGGTCGAGCTGCGCCTCCACGTCGCCCTGGCCGCCCGCCCGCAGCCAGCGCCGCAGCACGTGGTTGTGGGCGGTGACCACGGCGGACGCGGCGACCTCCGCCAGCAGCGGGTCGTCGTTGGCGTCGTCGTCGTGCGCGTGCTCGTCGAAGTGGCCGAGCAGATACCGGGTGAAGAGACGCTCGTAGCGGGCCACCGACGCGATCTCCGCCTCGCGCAGGGTGGGCACCTCGCGGGTGAGCTTGTAGCGGGCGACCGAGATCTCCGGCCGGGCCGCGTACATCTTCATGACTTCCTTGATGCCGCGGCACACGGTGTCGAGCGGATGCTCGTGCGCGGGCGCCGCGTTGAGCACGGCCTCGGCGCGGACCAGGGTGTCGTCGTGGTCCGGGAAGATCGCCTCTTCCTTGGAGCGGAAGTGACGGAAGAACGTGCGGCGTGCGACGCCGGCCGCGGCCGCGATCTCGTCGACGGTGGTCGCCTCGTACCCCTTGGTCGCGAACAGCTCCATCGCCGCGGCCGCCAGCTCCCGGCGCATTTTGAGCCGCTGGGCGGCGGCTCGGCTGCCGGCCGCGCTCTCCGGCGCGTCGGGCGTAGCTGGTGTACGTGAGGACTTGGCGGGCTGGGACATGACCCGAACGTACTGCATGTGCGCAGCTCGATGCGCATGACCGGGGATTCCCCCGCCCGCGAAGGGCGGGGGAGACCCGGCCGGACCGAGCAGTCCGCCCCAGTCCTCCTCGGACCGGAACCAGTCGCCGGGAGGACCCGGCTCAGCGGCGGGCATATTCGCGGAAGCCGCGACCCGTCTTGCGGCCGAGGCAGCCCGCGGCCACCAGGTGCTCGAGCAGCGGCGCCGGGGCCAGCCCCGGGTCGCGGAACTCGCGGTGCAGCACCTTCTCGATGGCCAGCGACACGTCCAGCCCGACCACGTCCAGCAGCTCGAAGGGGCCCATCGGATAGCCGCCGCCCAGCTTCATCGCCGCGTCGATGTCGTCGAGCGTCGCGTAGTGCTCCTGCACCATCTTGACCGCGTTGTTGAGGTACGGGAACAGCAGCGCGTTCACGATGAACCCGGCGCGGTCGCCGCAGTCCACGGCGTGCTTGCGGACCTTGGCGCAGACCTCGCGGACGGTGGCGTGCACGTCGTCCGCCGTCAGCACCGTACGGACCACCTCGACCAGCTTCATGGCCGGCGCCGGGTTGAAGAAGTGCATGCCGATCACGTCCTGCGGGCGCGAGGTGGCGCGGGCGCAGGCGACGACGGGCAGGGACGAGGTGGTGGTGGCCAGCACCGCGCCGGGCTTGCAGACCTTGTCCAGCGTGGCGAACAGCTGCCGCTTGACCTCCAGATCCTCCGCGACCGCCTCCACGGCCAGCTCGACGTCGGCGAAGTCGTCGTACGTCCCCGTCGGCGTGATCCGCTCCAGCGTCTCGGCGGCGGCCTCGGCGGTGAGCCTGCCCTTGTCGACGCTGCGCGCCAGGGACTTGCCGACGCGGGCCTTGGCCGTCTGCGCCTTCTCCGCGCTGCGGGCGGCGAGGACGACCTGGTACCCGGCCTTGGCGAACACCTCCGCGATGCCGGACGCCATGGTGCCCGAGCCCGCGACACCCACGGAGCGCACGGAACGGCCGACGGCCGGGGTGTCGCTCGCGCGCGGGGTCAGGGCGTCCGGCACCACGGCCGCGCTGCCGGGCGCCTCGTAGGTGTAGAAGCCGCGCCCCGCCTTGCGGCCGGTCAGGCCGGCCTCGCTGAGCTGCTTCAGGATGGGCGCGGGGGCGTGCAGACGGTCGTGGGAGGCGGAGTACATGGCCTCCAGGACCGTACGCGCGGTGTCCACGCCGATCAGGTCCAGCAGCGCCAGCGGACCCATCGGCAGCCCGCAGCCCAGCCGCATCGCGGCGTCGATGTCCTCGCGGGAGGCGTAGTTCGCCTCGTACATCGCCGCGGCCTGGTTGAGGTACCCGAACAGCAGCCCGTCGGCCACGAAACCGGGCCGGTCGCCCACCGCGACGGGCTCCTTGCCGAGGTCCAGGGCGAGGTCGGTGACCGCCGCGACGGCGGCCGGCGCGGTCAGCACGGAGGAGACGACCTCCACCAGCTTCATCGCCGGCGCCGGGTTGAAGAAGTGCAGGCCCAGGACCCGCTCCGGACGGGCCGAGTCCGCGGCCAGCCGGGTCACCGACAGCGCGTTGGTGCCCGTCGCCAGGATCGTTGCGGGGCGCACGATCCCGTCCAGTTCCCGGAAGATCTGCTGCTTGATCTCGTACGACTCCGGCGCCACCTCGATGACGAGGTCGGCGTCGGCCGCGGCCCGCAGGTCCGTGGCGGTACGGACCCGGGCGAGCGCGTCGGCGCGCTCCCGCTCGGTCAGGCGCCCGCGCTCCACGGCACGGGCGGTGGACGCCTCCAGCGCGGCGACGGCCGTCGCGGCCTGCGCCTCGCTGATGTCGATGCCGACCACGTCACGGCCGGCCCGGGCCAGGACCTCGGCGATACCGGTGCCCATCGTGCCGAGGCCGACGACGGCGACGGTGCGGAGCGGGGACAGAGGGGTGTCGGACTGGGGAGTGGCCATCGCGGGACTCCTGGAATGAGGGTGACGACGGAACGCCCGGGTGCGCCGAGGGGCGCACCGGGTGCGTGGGAGTGAGGAGTGCGGGTGTTGCCGGGCTGCATGCGCACACGCCCGGTGCCGTCCGCAGGGCGTGCACACGCCCGGGCGGCGGCGGGGTCCGACCGGCCCTGTCCCGAGGCCGGGTCGCACTGCGGTGCCCGAGGCACCGAACCTGCTGATCTGCTCTCACGAAGGCTGCGTCACCAAACCGTCGTGAGGAGTGCTGCGAGTGGGTGACCCGCTCGTCTGAGATTAACTCGCGGGTAACGAGCGCGCCAGCCCCCGGTGTTCGTGATGTAGGTCCCACACGGCGTGTGACCCGCCTAACCTCGGTGTCATGGACGAAGAGTTGCGATCGCTCACGGAGCGCTTACGGGCCGAGGCGGCCGCCTCCGGTACGCCGGACGCCGTGACGGCGTGCGACCGGCTCGCCAGGACCGGGGACCACGACGCACTGGCCGCGGTGCTCACCGAGCCCGGACAGCCGCTGTGGGCCCGGGAGCTGGCCGCGTTCCGCCTGGGGCTGGCGGGGGACCGGCGGGCCTTCGAGTCCCTGGTGCTGCTCCTCAACCACCGCGACCCGCCGCGCTGCGCCTCGGCCGCCCATGCCCTCGCCCGGCTCGGCGACCCGCGCACCGCCCGCGCCGCCGCCGCCCTCGCCACCAACGAACTGCGCGTCGCCTACGCCCTGCAGCCGGTGCGCCTGCTGGTCGAGCTGCGCGCCCCGGAGGCGGTGCCCGCGTTGATCACCACCCTGGCGCGCCGGCTGCGCCCGCACGACCCGTACCGGCGGGTGGCGCTCGCCTGTGTCGAAGGGCTCGGCTCGCTCGGCGACGAACGGGCCGCGCCCGTGCTGAAGGACGCCCTCGCCCACCCGGCGCTGGCCGAGGCGGCGGTGCGGGCACTGGCACGGATCCCGGGGCAGCGGTGAGCCGCCGGCCGGTACCCTCCGTCAGCCGGTGAGCGGCCTGGCGTACCGCACCTCGGGCACCGCGACGCCGTCCACGTCGAACGACTCCACGGCGCCGTCGGCGTGGAAACCCGCCCGCTCGTAGAAGTGCCGGGCGCGGGCGTTGCCCTCGAGCACCCACAGCAGCATCCGCGGGTGCCCGGCGGCTGCGCACCGGCCCGCCGACTCCCGCAGCAGGGCCTGCCCGACGCCGCTGCCGAAACGGCCGGTGTCGACGTAGATCGCGTACAACTCGGCGTCCGCGGTGCGCAGTTCGCCCTCCCGGTACGGCCCGTGGCAGGCCCAGCCGACGACGTCGCCGGCGTCGTCCTCCGCGACCAGGTTCACCAGGCCGGCCGGTGCCCGGGTGAAGAGGGCGCGGCGCCGCTCGGCGTCCTCGGTGACACTGAGTCCGTCGAGGTACGGCTGCGGCATCAGGTCCCGGTACGCCGACTGCCAGCCCCGGATGCGGATCTCGGACACGCGGTCGCAGTCGGCGAGCGTCATCTCCCGCACGCGCGGCCCGCTCACGGGGCCACGACCGCGAGCGCCTCGATCTCCATCAGGAACTCCGGCCGCACCAGCGAGGCGACCTGCACCGCGGAGGCGGCCGGCAGCCGGTCGTCGGGTATGTGCTCGGCGCGCGCCGCGCGGATCGCGGGCATGTGCGCCATGTCCGTGACGAAGAAGGTCAGCTTCACCACGTCGTCGAAGCCGGCGCCGGCCGCGGACAGGCAGCGCCGCAGGTTCTCGAAGACCTGCCGTGCCTGGGCCGCCGCGTCGCCCTCACCGACGAGCGTGCCGTCCTCGTCCAGCGCGAGCTGGCCGGAGACGGCCACGAACCGCCCCGTACCGAGGACGACGTGGCTGTACTGGGCGGCGGGGGCGACGCCGTCGGGGGCGGCGATCCTGGTCAGCTCACTCATGCCCCCATGGTGGACCATGGCACCGACAGCGCCCCCGACGGACCGTCAGACGCCGGGAGCGCTCGGCGTCAGCTCCGGAAGCCGAGCAGGCCGTGCAGCGTGGAGCCGCGCGAGGACGTCGACGCCGCCTTGGACTCCAGCGGTTCCGGGGCGGGCAGCGTCGCGCACACGGCGTCGGCCTCACCGGTGCCGCGCGGCACGGTGCCGTCGGCCAGATAGGCGGCCAGGTGCTCGTCCAGGCAGGCGTTCCCGCTCAGCGTGATGCCGTGGTTGCCGCCGCCCTCCTCGACGACCAGGCTGGAGTCGCCCAGCAGCCGGTGCACGGTGACGCCGCCCTCGTAGGGGGTGGCCGCGTCATCCGTCGCCTGGAACACCAGCGCGGGCGGCAGCTGCTGGTTGGCGACGTCCACGGCCTGCCGGGAGGCCGTCGGCCAGAAGGCGCACGGTGCGTTGTACCAGGCGTTGTTCCAGGTCATGAACGGCGCCTTCTGGTACGCGGCCCAGTTGTCCTCGCGCCACTCGTCCCAGTCGCGCGGCCAGCCGGCGTCGCGGCACTGCACCGAGGTGTAGACGCTGTAGCCGTTGTCACCGGAGGCGTCCAGCGCGCCGAAGTCCTCGTACGCCTCGACGAGCGGGGCGGCGTTCCCGTCGTTCACGTACGCCGCGAACGCCTCCGCCAGGTAGGGCCAGTAGCCGTTGTAGTAGCCGCCCGGAAGGAAGGTGTCCTCCAGTTCCGCGGCACCCACCTTTCCCCCGGCGGGGCTCTTCGCGAGCGCAGCCCGCATCGCGTACCACGCGGCCTCGATCCGTTCCGGGTCGGTACCGAGCCCGTACCTCGTGTCGTGCTTCGCGATCCAGGCCATGAAGGCGCGGTGGCGGTCGTCGAAGGTGTGGTCCTGGTCGAGGTTGGCGCGGTACCAGACGTCGGTCGGGTCGACGACCGAGTCCAGGACCAGGCGCCGCACCCGCTGCGGGTAGAGCTTGGCGTAGACGGCGCCCAGGTAGGTGCCGTAGGAGTAGCCGAAGTAATTGATCTTCTCCGAGCCGAGTGCCCCGCGGATCGCGTCCATGTCCCGCGCGGCGCTGACGGTGTCGATGTGGGGCAGGACGTCCGCGTACTTCTTGCCGCAGGCCTGAGCGAAGGACTTCGCGCGCGTGAGGTTGGCGCTCTCGACGGCCGGCGAGACCGGCAGCGTGTCGGGGCGCACCGCGGCGAAGTGACCCGGCCGGCAGTCCAGGGCCGGCGTGCTCCTGCCGACCCCCCTCGGGTCGAAGCCGACGACGTCGTACTGGGCGGCCACCTTCCTGGGCAGCGAGGACGCCACGAACCCGGCGAGCGTCAGACCGCTGCCGCCGGGCCCGCCGGGGTTGACCAGCAGCGGGCCCTGGTACGTCTTGGCGGTGTGCGGGACGCGGGACAGGGCCAGGGTGATCCGCTTCCCGGCCGGGCGGGCGTGGTCGAGCGGCACCGTGAGCGACGCGCACTGCAGCGTCGGATAGTCGTCCGTCCCGCACTTCTTCCAGTCGATCCCGGCGGCGCGCGGGGCGTCGGCGGGCAGCGGGGCGCCGGCCTCGGCGGGGACGGCCGTGACGGCACCGGCCGCGATGACGGCGGCGCCGCACAGCACGGCTGCGCGTTGTCTCATGGAGACTCCCGGGAACGGAGAGGCTGACGGAGAGTGCGGCCCGCGAGGGTCGCGGTCCTCGCCGCATCGTCCCGGGAAGAGCCCCCGGAGGAACGCGTACTGTCCATATGTGACCCGATTGGTCCGCCGGATCCCCCCGAATGCTCCCGAGCGGGCGCCAAGGCTGGACCGGGCGGGCCGGTCGCCGCCTCAGCTCGGGCCTGGCCCGACTTTATGGGACCGTCGGCTGCAGCCGAAGCGCGGGACGCGCCACCGGCCACCGACCCTCACATGAACGACAGCTGCACCGGCTCCGTCGTAGGGGACGCGTCCGCCTGCTCCGCCCGCTCGCTCTCGGTCCGGCGTGGCATTCCCGGGCGCGTCGGTCCGATGCCGTACTCCTGGGCCAGGGCGTGCACTTGGCCCGTGATCCGGCGCTGGTACCACTTCGGGGCGTAGGCGCCGTCCGCGTACAGGCGTTCGTAGCGGCGTACCAGGTGCGGGTGGTGCTGTCCCAGCCAGGCCATGAACCATTCCCGGGCGCCCGGGCGCAGATGCAGGACCAGGGGTGTCACCGACGCGGCGCCGGCCGCGGCGATGGCGCGGACCGTGGCGCGCAGCTGCGCCGGCTCGTCGCTGAGGAAGGGGATGACCGGCGCCATCAGCACCCCGCAGCCGATGCCGTGCCCGGTCAGGGTCCGTACGACGTCCAGCCGGCGTTCCGGTGCGGGCGTGCCGGGCTCCACCGTGCGCCACAGCTCGGTGTCGGTGAAGCCGACCGAGACGGAGATGCCGACGTCCGTGACGCGTGCCGCCCGGGTCAGCAGGTCCAGGTCGCGCAGGATCAGCGTGCCCTTGGTGAGGATCGAGAAGGGGTTCGCGCGCTCGGTCAGGGCCGTGATGATGCCCGGCATGAGGCGGTAGCGGCCCTCGGCGCGCTGGTAGCAGTCGACGTTGGTGCCCATCGCCACGTGCTCGCCCTGCCAGCGGCGGGAGGCCAGCTGGCGGCGCAGCAGTTCGGGGGCGTTCACCTTGACGACGATCTGCGAGTCGAAGCCGAGGCCCGTGTCGAGGTCCAGATAGCTGTGCGTCTTGCGCGCGAAGCAGTACACGCAAGCGTGCGAGCAGCCCCGGTAGGGGTTCACCGTCCATTCGAACGGCATCCGCGAGGCGCCCGGCACCCGGTTGAGGATCGAGCGGGCCCGCACCTCGTGGAAGGTGATGCCGCGGAACTCGGGCGTGTCGAAGGTGCGGGTGGTCACCGCGTCCGCGCCGAACAGCGCGGGATCAGCGGCCCGGGCGTGGTCGGAGTCCGTGAGGTTCTCCCAGCGCATGACGCCTCCTCGGTAGCACTCCCCACAGAATAGAACACATGTTCCCTTGATCGTGCGGGTGCGTCGCACGACGCCGTTTCGCGCCCCCGGATTTGGTGGCCGGGCGGCGGGGTGGTTGGCTTGCCCCGTCCCCGAGAACCAGCCCTGGAGGAACCCGATGGCGCAGGTCGAGGCCACGACGGAGCGGATCGTCGCCGCGGACGCGGAGACGGTGTTCGACACGCTCGCCGACTACAGCGGCGCGCGCGAGAAGCTGCTGCCCGAGCACTTCAGCGAGTACGAGGTCCGCGAGGGCGGTGACGGCGAGGGCACCCTCGTGCACTGGAAGCTCCAGGCCACCAGCAAGCGCATCCGCGACTGCCTGCTGGAGGTCAGCGAGCCGAGCGACGGCGAGCTCGTCGAGAAGGACCGCAACTCCTCCATGGTCACCACCTGGCGGGTCACCCCGGCCGGCGA
Organism: Streptomyces flaveolus; assembly: GCF_044765825.1. Taxonomy (NCBI): domain Bacteria; kingdom Bacillati; phylum Actinomycetota; class Actinomycetes; order Kitasatosporales; family Streptomycetaceae; genus Streptomyces; species Streptomyces flaveolus. The sequence goes on along the minus strand of NZ_JBIWKU010000004.1, from coordinate 498,219 downwards.
GGGCAGGTCCCGGGTCGTGGTCACCAGCACCTGGAAGGGCGCCGGCGGCATCGGCGGCTTCTTCGAGAAGACCTTCGCGCCCAAGGGGCTGGGCCGGATCTACGACGCGATGCTCGCCAAGCTCGCCGCCGAGGTGGAGAAGTAGTCAACGTCCCCTTCGAATAAGGGTGTTGGCCATCTCACCGGTTCGAGTGATCCTCGGCTGATCGCGCCGTACGCCGTAACTTGTCGCACTTGCTCGTAGTTGTCGCCTCTGGCGGCAAAAGTGAGCAGGTGCGACGAGGGGAGCGGTACGTGGGCGGGATCACTCTGGTGCAGGACGAACCGGTCACCGCGCCACCCCCGGAGGCGCCCGAGGCCCCCGCTCCCGAGCCGGACCGGGACGCCGGGCTCAGCCCCCGCCGGGTGCGGCTGGTCTTCGTCGGACTGATGCTGGCCCTGCTGCTCGCCGCGCTGGAGCAGATGATCGTCGCCACGGCGCTGCCGAAGATCGTCGGCGAGCTGCACGGCCTGGACAAGATGTCCTGGGCGATCACCGCCTACCTGCTCACCTCCACCGTCGGACTGCCGATCTACGGCAAGCTCGGCGACCTCTTCGGCCGCAAGGGCGTCTTCCAGTTCGCCATCCTGGTCTTCGTCATCGGCTCGGCGCTCGCCGGGCGCGCGCAGACCATGGACCAGCTGATCGCCTTCCGCGCGGTGCAGGGCGTCGGCGCCGGCGGCCTGATGATCGGCGTGCAGGCGATCATCGCCGACATCGTGCCGCCCAGGGAACGCGGCCGGTTCATGGGACTGATCGGCGCCGCCTTCGGACTCGCCTCGGTCGCCGGGCCCCTGCTGGGCGGCTACTTCACCGACCACCTCTCCTGGCGCTGGTGCTTCTACATCAACGTGCCCTTCGGCCTCGTCACCATGGCCGTCGTCGCCGTCGTCCTGAAACTGCCCCGGCCCCGCGTCAAGCCCCGCCTGGACTTCCTCGGCGCCCTGCTGCTCGCCACCGCCTCCACCTGCCTGGTGCTGCTCACCAGCTGGGGCGGCACCGAGTACGCGTGGGACTCGACGGTCATCCTCGGCCTCGCCGCCGGCGCGGTCGCGGCCACCGTCCTCTTCCTGATCGCCGAGCACTTCGCACCCGAACCGCTGATCCCGCTGCGCCTGTTCCGGGACTCCGTCTTCAACGTCACCGCGCTGGTCGGCCTCGTCGTCGGCGTCGCCCTGTTCGGCGCCGCGAGCTACCTGCCGACCTTCCTCCAGATGGTCGACGGCGCCAGCGCCACCGAGTCCGGCCTGCTGATGCTCCCCATGATGGGCGGCATCGTCGGCGCCTCGATCATCTCCGGGCAGCTCATCAGCCGCACCGGGCACTACCGGATCCACCCCATCCTCGGCGGGGCGCTGTCCGTCCTCGGCATGTGGCTGCTCTCCCGCCTCGACGTCGACACACCCCGGCTGCACTACAGCATCTGGATGGCCGTCCTCGGCGCCGGCATCGGCATGGTGATGCCCGTCCTGGTCCTGGCCGTGCAGAACTCCGTACGCCCCGCCGACCTCGGCACCGCCACCAGCGCCAACAACTACTTCCGGCAGATCGGCGGCAGCGTCGGCGCCGCCGTCTTCGGCACCCTCTTCGCGGGCCGGCTCACCGACGCCCTGGCCGACCGCGTTCCCGCCGGCGCGGGCACCGGACTGCCCGACGCCGAGTCCATCACCCCGCAGCTCGTCCACACCCTGCCCCCGGCGCTGCGCGACGCCTACATCCAGGCGTACGCCGACGCCATGCCGCGCATCTTCCTGTACCTGGTGCCGGTACTCGCCCTCGGCCTGCTCATCGCCTTCTTCCTCAAGGAGAAACCACTGGTGTCCCACAACGCCCCCGTCACCGAGCCCGAGACCGCGCTGCCCACCGCCCACGTCCCCCAGGCCCGTTCGCCCTACGCCGCCGGGATCGCCGTCTGCGGCACGGTGCAGCACCCCGACGGCACCGTGGTGCCCCGCGCCGCGCTCACCCTGATCGACGTCGGCGGGCAGCAGATCGGCCGCGGCGCCAGTGGCGACGACGGACGGTACGCGCTGGCCACGCCCGGCTCCGGGTCGTACGTCCTGATCGCCGCGGCCGGTGGTCACCAGCCGCAGGCGGTCTCCGTGACCGTGGGCGAGCGCCCGGTCGAGCTGGACGTGGTCCTCGGCGGCGCCGGTCGCCTGGCCGGCAGCGTCGTCACCGCCGACGGCAGCCCCGTCCGGGACGCGATCGTCACCCTCACCAACGTCCACGGCGAGGTCGTGGCCACCACCCGCAGCGCCCGCGAGGGCAGTTACGTCATCACCGAGCTGGTGGCCGGCGAGTACACCCTCGCCGCCAGCGCGCCCGCCTTCCGCCCGGCCGCCCTGCCGGTCAGCGTCCAGGCCGCCCGCGAGACCCGGCAGGACGTCGAACTGGCCGGCGGGGCCGTCCTGCGCGGCACCGTGCGGGCCAGCGGCGGACGGGCCGTGGAGGACGCGCGCGTGACGCTCCTCGACGCGGCCGGGAACGTCGTGGACACCCTGACCACCGGCCCCGACGGCACCTTCCGCTTCGTCGACCTGTCGTCCGGCGAGTACACCGTCATCGCCGCCGGCTACCCGCCCGTCGCCACCGTGCTCCAGGTCGCGGGCGGCGGCCGCACCGAACGGGACCTGCAGCTCGGGCACGAGGACTGACACCCACGGGCATCGCCGGCGCGGGGCCTGACACAGCCTGCCCGGCGATGACACACGAGTTCAGTCATGTGCCGGCCCGCTGGGGCGCCCGGGCCGGGTCCGCAGCCGAGTGCGCGACGCGGCTGGTGGCCTTCCTGACCCGGCTGACGGCGCTCCACCCGGGGCCGGCCGCATGGGACGGCCTGGTCGGGGAGGACGAGACACTGCCGCCCGAGGCGTGGCGCCTGGGACCCGACGTGGCACGGGCGGAGCGGTTCGCGCGGCAGTGCCGGCGCGACGACGGCGCCCCTCTTCGTGCGTACGGCGTGACCGGTCCCGGCGCTGCTTCCTGTGGTGCCGGCGTCGACTCGGTACAGGGCGACCGGACCGGAGGGCTGGTCGTGGGCCGTACGGGGTGGGTTCAGTGGTCCGGACCACCGACAGTTGTCCACAGGCCTGGCCGAGGCGGCCCGGCAGCGCGTACGGTTTCGAGGCATGAAGATCCCCGCCGCCCCACGGCAAGCCTCTGACCTGCGAATGGACCACGATTCGTGAAAATCCTCATCAGCGCCGACATGGAGGGCGCCACCGGAGTCACCTGGCCGGCCGACGTGCTGCCGGGGACCCCGCAGTGGGAGCGGTGCCGGTCGATGTTCACCTCGGACGTGAACGCCGCCGTGCAGGGCTTCTTCGACGGCGGCGCCGACGAGGTGCTCGTCAACGAGGCGCACTGGAGCATGCGCAACCTGCTTCTGGAGCGGCTCGACGAGCGGACCGAGATGCTCACCGGGCGGCACAAGGCCCTGTCCATGGTCGAGGGCGTGCAGCACGGGGACGTGGACGGCATCGCCTTCATCGGCTACCACGCCGGCGCCGGCATGGAGGGCGTCCTCGCGCACACCTACCTCGCCAACCAGCTCACCGGCGTGTGGCTGAACGACGTACGGGCCAGTGAGGGCCTGCTCAACGCCCACGTGGTCGCCGAGTACGGGGTGCCGGTGGTGCTGGTCACCGGCGACGACGTGGCCTGCGAGGACGCGCTCGGGTACGCGCCGGAGGCGCGGAAGGTCGCGGTCAAGGACCATGTGTCGCGCTACGCGGCCGTGTGCCGCACACCCGCCAGGACCGCTGCCGACATCCGGGCCGCGGCCAAGGAGGCCGCCGCGCTCGCGGTGCGGCACGAGCCGGTGACCGGCGGGCCGTTCACCCTCGCCCTGGAGTTCGACGCCGAGCACCTGGCGGCGGCCTCGACCGTGGTGCCCGGGGTGGCGCAGGTCGGGGAGCGGAAGGTGGCGTACACCCACGACACGATGTTCGAGGCGATCCGGACGTTCAAGGCGGTCACGACGATCGTCTCGGCGGCGGTGGAGGAGCAGTATGGCTGAGCACACGGGGACCGACGCGCAGGCGCTCGACGAGGTCGTCCGGTTCACCTCCGACCTCATCCGGATCGACACCACCAACCGGGGCGGCGGCGACTGCCAGGAGCGGCCGGCCGCCGAGTACGCCGCCGAGCGGCTCGCCGAGGCCGGCATCGAGCCCACGCTGCTGGAGCGGACCCCGGGCCGCACCAACGTCGTGGCCCGCATCGAGGGCACCGACCCGTCCGCCGACGCGCTGCTCGTCCACGGTCACCTGGACGTGGTGCCCGCCGAGGCCGGCGACTGGAGCGTGCACCCCTTCTCCGGGGAGATCCGCGACGGCGTCGTCTGGGGGCGCGGCGCGGTCGACATGAAGAACATGGACGCGATGATTCTCGCCGTCGCCCGCACCTGGGCCCGGCAGGGCGTGCGGCCCCGGCGGGACGTGGTGATCGCGTTCACCGCGGACGAGGAGGCCAGCGCCGAGGACGGCTCCGGCTTCCTCGCCGACCGGCACGCCGCGCTGTTCGAGGGCTGTACCGAGGGCGTCAGCGAGTCCGGGGCGTTCACCTTCCACGACGGCGGCGGCCGGCAAATCTACCCGATCGCCGCGGGCGAGCGCGGCACCGGCTGGCTGAAGCTCACCGCGCGCGGACGGGCCGGACACGGCTCCAAGGTGAACCGGGAGAACGCGGTCACCCGCCTCGCGGCGGCCGTCACCCGCATCGGCGAGCACGAGTGGCCGCTGCGGCTGACCCCGACCGTCGGCGCCGCCCTCACCGAACTCGCCGCCCTGTACGGCATCGACACCGATCTGAACGACGTCGACGCCCTGCTGGACAAGCTCGGACCGGCCGCCAAGCTGGTCGAGGCCACCGTCCGCAACAGCAGCAACCCGACCATGCTGGACGCCGGGTACAAGCTCAACGTCATCCCGGGCCAGGCGGTCGCCCACGTCGACGGGCGGTTCCTGTACGGCTGCGAGGACGAGTTCCGCGACACCCTCGACCGGCTCACCGGGCCGGACGTGGACTGGGAGTTCGCCCACCGCGAGGTCGCCCTCCAGGCACCGGTGGACTCGCCGACGTTCGCGAGGATGCGGGCAGCCGTCGAGGAGTTCGCCCCCGAGGGACACGTCGTGCCGTACTGCATGTCCGGCGGCACCGACGCCAAGCAGTTCTCGCGGCTCGGCATCACCGGCTACGGGTTCGCGCCGCTGAGGCTGCCGGAGGGCTTCGACTACCAGGCCCTCTTCCACGGCGTCGACGAACGCGTCCCCGTCGAGGCACTGCACTTCGGTGTCCGCGTCCTCGACCGGTTCCTGCGCACCGCCTAGCGCCCGCTCGACAAGGCTCTGGAGAAGAAGTTGGGGGAGTCAGTGCAGACTCTGGCGTACGGATCGTGGCCCTCGCCGATCGACGCGGCGCTCGCCGCCGCGCACGACGGGCGGCCCGAGGACGTGGGCTTCGTCGGCGACGAGGTGTGGTGGACGGCGCCCAGGCCCACCGAGGGCGGCCGGCGCACCCTGGTCCGGCGGTACCCGGACGGCACCGAGGAACCGGTGCTGCCCGCGCCGTGGAACGTGCGCAGCCGCGTCATCGAGTACGGCGGCCGGCCCTGGGCCGCGCTCACGGCCCCCGCCGGGCCGCTGGTGGTCTTCGTGAACTTTGCCGACCAGCGGCTGTACGCCTACGAGCCGGGCGGCGCCGAGCCGCGTCCGCTGACCCCCGTCTCCCCGGTGGGCGGCGGGCTGCGCTGGGCGGAACCGCAACCGCGCCCCGAACGCGGCGAGGTGTGGTGCGTGCTGGAGGAGTTCACCGGAGACGGACCGAGCGACGTGCGCCGGGTCCTGGCGGCGGTGCCGCTGGACGGATCGGCGGCCGACGACCGGGGAGCGGTGCGCGAACTCAGCGACGACCGGCACCGGTTCGTCACCGGCCCGCGCGTCTCGCCCGACGGGCGGCGCGCCGCCTGGCTCGCCTGGGACCATCCGCGCATGCCCTGGGACGGCACCGAGCTGATCGTCGCCGACATCGGCCCCGAGGGCACGTTCCGGGACGCCCGGACCGTCGCCGGCGGCCCCGAGGAGTCGATCGCCCAGGCCGACTGGGCCCCCGACGGCGCCCTGCTGTACGCCTCGGACCGCACCGGCTGGTGGAACCTGTACCGCGACGGGCGACCGCTGTGCACCCGCGAGGAGGAGTTCGGCGGGCCCCTGTGGAAGCTCGGACAGCGCTGGTTCGCGCCGCTGGACAGCGGCCTGATCGCCGTCCTGCACGGCCGCGGCGCCGCCGCCCTCGGCATACTCGACCCGGAGACCGGCGAGGTCGTCGACGCGGCCGGCCCCTGGACCGAGTTCGCGGCCACCCTCGCCGCCCACGGTGAGCGGGTGGTGTCCGTCGGCGCCGGTCCGCGCAGCGGCTACGAGGTGGTGGAGCTGGACACGCGCACCGGCCGGGCCCGCGTGATCGGTGCCCCGCACGCCGACGCCGTGGACCCCGCCCACTACCCCGAACCGCAGATCCGCACCTTCACCGGCCCCGGCGGACGCGACATCCACGCGCACGTCTACCCGCCGCACCACCCCGCCTGCGCCGCCCCCGACGGCGAACTGCCGCCGTACGTGATCTGGGCGCACGGCGGCCCCACCAGCCGGTCGCCGCTGGTACTGGACCTGGAGATCGCCTACTTCACCTCGCGCGGCATCGGCGTCGCGGAGGTCGACTACGGCGGCTCGACGGGACACGGCCGGGAGTACCGCAACCGGCTGCGCGAGCAGTGGGGCGTCGTCGACGTGGAGGACTGCGAGGCCGTCGCCCTGGCCCTCGCCGACGAGGGCGCCGCGGACCGGGCACGGCTCGCCGTGAGGGGCGGCAGTGCCGGCGGCTGGACGGCGGCCGCGTCGCTCACCGCCACCGACGTCTACGCCTGCGGCACGGTCATCTACCCGATCCTCGACCTGACCGGCTGGGGCACGGGGGAGACCCACGACTTCGAGTCGCAGTACCTGGACAGCCTGATCGGGCCCCTCGCCGAGGTGCCGGACCGATACGCGGAGCGGTCGCCCGTCGAGCACGCCGACCGCGTCACCGCGCCGTTCCTGCTGCTGCAGGGCCTCGACGACGTGATCTGCCCGCCCGTCCAGTGCGAGCGGTTCCTCACCCGCATGGCGGGCCGCGGCGTACCGCACGCCTACATCGCCTTCGAGGGAGAGGGACACGGCTTCCGCCGGGCGGAGACGATGGTGCGCGCCCTGGAGTCCGAACTCTCCCTCTACGCACAGGTCTTCGGGCTGGAGTCGCCCGGCGTCCCCACCCTGGAGCTGACCGAGTGAAACCCCTGCTGCGTCCGTCCCGGCTCGGACCGGGCGCCCGTGTCGCCGTCGTCGCGCCCAGCGGACCGGTGCCCGAGGAGCGGTTGCAGGCGGGCCTCGACGTGCTGCGCGGCTGGGACCTCGACCCCGTCGTGGCGCCGCACGTCCTGGACCGGCACGCCACCTTCGACTACCTCGCCGGCACCGACGCCGACCGCGCCGCCGACCTCCAGAGCGCCTGGTGCGACCCGGCCGTGGACGCCGTGCTGTGCGCCCGCGGCGGGTACGGCGTCCAGCGCATGATCGACCTGCTCGACTGGGAGGCAATGCGCGCGGCCGGACCCAAGGTGTTCGTCGGCTTCAGCGACATCACCTCGTTGCACGAGGCGTTCGCCCGCCGGCTGGGCCTGGTCACGCTGCACGGGCCGATGGCCGCGGGCATCGACTTCCTCAAGAACGCGCGGGCACAGGACCACCTGAAGGCCACCCTGTTCGCCCCGGAGACGGTCCGCGTCATCGCCTCCGACGGCAGCACGCCGATGGTGCCCGGCCGCGCGCGGGGCGTCACCCTCGGCGGCTGCCTCGCCCTGCTCGCCGCCGAGCTCGGCACCCCGCACGCCCGGCCCTCCGCCCACGGCGGGCTGCTGTGCCTGGAGGACGTGGGGGAGGAGCCGTACCGCCTCGACCGCTGCCTCACCCAGCTGCTGCGCGCCGGCTGGCTCGACGGCGTCGCCGGGGTGCTGCTCGGGTCGTGGGAGCAGTGCGAGCCCGCCGAGCGGCTGCGCCCGATGCTGGCCGACCGCCTCGCCGGTCTCGGGGTGCCGGTCGTCGAGGACTTCGGCTTCGGCCACTGCGCGGGGGCGCTGACCGTCCCCTTCGGAGTGACGGCGGAACTCGACGCGGACGCGGGCACCTTGACGCTGGACGAACCGGCGCTGCGCTGACCGGGCAGCCCGCCCGGGTGCGTCGTAGAGTGGCGGGATGCCGCACACCGCGCCCCGCCACCTCGCCGAGGGTCCCCGCGTGGGCATACGCCACTTCACGTACGAGGACGGTGCCGAATTCACCGCCCGGGTCCGTGAGAGCAAGGACCTGCACCACCCGTGGCTCTTCCCGCCGGACAGCGCGCAGGCCTACGCCGCCTACGCGTCCCGGCTGATCGAGGACCCGACCAAGGCCGGGTTCCTGGTGTGCGAGAGGGACGGCGGCGGCATCGCCGGATTCGTCAACATCAACAACATCGTCGGGGGCGGCTTCCTCAGCGGCGCCCTCGGCTACGGCGCCTTCGCGCACGCGGCGGGCCGCGGCCTGATGCGCGAGGGACTGGACCTCGTCGTGCGGTACGCCTTCGGGCCGCTGCGGCTGCACCGACTGGAGATCAACGTGCAGCCGGGCAACGCCGCCTCCATCGCGCTGGCCCGCGCCTGCGGCTTCCACCTGGAGGGCTTCTCGCCGAAGATGCTCTACATCGACGGGGCCTGGCGCGACCACCAGCGATGGGCGATCACCGTCGAGACCGCGACTTCCGGTTGATCTTCATGGTGTCCAGGTCGGTGACCGTCGACCTGAGGTCGCCGAACCCGTAGCCGAGCCCGCGCAGCACCGTCTCCGCCCGGTCCTCGGCGATCGCGCCCGCCATCTCCTCGCCGTCCGCCGCGTCCGACACCACGACGAACCGCATCGAGAAGTGCTTCAGCGGCGACGGCTCGTACGACAGCGAGCCCTCCTCGGTGAACCGCATGCTCGCCATCCCGTGGTCGGCGGCCTCGGCGAGCAGCCGGGCACGCGCCTGTTCCGTCAGCGCCTCCCAGGTGCCCCGGACGATCACCCGGTAGGTGTGCTGCTCACTCACGTGCCACTCCTTCGTATACGCCGACCGTCCGACATTAGGCCGTCACCGGCACGGCGCCCAGCGAATTGAACGTGAGCCACGTCGCGCGAACGCGACCGGCGGCGCCCCTGTTCACCGCGCCGGTGAGCGGCTTCCATGGGGAATCGTGACGACGATCCGACGTGAGGTACTGACGCTGCCCGCCGCGCCGCTGGGACCGGACAACCCGCTGCCGCCGCTGCGCCCGCTGGACGAGGCCCACCGCATCGACGACCGGGACCGGGCCGGCCTGCCCCGCGACATGGCCCGCCAGGTCGGCTACGAGCCGCTGCGCAGCCTGCTGCCCGTGAGCGTCAGGGACGGATACGGACGCAGCCGCTCGCCCCGCGCCCTGGACGCGCTCGTGATCGAGAACGACCGGCTGAGGGCCACCGTCCTGCCCGGCCTCGGCGGCCGGATCGCCTCCCTCTTCCACAAGCCCACGGAACGTGAACTCCTCTACGTCAACCCGGTGTTCCAGCCCGCCGACTTCGCCCTCAACGGCGCCTGGTTCTCCGGCGGCATCGAATGGAACATCGGCGCCACCGGCCACACCACCCTGTCCTGCTCACCCGTGCACGCCGCCCGGGTGCCCGCACCGGACGGCGGGCAGATGCTGCGCCTGTGGGAGTGGGAGCGGCTGCGCGACCTGCCCTTCCAGGTCGACCTGTGGCTGCCCGAGGGCTCGGACTTCCTCCGCGTCGGCGTCCGGATCCGCAACCCGCACGAGCGCCCGGTGCCGACGTACTGGTGGTCCAACATCGCCGTCCCCGAGGACCGCCGCGTCCTCGCCCCCGCCGACGAGGCCTGGCTCCCCCACTGCCTTGAAGGCGTGGGAGGTACCCCCATCGGCTACGAGCGCCGGCTGCGGCGCGTCCCGGTCCCGTCGTACGACGGCGCCGACCGCACGTACCCGCTCAACAGCACCTACGCCGCCGACTACTTCTACGAGGTGCCCGACGGCCGGCGCCGCTGGATCGCCGCGGTCGACGAGGACGGGCACGGGCTCGCGCAGACCTCGACCGACGTCCTGCGCGGCCGCAAGCTCTTCGTGTGGGGCTCGGGACCCGGTGGCCGGCGTTGGCAGGAGTGGCTCACCGAACCCGGCACGGGCGGCTACTGCGAGATCCAGGCCGGACTCGCCCGCACCCAGCTGGAGCACGTGAAACTGGAGGCCGAGAGCGAGGTGTCCTAGCTGGAGGCGTACGGGCCGCTCGACGCGGAGCCCGGGGGCGAGTGGCACGCGGTGCTGCGCGGGGCGGAGGAACGGCTGGAGCACGCGCTGCCGCGCGCCGACGTGGACGCCGCGTACGCGGCCTGGCAGCCGTACGCCGACGCCGAGCCCGGCGAGCGCCTCGCCACCGGTTCGGGCTGGGGCGCGCTCGAGGTGCTGCGCACGGGCTGGAAGCTGCCCGGCACGCCCTTCGAGGAGAGCACCCTCGGCGACGACGAGGAACCCTGGCTGCACCTGCTGCGCGCCGGATACCTCCCTGCGCCCGACGGACACCGGCCGCCGGGGCAGACGCTGGTCGCCCGGCCCTGGCGGGACATGCTGGAGACGGCGCCCGCCACGCCGGACACCGAGTACCACCTCGGCATCGCCCAGTGGCACGCCGGTGACCTGGCGCAGGCGGAACGCAGTTGGGAGCGCGGCCTGCAGGGCGCCACCGACCGCTGGCCGCTGCTGCGCTGCCTCGCGCTGGCCGACCGGGAGGGCGGTCACCCCGAACGGGCCGCCGACCGGTACGCCGACGCCTTCGACGACCTGTGCGCGCGGCGACGCGAAGAGGGCCGGGAGGACGACGGCGAACGGTGGCGGGCGGCGACCGCCGCGCTCGGACGCGAGGCGATCGAGGCGCTGCTCGCGACCGGACGCACGGGGGACGCCCGTGCCGTGTGGGAGCGGCTGCCCGAGGCGGTCCGCACCCGCGGCCGGTTCCGGCTGACCGAGGCACAGCTGCTGTACGCCGAGGGCCGGAGCGCCGAGGCCCGGGCCGTCTACGACGAGGGCTTCGAGGTCGCCGACCTGCGGGAGGGCGACGAGAGCATCGGCCGGCTCTGGGCCCGGCTCACCGACGAGCCGCTCCCGGCCCGCCACGACTTCCGGATGCGGCCGGACGGAGGCTGAGCCCCCGGCCGGCCGGCGGTCACTCCGGCGCGCGGACCCTACGCGCGCCGGTCCACGTACTCGTACACCGCCCCGTCCGGGTGACGGGCGATCAGGTTGCGGCCCGCGGGCGTGGCCACCGGACCCGCGATGACGTCCGCGCCCAGCTCGGTCAGGACCCGGTGGGTCTCCTCGACGTCCGTCACGGCGATCGTCGCCGCCACCTTGCGCAGCACCTCGAGCTGGGACTCGGGGCCGCTCATCAGCAGGAAGCAGCCGATCGCGGCGACCTCGACGCCACCGCGCTCGAAGCGCAGCGCCGGGCCGCCGGCCAGACCTTCGTAGAAGGGGATCGCCTTGTCCAGGTCGTCGACACAGATACGCAGTGTGGCTCCCAGAATGTCCATACGGACGAGCCTAGTTGGCCGCTGCCCGGCGCGGGCCCCATGGACCCGCCGTCCCCGGGTACCCGCAAGGCATGGACCGCATGGATCACTTGGAACACCTGGACAAGCAACTGGTCGACGAACTGGCTCAGGTGGCACGCGAGACCGTGCGCGACGAGCTGCGCGAGCAGACGCGGAAGCAGCGCCGCAAGGCCACGCTCTACGCCGCCTCCGGTGCCGCCGCGCTGTACGCGGGCGCGGCCCTCGCGCTCACCGTGGGCCTCGCCCTCGCCGTCGGCCTGCCCGACTGGGCCGCCGCACTGATCACCGCCGCCCTCCTGGGCGTCGCGGCCTGTCTGCTGCGCGGCGCCGCACGGCCGCACGCGTCGGGGCCGGGGGCCGCCCCGGGCTCCGGGCACACCGCCGGCCACGAACACACCGCCGGCGGCCACACCCCCGCCGCGCCGCCGAACGGACTCGGCGTGCCGTACCCGCCCATGCCGCCCACCGCCCCCGCACCGGGCGGCACGCACACCGGCACCGGCACCGGCACCGACACCGCCGCGCCGCGCCGGGACGACGCCGGCCCCGAGCGACCGCACCGCGGCGCCTGACCGGACCCACGGGAACGGCCGCGCCCCCGGACGGACGGTCCGGGGGCGCGGCCGTGCGCGGACGAGGAGCCGCGGATCAGGTGCTCTCCCGCAGCTGCGGCAGCACCTTCGTGCGGTAGAAGTCGAAGAAGCCGCGCATGTCGGGGCCGATCTGGTTGACGTAGACGCGGTCGAACCCGGCGTCGGCGAACTTCCTCAGCTCCGCGACGTGCTCGTCCACGTCCTCGCCGCACACCCGGTTCTCGCGCACCATGTCCTCGGTGACCAGCGTCTGCGCCTGCTCGAAGTGCTTCGGCGAGGGCAGCACCTGGGCCAGCTCGCCCGGCAGCTGCTCGTTGGCCCACAGCCGGTGCACGGTCCGTACCGCCGCGTCCCGGTCGGTGTCGTAACAGACCTTCGTGCCGCCGCTGACCAGCTTGCCGCCGCCCCCGCCCTTGCGGTACTGCTCCACCATCGAGGCGTCCGGCATCATCGTGATGTAGCCGTCGCCCACCCGGGACGCCAGCTTGGTGGCCGCCGGACCGAAGCCGGAGATGTCGATCGGCACGGGCTCGTCGGGGACCGTGTAGAGGCGGGCGTTCTCCACCGTGTAGTGCGTGCCGTGGTGGTTGACCTCCTCACCGGTCAGCAGCCGGCGCATGACGAGGATGGCCTCCTCCAGCATCTCCAGACGCACGTGCGCGGCCGGCCACGCGTCGCCGAGGATGTGCTCGTTGAGCGCCTCGCCGGTGCCGACGCCGAGCCGGAAGCGGCCCTCGGTCATCACCGCGCTGGTCGCCGCCGCCTGGGCCACCACCGCCGGGTGGATGCGCACGGTGGGGCAGGTCACCGCCGTCTCGACCGGCAGGGACACGGCCTCGGACAGCGCGCCGATCACCGACCACACGAAGGGGCTCTGTCCCTGCTCGTCGTTCCACGGGTGGTAGTGGTCCGAGATCCACAGCGCCTGGAATCCGGCCTGCTCGGCCATCCGCGCCTGCTCGATCAGCTCAGCGGGACCGTACTGCTCGCACGAGAGGAAATAGCCGTACTCGGGCATGGACTGCCTCCGGGACATGGGGTGGGTGGGTCCTGGCCCGGGTACCCGGGCGCCGGTCCGGAAACCGGCGGTCCGGGCCCCGGCGGGCCCGCCGGAGACGTTTGGGTGCCCCGGCCCAGGGGACGCGGAAGGCTCACGAGGTACGCGACAGCCCGGAGGCGAACCGTGAGCCGACCCCGCATCGTGATCGTCGGTGCCGGCTTCGCCGGGTACCGGACGGCCCGCACCCTGTCCCGGCTCACCCGGCACCAGGCCGACATCACCCTGCTCAACCCGACCGACTACTTCCTCTACCTGCCCCTGCTGCCCCAGGTCGCCGCCGGCATTCTCGAACCGCGTCGCGTCAGCGTGTCCCTGTCCGGGACCCTGCCGCGCGTCCGGCTGGTGCTCGGCGAGGCCGACGGCATCGACCTCGACGGGCACACCGTGCACTACACCGACCCGGAGGGCGGCGAGGGCACCCTGCCCTTCGACCGGCTGGTGCTCGCCGCGGGCAGCGTCAACAAGCTGCTGCCGATTCCCGGCGTCGCCGAGCACGCCCACGGCTTCCGCGGGCTGCCCGAGGCGCTGTATCTGCGCGACCACGTGACCCGGCAGGTGGAGCTGGCCGCTTCGGCGCGGGACCGCGCGGAGAGCGCCGCCCGGTGCACCTTCGTCGTGGTCGGCGCCGGATACACCGGCACGGAGGTCGCCGCGCACGGCCAGATGTACACCGACGCGCAGGTCCGCAAGCATCCGATGCGCACGGGCATGCGGCCCCGCTGGATGCTGCTGGACGTGGCGCCGCGCGTCCTGCCCGAGATGGACGAACGGCTCTCCCGCACCGCCGAGCGGGTGCTGCGGCAGCGGGGCGTCGACGTGCGGATGGGCACCTCGGTCAAGGAGGCCACCCACGACGGGGTCGTGCTCACCGACGGAACGACCGTCGACACGCGCACGCTGGTGTGGTGCGTGGGCGTGCGCCCCGACCCCCTCGTGGAGTCCCTCGGGCTGCCCATGGAACGCGGCGGGCTGCTCGTCGACCCCTACCTCCAGGTGCCGGGGCGCCCCGAGCTGTTCGCGTGCGGCGACGTGGCGGCGGTGCCCGATCCGAACAACCCCGGCGCGTACACGCCGATGACCGCGCAGCACGCCTGGCGGCACGGCAAGGTCTGCGCCCACAACGTCGCCGCGTCGCTCGGCCTCGGCGGTGAGCGTCGGCCCTACCGGCACCGCGACCTGGGCTTCGTCGTGGACCTGGGCGGTACCAAGGCCGCGGCCAACCCGCTCGGCGTCCCGCTGTCCGGCCCGGCGGCGGGCGCGGTCGCCCGGGGGTACCACCTCGCGGCGATGCCGGGCAACCGCGTCCGGGTCGCGGCGGACTGGCTGCTGGACGCGGTGCTGCCCCGGCAGGCCGTGCAGCTGGGCCTCGTACGGTCCTGGTCGGTGCCGCTGGAGTCGGCGTCCCCCGAGCTGGCACGGGTCCCGGCGGGGGCGGCGCCTGCGCGGACGGAGCACGAATCCGCCGACCCCGGACCCGAACCGCCGGCCGGCCAGCCGCCGCCCGGCCCCGGAATCGCCCCCGGTCCCGTCAGGCGTACCGACGGACCCCTCGAAGGAGACTCATGAACACCGGTGAACTCGTCGAACTCGGTCAGCAGCTGCGCGTCGACAGCGTGCGCGCCTCCGCCGCAGCGGGCTCCGGGCACCCGACGTCCTCGATGTCCGCCGCGGACCTGATGGCGGTACTGCTCGCCAACCACCTCCGCTACGACTTCCAGCGCCCCGCCCACCCCGGCAACGACCGCTTCGTCCTCTCCAAGGGACACGCCTCGCCCCTGCTGTACTCCGCCTACAAGGCGGCCGGCGCCATCGGCGACGAGGAACTGCTCACCTTCCGCAAGCTGGGCAGCCGTCTGGAGGGCCACCCCACGCCGCAGCGGCTGCCGTGGGTCGAGACGGCCACCGGCTCGCTTGGCCAGGGGCTGCCCGTCGGCGTCGGCATCGCCCTGTCCGGCAAGCGGCTGGACCACGCCGACTACCGGGTGTGGGTGCTGTGCGGCGACAGCGAGATGGCCGAGGGATCGGTGTGGGAGGCCGCCGAGCACGCCGGACACGAGCGCCTCGACAACCTCACCCTGATCGTGGACGTCAACCGGCTCGGCCAGCGCGGACCCACCCGGCACGGCCACGACCTCGACGCCTACGCCCGCCGCTTCCGGGCCTTCGACTGGCACACGATCGAGATCGACGGCCACGACGTCGACGCCGTCGACCGCGCCTACGGCGAGGCCCTGTCCACCAGGGGCCAGCCCACCGCGATCATCGCCCGCACCCTCAAGGGCAAGGGCGTCCAGGCCGTGGAGGACCGCGAGGGCCAGCACGGCAAGCCGGTGCCTGACGCCGACGAGGCGATCGCCGAACTCGGCGGCCCGCGCGAGCTCACCGTCCGGGTGCACGAGCCGCCGTCCGCCCGGGCCCTGCACTCGGCCGGCTCCGGGCAGCTCGAACTGCCCCGGTACGAGATCGGCGACGAGCTGGCCACCCGCAACGCCTTCGGCGAGGCACTGGCCGCGCTCGGCACCGCCCGCGGCGACGTCGTCGCCCTCGACGGCGAGGTCGGCGACTCCACCCGCGCCGAGTTCTTCGCCAAGAAGCACCCCGAGCGCTACTTCGAGTGCTACATCGCCGAGCAGCAGATGGTCGCCGCCGCCGTCGGGATGGCGGCGCGCGGCTGGGTGCCGTACGCCACGACGTTCGCGGCCTTCCTGACCCGTGCCTACGACTTCGTCCGCATGGCGGCGATCAGCGGCTCCGGCCTCAACCTCGTCGGCTCGCACTCGGGCGTCGCCATCGGCCAGGACGGGCCCAGCCAGATGGGTCTGGAGGACCTGGCCATGATGCGGGCCGTCCACGGTTCCACCGTGCTGTGCCCGTGCGACGCCAACCAGACCGCCCGTCTCGTCGCGGAGATGGCCGGGCTGGAGGGCATTCGCTATCTGCGCACCTCCCGCGGCGAGAGCAAGGTGATCTACGGGCCCGACGAGGAGTTCCCCGTCGGCGGCAGCAAGGTGCTGCGCTCCTCGGACCGCGACCGGCTGACCGTCGTCGCGGCGGGCGACACCGTGCACGAGGCGCTGGCCGCGGCCGACGCCCTCGCCGGGGAGGACATCGCGGTCCGGGTGATCGACCTGTACTCGGTCAAGCCCGTGGACCGGGACACGCTGCGTCGGGCCGCCGAGGAGACCGGCTGCCTGCTGTCCGTGGAGGACCACCGGGAGGAGGGCGGCATCGGCGACGCCGTCCTCGACGCCTTCACCGACGGGCGGCCGGTGCCGCGCCTGGTCCGGCTCGCCGTGCGGACGATGCCCGGCTCGGCGTCGCCCGAGGAGCAGCTCCGCGCGGCGGGCATCGACGCCGACTCCATCGCGGCGGCCGGCCGGCTGCTGGTGGGGGAGGCGGTCGTCGCGTGAGCCCCGACGCCGTACGGACCGTCCGGGCCGGCCGGCGCACCGTGGAGGTCCACCGGCCCGACAAGGTGCT
The DNA here is from genome assembly GCF_044765825.1 of Streptomyces flaveolus. Lineage (NCBI taxonomy): Bacteria > Bacillati > Actinomycetota > Actinomycetes > Kitasatosporales > Streptomycetaceae > Streptomyces > Streptomyces flaveolus. Next base: position 481,331 of record NZ_JBIWKU010000004.1, on the reverse strand, counting down.
GTTCCCCGCCGGGAGCGGCCGGGACGGGAACGGCGGAGCCGAGGAGTACACCAAGGGCGATCTCGTCGACCACTACCGGGCCGTCGCGCCGTTCATGCTGCCGCACCTGCGGGGCCGCCCGCTCATGCTGGAGCGGCACCCGGACGGCGTGGACGGTCCCCGGTTCATGCAGAAGAACACCCCGGAGCACTACCCGGACTGGATCTCCCGCGTCGAGCTGGCCAAGGAGGGCGGCACCGTATGTCACACCGTCTGTGACGACACGGCCACCCTCCTGTACCTCGCCGACCAGGCCGCCCTCACCCTGCACCGGTGGCTGTCCCGGGCCGGGCGGGCCGACCGGCCGGACCGTATGGTCTTCGACCTCGATCCGTCCGGTGACGACTTCCCCCGGGTCCGCGAGGCGGCCGGGCTGCTGGGTGAGCTGCTCGACGAGCTGGGGCTCCCCTCGGCCCTCATGACCACCGGCTCGCGGGGCCTGCATGTGATCGTTCCCCTGAAGGGCCACCAGGACTTCGACGAGGTGCGGGAGTTCGCGCGGGACGTCGCCGACACCCTGGCCGCGTCCCGCCCGGACCGGCTGACCACCGCCGCCCGCAAGAAGGACCGCGGCGACCGGCTCTATCTCGACATCCAGCGCAACGCCTACGCGCAGACCGCGGTGGCGCCCTACTCCGTCCGCGCCCTGCCCGGCGCGCCCGTGGCGACACCCCTGTCCTGGGACCAGCTGGACGACCCGGGCCTGCACGCCCGCCGCTGGACCGTCGCGGACGCCGTCGAGCAGGCACGCACCCGGCCCTGGGCCGGTATCCGCGCCCGGGCGCTGGAACCCGCCCGGCGACGGCTGCACGCCCTGCGCGGCTGACCACCGCACGGCCGGACGCCGACCGCTCCGGTTGCGCAGACGTGTGGCACATGCATGAGCCCGTGGAGGTTTGGCGAACACGCTTGCGGCCACACGGAGGGAGAGGTGGCCATGTCGAACACGAACAACACGTCCGAATCGCAGACCCCGAAAAAGACTTCACGCACATCACAGAGTCCTCAAAAGACGCAGAACTCGCAAGAACCACAGGAAACACACAACTCACCGAAGGCGCGTCGGCCCCGGCCGATGGAGATCCTCCGCGAGGCGCGGGCCCAGCTCGCGGAACTCACTGGAATGACCGCGGAGACCGTGTCGTCCTTCGAGCAGACGGAGGAGGGCTGGTCGCTGGAGGTCGAGGTTCTCGAGCTCGAGCGGGTGCCCGACACGATGAGCCTGATGGGCAGCTACCTGGTGGAACTCGACCCGGAAGGGCAGCTCACCGGTTACCGCAGGGTCAGGCGCTACGAGCGCGGACGCGCCGACGCGCGAGGTTCCGGCGGACGCTGAACCGCCCGGACGGACATCACACTCACGGAATGGATGGAGGACATCCGGCATGACTGTCGTACCGGCACAACAGACCGGCGGCGGAGGCGGCAGCAGCGGCCTTTACGACGTTCTCGAGCTCGTTCTGGACAGGGGGCTCGTCATCGACGCATTCGTGCGCGTGTCCCTGGTCGGTATCGAGATCCTCAAGATCGACGTACGTGTTGTCGTCGCCAGTGTCGACACCTATCTGCGCTTCGCCGAGGCGTGCAACCGGCTCGACCTGGAGGCCGGGCCGCGCAAGGACCCGGGCCTGCCCGACCTGGTCGGAGAGATGACCGAGTCCGGTGCCCGCGGCAAGTCCAAGGGGGCGCTGTCCGGCGCCGCCGACACCATCTCGGACGCGTTCAAGCAGGCCCGTGACGAGAGCGGCTCCGAGCGGGAGACCGCCTCGCGTCCGCGTGCCCGCAAGTCCGCGCCCTCGCGTCGCAAGGAGGAGCAGGAGTGAGCACGTACGTCTACGGCATCACCGCAGGATCCCACCCCTCGCTCCCGGAAGGGCTGACAGGGGTCGGCAACCCGCCGAGTGAGGTGCGGGTTCTCCACGAGGGGGACCTGGCGGCCATCGTCAGCGACGCCCCCGAGGACCTGCGCCCCAAGCGCAGGGAGCTGCTCGCCCACCAGAACGTGCTCAGCGAGGCGGGCGCGGAGGGCTGCGTGCTGCCCATGCGCTTCGGCAGCGTCGCACCGGACGACAGCGCGGTCACCGGCGTCCTCGCGGAGCGCGCCGAGCACTACCAGGAGCGGCTGCGGGCCCTGGACGACCGGGTCGAGTACAACATCAAGGCCAACCACGTCGAGGAAGCGGTACTGCACCACGTGATGGCCGAGAACCCGGAGATCCGCGCCCTCGCGGAGTCGAACCGGAAGTCGGGCGGCGGCAGTTACGAGAGCAAGATCCAGCTCGGCGAGATGGTCGCCGCAGCCGTCAAGGACAAGGAGGCCGAGGACGCCACCACGCTGGAGCGCGCCCTGGAGCCGGCCGCCGACGCCGTCAGCGTGGGCCCCGAGTCCACCGGCTGGCTCGCCAACGTGTCCTTCCTGGTGAAGCGGGAGACGGCCGAGGAGTTCCTGGCCGCCGTGGAGCGGGCCCGCAGGGAGATGCCGCACCTGGAGGTGCGGGTGAACGGACCGCTGCCGCCGTACAGCTTCGTCGAGCCCGGCCCGGCCGAGCCCGCGGGCACCGCGGCCGGTGGCGCGGACGCCGGAGCGGGGTGACGGCCGTGGGACTCATCTCGGAGATCCTCCTGCTGCCGCTCGCTCCGGCACGCGGTGGTGGCTGGGCCATCAGACAGGTGCTCGCGGAGGCCGAGCGCATCTACTACGACCCCTCCACGATCCGGGCCGAACTCGCCCGACTGGAAGAGCGGTTGGAGGCCGGGGAGATCACCGAGGAGGAGTTCGACCAGGAGGAGGACGCGCTCCTGGACCGGCTGGAGATCGCTACGCGCCACAGCGCGGGATTGGGCAACGGGACGGCACCATGAATCGAACGGGACTGGGCCTCGCCGTAGGGGCCGGCTATCTGCTGGGACGCACGAAGAAGCTGAAAATGGCGGTCGCCGTGGGCACCATGGTGGCAGGCAAGAAGCTGAACCTGACGCCGAAGGGCATCGCGGAACTGGTCTCCACGCAGCTGCAGAACAATCCGCAGTTCAAGGAGATCGGGGACCAGCTGCGCACGGACCTGCGGGGCGTGGGCAAGGCCGCGTCGGGGGCCATGGTCGAGCGGCAGATCGACGCGCTCGCCGACCGCCTCCACGGGCGCACCGCGCAGGTCCGCGACCAGCTCTCCGGCGTGGCCTCGGCGGCGCCGGGCGTGGGCTCCGACGACTCCCGTGACTCCGAGGACTCGGAGGACTCGGAGTACGAGGACGAGGAGCCGCGGGACGAGTCGGACGAGTCGGACGAGCCGGACGAGCGGCAGAAGTCCGAGCGGCGCCGCGAGCGGCCCGCGAAGAAGGCGTCCGAGTCGGCGCGCGGGGCGGCGAAGAAGGCACCCGCGAAGCGGCCGGCGAAGAAGGCCGCCGCGCAGGCGCCCGCGAGGAAGACGGCCGCCAAGCGGGCACAGCCCGCCAAGAAGGCGGCCGGCAAGAAGACGGCCCCCGCCCGCAACGCGGCACGCGGCGCCGGGTCCCGGCAGTCGAAGGGCGGTGGTGAGCGATGACCGACACCCTCGGTTCCGCGGCCTCCTCGGCAGGAAAGGCCGCGAAGAAGAACCCGCTCGCCGACGTGGCGCAGAGCGAGGCGGCCGACCGCCTGAAGGCGGAGGTGCAGGACTACCTCGCCGCCCAGGTCACCCGGCTGCTGACCGGCGTCGGAACCAAGCTCGGCGAGACCACGGGCAAGCTGAACGACATAGCCGAGGGCAACAGCCCCGGCTTCGCCAAGCTTGCCCTCGACGGCGGACGCAAGCTCGCCGAGGGCAAGAGCCCGGTGCGGGCCGCGCTCGAGGTCGGCGCCGGCAAGGTGAAGGACAACGTGGTCGGCGCCTTCAAGAACCTCGGCGGCGGCAAGGGCAAGAAGAAGAAGGGCGGCGGCCAGAAGCCGACCGTCATCATCGAGTACGTCGACGTCGGCGTGCCCCTGCGCACGGCCTACGACCAGTGGACGCAGTACCAGGACTTCAGCACCTTCGCCAAGGGCGTCAAGAGCGCGAGCCGCGCCGACGACACGTCCTCCGACTGGCAGCTGAAGGTCTTCTGGTCCAACCGCAGCTGGAAGGCGAAGACCACCGAGCAGGTGCCCGACGACCGGATCTCCTGGACGTCGGAGGGCGCCAAGGGCACCACCAAGGGCGTCGTCAGCTTCCACAAGCTCGCCGACAGCCTGACCCGCGTCATCCTGGTCATTGAGTACTACCCCAGCGGTCTGTTCGAGAAGACCGGCAACATCTGGCGCGCCCAGGGCCGCCGGGCCCGCCTCGACCTGAAGAACTACGTCCGCCACATCACCTTCAAGGGCGAGGCCGACGACGGCTGGCGCGGCGAGATCCGCGACGGCGAGGTCGTCCGCAGCCACGAGGACGCGGTCGCGGAGGAGGAGCAGGAGAACCAGGAGGGCGAGGAGGACCACGAGGGCGAGGAGCCCGAGGCCCGGGACAGCGACGAGCACGACGAGGGCGAGGAGGACCACGAGGGCGAGGAGCCCGAGGCCCGGGACAGCGACGAGCACGACGAGGGCGACGAGGGCGACGAGGACGAGGAGTCCGACGAGGCGGAGGACGCCTACGAGGACGAGGAGGACGAGGAGGACGACGAGGACGCTCCGTACGCCGAGGACGAGGGCGAGACGGAGGAGGAGTCCGAGGAGTCCGACGAGCCCGAGGACGAGGACGGCTACGAGGAGGAGCCCGAGGGAGAGTACGAGGAGGAGGAAGCCGGCGCCGACGCCGAGGACGAGTACGCGTCCCGCGGTGAGTACGCGGACGAGGACGAGTACGCCGACCGCGGGAGCCGTCGATGACCACTCCCAGCCGGCTGCCCGATCCCTATGGCCAGGGGCAGAGCGCCAATCTCGCCGACATCCTGGAGCGGGTGCTCGACAAGGGTGTCGTCATCGCGGGCGACATCCGGATCAACCTGCTCGACATCGAGCTGCTCACGATCAAGCTGCGGCTCATCGTCGCCTCCGTCGACAAGGCCAAGGAAATGGGCATCGACTGGTGGGAGAGCGACCCGGCGCTCTCCTCGCGCGCACGGCGCGACGAACTGACCCGGGAGAACGCGGAGCTGCGTGAACGCCTGAGAGAGCTGGAGTCGGGCCGCGTACCGAGGGAGGAACGATGACGGGACTGCGGTACGTCTACGCCGTCTGCCGGCCCTTCGACGTCCCCCTCCAGTCCCAGCTGTCCGGGGTGGCGGGCGACCCGCCCAGGCTGCTGACCCACCACGGTCTGGTCGCCGTGGTCAGCCATGTGCCCGAGGCCGACTTCTCGGAGGAGTCGCTGCGGGCCCACCTGGAGGACCTGGACTGGCTCGCCGGGACCGCCCGCGCCCACCAGCAGGTCGTCGACGCGCTCACCGTCGTCACCACGCCGCTGCCGCTCCGGCTGGCCACCGTCTTCCGGGACGACAGCGGCGTCCGCGTGATGATGGAGGAGCGGGAGGACGACTTCCGGCGCACCCTCGACCGGCTGGAGGGCCGGGTGGAGTGGGGGGTGAAGGTGTACGTCGAGACGGATCCCGGCCAGCCGGACCGCCCCGCGGAGCCCGCGCCCAAGCCCGCCACCGGCCGTGACTACCTGCGGCAGCGGCGCATGCAGACGCGGGCGCACGAGGACCTGTGGTCCAGGGCCGAGGAGTTCGCGATGCGACTGCACGCGAACCTGTCCTCGCGGGCCGCCGACGCGCGGCTGCACGCACCGCAGAATCCCACGCTCTCCGGCGCCGCCGGACGGAACGTTCTCAACGCCGCCTATCTGGTGCCGCGGGACGTTTCCGAGGAATTCGTGGAGATGGTGGACCGGACGAAGGACGACACTCCCGGAATGCGCGTGGAACTCACCGGCCCGTGGGCCGCCTATTCGTTCGCGGGAGAGGAAATCTCCGGTGAGAAGGCGGCGGGCGAGACAGCGGGGGAGGAGTCATGACCGTCGTCGAACGCCGTGAGATCGCCCTCGTGGACCTGCTCGACCGGCTGCTGGCCGGCGGAGTGGTCATCACCGGTGACATCACGCTGCGCATCGCGGACGTCGACCTGGTCCGCATCGACCTCAACGCGTTGATCAGCTCGGTCAACCGCAATGTGCCGTCACCGTTCGGGGACTGACGTGACCGAGAACCCCGAACGCCGCAAGCACCTCGACCTGGATCCCGACACGGTCGAGCGCGACCTGGTCAAACTGGTGCTGACCATCGTGGAGCTGCTGCGCCAGCTCATGGAGCGCCAGGCGCTGCGCCGCGTGGACGAGGGTGACCTGAGCGAGGAGCAGGAGGAGCGGATCGGGCTCACCCTGATGCTGCTCGACGACCGCATGGCCGAGCTGCGCGACCGCTACGGACTGCGGCCCGAGGACCTGAACCTGGACCTCGGGCCGCTGGGACCGCTGCTGCCCCGGGAGTGAGTCTCCCCGGGGCAGCAGCCTCACCGCCTGTCGTTCACCACCTGTACCAGCGGCCTCGGCCGCCGCCTGTGGTCGTCCCCCGGACCAGGAATCCCAGCAGCCACAGGACGATGACCACCAGGGCGACCCACCAGAGCACCTTCAACGCGAATCCGGCGCCGAACAGAATGAGGGCGAGAAGCAGCACGAGCAGAAGTGGGACCATGATGTGTACCTCCTGTCGTACTGGTTTCCCGTAATGCACCGATCAGGCGCCGTTCAGGCTTCCTTTCGGCACAGGATCTCCCCGTGCAGGACGCCGAACCAGCCTTCCGGCCGCCTGCCCCATTCCCGCCACGCCGCCGACACGGCCCGCAGCTCCTCCGCCGTCGCGTGGCCGCCCTCCGTGGCCCGTTCGGCGTAGGCCGAGGCCAGGGTGCGGTCCGCCCACAGGCCGCTCCACCACTCCCGCTCGTCCGGTGCCGAGAAGGTCCAGGTGTCCGAGGTCGCCGTGATGTCCGTGAAGCCCGCCTCCAGCGCCCAGGCCTTCAGCCGGCGTCCCGCGTCCGGCTCGCCCCCGTTGGCCCGGGCCACCCTGCGGTACAGGTCCAGCCAGGCGTCCATGCCCGGGGAGGCGGGGTACCAGGTCATGGCTCCGTAGTCCGAGTCGCGGACGGCGACGAGGCCGTTCGGTCTCGTCACCCGCTTCATCTCGCGCAGCGCCCGCACCGGGTCGCCCACGTGCTGGAGCACCTGGTGGGCGTGGACCACGCAGAACGTGTCGTCCGGGTAGTCCAGGGCGTGCACGTCCGCGACCGCGAAGTCGGTGTGGGTCAGGCCGCGCTCGGCGGCGGTGGCGCGGGCCACCTCCACGATCTCCGGCGCCCGGTCCACGCCGGTCACGTGCCCGTCGGGCACCAGTTCCGCCAGGTCCGCGGTGATGGTGCCGGGGCCGCAGCCGATGTCCAGGATCGCCATGTGCGGCTTCAGCGAGCCGAGCAGGTACGCGGCCGAGTTGGCGGCGGTGCGCCAGGTGTGCGAGCGCAGCACGGACTCGTGGTGTCCGTGCGTGTATACGGCGGTCTCCTGCTGTCCCGACATGGCCGATCCCCTCTTTGCGACTGCGCGACGCACCGGTGCGCGGGGTGCGGCGACCCCGCCCGGCAGCAGGATCACCGTACGCCCGCGCACCACATGATGAGACCGGCGTTTTGCTATATGGACTGACGTACCGTCAGAAAGAAGTCTTCCGCCCGTCAGAGCGCGTGCTGAGAGGACCGGTTGCCGGTCAGCGGCCGGTAGACGGTGAGCGCCTCGGGCAGCTTCTCCAGCGTCAGATCGCCCTGCGTCTCGGTGATCTCGCCGTCGTACGCCAGCAGGGTGCCCGGCGCGACACCGGTCAGCCGGAGCCGGCCCACCTGCACGGCCGCGTGGGCGGGGGAGCGGGTCAGCGGCCCGGCGAGCGCCGCGGAGAGCAGCCGCAGGGCCGGCCGGCGGCCACCGTGCACCACCCGGATGTCCAGTTGCCCGTCCGCCAGGTCCAGCCGGCGGCCGGGGGCCAGACCCATCCGGTGGTAGGTGCCGTTGCCCGCGAACAGCATCCACAGCGGGCGCCTGCGCCCCTGCACCTCGGCCTCCAGCGGATGCCGGTCGGCGCGCAGCACCCGCACCGCCGCGAGCACCCCGGCCGGCCAGCCGCCGATCCGCGGCGACCAGTGCTCCCGCTCGCGCACCAGCTCCGGGTACACCCCGAGGCTGAAGGTGTTCAGGAAGATGCCGCGCAGCTCACCGGAGGCGAACCGGCCGACGTCCACCCGCACGCCCTCCCCGCCCTCCAGGGCCCGGCACAGATCCTTGACGTCCTCCACGCCCAGGTCGTAGGCGAAGTGGTTGAGCGTGCCGCCCGGCAGCACCGCCAGCGGCACGCCGTGGCGCAGCGCGATCTCCGCGGCGGCGTTCACGGTGCCGTCGCCGCCGCAGACGCCGAGCACCCGGGCGCGGTCCGCCGCCTTCTCCAGCTCGGCGCCGACGTCCCCCGGCTCGCACTCGACGACCTCGGCGCCGGGCAGCGCGTCGCACAGCGCGCGCACCCGGTCCGCGGTGCCCGAGGCGATGTTCGCCACCATCACCAGGCCCTCGCCCCGGGGCAGCGCCGGGACGTCGGCGCGCGGCCTGGCCGGCGGGATGAGCTGGGCGCGCGTGGGCACCATGCCCCGTACGGCGAACGCGGCGCCCGCCCCCAGCGCCGCCCCGGCGAGCACGTCGCTCGGGAAGTGCACACCCGTGTAGACCCGCGAGAGGGCCACCGCGGCAGCCACCGGCGCCACCGCGGCACCCCACGCCGGGGACTCCAGCGCGACACCGGTCGCGAACGCGGCGGCCGACGCGGCGTGTCCCGACGGGAAGGACGTGGTGATCGGCTGCCGCTTCAGCTGCCGGACCACCGGCACCGGGTCCAGCACCGGGCGGGGGCGGCGGACCGAGCGCTTGCCGAGCGTGTTGATCGTCAAGGAGGCCAGGCTCAGCGAGGCCAGGCCCCGGACGGCGGCGCGACGGGACCGCGGGGTGCGGGCCGCGGCCAGCGCGGCGGCCGCCGCGAACCACAGCACGCCGTGGTTGGCGCTGCGGCTGAGCCGGGGCAGCAGGTGGTCGGCGCCGGGCCAGTGCCGGGCGGCGACCGACTCGAACACACGCTGGTCCAGCCGCAGCAGGCCGTCGCGGACCGGATGCGGGCCGGGTGTCGGGGCGGTGAGGTCTACGTCGGGACTCATTCCTCCCGCCTACCCGGCGGACGGGGTTTCCTGCGGGTGGCGTGCCGCACGTGCCCCGGCCCGGCCCGTACCGGGGAAAGCATTTGCCCGCAAGGCGTCCGGAGCCGCAGAATCCGGCCCATGGGTCATCTCGAAGCCGCGCACCTGGAGTACTACCTCCCCGACGGGAGGGCGCTGCTCGGCGATGCCTCCTTCCGGGTGGGCGAGGGCGCCGTCGTGGCCCTCGTCGGACCCAACGGGGCCGGCAAGACCACCCTGCTGCGCCTGCTGTCCGGGGAGCTCAAGCCGCACGGCGGGACCGTCACCGTCGGCGGCGGCCTCGGGGTGATGCGCCAGTTCGTGGGCTCCGTGCGCGACGGGACGACCGTCCGGGACCTGCTGGTGTCCGTCGCGCCGCCCCGCATCCGCGAGGCCGCGCGCGCCGTCGACGCCGCCGAGCACGCCATCATGACGGTCGACGACGAGGCCGCCCAGATGCGCTACGCGCAGGCCCTCGCCGACTGGGCCGAGGTCCAGGGGTACGAGGCCGAGACGCTGTGGGACATCTGCACCACGGCCGCGCTCGGCGTCCCCTACGACAAGGCCCAGTGGCGGCAGGTGCGCACGCTCTCCGGCGGCGAGCAGAAACGCCTCGTCCTGGAGGCGCTCCTGCGCGGCACCGACGAGGTGCTGCTGCTCGACGAGCCGGACAACTATCTCGACGTGCCCGGCAAGCGCTGGCTGGAGGAGCGGCTGAGGGAGACCCGCAAGACGGTCCTCTTCGTCTCCCACGACCGAGAACTCCTCGCCCGCGCCGCCCAGAAGATCGTCTCCCTCGAACCCGGCCCCGCCGGCGCCGACGCCTGGGTGCACGGCGGCGGCTTCGCCACCTTCCACGAGGCCCGCCGCGAGCGCTTCGCCCGCTTCGAGGAGCTGCGCCGCCGCTGGGACGAGAAGCACGCCCAGCTCAAGAAGCTGGTGCTGACGCTGCATCAGGCCGCTGCCGTCAGCCACGAGATGGCCTCGCGCTACGCGGCGGCCCAGACCCGGCTGCGCAAGTTCGAGGAGGCCGGACCGCCGCCCGAGCCGCCCCGCGAGCAGGACATCAGGATGCGCCTCAAGGGCGGCCGCACCGGCGTCCGCGCCGTCACCTGCGAGGGCCTCGAACTCACCGGCCTGATGAAACCGTTCGACCTGGAGGTCTTCTACGGGGAACGGGTCGCCGTCCTCGGCTCCAACGGCTCCGGCAAGTCGCACTTCCTGCGGCTGCTCGCCGGCGAGGAGGTGGCACACACCGGGAACTGGAAGCTCGGCGCGCGCGTGGTGCCGGGTCACTTCGCCCAGACCCACGCCCACCCCGAGCTGATGGGACGCACCCTCCTGGACATCCTGTGGAGCGAGCACTCCCAGGACCGGGGTGCCGCCATGTCCCGGCTGCGCCGCTACGAGCTGACCCAGCAGGCCGAGCAGACCTTCGAGAGGCTCTCCGGCGGACAGCAGGCCCGCTTCCAGATCCTCCTGCTGGAACTGGAGGGCGTCACCGCCCTGCTGCTCGACGAGCCGACCGACAACCTCGACCTGGAATCGGCCGAAGCCCTCCAGGAAGGCCTGGAGGGCTTCGAGGGCACGGTCCTCGCGGTCACCCACGACCGCTGGTTCGCCCGCTCCTTCGACCGCTACCTCGTCTTCGGCAGCGACGGCCGCGTCCGCGAGACGCCGGAGCCGGTCTGGGACGAACGGCGGGTGGAACGGGCCCGGTAGCCGGCCGCCCCCAGGCATCCGGGGAGCGCTCAGCGCCAGCGCAGCAGGGCGCCGAGGCCGCCCACCGGCGCGTCGTCCGCCGCGTCCTGCGGCAGGGCCGGCGTCACCGAGATCGCCGGGGCTCCGGTCATCACCGCCGAGCGCAGCAGCGCGTCGTCCGCGCGGGCGGACCAGGAGTTCTGCTCGCCGAGCGTCTTCAGCTCCGTACGGCGCATCGCCACCTGGTCGGCGTCCTCGCCGATCCACACCTCGCGGTGGGTGTCCGGCCCGTCCGGGATGATCAGCAGCTCGTCGATGCGGTGCTCCCGGGCGGCCTCGATCAGCGCCGGCACGCCCTCCGCCGCGGCGGTCCGGCCCTCGCCGTCGGGTGCGCGGGCGGCCAGGAACCTGTCCAGGTCATCCCGCGCCCGGGAGCGCACGTGCTCGTCGCGCAGCCGCTCCACGTCACCGTCCAGCAGCCGGCTGCCCGCGCCGTGCGCGGCCTCCACGATCCGGTCCTGCAGCCGCTTGGGCATCCGCTCGTGCACGGCCCGCCGCTCGCGGTCGTCACCCACCAGGATCAGCAGGTCGGCGCCCGTCTCCTCCTGGCACACGGCGAGCGCGTCCGCGATCTCCGCCGCGTTGTGCTCCCAGGTGTTCTCCACCCGCAGCTGGAAGTGGCGCTCCGACCAGTCGACGGTGCTCGTGCGGTGCACGGGCCACTGCCGGCCGGTCACCGAGCCCGCGTCCCGGCTGCCCAGCGCGCTGCGCAGCTCGAAGTCGGCACCCTTGCGGTCGATGTACGCCACGACGCACACGGGGTCCTCGCCCGCCAGCTCCAGCAGCGGCGCCACGTGCGGCAGCGGCGCCCAGTGGGCCTCGGTGCCGCCCTGCGGGGAGCGCGCCAGCGGCGGGTCGAGGATCACCTCCCCGGCCCGGGCGAACAGCGCCCGCCCGTGCGGGTCGGTGGAGTGGCGCATCCCGTCCAGGGCCTCCCGCACGGCCCGGCAGGTCGCGTCGTCAGCGCCCTGCGCGGCCAGCTCCCGGGCCACCGCGGCGGCCGTCAGTTCACGTTCGTGGGGGGTGTCCTCCGTGTGCTGGGAGAGGTCGACGTACACGGAGGCCCAGGGACCCTGATGTTCGTAGAGTGGATGCAGAAAGGCGAGTTCCATGGCTCCCTCCCGGATGCCGCTCGGGGGTGGTAGTGCTTCCGGGGCGGGTACCCGGACCGCATGAACGAACACGACACGCGGGACGACACCGCGATCGGGGTGGACCCGGGCCGCCTGGACGACCAGCAGCTCATGAAGGAGCTGGAGACCATCCACCGCACGCGCCACGACACCCTGCTGTACGGCTCGAACGACGCGCTGCGGGCCCACAACGGGCGCATGGCCCAGCTCGAGGGCGAATGGCTGCGCCGCAACCCCCGGCGCCCGGTCGCCTCGGGCCGCACCCGCGAGGGTGCCCGGGAACGGAGCTCCGGGGAGAACGCCGCCCCCGGCGCCTGAACGCCGCGTCCGACCGGTGTGCCGCCCGCACACGGGCCCGGCCCGCCACGCATACCGATACGCGCGGCCGGCCGGGACTCGTGACGCCGGGTGCTGCCCCGCGGGGCTCAGCCGGCCTTGGCGAACTCCGCGAGGAAGGTCTCGCAGAACGCCTTGAGATCGTCCGGCTTGCGGCTGGTGACCAGGGTGTTGTTGCCGTGGTCGCAGACCTTCACCTGTTCGTCGACCCAGGTGGCACCCGCGTTGCGGAGGTCGGTCCGCAGGCTCGGCCACGAGGTCACGACGCGGCCGCGTACGACGTCGGCCTCGACGAGTGTCCACGGGGCGTGGCAGATCGCGGCCACCGGCCGGCCCTGCTCGAAGAAGTCCCTGACGAACGCCACGGCCTTCTCGTCCATCCGCAGGAAGTCCGGGTTGGCCACGCCACCCGGCAGGACCAGCCCGCCGAAGGAGTCGGCCGACGTCTCGCCCACCACCTCGTCGACGGGGAACGTGTCCGCCTTGTCGAGGTGGTCGAAGGCCTGGATCTCCCCGGACTGCGTGGAGACGAGCACGGGCTCGTGGCCCGCGTCCTTCGCCGCCTGCCACGGCTCGGTCAGCTCGACCTGCTCCACGCCCTCGGGCGCGGTCAGAAATGCGATGCGCATGTGGTTCGGATTCCTTTCCGGCGCGCCGGCGGCCGTCACCGCCCGGCGCACGCGTCTCGTTCGGCCGCGAGGCCGCGGGCCCCGCGGGCACTGCGGACCCCGCGGAGCGCTGTCAGGTGCCGTCCACGGCGTCCGGTTCCGCGCGGCTGATGTCGGCGAGCGCCGAGTCGGGATCCCGGGCCTCGGCCAGATCGCCGAGGCTCACCACCCCCACCGGCAGCCCGTCCTCCACGACCGGCAGCCGGCGCACGGCGTGCTCACGCATCAGCGTGACCGCGTCCGCCACCGGATCACCGGGGGAGACCGTCAGGGGATCGGGGGTGCAGACCGTGCGGACACTCACCGCCATGGGGTCGATGCCGTCCGCCACCGCCCGCACCGTGATGTCCCGGTCCGTCAGCACGCCCACGACGTCCTGGCCGTCCGCGACCACCACATCACCGATGTTCTGCGTGCGCATCAGCTGCGCCGCCTCGACCAGGGAGGAGTCCGGGCGGACGGCGACCACACCCGGAGTCATGACGTCTCTCACGTACTCGGCCATCACGGCCCGTCCTTCCGGCGCCTACGCGCCCTGTGGCCCGGCGCTGCCCGGCCCCCCGCTCTCGGTCAGGGCGACGGCCAGTTCCTGGACGTTGTCGTAGCGCGCCTTGTGGGGCAGCCGTTCCAGACCCTCGACGAGGGCGTCGGGCGCGTTGCCGCGGCGCAGGGCGCGGCCCAGCTCCCGGGGACCCGCGGGAAAGGTGCCCCGCGTCAGGTTCCGGGCCAGCTCCAGCCGGAGCGCCTCCATGTACGTCGGCCCGCGGCCCGGGGTCACCGGCCCGTACGTGACGTCCGGATCGTCCTCGGCGATCGGTTCCGGGTCGTTCCACTCCTCGCTGCGGGTGGGGTGCCCGGACCTGAGCAGACCCTGGAGTTCGTGCTTCATCTCGTCGTCGCGGTGGACGCTCATCCGGTCACTGCCTCGCTGCATGTGTCTCCCTCCACATCCTCAGGGGGTGCCGACCGCGTACCCGGCCACCGGCGGCCGACACGGATTCACCCGGACGGGTCCGCCCCGATTTGCCCGACACGGAGCGTACGGACGCGTGCACCGCGGGTTTGCCCGGCGGCCACGGGGAACCCGCCCCGGGCACCACCCCCCACGCCCACCCCTTTTCGGGAAGGACGGATCATGGCGGTGCTGCTCGCTGTGTTCATCCCGGTCCTCATGCTCGGCGTGGTGCTGGCCCTGGGCAGGTACGAGGACCTGATGCTGCCGGGCACCCCACCGCCGCCCGGTGATCCCGAACCGGCCGCGGCGCCGGAACTGCCGTCGGCGCGCTGACGGGCCGACGAGACGGCTCCGCCCCCCGAGGCCACGACGCGGTGACAAGGCGGCCGGAGGCGTTCGCGACGGTGCCGCGTCACCCCTGTTCCTCCCGCCGGAACCGCATGCCGCATCGGGGTGTTTGACGGGGATGCTCGGGGGCAGGGGCATGTGCAGTGCTTCGGACAGGAGGCACGTCCGTGGGAGCGGCGTGACGCCGCACGGATGCGTCCGTCCGGCTCCCGGACGCCCTCCCACGGTGACCGCCCGAACCCCGGGCCGTGTCGTCGCACCGCCGGCGCCCGTCCCGCGCCCCGGAGAGCTCCGCGAGCCCCGGTGCCGGCCCGCGCCGGCCGGGCACCCCGCCCGGCGCCACGACAGGACCCCGCACTCCGAGGGAGTTGCGACGCACCATGCCGATCCAAGCCGGAGCCAAGCACCCGCACGACGACGCCCCCGACACCGCGGACGCCTTCCGCCGCCTCGCCACGCTTCCCGAGGGCCCGGAGCGCCACGCGGTCCGGGACCGGATCGTCGAGGCCTGGCTGCCCATGGCCGAACGGCTCGCGGGACGCTTCCGCAGCCGCGGCGAGAGCTTCGATGACCTGCGGCAGGTCGCGGCCCTCGGTCTGGTCAAGGCCGTCGACCGGTACGACCCCGCCCGCGGCAGCGCGTTCGAGAGCTACGCCGTGCCCACCGTCACCGGCGAGATCAAGCGCCACTTCCGTGACCACATGTGGACCCTGCACGTGCCGCGCCGGGTCCAGGAACTGCGCAACCGCGTCCGCTTCGCCGCTCAGGACCTGGCCCGGACCACCCCCGGCCGCGGGCCCACCGTGGCCGAGATCGCCGAGCGCGCCGATCTGAGCGAGCAGGACGTCCGGGAGGGCATGGAGGCCCTGGAGAGCTTCACGGCCCTGTCCCTGGACGCCGAGGTCCCCGGCAGTGACGACGGCTACTCGCTCGTCGACGGCCTCGGCGCCCCCGATCCGGCCCTCGACATCGTCGTCGACCGTGAGGCCGTCAAAAAACGGCTGGCCGCCCTGCCCGATCGGGAGCGCGCCATCCTCTACATGCGGTTCTTCGACGACATGACCCAGAGCCGCATCGCCGAACAGCTCGGCATTTCCCAGATGCACGTCTCCCGGCTGATCAGCCGGTGCTGCGACCGGGTGCGGGAGCAGGTGCTGCGGGATCCGGCGGCCTGACCCGGCGGGCGGTCCGAAACCTGTTCCTCACCCGCACGGGGGCCCCGGTCCCGCGAACGGCGCACGGCGGCGCGCGCCGGCGGGCCGGGCGGGCTGTGATGGCCGAGGGCGCGAGTGCCGTGCCCCCGCAGCCGTCGCTCGAAGGAGCCCGAACCCATGCGCCGCACCTCCCGTGTCCTGTCCGTCGCCGTACTGGCCAGTGCCGCCCTGGGCGTCTTCGCCGGGTCCGGCTCGGCGGACCCGGGCGGCACCCCACGGCCCGCCGGTGCCGGCGAACCCGCCGCCGAGGTCAGCCCGGCCGACGTCGGCCCGGGGGGCACCGTCACCGTCTCGGTCACCTGCGACCGGGCCGGGGAGGCCGCGCCCGATGCCCTCGACGCGGTCTCCCCGGCCTTCGAAGGGGGCACCGTCGCGCTCCTGAAGGTGGCCGGCGCCGACGACAGGACCACCGGGGCCGCCTACCGCGGTACGGCGCGCGTAGCCACCGCCGGGAACCTTCAGGGCGACCCGGACGCGGCGGGCCCGGCCTCGCCGTGGACCGTCGACGGCACCTGTCCGGCGGCGTCCGGTGGCGAGGGCAGGCCGTGGAGCGCGGCGATGACGGTGTCCTCCCCGGCGAGCGGGGCCCCCGAACCCGGACGGTCCTGGGGGAGCGCCGCACCCGAGCCCTCCTGCCGCCCGTCCGCCGCCCCGCGCGAGGAGCCCGTCGTGCCTCGCGACGAACCCGCCGCCCCGCGCGAGGAGCCCGTCGTGCCTCGCGACGAACCCGCCGCCCCGCGCGAGGAGCCCGTCGTGCCTCGCGACGAACCCGCCGCCCCGCGCGAGGAGCCCGTCGCGCCTCGCGACGAACCCGCCGCCCCGCGCGAGGAGCCCGTCGTCCCCGGCGGCGAGCCGACGGCGCGCGACGAGACCGTGCCGTACGCCGAGCCCGCCGTCCCGGGCGACGAGACGGTGCCGGACGAGGAGGTCCCGGGCAACACGTCCCTTCCCGACGAGGAGCCCGTCCCGTACGCCGAGGCCGCCCCCTCCGACCAGCCCGCCCTCCCCGGCCAGGCCGCTTCCACCAGCCACACCGCCAGGCCCGGCAACTCCGGTCCGCAGGGCGTGCCCTGCGGTGGCGGGAAGGCCGAGCACGGGGTGCAGGCCGGTACGGGAGGGTCCTTCACCGACTCCGTGCCCGCCCTGGCCGCCGGCGGCCTCCTGATCGCGGGCGCGTTCGGCGGAGCCGCGTACCGGCTGCGGCTGCGGCTGCGCGGGGAGAGCCGGGACCACTGACGGGGTGGTGATCGACGCAACGCGGGCCGGGGCCATGGCCGGGCGGCCCGGTGGGTACTTGGTGCACGACCGGAGCACGAGCGAGGAAGAGGACCAGGGCCCGGCGGCGACAGGACTCGGCACCACGGACTGCGCGGAGGCACCCATGCGGCGGACGGACCCCGAAGACGACACCCCCGAACGCCACGCGGCGCCCGCAGACGGGACCCCCGCCGGCCACGCCCCCGAAGGCGACGACCCCGGAGGCCGCCCGCCCCGAGGGCAGCAGCCCGGAGGCCGCGCGGCCGGGGGCAACGATCTCGGAGGCGACGACGCCGGAGGTCGCCCGCTCGGGGGCGACAATGCCGGAGGCCGCACGGCCGGGGGACAGCACGCCGGAGGTCCCACGCCCGGGAGCGGTCCCGAAGGCGACGGCCCCGGAGACCCCGCGCCCGGAGGGCGACACCCCGGAGGCCACGCCCCCGACGGTCACGGTGCCGTTCGTCGGGGTCCGCACCTTCCCGGTGACGGGCTGCCCGTCCTGCCCGAACTGTCCGCCGTCCTCGCCGCCGCCGCGGGCCGCGGTCACGAGGAGCCCGCCGGTGGCGCCCCGGCGCTGCTGGACGCCGCCTGCGGCTACTGGAACCGGCGCGGCCTGCCCACCGACCCGGACCACGTGGCCGCCGCCCCCGGCGCCAACGCGCTGCTGCTCGCGCTGACCGCCGCGCTCGGCGGCGACATCCTGGTGCCGCGCCCCTGCGCCGCCTGGTGGGCGCCGTACGCGCGGCTGCTGGGCAGACCCGTCTTCCACGTCCCCACGCCCGCCGAGTCCGGCGGCGTCCCCGATCCGTACGCCCTCCTGGAGACCGTGCGCCGCATCCGCGCCGAGGGCGGCGACCCGCGGCTGCTCGTGCTGTCCGTCGCCGACGACCCCACCGGCACCGTCGCGCCGCCCGAGCTGCTGCACGAGACCGTCGAGGCCGCCGTCGGCGAGGGACTGCACCTGGTCAGCGACGAGACCTGGCGCGACACCCTGCACGACCCGCACGCCACCGTGCTGCTCAGCCCCGCCGAGATGCTGCCCGACCACGTCACCGTCGTCACCGACCTGGCCGGCGCCCTGCTGCCGCCCGGCTGGCCGGCCGCGGTCGCCCGCTTCCCCGCCTCCGCCGCCGGGAACGGCCTGCACGCGCGCGTGCTGGACGTGCTCACCGCGCTCGGTGCCCGCGTCGCCGCGCCCCTCGCCGCCGCGGCCGGGTACGCGCTCGCCGAACCGGAGCCGGTCACCGCCCGCCGGTCGGCCGCCGTACGCCTGCACGCGCGCGTGGCCGCCGCCGTGCACACCGCCGTCGTCGCCGCGGGCGCCACCGCCCGCCCCCCGCAGGCCGGACGCCACCTGTACGCCGACCTCGGCCCGCTGCGCGACGCGCTCGGCGCCCACGGCGTCGGCGACGCCCAGGAACTGGAGGACTTCCTCACCGCCCGGCTCGGCATGCCCGCCCCCGGCGGCCACCGCTTCGGCGACGACCTCCTCGCGCTGCGCGTCCGGCTGTCCACCGGCCCGCTGCTGGGAGACACCGACGAGCGGCGCGCGGAATGCCTCGCCTCCCCCGACCCGTTGGAACTGCCGCACGTGCACGCCGCGTTGACCGGTCTGAAGTCGGTCTTCGGCGATCTCCGCGACGCTCAGCGATGGGAGCTTCCTCGATGACGCAGCAGCCCCGGTCGACCACGAGCACCACCACGCCCGTCCCGGACCAGGACACCGCCGCTCCACCGGTCACGGCCTCCCCCTTCCCGCCGCTCGCGGAGCCCCGGCCGCTCGCCGAACGCCGGGTGTGGCCGCGGACCTTCCACGACCGCCTGACCGCGCCGCTGCCCGGTCTGAAGGCCTTCGCCAGATTCGCCCGCGAGGGCGCGGTCAGACCCGGCCCCGAGGGCCTCGCCGACATCCCCAGGCTGCCGTACGCCCCCGGACCGCTGCCCCGCGTGGACGCCCGCACCGTCGCCGTCACCTGGGCGGGACACGCCAGCTGGGTGCTGAGCATCGGCGGGCTCACCGTGCTCACCGACCCCGTCTGGTCCCGCCGCATCCTCGGCACCCCGGCCCGCATCACCCCCGTCGGCGTCTCCTGGAGCGACCTGCCGCGGGTCGACGCCGTCGTCATCAGCCACAACCACTACGACCACCTCGACGCCCCGACGCTGCGCAGGCTCCCGCGCGACACCCCGGTGTTCGTCCCGGCCGGGCTCGGCCGCTGGTTCCACCGGCGCCGGTTCACCCGGGTCACCGAGCTGGACTGGTGGGAGGGGGCCCTGCTGGGCGGAGTCCGCTTCGACTTCGTACCGGCCCACCACTGGTCCAAGCGCAGCCTCACCGACACCTGCCGCACGCTGTGGGGCGGCTGGGTCCTCACCGACGCCGACGGCCGGCGCGTGTACTTCGCCGGCGACACCGGCTACGGCCACTGGTTCTCCCGCATCGGCCGCCGCTACCCCGGCATCGACCTCGCGCTGCTCCCCATCGGCGCCTACGACCCGCGCTGGTGGCTCAGCGACGTGCACTGCGACCCGGAGGAGGCGGTCCGGGCCGTCCAGGACCTCGGCGCCCGGCGGATGGCGCCGATGCACTGGGGCACCTTCGTGCTGTCGGCGGAACCGGTCATGGAACCGCTCACCCGCGTACGCGCCGCCTGGCAGCGGGCGGGCCTGCCCCGGGAGGACCTGTGGGACCTGCCGGTCGGCGGCTCCCGCCTGCTGGGCGACGAGTGAACGGCCCCGCTCCGCCGCCTACGCCTTCGCCGGCCCCCGCAGCCGGCGCCAGGCGCTCGGTGCCGCGCTCACCAGGACCGTGAGCGCGATCGCCGCCGCCACGCCCTCCCACGGCTTGCTGAACAGGGAGCCGCTCAGGATGCCGATCAGCTGGTACGTCGCCGCCCAGGCCAGGCAGGCCGGCAGGTTGCCCCGGGCGAAGCGGCGCGACGGCCACTCGGCCAGCAGGCAGGCCAGCATCACCGGTATCCGGCCCGCCGGCACCAGCCGGGACAGCACGAGCACCGCGACATCGTGCTCGGCGAGCTTCTCCTGCGCCTGCTCCAGCCGGTCCTCGGGCGCCCGGGACCGGATCACCTCCAGCCAGCGCGAGCCGTTCTTCGACCCGACCCCGCGCCGCCCCAGCCAGTACAGCGCCATGTCCCCGCAGAACGCGGCCAGCGACGCCGTCACGAACACCATCAGCAGCGACAGCGGCAGCGTCTGGTGCATCGCCACTACCGCCGCCGAACTCACCAGCACGCCCGTCGGCACCACCGGCACCAGCGCCCCGATCAGCACCAGCAGGAACAACGACGGATAGCCCAGCGCCTGTTGCGTCGGCTCGGTCGGGATGGTCGTCACGGCGGTGCCCAGCCAGGTCACCTCGCGACCTCCACCCGCACGCTCTCGCCGTGCCCCAGCCGGTGCACCGCGACGTCGGGCGCGCGCAGCGCCGACAGGCGCACGAACTCGTCGCCCGGCGTGTGGAACTCGTGGGGGCGCACGGCGTCCATCCCGATCGGCCAGTACGTGCCGTAGTGCACCGGCACCGCCGTGGCCGGCGCCAGCCGGGCCAGCGCCTCGGCGGCCCGCCCCGCGTCCAGGTGGTCGGGTCCCAGGTACGGTCCCCAGCCGCCGACCGGCAGCAGCGCCGCGTCGACCGGCCCGACCTCCTTCTCCATCCCGTCGAACAGGCCGGTGTCCCCGGCGAAGTACGTACGGCCCTCGCCCTCCACGACGTAGCCGAGCGCGGGGGAGCGGTGCGGGCCGAGCGGCAGCCGCCGCCCGTCGTGCCGCGCGGGCACCGCCCGTATCAGCAGGTCGCCGACCACCGTCTCGTCGCCGGGCGCGACCTCGGTCAGCTTCAGGTGCCCGAGCCGGCGCAGCCCCGGCACCGCCCGTCGTGCGCCCCGGGGCACGAGCAGGCGCGTGCCCGGCGCGAGCCGCGCGAGCGACGGCACGTGCAGATGATCGGCGTGCAGATGGGACACCAGCGTCACGTCCGCGCGACAGGCGTCCGACGGCGGCACCGGGCCCCGCCTGCGGCGCAGATGGGCGAGTCTGCGGGCGAACAGCGGGTCGGTGAGCACACGTATGTCCGAGTCCTCGACCGTGCAGGTGGCGTGACCCCACCACGTGAGCTCCACCGGCACCTCTTTGCCTCCTTCGCGCGACTCCCCGAAGCCTACGTCCAGGAGTAGGGTCGGCGGCGAAAACGGGAGGTGAGGGGGACACCATGAGGCCGCTACGCGTGACGGCGATCGCGAGTCTGACGCCGCTGGAGCAACTGGACGACGATCCGTTCCTCGTCGACTCCCGCAGCCAGCACGCCATGTGCGCACGCTGGGCCGCCGAGCAGGGCTACGTCGTCACCCGGGAACTGCTGGTCCGCGGACTGCGCCCCGACCACGACGCCCTGTGGGAGGGCGTGCGCTCCGGGCAGGACCTGTTCGTGGCGCCCAGCCACCGGGTGCTGGAGAGCGCGCTGTCGTCCGTGGCCGAGTTCACCGCGGAGTGCGCGCGGCGCGGGGTGCGGGTGGAGACGGTCGGACACGAGGAACCGTCGTACGACGCCCGGATGAAGGCGTGCGTGCACCGCAGGCTGTCGATGCCGACGGCGGGATACGACGGCCGCTGACTGCCGGCCCACCGGGATACCGGGCGTGTCCCGGGTGAACGGGGCCAGGGGGGACAAACAGGCGTTCCGGAGCGTTGTGGCAGGGTGGGGAGGGCCCGCGCGGACGACGGGCCGGGACGTGAGGTGTGCGGAGCGTGGGTGGAGGGCGTTGGCGGCGGGGCGCCAGTCAGGTCGGGCGGAGCATCGCGGTGTGGGCCGTCTCCACGGTCACCATGCTGGTGCTCGCGGGGATCCTCCCGGACTTCCGGCTCCAGTCCCCGGACGGTGACAGCGCGACCGACATCGCCGTCACGGCCGCGGTCGGCGCCGGCGCGTTCGGCCTGCTGTCGGCCCTGGTGTGGCCGCTGCTGGTCCGGCTGCTGCTGCTGGTGCCGGCGCTCGTCCTCGGGCTGCTGGTCTTCTTCCTCAACGGCGGGCTGCTGCTCCTCGCACTGGACGTGAACCCGACCGCGCGCGGCGGTGTCGCCCCGGAGACCGCCGTGGTGGTGGCCGCCGTGATGTCCGCCGTGGCCTCGGCCACCGGCGGCGCCCTGGCCGTCCGCGACGACGACGCCTACCGGCGCCGGCTCTACCGGCTCGCCGACCGCCGCCGCAGATCCGGCCCGCCCTGCCCGACCGGCCCCGGCACCGTCTTCCTGCAACTGGACGGCGTCGGCCACGACGTGCTGATGGACGCGGTCGACGAGGGCCTGATGCCCACCGTCGCGCGCTGGCTCGGCCGCGACGGCTCCTCCGCGACCCACCGGCTCGCCCCGTGGCGCACCGACTGGTCCAGCCAGACCGGCGCCAGCCAGCTCGGCATCCTGCACGGCAGCAACCACGACGTCCCGGCGTTCCGCTGGTACGAGAAGGACAGCGGCGAGGTGGTCGTCTGCAACCGCCCCACCAGCGCCGCCGACCTCCAGCGACGGGCCATCGAGCACACCGGCGACGGCGGACTGCTCACCTTCGACGGCGCCAGCCGCGGCAACCTGTTCAGCGGCGGCGCCGACGAACAGGCCCTCGTGCTCTCCATAGCCACCCGCCGCCGCAGCCGGGAGAACCGGTCCCGGTCCGGCTACTTCGCCTACTTCTCCGACCCCGCCAACGCGGTCCGCACCGCCCTGTCCTTCGTCGCCGAGGTGGGCCGCGAGATCGGCCAGTCCACCCGGGCCCGCCTCCGCAAGGTCCGCCCGCGCGTCTCCCGCGGCGGCCTCTACCCCTTCGTGCGCGCCTTCGCGACCGTCGTCGAGCGGGACGTCGTCGTCGCCGCCGTGATGGGCGACATGCTCGCCGGACGCACCGCCGTCTACGCCGACCTGGTCGCCTACGACGAGGTCGCGCACCACTCCGGGCCGCGCAGCCGGGACGCCGCGAAGGTCCTCCAGCGGCTCGACCGGTCCCTCGCGCTGATCGAGAAGGTCGCCGAACACGCGCCCCGCCGGTACCGGATCGTCGTCCTGTCGGACCACGGCCAGAGCCCCGGCGAGACCTTCCGCTCCCGCTACGGCCTCACCCTCGCCGACCTGGTGCGGGCCGGCTGCGGACTGCCCGTGCCACGCCGGGCGCGGCGCACCCGCAGCGGTGCCGAGGCCCGCACCGCCGTACGGGCCGCCCTGCACCGGCCGGTCGAGGAGGGCGAGGAACTGCGCCGGCCCGCCCACCGCCACTCGGAGCCGGTCGTGCTGGCCTCCGGCAACCTCGGCCTGGTCTCCTTCCCGGACGTGCCGCACCGGATGACCCGCGAGGAGATCGACGCCCGCCACCCCGCGCTGCTGCCCACCCTCGCCAACCATCCCGGCGTCGGCTTCCTGCTCGTGCGCAGCGAGGAGCACGGCGGTGTGGTCCTCGGCGCGCGCGGCGCGGAGATCCCCCTGGACCGGCTCGACGAGGAGCCCGGCCCGCTCGCGCCGTTCGGCCCCGGAGCCGCGGACGCCGTGCGCCGCACGCACTCCTTCCCGCACACCGCCGACATCATGGTCAACTCCTTCCACGACCCGGCCGACGGCGAGGTCCTCGCCTTCGAGGAGCAGATCGGCTCCCACGGCGGACTCGGCGGCGCCCAGTCGCGGGCCTTCCTGCTGTCGCCCGCCGTCCTGTCCGCGCCGGACGGCGAAGGGGCGGACATCGTCGGCGCCGAGCACGTCCACCGGATCCTGCGCCGCTGGCTGCGCGAGTCCAACGGCCCGCAGGTGCCCCTGGACGATTCCCGGCCGCAGAGCCTCGGCAGCGCACCTTTTGCGGTCCCGGACGGGCTCGCACAGGACAAAACCGCCTGATTTGGAGCCCTTCGCGGCCGTGCCGGACCATGGACGCCGTCCCGGCGATCCCGGGCACCAGTTCCAAGGAAGGCGTACCACCCCATGCACGTCACCGGGACCGTCCCCCCACCGGCTCCGGCTCCGCAGGAGACCTCCGCCGCCCCCAGCCCGGCACCCCACGGCAACAAGCACGCCCGCCGCTTCGGGCTGCCCGTCGCCACCGCCCTGGTCATGGGCAACATCATCGGCGGCGGCATCTTCCTGCTCCCCGCCTCCGTCGCCCCGTTCGGCACGATCAGCCTGCTCGCCTTCGGCGTGCTCACGGTCGGCGCCATCGCCCTCGCCCTGGTCTTCGGCCGGCTCGCCGCCCGCGACCCGCGCACCGGCGGTCCCTACGTCTATGCCCGCGAGGCCTTCGGCGACTTCGCCGGCTTCCTCGCCGCCTGGGCGTACTGGATCACCACCTGGGTGTCCAACGCCGCGCTCGCCGTCGCCGCAGTCGGCTACCTCGACGTCCTGATCCCGGTGAACGGGCACCGCTGGACCGCGTGCCTGGCCGCGCTCGTCATCCAGTGGCTGCCGGCGCTCGCCAACTTCGCCGGCACCCGCTACGTGGGCGCCGTCCAGATGGTGTCCACGGTGCTCAAGTTCGCGCCGCTGCTGCTCGTCGCGGTCGGCGGACTGTTCTTCTTCGACCCGGACAACCTCGGCGCCTTCAACGCGAGCGGCGGCAGCGGCATCGGCGCGGTCTCCGCCGCCGCCGCGATCCTGCTCTTCTCCTACCTCGGTGTGGAGTCCGCCGCGGTCAGCGCGGGCGAGGTCAAGGACCCGCGCCGCACGGTCGGCCGGGCCACCGTCATCGGCACCGCCGGCGCCGCGCTCGTCTACCTGCTCGGCACCCTCTCCGTCTTCGGCACCGTCGCCCACGACCGCCTGGTCGACTCCACCGCCCCCTTCTCCGACGCCGTGAACGCCATGTTCGGCGGCGCCTGGGGCGGCTGGGCCGTCGCGCTCGCCGCCCTGGTGTCGATGACCGGCTGCCTCAACGGCTGGACCCTGCTCAGCGCCCAGACCCCGTACGCGGCGGCCCGCGACGGACTCTTCCCTGCGGCCTTCGCCCGCAAGCGGCGCGGTGTCCCCACGGTCGGCGTCGGCGTCACCGTCGTCCTGGCCTCCCTGCTCACCGTCTACAACTACACGTCCGGCTCGGCGAAGGTCTTCGAGGTCCTGGTCCTCGTCACCACCTTCACGGCGACCGTGCCCTACCTGCTGGCCACCGCGGCGCAGCTCTTCCACCTGGTCTCCGGGCAGCACGAGCGTGTGAACCGCGCCCGGCTGGTGCGCGACGCCGTGATCGCCTCCGTGGCGGCGGCGTTCTCCCTGTGGCTGGTCGCGGGCGCCGGCTACGCGGCGGTCTACCAGGGTGTGCTGTTCCTGTTCGCGGGCGTCCTGGTCTACGCGGTGATGGCGGCCCGGCGGCAGCGCACCCCGCACAGGGACCGGTCTTCCGGGTGAGCTGAGCCGGAGTGTGATCGGATGGGGGTGGGAACCCGGGCACGGGCTCCCACCGCCCCAGTACCGCAAGGGAATCCGGAAAGGACTCGTCGTGGCAACCACGCGCTCCGCACACACCGTCTGGGAAGGCAACCTGCTCGAGGGCAGCGGCGTCGTCACCTTCGACTCGTCCGGCATCGGCGAGCAGCCGGTGTCGTGGCCGTCGCGCGCCGAGAAGGCGAACGGCAAGACCAGCCCCGAGGAGCTGATCGCCGCCGCCCACTCCAGCTGCTTCTCCATGGCGCTGTCGCACGGCCTGGCCGGCGCCGGCACCCCGCCCACCAAGCTCACCACCTCCGCCGACGTCACCTTCCAGCCGGGTGAGGGCATCAAGGGCATCCACCTCACCGTGGAGGGCACCGTCCCGGGCATCGACAACGACGCGTTCGTCGCCGCTGCCGAGGACGCCAAGAAGAACTGCCCGGTCAGCCAGGCACTCACGGGTACGACCATCACCCTGACGGCCAAGCTGGCCTAGCCGGGTCAGGAGCCCGCCCGCTCCCACCCCCGCCGGTCCGGGCGCGGCCCCAGTTGTCTGGGGTCGCGCGACCGGTACACCACGTACGGGCGGAACACGTACGGCAGCGGGGCGCTGAACATGTGCACCAGCCGGGTGTAGGGCACCAGCGCGATGAGCACCATCCCGATCACCGCGTGCACGTGGTAGAGCACCGGCACGCCCTCCATCAGCACCGTCTTCGGGTGCAGGGTGAACAGGCTGCGCGCCCAGGGGGCGATGGTGGTGCGGTAGTCGTAGCCGTTGCCGGAGGTGTCGGACAGCTTCGCGACCATGCCGAGCACGATGGCGCCGAGCAGGAAGACGTACATGACCTTGTCGTTGGCCGTGGTGGCGCGGAAGACCGGTGCGTTGGTGCGGCGCCGGTAGATCAGCAGCCCGATCCCGGCGACCGTCAGTGCCCCGGCGAGGGTGCCGCCGTACAGCGAGAACAGGTGGTACGCGTGTTCGTCGACGCCGATCGACTGCGTCCACGACGCCGGGACGAACAGCCCGATGAGGTGGCCGACGAGCACGAAGAGGATGCCGTAGTGGAACACCGGTGAGGCGATGTTCAGCAGCTTCGACTCGTAGACCTGGGAGGAGCGGGTGGTCCAGCCGAACCGGTCGTAGCGGTGCCGCCAGACCAGCCCGGCGACGAGCAGGACGAACGCGGCGTAGGGCAGGACGCCCCAGAGGAAGAGGGTCATCGGCGTGCTCCGGTCGGTGCGGGCGGCAGGGTGGCGCACACGGCGGCCAGGACACATGCGTACGGCGTGCCGGCGGCGGTGAGCCGGGAGTGGAGCTCGCCGAGGGCGTCACGGTGCTCGACCAGCAGCCCCACGTCCCCGGTGCGCGACGTGAACTCCAGGACGGCCGGCAGGAAGTCGGGCAGCTCCTCGCCGGTGAACTCCAGGCCGTGGGCGCGGTAGAGCTCCTTGAAGCGGACCAGCGACATCCCGCGCCGCCGGGTGTCGCCGTCGCTCCACCAGCTCAGGTACAGGCTGTGCCGGTTCTTGAAGTCGAAGACCTCCACGTAGTGCGCCTGGAGTGCGCCCTGCGGTGTCACCGCCGCGTGGTCGGTGAACTCCCGCAGCTGCGGCGCGGCCTCGCGCAGCAGGGGCAGCCGGGCGCGGAAGTCGTCGTCGGGGTAGGTCAGGCAGAGCGCCGCCGCCTGGTACAGGACCTCGAAGCCGGGCATCACACCTCCCTCTCGTCGTCCGCGGTCTGCCGCCGGCGCAGGATGTGGAAGTTCTCCACCGGCACCAGCGGCAGCCGCCTGCGTCCCGAGTCCTGGCCGAACGGGCCGTCGCCGCCCATGCCGGGGCCGCCGTCGACGTCCAGGCTGCACGTGTCCGGCAGCGCGGACTCCTCCAGCCGCCGCGCGTCCCCGACGGCGGCCGTGGGGATGACGTACCGCTCCTCGTACTTGGCGATCGCCAGCAGCCGGTACATGTCCTCGATCGCGGTCGGCGTCAGGCCGGCGGCGGCCGCGACCGACGGGTCGGTCTCCTCGCCGAGGTTGACCGCCCGCATGTGGGAGCGCATCGCGGCCAGCTTCTCCAGCGAGGCCCGCACCGGGGCGACGTCGCCCGCGGTGAACAGCTCCGCCAGGTACTCCAGCGGAATGCGCAGCGTGTCGATCGCGCCGAACAGGTTGTCGGCGTCCTCGCCGTCGTGCCCGGTCTCCGTCAGCGCGTCCACCACTGGCGACAGGGGCGGGATGTACCAGACCATCGGCAGGGTGCGGAACTCGGGATGCAGCGGGAGCGCCACCCGGTACCTGCTGACCAGCGCGTGCACGGGGGAGCGCCGGGCCGCCTCCAGCCAGTCGCGCGGGATCCCCGCGGCCTCGGCGGCCCGGCGCACCTCGGGGTCGTCGGGGTCGAGGAAGACACCCAACTGGGCCTCGTACAGGTCCCGTTCGTTCGGCGTGGACGCCGCCTCGGTCACCTTGTCGGCGTCGTACAGCACGACCCCGAGATACCGCAGCCGCCCCACGCAGGTCTCCGAGCAGACCGTCGGCAGGCCCACCTCGATGCGCGGGTAGCACATCGTGCACTTCTCGGCCTTGCCGGTGCGGTGGTTGAAGTACACCTTCTTGTACGGGCACCCCGTCACACACATCCGCCAGCCCCGGCAGCGGTCCTGGTCGACCAGGACGACACCGTCCTCCGACCGCTTGTACATCGCCCCGGACGGGCAGGACGCCACGCACGACGGGTTGAGGCAGTGCTCGCAGATGCGCGGCAGATAGAACATGAAGGTCTGCTCGTAGGCGAACCGCACCTTGTCCGAGGCCTCCCGGCGGGTGCGCTCCACCATCGGGTCCAGTTCGCCGTAGGCGGGGGCGCCGCCCAGGTTGTCGTCCCAGTTGGACGACCAGCCGATCTTCATCGGCTTGCCGTCGAGCTGCGAGACCGGCCGCGCCACCGGGTAGTCGTCGCCCAGCGGGGCGTCGGTGAGGTTCTTGTAGTCGTACGTCCAGGGCTCGTAGTAGTCCTTGATCTCGGGCAGTCGCGGGTTGGAGAAGATGCCGGCGAGCTTCTTCAGCCGTCCGCCCGCCTTCAGCCTGAGCGCGCCCCGCCGGTTCAGCTCCCAGCCGCCCCGCCACGTCTCCTGGTCCTCGTAGCGGCGGGGGTAGCCCTGGCCGGGGCGGGTCTCGACGTTGTTGAACCAGACGTACTCCATGCCCCGCCGGTTGGTCCATGCCTGTTTGCAGGTGACCGAGCAGGTGTGGCAGCCGATGCACTTGTCGAGGTTCATGACCATCGCGATCTGGGCCATCGGGCGCATCAGTACTCGACCTCCTGGGCGCGGCGGCGGATCACCGTCACCTCGTCGCGCTGGTTGCCCGTCGGCCCCAGATAGTTGAACGCCCAGGACAACTGGGCGTAGCCGCCGATGAGATGGGTCGGCTTGAGGAGCAGCCGGGTGAGCGAGTTGTGGATGCCGCCGCGCTTCCCGGTCGTCTCGGCGAGCGGCACGTTGACCGTGCGCTCCTGAGCGTGGTGCATGTAGACCGTGCCGGGCGGCATGCGGTGCGAGACGACGGCGCGGGCCACGACCACGCCGTTGCGGTTGACCGCCTCGATCCAGTCGTCGTCGGACACGCCGATCGCGTCCGCGTCCTGGGGCGCCATCCAGATGGTCTGTCCGCCCCGGGACAGCGCCAGCATGAACAGGTTGTCCTGGTACTCGGAGTGGATGGACCACTTGTTGTGCGGGGTGAGGTAGCGGACCGTCACCTCGCGGTGTCCGTCCGGGCCGAGCTGCGGCTCGCCGAACAGCCTGCTCATGTCCAGCGGCGGCCGGTACACCGGCAGCGCCTCGCCCAGCTCGTGGATCCAGTCGTGGTCGAGGAAGAAGTGCTGGCGGCCGGTGAGGGTGTGCCAGGGCTTGAGGTGCTCGGTGTTCAGGGTGAACGCCGTGTACCGGCGCCCGCCGGCCTCGCTGCCCGACCACTCCGGCGAGGTGATCACCGGCACGGGCGCCGCCTGCGTGTCCGCGTACGTGACGCGCTTGCCCTCGTGCTCGGCGGCCAGGTGGGCCATCTCCTGCCCGGTCTTCGCCTCCAGGGTGCGGAAACCCTGCGTGGCGAGGCGGCCGTTGGTGGTGCCGGACAGGGCGAGGACGGTGTTGGCGGCCTTCACCGCGGTGTCCAGCGCGGGGCGCCCGTCGGCCGGGCCGCCGCGCACCGCGCCGTTCGTCCGCCGCAGCAGCTCGACCTCCTCGTCCGGCCTCAGGGTGATGCCCTTGGCGGGCAGCCCCTCGGTCTCCACCAGCGGCCCCAGGGCCGCGAACTTGGCGCCGATCGCCGTGTAGTCCCGCTCCACGACGGTCAGGTTCGGCAGGGTCCTGCCCGGCTCGGGGTCGCACTCACCGCGCTTCCAGTCCCGTACGACCCCGCCGGGCTGGGCGATCTCGCCCGGGGTGTCGTGCTGGAGCGGCGCCGCCACCAGGTCCCTGCGGACGCCGAGACGTCCGACGGCCAGCTCGCTCAGCTTCTCGGCCAGCGCCTTGAACGTGTCGAAGTCGGTGCGGGCCTGCCAGGGCGGGTCCACGGCCGGGGAGAACGCGTGGACGTAGGGGTGCATGTCGGTGCTGGACAGGTCGTGCTTCTCGTACCAGGTCGCGGCCGGCAGCACCACGTCGGACAGCAGCGTCGAGGAGGTGTGCCGGAAGTCCAGCGACAGCAGCAGGTCGACCTTTCCCTCGGGCGCCTCCTCGTGCCACACCACATCGCGGGGCCGCTCCTCGGGCGACGCCTCCTGGGCGCGCAGCGACGAGTGCGTGCCCAGCAGGTGCTTGGTGAAGTACTCGGCGCCCTTCGCCGACGAGCCCAGCAGGTTGGCCCGCCACAGCGTCACGATCCGCGGCCAGTTCTCCGGCGCGTCCGGGTCCTCGCAGGCGAACCTCAGTGTGCCCGCGCGCAGTTCGGCCACGGCGTTCGCCACCGGGTCACCGGGGGTCTCGCCCAGTTCCAGCGGATTGCGGTCGAAGGTCGGGTACGACGGCATCCACCCCGTGCGCGCCGACAGCGCCAGGCAGTCCGCGGCCGTCATCCCCGCGAGCCGCCCCTCACCGAGCGGCGAGGCCAGGACGTCCGCACCGAACCGGTCGTAGCGGAACTGGTCGGTGTTCAGGTACCAGTACGCCGTGCCGATCATCTGGCGCGGCGGCCGGGACCAGTCCGACGCGGCGGCCAGCGACGCCCAGCCGGTCACCGGGCGGCACTTCTCCTGGCCCACGTAGTGCGCCCAGCCGCCGCCGTTGCGGCCCTGGCAGCCGGTCAGCTGGAGCAGCGCGAGGAAGGTCCGGTAGATCGTCTCCGAGTGGAACCAGTGGTTGGTGCCCGCGCCCATCAGGATCATGCAGCGGCCCTCGGAGCGCTCGGCGGTCCGCGCGAACTCGCGGGCGATCCGCACACAGGCCGCCGCCGGGACCGAGGTGTGCGTCTGCTGCCACGCCGGGGTGCCGGGCGCGTCCGCGTCCTCGTACGACGCCGGCCAGTCGCCCGGCACCCCGGCACGGGCCACGCCGTACTGCGCCAGCAGCAGGTCGAACACGGTCGTCACCAGCGGCCCGCCCGCCCCGCCCAGCCGGGTGGCCGGCACGCCCCGCCGGACGACGTCCCCGCGGCCCTGGCCGTGTGCGCCGCCCTCGGTGTCGAAGCGGGGGAGCAGCACCTCGACGCCCGCCGCCGCCTCGTGGCCGTGCAGGCTCAGCCGGGGGCGCACGTCACCGAGGTCCAGGTTCCACTTGCCCCGGTCGGCCTCGTTCCAGCGGAAGCCCAGCGACCCGCCCGGCACCACCGCGCGGCCCGTCACCTCGTCCAGCACGACCGTCTTCCACTCCCCGTCCCGGCCCTCCTGCCCCAGGTCGGCGGCGCGCAGGAACTTCGCCGGCACGTACGCCCCGTCCCGCTCGGTCAGCGTCACCAGGAACGGCAGGTCGGTGAAGCGCCGCACGTAGTCGTCGAAGAAGGGCGTGACCCGGTCGACGAAGAACTCCTTGAGGACCACGTGCCCCATCGCCAGCGCCAGCGCCGCGTCCGTGCCCGGGTGCGGGTGCAGCCACTGGTCGGCGAACTTGGCGTTGTCGGCGTAGTCGGGCGCGACGACGACCACCTTCTGGCCCCGGTAACGGGCCTCCGCCATCCAGTGCGCGTCCGGCGTGCGGGTCACGGGCACGTTCGTGCCCCACATGATCAGATACGCCGCGTCCCACCAGTCACCCGACTCGGGCACGTCGGTCTGGTCGCCGAAGACCTGCGGGGAGGCCACCGGCAGGTCGGCGTACCAGTCGTAGAACGACAGCATCGGCGCGCCGATGAGGGAGTGGAAGCGGGCCCCGGCCGCGTGCGACACCATCGACATCGCCGGGATGGGGGAGAACCCGGCGATCCGGTCCGGCCCCTGGTGCTCGATGGTGTGGACGTGGGCCGCCGCGACCATCTCCACCGCGTCGTCCCAGCTCGCCCGGACCAGCCCGCCCTTGCCCCGTGCCCGCTGGTAGCGCCGCCGGCGCTCCGGGTCGCCCTGGATGTCGGCCCAGGCCAGCACCGGGTCCCCGAGCCGGGCCCGGGCCTCGCGGTACATGTCCAGCAGCACCCCGCGCACGTACGGGTAGCGCACGCGGGTCGGCGAGTACGTGTACCAGGAGAACGCGGCGCCCCGGGGGCAGCCGCGCGGCTCGTACTCCGGACGGTCCGGGCCGACGGACGGATAGTCCGTCGCCTGCGTCTCCCAGGTGATGATGCCGTCCTTGACGAACACGTTCCAGCGGCACGAGCCCGTGCAGTTCACGCCGTGCGTGGAGGTCACGACCTTGTCGTGGCTCCAGCGGTCCCGGTAGAACGCGTCCGACTCCCGCCCGCCGACCAGCCCGATGCTGTGCAGGTCGGGGGCCGCGGTGCCGGGCCGGAAGAACCGGCCCGCGCGCAGCAGCGCCGCGCCCGGCTCGGTGGGCGGTGTCCGCGTGTCGGTCACGTGCGCTCCCTTGCTCGCCTGGGTCCGAACCTAGGGGCCGCAGGGATCGCCCACCTGTCCGCGGCGTCCGTACGGGTCAGGGCGCGCGGCGCCGGGACGGCTCAGGGCTTGCGCGCCACCCCCGCGTACACCGGGACGATGCCCTCCGTCTGGGCCGCCACGTCCTCGGGGTCCGGCCGCCATCCGGTCACCGGGATGACACCGGGGCCCAGCAGCTCCAGACCGTCGAAGAACCGCGCGAACTCGGCGAGCGAGCGCGGGTGGAACGGCGTGCCGCTGCGGGCGAACAGACCGGCGGCCCGGCCGACCGCCTCCGGGTTCAGGTCGGGCGTGACCTGCGAGAGGATCAGGAAGCTGCCCGGTGCCAGGGCGTCGACGTACCGCTTCAGCAGGCCGTGCACGTCGTCGCCGTCCACCGCGTCCCCGAGGTAGTGCGTCAGGGCCACCAGCGACAGGGCGACCGGCCGCTCGAAGTCCAGGCACTCGCCGGCCAGCCGCAGGATGGTGTCCGGGTCCCGGACATCCGCGTGGACGTACTCGGTGCTGCCCTCCGCCGAGCCGTGCAGCAGCGCCTCGGCGTGCCGGAGCACGATCGGGTCGTTGTCGGCGTACACCACCCGCGCCTCGGGAGCGACGCCCTGGGCCACCTGGTGCAGGTTCGGCTCGGTGGGGATGCCCGTGCCGACGTCCAGGAACTGGCGGATCCCGGCGTCGGCGACCGTACGGACCGCCCGCTGCATGAACCGGCGGTTGGCCCGCGCCCCGCGCACCGCCGTGTCGTCCACGGCCAGGATCTTCCGGGCCAGCTCCTCGTCCACGGGGTAGTTGTCCTTGCCGCCCAGCCACCAGTCGTAGACGCGGGCCGGATGCGGCCGGCTGGTGTCGAGGGGGGTGGAAGCGGCGTCGGATCCGGTCATGCGGTGTCTTCTCCCTCAGGGATGGTGCTGACGGGTGGCCGGGTCAGTAGTTCTCGCGGTACTCCCGCAGGATCTTCTCGGTGCGCTGGGTGGAGGCGGCGCGTGCCGTCATGTGGTCCAGGACCTCCAGGTGAGTGGAGACCTCCGCGCGGGAGTCGAGGTACAGCGCGCCGGTCAGGTACTCGGTGAAGACCAGGTCGGGCAGCTCCGGCTCGGCGAAGCGGAACAGGGTGAACGGGGCGTACGTCCCCGGGTGCGGACCGTCCTCGAACTCGGCGACCTGGAGGGTCACCCGGTCCCGGACGGCGAACTCCAGCAGCCGGTCGAGCTGTTCGCGCATCACCCGTCCGTGGACGCTCACCGGGCGCCGCAGCACCGTCTCGTCCATGATCACCCACAGGTGCGGCGGGTCCCGCCGGTCCAGCAGGCGCTGGCGCTCCATGCGCAGGGACACGTGCCGTTCGACGGCCTCCTGCCCCGCGGTCCCTATCGTCCCGGCGTCCAGGACCGCACGGGCGTAGTCCTCGGTCTGGAGCAGGCCGGGCACGAAGTGCGGCTCGTAGGAGCGGACGATCCGTGCCGCGCCCTCCAGGCTCACGTACAGGCTGAACCAGTCCGGCAGCACGTCGGTGTAGCGCTGCCACCAGCCCGGCCGGTTCGCCTCCTCGGCCAGCGTGACGAACGCCGCGACCTCGTCCTCGGGCACCCCGTACGCCGTCAACAGGATCTGGACATACGGTATTTTCAGCGCGACCTCGGCCATTTCCATGCGCCGAACGGTCGCCGGGGCCACCCGGAGCACCTTGGCGGCCTCCTCGCGCTTGAGGCCCGCCCGCTCCCGCAGCTCCTGGAGCCGCTTGCCCAGCACCACCTGGCCCACGGTGGGTGCCACCCGCCGCTCACTCACGCCACGCCTCCCCAACGCGCCCAAGTCCCCCCGCAGTCTGTCATGTTCCTCCGCCGGCCTCACAGGGGCGCAGGGGCGGTGACCGCATTACCCCTCGGGTAATCGACCGTTTCCCGTCCGGACGGGATCGTGGAGACACACCGGGGGCCGGACCGGCGCACTCCGGCCCGGCCCCCGGTCCCCCGCAGCCTTGCCCGATCCCGACGGAGGGTGACTCGCCATGTCCACGAACCAGCTCGCCGCACTCGCCCGCACCCTCGAGCCGCAGCTCATGCTCCGCCGCTTCCTGGCCCTGGACGCGGTCGTGACCGGCACCAACGCGCTCGCCTACCTCGCCCTGTCCGGGCCGCTGGGCCGCTTCCTCGGGGCCGGCTCCGGGCTGCTGCTCGGCCTCGGCGCGTTCCTCGCCGTGTACACGGCCGCCGTGGGCCTGCTGGCCGCACGCCGGCACCCGCCGGCCCTCGCGGTGCGGGCCGTCGTGGAGGCGAACCTGGCCTGGTCGGCGCTGAGTCTCGCCGCCCTGGCCCTCTGGCTCTCGCCCACGACGGCGGGCGCGGTGTGGACGGTGCTCCAGGCGCTCGTCGTCACGGGATTCGCGCTGCTCCAGTACGCGGCGCTGAGGCAGCGTCAGGACATGAGCGTCTGAAGGTACTTGACCGTCGCCGGGTCGGCCGGGAGCAGCGTCTCGATGGCCAGCTCGGCGACCGTCACGTCCATCGGCGTGTTGAAGGTGGAGATGGACGAGATGAACGACAGCGTCCGGCCCTCGTGCTCGATCCGCAACGGCAGCGCGAAGTACGGCACCGGCTCGTCCGGTTCCTCGTCGCGGGCGTCGTCCGGCACCGGGTACGCCGCGACCTCCTCGTACAGCGCCCGCAGGGCCTGTGAGCGGTCCAGGGCGATCTGCCGCTGCATCTGCTCCAGCAGGTGCCCGCGCCACTCGCGCAGGTTGAGGATGCGCGGCGCCAGGCCCTCGGGGTGCAGGGCCAGCCGCATCGCGTTCGGCCGGGGCACGAGCAGGTGCTCGGGGAGGCCGTCCATCAGCATCGCGATGCCCCGGTTGGCGGCCAGGACCTCGTACCGCGCGTCGACCACCAGCGCGGGATAGGGCTCGTAACCCCTGATCAGACGCTCCATGCCCGCGCGCAGCGCGTCCAGCGCCGGGTCGTCCAGCGGGGTCTCCGGGTAGTGCGGGGCGTAGCCGGCGGCAAGGAGCAGCGCGTTGCGCTCCCGCATGGGCACGTCGAGCCGGTCGGCGAGCCGCAGCACCATCTCCTCGCTCGGCCGGGAACGCCCCGTCTCGATGAAGCTGATGTGCCGGGCGGAGGAGTCGGCGCGCAGCGACAGCTCCAGCTGGCTGATCCGCCGCCGTTCCCGCCAGGCCCGCAGCAGCGGGCCCACGCCCTGGGCGGTGGGGGTGGTACCGGACATGAGTACGGTCATACGCGGAACGGTAGTCGACCGCGGGCCCGGCTCGTCCGGCGCCGCGGACCAGGGCCACGGCGGCTCTGCTGTGGCAGGCTGGAAGGGGAACCGAGCCGTACGGCGCCGTGCCCGTACCCCACCAGACGAGGAGCGCAGCCCGTGCCCGTGGAACCGCTGTCGCAGAAGGAGATCGAGGAGCGCCTGGCCGAGCTGCCGGGCTGGTCCCTCGACGGGGACCGCCTCACCCGCGCCTACCGGCTCGACTCGCACTTCGCGGCGGCCGCGATGGTGGTGCACATCGCGCAGGTGCAGGAGGAACTCGACCACCACTCCGACCTGACCCTCGGCTACAACACGGTGACCCTGGCGGTCAGCACCCACAGCGCGGGCGGCGTCGTCACGGAGAAGGACGCCGAGCTCGCCCGCAGGGTGGAGGACCTGGCGGGGAGCCACGGGGCACACTGACGGTGTGCTCGACTACGACGAAGAAGCGGAACGCTACGACGCCCTGCGCGGCGGAGAGCCCCGCGCCGAAGCCGCCGCCCGGGCGGTCCTGAGCCTCGTCCCCCCGCACGCCCGCAGCCTGCTCGACGTCGCCTGCGGCACCGGTATCGTCTCCGGACGGCTCGCGGCCGGACGGGCGGGCCTGCGCGTGACGGGTGCCGACCTCGCCCCCGCGATGGCCCGCCGGGCCGCCGCCCGGCTGCCCGGCGCCGTCGTGCTGGCCGACAGCCGCCGGCTGCCCTTCCGGGACGGCGAGTTCGACGCCGTGAGCAGCGTGTGGCTGCTGCACCTGGCCCCCGGCGCCGAGGACGTGCGCACCATCGTCGGCGAGTGCGCCCGCGTGCTGCGGCCCGGCGGGGTGTACGTGACGACGGTCGACAAGGGCGCCGCGCACAACGTGGGCAGCGACATCGACGCCGTGCTCGCCGCCCGCCCGCCCAGCACCGCACGCGACGCCGCCGATGCGGTCGAGTCCTACGCCCGCGCCCACGGCCTGACACCGGCCGGCGAGGCCCGCTTCACCGGCCACGGCCAGGGCCGCAGCCCCCGTCGTACGGTGGCCGACCTGCGGCGCGGCTGGTTCGTCACGCTGCCGCCGGGCGGGGAGCTCGCCGACCGTTTCGCCACCCGGCTCGAGGCGCTGCCGGACCAGGAACGGCCCCGCCCCGACCCGGTGTTCACCCTGAGGGCGTTCGCGAAACCGTAGGCGCCGGGCGGCAACCCGGCGGCCCCCGGTGGCGACCGAGAGGCGGAATGCATCCGTCCTCCAGGAGGTTCGTCCCGTGAGGCACCCCCGCAAGCACCGCAGACGCCCCCT
Organism: Streptomyces flaveolus; assembly: GCF_044765825.1. Lineage (NCBI taxonomy): Bacteria > Bacillati > Actinomycetota > Actinomycetes > Kitasatosporales > Streptomycetaceae > Streptomyces > Streptomyces flaveolus. The sequence goes on along the minus strand of NZ_JBIWKU010000004.1, from coordinate 444,431 downwards.
CGTCCTGGCCGCAGCGCTCGCCGCCGCCGGCCTCGTCGGGGCGGGTCTGACGACCCTGGCCCCGGGCACCGCCGAGGCCGCCACCGCACGCCAGGTCGAGGCCCTCGACCGGGGCGTGGTCAGCGTCCACACCGGCGACGGCAATCTGGTCGGCTGGCGCTGGCTCGCCACCGACCCGGACGACGTCGCGTTCAACGTCTACCGGGCCGGCACGAAGGTCAACTCCAGCCCGGTCACCGGCTCCACCACCTACTTCCACGCCGGCGCCCCCTCCCAGGCCGACTACACGGTCCGTGCCGTGGTGAACGGCACCGAGCAGGGCGACTCGGTCCACGCGATCCAGTTCCGGTCCGGCTACAAGGACGTCCCGATCAGCCCGCCCGACGGCGGCACCACCCCCGACGGCGTCGCCTACACCTACGAGGCCAACGACGCCTCCGTCGGCGACCTCGACGGCGACGGCGCGCTCGACATCGTCCTCAAGTGGCAGCCCACCAACGCCAAGGACAACTCCCAGTCCGGCTACACCGGCAACACCGTCGTCGACGGCATCAGGCTCGACGGCACCCGCCTGTGGCGCGTCGACCTGGGCCGTAACATCCGCTCCGGCGCCCACTACACCCAGTTCCAGGTGTACGACTACGACGGCGACGGCAGGGCCGAGGTCGCCATGAAGACCGCCGACGGCACGAAGGACGGCACCGGCGCGGTCATCGGCAGTTCCTCGGCGGACCACCGCAACTCCTCCGGCTACGTCCTGTCCGGACCCGAGTACCTGACGATGTTCAACGGGCAGACCGGCAAGGCCATGGGCACCGTCGACTACGTCCCCGCCCGGGGCACCGTCTCCTCCTGGGGCGACTCCTACGGCAACCGGGTCGACCGCTTCCTGGCCGCAACGGCGTACCTGGACGGTTCCCGCCCCTCCCTGGTCATGGCCCGCGGCTACTACACGCGCACGGTCATCGCCGCCTGGGACTGGCGCGGCGGCGCCTTCACCCGCCGCTGGACCTTCGACACCAACTCCTCCACCAACAGCGGCAAGGGCTACGACGGCCAGGGCAACCACCAGGTGTCCGTCGCGGACGTCGACGGCGACGGCAGGGACGAGATCGTCTACGGCGCCATGGCCGTCGACGACAACGGCAACGCCCTGTGGACCACGCGGAACGGCCACGGCGACGCCATGCACGTCGGCGACCTCGACCCGTCCCGCGCGGGCCTGGAGGAGTTCAAGGTGGACGAGGACGGCTCGAAGCCCTCGTCCTGGATGGCGGACGCGCGCACGGGCCAGGTCATCTGGTCCACTCCCGCGAGCGGCGACAACGGCCGGGGCGTCTCGGCCGACATCTGGTCCGGCAGCGCGGGCGCCGAGTCCTGGTCGTCCGCCGAGAGCGGCATCCGCAACCCGAAGGGCACCGTGGTGAACAGCCGCAAGCCCTCCAGCGCCAACTTCCTGTCCTGGTGGGACGGCGACCCCGTCCGCGAACTCCTCGACGGCACCCGCATCGACAAGTACGGCACCTCCGGCGACACCCGCCTGCTCACCGGCTCCGGCGTGGCGTCGAACAACGGCACGAAGGCCACCCCGGTCCTCTCCGGCGACATCCTCGGCGACTGGCGCGAGGAGGTCGTCTGGCGGACCGGCGACAACAGGGCCCTGCGCATCTACTCCACGCCGTACGACACGGACACCCGCATCACGACCCTGCTGCACGACACCCAGTACCGCACGGCCCTGTCCTGGCAAAATACGGCGTACAACCAGCCGCCCCACCCGAGCTTCTTCATCGGCGCCGGAATGGCAACGGCCCCGAGGCCGGCGGTGTTCACCCCCTGACCGCGGACGCCCCGGTCAGGAGGCCGGGGCGCTCCCGATCTCGAATCGGTGAATCTTCAACAGGCCAGGTTCCCGCGGTGACGTGCGGCGATAGCATCCCGTTTCCGTACATCCCTGGGGGGACCATGACCGACAGCATTCCCGAACAGCCCACCACCGCGCCCGCCCCTGCCGCCCCGGCCGAGCCGCCGACCGTGCCCGGCGCGCCTCCCCTGCCCGCCGTGCCGCCGGCCGCGCAGGCGAAGAGACTCGGCCCGCTCGCCGCCGGACTCCTCGGTCTGGCGGTGGGCGCCGGAGTCGTCGGCGGAATCTGGGCGATCACCGCCCACAGCGGGCCGGGCGAACCCGCGACGTTCACCCTCGAGGGCACCTTCACCCTCACCGACGAGGTCACCTCCGACGGCGACGGCGGCTGCTCGGGCGGCTACGACAGCGGCTACGACGACATCGGCGAAGGCGCCGGTGTCACCGTGTACGGGGCGAGCGGCGACGTGATCGCCACCGGGGCGCTGGGCGACAGCGAGGAACTCGTCGGCACGTGCGCCTTCGACGTCGCCGTCCCCGGCGTCCCCAAGGGTGAGAAGTTCTACAAGGTCGAGGTCTCGCACCGCGGAACCGTGCAGCTCTCCGCGGAGGAAGCCGAGAACGGGGAGTTCGGTGCCAGTCTCGGCTAGGGCGCGGACCGGGGCGTGCCGTGGTGCCGACACGATTTCGTCACGGGATCTTCACGGGGTGCGTTTCCGGGGGATGATGTAGCACGCAACGACATCGCCTCCGGGGGAAGAAACTTGAGCAACCACACCACGCCGCCGCCCGCGCCGCCCTACTGGCCGCCGGTGCCTCCGCAGCCCCCGAAGCAGAATCGGACCGCGCTCATCGCGGTCGCCGCGGCCGTCGTCGCCGCGGCGGTCGCGGCCGCGGTCACCGTCGGTGTCACCGGCGGCGACGAGGCCGAGCCGGCGCCCACGGTCACCGTGACGGAGACCGTGGGCACCGGGGACACCACCGCGGCCGACGAGGCGACCGAACCCGCCCCCGAGGCATCCGACGACGGGGTCTACGCCCTCGGCGACACCGTCACCTACGACAGCCAGGTCCACGTCGGCCTCTCCGGCTTCAAGCGGGCGGTGTCCACCGACACCGCCATGCCCGAGAGCACGCCGTACGTGAGGTTCACCGTCAAGGTCGACAACGGCGGCAGCGAGACGCTCGACGCCACCGCGCTCACCGTCAACTGCTCCTACGGCAAGGACGGCCACAGCAGCGAGGCCGTCTTCGACAGCGCCACCGGACTGAACGGCGGTCCCGAGACCCAGCTTCTGGCCGGACGGTCGATCAACGTGCCGTGGGGCTGCGAGCTCCCCGAGGGCGAGAAGCTCCTCCAGATCGAGGTCGTCCCGGACTTCGAATCGGACACCGCGATCTTCACGGGCGAGATCACGTAGCGCGCGGCAGGGGACATGCGGGGGCCGGGCGTCCCTCGGCGTGGACGAGGGACGCCCGGCAGGTTGGTCCCGTCGTCCGGTGACGGGACCGAGCACGCGAAGCCGTCGAGCGCTACCGGGGAAGAGGCGGTGGCCCCCCGCGCCCCTCCAGGGGCGCGGGGGAACTGCGCGACCAGCCACGCACGGCCCGCAGCCGAAGGACCGCCCCGTCCGCGGAGCGCTCCGCGGGGACTATTCGAGCAGCTCCGCGTACGAACCCATGGCGAGGGCGATGTCCGCCTGCGCCCAGAACCGGTGGTACGTGAACGTGGGCGCGGCACCGCCCGCGAGATAGCTCTCGATCTTCGACCAGGCCGGGTCGTCCTGGTAGAAGGAGCGGATCGAGGAGAACGTCGACGACGCGCCGATCGTGTCGCCGTTGGGCATGGTGCCGGTCCAGCCGTTCGGGACATGGACGCCGTCGTCGAAGCGGTTGTAGTCGGCGCGGGTCTCCGGGACGGCGATGCCGAGCGCGTCCTGGTTGTTCGCCCACATGCCGTCGAGCAGCGCCTTGGCGGTCGAGGCCGCCTGCGTGTCGCCCGAGCGGTCGGCGTAGTACGTCAGGGTCTTGGCGTACGCGGCCGCCACACCGACGTCGTTGGTGTAGTCGGCGACCGTGACGTGCAGGCCGCCGTTGTCACCGGGGGACGTGACGTTCCAGGTGTCGGGCTTGCCCGACCACTGGAGCGTCGACGGGATCCGGAAACTCCCGTCCGGGTTGACCGTCGTCTCCGACAGCGCCCAGTCGACCCACTTGTCGAGGACCGCCTTGGCGTCCGCGTCACCGCTCTGCTGGTAGTACTCGGCGACCCGTTCCATGGACCAGGCCTGGAAGCCGAACCACTGGTTGGACGGCGGGTCGTGGTACACCGGCTTCTCGTCGTAGTACATGCCGTAGAAGGTCGGCGTACCGGCCGGCGGCGTCGCGTACCGGCCCGCCCAGCTGTTGGTCGCGCCGCCCGCGATGGCGCCCTCGTCGGACTGCAGCCAGCGGTAGAACTCCAGCTGCCGGTCGAGGGACTTGGCCCAGTCCGCCGCGCCCGTCGCCGACTTGGGCTTCAGGTCGGCATAGCTGCTCAGGGCGTACGCGGCCAGCGGGTTCTGGTAGCCGCCGTGGGCGTGGCTGGAGCCGATGCGCCAGGCCCAGCCCGCCGAGGTGTCGGTGGCACCGCCCCAGGCGTAGTACCAGGACAGCAGGTAGTGCGAGGAGTCCTTGCCGGTGCCGGCCGGGCAGCTCGCCGGACCCACGCAGTTGCCGACCTTCTTGAAGTACTTGTCGTACATCGCGTAGCGCAGGTAGTCGCCCATCTTGGCGGCCTTGGCGACGGTCCCGGAGACCTCCGAGCCCTTGCCCTGGCCCTTCGCCCAGATGTCCGCCCAGTACGCGGCCTGCACGGCCCGCGCGTCGGCGTCCGGGGCGTTGGTGAACTTCCACTGCTTGGCGTAGGACGCGTCGCCGGTGAACAGGTCCAGATACCCGTTCTTGCCGCCGTACTTGAAGGCGTCGCAGGTCGGCTGCGGCACCGTCTCCCACACCGACTCCTGCGCGCCGCGCTGGAAGGTGTTGATGTACGACGGGCCGGTGTCGGACGGACCCGCCTCGCACTTGCCGGGCGAGTTGCCGTAGCCGTAGACGTTGTCGACGTCCTGCAGCCAGTGCATGCCGTACACGTCGTCCGTGCCGTACGCCGACTTCAGCTCACCGGCGATCGGGTCCGGGCCGGCCGGCACCGTGCCGTCGAGCTTCGCCGGGTACTCCTCCGGCGTGTCCAGCTCGGGGGCGTAGGTGGCCGGTTTGGATGCGTTGTAGGAGGAGTTGGTCGGCTGGTCGGCGTGCGTGGGGATCATGTACTTCTCCATGATTCCCCAGGCGTTGTTGAACTTGGACCAGTCGCCGGTCACCTTGCCGTACATCGCCTGGAGCCACAGCAGATAGCTGTACGCCTCGGACGTGGTCTCGTGGCCGTGGTCCGGTGCCTCGACGATGAGTGTCTCGACCGAGTGGTACGGGATGCCCTCCGGGGAGAAGTAGCCGCTCGCCGGGTCGGTGATCTTGCCGTAGAGCGCCAGGAAGCGGGCGTCGTAGTCCTTCGCCGCCGCCAGCTGCGTCACCGTCACCGCGGCCTTGCCGTGCCCCGGGGCCGTCGACTCGAAGACCGCCGAGCCGGTGCCGGAGGCGCCGGCGGCCACGGTCACCTTCTGCGCGGTCTGCCAGTTCGACGGGGTGAAGGTGAGGCTCGCCCCGCCGGTGACGGACAGGCCGGTGTTGCCGCTCACCCGCGCCGTCGTCACGGTCACGTTCGCGGCCGGCTGCTTGGAGAGCTTCACCTCGTACGTGCCCGACTTGCCCTGCTGAACGCCCAGTTGGCCGGGCGTGGCGACCACGGCCGGTCCCGAGGCGATGGTGATGCCGACCGGGGTGGAGTCCGCGGAGGCGCCCATGCTGTCGTACGCCTTCGCCACCAGGGAATGACTGCCCACGGTCAAGCCAGAGGCCGAGTACGTATAGGGCGCGCTGGTGTCGGTGCCGAGCAGGGTGGTGTCGTCGTAGAACTCCACCTTGCTGATCGTGGCGCTGTCCGCGGCGGCGGCCGTGGCCGCCAGGGGCACCGCCTCACCCTGCGAGTACACGGCACCCGCCTCCGGGCTGGTCAGCACGGTGATCGGCGGCTGGTGCGCGCCGGTGCACGGGGTGCCGTTGACCGCGAAATTCGCGGGCGCGGTGTTGGTGCCGCTGTAGGTGAACTGCCCGCCGGTGGAGACGGCGGCGCCGGCCGCGACCCGCGCGTTGTACGAGGCGTTCTTCACGGTGACCGTCCGGCCGGACTGGGACCAGGTGCCGTTCCAGCCGTTCGTCAGCTTCTGGTCGCCCGTGTAGGCGTAGGTCAGCGTCCAGCCGTCGATGGCGTCGGTGCCGCGGTTGGTGAGGGTCAGGTCGGCGGTGAAGCCGGAACCCCAGTCGTTGGTCCGGTAGTCCACGCTGCACTGAAGTGCCGCCGCCCGAGCGGGAGTCGACCCGGTTCCGACCATGGTCAGGGGAAGTGCGAGGGCCGCCGCCGCGGCCGTCCACAGGCGCCGCGTGCCATGGCGTCTGCGTCTGCGTCGGGGATGCATGGTGCTGGTTCCTCCTGCGGCTCGAAGAGGGGGGAGTGGGGGAGGAGCGACAAGCCTTGAACCAGTGGGAGCGCTCCCATAGTGCGGAGGGGGTCCCGGGCGGTCAAGGTGTGTGAAGAGTCGAAAAGATTCGACAGTCGGCGCGGACGGAAAGTCGGTAACTCCTCTGTTCTTTGCCGTCACTTGGCGCTACCTTCGCTGCACCAGTGGGAGCGGTTCCATCAGTCGGCGCGTCCGTCACGGCGCGCCCGAACTGCAAGGAGTCGCTCGTGCGACACCCCCCGCTCCACCTCCCGCGTTCAGGACTTTTAGCCGCCGTTGCGGCCGGTCCGACGCGCGATCGTCCGATGTACCGGTGCACAGCTCCCCCCGCGGGCTGCCTGCCGCTGCCCGCGGGCCGTTCCCGGCCTGTGACCGAGGCGGCGCCCCCATGCCGTCCGGCAGCGGCCCGCGCCCGGCATGCGCGTGGCCCCGTACGACCGCACCCGCACCCCGACGAAAGAAGGAACCCCCACTCATGACCCGGACCAGAACCGCGATGCTCGCCGCTTTGACGCTGGTCGCCGGCGCCTCCGGCACGGCCCTCGCCGCCCACTCCGCGAGCGCCGGCGCGGCGGCCGCCGCCTGTACCGTCGACTACAAGGTGCAGAACGACTGGGGCAGTGGCTTCACCGCCGCCGTGACCGTCACCAACAACGGCGCCGCCACCTCCAGTTGGTCGCTGGGGTGGACCTACGCCGGCAGCCAGAAGGTGACCAACAGCTGGAACGCGAAGGTCAGCCAGAGCGGTGCCGCCGTCACGGCGGCCAACGAGTCCTACAACGGGACGCTCGCCACCGGCGGTTCGGCGAGCTTCGGTTTCCAGGGCACCTACAGCGGCAGCAACGCGATCCCGGCGACCTTCACGCTCAACGGCGTGACCTGCAACGTCGACGGCGGACCGACCGACCCGACCGACCCGACGGATCCCACGGACCCGACCGACCCCACCGGTCCGTCCGGCCGGGTGGACAACCCCTACGCCGGCGCCAAGGGATACGTGAACCCGGAGTGGTCCGCGAAGGCGGCGGCCGAGCCCGGCGGCAGCCGGGTCGCCAACCAGCCCACCGGTGTCTGGCTGGACCGGATCGCGGCCATCAACGGCGTCAACGGCGGCATGGGCCTGCGCGACCACCTCGACGAGGCGCTGAAGCAGAAGGGCTCCGGCGAGCTGTACGTCCAGCTCGTCATCTACAACCTGCCCGGACGTGACTGCTCGGCCCTGGCCTCCAACGGCGAGCTGGGCCCGACGGAGATCGACAAGTACAAGACGCAGTACATCGACCCGATCGCCGCGATCCTCGCCGACCCGAAGTACGCCTCGCTGCGGATCGTCACCACGGTCGAGATCGACTCCCTGCCCAACCTCGTCACCAACGTCTCGGGCCGGCCGACCGCCGTGCCCAACTGCGACGTGATGAAGGCCAACGGCAACTACCAGAAGGGCGTCGGCTACGCCCTGAACAAGCTCGGTGACATCGGCAACGTCTACAACTACATCGACGCCGGCCACCACGGCTGGCTCGGCTGGGACGACAACTTCGGCCCCTCCGCCGACATGTTCAAGACGGCCGCCACCACCGAGGGCGCGACCCTGAGCGACGTCCACGGATTCATCGTCAACACCGCCAACTACAGCGCGCTGAAGGAGGACCACTTCAAGATCACGGACAGCGTGAACGGCACGTCCGTGCGCCAGTCCAAGTGGGTCGACTGGAACCGCTACACCGACGAGCTCTCCTACGCCCAGGCCATGCGCGACAAGCTGGTGTCGATCGGGTTCGACAGCAAGATCGGCATGCTCATCGACACCTCCCGCAACGGCTGGGGCGGTACCCAGCGGCCCACCGGCCCCGGTGCCACGACCAACGTCGACACCTACGTCAACGGCGGCCGCTACGACCGCCGCATCCACCTCGGCAACTGGTGCAACCAGTCCGGAGCGGGCCTCGGCGAACGGCCGCGGGCCAACCCCGAGCCGGGCATCGACGCCTACGTGTGGATGAAGCCGCCGGGTGAGTCGGACGGCGCGAGCAAGGAGATCCCGAACAACGAGGGCAAGGGCTTCGACCGGATGTGCGACCCGACGTACACCGGCAACGCCCGCAACGGCAACAGCATGTCCGGCGCCCTCCCGGACGCCCCGCTCTCCGGGAAGTGGTTCTCCGCGCAGTTCCAGGAGCTGATGAAGAACGCCTACCCGCCCCTGCCGTGAGCGGGCCCGGGTGTAGGTAGACACCGTCGGGGTCCGGCCTCCCACGGCCGGACCCCGCACGGTCGTTTTGCGATTGCGGCAACAGGACTTGCCCCGGCGCGGTGAGCCGTCGCACCCTGACGGCCTCGCGAACGGAAGGCTGACCGGCATGGCGCACGACCACCACCAGCACGACCACCCTGACAGGCGTGACCACCGGCACGAGCCCGGTCATCACCACGACCACGATCACGACATCGACTGGGCGGCGATGGCCCCCCTGCTGGAGGCGCAGGCGGAGCTGTTCACCCCCCTGTACCGGCGGGCGATGGCCTGGCTGGCCCGGGAGGTGACCGAGCCGGGACTGATCGCCGACGTGGGCAGCGGACCCGGCGTCGTCTCCTGTCTGTTCGCCGACGCCTTCCCGGGCGCCCGGGTCGTCGCCGTCGACGGGGCCGGCCCCCTCCTGGAGCGGGCCCGCGACCGGGCCGCCCGGCTCGGCGTCGCCGACCGTTTCGGCACCCTCACCGGTGAGCTGCCGGGCGTCCTGGGCGAGCTCGACTACCCCGCCGACCTGCTGTGGGCGAGCCAGAGCCTGCACCACCTGGGCGACCAGCGCGCCGCCCTCGCCGCGCTCGCCGGACACCTCGCCCCCGGCGGCACGCTGGCGATCCTGGAGGGCGGGCTGCCCGCCCGCTTCCTGCCCCGGGACATCGGCATCGGGCGCCCGGGGCTACAGGCCCGGCTGCACGCCGCCGAGGAGGACGCGTTCGCCGAGATGCGCGCGAGCCTTCCCGGCTCCGTGGCCGAGGCCGAGGACTGGCCGGCGCTGCTGACCGCGGCGGGCCTGAAGCACACCGGCACCCGCAGCTTCCTGCTGGACCTGCCCGCGCCCGTCTCCGACGAGGCACGCGCGTACGTCGCCGCCTCGCTGTCCCGGGTGCGGGAGCGCTTCGGCGAGGGCCTCGACGCCGAGGACCGGGCCACTCTCGACCGCCTGCTCGACCCCGGGGACGCCGCGAGCGTGCACCGGCGGCCCGACGTCTTCGTCCTGCTGGCGCACACCGTCTACACGGCGGTGCGGCCCGCGGACTGACGGCGGCGACCCGGGCGGCACAGGCAGGAGGGGCCCGGTCCGCGCGGACCGGGCCCCTCGGTGCGCATGCGGGTCAGGCGACGTCGAACTCCGCCGGGTCCGGGCCCAGGCGCCGGTCCTCGTTCAGCGCGCTGATCGCCGCGAGGTCCTCGGTGTCCAGGGAGAAGCCGAACACGTCGATGTTCTCCTTGATCCGCGACGGCGTCACCGACTTCGGGATCACGACGTTGCCGAGCTGGAGGTGCCAGCGCAGCACGACCTGGGCCGGGGTGCGGTTGTGCTTCTGGGCGATCGCCACGATCGCCGGGATCTCCAGGATGCCCTTGCCCGAGCCGAGCGGGGACCAGGCCTCCGTGGCGATGCCCTGCTTCGCGTGGAACTCGCGGGCGGCGTGCTGCTGGAGGTGCGGGTGCAGCTCGATCTGGTTGACGGCCGGGACGACCGACGTCTCGGCGATCAGCCGCTCCAGGTGCTCCGGCAGGAAGTTGGAGACGCCGATGGCCCGGACCCGGCCGTCGGCGTACAGCTTCTCGAACGCCTTGTACGTGTCGACGTAGCGGTTCTTCGACGGCAGCGGCCAGTGGATCAGGTACAGGTCCACGTAGTCGAGGCCGAGCTTGGCCAGCGACGTGTCGAAGGCGCGCAGGGTGGAGTCGTACCCCTGGTCGCTGTTCCAGAGCTTGGTGGTGACGAAGAGGTCCTCGCGGGCGACGCCCGAAGCGGCGATGGCCTTGCCGGTGCCCTCTTCATTGCCGTAGATCGCCGCTGTGTCGATGCTGCGGTACCCGGCCTCCAGGGCCGTGGCGACGGCCGTCTCGGCCTCGTCGTCCGGCACCTGCCAGACGCCGAAGCCCAGCTGGGGCATCTCGACGCCGTTGTTCAGGATGATCGGGGGGACCTTGCTGCTCACGAGCTCTTGATCCTTCGGTTGTGGTCAGGTGGTACTCCCATCGTCAACGATCACGAGGCGTCGTGCATTCCTGACCGCGAAACTCATGCCCGGTACAGGGCTTCGACCTCGGTGGCGTAGGCGTTCTCGATGGCCTTGCGCTTGAGCTTCAGCGACGGGGTCAGCAGCCCGTGCTCCTCGGTGAAGGGCTGGGCCAGGATGCGGAAGGTGCGGATCGACTCGGCCTGGGAGACGAGCGTGTTGGCCGCGACGACCGCGCGCCGCACCTCCGTCTCCAGGTCGGCGTCGTGCACCAGTTCGGCCGCGGACATCCGGGGCTTGTTGCGCATCGTCAGCCAGTGGTCGACCGCCTCCTGGTCCAGGGTGATGAGGGCGGCGACATAGGGGCGGTCGTTGCCGACGACGATGCACTGGTTGACCAGCGGGTGGTCCCGGACGCGCTCCTCCAGCAGCCCCGGCGAGACGCTCTTGCCGCCGGAGGTCACCAGGATCTCCTTCTTGCGGCCGGTGATGGTGAGGTAGCCGTCCTCGTCCAGTGAGCCCAGGTCACCGGTGGCCAGCCAGCCGTCGTGCAGGGTCTCGTCGGTGGCCTTCGGGTTGTTGAGGTAGCCCTGGAAGACGTTGCCGCCGTTCAGCCAGATCTCGCCGTCGTCCGCGATGTGCACGGTGACGCCCGGGATGGGGAGGCCGACCGTGCCGAAGCGGGTGCGCTCGGGCGGATTGGCGGTGGCCGCCGCCGTGGACTCGGTCAGGCCGTAGCCCTCGTAGATCTGCACGCCCGCGCCCGCGAAGAACAGACCGAGCCGCCGGTCCATCGCCGAGCCGCCCGACATGGCGTTGCGGATGCGTCCGCCCATCGCTGCCCGCACCTTCGTGTAGACGAGCTTGTCGAACAGCTGGTGCTGCATGCGCAGGCCCGCCGACGGGCCCGGGCCGATGCCCCAGGCCTTGGCCTCCACCGCCTCCGCGTACTTCACCGCCACGTCGACGGCCTTCTCGAAGGGGCCGGACTTCCCCTCCTTGTCGGCCTTGCGCCGGGCCGCGTGGAACACCTTCTCGAAGATGTACGGCACGGCCAGGATGAACGTCGGCCGGAACGCGGCCAGGTCGGGCAGCAGCGCGGCGGCGTTCAGCTGCGGCTGGTGACCGAAGCGGACCCGGCCCCGGATCGCCGCGACCTCCACCATCCGTCCGAAGACGTGCGCGAGCGGCAGGAACAGCAGGGTCGACGCCTCGTCGCCCTTCTTGGAGTGGAACACCGGCTCCCAGCGCCTGATGACGGTGTCCGCCTCGTACATGAGGTTGCCGTGCGAGATGACGCAGCCCTTGGGGCGGCCCGTGGTGCCCGAGGTGTAGATGACGGTGGCGACCGAGTCGGGCGTGACCGCCTGCCGGTGCCGGTGCACCACCTCGTCGTCGAGGTGGGCGCCGGCGTCGTACAGCTGCTGGACGGCGCCGGAGTCGAGCTGCCACAGGCCCCGCAGGTGCGGCAGCCGGTCGATGACGGTGGCGATGGTCATCGCGTGGTCCTCGTGCTCCACGACCGCCGCCGTCACCTCGGCGTCGTACAGCATCCACAGGCACTGCTCGGCCGAGGACGTCGGGTAGACGGGCACCACCTGGGCACCGATCGTCCACAGGGCGAAGTCGAAGAGCGTCCACTCGTAGCGGGTGCGGGACATGATGGCGACCCGGTCGCCGAACCGGATGCCCTGGGCGAGCAGGCCCTTGGCGAGGGCCAGCACCTCGTCGCGGAACGCGCCGGCGGTCACGTCCCGCCACCGCCCGTCCTCGTCCTTGCGGCCCAGGGCGATGTGCTGCGGGTCTTCCTGGGCATGCCGGAAGACCACGTCGGCCAGACCGCCCACCGGTGGTGCCGACGCCGTCGGAGGGTTGGTGAACTCGCGCAAACCCCGCTCCCCGCTCCCGGTGACGCCCCGCACAGCGCGGTGAAAGCTACCCCACGCGGGGCGGGGACGGGAGGCCCGGCGGAATCGACCAGCGCTCATGTTCGCGCTGGTCACTGAGAGGAAATGCGCTCACATGGGGAAGGGTCGGACACTTTCCTGACGGTTGAGTAAGTTTCGGTGCCGTAATCTCCACCGAATCTGTACGACCGGCTCACCGCCGGCAAGGAGCCGGCGATGCCGCCGTCTCCTCCTTCAGCGCGGGCGCACCGGATTCCGTCACACCTGTGCGAGTCCCGCGCGCCGGGACGGGTGCAGCCGGTCGCCGCCCGCCAGGATCGCCGCCGCCAGGGCGTCCGCGGCGCCCTGCGCCGAGGGGCGGCGGCGCCCGTGCACCAGCACGAAGTCGACGCGGCCCAGCTCCGGCAGCCCGGCCCGGTCCGGCACGCGCACCAGGCCGGGCGGGACCAGTCCCCGCGAGTGCGCCATCACGCCGAGGCCCGCCCGGGCCGCCGCGATCAGCCCGTTGAGGCTGCCGCTGGTGCAGGCGATGCGCCACTCGCGGCCCTGCCGTTGCAGCGCGTCCAGCGCGAGCGCGCGGGTGATGCCCGGCGGCGGATAGACGATGAGCGGCACCGGGCGGTCCGGGTCGAGGCGCAGCCGCTCCGCGCCGATCCACACCAGCCGGTCGTGCCAGACCGGCTCGCCGCGCGGGTCCTCGGGGCGCCGCTTGGCCAGCACCAGGTCGAGTTTCCCGGCGGCCAGCTGTTCGTGGAGCGTGCCCGACAGTTCCACGGTCAGCTCCAGGTCGACCTCCGGGTGGTCCTGCCGGAAGCCCTCGAGGATCTCCGGCAGCCGGGTCAGCACGAAGTCCTCGGACGCCCCGAAGCGCAGCCGTCCGCGCAGCCGGGTCCCGGCGAAGAAGGCCGCCGCCTGCTCGTGCACCTCCAGGATGCGGCGCGCGAAGCCCAGCATCGCCTCGCCCTCCTCGGTCAGCTCCACGGAGTGCGTGTCCCGCGTGAACAGCTGCCGCCCGGTGGCGTCCTCCAGCCGCCGCACGTGCTGGCTCACCGTCGACTGGCGCAGCCCGAGCCGCCGTGCGGCCTGCGTGAAGCTCAGCGTCTGGGCCACGGTCAGGAAGGTGCGCAGCTGGGAGGGGTCGTACACGCGCCCCACCGTACCCGGTCATCGCGATACGTGATGGCAGTGAGAGCGGTGTACCGGATTCCCGATCGCCGGGTGGGGGCACAGGATGGAGCGGGGACCCGTGACCCCGCCGGAGCAAGAAGAGAACGAGCAAGTGGAGCACCGTGATACGCCTGCGATGGCCGCGCTGGATGCCGATCGACCCGTACGTCCTGCTGCTGCTCGCAACGGTGGGCCTCGCGGCCCTGCTGCCGGCCCGCGGGGCGGGCGCCGACGTCGCCTCCGGGGCCTCCACGATCGCGATCGCGTTCCTCTTCTTCCTGTACGGTGCCCGGCTCTCCACCCGTGAGGCGATGGACGGTCTGCGTCACTGGCGACTCCACGTCACCGTGCTGGCCTGCACCTTCGTCGTCTTCCCGGTGCTGGGCCTGGCGGCCCGCGGGCTCGTCCCGGTCTTCCTGACCGACCCCCTCTACCAGGGGCTGCTCTTCCTCACCCTGGTCCCCTCCACCATCCAGTCGTCGATCGCTTTCACCTCCATCGCCCGCGGCAACGTGCCCGCCGCGATCTGTGCGGGTTCCTTCTCCTCGCTGGCGGGCATCGTCGTCACGCCACTGCTGGCCGCGGCCCTGCTCGGCAGCAGCGGGGGCGGGTTCTCCGCCGACTCGGTGGTCGAGATCGTGCTGCAACTGCTGGTGCCGTTCATCGCCGGGCAGGTGCTGCGCCGCTGGATCGGGGGGTTCGTCGCCCGGCACAAGAAGGTGCTCGGCCTCGTCGACCGCGGTTCGATCCTCCTCGTCGTCTACACCGCGTTCAGTGAGGGCATGGTGCAGGGCATCTGGCACCAGGTGAGCCCGGTCCGGCTGGGCGGCCTGCTGGTCGTGGAGGCGGTGCTGCTCGCCGTGATGCTGCTGCTGACCTGGTACGGGGCGAGGGCGCTGGGCTTCAGCCGGGCCGACCGGATCGCCATCCAGTTCGCCGGGTCCAAGAAGTCCCTCGCCTCCGGTCTGCCCATGGCGAGCGTCCTGTTCGGCGCGCACGCCTCGCTGGCCGTGCTGCCGCTGATGCTCTTCCACCAGATGCAGCTGATGGTGTGCGCCGTCATCGCCAAACGCCGGGCGCACGACCCCGAGGCCCCGGCTCCGGACGAGCCGGCCGCGGCGTCACGGACGGCCGTCGGCACGGGGGCGCGCTCCCGCTGAGCCGCCGTGCCGGTGTCAGGGCACGAGGACGACCTTTCCGAGGTTGCGCCGCGACGCGACGGCCTCGTGCGCCCGGGCCGCGTCCGCCAGGCCGAACACGCCGTGCACGGCGGGCCGGAGCACCCCGTCCGCGAACAGCCGCCACAGTTCCCGGCGCCACCGTTCGTACAGCTCGGGCCGCTCGCGGGCGATCCGCGCCATCTGGAACCCCGTCACCGTCCTGGCGCCGACGAGCAGGTCGTACGCCCGGACGGTCCCGCCGCCCGAGCTGTACGCCACCAGCCGGCCGCCCGGGGCGAGGGCGGCGACGGCCGGGGTGAGCAGGTCGCCGCCCACCCCGTCGAGGACGTAGTCGACGGGCTCGCCCCAGTCGTCGTCGCCGTAGACCACGATGTCGTCGGCGCCGAGGGAGCGCACGAAGTCCGCCTTGGCCGGGTCGGAGACGGCGCCCACGACGCGGGCCGCGCCGCGCGTCCGCGCGAGCCGCACGGCCAGCTGGCCGACCCCACCGGCCGCGGCCGTCACGAGCGCCGACTCGCCCGGCCGGGGGTGGGCGGCCGACAGGGCGCCGAGCGCCACCAGGCCGCTGCGGACCAGCGCGACCGCGTCGACCGCACCGGCACCGTCGGGGACCGGCGAGGCCATCTCCCGACGCAGGACGGCGAAGTCGGCGTAGCCGTGCCCGAAGCACAGCCCGGTCACCCGGTCGCCCGCCCGGAAGCCGGTCACGCCGGCACCGGCCGCCACCACCTCCCCGGCGACCTCGCCGCCGAGCGGGACGGGCTCGGCTGCCTCGGTGACCTTGCGTACCACCGGCAGGGTGACGCCGACCGCCTCGCAGCGCACCAGCAGCTCACCCGGGCCCGGCTCGGGCACGGGGACGTGCTCGAGGAACAGGGGGCCGGCGGGGGACGTGTAACGGACGCGGCGCATCAAGGAACCCCCATATCGTTGGTGGCCCCAACGGTATGGGCAAAGTCATGGGGAAGTCCAGTGGTTTCGGCCGCCGCGGCTGTCCGCGGCGGCCGACGAGTGTGTGCGGGGCGCGGGCGGTCGCACCCCTCGCCGGTCAGCCGGGCCGGCGCCTGTTCCCGCCGTCGTCCGGGTCGACGCCGGTGAAGGCGGAGTCGTCCTTCGTGCCGCTGGGCCGGCCGGACCGGCCTCTGCTGCCGGTGTCCCGCATACCCGTTTCCGGCTTCGCTCCGTGCTCCTCACCCCGTCGCGCGTCGCTCTTCGCCACGTCGCCGGGGGTCGGGGTGCGCTCCTGCTCGGACCGCTTCCGGCCCGGTCCCGGCGAGGGGGCGTGCTCCTCGGCGTGAAAGGACCGGCGGGCGCTCGGATTGTCCTGTTGTCGCGTCTCGTCGACGTCCGGGGACCAGCCGTGGTGCTTGGACCCCTGGTGCCGGCCGGCCCCGCGGTCGTCCGGCGATTTCGGTGACTTGCGTTCCTCAGGCATGAGCCGACCTGCCTGTCCGCTCTCGTGGAAAGGCACCTTCCCGTGCCTCGGACCTCTCAAGTTTCCCACCGATCCGCTTTCGCGACATGTCGATGCGTGTCGGCCGGGAGGCGCCGGTGGGTGATGCGGCGGCCTGCCGCGACGGCAGCCATGTGGCGACAAGCGTCACCCCTGCGGGTGACGTGCGGGATTCGTGTCGACGCTCTCGGCGCCCGATGCCCGACCATCGCAGGCAGCCGGTCGCCTCGACGCCGCCGGCAACCCCGTCGGAAGGGTCGCCATGCGCATCCTGCTCATCGCCAGCGCCTACAACAGCCTCACGCAGCGCGTGCACGCCGAGCTGCGGGACCGCGGGCACGTCGTGGCCGTGGAGGTGACGCCCCGCGGCCACGACGTGCGCGCCGCCGTCGACCGGCACGCACCCGACCTCGTCGTGGCGCCCATGCTCAAGACAGTCGTCCCGCGTGACGTGTGGACGACCCGGACGTGCCTGATCGTGCACCCCGGGCCGGTCGGCGACCGGGGACCGGCCTCCCTGGACTGGGCCGTGCGCGAGGGCGTCGCCGAGTGGGGAGTGACGGTCCTGCAGGCCGAGGAGGAGATGGACGCCGGGCCGGTGTGGGCGACCCGGACCTTCCCCGTGCCGCGCACCGGCAAGAGCGACCTCTACCGCAACGAGCTGTCCGACGCCGCCATGGAAGCGGTACTGACGGCCGTCGACCGGTTCGCGTCCGGCCGGTACACCCCCCTGAAGCAGAGCACGGCGCCAGGAGTCCCGGGTGCCCGGAGCCGGCCCCCGATGCGGCAGGAGGCGCGGCGTATCGCGTGGGCCGACGATCCCACCGAGGAGGTCCTGCGCAAGCTGCGCTCCGCCGACTCCCAGCCCGGCGTCCTCGACGAACTGCTCGGTCGTGAGTGGTTCCTGCACGGCGGCCACGCCGAGCCCCGCCTGCGCGGACGCGCAGGTGAACTGCTGGCGACCAGGGCGGGCGCGGTCTGCCGGGCCACGACGGACGGCGCGGTGTGGCTGCCCGAACTGCGGGCCCGGACCGGTCCCGGCGCGCCGCGCGCCTGCAAGCTGCCGGCCACGCTCGCCCTGGCCGGGCTGCTGTCCGGGCTGCCGGAGGTCCCGGCGCCCGTCCTGCCGCCCGCGGACGACGACACCTGGTCGGACATCCGCTACCGCGAGACCGGGGAAGTGGGCGTGCTGTCGTTCTCGTTCCCCGGCGGCGCGATGTCCGCCGGTCACTGCCGACGGCTGCTCGACGCCTACCGGGCGGCGTGCGAACGGCCGACCGCCGTGCTGGTGCTGGGCGGCGCCCGGGACTTCTTCTCCAATGGCATCCACCTGGGCGTCATCGAGGCGGCGCCCGACCCGGCGGCGGAGTCCTGGGCCAACCTCAACGCGATGAACGACCTCGTCGAGGCCGTCCTCACCACCACGGACCGCCTCGTCGTGAGCGCGGTGGGCGGCAACGCGGCGGCCGGCGGCGTCATGCTGGCGCTGGCCGCCGACGAGGTGTGGTGCCGGGCCGGCTCCGTGCTCAACCCGCACTACCGGCACATGGGCCTGTACGGCTCCGAGTACTGGACCTACAGCCTGCCGCGGCGGGTGGGTGCCGGCATGGCGGAACGGCTCACCCGGGAGGCGCTGCCCGTCAGCGCCCGGCGGGCCGAGAGGATCGGACTGGTCGACCGGGTGATCGAGTGCGCTCCCGCCCGGTTCACCGCCGAGGTCACCCGACTGGCCGAGCGATGGGCGGCTTCCTCGGTGGCGCGTACCCGGCTCGCCGACAAGAAGGCCGAACGCGACCGCCGGGAGGGCGGCACACCGTTGGCCGCGGTCCGTGAGCGTGAACTCGGACGCATGCGCACGATCTTTTTCGACCCCGAAGCGCCGTATCACGCGCTGCGCCGGGCCTTCGTCCGCAAGGAAGCCGTGCCCGCCCGGACGGCCTCTTCGAGTGCGGCGGCGACCGCTGTGGCCGATTCTTAGCAACATCGCGGTCCCATTGGTCAGCTTTTGCCGCATTCCTCCCTGGGAGCACTGATGAACGCAGCACCCCCGGCCACCAGCGCCGAGCCGGACGCCTCCGGCGCGCCCGGCACGGAAGAGAAGCCGATCCACATCCTCTGGATCAACGCCGGGCTGAGTTGCGACGGTGACTCGGTCGCCCTGACGGCCGCCATGCAGCCCAGCATCGAGGAGATCGCCCTCGGTGTGCTGCCTGGCCTGCCGAAAATCGCCGTTCACTGGCCGCTCATCGACTTCGAGTGCGGACCGGTCGGCGGAGCGGACACCTTCATCGAGTGGTTCTTCAAGGGCGAGCGCGGCGAGATCGACCCCTTCGTCCTCGTGGTCGAGGGATCCATCCCGAACGAGGCGATCAAGCAGGAGGGGTACTGGTGCGGCTTCGGGGACAACCCGGAGACCGGCCAGCCCATCACCACCAGTGAGTGGATCGACCGGCTCGCCCCCAAGGCGCTGGCCGTCGTGGCGATCGGCACCTGCGCCACGTACGGCGGCATCCACGCCATGGCCGGAAACCCCACCGGCGCGATGGGAGTACCCGACTACCTGGGCTGGGACTGGACGTCGAAGGCGGGCATCCCGATCGTCTGCGTACCGGGCTGCCCCATCCAGCCCGACAACTTCGCCGAGACCCTCACCTACCTGCTCTACCAGGCCGCCGGGTCGGCGCCGATGATCCCGCTGGACGACAAGCTCCGCCCGAACTGGCTGTTCGGCGCGACCGTCCACGAGGGGTGCGACCGGGCCGGCTACTACGAGCAGGGCCAGTTCGCCATGTCGTACGACTCGCCCAAGTGCCTGGTGAAACTGGGCTGCTGGGGCCCGGTCGTGAAGTGCAACGTGCCCAAGCGCGGCTGGATGAACGGCATCGGGGGCTGCCCGAACGTGGGCGGCATCTGCATCGCCTGCACCATGCCGGGTTTCCCCGACAAGTTCATGCCGTTCATGGACGAGCCGCCCGGCGGCAAGTTCTCCAGCACCGCCAGTGGCGCCTACGGCGCGGTCATCCGCAGGCTGCGGACCATCACGGCCAGAACGGTGGACAAGGAGCCCAAGTGGCGGCACACCGGCCGGGAGATCACCACCGGCTACCGGCCCCCCTGGTGACCGCGGCCGCGCCCGCTCCGCCGGCCTGCCGAGGCACCGTCCGAAGACCAGATCACCGACCCGACCCGACCGAAGGGCATCTCAGACACAATGGCGACCTCGACGACGACCGGTGACGGCACCGGCCTGGTGGAGATGGCGTGGGACCCGATCACCCGGATCGTGGGCAGCCTCGGCATCCACACGAAGATCGATTTCAAACAGAAGAAGGTCGCCGAGTGCTACAGCACCTCGTCCGTCTTCCGCGGTTACAGCGTCTTCATGCGCGGCAAGGACCCGCGTGACGCGCACTTCATCACCAGCCGCATCTGCGGCATCTGCGGCGACAACCACGCCACCTGCTCGGTGTACACGCAGAACATGGCGTACGGCGTGAAGCCGCCGCACCTGGGCGAGTGGATCATCAACCTCGGCGAGTCCGCCGAGTACATGTTCGACCACAACATCTTCCAGGAGAACCTGGTCGGGGTCGACTACTGCGAGAAGATGGTCCGCGAGACCAACCCCGGCGTGCTCGAACTCGCCGAACGCACCGAGGCGCCGCACGCCGCGGAGCACGGCTACCGCACCATCGCCGACATCATGCGCTCGCTCAATCCGCTGGAGGGCGAGTTCTACCGCGAGGCGCTCCAGGTCAGCCGCTACACCCGGGAGATGTTCTGCCTGATGGAGGGCCGCCATGTGCACCCCTCCACGCTCTACCCGGGTGGCGTCGGCACCATCGGCTCGGTCCAGCTCTTCACCGACTACATGTCCCGGCTCATGCGCTACGTCGAGTTCATGAAACGGGTCGTGCCGCTCCACGACGACCTCTTCGACTTCTTCTACGAGGCACTGCCCGGCTACGAGGAGGTCGGCCGCCGACGGGTGCTGCTCGGCTGCTGGGGCGCGCTCAACGACCCCGAGTACTGCGACTTCACGTACGCCAACATGTCGGACTGGGGACGGCGCATGTTCGTCACCCCGGGCGTGATCGTGGACGGCAAGCTCGTCACCAACGACCTCACCGAGATCAACCTCGGCATCCGCATCCTGCTCGGCAGCTCGTACTACGAGGACTGGGAGGGCCAGGAGCAGTTCGTCACGCACGACCCGCTCGGCAACCCGGTCGACCCGCGCCACCCGTGGAACCAGCACACCATCCCGGCACCGCAGAAGCGGAACTTCGACGACAAGTACAGCTGGGTCATGTCTCCGCGCTGGTTCGACGGCAAGGACCACCTGGCGCTGGACACCGGCGGCGGCCCCATCGCCCGGCTGTGGTCCACCGCCCTGTCCGGGCTCGTCGACATCGGCTACGTCAAGGCCACCGGGCACAGCGTCGTCATCAACCTGCCCCGCACACTCACCAAGCCGGAGACCACCTTCGAGTGGAAGATCCCTAAGTGGAGCAACGCCCTGGAGCGCAACCGCGCCCGGACCTACTTCCAGGCCTATGCGGCCGCCGTCGCCCTGCACTGCGCCGAAATGGGTCTCGCCGAGGTCCGTGCCGGACGCACTCAGACCTGGGAGAAGTTCGAGGTGCCCGAGGAGTCCATCGGCGTCGGCTTCACCGAGGCGGTGCGCGGCGTGCTCTCCCACCACATGGTCATCCGGGACGGCAAGATCGCCAACTACCACCCGTACCCACCGACCCCGTGGAACGCGTCCACCCGCGACACCTACGGCACCCCCGGCCCGTACGAGGACGCGGTGCAGAACACCCCGATCTTCGAGGAGAACACCCCGGAGAACTTCAAGGGCATCGACATCATGCGCGCCGTACGCAGCTTCGACCCCTGCCTGCCCTGCGGTGTCCACATGTACGTCGGCGACGGCAGGACGGTGAAGTCCATGCACGTGCCCACCGGACTGAGCGGCCTGGCCGGATGAGCGGCGGGCCCGACGCGGAGACGGCGGGACGGCGGGTCGAGGAGATCCTGGACCGGCTCGCCGCCTCCGGCGACCGCACGGCGTGCGAGGCCGCCGACGAACTGGTCCGTGTCCTCATGGAGTTCTACGGGGCCGGGCTGGCCCGTGCCGTGGACCTGTTCGGCCGCGACCGCGGAGCGCCGGCGGGGGACGCCCTGGACGCCCTCCTCGGGGACGAACTCGTGGCGAGCCTGCTGGTCCTCCACGGGCTGCACCCCGACGACGCGCCCACCCGCATCGCCCGGGCCCTCAAGGGCCTGCCGCAGCCCCTGGAGAGCGCCGGCTTCGACCCGGCGACGGGCGAGCTGCGGCTGCGCCGGGCCGGAACCGCGGGCTGCGGTTGCGGCGGCAGCCCGGAGGCCGCCGAACGGACGGCACGGGACGCGCTCGCCTGTTTCGCCCCGGAGGTCACGGCCGTGGTCCTGGAGGAGGCGGCGGTACGGGAACCCGTCCTGCTCCAGATCGGGTCGGGCCCCGCGGACACGGCCGGCACGAGCGGTGGCCCGTCGGCCACCACGGCGCCGTGAACACGCATCCGCCCGGACCGGAACTGGTCGGACACCGCCCCGCGCCCCGGGGCCTGGCACGCTTCACCGCGCCCCGGGGCCCCCGCGACGAGCGCTGCGACCTGTGCTCGGGACCGCTGGCCGACGAACGGCACCGGCATCTCGTGGACACCGAGAAGCGGGCGCTGGCCTGCTCCTGCGAACCCTGCGCCCAGTTGCTGGACCGCTCGGGCGGGCCGACGGGCCGCTTCCGCACCGTTCCCGGACGGTATCTGAGCGACCCCGCACACCGCCTCGACGAGCAGGCCTGGGAACGGCTGCGCATCCCCGTCGGCGTCGCGTTCTTCTTCCACAACTCCACGCTCGACCGGCTGGTCGCGCTCTACCCGAGCCCGGCCGGCGCGACCGAGAGCGAACTGGAACCGGAGGCATGGCAGTCGGTCCTGGCGGCCTCCTCGCTGGCCGGACTCCTCCGATCCGATGTGGAGGCGCTCCTGCTGCGCCGCCACGAAGGCCGCGTCGAGTGCCACCTGGTGCCGATCGACATCTGCTACGAACTGGTGGGCCGCATGCGACTGCGCTGGCAGGGCTTCGACGGGGGCGCTCAGGCGCGCGCCGACCTCGACGCCTTCTTCGCGCACGTCCGGGACCGGTCCCGCGACACCCGGGGGAGCCGGCCGTGACCGAATTCGCCTTCACCTGCACCGGGGTGCGCGCCGACCCGTACGCGGCCGGCCCCACCCTCGTCTTCCGGCTGCGTGTCACCGCCACCCCCGGCACCCGGGTGCACGCGCTCGCGCTGCGCTGCCAGATCCGCATCGAACCCGCCCGCCGAGGTTACGGCGACGGCGAGGCCCGGGCCCTGACCGACCTGTTCGGCGAGCGCTCCCGCTGGGGCAGCAGCCTCAACCCCGTGCAGTTCGCGCAGGTCCCGGTGATGGTCCAGGGCTTCACCGACGAGGTGGAGACCGACGTGGTGGTGCCCTGCACCTACGACATGGACATCGCGTCCTCCCGGTACTTCCACGCGCTGCAGGAGGGGGAGGTGCCGCTGCTCATGCTGTTCTCCGGCACCGCCTTCACCGGCGCGGGCGGCTTCCACGTCGAACCGGTTCCCTGGGACAGGGAGGCCACGTTCCGGATGCCGGTGAAGACCTGGCGGGAGATGGTCGAGCAGCACTTCCCGGGCTCGGGCTGGTTGCGCCTGCCCAACGACACCATGGACGCGCTGCTCGCGCACCGGTCCCGTCAGGCGCTGCCCTCGTGGCAGGCGACCGTCGAGGAGCTGCTGCGAGCGGCCGGGGAGAGAACACCGTGACGACACAGACGAAGCAGACGACGCCGACCGGGACGACGGCCTTCACCCCGGCGACCGAGGCCCGGCTGGCCGTCGCCCGCCACGTGGCCGACGCGGTGCTGTTCGAGGGGTACGTGCTCTACCCGTACCGGGCCTCGGCCGCCAAGAACAGGCTGCGCTGGCAGTTCGGGGTGCTCGTGCCCCCGTCCTGGACCGCGGTCGCCGAGGAGCACGACGTCCAGCGCACCGAGCTCCTGATGGAACCACGGCGGGGCGCGACCCTCGCCGTCGAACTGCGTTTCCTGCACTCCTGCCGGCGCACGGTCCAGCGGGCGCTGCCGGACGGCGGCTTCGAGACCGTGCCCGAACTGCGCCTGGGCGACAGGGTGCTGGTCCCCTGGGACGAGGGTCACGAGGAGCAGGTCCGGCTCACCGTCGCCGTCGACGAGCTGGCCGGCGCGGGCACGACCGTGCCCTTCACCCGGCCGGCGGCCGAGGAGACCGAGCCGGTCACGGACGACGCCGGCCGGGTCGTCGGCCGGCTCGTGCGCCGCCGCGAGGCGATCAGAGGTCTGCTGCGACTGTCGGCGAGCGACCTGGACGGCCCGTACACCGCGCAACGGCTGAGTGCGGTCGTGGAGAACACCAGCGAGTGGGCGCCCGCCGCCGGTGACGGCCGCGACGCCGCCCTGTCCCGCTCCCTGGTCGCGGCACACACACTGCTGTGTCTGGACGCCGGACGGTTCCTGTCGGTCACCGACCCGCCGGAGTGGGCGGAGGGCGCGGTGGCCGGATGCCGCAACGTGCACACCTGGCCCGTGCTGGCCGGTGAACCGGGCGCCGGGGACCTGGTGCTCTCCTCGCCCATCATCCTGGAGGACCATCCGTCCATCGCCCCCGAGAGCCCCGGGGCGCTGTACGACGCCACGGAGATCGACGAGATCCTCGCGCTGCGCACGGCGGCCCTCACCGACGAGGAGAAGCGCGAGGCGCGGGGCACGGACGACCGGGCCGCCGCGGTGATCGACCTCGCCGACTCCATGCCGGCGGAGGTGCTGGAACGCCTGCACGGCGCGGTACGCAGTCTGCGCGGCGTCACTGAGCCCGGGGCATCGGGCGGCGTTCAGCGGCCGGACACCCCGTGGTGGGACCCGGGCGCGGACGCCTCCGTGGACCCCGCCCACGACCACGTCCTGATCGGCGGACGGCCGGTGCGGGCGGGCAGCCGCGTCGTGCTCAGGCCCCGGCTGCGGCACACCGACGCCCAGGACCTGTTCCTCGACGGCCGACGCGCCCTGGTCGAGGCGGTGCTGCACGATGTGGACGGCGGCGTGCACATCGCGGTCACCGTCGAGGACGACCCGGGCGCCGACATCCGCCGTGAGCAGGGCCGTTACCTCTATTTCCAGCCCGACGAGGTCGACGTCGCCGACGCCGAGGAGGCCCCGTGACCGCCGCAGCGGCACCCTTTCCCCCGCGCACCCTGGTCGCCGGGGTGGGCAACGTCTTCCTCGGCGACGACGGCTTCGGCGTCGAGGCCGCCCGGATCCTGGCCGGGCAGGACCTGCCCGAGGGCGTCGAGGTCGCCGACATCGGCATCCGCGGCGTCCACCTGGCCTACCGGCTCCTCGACGGGTACGACACGCTGATCCTGCTGGACGCGACGGCGCGGGGCGGACCGCCGGGAACGCTCTACCTGATCGAGGCGCCGGGACCAGGCACCGGGCCGGGACCTGCCGGTGCCGCTCTGGACGGGCACCGGATGACGCCGGACGCCGTGCTGGCGCTGCTGGGGACCCTGTGCGCGGGGACCGGCGCGCGGCCCCCGCGGCGCATCCTGGTGGTGGGCTGCGAACCCGGCACCGTCGAGGAGTGCATCGGCCTCAGCCCGCCCGTGGCCGCCGCGGTGCCCGACGCGGTGCGCATGGTGGGGGAGCTGGTCCGTGACGCGGCCGTCGTCTGACGGCGCAGCAGGAGCCCGTACAGCCTCGAATTCACCCTCAACGGAGACCCCATGAACAAGCAGCTCATCGGCGGTGCCGCCGCCGTCGTGACCACCACGGCCCTGACGGCGTTCGTCGCCGCCTTCTGGCCCGACATCCGGCGGTACCTGCGCATCCGCAGGATGTGACGCCCCGGCGCCGTCAGGCATGCACCGAACGGGCTATGCGCCCCGCCTGGCCCGGCGTGCCGGGCGCTCCGGCGCCCCGGGGCCTCCTCTAATGAGCCGCGAGACACATTCTGGCCAGGACGGAGTGGCGATGCACGAGATGTCCGTCGCTCTGGCGGTCGTGGACCAGGTCGAGCGGGCGGCGACGTCCCGGGGCGCGCACGGCGTGCGTCACGTGCGCATCGACATCGGCGAACTGGCCGGAGTGGTCCCCGACGCGCTCGGGTTCTGCTTCGGACTCGCCTGTGCCGGCACGGTCCTGGAGGGCTGCGAGCTCCTGACCCGGACGATTCCCGGCCGGGCGTCCTGCGAGCCGTGCGGACGGACCTGGGAGACGGGGATGCCCCCCGACCTGGTGTGCGCCGACTGCCGCGGAGCCGCCACCGAGCTGCTGGCAGGACGCGAACTGACCATCACCGAAGTTGCCTGGCGCAGGGACTCCCCGGAGCCCGGCAGCGCTGTCGCCACCCACCACGAGGAGAACTGACGATGTGCCGCACAGTCGACCTCCGGCAGGCCGTACTGGCCAAGAACACGATGGCGGCGGGCGTCCTGCGCGCCGAACTGACCGCCCGCGGCACGACGTTGATCAACCTCCTGTCCAGTCCGGGCAGCGGCAAGACGGCCCTGTTGGAACGCGAGCTGCGGCTGGCCCGGGAGAGGGACATCGCCGCCGCGGCCCTCACGGCGGACCTGGCCACCGAGAACGACGCCACCCGCCTGGCCCGCTCGGGAGTGCCCGTCAAGCAGGTGCTGACGGACGGGCTGTGCCACCTGGAGGCGGACATGCTCGCCGGGCACCTGCACGACTGGCTGCCCGAAGACACCCGCCTGCTCTTCGTGGAGAACGTGGGCAACCTCGTCTGCCCGGCCTCCTACGACCTGGGCGAGTCGCTGCGGGTCGTCCTCGCCTCCGTCACCGAGGGCGAGGACAAGCCGCTCAAGTACCCCACCGCGTTCGGCCTGGCCCAGCTCGTGATCGTGACCAAGTCCGACCTGGCCGCACCGGCCGAGTTCGACGAGGCGGCCTTCCGTGCCCACGTGCAGCGGGTCAACCCGGGCGTGGAGACCGTCCTCACCTCCGTCCGTACCGGGGAGGGCGCCGGTGTCCTCGTCGACCGGGCGCTCGCGGCGGCCGGGGGACACGCCGTGCACGCGCCGGTGATGGCCAGGGCGCACGCATGAGCACCGCTCCGGACGCCGGCGCGCCACCACGGTCCGCTCGTCGCGCCCGTGTCGTCGTCCGGGGCGTGGTGCAGGGCGTGGGCTTCCGCCCGTTCGTGTACGGACTCGCCACCGAGCTGGGTCTCGCCGGACACGTGACCAACACCGGCGACGGCGTCGTGGCGGAGGTCGAGGGACCGGCGAGGGCCGTCGACCTGTTCTGCGCCCGCCTGGCGCCCGGCGCCCCGCCTCTCGCGATCGTGGAATCGGTGGAGACGTCCGAGGTCCCGGCCACCGGCGGCAGCGGCTTCCGTATCGCCCCCTCCCGGGCCGGCGACCAGGTCCGCACGCTCGTGGCACCCGACACCGCGACCTGCCACGACTGCCTGGCCGAGCTCGCGGACCCCGCGGACCGGCGGCACCGCCACCCCTTCATCACCTGCACGCACTGCGGCCCCCGCTTCACCATCGTCACCGGCCTGCCCTACGACCGCGCCCACACCACGATGGCGGGCTTCCCCCTGTGCCCGGACTGTGCCCGTGAGTACCACGACCCGGCCGACCGGCGCTTCCACGCCCAGCCCGTCGCCTGCCCCGCGTGCGGACCCCGCCTGCGTCTCGTCACGGCGTCCGGGCCCGGCGCCACCGGCCCGGGCGGCACGGACCCCGTGGCCGCCGCCCGCTCGCTGCTCGCCGCGGGCGCCGTCCTCGCCGTCAAGGGCCTCGGCGGATACCACCTGGCCTGCGACGCCACGCGTGCCGAGCCGGTCGCCGAGCTGCGCCGCCGCAAGGCCCGCGGCGACAAGCCCTTCGCGGTGATGGCCCGGGACGTCAGGGACATCGAACATCTCGTCCACGTCGGGCCTCTCGAACGGGAGCTGCTCACCGGACGGGTGCGGCCCGTCGTTCTGATGCGCCGGCGCACCGACGCCGGGCCCGCCCCCGGCTTCCCCGTGCCCGCACGCGCCGTCGCGCCGGGCAGTCCCGACCTCGGCGTCATGCTGCCGTACACGCCCGTCCACCATCTGCTGTTCGGGACGGACGGTCCGGACCGCGAGGCGGACGCTCCCCGGCTGCTGGTCATGACGAGCGGAAACCGCTCCGGTGAACCCATCGTCACGGACGACGAGGAAGCCCTGGAGCGCTTGGCCGGCCTGGCCGACGCCTGGCTCACGCACGACCGCCCGATCCACGTGCCGTGCGACGACTCCGTGGTCCGCGTCTGCGACGGCGAGCCGCTGATGCTGCGCCGTTCCCGCGGCCACGCCCCGCTGCCGGTCACCCTGCCCGTGCCGGTGTCCCCGTCACTGGCGGTCGGCGGCGACCTGAAGAACGTCTTCGCCCTCGCGCAGGGCGACCGGGCCTGGCTGTCCGCCCACATCGGGGACATGGACGACCTCGCCACCCAACGGACCTTCGGCCGCGCCGAACGCCGGCTGGAAACCGTCACCGGCGTGCACCCCTCGCTGCTGGTGACCGACACCCACCCGGGCTACCGGTCGGCCGCCTGGGCGCGGCGGCACGCCGGGGGCCGCACCGTGCTGCGAGTGCAGCACCACCACGCGCACATCGCCTCGGTCATGGCCGAACGAGGCATGCCGGAGGGCACCAGGGTGATCGGGGTCGCCTTCGACGGCACCGGGCACGGGGACGACGGTGCGGTCTGGGGCGGTGAGTTCCTGCTCGCGGACTACGACGGATACCACCGGTTCGCGCACCTGGCTTACGTGCCGCTGCCCGGGGGCGACGCGGCGGTGCGGCGGCCGTACCGCATGGCGCTGGCGCACCTGCACGCGGCAGGTCTCGGCCACGACCCCGGCCTGCCCTGTACCGCCGCCTGCCCGCCGGCCGAACTCACCGTGCTGGAACGGCAGCTGGAGAGCGGTCTGAACTGCGTCCCCACGTCCAGCATGGGCCGGCTCTTCGACGCCGTCTCCTCCTTGGCGGGTGTCTGCCACCACGCGGGATACGAGGCGCAGGCGGCGATCGAGCTGGAGGCGGCAGCGGTGTCCGCGGGTGACGGTGTGGACGACGACCCGCGCTACGCCTTCGGCCTGACGGATCATCGGCCCCATGGCGCTCCCCTGATCGCCGACGCCGCGCCCCTGCTGGCCGCCGTCGCGTCGGACGTCCGCGAGGGGACCGCCGCGGCCCTGATCGCGGTCCGGTTCCATCACGCCGTCGCCCGGTTGGTGCGATCGGTGTGCGGCGCGGCCCGCGAGGCGACCGGCTTGCGGACGGTGGCCCTGAGCGGCGGCGTGTTCGCCAACACGCTGCTGTCGGAGGCCTGTGCCCGCGGTCTGCGGGCGGACGGGTTCACCGTGCTGCGCCATCGCGACATCCCGCCCAATGACGGCGGACTGGCCCTCGGCCAGCTCGTCGTGGCCGCCCGTGCGGGAGCCCGGAGCGGATGACCGGAGCGGGCTCCGCCGCTCGACAAGTGAGGAGACACACATGTGCCTGGCGGTACCCGGCAGAGTGCTGGGCGTCGAGGAACGGGACGGCACCCGCATGGCCACCGTCGACTTCGGCGGTGTGGTCAAGGAGGTGTGCCTGGAGTACCTGCCCGATCTGCAGGTCGGCGAGTACGCCATCGTCCACGTCGGCTTCGCCCTCCAGCGGCTCGACGAGGAGTCGGCCCGCAGGACGCTGGAGCTGTTCGAGAACCTCGGCATGCTCCAGGAGGAGTTCGGTGACCCGTGGGAGCAGGCGGCGCGGGCCGACGACGGCGAGGACCTCGCCGGGGAGGTGCGGCGGTGAAGTACATCGACGAGTTCCAGGACCCGGAGCTGGCGGCGCGGCTGCTCGACGACATCAGGGCCACGGTGACCCGGCCGTGGGCGCTCATGGAGGTGTGCGGCGGTCAGACCCACACCATCATCCGACACGGGATCGACCAGCTCCTCCCTGAAGAAGTGGAGTTGATCCACGGTCCCGGCTGCCCGGTGTGTGTGACCCCGTTGGAGGTCATCGACAAGGCACTGGAGATCGCCTCCCGGCCCGGCGTGATCTTCTGCTCGTTCGGCGACATGCTCCGGGTTCCGGGCACGGGCCGCGACCTGTTCCAGGTCCGGGGGGCGGGCGGCGACGTCCGCGTGGTCTACTCCCCACTCGACGCGTTGCGCATCGCCGAGGAGAACCCCGACCGCGAGGTCGTCTTCTTCGGCATCGGCTTCGAGACCACCGCCCCGCCCAACGCGATGACCGTCCACCAGGCCCGCAGACGCGGTATCCGCAACTTCAGTCTGCTCGTCTCCCACGTGCGGGTGCCGCCGGCGATCGAGGCAGTCATGCAGTCGCCGGACTGCCGGGTCCAGGGCTTCCTGGCCGCCGGACACGTGTGCAGCGTCATGGGGACCGAGGAGTACCCGGCGCTCGCCGAGCGATTCAAGGTGCCCATCGTGGTGACGGGGTTCGAGCCACTGGACATCCTGGAGGGCGTACGGCGGACCGTGCGGCAACTGGAACGGGGCGAGCACACGGTCGACAACGCCTATCCGCGTGCCGTCCGGCCCGAGGGCAACCCGGCCGCGCGGGCGATGCTGGACGACGTCTTCGAGGTCACCGACCGCGCCTGGCGCGGCATCGGGACCATCCCGGCCAGTGGCTGGCGCCTGTCCGCCCGCTACCGGGACCACGATGCCGAGTACCGCTTCGACGTCGGCGACATCGCCACGCGCGAGCCCGCCGAATGCCGCAGCGGTGAGGTTTTGCAGGGACTGCTCAAGCCGCACGAGTGCGAGGCCTTCGGAACCTCGTGCACCCCGCGCACACCGCTGGGAGCCACCATGGTCTCCAGCGAGGGCGCGTGCGCCGCGTACTACCTGTACCGCCGGCTGGATCTGCCGGCCCGCCCGGCGGCGGGGCCGACGCGACCGGCCGCCGCCGCGGCCACCGTGAGTCTGGAGGACAGCTCCGTTGTCTGACACCACCGCAGTACCGGACATGTTGTCCTGGACCTGCCCGGCTCCCCTGCGCGACGGTCCGCGCGTGGTGATGGGTCACGGCGGCGGCGGCACCCTGTCCGCCGAGCTCATCGAACAGATCGTCCTGCCCGCGGTCGACGGCCCTGCGCCGGCACCGCTCAACGACTCCGCCGTGGTCGAGCTCGGCGGGGCGCGGCTCGCCTTCTCGACGGACTCCTTCGTGGTCCGGCCGCTGTTCTTCCCCGGCGGCAGCATCGGCGACCTCGCCGTCAACGGCACGGTCAACGACCTCGCGATGAGCGGAGCCCGCGCGGCCTACCTCTCCTGCGGCCTGATCCTGGAGGAGGGCGTCGAGATCGACACCGTGGCCCGGGTGTCCGCAGCGCTGGGGGCCGCCGCCCGTGCCGCGGGAGTGCGGGTGGTCACCGGTGACACCAAAGTGGTGGAGGCCGGTCACGGCGACGGCGTCTACGTCAACACCTCGGGCATCGGCCTGGTGCCGGCCGGTGTCGACCTGCGTCCCGGGCGGGTCGTCCCCGGCGACGTGGTCCTGGTCAACGGCGCCATCGGCGTCCATGGCGTGGCCATCATGAGTGAGCGCGAGAACCTGCGGTTCGAGGCCGACGTCGTGAGCGACTGCGCGGCGCTGGGCGGGCTCGTCGAGGCGATGCTGTCCGTCTGCCCGGACCTGCACGCGCTGCGCGACCCCACCCGCGGCGGTCTGGCCGCCTCGCTCAACGAGATCGCCACGGCTTCGGGGACCGGGATCGTCGTGCGTGAGCGCGACGTACCCGTGCCGCCTCCCGTGGCCGGCGCCTGCGCCATGCTGGGCCTGGACCCGATGTACGTGGCCAACGAGGGCAAGCTCGTCGCCTTCGCCCCCCGGGAGCACGCCGACGCGGTCCTCGCCGCCATGCGTGCCCACCCCCTGGGGGCCGAGGCGGTGATCATCGGTGAGGTCGTCGCCGACCACCCCGGCATGGTCGTCGCCCGCACCGGTCTCGGTGGCACGCGTGTGGTGGACATGCCGCTCGGGGAGCAACTGCCGCGGATCTGCTGACTGCCGCAACGCCCCGTCGGGCGGGGGGCGGCGCGTCAGCCCGCCCGGCCGCGTCTGCCGGGCCGCGTGTCGAGGGTCCAGGTGTGGGTGCAGCCAGGGCACTGGAGGTGGACCCGCGGGCCCTCGTTCGCTATGAGGTAGCGCCAGTGGGCCGCGCAATTCCGCTGTGCGGCGCACGTGACGCAGTCGCGTGCGTCGTCGCAGCCGGGACAGGGGACCCAGGCCCGGCGGGCCCGGTCCGCCTGCGGATCAATGGGCAGCCGCATCGCCCGTGTCCCCTTCCGGCAGCACACCGGCGGCCACGAGCATCGCGTGTGTCCGCCGCTGCTCGGCGTCCAGTCCGGAGTAGAGCAGGGCGTGGGCCTCCTGCTCGGACCGCAGCGCGGCCCCCGGGTCCCAGTCGGGGCCGAGTGCCGCCACCACCTCCGCACGCCGTCGGGTCTCCTCCAGGGAGAGGTCGAGGACGAAGGGGTGAAGGTGCGGGGCGGGACCGGCAGGCATGAGGGAGCTTCCACGAGAGGACGTACTGACCCAGCCACACCTACCAGAGTGCGAGGTCGTGGGGACAGGCGATGTGACGGACGCCATCACGGGCGCCGGGCTCCCGAGCCACGCTGAATAAGCTGGCCCCATGGCCGACGCACCGCTTCCCGAGATCCGTTCCCTGCCGAGCTGGCAGCTGGGCAGGGCCGCCGCCCGTGGCCGGGCCCTGGTGGCCGAGGCGCTGGCCGCGGAGGGTCTGAAGATGTGGCACCACGTGGTGCTCTCGGCCGTCCGCGACCTCGCTCCCGTCGCCCAGGCCGACCTCGGCCGCGGCATCGGGCTCGACCCGAAGGACCTGGTCGGCGTCCTCAACGATCTGCAGGCGGCACGGCTCGTCGTCCGCGCCCCGGACCCGGACGACCGCCGCAAGAACGCGGTGTCCCTCACCGAGGAGGGCGGCCGGGTGCTCGCGCGGTGCGAGAAGGCGGCCCGCGCGGCCAACGACGAGCTGCTCGCGCCGCTCACCGCGCAGGAGCGGACCCGGTTGCTGGACATGGTCCGGCGGGTCGCCGGCATGGACGCCGACGGCTGACCGCCTGTACCCGAGTGGGGGCGGGGCGGCGGCGGCCGGACGAGGTGGTGGGCCGGATGAGGCGGGGCCCCTGCGGCGCAGGGGGCGCTCCCCGCCGTTCGGGGCCCCGCCGCCGTGCCGCGGAGAGGTGGGTCAGCCCTGGGCGGCCGCGGCCCGCAGGGCGACGCGGTCCTCGCCCGCGTACACGTTCATGGAGGTGCCGCGCAGGAAGCCCACCAGCGTCAGCCCGGTCTCGGCGGCCAGGTCCACCGCCAGCGAGGACGGCGCCGACACCGCCGCGAGCACCGGGATGCCCGCCATCACGGCCTTCTGCGCCAGCTCGAAGGAGGCCCGGCCCGACACCAGCAGCACGGACCGGGACAGCGGCAGGTCCCCGTTCTGCAGGGCGCGGCCGACCAGCTTGTCGACCGCGTTGTGCCGGCCCACGTCCTCCCGTACGTCCACCAGCTCACCGTCCTCGGTGAACAGGGCCGCCGCGTGCAGGCCGCCGGTGCGGTCGAAGACCCGCTGGGCGGCGCGCAGCCGGTCGGGCAGACCGGCCAGCAGCTCCGGGGTGACGCGGACCGGGGGAGTGTCGGCGATCGGCCAGCGGGCCGTGGTGCGCACCGCGTCCAGACTGGCCTTGCCGCACAGGCCGCAGGACGAGGTCGTGTAGACGTTGCGCTCCAGCGTGATGTCCGGGACCGGCACGTCCGGGGCCGTCTTCACGTCGACCACGTTGTAGGTGTTGGAGCCGTCGACCGTGGCGCCCGCGCAGTACACGATGTTCTGGAGGTCGTCCCGCTCGGCCAGCACGCCCTCGCTGACCAGGAACCCGGCCGCCAGCGCGAAGTCGTCGCCCGGTGTGCGCATGGTGATCGCGAGGGGTTTGCCGTTCAGCCGGATCTCCAGCGGTTCCTCGGCCACGAGCGTGTCCGGGCGGGTGGAGACCGCCCCGTCCCGTATGCGGATCACCTTGCGTCGTTCCGTGACTCGTCCCATGTCCGTGCCCCTCGTACCGGTCAGTCCCGGTTCTGTACGTGCTGGTAGCCGAAGCGGCCCTTGATGCACAGGTTGCCGTGGGTCACCGGGTTGTCGTGCGGCGAGGTGACCTTGACGATCTCATTGTCCTGCACGTGCAGAGTCAGATTGCAGCCCACACCGCAGTATGCGCACACCGTGGTCGTCTCCGTCTGCCGTGCCTCGTCCCAGGTACCCGCCGCCCGCATGTCGAACTCCGACTTGAAGGAGAGCGCCCCGGTGGGGCACACCTCGATGCAGTTGCCGCAGTAGACGCAGGCCGAGTCGGTCAGCGGCGCGTCGTGCTCGACCGAGATGCGGGCGTCGAAGCCCCGGCCCGAGACGGAGATGGCGAAACTGTTCTGCCACTGGTCGCCGCAGGCGTCCACGCACTTGTAGCAGAGGATGCATTTGGCGTAGTCGCGCACGTACAGCTCGTTGTCCACCCTCGGCTGTTCGTCGACGCGGGCCGCGTCCGGGCCGAAACGGTCCGGCTTCGCCTCGTACTCCTTGATCCAGTCGGCCACCCGGGGGGTGGTGGACAGGTCGACGGAGGACGCGAGCAGTTCGAGGACCAGCCTGCGGCTGTGCCGGACCCGTTCGGTGTCCGTCCTGACCAGCATGCCCGGCACCGCCTCGCGCGAGCAGGCCGGAACGAGGGTCCGGGAGCCCTCCACCTCCACCACACACACCCGGCAGGCGTTCTTCGGGGTGAGCGTGTCGCCCTCGCACAGGGTGGGCACCTCCTTCCCGGCGGCCCGGCAGGCGTCGAGGACGGTGGAGCCCTCCGGCACCCGCGCCTCCTGTCCGTCGACGGTGAACTCCACCAGCCGGCGCGGCACACCCAGCGGTATCGCGGTCACTTGTAGGCCCCCAGACGGTCGATGGCGGATTCGACGGCGTTCCACGCGGTCTGCCCCAGACCGCAGATCGAGGCGTCCCGCATCGCGCGGCCGACGTCCCGCAGCAGGGCGATGTCCCCGGCGGCGCCGGCACCCGTGCGGTCCACGATCCGCCGCAGCGCCTCCTCCTGCCGCACGGTCCCGACCCGGCACGGCACGCACTGGCCGCACGACTCGTCGCGGAAGAACTCGGCGATGCGCAGCAGCAGGCGGGGGAGCGGCACCGTGTCGTCGAAGGCCATGACGACGCCCGAGCCGAGGGTCGTGCCCGCCTCGCGCGTCCCCTCGAAGGTGAGCGGGACATCCAGTTCGTCGGGGCGTACGAAGCCGCCCGCGGCCCCGCCGAGCAGCACCGCCCGCAGACCGTCGCGCACTCCGGCGAGGGTGAGCAGCTCACCCAGGGTCGCGCCGAACGGCAGTTCATAGACGCCGGGGCGGTCCACGCTGCCCGACACGCAGAACAGCTTCGGCCCGGTGGACGCCGCCGTGCCGATCGCCGCGTACGCCGGGGCGCCCAGGGTGAGGATCGGCAGCACGTTGACCAGGGTCTCGACGTTGTTCTCCACCGTGGGCTTGCCGAACAGGCCCTTCTCCACCGGGAACGGCGGCTTGGAGCGCGGTTCGCCCCGGTAGCCCTCGATGGAGTTGAACAGGGCCGTCTCCTCGCCGCAGATGTAGGCGCCCGCGCCGCGCCGGATCTCGATGTCGAAGGAGTAGCCCTGCCCGAGGACGTCGTCGCCGAGCAGTCCGCGGGCACGGGCCTGCGCGATCGCGTGAGTGAGGCGGGACAGGGCGCGGGGGTACTCGCCGCGGAGGTAGAGGTACCCCTTGTGCGCGCCGGTGGCGTACCCGGCGATCGTCATGGCCTCGACGAGCGCGTACGGGTCGCCCTCCATGAGGACGCGGTCCTTGAAGGTGCCCGGCTCGGACTCGTCGGCGTTGCAGACGAGGTAGTGGGGGTGGTCGGGCTGGGCAGCCGCGGCCTGCCACTTGCGGCCGGTGGGGAAGGCGGCGCCGCCGCGGCCGAGCAGGCCCGAGTCGGTGACCTCGCGGATGACGCCGGCCGGGCCGAGGGCGAAGGCGCGGCGCAGGGCGGTGTAGCCGCCGTGGGCGCGGTAGTCGTCGAGGGAGGTGGGGTCGACGGTGCCGATGCGGGTGAGAAGGGTGAGGGTGGGGGTGCCGGTCTGGGGTACCGCCGTTGCGGGGGTGGGTTCGGCGGGGGCCGATTCGGGGTGGCCGGCCGCTCGGACTGCCGCGTCCGGGGTCGCGGGGGCGCAGACCGCCGTCGCGTGGAGGGTGTTTCGTCCCCGCGGCCCCTTCCCTTTCCCGTCCCCGTGGGCTGCCGCCCCCGGACCCCGGCTGTCGGCCTGAACGGCCTCGTCCTCGAACGCCGGACGGGCGGACAAGCCCTCCGGCGCCGAGGGGGCTGGACGGCCCGCGCGTATCACCAACGCCGCCGGGGCCCGCTCGCACAACCCCAGGCAGGGGCTGCGTTCGACCTTCACCCCGCTCTCCGGTCCCAGCCGTGCCTCCACGTCCGCGCACAACTCGGTCGCCCCCGCCGCCGTGCACGCCAGGTCGGTGCAGAGGTGGAGCACCGTCGCCGGGCGGGGGCGGACGGAGAACATCGCGTAGAAGGTGGCGACGCCGTACGCCTCGGCCGGCGGTACCGTCAGGCGCCGGCACAGGTAGTCCAGGGCGCCCTCGCTGATCCAGCCGACGCGGTCGTTGAGCGCGTGCAGCCCCGGCAGCAGCAGGTCGCGCCGGTCGCGGGCCTCGCGTCCGCCGCGGGCCCACCGGAGGTCCGCGTCGGTGCGGTCGGCGCCCTCCCAGGCGGACTCGGGCGGGCCGAGCAGGGCGTCGACGGCCGCCCGTTCCTCGTCGGTGGGCTTGCTGTCACCGAAGTGCAGGTCCACTGGTGCTCACCTTCTCGATCCGGATCGCCGAGGCCTTGAACTCCGCCGTCCCCGCGATCGGGCAGTTGGCCTCGATGGTCAGTTGGTTGGTGTCCACCTCGTCGGGAAAGTGGAAGCTCATGAAGGCGAGCCCGGGACGCAGTGCGGTGTCGACCCAGACCGGCGCGATCAGTGAGCCGCGCCGTGAGGTCACCCGCACCTCCTCGCCTACCGCCACTCCATAGCGCTCCGCGTCCTCCGGGCACAGCTCGACGGCCTCGCCGCGCCGCAGCGGTGACGCGTAACTCTCGGTCTGCACACCGGTGTTGTAGGAGTCGAGCCGCCGGCCCGTGGTCAGCCGGATCGGGTACTCCTCGTCGGTGAGGTCCACGGGCGGGTCGTGCCGGACGATGCCGAAGGGCGCGAGGGGGCCCCGCCGGGCCGGGTCGGGGTCCCACAACCTGCCGTGCAGGTAGGGCGGTTCCAGTTCCTCGGCGCTCGGGCACGGCCACTGGATGCCCTGGTGCTGCGCCAGGCGCGCGTACGTCATCCCGTGGTGGTCCGGGGAGAGGGACCGCAGCTCGTTCCAGACCGCCTCGGCGTCCGGGTACTTCCAGTCGTGGCCGAGCCGCGCCGCCAGGTCGCACAGGATGTCGATGTCCTCGCGGGCCTCGCCGGGCGGGGTGACGGCCCTGCGGACGCGCTGCACGCGCCGCTCGCTGTTGGTGGTGGTGCCCTCCGTCTCCGCCCAGCCGGCGGTCGCCGGGAGGACCACGTCGGCGAGCTCGGCGGTCTTCGTCAGGAAGATGTCCTGGACGACGAGGAAGTCCAGCGCGCCCAGCCGGCGCACCGCCTGCTCGCTGTCCGCCTCCGACTGCGCGGGGTTCTCGCCGATGCAGTAGACGGCCTTCAGCGTGCCGTCCTCCATCGCCTCGAACATCTCCGTCAGGGTCATGCCGTAGTGCGGCTGGATGACCGTGTCCCACGCCGACTCGAACTTGAGCCGTACGTCCGCGTCGAGGATGTCCTGGAAGCCCGGCAGCCGGTTGGGGATCGCGCCCATGTCGCCGCCGCCCTGCACGTTGTTCTGGCCGCGCAGGGGCTGCAGCCCGGAACCGTAACGGCCGACGTGGCCGGTCAGCAGGGACAGATTGATCAGCGCACGGACGTTGTCGGTGCCGTTGTGGTGCTCGGTGATGCCGAGCGTCCAGCACAGCTGGGCGCGCTCGGCGCGGGCGTAGGCATGGGCCAATTCGCGGATGGCGGCGGCCGGTACGCCCGTCACCTTCTCGGCGAGGGACAGCGTCCACGGCTCGACGAGGGCCTGGTACTCCTCGTACCCGGTGGTCGCCCG
This sequence comes from Streptomyces flaveolus, assembly GCF_044765825.1. NCBI lineage: Bacteria > Bacillati > Actinomycetota > Actinomycetes > Kitasatosporales > Streptomycetaceae > Streptomyces > Streptomyces flaveolus. The sequence goes on along the minus strand of NZ_JBIWKU010000004.1, from coordinate 406,645 downwards.
TGCGACGAACGCCTCGTTGACCAGACCGGCGTGGATGATCTCGCGGCCCACCGCGTGCGCCAGCGGGATGTCGGTGCCGACGTTGGGGCCGAGCCAGCTCTCCGCCCACTCCGCGGTGCTCGTCCGCCGCGGGTCGACCGCGTACATGCGGGCGCCGTTCCTGATGCCCTTCAGCACGTGCTGGAAGAAGATCGGGTGCGCGAAGCGGGCGTTGGAACCCCACATCACGATGACGTCCGTGTGCTCGATCTCCTCGTACGACGACGTCCCGCCGCCGGAGCCGAAGGCGGCCGACAGACCCGCGACGCTCGGCGCGTGGCAGGTGCGGTTGCAGGAGTCGACGTTGTGGGTGCCCATGACGACCCGGGCGAACTTCTGCGCCACGTAGTTCATCTCGTTGGTCGCCCGGGCGCAGGAGAACATCCCGAACGCGCCGCGCGCCGCCGCCAGGCCCCGGGCGGCCCGGTCCAGGGCCTCGTCCCAGGTCGCCCGGCGGAAGGGCTGGTCGCGGGAGTCCCGCACCAGCGGGTGGGTGAGGCGGGTGTAGGTCCTCGGGCCGCGGTCGCGCCCCTTGCGGTCGGCTTTCCTCATGCGGCACTCCTCAGCGCGAGCAGGTCCGACAGGGCGTGCACGGTGCGCAGGGTGGGCACCTCGACGCCGGTGATCTCCGCCAGTTCGACGACGGCCGCGAGCAGGACGTCGAGTTCCAGCGGCTTGCCGCGCTCCAGGTCCTGGAGCGTGGAGGTGCGGTGGTCGCCGACCTTCTCGGCGCCCGCGAGCCGGCGTTCGATGGAGACGCCGACCTCGCAGCCGAGGGCCGCGGCGACCGCGAGCGTCTCGGTCATCATGGTCTCGATGACCTGCCGGGTGCCGCCGTGCAGGCACATCTGCCGCATGGTGGCGCGGGCCAGCGCGCTGATCGGGTTGAAGGAGATGTTGCCCAGCAGCTTCAGCCAGATGTCGGCCCGCAGGTCCGGCTCGACCGGGCACTTCAGGCCGCCCGACCGCATCGCCTCGCTGAGCGCCAGGCAGCGCTCCGAGACACCGCGGCCGGGCTCCCCGATCGAGAAGCGGGTGCCTTCCACGTGCCGGACGACGCCCGGCTGTTCGAGTTCGGTGGCCGCGTAGACGACGCAGCCGACGGCCCGTTCGGGTGCGAGCACCGCACTGACCGCGCCGCCCGGGTCCACGCTCTCGAGGCGGCGCCCGTCGTACGGGCCGCCGTGCCGGTGGAAGTACCACCAGGGAATGCCGTTCTGCGCGGCCACGACGGCCGTGGTGTCGTGCAGCAGCGGCTCGATCAGCGGCCCGCACGCCGCGTACGAGTTGGCCTTCAGACCCAGGAAGACATAGTCGACCGGGCCCACTTCGGCCGGGTCGTCGGTGGCACGCGGATGCGCGGTGAAGTCGCCGCGCGGGCTGCGCACCCGTACTCCGTACTGCCTCATGGCCGCCAGATGCGGTCCACGGGCGATGAGGTGGACGTCGGCGCCCGCACGGTGGAGCGCGGCGCCGACGTAGGCACCGATCGCCCCGGCGCCGAGGACTGCGACTTTCATGACGGGGGAGCTCCGTTCGGTCGAGGGATACCGAGGAACTGCGGGCCGGAAGGTGCCGGGTGGCCCTGTGTCGACGAAATATTGTCTACAGTATGGAGGTTGCCCCAGCAAGGCTCCGAGCACGGCTTGGTGCAAGCGGTGTTGGTTGTCTCCTCAACTGTCTTCTCAACCGTGGTTCCGCTGCCTACGGTTGGGGACTCATGAGTCCCCCCATGGCACCCCCGGGCTGGAGCCGCTGGCTCGTTCCCCCCGCCGCCCTCTCGGTCCACCTCTCCATCGGCCAGGCCTACGCCTGGTCCGTGTTCAAACCGCCCCTCGAATCCGCGCTCGGCCTCAGCGGCACGCAGAGCGCGCTGCCCTTCCAGCTCGGCATCGTCATGCTCGGCCTGTCCGCCGCGTTCGGCGGCACACTCGTGGAACGGCACGGGCCGCGCTGGGCGATGACCGTCGCCCTGGTCTGCTTCTCGTCCGGGTTCCTGCTCTCCGCACTCGGCGCGGCGGTGGAGCAGTACTGGCTGATCGTCCTCGGCTACGGCTTCGTCGGCGGGATCGGCCTCGGCATCGGCTACATCTCACCGGTCTCCACACTGATCAAGTGGTTCCCCGACCGGCCGGGCATGGCCACCGGCATCGCCATCATGGGCTTCGGCGGCGGCGCGCTGATCGCCTCGCCCTGGTCGGCCCAGATGCTGGAGTCCTTCGGCGCCGACAGCTCGGGCATCGCGCTGGCCTTCCTCGTGCACGGACTGACGTACGCCGTCTTCATGCTGCTGGGCGTCCTGCTGGTGCGCGTACCGCGCCCGAAGGAACGCGCCGACGGCGGCCCGGACGGGGCCCGGGGCGTGCAGGTCTCGGCGCGCGAAGCGGTGCGCACCCCCCAGTTCTGGCTGCTGTGGGTCGCGCTCTGCATGAACGTCACCGCCGGCATCGGCATCCTGGAGAAGGCCGCCCCGATGATCACGGACTTCTTCGCCGACACCTCCACCCCCGTGTCGGCCACGGCCGCCGCCGGGTTCGTCGCGCTGCTGTCGGCGGCCAACATGGCGGGACGGCTCGGCTGGTCCACGGCCTCCGACCTGATCGGACGCAAGAACATCTACCGCGTCTACCTGGGCGTCGGCGCGCTGATGTACACGCTCGTCGCCCTGTTCGGCGACGCCTCCAAGCCCTTGTTCGTGCTGTGCGCCCTCGTCCTCCTCTCCTTCTACGGCGGCGGCTTCGCCACGGCACCCGCCTACCTCAAGGACCTCTTCGGCACGTACCAGGTCGGCGCGATCCACGGGCGGCTGCTCACCGCCTGGTCCACGGCCGGCGTCCTCGGGCCGCTGATCGTCAACTGGATCGCGGACCGGCAGGAGGAGGCCGGGCGGCACGGCCCGTCCCTGTACGGGCTGTCGTTCGTCATCATGATCGGGCTGCTGGTGGCCGGCTTCGCCGCCAACGAACTCATCCGCCCGGTCCACGCCCGCCACCACATGCCCGCACCCGCGCAGAAGGAGGCCGCCGATGTCCCCCGACAGCAGCCAGAGTCCGCCTGACCTGCCCGACCGGCGCCCGCTGATCGCGTTCACCTGGATCTGGGTAGGAGCACCGCTCGCCTACGGGCTGTACGAACTCGTCCGGAAGGCCACCCAGCTGTTCACCGGATGAGGGGAAGGGCGCCCCGGATGCTGACCGAAGCCGACAAGGCGGGCGCCCGTTTCCTGTCGCTTCACCTGCCGACGTACTCGCCGGTCACTCATCACACTGGTGGATCCCGTCCCCGAGGCAACGAGGATTCCATCCATGCACGGCTCGCGCATCACCGCCGTCGGCCACTACCAGCCCGCCGGGACTCTCACCAACGAGGACCTGGCGGGCATGGTCGACACCAGCGACGAGTGGATCAGGAGCCGGGTGGGCATCCGTACCCGCCGCATCGCCGGACCCGACGAGCCCGTCGACGAGCTGGCCGGCCACGCCGCCGCGAAGGCGCTCGCCGCGGCCGGGCTGGTCCCCGCGGACGTGGACCTGGTGCTGGTGGCCACCTCCACCGCCATCGACCGCTCGCCGAACATGGCGGCCCGGGTGGCGGCCCGCCTCGGCATCCCCGGGCCCGCCGTGCTGGACCTCAACGTCGTCTGCGCCGGCTTCACGCACGCCCTGGCCACCGCCGACCACGCCGTCCGGGCCGGTTCGGCGAACCGCGCCCTCGTCATCGGCGCGGACAAGATGTCCGAGGTGACCGACTGGACCGACCGCACCACCTGCGTGCTCGTCGGCGACGGGGCGGGGGCCGCCGTCGTGGAGCCCTGCGCCCCGGGCGAGGACGCGGGTATCGGCCCGGTCCTGTGGGGCTCGGTGCCCGAGATGGGCAACGCGGTCCGCATCGAGGGCACGCCCCCGCGGTTCGCGCAGGAGGGGCAGAGCGTCTACCGCTGGGCGACCACCAGACTGCCCGCCATCGCGCGCCGGGCCTGCGAACGCTCCGGACTCGAGCCCGCCGACCTCGCCGCCGTCGTCCTGCACCAGGCGAACCTGCGGATCATCGAGCCCCTCGCCGCGAAGATCGGCGCCGTCAACGCGGTCGTCGCCCGCGACGTCGTGGAGTCCGGCAACACCTCGGCGGCGAGCATCCCCCTCGCCTTCTCCAAGCTCGTCGAACGCGGCGACATCACGGCCGGGGATCCGGTGCTGCTCTTCGGGTTCGGCGGGAACCTCTCCTACGCCGGGCAGGTCGTCCGCTGCCCGTGACACCACAGGGGGCGGCCCCGGCCGCGGTGTGACGTGGCCGACACTCCCGGTCCCGGCCTCCGTGCGCCGTAGACTGTAGACGAAAGACAATCGATACTTGGCGTACTGCTCGTGCCGTCCGTCGAGGGGGACCGATGTTGTCCGCAGGACTGCCGCAGGGCGCGGTGCCCAAGCTCGAACGGCCCGGCCCGCTGCGCGACCGTGTCTACGAGGCACTGCTCGAACTCATCACCACACGTGCCCTCCAGCCCGGCCAGCATCTCGTCGAGAGCGAGCTCGCCGGTCATCTGGGGGTGTCCCGTCAGCCCGTGCGGGAGGCGCTCCAGCGGCTCAACACCGAGGGCTGGGTCGATCTGCGTCCCGCGCAGGGCGCGTTCGTGCACGAGCCGACCGAGGAGGAGGCCGACCAGCTGCTGACCGTCCGTACGCTGCTGGAGGCCGAGGCCGCCCGGCTCGCCGCCGCCAACGCCGGCAAGGCGGGCGTGGCCGCGCTGGAGGAGCTCTGCGCGGAGGGGGAGCGGGCCGTCGCCGCCGACGACGTGGACGCCACCGTCGTCCTCAACGCCCGCTTCCACGCGACGATCATGGAGCTGGCCCGCAACACCGTCCTCGCCGAGCTCGCCGCGCAGGTCGACCGCCGGGTCCGCTGGTACCACACACCGGTCGCCCGGCAGCGCGGCATGCAGTCCTGGGTCGAACACCGCGAGCTGATCGCCGCCATCGGCGACCGCGACGAACAGCGGGCGACACGGCTGATGCGCGAGCACACGGAGCACACGCGGCGCTCGTACCACGAGCACCGCACCTCCTGAGACCACAGGCGTAACCAGGCCGTCCGGCGCACCGACCGGGCGGCCTCGTCGTGGCCCCGGCCACCGGACCCGTCGCCCCCCTTTGTCCTCTCAGTGGAGAAAGTTGGCAGCAATTCATGCGCGACTTCTTCCCACACCGGGCGCCCACTGCTACGTTCCCTCCGAAAGCAAGCCACGGATGTGGCCGGAAAACCGGTACACTCAAGCCGATTGAGGCGGGGAGGGGTTCGTGAGACGCATGACGGCACGACCTGCGAACGCCCATCAGGCCCGGCTGCTGCAGCTGTTGCGTGACGGCGGCCCCAACTCCCGCGCCCAACTCGGCGACCAGGTCGACCTGTCCCGGTCCAAGCTGGCGGTCGAGGTGGACCGGCTGCTGGAGACCGGGCTGGTGGTGGCCGACGGACTCGCCGCCTCGCGCGGCGGCCGCCGTTCCCACAACGTCCGCCTCAACCCCGAACTCCGCTTCCTCGGCGTCGACATCGGCGCGACGTCGATCGACCTCGCGGTCACCAACGCCGAACTGGAGATCCTCGGGCACATCAACCAGCCCATGGACGTACGCGAGGGACCGGTCGCGGTCTTCGAGCAGGTGCTGTCCATGGCCGCCAAGCTGCGGGCCTCGGGGCTCGCGGAGGGCTTCGATGGCGCCGGCATCGGCGTCCCGGGACCGGTCCGCTTCCCCGAGGGCGTGCCGGTCGCGCCGCCGATCATGCCGGGCTGGGACGGCTTCCCCGTGCGGGAGGCGCTCAGCCAGGAACTCGGCTGCCCGGTCATGGTCGACAACGACGTGAACCTGATGGCGCTGGGGGAGCAGCACGCGGGCGTCGCCCGCACCGTCGCCGACTTCCTCGTCGTCAAGATCGGCACCGGCATCGGCTGCGGCATCGTCGTCGGCGGTGACGTCTACCGGGGGACGACCGGCAGCGCGGGCGACATCGGCCACATCCAGGCCGTGCCCGACGGACGACCCTGCGCCTGCGGCAACCGGGGCTGCCTGGAGGCGCACTTCAGCGGCGCCGCACTGGCCCGCGACGCCACGGAGGCCGCCCAACAGGGCCGGTCCGCCGAGCTCGCGACCCGGCTGGAGGCGGGCGGGGCCCTCAGCGCCGCCGACGTCGCCGCAGCGGCCGCCGCGGGCGACGCCACCGCACTCGACCTGATCCGGGAGGGCGGCCGCAGCACCGGCCAGGTCATCGCCGGCCTGGTCAGCTTCTTCAACCCGGGTCTGGTCGTGATCGGCGGCGGGGTGACCGGCCTCGGGCACAACCTGCTCGCCGCGATCCGCACGCAGGTCTACCGCCAGTCGCTGCCACTGGCGACCGGCAACCTGCCCATAGTCCTCGGGGAGCTGGGCCCCACCGCCGGCGTCATCGGCGCGGCCCGGCTGATCAGCGACCACCTCTTCTCACCCGCGTAGGCACCACCCGCCTCCCGAGCTCCACCAGTACAGCGCTCTGCCCTGCCCTGCCCTGCTCTGCCCTGACACCGGCCCGCATGCCCGCCGAGGGGACCTCACATGGCACCAGAACCACCGCTGCTCAGCATGTCCGGCATCACCAAGTCGTTCCCCGGAGTCCGGGCCCTCGACGGCGTCGACCTCGACGTCCAGGCCGGCGAGGTGCACTGCCTGCTCGGCCAGAACGGGGCCGGCAAGTCCACCCTCATCAAGGTGCTCGCCGGCGCCCACCAGCCCGACACCGGCACCATCCGCTGGCGCGGCGAGGACGTCACCCTGCGCTCGCCGATCGCGGCGATGCGCCTCGGCATCGCCACCATCTACCAGGAACTCGACCTGGTGGAACACCTGTCGGTCGCCGAGAACGTCCACCTCGGACACGAGCCGACCACCGCCGGATTCGTCGTCCGCGGACGAGCGGCCAGGGCGTCGACCGCCCAGCTGCTCAAGCGGCTCGGGCACCCCGAGGTCGACCCCGGGCGGCTGGTCGGTGACCTGTCGGCGGCACAGCAGCAGATCGTGTCCATGGCGCGGGCGCTCTCCCACGACGTACGGCTGATCGTGATGGACGAGCCGTCCGCCGCCCTCGACCCGGACGAGGTCGACAACCTCTTCCGCATCGTGGCCGACCTCACCGCCGACGGCGTCGCCGTCGTCTACATCTCGCACCGCCTGGAGGAGATCCGCCGCATCGGCGACCGGGTCACCGTCCTGAAGGACGGCCGGGCCGTCGCCGGCGGGCTGCCCGCCGAGTCGACCCCGACCCGCGACGTGGTGGCGCTGATGACGGGACGCAACGTCGAGTACGTCTTCCCCGAGCGGCCGGCCTCGCCGCCGGCGGCGGATCCCGTACTGAGCGTGCGGGGGCTGGCCCGGGACGGCGAGTTCGCCCCGCTCGACCTGGACGTCCGCCCCGGCGAGATCGTCGGCCTGGCCGGGCTGGTCGGCTCCGGCCGCTCCGAGATCCTGGAGACGGTCTACGGGGCCCGCAGGGCGAGCGCCGGACAGGTCCTCGTGGAGGGACGCCCGCTGCGCCCCGGCAGCGTGCGCGCCGCCGTCCGCGCCGGACTCGGGCTCGCCCCCGAGGAACGCAAGGCGCAGGCCCTGCTGATGCTGGAGTCCGTCACCCGCAACGTGTCGGTCTCCGCCCTGTCCCGCTTCTCGCGCGCCGGCTGGATCGACCGCGGCGCCGAACTGGGCGCGGCCCGCTCGGCCACCCGCGAACTGTCGCTTCGGCCCGACAACCCGTCCGTGCCCGTGCGCACCCTGTCCGGCGGCAACCAGCAGAAGGCGGTCCTCGCCCGCTGGCTGCTGCGCGGCTGCCGGGTCCTGCTCCTGGACGAACCCACCCGCGGCGTCGACGTCGGCGCCCGCGCCGAGCTCTACGCGGTCATCCGCCGCCTCGCCGACGAGGGCCTCGCCGTCCTGCTGGTCTCCAGCGAGGTGCCCGAGGTGCTCGGCCTCGCCGACCGGGTGCTGGTGCTGCGCGAGGGCCGCGTCGTGCACGAGGCCCCCGCCCGCGAACTCGACGAACACCGCGTACTCGACCTCGTGATGGAAGGAAGCCCGGCGTCATGACGCAGCACGTGTCCCCGCCACGGGGCGGCACCGGCAAGGCGGCACCGGTGGACGGTCCGCCCGCCTGGCGGAGCCTGACGGCCCGCGCCGACCTGCGCACCCTGAGCCTGCTCGGCGTGCTCGCCGTACTGGTCCTCATCGGCGGCATCACCCAGCCCGATTCGTTCCTCGACACCCGCAACCTGCAACTGGTGCTCACCCAGGCGTCCGTGATCGGCGTCGTCACCGTCGGCATGACCTTCGTGATCGTCTCCGGCGGCATCGACCTGTCCGTCGGCGCCATCGTCGCCCTGTCGTCGGTGTGGGCGACCACCGTCGCCACCCAGGAGTACGGCTTCGCCGGCATCCTGTTCACCGCGATCATCGTCGGAGTGGGCTGCGGGCTGGTCAACGGGGTGCTCATCGCGTACGGCGCGATGGTCCCGTTCATCGCCACCCTCGCCATGCTGGCCTCGGCACGCGGCCTCGCGCTGCAGATCACCGACGGCCGCACCCAGGTCGTCACGGTGCCCAGCGTGCTGGACCTCGGCGAGCGCGACTCCTATGTGCTGGGCGTGCCGCCGCTGGTCCTGGTGTTCGCGGCCGTCACCGTCATCGGCTGGCTGCTGCTCAACCGGACCACCTTCGGCCGCCGCACCGTCGCCGTCGGCGGCAACGCGGAGGCCGCCCGGCTCGCCGGCATCGACGTCCGCCGCCAGCGGCTCTACCTCTACCTGCTGTCCGGGCTGTGCTGCGGCATCGCCGCCTTCCTGCTGATCGTCCTGGCCGGCTCCGGCCAGAACACCAACGGCAACCTCTACGAACTCGACGCCATCGCCGCCGCGATCATCGGCGGCACGCTCCTCACCGGAGGGCGCGGGACCATCGTCGGCTCCGTGCTCGGCGTCCTCATCTTCACCACGATCACGAACATCTTCGCCCTGAACAACCTGCAGAGCGACGTCCAGCAGATCGCCAAGGGAGCGATCATCGTCGCCGCCGTGCTGGTCCAGCGCCGTACCGCGAGCACGAACTGAGGAAAGGGTCCACCACCATGCAGCAACTCAACGCGAGTCGCAGAGGACTGCTCTTCGGAGCCGCCGCCGTGTCCGCCGGTGCCTTCCTCACCGGCTGCACGAGCAACGAGAGCGACGACGAGAAGCCGGCGGCGAACGACCAGCCGGCCGCCGACGACAAGCCGGGCAAGGCCGTCACCATCGGCTACGCCGGTCCGCAGGCCGACCACGGCTGGCTCAACGCCATCAACGACAACGCCAAGAAGCGCGCCGAGAAGTACTCGGACGTCACTCTCGAGGTCACCGAGGGCTCCAACGACACGGCCGCCCAGATCGGCCAGATCGAGACCCTGATCAACAAGAAGGTCGACGTCCTCGTGGTGCTGCCCGCCGACGGCAAGGCACTCACCCAGGTCGGACTGAAGGCGATGCGCGCCGGCATCCCGGTCGTCAACCTCGACCGCATCTTCAACAGCCCCCAGGCGTACCGCTGCTGGATCGGCGGCGACAACTACGGCATGGGCCTCAACGCCGCCCACTACATCGGCGAGAAGCTCAAGGACAAGCCGGACGCCAAGGTCATCGAGCTGGCTGGCCTGGACAACCTGGAGCTGACCCAGCAGCGCACCCAGGGCTTCGACGACGGCCTGAAGAACTACCCGAACATCAAGAAGGTGGCCCGCCAGGCCGCCGAGTTCACCGTCGAGTCCGGCCAGGCCAAGATGGCCCAGCTCCTGCAGGCCCAGTCGAAGTTCGACGCCCTGTGGAACCACGACGACGACCAGGGCGTGGGCGCGCTGCGCGCCATCGAGCAGGCGGGCCGCGACGACTTCCTGATGGTCGGCGGCGCCGGGGCGCTCTCCGCCTTCCAGGCCATCAAGGCGGACAGCGGCGTCCTGAAGGCGACCGTGCTGTACCCGCCGACCATGGCCGCCTCCGCGATCGACCTGGCCCGCGCCCTCGGCCAGGGCAAGGGGATCGGCGGACTCGCCGAGTTCGAGATCCCGTCGACGGTCACCTGCTACTCGGCCGTCGTCGACAAGGAGAACGTGGACCAGTACATGTCCACCGGCTTCAAGTGAGGCCCGCCGCCCCGGCAGCGGCCTGACCAGCCGGCCGGGGCGGGGCCCACCCCCCACCGCGCCACCACGACGAGGAGGACATCCGCATGGGACAGCCGCAGCAGCCCGAGGGGGCAGGGGCGGACGCAGCAGCGACCGGTACCGGTGCCGGTACCGGCGACACGGCCACGGGGGCATCCGCGACCAGACCGCCGCTGCGCGTCGGCATGGTCGGCTACGCCTTCATGGGCGCAGCCCACTCCCAGGGCTGGCGCACCGCCGGCCGGGTCTTCGACCTGCCGCTGAACCCGGTCATGACCGCCATCTGCGGCCGGGACGCCGACGCCGTCCGCACGGCGGCCGACCGGCACGGCTGGGGGAGCGCCGAGACCGACTGGCGGTCCCTGGTGGAACGGGACGACATCGACCTCGTCGACATCTGCACCCCCGGCGACAGCCACGCCGAGATCGCGCTGGCCGCGCTCGCCGCCGGCAAGCACGTCCTGTGCGAGAAACCCCTCGCCAACACCGTCGCCGAGGCGGAGGCGATGACCCGGGCCGCCGAGGAGGCGGGCGCGCGCGGCCGGCTGGCCATGGTCGGCTTCAACTACCGCCGGCTGCCCGCCACCACGCTGGCCCGGCGCATGGTCGCCGAGGGACGCATCGGCCGGCTGCGGCACGTGCGGGTGACGTACCTCCAGGACTGGCTGGTGGACCCGCAGGCCCCGCTGACCTGGCGGCTGCGCAAGGAGCTGGCCGGCTCCGGTTCGCTCGGCGACCTGGGCGCGCACATCATCGACCTCGCCCAGTACCTGACCGGAGAGCGGCTGGCCGGCGTCTCCGCCCTCACCGAGACCTTCGTGCGGGAGCGTCCCCTGCCCGGCGGTGCGGCGCGGGGCCTGTCCGCCACGTCGGCGGCCGGCACGGGAGAGGTCACCGTGGACGACGCCGCCGTGTTCACCGGCCGCTTCACCTCCGGCGCCCTCGCCTCCTTCGAGGCCACCCGGTACGCCACCGGCCGCAAGAACGCCCTGCGCATCGAACTCAACGGGGAGCGCGGCTCGCTCGCCTTCGACCTGGAACGGCTGAACGAGCTGTCGTACCACGACGCCTCCGAACCGGGGGAGCACGCCGGATTCCGCCGCATCCTGGTCACCGAGCCCGAGCACCCCTACCTGGACGCCTGGTGGCCGCCGGGCCACGGACTGGGCTACGAGCACTCCTTCGTCCACCAGGCGCGCGACCTCGTCCACGCGGTCGCCGAGGGCCGCAGGCCCGACCCCTCCTTCGCCGACGGGCTGCAGGTGCAGCGTGTGCTCGCGGCCGTGGAGGAGAGCGCCGAGAAGAACTCCGTCTACACCCCCGTCGCCATCACGTCGATCGCCGTCTGAGGAGGCCAGAAGCGCATGCCGCGCAACTTCACGCTGTTCACCGGGCAGTGGGCCGACCTGCCCCTGGAGGAGGTCTGCCGGCTCGCCCGCGACTTCGGCTACGACGGCCTCGAACTCGCCTGCTGGGGCGACCACTTCGAGGTCGACAAGGCCCTCGCGGACCCGTCCTACGTTGACTCCCGCCATCAGTTGCTCGACAAGTACGGCCTGAAGTGCTGGGCGATCTCCAACCACCTCGTCGGGCAGGCCGTCTGCGACGCCATCATCGACGAACGCCACCAGGCCATCCTGCCCGCCCGGATCTGGGGCGACGGCGACGCGGAAGGCGTCCGGCAGCGCGCCGCCGCGGAGATCAAGGACACCGCGCGCGCCGCCGCCCGCTTCGGCGTCGACACCGTCATCGGCTTCACCGGCTCCGCCATCTGGCATCTGGTCGCCATGTTCCCGCCGGCGCCCGAGTCGATGATCGAACGCGGCTACCAGGACTTCGCGGACCGCTGGAACCCCATTTTGGACGTCTTCGACGCCGAGGGTGTGCGGTTCGCGCACGAGGTCCACCCCAGCGAGATCGCCTACGACTACTGGACCACGCAGCGCGCCCTGGAGGCGGTGGACCACCGGCCCGCCTTCGGCCTCAACTTCGACCCGTCGCACTTCGTGTGGCAGGACCTCGACCCGGTCGGCTTCCTGTGGGACTTCCGCGACCGGATCTACCACGTCGACTGCAAGGAGGCCCGCAGGCGCCTCGACGGCCGCAACGGCCGCCTCGGCTCCCACCTGCCGTGGGGCGACCCGCGGCGCGGCTGGGACTTCGTGTCGGCCGGGCACGGCGACGTCCCCTGGGAGGACGTCTTCCGCATGCTGCGCTCCATCGACTACCGGGGCCCGGTCTCCGTCGAGTGGGAGGACGCCGGCATGGACCGGCTCCAGGGCGCTCCCGAGGCCCTCACCCGGCTCAAGGCGTTCGACTTCGAGCCGCCCAGCGCGTCCTTCGACGCCGCGTTCAACAGCTGATCCACGCCACCGACGACAGGTCGGCACGGGGGCCGGGACACCCGCCGGTCCCCGGTCCGACCTGCCCGGGCACCGCTTTGTCCTGAGCGGGGTAAAAGTTCAACTATTCGCGGTCCAAGGGGTATTCGGTCAGGACAAACGCGGCTACCGTCCCTGAAGTGTTCAGGACACACACGCCTCCGGGGTGACGGCGCACCCCGGCGCCCGCACCGCACGCCTTCGCACCCGTTCCGTACGGCCCATTCCGTTCCCGGAGGGACTTCGTGCACAGAAGCAGACTCAAAGGCACCGACACCACGAGGCGGCCCAGACTTCGCACCACCCTCGCCCTGATCACCGGCCTCGCACTGGCGGTGGCCACCCCGGCGACCGTCGCCGGCGCCCAGCCCGGCGGCTCGGCGCTCGACGAGGCGGCGGCCCCCGCGGCCGCCGAGGGGCAGTTCCAGCAGGTACCGCTCGCCAAGGGCGAACCCGAGATGGGCGAGCCGATGTCGCTCGCCGTCCTCCCGGACCGCAGCGTCCTGCACACCGCCCGCGACGGCACACTGCGCCTCACCGACCAGGGCGGCGTCACCAAGGTCGCCGGCAGGATCCCCGTCTACAACCACGACGAGGAGGGCCTGCAGGGCGTCGGCATCGACCCGGACTTCAAGAACAACCGGGCGATCTACCTCTACTACGCCCCGCCGCTCGACACCCCCGCGGGCGACGCCCCGGAGACCGGCACCGCCGAGGACTTCAAGAAGTTCGACGGCGTCAACCGCCTCTCCCGCTTCGTCCTCAACCCCAACGGCACGCTGGACATGGCCAGCGAGAAGAAGGTCCTGGACGTCGCGGCCTCCCGCGGCACCTGCTGCCACGTCGGCGGCGACATCGCCTTCGACGCCCAGGGCAACCTCTACCTGTCCACCGGCGACGACACCAACCCGTTCGCCTCCGACGGGTACACGCCGATCGACGAGCGCCCGGACCGCAACCCGGCCTTCGACGCCCGCCGCAGCGCGGGCAACACGAACGACCTGCGCGGCAAGATCCTGCGCATCAAGGTCGCCGAGGACGGCTCGTACACCATCCCCGAGGGCAACCTCTTCGCCCCCGGCACCGAGAAGACCCGTCCCGAGATCTACGCGATGGGCTTCCGCAACCCGTTCCGCATCAGCGTCGACAAGAAGACCGGCACGGTCTACGTGGGTGACTACGGCCCCGACGCCGGCGCCGCCGACCCGAAGCGGGGCCCGGGGGGACAGGTCGAGTTCGCCAAGGTCACCAAGGCCGCCAACTTCGGCTGGCCGTTCTGCACCGGCGACAACGACCCCTACGTCGACTACGACTTCGCCACCAAGACCTCCGGCGAGACGTTCGACTGCGCCGCACCGAAGAACACTTCGCCGCACAACACCGGCCTCGTCGACCTGCCGCCCGCGCAGGCCGCCTGGATCCCGTACGACGGCGGCTCCGTGCCCGAGTTCGGCAGCGGCTCCGAGTCCCCGATGGGCGGCCCGGTCTACCGCTACGACCCGAACCTCGAATCCTCGGTGAAGTTCCCCGAGGAGTACGACGGCGACTTCTTCGCCGGCGAGTTCGGCCGCCGCTGGATCAAGCGGATCGAGCAGAACGGTGACGGCACGGTCGCGAAGATCAACGACTTCCCGTGGACCGGCACCCAGATCATGGACATGGAGTTCGGCCCCGACGGCGCGCTCTACGTCCTCGACTACGGCCTCTCCTGGTTCCAGGGCGACAAGGACTCCGCGCTCTACCGGATCGAGAACGCCTCGGACGGCTTCTCCCCGATCGCCGAGGTGAGCGCGAACAGGACGTCCGGCGCCGCCGGCCTGAAGGTCACCTTCACCGGCTCCGCCAAGGACGCCGACTCCCCCGACCTCACCTACAGCTGGGACTTCGGCGACGGCACCAAGGGCGAGGGGCTCACGCCCACGCACCAGTACAAGAAGGTCGGCACCTACTCCGCGACCTTCACCGCGAAGGACCCCGAGGGCAACACCGGCCACGCCAGCGTCCGGATCGTGGTCGGCAACACCGAGCCCAAGGTGAAGATCGAGGTGCCGGGCAACGGCAGCATGGCCGCCTTCGGCGAGCCCGTCCCGTTCAAGGTGACCGTCACCGACCCCGAGGAGACCGTCGACTGTTCCAAGGTCAAGGTCGCCTACAGCCTCGGTCACGACTCCCACGCCCACGAGCTGACCAGCGAGACGGGCTGTGAGGGAACCCTGAAGCCGCCCGCCGGGGACGGCGGTCACGACCCCAACGCCAACATCTACGGCGTCGTCGGCGCCGCCTACACCGACGGCGGGGCGAACGGCCAGGAGGCCCTGACCGGCACCGCCCGCACCGTGGTCCAGCCGCTGCACCGCCAGGCCGAGCACTTCACCGCCCAGTCGGGCGTGAACACCTTCGACAAGGCCACCGCCAACGGCGGCAAGACCGTCGGCGACATCCACGACGGCGACTGGATCTCCTTCAGCCCCTACAAGTTCGACGGGCAGAAGAAGATGACCGTACGGGCCTCCTCCGGCGGCTCCGGCGGCTTCATCGAGCTGCGCACCGGTTCGCCCGACGGACCGCTGCACGGCTCGGCGTACATCCCGCCGACCGGCAGCTGGGAGACGTTCCAGAACGTCGACGTGCCGCTGCGGGCCCTGCCCGGGCGCACCACGGACATCTACCTGGTCTTCCGGGGCGGCGACGGCGCGCTCTACGACGTGGACGACTTCGAGTTCTCCAAGGAGCCGTTCAAACAGGGCAAGAAGGTCCTGGTCTTCTCCAAGACCGCGGGCTTCCGGCACGACTCCATCCCGGCCGGCATCGCCGCCCTGAAGGAGCTCGGCGCCCCGGCCGGCATCACGGTCGACGCGACCGAGGAGGCCAAGCAGTTCACCACCGCCAACCTCGCCAAGTACGACGCGGTGGCCTTCCTGTCCACCACCGGTGACGTCCTGAACGCCGACCAGCAGAAGGCGTTCGAGAACTACGTCGCGAACGGCGGCGGCTACATGGGCATCCACGCCGCGGCCGACACCGAGTACGACTGGAAGTTCTACGGCGGCCTCGTCGGCGCCTACTTCCAGTCGCACCCGGCCATCCAGAAGGCCACCGTGCGCGTCGAGGACCACGACCACCCGTCCACCGCGCACCTGGGCGACACCTGGGAGCGCACCGACGAGCTGTACAACTACCGCACCAACCCGCGCGAGCAGGCCAAGGTCCTCGCCACCCTCGACGAGACCACCTACCAGGGCGGCACCATGAAGGGCGACCACCCGATCGCCTGGTGCCAGGACTACGAGGGCGGCCGCTCCTTCTACACCGGCCTCGGCCACACCAAGGAGTCCTACGCCGACGAGACGTTCCGCGCCCATCTGCTCGGCGGCCTCCGGTACGCCACCGGCCAGGTCAAGGCCGACTGTAAGCCGGCCAAGGGCTACCGGAAGATCTTCAACGGCCAGACCCTGGACGGCTGGAAGCAGGCCGGCCCCGGCAAGTTCAACGTCAAGGACGGCACCCTGGAGTCCGAGGGCGGCATGGGCCTGCTCTGGTACCAGGCCAAGGAGCTGAAGTCGTACTCGCTCAAGCTCGACTGGAAGATGCAGGGCGACGACAACTCCGGTGTCTTCGTGGGCTTCCCGGCCTCCGACGACCCCTGGTCCGCGGTGAACAAGGGCTACGAGATCCAGATCGACGCCACGGACGCCGTGGACCGCACCACGGGTGCGATCTACACGTTCAAGGCGGCGAACATCAAGGCCCGTGACCAGGTCCTGCGGCCGCCCGGCCAGTGGAACTCCTACGAGATCAAGGTCCAGGGCGAACGCCTCCAGGTGTTCCTCAACGGAGTCAAGATCAACGACTTCACCAACAAGGACCCCGAGCGGAGCCTGACCGACGGCTACATCGGCCTGCAGAACCACGGCGCCGACGACCAGGTCTCCTTCCGCAACATCCAGCTGAAGGAACTGCCCGAGTAGGGCAACCGGAACGGCGGCGGGCGGAGAACGCCGGATCTCCGCCCGCCGTCTCCCCGGGCCACGCGCCCGGTACCCCGCTCGTCCCCTCCGGCACTCCCACCCGGTTCGCGTACGACAAGGAGGCTGCCCATGTCCGCCGAACCGTCCCTGCCCACCCCCTCCCCGGCCCCGCGCTTCGGCGTCTGGCTCATCGGGGCGCGCGGATCCGTCGCCACGACCGCGATCGCGGGCTGCGCCGCCGTCGCCGCCGGACTCCACCCGCCGACCGGGATGGTCACCGAGACCCCCGACTTCACCTCGTGCGGTCTGCCGCCGCTGTCGTCCCTCGTCTTCGGGGGCCACGACACCGTCGACTGCCCGCTGCCCAAACGCGCCGAACACCTCGCCGCCGGCGGTGTCCTGCCGCACGGCCTGCCGTCCGCCGTGCACGCCGAACTCGCCGCCGCCGAAGGGGAGATCAGGCCCGGCGGCCCCCTGCCCGGCGACACGGACGGCGGCCCGGACCGCACCCAGGACGAGTGGATCGACGTGTTCGCGGCCGACATCCGCGACTTCGTGCACCGCCAGGGCCTCGCCGGCGCCGTCGTGGTCAACGTCGCCTCCACGGAGCCCGCGCCCACCGGCGGCGCCCTGCCGCCCAGCTCCCTCTACGCGGCGGCAGCCCTGCGCGCCGGCTGCCCCTACGTCAACTTCACCCCCTCCACGGGCCTGCACCACCCGGCGCTGGCACCGCTCGCCGCGTCCTCCGGCGTGCCCTACGCGGGCCGCGACGGCAAGACCGGGCAGACCCTGCTGCGCTCCGTGCTCGGCCCGATGTTCGCGCAGCGCGCCCTCGCCGTGCGCGCCTGGTCCGGCACCAACCTGCTGGGCGGCGGCGACGGCGCCGCCCTCGCCGACCCCGCTGCCGCCGCCGCCAAGAACGCGGGCAAGGAACGCGTCCTCGCCGACACCCTCGGTGCGGCACCCGAGGGCGAGGTCCACATCGACGACGTCCCCGCGCTCGGCGACTGGAAGACGGCCTGGGACCACATCGCCTTCGACGGCTTCCTCGGCTCCCGCATGATCCTGCAGACCATCTGGCAGGGCTGCGACTCGGCGCTCGCCGCCCCGCTCGTCCTCGACCTGGCCCGGCTGGTCGCCCGCGCCCAGGAGAAGGGCCTGACCGGACCGCTGGGCGAACTGGGCTTCTACTTCAAGGACCCGGTCGGGGACGGCCCGTCGTCACTGGCCGAGCAGTACGTGGAGCTGCGGCGCTTCGCCGGGCGGCTGCGGGACGACGCCGACGACCGAGGAGCACAGCGATGAGCCGCACGGTCGCCACGGCGCGGGGCGCGTCCGCGCCCGCCGGACCGACGGCGGCCGGGGGCCCCACCGCCGAGACGGCCACCCCGGCCGCCTCCGGTGGCACGACGCCCGGCCCCTCCCGCTCCGGCCGCGCGGGCGCCTGGGCCGAACTGCTGCGTCTGCCCGCACTGTTCACCGTCCCCGGCGACGCCCTGGCCGGCGCCGCCGCGGCCGGCGCGCGCCCCGGCCCCCGCACCCTGCTCGCCATCGGGTCCTCCCTGTGCCTGTACGAGGCCGGCATGGCCCTGAACGACTGGGCGGACCGTGCCGAGGACGCCGTGGAGCGCCCGCACCGCCCGATCCCGTCCGGCCGCGTCCGCCCGGCCGCCGCCCTCGCCGCCGCCGGTGCCCTCACCGGCGCCGGGCTGGCGCTCGCCGCCGGTGCGGGACGGCCCGCCCTCGCGGTGGCCGCGCCCCTGGCGGCGACCGTCTGGGCCTACGACCTCGCCCTGAAGCACACGCCCGCCGGTCCCGCGGCCATGGCCGCCGCCCGCGGACTGGACCTGCTCCTGGGCGCCGCGGCCACCGGCGGCGGCACGCGCGCCGCGCTTCCCTCCGCCGCGCTGCTCGGCACGCACACCCTCGCCGTCACGGCCGTCTCCCGCCGGGAGACCACCGGCGGTTCGGTCCTGGCGCCGCTGGCCGCCCTCGCCACGACGGGGGCGCTGACCCGGCTGGTCACCCACCGCCGCACCCGACTCCCGGCAGGCCGGCGGGCAGCAGCCGCCCCCGGCCTGCCGGGCCCCGGCCCGGCCGGGCGCCCGCCCCGGGCCGACGGTGTCCTCACCACCGCCCTGGGCGCCGCCTACGCGGCCGCGGCCGCCCGCCCCTACTTCCACGCCACGCTCAACCCCTCACCCCCGCTCACCCAGCGCGCCGTCGGCGGCGGCATCCGGGCCACGATCCCGCTCCAGGCGGCCCTCGCCGCCCGCTCCGGCGCGGTCACCACGTCCCTCCTGGTCGCGGCCCTGGCCCCGGCCGGCCGGCTCTTCGCGAGGAGGGCCGGCATGAGGAAGGTGAGCATCACATGAACCGGAACCCGCAGCAGGAGCCGCACGCGAACGCGGACGTGACCGCGCCCGCCGGCCCGCGGCCGGAGCCGGACGGCGCCTCCGCGTCCCCCCTCCGCTTCGGCTACGGCACCAACGGCCTCACCGACCTCCGCCTCGACGACGCCCTCGCCCTCCTCGCCGACCTCGGCTACGACGGCGTCGGCCTGACCCTCGACCACATGCACCTCGACCCGCTCGCCCCCGGCCTCGTCGCCCGCACCCGCCGGGTCGCGCACCGTCTGGACGCACTCGGGCTGGACGTCACGGTCGAGACGGGCGCCCGCTACGTGCTCGACCCGCGCCGCAAGCACGGCCCGTCCCTCCTCGACCCGGACCCGGAGGACCGCGCACGCCGCACCGACCTCCTCGTGCGGGCCGTCCGGGTCGCCGCCGACCTCGGGGCGCACGCCGTGCACTGCTTCAGCGGCATCACCCCGCCCGGCACCGACGAGGACACGGCCTGGAAGCGGCTGGCCGAGTCCCTCGTCCCGGTCCTGGACGCCGCCGACACGGCCGGCGTGCCCCTGGCCGTCGAACCCGAACCGGGCCACCTGCTGGCCACCCTCGCCGACTTCCACGTCCTGCGCCGCACCCTCGGCGACCCCGGGAACCTCGGCCTCACCCTGGACCTCGGCCACTGCCAGTGCCTCGAACCCCTCCCGCCCGCCGAGTGCGTGCGCGAAGCCGCTCCCTGGCTGCGGCACGTACAGATCGAGGACATGCGCCGCGGTGTCCACGAACACCTCCCCTTCGGAGACGGCGAGATCGACTTCCCGCCCGTCCTGGAGGCCCTCGCCGCCACCGGCTACCAGGGCCTCACCGTCGTCGAACTGCCCCGCCACTCGCACGCCGGCCCCCACTTCGCCGAACACTCCCTCCCGTTCCTCCGCCGGGCGGCGGCAGCGGCGTCCACCTCCACGAACCACCGGGGCGAGCCGTCCGCCACCCTCTGAAGGGAGCCACCTCATGACCAGAAGCCACGCCACCCACCGCACCCAGGACACGGATGGCACCCCCGTCGAGCAGGCCGCCCAGGGCACCACCCCCGCCCACACCGCGCCGGCCGACCTGCGGGCCACGCTCGCCTCCCGGCTCGACGGAGCCGCCCGCGCCTGGCTCGACCAGGCCCTGGACGAGGCCACCGCCCACCCCGGCGCCCACGGCCCCATCTCCGTCTGGGAGCTGCGCCTCGCCGAGGCCGGCCGCCGCTGCGGCCCCGCCCACGCCGACGCCGCCCGCGTCCTCATCCTGCACGCGGCCCACGCCGACGCGGCCGTCCTGTCCCGGGTGTACGCGCAGGGCACCGCCGACGAGCGCCGCGCCGTCCTGCTGGCGCTGCCCCACCTCGTGCCCGGCCCCGACGCCCTCCCGCTCGTCGAGGACGCCCTGCGCACCAACGACACCCGGCTGGTCGCCGCCGCCCTCGGCCCGTACGCCGCCCGGCACCTGGACGCCCACCAGTGGCGGCACGCCGTGCTGAAGTGCCTGTTCACCGGCGTCCCCGTCGACCAGGTGGCGGACCTGGACCGGCGGGCCGGCGCGGACGCCGAACTCGCCCGCATGCTCGCCGACTACGCCGCCGAACGCACCGCCGCGGGCCGTCCCGTCCCCGACGACCTGCACCGCGTCCTGGCCCTGACCGAGGCCCCGCGCTCCTCGCACGGCACGGTCGACCCCCACGGCAAGGAGTCCTGATGCGCATCTTCGACCCCCACATCCACATGACCTCCCGCACCACCGACGACTACGAGGCCATGTACGCCGCGGGCGTCCGCGCCGTCGTCGAGCCCTCCTTCTGGCTCGGCCAGCCCCGCACCTCTCCCGACTCCTTCCGCGACTACTTCGACGCCCTCCTGGGCTGGGAGCCCTTCCGGGCCGCCCAGTACGGCATCGCCCACCACTGCACGATCGCCCTCAACCCCAAGGAGGCCAACGACCCGCGCTGCCTCCCCGTCCTGGACGAACTGCCCCGCTATCTCGTCAAGGACCGCGTCGTCGCCGTCGGCGAGATCGGCTACGACTCGATGACGCCCGCCGAGGACACGGCCCTGGCCGCCCAGCTCCAGCTCGCCGCCGACCACGGCCTGCCCGCCCTCGTGCACACCCCGCACCGCGACAAGCTCGCCGGCCTGCGCCGCACCCTCGACGTGGTCCGCGAGTCCGCCCTGCCCACGGACCGGGTCCTGGTCGACCACCTCAACGAGACCACCGTCAAGGACGCCAAGGACAGCGGCGCCTGGCTCGGCTTCTCCGTCTATCCGGACACCAAGATGGACGAGATCCGCATGGTCGCCCTCCTGCGCGAGTACGGCCCGGAACGGGTCCTGGTGAACTCCGCCGCCGACTGGGGCAGGAGCGACCCGCTCAAAACCCGCAAGGTCGGCGACCTGATGCTCGCCGAGGGGTTCACCGAGGACGACGTGGACCGGGTGCTGTGGCGCAACCCCGTGGCCTTCTACGGGCTCAGCGGGCGCCTGAGCCTCGACGTGACCGCGCCCGACGCCACGCACGAGGGCAACTCCATCCTGCGCGGCGGGGAGTGAGCGATGCGCTTCCGGCACCCCGACGGCTCCACCGTCCACCTCGCCTACTGCACCAACGTCCACCCCGCCGAGACCCTCGACGGTGTCCTCGCCCAGCTCCGCGACCACTGCGAACCCGTCCGTAAACGCCTGGGCCGCGACCGCCTCGGCATCGGCCTGTGGCTCGCCCGCGACGCGGCCCATGCCCTGGTCACCGACCCCTCGGCGCTGCGCGGGCTGCGCACCGAACTCGACCGGCGCGGCCTGGAGGTCGTCACCCTCAACGGCTTCCCCTACGAGGGCTTCGGCGCCGAAGAGGTCAAGTACCGCGTCTACAAGCCCGACTGGGCCGACCCCGAGCGCCTCGACCACACCACCTCCCTCGCCCGCGTCCTCGCCGGCCTGCTGCCCGACGACGTCACCGACGGCACCATCTCCACCCTGCCGCTGGCCTGGCGCACCGCCTACGACGAGACCCGCGCCGACAAGGCCCGGGGCGCCCTGGTCACCCTCGCCGAACGTCTCGACGCCCTCGAGGAGCTCACCGGCCGCTCCATCCGCATCGGCCTCGAACCCGAACCCGGCTGCGTGGTGGAGACCACCCACGACGCCATCGCCCCGCTGACCGCGATCGCCCACGACCGCATCGGCATCTGCGTCGACACGTGCCACCTCGCCACCTCCTTCGAAGACCCGCACACCGCCCTGGACGCCCTGACCGAGGCCCGCGTCCCCGTCGTCAAGTCCCAGCTCTCCGCCGCCCTGCACGCCGAACACCCCCGTCTCCCCGACGTCCGCGAAGCACTCGCGGCCTTCGCCGAACCCCGCTTCCTGCACCAGACCCGCAGCGCCGGCACCGCCGACGGGTCCGGGACCGCGCCGCTGCACGGCACCGACGACCTCGACGAGGCCCTCGCCGCCGACGGCCCGCTGCCCGACACCGCGCCGTGGCGCGCCCACTTCCACGTCCCGCTGCACGCGGCACCCGCCGCGCCCCTCACCTCCACCCTCCCCGTGCTCAAGGCCGCGCTGACCCGGCTCGTCGGCGGCCCGCACCCGCTCACCCGGCACCTGGAGGTCGAGACCTACACCTGGCAGGCCCTCCCGCCCGAGCTGCGGCCCCGCGCCCGCGCCCAGCTCACCGACGGCATCGCCGCCGAGCTGACCCTCGCCCGCGACCTGTTGACGGACCTCGGCCTGAAGGAACTGCCATGACCCCACCGATCCCCTCCGACGGACCGACCCCGCTCCTCGTCCTGGACGTCGTCGGCCTCACCCCCCGTCTCCTCGACCACATGCCCCACCTCAAGGCGCTCGGCCAGTCCGGCTCCCGCGCACCGCTCGGCACCGTCCTGCCGGCCGTCACCTGCGCCGCCCAGTCCACCTTCCTCACCGGCACCCACCCCTCCGAGCACGGCATCGTCGGCAACGGCTGGTACTTCCGCGAACTCGGCGACGTCCTGCTGTGGCGCCAGCACAACGGCCTGGTCGCCGGCGACAAACTCTGGGACGCCGCCCGCCGCGCCCACCCCGGCTACACCGTCGCCAACATCTGCTGGTGGTACGCCATGGGCGCCGACACCGACATCACCGTCACCCCCCGTCCCGTCTACTACGCCGACGGCCGCAAGGAACCCGACTGCTACACCCGGCCCCCGGCCCTGCACGACGAACTCACCGAGAAACTCGGCACCTTCCCCCTCTTCCACTTCTGGGGCCCCGGCGCCGACCTGGTCTCCAGCCAGTGGATCATCGACGCCACCCGGCACATCATGGCCACCCGCCACCCCGACCTCACGCTCTGCTACCTCCCTCACCTCGACTACGACCTGCAGCGCTTCGGCCCCGACGACCCGCGCTCCCTGAAGGCCGCCACCGACCTGGACGCGGCGCTCGCCCCGCTCCTCGACGACGCCCGCGCCGAGGGCCGCACCGTCGTCGCGCTGTCCGAGTACGGCATCACCCGCGTGAACCGGCCCGTGGACATCAACCGCGCCCTGCGCCGCGCCGGACTGCTGGAGGTCCACACACAGGACGGCATGGAGTACCTCGACCCGATGGCCTCCCGCGCCTTCGCGGTCGCCGACCACCAGATCGCCCACGTGTACGTCCGCCGTCCCGAGGACCTCGACGCCACCCGCGCCGCCCTCGACCGCCTGCCCGGCATCGAGCAACTCCTGGACGACGAGGGCAAGAAGGCCCACCACCTCGACCATCCCCGCGCCGGCGAACTCGTCGCCGTAGCGGAGCCGGACGCCTGGTTCACGTACTACTACTGGCTCGACGACGACCGCGCGCCCGACTTCGCTCAGCTCGTCGAGATCCACCGCAAACCCGGCTACGACCCGGTCGAGCTGTTCATGGACCCGCTCGACCCCTACGTCAAGGTCAAGGCGGCCACCGCCGTGGCCCGCAAGAAACTCGGCATGCGCTACCGCATGGCGGTCGTGCCCCTGGACGCCTCACCTATTCGCGGCAGCCACGGCCGCCTCCCAGCGAGCGACGACGAAGGTCCGCTCCTCATCTGCTCCACCCCCCGCGCAGTCGGCGACCGCGTCGCGGCCACCGACGTCAAGCAACTCCTGCTCCGGCTCGCCGGACTCGGGTGACGTACGGCCACGCACCACGGCGTACAGCCCCCGGAATCCAGCTACCCAGAGTGAAACACACGGCACTGACAACGGCCCGCCCCGTCGCATGGGCGCAGGCCACGATCCAGAAGGCAGGCACCCGTGAACCTGTTCCCCGACCCGTCCCGCACCGACACCACCCCCGCCGCCGACGGCCCCGGCGAGGCCCTGCGCCGCACCCTCGGCGTCGGCCGCCGCCGCTTCCTCACCACCTGCACCGCCGTCGCGGCCGGCGCCGTCGCGGCCCCCGTCTTCGGCGCCGGCCCGGCCCTGGCCGGCGGCCGGAACGAAGACCACGGCCACGGCCACGACCGCGGCGGGGACGTCCTGGTCCCCGCGGACAGGCGCGGCATCATCCTCTACACCGTGCGCGACGCCACCGGCCGCGACCCCCTCTCCACCGACCTGCCCTCCGGTTTCCGCGAGGTGTTCAAGCAGCTCTCCCGCTTCGGCTACCGCCAGGTGGAGTTCGCGGGCTACGGCCAGCACGCGAACGCGCCCGGCGGCGCCAGCCTGGAGTCCGTCGCGGGCGCAAAGCTGCTGCGCTCCTGGCTCGACGAGTACGGCCTGCGGGCGCAGGGCAACCACGGCTTCATCCCGTCCTCCTGGCCGCTGACCACGGCGGACCTGGACACCTTCAAGAAGCACCTGGAGATCGCCAACATCCTCGGCATGGACCACATGGGCACCGGCGGAGACCCCACGGGCAGCTCCTACCGCGCCGACTGGGACGTGGCCGCCGACAAGTGGAACGCCCTCGGCGCCATCGCCCGCCGCGAAGGCATCAAGCTCTACACCCACAACCACGACGCGGCCTACGGCTTCCTGCTCGACAGCGGCCCGCTGGACGCCCAGGGCCGGCCGACCCGCAGCTCCGGCATCCGGAAGCTGGAGTACTTCCTGAAGATCACCGACCCCAAGTCCGTCTGGCTGGAGATGGACATCTTCTGGGCGCACGTCGCCCAGTACAAGTTCCACACCTACACGGCGCACGACGGCTCGACCCGGGAGAACGTCTTCGACCCGGCCGGCCTGGTGGAACGCAACGACAAGCGCTACCCGCTGTTCCACGCCAAGGACGGCACCGTCAACACCACCAACGGCCAGGGCTACGACATGGTGCCCTTCGGAACGGGCGTCATCGACTACCGGACCTTCTTCACCCGGGTCGGCCACCGGAACTACCACAACCCGATGGTCGAGCAGGACAACGCCCCGAGCTCCACCGACCCGGGCCAGTCCCTGCGGCACGCCAAGACCGGCTACGACAACCTCGCGGCCCTGCGCAAGCGCCGCTGACGGACACGGACCGGGCGGGGGCCCCCCCCGGGGGGGGGGGGGGGCCCCCCCCGCCCGGTCCGTGCGAAGCAAGCTTCGCCAGGTCATCCCTCACCCAGTGGCCGGGGGTTGGGCGTGATGCGCTTGTCCTTCGAGCGACCCGGCGGTTGCAGGAACAGCGCCACGAACCCGGCGAAGATCGAGATGCAGCCCGCCAGGCTGAAGGCGCCGTTGTAGCCCCAGGCGCCGACGACCACGGAGCCCATGCCCGCGCCCAGACCGGAGACGAGCTTGGAGCTGTAGACCATCCCGTAGTTGGTGGCGTTGTTGTTCTCGCCGAAGTAGTCCGCCGTCAGCGCCGCGAACATCGGGAAGATGGCACCGCCGCCGAAACCGGAGACGGCGGAGAAGAGCAGGAACAGCGGCAGGTTCTTGATCTCGGCCGAGAAGATGATGCCGAACTGGGCGAAGCCCAGGATGGCGCACACGTAGAGCAGGCACTGCTTGCGGCCGTAGAGGTCGGAGAGCCAGCCGATGACACCGCGCCCGGTGCCGTTGACGATCGCCTTCAGCGACATCGCGGTGGCCACGATCCCGGCCGCGAAGCCCGCCTCCTCGCCGATGTCGACCTGGAAGGCGATGCCGAAGATGTTCACTCCGGAGGTGCAGGCGAGACAGAACCACATCAGCGCCACCCGGCCGGTCCGCCAGGCCTCCAGGGGGGAGAACTGCTTGGTGGCCGGGGGGTTCTTCTCCAGCGAACGCCGGGCCCGCGGGTCGTCCGGCGGGTTCAGCGGGTCGATCGAGTCCGGCCACCAGTTCTTCGGCGGGTCCCGGAAGTAGAAGCCGGCGAGAGCCACCGTCGCGGCGAGGAAGACACCCGCCGAGACCAGCACCCAGCGGAAGTTGGAGCCGTCCATGTAGCCGTGGAAGATGAAGACGAACGGCACCGAGCCGTAGGCGAAACCGCCGTTGACGAAGCCGGTCTTCCCGCCCCTGCGCTCCGGGTACCACTTGCCGACCATGTTGACGCAGGTCGCGTACACCATGCCCGCACCCATGCCGCTGAACACGCCGAACCCGATGAAGGCGAGCGAGACATGCGGCGCGAACGCCAGTGACAGATAGCCGAGCAGGGTGCCGGCCGAACCCAGCATCATCGCCCAGCGCGCCGGCAGTCTGCCGTTCTCCCGCAGCCGCCCCGCCGGAAAGGCGACCGCGGCCTGGCAGAATATCCAGGCGGTCATCATCCAGTAGATGCTGCCGCTGGACCAGTGGTGGGCCTCGTGGAGCGTGTCCTCGGCGGACGCGAACGCGTACTCGGCGGAAGAGATGCCCATCATGCCGATCCAGGGCAGGATCACCATCCACTTGCGCTTGCGCCCCATGATGTCGATGTCGGACTCGCCCACGCGATAGACGCGTCCGTTCCTGTCGGTCACCTCCCGGTAGACGGCGACCCGTGTGACATCGGTGGTTGTCATGTCGTGTGCACCCCTTGCGTTCGAAAGATCTGGCCAGCGCCCCCTGTCCCATGCCTTTCGTGCGCGCGCGGGTCCTGGGGCCGGCCGACGCGCACCGTCGGCCGGTCCCGTGCTCCCTCAGCTCATGAACCGCCCCCCAGCAACCCCGCGGTGCGCGCCCAGCGGTACTTCGCGCCCAGGACGGCCACCGGCTTCTCGGTCGTGTACGGGTACGCCACGACCCCGCGTTCGAAGAGGTACTGGCAGGCCTTTTCCACCTCCACGTCGCCGGCGAGGGAGGCCACCACGGGCTTCTCGATCCCGCGCTCGCGGAACTCGGCCACCACGCGCGCGGTGAGCTCGGCGAACACCATGGGGGGAGTGACGATCGTGTGCCAGTAGCCGAGGACCAGCGCGTGGATGCGCGGATCCTCCAGACCGAGCCGGATCGTCGCCTCGTACGTCGACGGCGGCTCGCCGCCGGTGATGTCGACCGGATTGCCCGCGGCCCCGAACGGCGGGATGAACGCGCGGAACGCCGTGTCCAGGTCGGGCGGGATCTCCATCAGGGACAGGCCGTTGTCCGTCACCGCGTCGGACAGCAGCACGCCGCTGCCGCCGGCCCCGGTGATGATCACGACGTTGTCCCCCCGGGGAGCGGGCAGCACCGGCAACGCGCGGGCGTACTCCAGCATCTCGTTCAGCCCCGGCGCCCGGATGACGCCGGCCTGCCTGAGGACGTCGTCGTACACGGCGTCGTCCCCGGCGAGTGCCCCGGTGTGCGACCCGGCGGCCTTCGCGCCCGCCGCCGTGCGCCCCGCCTTGAGCACCACGACCGGCTTCTTCGGCACGGTCGCCCGCGCGGCCTCGACGAACGCGCGGCCGTCCTTGAGGTCCTCCAGGTGCATCGCGATGCAGTCGGTGTGCGGGTCCTCGCCGAACCAGGTCAGCAGGTCGTCCTCGTCCAGGTCCGACTTGTTGCCGAGGCCCACGATCGCCGACACGCCCGTCTTCGTGGTCCGCGCGAAGCCCAGGATCGCCATCCCGATGCCGCCCGACTGCGAGGTCAGCGCCACGCCGCCCTTGACGTCGTACGGGGTGCAGAACGTGGCGCACAGGTCCTGCCAGGTCGAGTAGTAGCCGTAGATGTTCGGGCCCAGCAGCCGGACGCCGTGCCGCTCGGCGACCGCCACGATCTCGTCCTGGAGCTCGTGCTCACCGGTCTCGGCGAACCCGGAGGGGATCAGCACGGCGTTGGGGATCCCCTTGCGCCCCACCTCCTCCAGAGCCGCCGCCACGAACCTCGCGGGGATCGCGAAGACCGCCACATCCACCTCACCGGGAACGTCGGTGACACTCTTGTACGCCTTGCGGCCCAAGATGTCATCGGCCTTGGGGTTCACCGGGTGGATCTCGCCCGCGAAACCGCCGTCGACGAGGTTGCGCATCACCGAGTTGCCGATCTTGCCGGCCTCGTTGGAGGCGCCGATCACGGCGACCGACGAGGGCTGCATCAGCCGGCGCATCGAGGTGAGGATCTCCTCGCGCGTGTACCGGCGGCGCTCCTTGGGCGACTCGGTCGCGAGGATCACCCGGATGTCGGCGGCGACCGCGCCCTCGGGCGTGGCGATCACCGGGTTGAGGTCGACCTCGGCGATGTCCGGGAAGTCCGCCACCAGTTCGGAGACCCGGCGGATCTGCTCCGCCACCGCCCACCGGTCCACGCCGGCCTGCCCGCGCACCCCGCGCAGCACCTCCGCGGCCCGGATCGAGTCCAGCATGGAGAGGGCCTCGTCGGCGTCCACGGGCGCCAGCCGGAACGTGACGTCCTTCAGCACCTCGACCAGCACCCCGCCGAGCCCGAACGCCACCACCTTCCCGAACGTCGGGTCGGTCACCGCGCCGACGATGACCTCCTGCCCGCTCGGCAGCAGCTCCTGGATCTGCACGCCCTCGATCCGCGCCGACGCGTCGTAGGCGCGCGCGTTGCCGATGATCCGGCAGAACGCGGTCCGCACGTCCGCCGCACCCTCCACCCCGACGACCACACCGCCGGCGTCGGTCTTGTGCAGGATGTCCGGCGACACGATCTTCATCACGACCGGACCGCCGAAGCGCGCCGCGCACGCCACCGCCTCGTCCACGTCCCGCGCCAGCTCCTCGCCCGGTACGGCGATCCCGTAGGCGTCGGCGAGCACCTTGCCCTCGGGGGCGGTCAGGGCGGTGCGCTCCTCGGCCCGCACGGCGTCCAGCAGCCGGCGCACCCGCTGCACCCGGTCCTCGGCCATCACGTCAGATCACCCCGTTCGACTTGAGCAGGCGCAGCTCCTCGTCGCCGAGGCCCAGCTCGCCGACGTAGACCTCTTCGTTGTGCTCGCCGAGCAGCGGTGAACTGGTGACCCGCACCGGCGAGTCGGAGAGCTTGAGCGGACTGCCGACGGTCACGAACTCCCCCCGCTCGGGGTGGGGGACCTTGACGATCATCTCGTTGGCGGCCAGCGAACTGTCCTCGATGATCTCCTTGGTGGACAGGATCGGCCCGCACGGGATGTTGTGGGCGTTCAGCCGCTCCAGCACCTCCCACTTGGGAAGGGTGGACGACCACTCCTCGATCAGCTGGAACATCTTGCTCAGCCTCGGCAGCCGGGCCTGGGGCGTCGCCCACTCGGGGTCGTCGGCCAGCTCGGGCCGGCCGATGAGCTCGCTGAGCGGCCGCCAGCCGACCGGCTGCACGATGACGTACACGTAGTCGTTGGGGCCGCCCGGCGCGCACTTCACCGCCCAGCCGGGCTGACCGCCTCCGGACGCGTTCCCGGAGCGGGGAACCTCGTCGCCGAAGTCCTCGTTGGGATATTCGGCGAGAGGACCGTGGGCCAGGCGCTGCTGGTCGCGCAGCTTCACCCGGCAGAGGTTGAGCACCGCGTGCTGCATGGCCACGTTCACCCGCTGACCGCGTCCGGTGTGCTCCCGCTGGTAGAGGGCGGCGAGGATGCCCGCCACGACGTGGACGCCCGTGCCCGAGTCCCCGATCTGGGCCCCCGTCGCCAGCGGCGGCCCGTCCTCGAATCCGGTGGTGGACATCGATCCGCCCATGGCCTGCGCAACGACCTCGTACGCCTTGAAGTCGGTGTACGGGCCCTCGCCGAACCCCTTGACGGAGGCGTAGACGATCCGTGGATTGATCTCCCTGATGCGGTCCCAGGTGAAGCCCATCCGGTCGACCGCGCCCGGTCCGAAGTTCTCGACCATGACGTCCGAGCGCCGGATCAGCTCGGTGAGGATCTCCTTGCCGCGCTCGGTCTTGGTGTTGAGGGTGATGCTCCGCTTGTTGCAGTTGAGCATCGTGAAGTAGAGCGAGTCGACGTCCGGCAGATCGCGCAGCTGTCCCCGCGTGATGTCACCGGTCGGCGCTTCGAGCTTGACGACGTCCGCGCCGAGCCAGGCGAGGAGCTGGGTCGCCGAGGGCCCGGACTGCACATGCGTCATGTCCAGGACGCGGATGCCCTCGAGTGCCTTGGCTGTCATGGGCCTTCACCTCACTTGTACATCGTCTGGTTCATGGTTCCGGGGGCGTAGGCGTCCGGGTCGACCCAGACGTTGATCAGGGACGGCTTGCCGGACTCGCGGGCCCGGCGCAGCGCGGGGCCGATGTCGGCGGGGTCGCGGACCTCCTCGCCGTGACCGCCCAGCATCCGCGCGAACTGGTCGTACGGGACGTCGCCGAGGGTGTTGCCGACCCGCTCACGCTCCTTGCCGTACTTGGCGGCCTGCCCGTAGCGGATCTGGTTCATGGAGGAGTTGTTGCCGACGATGCCGACGAAGGGCAGGTCGTAGCGGACGAGGGTCTCGAAGTCCCAGCCGGTGAGGGAGAAGGCGCCGTCACCGAAGAGGGCGACGACCTCCTTGTCGGGCCGGGCCTGTTTGGCGGCCAGCACGAACGGGACGCCGACGCCGAGCGTGCCCAGCGGGCCCGGGTCCATCCAGTGGCCCGGCGACTTGGGCTGCACGACCTGCCCGGAGAAGGTGACGATGTCGCCGCCGTCGCCGATGTAGAGGGAGTCCTCGGTGAGGAAGTCGTTGATCTCGCTGACCAGCCGGTAGGGGTGGATGGGGGAGGCGTCGGACCGGAGCTGCGGCAGCCGCTTGTCGAGCGCCGTCTGTTCGGCCGCGCGCAGCTCGTCCAGCCACTCCTTGCGCTGGGACGCTCCGCCGTTGATGCGCCCCGACGCCGCCTCGGTCACCGACTTCAGCACCAGTCCCGCGTCGCCGACGATGCCGAGGTCGATGTCGCGGTTCTTGCCGACGGTGCGGTAGTCGAGGTCGATCTGCACGACGGTCGCGTCCGGGGAGAGCCGCTTGCCGTAGCCCATGCGGAAGTCGAAGGGCGTGCCGACGATCACGATCACGTCGGCGTGGGAGAAGGCGTAGCGGCGCGAGAGCTGGAAGTGGTGCGGGTCGCCCGGCGGCAGCGTGCCGCGGCCCGCGCCGTTCATGTACGCCGGCACGTTGAGCGTGCGGACCAGCTCGACGGCGGCCTCGGTCCCGCGGGTCGTCCACACCTGGCTGCCGAGCAGGATGGCGGGCTTCTCGGCGTGCACCAGCAGGTCGGCGAGTTTCTCCACGGCCTCGGGGTCCCCGGCCGAGCGGGTCGAGGCGCGGTAGGCCCCGGCCCGCGGCACCCGCGCCTTCTCCGCCGGCACCTTGGCGTCCAGCACGTCGCGCGGGATCTCCAGGAAGGAGGGGCCGGGCGCCCCGTGGTAGCACTCGCGGAACGCCATCGACACCATGTCCGCCGCACGCGCCGTGTCCGGCACGGTCGCCGCGAACTTGGTGATCGGCGTCATCATGTCGACGTGCGGCAGGTCCTGGAGGGACCCCATCTTGTGCTGGGTGTGCGCGCCCTGACCGCCGATCAGCAGCATCGGTGACTCGGCGCGGAAGGCGTTGGCGACCCCGGTGACGGCGTCGGTCGTCCCCGGGCCGGCGGTGACCACCGCGCAGCCGGGCTTGCCGGTGATGCGGGCGTATCCGTCGGCGGCGTGCGCGGCGACCTGCTCGTGGCGCACGTCGACGACCTCGATGCCCTCGTCGACGCAGCCGTCGTAGATGTCGATGATGTGGCCGCCGCACAGCGTGTAGATGCGGTCGACCCCCTCGGCCTTGAGGGCCTTGGCCACGAGGTGACCGCCTGAAATGACGTCCTGGGTGTCGTCGGGCATGGCGAAGTCCTGTCCCTTCACGAGGGGTTGGGGCGCTCTCGCGGTACATTGCATACAGTCGACGAATACTGTATGAAGCTTGTTATCCCGCATCCGGTGGGTGGTGTCCAGGGGGCGTGCGGCACTTTCAGTCAGGAGCCGAGATGGACCTGTACGAACACCAGGCAAGGGAACTCTTCGAGGAACACGGCATCGTGGTGCCGCGGGCGGAGGTCACCGACTCGCCCGCGAAGGCCCGCGAGATCGCCCGCCGGCTCGGCGGACGCGTCGTCGTCAAGGCACAGGTGAAGACCGGCGGCCGGGGCAAGGCCGGCGGAGTGAAACTCGCCGCCGACCCGGCCGCGGCCGAAGCGGCGGCACGCCGGATCCTCGGCATGGACATCAAGGGCCACACGGTCGGCACCGTCATGCTCGCCGAACCCGTCGACATCGACCAGGAGTTCTACGTCTCCTACGTCCTCGACCGCGCGGCCGGCCGGTTTCTCGCCATCGCCTCCGCGGAGGGCGGCATGGAGATCGAGGAGGTCGCGGCAGAGCGGCCCGAGGCGGTGGCACGCATCCCCGTCGACCCCGCCGAGGGCGTCACCACGGCCAGGGCGGCACAGATCGCCGCCGCCGCCGGACTGCCCCCGCAGGCCGTCGACGTCCTGGTCCGCCTCTGGCAGGTACTGGTCCGCGAGGACGCCCTGCTCGTCGAGGTCAACCCGCTGGTCAGGACGGCCCAGGGCAGGATCGTGGCCCTCGACGGCAAGGTCACCCTCGACGACAACGCCTGCTTCCGCCGCGCCCGCTGGGGCGAGGAGGAGGCGGCGTCCGACGACCCGCTGGAGGCGCGGGCCGCGGCCAAGGGCCTGAACTACGTCAAGCTGGACGGCGAGGTCGGCGTCATCGGCAACGGCGCCGGCCTGGTCATGTCGACGCTCGACGTGGTCGCCGGCTGCGGCGCCCGCCCGGCCAACTTCCTCGACATCGGCGGCGGCGCGTCCGCGCAGATCATGGCCGACGGACTCTCGGTCGTCCTGTCCGACCCGGACGTGAGATCCGTCCTCGTCAACGTCTTCGGCGGCATCACCGCCTGCGACGCGGTCGCCGACGGCATCGTCAGGGCCCTGGACGAGGTCCGGCCGACCAAACCGCTCGTCGTGCGCCTCGACGGCAACAACGCCGCCCGGGGCCGGGCCGTCCTCGACGCCCGCGCCCACCCGCTGGTCGAACAGGCCACCACCATGGACGACGCCGCCCGCCGTGCCGCCCGGCTCGCCACCACGGCATAAGGAGAAGGACGACATGGCCATTCACCTCACCAAGGACAGCAAGGTCCTCGTCCAGGGCATGACCGGCGGCGAGGGCATGAAGCACACCCGCCGCATGCTGGCGGCCGGGACGAACGTGGTCGGCGGCGTCAACCCGCGCAAGGCCGGCCGCACCGTGGACTTCGACGAGCGTGCCGTACCCGTCTTCGGCTCGGTGGGTGAGGGCGTCGAGGCCACCGGCGCGGACGTCACCGTCGTCTTCGTCCCGCCCGCCTTCGCGAGGGCCGCGGTCACCGAGGCCGCCGACGCCGGCATCGGCCTCGCCGTCGTCATCACCGAGGGCATCCCCGTCCACGACTCCGTCGCCTTCACCGCGTACGCCCGCGCCAGGGGCACCCGCGTCATCGGCCCCAACTGCCCGGGCCTGATCACCCCGGGCCAGTCCAACGCCGGCATCATCCCGGCGGACATCACCAAGCCCGGCCCGATCGGCCTGGTCTCCAAGTCGGGCACCCTCACCTACCAGCTCATGTACGAGCTGCGCGACATCGGCTTCTCGACCTGCGTCGGCATCGGCGGCGACCCGGTCGCCGGCACGAGCCACATCGACTGCCTCGCCGCCTTCCAGGACGACCCCGACACCGAACTGATCGTCCTCATCGGCGAGATCGGCGGCGACGCGGAGGAACGCGCGGCGGCCTTCATCCGCGAGCACGTCACCAAGCCGGTGGTCGGCTACATCGCCGGCTTCACCGCACCCGAGGGCCGGACCATGGGACACGCGGGCGCCATCGTGTCCGGCTCCTCCGGCACCGCCCGGGCCAAGAAGGAGGCGCTGGAAGCGGCCGGCGTACGGGTCGGAAGCACCCCCACAGAGACGGCACGGCACGTCGTCGCCGTACTCGGCGGCGAGGCGCGGGACGGAGCCCTCGCATGACACCCACCGCAGCCGCCGCACCCGCGCTCACCGTCAAGTCCGGCACCTCCTGGGCCGACGCCTGGCAGCGCTGTCTCACCGCGGCCCCCGAGGCATTCCGGGACGACCGCGTGCTCAACCTCTGGGGTGCGAGCTGGCAGGCGGACGGCCGCGTCCTGCCCGCCACCAGCCCCGTCGACGGCACTCCGATCGCGGGGCCGCCACGGCTGGACCGCCGGACCGCCCACCAGGCCGTACGCGCCTCGCTCGACCAGCACCGGGCCTGGCGCCACGTCCCCCTGTCCGAACGCCGGGCCCGCGTCGCCGCCACCCTCGACGCCCTCGCCCGGCACCGCGAACTCCTCGCCCTGCTCCTCGTCCGGGAGATCGGCAAGCCCTGGCGGCTCGCACAGGCCGACGTCGACCGCGCCGTCGACGGCGTGCGCTGGTACGTCGACCGCATCGACGAGATGACCGCGGGCCGGGCCCCGCTGGACGGCCCGGTGTCCAACATCGCGAGCTGGAACTACCCGATGAGCGTGCTCGTCCACGCCCTGCTGGTCCAGGCACTGGCGGGCAACGCGGTCATCGCGAAGACCCCGACCGACGGCGGTGTCGCCTGTCTCACCCTGGCCTGCGCGCTCGCGGCCCGCGAGGGAGTCCCGGTCACCCTCGTCAGCGGCAGCGGAGGCGAGCTGTCCCACGCCCTGGTGCGGGCGCCGGAGATCGGCTGCGTCTCCTTCGTCGGCGGCCGCGACACCGGCGCCGCCGTCGCCACCGCCGTCGCCGACCTCGGCAAACGGCACATCCTCGAACAGGAGGGACTCAACACCTGGGGCGTCTGGAACTTCACGGACTGGGACGCGCTCACGGCGGTGATCCCGGGGCTCTTCGACTACGGCAAGCAGCGCTGCACGGCCTACCCGCGCTTCGTCGTCCAGCGCGAGCTGTTCGACGCTTTCCTCGCGGCCTACCTCCCGGCGGTCCGCTCCCTGCGCGTCGGTCACCCGCTCGCCGTCGCGCACCCGGACGACCCGTACCCGGCACTGGACTTCGGGCCGCTGATCAACGCGGCCAAGGCGAAGGAACTGCGGGACCAGGTCGCCGAGGCCGTCGACCGCGGTGCCGTACCGCTGCACCGAGGTGACGCCGCCGACGCGCGGTTCCTGCCCGGCCAGGACACCTCGGCGTACGTCCAGCCGGTCACGCTCCTCAACCCGCCCCCGTCCTCACCGCTGCACCACGCGGAACCGTTCGGCCCGGTCGACACCATCGTCCTGGTCGACACCGAGGCCGAGCTGCTCGCCGCGATGAACGCCTCCAACGGCGCCCTGGTCGCCACGCTGTCCACGGACGACCGGGCGACCTACGACAGGCTCGCACCGCAGATCCGCGCCTTCAAGGTCGGCCACGGTGTACCGCGCTCGCGCGGCGACCGCGACGAGCTGTTCGGCGGACACGGCGCCTCCTGGCGCGGCGCCTTCGTCGGCGGCGAGCTGCTGGTGCGCGCGGTGACACAGGGCCGGCGGGGGAGAGGCTGCCGGGGAACTTCCCGGACCACCAGCTCATGGCGCCGGTCGTGTAGCCGTCCGGACACGCACGGTGTGCCCCGGTCCGCCACCGCTCAGGGGACGGAAACGCAGGTGAAAGGCGCTGCGAAACCTTGGTATGGTTGTCCATGTCGCCGCGGGGAACACCCCCGGTCACGGCGGCAGACACCTAGTCCGGGTGGCGGAATGGCAGACGCGCTAGCTTGAGGTGCTAGTGCCCTTTATCGGGCGTGGGGGTTCAAGTCCCCCCTCGGACACTGTGCTCAACGATGCGCATGCAAGGACCCCGACCGTACGGTCGCGGTCCTTGTGTCGTTTCCGTGACTCGGCGTGGTCGGTCGGGGTGGCCGGGGCGAGGCTCCCTGCCGCGAGGCCGGCCCCACCACGGGCTCCGGGGGCGCAGCGAAGTGTCAGGCCGGTGAGAAGACGTGGTCGCTGATCAACCGGGCGGCGCCGACGACGCCGGCGACCTGCCCGAGTTCGCCGAGCACGATCGGCAGATGGCCGGTCGCCAGCGGCAGCGACTGACGGTAGACCCGGGTGCGGATGCTGGCCAGAAGGTTGTGCCCCAGTCCGGTGAGGCCTCCTCCGACGACCACCAGGCCGGGGTTGAAGAAGCTGACCAGGCCTGCGATGACCTGACCGGTACGTCTCCCTCCCCAGTGGATCAGATCCAGGGCCACGGTGTCCCCGGCGCCCGCGGCGGCCGACACGTCCTCGGGGGTCAGCCTCCCTGCCGATGCGAGCCGTCCGGCCAGCTCCGTCGAACGGCCGGACTGGGCGGACGCGGTCGCGTCGCGTACGAGGGCGTTGCCGCCGAAGTACGCCTCCAGGCAGCCGGTGTTGCCGCAGGCGCACCGCAGCCCGTCCGGTTCCACCTGGATGTGGCCGATGTCACCGGCACTGCCGGTGACTCCGCGGTGGACCTCGCCACCGACGACGATGCCGCAGCCGATGCCGGTCCCGAGCTTCACGCACAAGAAGTCGCGCATGGACCGGGCGACGCCGGCCTGCTGCTCGCCCAGGGCCATCAGGTTCACGTCGTTGTCGACGAGCACGGGGCAGCCGAGCTCCTGGCTCATGGCCTCGCGGACGGGGAAGCCGTTCCACCCGGGCATGATCGGCGGTGCGACGGGGACACCCTCGGGGTACCGGACGGGGCCCGGCACGCCGATCCCGGCGCCGTCGAAGTGTTCCACCGACGCCGTCTCACGCAGCTTGCCGACCAGAGCCAGCACCCGCTCGAAGACCGCGACCGGCCCGTCGCGCACGTCCAGCGGTTCGGCCAGATGGCAGAGGATCTCCAACTCGGCGTTGGTGACCGCGACGTCCACTGAGGTCGCGCCGATGTCCACGCCGAGAAACCGCAAGGCCGGGGCGATCCGGACGGTGTGCGAGCGCCGGCCGCCACGGGAGGCGGCGAGGCCGTCCGGGACGACGAGACCGGAACCCAGGAGCTGGTCGATCTCGAAGGCGAGCTTGGAACGCGACAGTTCGACCTGGTCCCCGAGGGCCACCCGGGACTGCGGACCGAGGTCGCGCAGGAGCCGGAGCAGTCGGGCCTGATGAAGG
This sequence comes from Streptomyces flaveolus, assembly GCF_044765825.1. Classification (NCBI taxonomy): domain Bacteria; kingdom Bacillati; phylum Actinomycetota; class Actinomycetes; order Kitasatosporales; family Streptomycetaceae; genus Streptomyces; species Streptomyces flaveolus. Next base: position 369,258 of record NZ_JBIWKU010000004.1, on the reverse strand, counting down.
TTGGCCGGTCGAGTCGTCGTACTCCTCACGTCGCCCCCGTGGAGATCAGAGTCGTTCGCATGCCCGGTGTTTGGGGGTGCGACCTTCCACCTGGACGGTAGCAAAGGCTCCTGTACCGCTTCACAGAACGTGCTCCAGTTGATGGACGGAGCCGGTGCGTGGCAGCCGGCCGTGTTGCCGCCTCGGCCGCCGCGGAGGCGGCCAGGCCCGATGGGAGCGGAGCCGTCCGACTCTCCACCCCCATCGGGCCTGGTGTGCTGTCCGGTGACTCAGTGACTCAGTGACGGGTGGGACCGTGGTCCGGCGTACCGACGTCGGACTGGCCGGCTGCCTTCTTGATCGCTGCGGCCTCCCGCTGGTCGATGACACCCTGCTTGCGCAGCGTCATGACGACCTCCCCGACGTGGGAGACGAAGGTGCCGTGGTTCTTCCAGGCCCGGTGATCCTCGATCAGCTCGTTGATCGTGCAGCCGTTGGCCGTGACACGGTTCGGCACACCGGTGTTGATCGAGCCGGTGAACACGGTTGAGCGGCCGTCCGCCTCGGGACAGTCGGTCGGCGGCTCGCTGTCGACGACGGTGAGGGACAGCGACTGCGGCGTGGACGTGTTGCCGACCTTGTCGCTGGCCCGGTAGAGCAAGGTGTGGCTCCCGGCCCTGTCGATCGCCACCGGGGCGGAGTACTGCAGGTAGGGGCCACCGTCGAGGGAGTACTCGATCCTCGCCACACCCGACTCCGCGTCCGAAGCCGTCACCGTCACCGTCGCCCTGCCGACATAGTCACCGGCGTCGTTCTTCGTGCCGGAGACGGAGGCCGACACCTGCGGCGGCGTCCTGTCCTGTGGCGGAGCCGCCACGACGGTGAAATTCACCGACTGCGCGGCCGAGGTGTTGCCGGCTTTGTCGGTGGCTCGGTAGGTGAGGGTGTGCTGGCCGACGGTGTTGACGGCGATGGGTGTGGTGTATGCGGTGTATGCGGCGCCGGCGAGGGAGTATTCGATGGTGGCGACGCCGGATTCGGTGTCGGAGGCGGTCAGGGTGATGGTTGCGTTGGAGACGTAGTTTCCGTTGTTGTCCTTTGTGCCGGTCACGGTTGCTGATGTGTCGGGGGCGGTGGTGTCCTTGGGTGGTTCGGGGGCTGTGATGGTGAACTGGACGGTTTTGGCCGTCGAGGTGTTGCCGGCCTTGTCGGTGGCT
>NZ_JBIWKU010000004.1:0-367963 GCF_044765825.1 Streptomyces flaveolus | reverse complement strand
GTTGGAGACGTAGTTTCCGTTGCTGTCCTTTGTGCCGGTCACGGTTGCTGACGTGTCGGGGGCGGTGGTGTCCTTGGGTGGTTCGGGGGCTGTGATGGTGAACTGGACGGTTTTGGCCGTCGAGGTGTTGCCGGCCTTGTCGGTGGCTCGGTAGGTGAGGGTGTGCTGGCCGACGGTGTTGACGGCGATGGGTGTGGTGTATGCGGTGTATGCGGCGCCGTCGAGGGAGTACTCGATGGTGGCGACGCCGGATTCGGTGTCGGAGGCGGTCAGGGTGATGGTTGCGTTGGAGACGTAGTTTCCGTTGCTGTCCTTTGTGCCGGTCACGGTTGCTGACGTGTCGGGGGCGGTGGTGTCCTTGGGTGGTTCGGGGGCTGTGACGGTGAACTGGACGGTTTTGGCCGTCGAGGTGTTGCCGGCTTTGTCCGTGGCTCGGTAGGTGAGGGTGTGCTGGCCGACGGTGTTGACGGCGATGGGTGTGGTGTACGCGGTGTATGCGGCGCCGTCGAGGGAGTACTCGATGGTGGCGACACCCGACTCGGTGTCGGAGGCGGTCAGGGTGACCGTCGCGCTGGACACGTAGTTACCGGCGTCGTCCTTCGTCCCCGACACCGTCGCTGACGCGTCCGGCGCGGTGGTGTCGTCGCCGGGCGCGGCCGTGACGACGAGCTCACCCACCATCATCTGATGGCCGGGCATCGCGCAGAAGTAGCGGTAGACGCCAGGCGTGAGGGTGACTTCGGTCGTGTGCCTGCCTCCCTGGGAGTCGAAGGGACTCGCCAGGATGTTGAGGCTGACGTCGTTGTTGTAGTCGGGGTTCGAGGTGTCGAACGTCAGGGTGTGCGTCAATCCCGTCGTGTTGCCGGCAGCCGTGCTGTTGTCGAACACGATGGTCGCCTTGCCCGCCACCGCGGTGGCGGGGGCCGACGTGTACTTCATGTAATCGTCGCCGGCCGTCCAGGTGAGCACCTGGTCCGCTGCGGTCTCCTCCGCGCTGCTCACCGCCGCGTACGCGGCCGGAACGGCCAGTGCGAAAGCCGTGAAGACAACGGCCATCAGCGCCATCAGCACCGGATGCCCGCGGAATCGTTCACGTAGCGCGGATCTTGAAGAGGGCGGATCCGTCTGGGTATGGAGCAGTCTTCCGATCACCGCTGCACCTTTCGCGAATTCGCTTGTGCGGCACCGCGCAGGACTCGCGGTCCGCCGGGTGGACGATCAGCCGCTGGGATGAGACAAGAGTTCTCCGCTCACCCGACCGGCGCCCTGGACGGAACGGGGGCGAGCGCCGCGCTTCGTTCGATCGCCCGCGCGTGCGTGGCAGCCGGGGGCCGTCGTCACTCACGCCCAGGCGGCATCCGCCCCTGTCGCTGCGAGCCGCCGGCACCGCGAACCCCAGGGCGGGGTCCACGCGACCTCTTTCCATGCGGCAACGCTGGGAAGCTAGCCGGTCTTTTGACGATCCGCCAAGACCTATGACATGAATCCAACAGACTTTGACCTGAGTCTGGAAAAACTGGAGAGACCCCCGTTACGGTGTCCACGCCTTGAGGTGAATCACGTACGCCCAGCCGATCCGAACCCGGATGCGGCCGGCACCCCGAGCCGAGCCGGACAGCCTCCACGGAGTCCGGTCCGACGACCGCTCCGCCTGCCTCGCGGGGCCGAACTCCCCGCGCACCACCGCATACCACCGTGACGGGACAGCTGCCGTCGGCGGCGGCTCGGACACGGCCACGAAACGACTTCGGGCACGCACGCGTTTCGAGGATTGGAGAACGATGACCGACTCAGGCTCAGGCGCGAGACGCCTTTTCTCCCGGCGGGCGTTCGCCAGCGGCGCCGCCGCCGCGGTGGTCGTGCCCGCGGTGCTCGGCACCGCAGCCGCGGCTTCGAAGGACAAGCCCGGTGAAGGAAACGGTCAAGGCAAGGACAAGGGCACCGTCCGTGAGCTGACGCTGTACATGGAGAACCTGCCGAACGGGGAGATGGGCTACGGCCTGGAGCCCGGCAAGGCGACGATTCCCGGCCCGCTCATCGAGCTGACCGAGGGCGACACGATGCACATCGAGGTCGTCAACAACCTGAACGTCGCCGCGAGTCTGCACGTGCACGGACTGGACTACGACACCGCCAGCGACGGCACCAAGATGAACGACAGCGTCGTCGAGCCGGGCGGCCGGCGGACCTACGTCTGGCGCACCCACGCCCCGGGACCGAACCACGACGGTACGTGGGACGCCGGCAGCGCGGGCTACTGGCACTATCACGATCACAACGTGGGGACCCCCCACGGCACGGGCGGCCTCAAGAAGGGCCTGTACGGGCCCGTGATCGTGCGCCGCAAGGGTGATGTGCTGCCCGACAAGACGTTCACGGTCGTTTTCAACGACATGACGATCAACAACAGGGCTCACCACGACACGCCCACCTTCACGGCCGTCCGCGGCGAGCGCGTGGAGTTCATCGTCATCACCCACGGGGAGTTCTTCCACACCTTCCACGTGCACGGCCACCGCTGGGTGGACAACCGCACCGGGATCCTGCAGGGCCCGCAGGACGTGAGCCGGGTCATCGACACCAAGACCGTCGGACCCGCGGACTCCTTCGGGTTCCAGGTGATCGCCGGCGACCGGGTCGGTGCGGGCGCCTGGATGTACCACTGCCACGTCCAGAGCCACTCCGACATGGGCATGGCCGGGATCTTCCTCGTGACCGAGGCCGACGGCACGGTCCCCGGCGGTACACCCCACCACTAGAAGGCAGCGGCGGAGTCCTGTTGCGGGCTCCACCCCCGAAGTCATGCCCGTCAGGCCTGCCGACGGCCTGACGGACACGTACCGACCTGCCGCCGGCCGGGTCTCGCCCGCCTGCGGCAGCCCTCGCTCCATCCCCTGACCACTCTTCCGTTGCCGGATCGAGTCAAGGAGCACACATGGGCCAGAGAGACCGGTTCGCCCTGTCGAGACGAAGAGGATCGCCACCGTCGCGCCCCGGGCGGACCTCGCATCACGCGTGGTCCTTGCGCCGCGCGGTGGTTCTGCTGTCCAGTGCCGCGCTGACGGCGGGGCTGACCGCACTGCCGGCCGTACAGGCACAGGCGAAGCCGACCGTCGAACGCAGCAGCCAGGACCAGGGCGATGCCGCCGGCACCCAGGTGAACGTCCTGGTCTTCCACGGCCCGGCCGCCAAGCAGGACGACCCGGTCAAGAAGGCCACCGCGGCGATCGAGAACCTCGGCGAGAAGAACGGGTTCAAGATCGTCGAGTCCGAGGACGCGAGAGTATTCAACCCCGCCGACCTCGCCAAGTACCGAGGGGTGGTGTTCCTGTCGGCCGACGGCGTCACGCTCGACGCCGATCAGGAAGCGGCGTTCCAGTCGTACATCAACAACGGCGGCGGCTTCGTGGGCGTCCACGACGCGGCCCGGGCCCAGTCCGACTCCTCCTGGTTCACCGGGCTGATCGGCACCCGCCCGGCCCTGGGTCTCCCCGACGCCGAGAAGGTCGTCGAGAGCGCGGTCAACGCGGAGAATCCGCCGAACGAGACCAAGGGCAAGCTGTTCGACGGCAAGGACGACACCAAGTGGCTGGCCTTCACGCCGACCGGCTGGGTCACCATGAAGCTGGACAAGCCCGTCGCGGTGGTCAATTACGCCTTGACCTCCGCCAACGACTTCTCCGGACGGGACCCGAAGGACTGGAAGCTGCAGGGCTCGCAGGACGGCGAGACCTGGAAGACCCTGGACACCCGGACCGGCGAGACGTTCTCGTCACGGTTCCAGACCAGGCAGTTCCAGTTCACCAACAGCACGGCCTACCAGCACTACCGGCTGGAGATCACCGCCAACAACGGTGAACCGCTGACGCAGCTGGCCGAGCTGCGGCTCTTCAGTGCCAACCCGACGCCTCCGCAGAACTCCAAGGTCCAGCAGGCCGTGGTCGACGTGACCGACCGTCAGCACCCGGCCAACGACGGACTTCCGCTCAACTGGACCCGCTCCGACCAGTGGATCAACTGGGAACCCAACCCGATCGGCAAGGTCCACACCATCGCCCAGGTCGAGGAGTGGAAGTACAAGCCGGGACCCGGCGCCAACGGTGCGTTCCACCCGGTCTCGTGGTGCCGCGACTACGACGGCGGCCGGTCCTTCTACACCGGCATGGGCCGCACCGAGGAGAGCTACACCACCGACACGAAGTTCCAGAGCCACCTCCTCGGCGCCATCCAGTGGACCACCGGCATGGTCCGCGGCGACTGCCAGGCGACCATCGCGTCCAACTACAAGACCGAGCGGCTGACCGCGCAGAACAAGGCCGGGGAGCTCGACCAGATCGGTGAGCCGCACGGCCTCACCATGGCCCCTGACGGCAAGGCCTTCTACATCGGCAAGGCGGCCTGCCCGTCCGGTCCGATCAGCTCCTGGAACGACCCCAAGGTCGGCCTGGGCTGCGGCACCATCCACCAGTGGGACCCCAAGACCAAGAAGGTCAAGCTGCTCACCACACTCGATGTGATGGGCAACCGGGGCAGCGGTGACGAACTGGTCAAGAACGAGGAAGGCCTCATCGGCATCACCCTCGACCCGAAGTTCGAGAAGAACGGGTGGATCTACGTCTACTGGATGCCGCACGAGTCGATCGACCGCGACAAGCGGATCGGGCAGCGGACGGTCTCCCGGCTCACCTACGACTTCGCGACCGAGTCCATCGACAAGGGCACCCGCAAGGACCTGCTGCACTGGGACACCCAGATCCACAGCTGCTGCCACGCCGGCGGAGGCATGGCCTTCGACAAGGACGGCAACCTCTACATCGGCTCCGGCGACAGCAACTCCTCGGGCGGCTCCAGCGGATACTCCGGGAACAACTGGACCCAGGACTACAAGGGCACGTCCTTCCAGGACGCCCGCCGCACCGCCGGCAACACCAACGACCTCAACGGCAAGATCATCCGCATCCACCCCGAGGCCGACGGCACGTACACCATCCCCAAGGGCAACCTCTTCCCGCCGGGGACGGCCAAGACCCGCCCCGAGATCTACGTGATGGGTGTCCGCAACATCGCGCGGCTCTCCGTCGACCCGGTGCACAACTGGCTGAACGCCGGCTGGGTCGGGCCGGACGCCGGAGCGCCCGACCCCGAGCTGGGCCCGGCCAAGTACGAGACGGCCACGATCATCACCTCCGCGGGCAACCAGGGCTGGCCGTACTGCATGGGCAACCGGCAGCCGTACCGCGACCGCAGCAACACCGACGCCGGCAAGCTCACCGGCTGGTACGACTGCGACAACCTGAAGAACGAGTCGCCGCGCAACACCGGTCTGGTGGACATCCCGCCGGCCCGCGACAACATGATCTGGTACTCGCCCCAGGGCGGCGGCCCGGTCTTCCCCGAGCGCTCCGACGGCAGCGGGCTGCCGACCTACGAGGAGGACGACGCCACCTACACCCAGCCGTATCTCAAGGGCGGCGGCCAGGCCGTCATGTCCGGCCCGACCTACCACCGCTCCCGGGTGGACACCAAGAGCGGTGTCGCCTGGCCGGCGTACTGGGAGGACAAGTGGTTCATCGGCGACCAGTCCAACGCCAACAACCGGGTCGCGGTGACCGTCGACCCGGACAGCGTCGAGAACGCGGGCGCACCGGCCTTCGGTGAGGACCTGCGCAGCATCATCCCGTCCGGCGGCGGCTCCACCCAGCTGCAGAGCTGGATGGACGCCAAGTTCGGTCCCGACGGTGCGCTGTACATGCTCGACTACGCGGGCGGCTTCTTCAGCCTGCACCCCAACCAGAAGCTCATCCGCGTCACCTACCAGGGTGGCCCGGCCACCCCGAAGCCGCAGGACGCCGGGGCGCGCGTGATCAAGCAGAGCGCGCCGAAGACGCTGGCGTTCTCCAGCGCCAAGACCGGCGGCGTGGCCTGGGAGTGGGACTTCGGTGACGGCAGCAAGCCGTCGCACGAGCCCGACCCCACGCACACCTACGCCGACTACGGCACGTACAAGGCGAAGCTGACGGTCACCTACGCCGACGGCGAGAAGGCCACCGCGACGATCGACGCCGAGGCCGGATGCCCCGCGCCCGACGCCCGGAAGACCGTCAAGCTGCTCGACACCGACACCGGCGTGGCCAACCACCGCGCGGGCGGCGGCTGCACCGTCAACGACCTGATCGATGACGAGGCGACCTGGCCGAACCACGGCGAGTTCGTCAGTCACGTCAACGCCGTCCTCAACGACCTCCGCAAGGAGGGTGTCCTGGACAACCGCGAGTCGTCCGCGATCGGCAAGGCGGCGGCCAAGAGCGAGATCGGCAAGGTCGCCGGGTACAAGCCCGTCTTCGACGGAACCGCGGCGAGCCTGGCCGACTGGCGCCAGGCCGGCGCCGGGAAGTTCTCACTCCTGCCCGACGGCACCATCCGCAGCTCCGGCGGCATGGGCATGCTGTGGTACGCCGAGCGGGAGCTCGGGGACTTCTCGGTCAGGCTCCAGTTCCGGGACGTGGCCCCGGAAAGCGGCAACGCCAACACCGGTGTGTTCGTACGGTTCCCGGACCCGCGGACGCCGCTGGCCGACCGTCCGGCCGGCAGTTGCGGGACGGTCGGCTCGGCCCGCACCGCACCCGAGTGGGTCGCGATCTACTGCGGTCATGAGATCCAGATATACGACGGGGCCACGGGCGAGCCCCAGAAGACCGGCTCGGTGTACAACTTCAAGCCGGTGGGTCTGGACAACGCGGGGGTGACCCCGAAGGGCCAGTGGAACGACTACGAGATCCGTGCGGTCGGGCAGCACTACACGATCATCCGAAATGGCGTGGTGATCAACGAGTTCGACAACACGCCCGGCAAGTCGTCGTCCCGGGCGGGCGACCCGCCCACGGACCTGCGCCAGTTCCTCAGCGGGTACATCGGGTTGCAGAACCACGGCAACAACGACCTGGTCGAGTACCGCAACATCCGGGTGCGGGACCTGTAGTCGCCGAGCGGCGGATGCCGGGCTCGGGACGACAGCCCCGATCCCGGCACCGACGGCACGCGCGAGAGCGACATCCGTCCGAGGACCCCGGCCACCAGGCCGGGGTCCTCGTCGCGTCACCGACCCCGCGTGTGGCCCTCCCACCAGGGCGGCGCCACCGGGCCCGGCTGCGGGCGAGGGCGCGGAAATTGCGTGGCGCCGCTCACGACCCGCTTCCTACACTCACCAACGGCAAGCAGACGCGGCCCTGCCGGCGCCGCGCGTCCGTGACCAGTGAGGGGAGACCGCCGTGCGTGACCGCACCGCCGTCGTCGCTCCCCGTTCCCGGTACACGGTGATCCTCGTGTCCCGGTCCGTCCGGTGCCCGCTGCGCGGCCGGTACCGGATGCCCGTGACGTCCGCCTGAACCACGCTCCGCCGCATCCCGCCGGCCCCCTGTGAGGGGGCCGGCGGGAACGGCACGCGCCCGGCGCGCGTCCGGGGAATCGCGCTGCCCGTTTCCGGACCACCCATCCGAAAGGCCCTGGGGCCATGCGCAGCACCTCCCTCACCACCGTCCGCAACCTCGGCATCCTCGCCCACGTCGACGCGGGCAAGACCACCGTCACCGAGCGGATCCTCTACGCCACCGGCACCACCTACAAGCGCGGCGAGGTCCACGACGGCACGACCGTCACCGACTTCGACCCGCAGGAGCGCGACCGCGGCATCACCATCTTCGCCGCGGCCGTCAGCTGCTCCTGGGACGGCCACCGGATCAACCTGATCGACACACCGGGCCACGTCGACTTCGCCGACGAGGTCGAGCGGTCGCTGCGCGTGCTGGACGGCGCCGTCGCCGTGTTCGACGCCGTGGCGGGCGTCGAACCGCAGAGCGAGTCCGTGTGGCGGCAGGCCGACCGGTACGGCGTGCCGCGGATCGCGTTCGTCAACAAGATGGACCGGGCCGGCGCCGACCTCGACGCGGCCGTCGCCTCCATCCGTGCACGGCTGCACCCCGCTCCGCTCGCCGTGCAGCTGCCCATCGGCGCGGAGGACGGCTTCACCGGCGTCGTCGACCTGCTGCGCATGCGCGCGCTCGTGTGGGCGGACGGCGCGCAGCAGCCCGAGGAGCGACCGGTGCCGGACGCCCTGCGCGAGGAGGCGGCGCGCAGGCGACGGGTGCTGGAGGAGGCGGTCGCCGAACGCCACCCGGCCGCGCTGGAGGAGTTCTGCGACCGGGAGACGCTGACCGCCGGCACGCTCGCCGCGGCGCTGCGCGACCTGACCCGCGCCGGCGACGCCGTGGTGGTGCTGTGCGGCTCGGCCTACCGCAACCGCGGCATCGAGCCGCTGCTGGACGCCGTGGTGGCCTACCTGCCCTCCCCGGTGGACGTACCCCCGGTGCGCGGCACGCACGAGGGCACGGAGCAGGAACGGGCCGCCGACCCGGCCGCACCGCTGGCCGCCCTGGCGTTCAAGGTCAACGCGACCCCGACGGGACGGCTGACGTATCTGCGGGTGTACTCGGGCACGATCGAGAAGGGAGACACCGTGTGGGACGCGGGCACGCGCCGCACCGAGCGGATCGGCCGCATCCTGCGGGTGCGGGCCGACCGGCACGACCCGCTGGAGCGGGCGGTCGCCGGGGACATCGTCGCCGTGATCGGACTGAAGTCCGCCCGCGCCGGCTCCACCCTGTGCGCGCCGGGCGCCCCGCTCGTCCTGGAACCTCCCGGCGTGGCCGAACCGGTCGTGCACGTCGCCGTCGAGGCCCGTCGGTCCGCCGACACCGACCGGCTGGCCTCCGCGCTCGCCCGGCTCACCGAGGAGGACCCCTCGCTGGCCGTGCGGAGCGACCCGGAGACCGGGCAGACCGTGCTCTCCGGCATGGGCGAACTCCACCTGGAGGTCGCGGTGGAGCGCGTCCGGCGCGAACACGGCATCGAGGTCGCCGTGGGCCGCCCGGGTGTGGCGTACCGCGAGACGGTCGGCGAAGGCGTGACCGGTTTCGTCTTCCGGCACGTCAAACAGGACGGCGGCGCCGGGCAGTTCGCGCATGTCGTGCTGGACGTCGAGCCGTGGGACGAGGGCGGTTTCGTGTTCCGGTCGGCGGTCGTCGGCGGGCGCGTACCGCAGGAGTTCGTCCGGGCCGTCGAGGCCGGCTGCCGGGACGCCCTGGCCGAGGGACCGCTCGGCGGGCACCCGGTGACCGGTCTGCGGGTCACGCTCACCGACGGCCAGACCCATGTGAAGGACTCCTCGGACACGGCCTTCCGCACCGCCGGCCGGCTGGGCCTGCGCGACGCCCTGCGGGCCTCGGCGATGGTCCTGCTGGAGCCGGTCGTGGAGGTGACGGTCACCGTGCCCGAGGACGCGGTCGGCGGGGTGCTCGGTGATCTGGCCGCCCGCCGCGGCCGGGTCACCGGTTCCGACACGCGGGCCGGTGCGGCGGTCGTCACGGCCACCGTGCCGCTGGCCGAGCTGTTCGGCTACGCGACCCGGCTGCGCAGCCGCACCCAGGGCCGCGGCACCTTCACCGCCCGGCCCACCGGCTACGCACCGGCGCCGGCCGTGACCCGGGTGCCGTAGGGCACCGGACGGTCCCCTCCCCGAGCGGGAGGGGACCGTCCCCGGCACGCACCGTCAGGGGTACGACACCACCGTCGACGGCACGGTCGACGTCCCGGACGTGGGCGCGCCGGTCTCGTTGACGACGCGCTCGTACTGCCCGTTGCCGCCCAGCGACACCACCAGCAGCCCGTGGAAGCGCACCCCGGGCCGGTCCGGCGCGGCGAAGCCGTGGTGCTGCACGATGGAGGGGTTCACGTTGTAGTAGCAGTAACTGCCCAGGCCCCATGCCTCGTGCTCGGTGACGTGGTCGGCGACCTTGTAGGCGGCGTAGCCCTTGACCGTGCCGTTCTGGATCGCGGCCTGGTCGGGGGCGTCGTACGCCTTCTCGTTCTGGAAGAAGATCGTGCGGCCCCGCCGGCCGTTCCACTGCACGTCGTACTTGTTGAAGTGCTCCACGAACAGGCCGGTGATCAGGACGTCGTCACCACCCACGACGACGCCGTAGTCGGCCCGGTTGGTCTCCCAGCCGACGCCGTCGCCGTGGTCGGCGCGCCACACCCAGGTGTGGTCCACGATGGTGTGACGGCTGTTGATCACCATGCTGGTGGTGGCCTTGCCGGGGCCCGCCCCGCCGATCCTGACGAACACGTCCTGGACGGTGACCGGATCGGCCGAGTGGTCCCGGGACGCGCCCTGCGGGCCGACCTCCAGCAGTGTCGCCGAGTTGACCGGACCGGCGTCGACGAGGAAACCGGCCAGCCGTACACCGTCGACGTCGGCGACCTTCAGCGCGGTGACGCCGTTGCCGGGGACGAGCGTGGCGTACCCCAGGCCCAGGACGACCGTGCCCGCGCGGTTCACGGTGACCGTGCGGTCGAGGTGGTAGATCCCCGGCGTCAGCAGCAGGTGGAGGCCCTGGTCGAGGGCTTGGTTCAGGGTGTCCGCCGAGACACCGGGCTTGGCGACGTAGAACTGCGACAGCGGCAGGGAGGTGCCGCGCGGGGTGCCGTTGCCCCACGACACGCCGCGGGCGCCGGTACGCTTCTCCGGCAGAAACACCCGGTACTCGCTGCCCTCCACGTACAGGAACGGCTTCTCGCGGGAGACGGGTGTGGTGTCGAGGGTGGTGTACGGCGGGTCGGGGAAACCCTGCGCGGGGGCGCCCTCCACCCCGGAGAACACCATGTTCCACACGGCGTTGGTCCAGCCGCCGATGGCACTGTCCCGGGTGTACCACTGCTGCTGCGAGTACGGCCCGACCTGGCCGTCGACGCGGCTGTCGGCGATGTAACCGCCGCTCGCCCAGCCGTAGCCGTCCGGCGCGAGGTTGAGGCCGCCGCGGACGTGCATGCGCCGGAAGGGCGCCGCCTGCGAGACCGCCCAGCGGTTGGTGCCGTTGACGGGGACGAGGGCGAGATTCTCCGCCGAACGCCAGAAGTTCTGGGTGGCGTTGCCGTTGAACCAGCCGGCGTCGACCGTGACGTCACCGTTGATGGTCGTGTCGTCGGGGGAGAGACCGAGGCCCGCGATGGAGGTGTAGAAGCCGAGCTGGGCGTTGAGGCCGTGGTACGTGCCCGGCTTGAACAGCAGGGCGTAGCGGCCGGTGCCGAACTGGGCCGACTCCTGCTGCCGGAAGACCTCGTCCAGCCGGGCCTGGATGCCGGGTGTCGACGGGTCGAAGACGAGGACGTTCGGGCCGAGGTCGCCGCCGCCGGGGAGGGCGCGGGGGCCGCGCCGGGAGCCGGTGGAGCCGGAGGCGGTGCCGGCCACCGCGGCCAGCGCGGGGGCCGCGGCGGCCGCCCCGAGAAGGGTGCGCCGACGCACGCCGGAGGGCTCGGGCGCAGCGGGGGGCGTGGGGGAAGAGGGCATGGGGGGCGGCTCTCCTTGTTCGGGAAGTGAACGTAGTGGGGGTGGGGGAGCGCTCTCTGGGTGTGCATGTTTCATCCACGTGCACAACGCGTCAAGAGTTGCGGGCAGTTCTGTGGCGTTGCGTTCAACTAGTGCGGGCATCAAGCCCGTTCCTTCTGCCGGTTCCCTTGACACCCTCCCGCCGCGCCCTCAACACTCCCACTCGGGAGAGCGCTCTCCGAGATCCCACCGACCTTCCCAGGAGGTCTCCATGCCACGGAGATCGAACGTTCTGTCCGGCACCCTCGTCGCGAGCGCGTTACTGCTGACCTCGACAGGCGTCGGCACGCTCGCGGTTGCGGACACCCCGGCCCCGGCCCCGGCCCCGCACGCCCGTGCGGCCGGCACCGGACACACCATGGCCGCCTCGACCGCCTCCTCGCCCGAGGACCCGGACGGCGACGGCTACATCCCCGCGAACCCGCAGGTCACCGGCGTCAGCCCGTCCACGAAGGAGCCGCCGCACCGCTACTTCCACGAGTTCCAGGCCAACTGCTCGGTCACCCACACGGCGCCCGACGACCCGATCGTCTACCCGCAGCAGCCCGGCAAGTCGCACGACCACACCTTCATGGGCAACACCACGACGAACGCGTACAGCACGACGGCCTCGCTCAATGCGGGGACCACCACGTGCCGCGCCCCCGGCGACCGGTCGGGGTACTGGATGCCGACCATGTTCAACGGTGACGAGCCGGTGCTGCCGGTCGGTCCGCAGACCATCTACTACAAGGCCGGCGTCACCGACTACACCAGCGTGCGGCCCTTCCCCAAGGGCCTGCGGTACGTCGTCGGCAGCCCGATGCAGAGCGCCCAGGAGTTCCGCGACCACCCCGGCTTCGTCGAGGGCTGGGAATGCGGTGACAGCTTCTTCAACACAGCCTTCCCCACCGACTGCCCCTCCCGCCCGGACGTCCAGGTCAACATTCGCTTCCAGGCGCCCAGTTGCTGGGACGGCAAGCACCTCGACACGCCGGACCACAAGAGCCACATGGCGTATCCGGTGGTCAATCCCGGGACCAACAACAACATCTGCCCGACCAGTCACCCGGTCGCCCTGCCGATGATCGAGTTCAAGATGGCCTTCCCGGTCAACGGCGACCTCTCGCGGGTGCGGCTGGCCAGCGGTCCGAGCCACTCGTTCCACTACGACTTCTTCAACGCCTGGGACGAGCCCACCCTCAAGGCCATGGTCGACCACTGCATCGTCGGCGGCCTCCAGTGCAACGCGCGCGGCTACGACGAGACCCATCCCGAGGCCGGCGCGGCCCTGAACGAGCACTACGAACTGCCCTGACGCGCACCCCCACCTGGCCGGCTCCCGGACGACGAGACGGCCCCACCCAACGGGCTCGGCCCGGCCGTCCACGCCCCGCAACGGCCGGGCCGCCCCCACCCCGTACCCCCGGAGACCCCACATGAGCCGACCGCCCACCCCTGCCCGCAGACTCACCGCACCCCTGGCCGCCGCCCTCCTCACCGTCGGCGCCCTCACCGCCCTCCCCGCCCCGCAGGCGCACGCCGCCGGCAGCCTCGTGAAGGTCACCGGCGGCCAGGGCAACTGGCAGCTGACGGTGAACGGCAGCCCCTACCAGATCAAGGGCCTGACCTGGGGCCCCTCCGTCGCCGACGCCGACCGGTACATGCCCGACCTGAAGTCCATGGGCGTCAACACGATCCGCACCTGGGGCACCGACGCGAGCAGCAGGCCCCTGTTCGACTCCGCCGCCGCACACGGCGTCAAGGTCATCGCCGGCTTCTGGCTCCAGCCCGGCGGCGGCCCGGGCAGCGGCGGCTGCGTGAACTACCTGACCGACACCGCCTACAAGGACCAGATGCTGGCCGAGTTCCCCCGGTGGGTCCAGGAGTACAAGGACCACCCCGGCGTCCTGATGTGGAACGTCGGCAACGAGTCGGTGCTCGGCCTGCAGAACTGCTACAGCGGCGACGAGCTGGAACGCCAGCGCAACGCCTACACCACCTTCGTCAACGACGTCACCAGGAAGATCCACGCCGTCGACCCGAACCACCCGGTCACCTCCACCGACGCCTGGGTCGGCGCCTGGCCGTACTACAAGAAGAACGCCCCCGACCTCGACCTGTACGCCGTCAACTCCTACAACGCGGTCTGCGACGTCCGGGCCGCCTGGGAGCAGGGCGGCTACACCAAGCCCTACATCGTCACCGAGTCCGGCCCGGCCGGTGAGTGGGAGGTCCCGGACGACGCCAACGGCGTACCGAAGGAACCCACCGACCAGGCCAAGGCGGAGGGCTACACCAAGGCCTGGAACTGCATCACCGGACACCGCGGCGTCGCCCTGGGCGCGACCCTGTTCCACTACGGCACCGAGTACGACTTCGGCGGCATCTGGTTCAACCTGCTGCCCGCCGGACAGAAGCGGCTGTCGTACTACGCCGTGAAGCGGGCCTACGGCGCGGACACCTCGCGCGACAACACCCCGCCCGTCGTCACCGGCTTCGGCGTCGAGGGCGACGCCGGCAAGGTCCAGGCGGGCAAGGACCTGGTGCTCACGGTCCGCGCCGGCGACCCGGACGGCGATCCGATCGCCTACGAGGTGCTCACCAACAGCAACTACATCGACCAGAGCAAGCAGCTGACGCCGGTACCCTTCGCCGACCTCGGGGGCGGACGCCTCAGGATCACCGCCCCCGACCGGCCCGGCGTGTGGAAGCTGTACGTCAAGGCCACCGACGGCAAGGGCAATGTCGGCGTGGAGACCCTCTCCGCGAGGGTCGTGCCGCCCGCCGTGGACGGCACCAACGTGGCCCTCGGCCGACCGGCGACCGCCTCCTCCTTCCAGGCGAGCTACGGCGACTGTCCCTGCACCGCCGCCAACGCAGTGGACGGCAACCCGAACACCCGCTGGGCCAGCGACTGGAGCGACCCGCAGTGGGTGCGGGTGGACCTCGGCACGCGCACCACGTTCCGGCACGTGCAGCTGCACTGGGAGTCCTCCTACGCCAAGGCCTACACCGTCCAGACCTCGGACGACGGGGCGAACTGGCGAACCGTGCGCACGGTGACCGACGGCAACGGCGGCGTCGACGACCTCGACGTGACCGGCACCGGCCGCTACGTCCGCGTCAACGGCACCGCACGCGGCACCGGCTACGGCTACTCGCTGTACGAGTTCGGCGTCTACAACTGACCAGCAGTCACGATGAGGGGTTGACCCGGGTGGGGACGAGCGAGGCAGACATCGACCGGCTGCTGGGCAAGCTGACTCCGCGCGCCCGCGCGCTGCTGCTCCACGGCGCCACGACCTGGCGCACCCGCGCCGAACCGGGCGTGGCACTGCGCGAGCTGGTGATGTCCGACGGCCCGGCGGGCGTACGCGGGCAGTCGTGGGACGAGCGCAGCACCTCCGTGCTGTTGCCGTCAGCCACCGCGCTCGCCGCCACCTGGGACGAGGAACTCGTCCGACGCCTCGGCGGCCTCCTCGCCGCCGAAGCACGGCGCAAGGGCGTGCACGTGCTGCTCGCCCCCACCCTCAACCTGCACCGCAGTCCCCTGGGCGGCCGGCACTTCGAGTGCTTCTCGGAAGACCCCGAACTCACCGGCCGCATCGGCGCCGCCTTCATCCGCGGAGTCCAGGACCAGGGAGTGGCCGCGACGGCCAAGCACTACGTGGCGAACGACTCCGAGACCGACCGGCTCAGCGTCGACGTACGCGTCGGCGAGCGGGCCCTGAGGGAGGTGTACCTCGCCCCCTTCGAGGCCGCGGTGGCCGCCGGGGTCGGGCTGGTCATGGCCGCGTACAACGCGGTCAACGGCACCACCATGACCGCGAGCGACCTGCTCATCGACCCGCTGAAGAGCGAATGGGGCTTCGACGGCGTCGTCGTCTCCGACTGGGGCGCGGTACGCGACACCGTGGACACCGCGTGCGCCGCGCTGGACCTCGCCATGCCCGGGCCCGACGGTCCCTGGGGCGAGGCCCTGGCCCGGGCGGTGGCCGACGGCAGTGTGCCCGAGGCCGCCGTCGACGACAAGGCGCGACGCCTGCTGCGGCTCGCCGCCCGCTGCGGAGCCCTCGGCGAGGAACGGCCGCCCGCCCGGACCCCGGTCCGCACCCGGCGGGCCCGGACCCTGGCCCGGCGGGCGGTCGCCGCCGGCGCGGTCCTGCTGACCAACAAGGACGTCCTGCCGCTCGACGCCGACCGCCTCGGGACGGTCGCCGTGATCGGCGCGCACGCGGCGCGGACCCGCACCCAGGGCGGCGGCAGTGCGGGCGTCTTCCCCCAGGACGTGGTGTCCGTCCTGGACGGCGTCCGGGCCGCACTGCGCGGCCGGGCCCGCGTCGTCCACGTCCCGGGCCCCCGCCCGGAGGGACCGCCGCCCCCACTGGACGCCACCGTGTGCACCGACCCCCGTTCCGGCCGGCCCGGCGTCCTGCTGCGCATGCTGGACGCCACCGGCGCCGAGCTGTACGCCGAGCGGCGCGGCGGCGGACGGCTGCTGGAGCCGCGGCTGGTGCCGGGGGCGCACACCGTCGAGATCAGTGCCCGGCTGCGCCCCCGCACCGCGGGCCGCTGGACCCTGGGCGTGGCCGGCTTCGGCCGGATGAGCCTGAGCCTGGACGGACGGGTGCTGCTCGACGGCGACTTCCCGCCGGCCACCGACGACCCGGCGGTCGTCCACGTCAACCCACCCGCCCGGTACGCCGGCGCCGACCTGGCCGTCGGGCAGGACGCCCTGCTCGTGGCACGCCGCGAACTGGCACCCGGAACCGGCCGGGCGACCGTCGTCAGCGCCGCCCCGCCCGCCCCGGACATCGCCGCAGCCCTGGCCGAGGCGGCCCGCGCGGCCCGGGCGGCGGAGGCCGCGATCGTGGTCGTCGGCACCACCGAGCACGGCGAGTCGGAGGGGTACGACCGTACGGATCTGGCCCTCGGACGCACCCAGGACGCGCTGGTCCGGGCCGTCGCCGCCGCCAACCCCCGCACGGTCGCCGTGGTCAACAGCGGCGGGCCGGTCGAGATGCCCTGGCGGGACGCGGCGGGCGCGGTCCTGCTGGCCTGGTTCCCCGGCCAGGAGGGCGGCGGCGGGCTGGCCGACGTGCTCTTCGGGCGCGCCGAGCCGGGCGGACGGCTGCCCACCACCTGGCCGGCCGTCCTCGCCGACGCCCCCGTCACCCGCACCCGCCCGTCCGGCGGCCGCCTCGCCTATGACGAGGGCCTGCACATCGGCTACCGCGGCTGGCTGCGCGAACACCGCACCCCCGCCTACTGGTTCGGGCACGGACTCGGCTACACCACCTGGGCCTACGAGGAGCTGGCCGTACTCCCGGTGACACGCGCCGGGGACGACCTGACGGCGTGGGTACGGGTGCGCAACACCGGGGCCAGGGCTGGCCGGGAGGTCGTACAGGTCTACCTAGCCCGGCCTGCCGCCGTGGTCGAGCACCCCGAACGGTGGCTCGCCGGGTACGCGGCGGTCCACGCCCGGCCGGGGGAGACGGTGACGGCGGCGGTGCGGGTCCCGGCGCGGGCGCTGCGCCACTGGTCGGTGGCGGAGCACGCGTGGCGCACGGAGGAAGGCCGCTGCCGGGTGCTGGCCGGGCGGTCGGCGGGTGATGTGCCGCTGGCCGCGGAGACGGAGGTCGTCGTACGGGGGTGACGCGGCCGGGACGCGAGAGCACGACGGGAGAGCGCTCTACCACCGCTCGGCGCCGCCGTTTAGGGTGCGGGCATGAGCAGACAGGCCCCGACCCTCGAGGACGTGGCCCGGGAGGCCGGCGTCTCCCGGGCCACCGTCTCGCGGGTGGTCAACGGCGTGCGCAACGTGGACCCGGCCATCCAGGAGCTGGTCCGCCGTGCCGTCGAACGCACCGGCTACGCCCCCAACCAGGCCGCCCGGCAGCTGGTCACCCGGCGCACCACGACCGTGGCGCTGGTGGTCTCCGGCGCCGGGGACGCCTCGGACACGGAGCAGAACGCCTTCGCCACCCGGGTGTTCGCCGATCCGTTCTTCGGCCGGGTCGTCGGCGGCGTGGTCGGGCATCTGCGACCTCGCTCGATGCACCCGGTGCTGATGTTCGCCGAGACGCCGGAGGCCCGGCAGGAGGTGGTCAGGTACCTCAGGCAGGGCGGCGCCGACGGTGCGCTCGTCGTGTCCACGCACCCCGACGACCCGCTGCCCGCGCTGCTGGCCGGTGCCCGGCTGCCGGCGGTGCTGTTCGCCCGCCCCGGGCGCCCGGTGCCGCTCAGTCACGTCGACCTCGCCCACCGGGACGGCGGGCGGCTCGCGGCCGAGCACCTGCTGGCCCGTGGCTGCCGCCGGGTCGTCACCGTCGCGGGACCGCTGGCCGTCGCGGCGAGCCAGGAACGCCTGGCCGGATTCCGGGACACCCTGGTCCGGCACGGGCATCCCCATGTGCCGGTGGCCGAGGGCGGCTTCACGGTCGACAGCGGCATGGCGGCGATGAGCGCCCTGATCGACGAACACCCCGCTCTGGACGGGGTGTTCACCGCCAATGACCTGATGGCCCAGGGGGCCGTCCAGGTGCTGCGCGACCACGGGCGCCGGGTACCCGAGGACGTCGCGGTCGTCGGCTTCGACGACTCCAGTGTGGCCGTCACCTGCCGGCCGCGGCTGACCACCGTCCGGCAGCCGGTGGAGGAGATGGCGGCCACGATGGCCCGCCTGCTCGGCGAACACATCGACGGGACGCGCGGCGAGCCTGCTTCGGTGATCTTCGAGCCGGAGCTGGTGATCCGCGACTCGGCGTAGCCACGGGACGCCGGGGGTCACGGGAGCGGGGGCGCACGCCCCGTCGACGTCATGACGGCGGCCGACGCCGAACGGGCGGTACGGCGGGCGCACCCCGGCGACAGCGCGGCGGAAGCCGGAGCGGCGGGCAGCGCGGTTCCGGCGTCGGTGGGGCGGCGGGGTGCCGCACGCGGACAACAGCCCGGTTCTCGCGGGGCTGTTCACGGCGGGCGGCTGGTCGCGTCCGGACGGCGGGTGACCTCCCGGCGTCGGTGGGCGGTGGGGTGCTGCACGCGGGCAACAGCCCGGTGTTCGCGGGCTGTTCACCGCGAGTGGTCGGTCGCGTCCTACGGTGGGCGACCTCCCGTGCGCAGGACCGCCCCGGCGCCGACGGGACGCACGCGCGCCGCCGCCGGTCAGGGGACGCGTGTCCGGTCCTCCGGTCGCTCGTCCCGGCCCGTACTCTGCCCGGTCCCCGCCAGCCTGCCGCCGAGCGCCGTCCGCCACGCAGGGGGCTGGGCGGGGGAGTCGACCGGGGCGCGGTGACCGCCACGGGCGAAGAACGCGGCCAGGGGCAGGACGGCGGCGCCCACGGTCACCGCGTCCGGCCCGAGTCGGCCGAGGGTGATGCCGACCCGCCCGGCGGGATGGCGGAGTGCGTGGGCGTACGCGTGTGTCCGCACCGACTCGACGAACCCGGGGCCGAGCTGGAGCCCGGCCCAGCCGCCGACGAGGATGCGCTCGGGCTGGAAGAGGTTGATGAGGTCGGACAGGCCCGCGCCCAGGTACTCGGCCGTCTCGGCGAGCACCCGGGCCGCCACCGGGTCGGGTTCCCGGCCGTCCGGAGGGTGGGCGGCGCGCAGCATGTCGGTGAGGGCGGCCTCCTCGTCGTCGGTGCCGGACGGCGGCCGCCCGCCTGCTTCCCGCCAGCGTGCCAGCAACGCCTCGGCGCCCGCGTACGCCTCCAGGCAGCCCCGGGCTCCGCACCGGCACCGGCGGCCCCGGACCCGCACCGTCAGGTGCCCCCACTCCACCGCGCGGCCCTGCTCGACGTCGTGGGTGACGACGCACGCGCCGACCCCGGAGCCGAACAGCACCACGACGGCGTTGTGCGCACCGCGCCCGCCGCCGAACCACATCTCGGCCTGCCCCAGGGTCTTGGCACCGTTGTCGATGAACAGCGGCACGTGCGCGGGCAGGCGCCCCGAGCCCCGCAGCAGACGTTCCAGTGGCACGGCGTCCCAACCGATCGTCTGGCCGTGCACGAGGGTGCCGCCTGCGGTGTGCTCGACGATGCCGGGTACGCCGACGCCGACGCCGAGCAGATCGCCGGACCCGCGTCCGGCTCCGGCCGCGTCCAGCACCTCCGCGATGCCGTCGAGGATGTGACCGGCGACGACGCCGACATCGTAGGACCGTGTGCCGTGCCCGGGCAACGGCCGCCCGGCTCGCGCCAGTTCCGCCATCGACAGGTCGAACAGCTCGACGCGCACCCGGGTCTCGCCCACGTCGACGCCGATGAGCCGTCCGTGGCGGGCGGTGATCCGCAGGAGGGTGCGCGGCCGGCCGCCGTCGGCACCGAGGCTCCCCGCCTCCTCCACCAGCCCTTCGGCAAGGAGTTCGGCGACGACATTGCTGACGGAGCCCGAACTCAGCCCGGCCGCCGAACCGAGCGCGACCCGGCTCATCGGCCCGTCGAAATACAACCGTTGTAGAACGGCGGCGCGGTTCTCCCGCCGCAGGTCACGGACCGTGCGCCCGCTCGCCCTGGCCATCCGGCCCCCTCCTTCACCGTCCCCGGTCGCCGACCGGCCGTGCGCGACACCTTGACGCGTCTTTCTCTTGAGGTTTAACTCACGTCCTAAATTAAGCCATGAGGGGCTTCGGGAAGCGAACGGGGTGTCGCCCCCGGAAGCCGTCCTCGGACTTCTCGACTCCCGGAAAGGGACCAGGAGCCATGCGCAGCATCCGAGCCGCGGCCGTAGGCGCCGTCACCATGTCTCTCGCTCTCGCCGCCTCGGCCTGCGGAGGGGGCTCCTCCTCGGGCGGCGGATCCAACGACTCGCCCAAGGAACTCACCTACTGGGCTTCCAACCAGGGCGCCAGCGTCGAGGTCGACAAGAAGGTCCTCCAGCCCGAACTCGACAAGTTCGAGGAGAAGACGGGGATCAAAGTGAAGCTGGAGGTCGTGCCCTGGTCCGACCTGCTCAACCGGATCCTCACCGCGACCACCTCCGGCCAGGGCCCCGACGTCCTCAACATCGGCAACACCTGGAGCGCCTCCCTCCAGGCCACCGGCGCCCTGATGCCCTGGGACGCGAAGAACTTCGACAAGATCGGCGGCAAGGACCGCTTCGTGCAGTCCGCGCTCGGATCGACCGGCGTGCAGGGCCAGGACCCGGCCGCGGTACCGCTGTACTCGATGGCGTACGCGCTCTACTACAACAAGCAGATGTTCGCCGACGCGGGCGTCACCAAGCCGCCGGCCACCTGGGACGAGCTGGTCGCGACCGGCAAGAAGATCTCCAAGGACGGCAAGTGGGGCCTGGGCGCCGAGGGCTCCAACCTGTCGAACAACATCCACCAGGTCTTCGTCTTCGCCAAGCAGCACGGCGCCGACTTCTTCACCGCCGACGGCAAGCCCGACTTCACCTCCGACGGCGCGGTCGCGGCCGTCAAGCAGTACGTCGACCTGATGGCCAAGGACAAGATCGTCGCCCCGGGCAACGCCGAGTACGCGCAGAACCAGTCCCTCAGCGACTTCGCCAAGGGCAAGACCGCGATGGTGCTGTGGCAGACCGCCTCCGCCACCTTCAAGACCATGGGTATGAAGGACGACGAGTGGGGCGTCGCCCCCGCGCCCGTCCCGTCCGGCACCCCCGGCACCGGCGCGGCCACCAACTCCATGGTCGCCGGCATCAACATGGCCGTCTTCAAGAACACCGACAACGTCGACGGCGCCACCAAGTTCGTCGAGTTCATGACGAGCGACGCCGAACAGAAGATCCTCAACAAGGCGTACGGCTCCATCCCACCGGTCAAGGCCGCCCAGAGCGACCCCGCGTTCAACACCCAGTCCACCGCCGTGCTGCGCGAGACCCTCGCCACCAGCGCCGCCGCTCTGCCCCAGGTCCCCGACGAGTCGCAGTTCGAGACGGCGGTCGGCACGGCCGTCAAGGAGCTGTTCGCCGACGCCGCGGCCGGCCGCGCGGTGACCACCGAGTCGGTGAAGGCCAAGCTCGCCAAGGCCCAGCAGCAGATGCCGACGAAGTGAGCACCCCCACCGACACCCCACGGACACGGACACGGACCTCGCCATGACCACCACGACCGCCTCGGCGCAGCCCGGCGAGCGGACGGTCGGCAAGAGCTCCCCCGGTGCGGCGCGCGGACCCCGCCGCCGCCCCGGGCGGATCCGCCGCATCGGACTGCCCTACCTGCTGCTCCTGCCGGCCCTTCTCCTCGAACTCCTCGTCCACCTGGTGCCGATGGTCATCGGCATCGTGATGAGCTTCAAGGAACTCACCCAGTTCTACATCCGCGACTGGACCACCGCCCCCTGGACCGCCCTCGACAACTACCGCATGTCGGTGGACTTCGACGCCCCCGTCGGCGAGGCGCTGCTCCACTCCTTCCTGGTCACCTGCGGCTTCACGATCCTGTCCGTCGGCCTGTGCTGGTTCCTCGGCACGGCGGCGGCGATCTGCATGCAGGACTCCTTCCGCGGCCGCGGCCTGCTCCGGACCGTCTTCCTGGTCCCCTACGCCCTGCCGGTCTACGCGGCCGTCATCACCTGGGCGTTCATGTTCCAGCACGACAACGGCCTGGTGAACCACGTCCTGCACGACCAGCTCGGCCTCACCGACAAGCCGTCCTTCTGGCTGATCGGCGACAACAGCTTCGTCGCGCTGCTCATCGTGTCGGTGTGGAAGGGCTGGCCGTTCGCCTTCCTCATCGTCATGGCCGGCCTGCAGAACATCCCCCGGGAGCTCTACGAGGCCGCGTCCCTGGACGGCGCCGGCGTCTGGCAGCAGATCCGCCGCATCACTCTGCCCTCCCTGCGCCCGGTCAACCAGGTGCTGGTGCTGGTGCTGTTCCTGTGGACGTTCAACGACTTCAACACGCCCTACGTGCTGTTCGGCAAGTCCGCCCCGGAGGCGGCCGACCTGATCTCCATCCACATCTACCAGTCGTCGTTCGTCACCTGGAACTTCGGCACCGGCTCCGCCATGTCGGTCCTGCTGCTGCTGTTCCTGCTGCTGGTGACCGGCGTCTACCTGTTCCTGACATCGCGTGGACGGAGGTCCGCCCGTGCCTAGGTCCCCGATGGCGATGCCGCGCTCGTTCCTCTGGACGCGCCGCGTCTTCCTGACCCTGCTCGCCGGCTTCGTGCTGCTGCCGGTGTACGTCATGGTCTCCAGCTCGCTCAAACCGCTGCAGGACGTCTCCGGCAAGTTCCGCTGGCTGCCCAGCGGCCTGACCCTGCGCCCGTACATCGACATCTGGTCGACGGTCCCGCTGGCGAAGTACTTCGTGAACTCCCTCGTCGTGGCGGGCGCGGCGACCGTCTGCTCGGTCGTGATCGCCGTCTTCGCCGCCTATGCGGTCAGCCGCTACGAGTTCCGGGGCAAGCGGGTCTTCTCGGTGACGGTCCTGTCCACCCAGATGTTCCCCGGCATCCTCTTCCTGCTGCCCCTGTTCCTCATCTACGTGAACATCGGCAACACCACCGGCATCGCCCTGTTCGGCTCCCGCGGGGGCCTGATCCTCACCTATCTGACCTTCTCCCTGCCCTTCTCCATCTGGATGCTGATCGGCTACTTCGACTCGGTGCCGCGCGACCTGGACGAGGCCGCCCTCGTGGACGGCTGCGGCCCGCTCAAGGCGCTGATCCGGGTCGTCGTCCCGGCGGCGACCCCGGGCATCGTCGCGGTCGCCGTCTACGCCTTCATGACCGCCTGGGGCGAGGTGCTGTTCGCCTCGGTCATGACCAACGACACCACTCGCACCCTCGCGGTCGGCCTCCAGGGCTACTCCACGCAGAACGACGTGTACTGGAACCAGATCATGGCCGCCTCGCTGGTGGTGAGCGTCCCCGTGGTGGCGGGCTTCCTGCTCCTCCAGCGCTACCTGGTGGCGGGCCTGACGGCGGGCGCCGTCAAGTGACCGCGGCCGCAGAACGTCTCGAAACCGAAAGGACCCACGTGAGCATCGACCTCGCCGCACTCCCGCACGACTTCCTGTGGGGCACGGCCACATCGGCGTACCAGATCGAGGGGGCCGTGGCGGAGGACGGCCGTTCACCGTCGATCTGGGACACCTTCTCCCACACCCCCGGAAAGATCGACAACAACGACCACGGTGACGTCGCCTGCGACCACTACCACCGCTGGCGCGAGGACATCGACCTGATGCGCCGGCTCGGCACCAACGCCTACCGCCTGTCGATCGCCTGGCCGCGCGTCGTCCCCGGCGGCGACGGCCCCGTCAACGCCAAGGGCCTCGCCTTCTACGACGAACTGGTCGACGCCCTGCTGGAGGCCGGCATCACGCCGTCCGTGACCCTCTACCACTGGGACCTGCCGCAGGTGCTCCAGGACCGTGACGCCGGCTGGCAGGCGCGGGCCACGGCGGAGCACTTCGCGTCCTACGCGTCGGTCGTCGCCGAGCGCCTCGGCGACCGCGTCAAGCACTGGGCCACCCTCAACGAGCCCCTCTGCTCCGCCTGGATCGGACACCTGGAAGGCGTCATGGCCCCGGGCCTGACGGACCTCACGGCGGCGGTCCGTGCCTCCTACCACCTGCTCCTCGGTCACGGCCTGGCGATGCAGGCGATCCGGTCGGCCGCCCCGGACGCGCAGGTGGGCATCGTCAACAACCTCTCCACCATCCACGCGGCCACCGACCGTGAGGAGGACCTCGCCGCCGCCCGCCGCATGGACGGCCACACCAACCGCTGGTGGCTGGACCCGGTCCACGGCAGGGGCTTCCCGGAGGACATGCGCGAGGTCTACGGCGTCGAACTGCCCGAGCGCGACGGCGACATGGCCCTGATCGGCGCCGACCTGGACTGGCTGGGCCTGAACTACTACTTCCCCCAGACGGTGGCCGCCGACCCCACGGCCCCGGCCCCCTACGTCCGCACCGTCCGCCGCGTCGGCGTCCCCCGTACCGGCATGGACTGGGAGGTCGACGCCAGTGGCATCGAGGACCTGCTGCTGCGGCTGACGGGCGAGTACGGGCCGCGCAAGCTGTACGTCACGGAGAACGGCTCGTCCTTCCCGGACGTGGTCCGCCCGGACGGCACGATCGACGACCCGGAACGGCAGGACTACCTCACCGCCCACCTGGCCGCCTGCGCCTCCGCCGCCCGCAAGGGCGCCCCGCTGGCCGGTTACTTCGCCTGGTCCCTCCTGGACAACTTCGAGTGGGCGTACGGCTACGACAAGCGCTTCGGTCTGGTCCACGTCGACTACGAGACCCAGGTCCGCACGATCAAGGGCAGCGGACACCACTACGCCGACATCATCAGCCGGGCGCGGGGGAGGGAGCGCAAGGCCGCCTGAGACCCCGTGGTGGGCGCGGCGCGGGAGTGCGCGCCCACCACGGACTGCCTGCACGGACCGATCTGTCAGGTTGTCGTGTCATGAGCATGACAGCACCAGTCCTCGTTCCAAGGAGAAGACCCGCATGCCGTCCCACGCCCCCCGCACACTCCTCACCGCCCTGACCGCGTTCGCCCTGCTGGCCGCGGTCCCGTCCCTCACGACCCCCGCCGCCGCCGAACCGACCGCCGCCGCGGCAGGCGCCTGGGACACCGACAGGGCGGCCTCGGCATACGCCGCCGACGCGGCCGCGGTCACCGCATCGGCCAGCGAGAACCCGGGCACCGCACCCGGCCTCGCCTTCGACGGCGACGGCGGCACGCGCTGGTCCAGCGACTTCACCGACGGCGCCTGGATCCGCGTCGACCTCAAGACGACGATCCGCGTCGACCGGGTGACGCTGGACTGGGAAGCGGCCTACGGCAAGAGATACGTACTGGAAGCATCCACCAACGGCACCGACTGGACGCCCTTCTACACCGAGACCGCCGGCACCGGCGGAACGGTCACCGCACACACCTACCCACAGGAAGTGAGGGCCCGCTACGTCCGCATGCGCGGCATCGAACGCGCCACGCCCTACGGCTACTCCCTCTACTCCTTCAAGGTCTACGGCGGCGAACCGGCCCCCGCGTCCACCACCCGCACCAACCTCGCCCTGAACCACCCGGCATACTCGAACGTCTACCAGCACGCCGGCAACTCACCGGCCTTCGTCACCGACGGCGGCCGTCCCGCCGACCTCAAGGCCGACGCCACCCGCTGGTCCAGCGACTGGAACGCCGACCGCTGGGTCTCCGTCGACCTCGGCGCCGCCTCCACCATCGACACCGTCGACCTGTACTGGGAGGCGGCTTACGCCGTCGACTACGAACTCCAGGTCTCCGACGACAACCGCACCTGGCGCACCGTGTACCGGCCCTCCGCGGCCGAGGCCGCCGCCCGTCGCGCGGACGTGAAGTCCCCAGGCGAGGCCACCGGCCGCCACGACACCGTCCGCCTGCCCCAGCCCGTCACCGGCCGATACGTCCGCATGCTCGGCAAGGAACGCCGCTCCTTCTACAACCCCGCCCCGGCCACCGCCCAGTTCGGCTACTCCCTCTACGAGTTCGAGGTCTGGGGCACCGGAGGCAGCGCGGCCGCCGCCTACCCCGCGCTGCCCGGCGAACAGTCCGGCACCTACCGCACCAGGTTCTTCGACGACTTCACCTCAGCCTCGCTGGACCGCGGCAAGTGGCGCGTCGTCCGCACCGGCACCGAGATGGGCTCCGTCAACGGTGAAGCGCAGGCCTACGTCGACTCGGCCGACAACATCCGCCTGGAGAACGGCGCCCTGCTCCTGCGCGCCAAGCACTGCAAGGGCTGTACGAAGGCGGGTGGCGGCACCTACGACTTCACGTCCGGCCGCATCGACACCAACACCAAG
Organism: Streptomyces flaveolus; assembly: GCF_044765825.1. Lineage (NCBI taxonomy): Bacteria > Bacillati > Actinomycetota > Actinomycetes > Kitasatosporales > Streptomycetaceae > Streptomyces > Streptomyces flaveolus. The sequence continues at coordinate 341,759 of NZ_JBIWKU010000004.1, read as the reverse complement.
TTCGACTTCACCTACGGCCGGGTCAGCGCCCGCATGAAACTCCCGGTCGGCGACGGCTTCTGGCCCGCCTTCTGGCTGCTCGGCAGCAACGTCGACGACCCCTCCGTGTCCTGGCCGGCCTCCGGCGAGACCGACATCATGGAGAACATCGGCTACGGCGACTGGACCAGCAGCGCCCTGCACGGGCCCGGCTACTCGGCGGACGGCAACGTCGGCGCGCGCCAGGTGTACCCGGGCGGCGGCCGGGCCGACCAGTGGCACACCTACGCGGTCGAGTGGACGCCGACGGGCATGAAGTTCTCCGTCGACGACCGGGTGGTCCAGGAGACGACTCGCAACAAGCTGGAGTCGACGCGCGGCGCGTGGGTCTTCGCCCACGACCAGTACGTCATCCTCAACCTCGCCCTCGGCGGGGCCTACCCGGCCGGCTGGAACCAGGTCACCAGCCCCTACTGGGGCCTGCCGCAGTCCAGCGTGGACCGGATCGCGGCCGGGGGAGTACAGGCGGAGGTGGACTGGGTGCGGGTGGAACAGAAGGGATAGCCGCCGCCCGTCAGGCGCCCTTGCGCGCCACTCCGCCGTAGATGCCGATCCGCGGCGCGTCGGGACGCCGTAGCTCCTCGGGCCGCCAGTCGGTGACCCGGACCAGCCCCGGCTCGACCATCGCGAAGTCGCCGAACAGGTCCAGGACCGCCGCGTGCGAACGCAGGTTGAGGGACGCGGTGGCGTCGTCGTAGACGGCCGCCGCGTCCTCGCGCCGGTCCTCGTGGACGTCACCCGTCGCGTGCGACAGGACGAGGTAGGAGCCGTGCGGCAGCGCGTCGCGCAGCGTGGCGACGATGCCCGCCGGGTCCTCCGCGTCGGCGACGAAGTGCACGACGGCCACCAGCAGCAGCGCCACCGGCCGGTCGAAGTCGATGACCGCGCGCACCTCGGGGCGGTCGAGGATCGCCCGGGGGTCGCGCAGGTCGGCCAGGACGACGGCGGTGCCCGGGTCGTCCGACAGGGCCCTCGAGTGGGCGGCGACGATCGGGTCGTTGTCGACGTACGCGACCCGGGTCTCCGGGGCGACCGAACGCGCGATCTGGTGCACGTTGGGCTCGGTGGGCAGACCCGTGCCCACGTCGAGTATCTGGCGGACACCGCCCTCGGCCACCACGTGCCGCACCGCGCGGTGCATGAAGTGCCGGTTGGCGAGGACGCCCTCGCGCACCTCGGGCGCCGCCTTCATGAACTGCTCGGCGGCCCTCTGGTCGACCTCGTAGTTGTCCTTCCCGCCGAGGAAGTAGTCGTACATGCGGGCGGGGTGCGGCCTGCTCGTGTCGATCAGATCGGGATGGGCGGCGCTCTCGCCACTGCTCAGGGAGGTCATGCGGCCTGACTCCGTCCTCAACTCGCGTGCCACACACGGCACATGCCTGGTGAACACCTGCGTGCGTGCCTGTCGAGACGTCATCTTGGCACGAGAACGGGCCGGGGCGGGCCCCGGCCGTTCCGGACCTGTCGGCGACCACCGACAACACCCGGTGCCCTGCGCCGGATCCGGATAGGGTGACGCTCCGAAGGTGCCGTGCCGCGTACGGAGGAGTGTCCTGTGACCGCCGGTGTACCCAGACCCGTCATCGACACGAGCAAGCCACACCCGGCGCGCGTCTACGACTGGCTGCTGGGCGGCAAGGACAACTACCCCGTCGACCAGCAGGTCGGCGAGACCCTCCCGGCGGAGGCACGGGGCAACGCGGCCCGCAACCGCGCGTTCATGCACCGCGCGGCGGCCTGGCTGGCGAAGAACGGCGCCGGCCAGTTCCTGGACATCGGCAGCGGAATCCCCACCGAACCCAACCTCCACCAGATCGTGCAGGGGATCAGGCCGGACGCCCGGATCGTCTACGCGGACAACGACCCGATCGTCCTCAGACACGCGGAAGCGCTGCTGACCAGCACCCCGGAGGGCGCCACGCACTTCCTCCACGCGGACGTGAGGCAACCCGAAACGATCGTCGAACGAGCGCGTGAGGTACTGGACTTCGACCGTCCGATCGCCCTCTCCCTGATCGCGCTCCTGCACTTCCTGCCCGACGACGAGGACCCGTACGGCGTCGTGAGCACCCTCGTGGAGGCCCTCCCCTCCGGCAGCTACCTGCTCCTCTCGCACGGCACCGCCGACCAGCACCCGGAGCTGAAGCAGGAGACCGAGGCGGCGTACAAGAAGGGCGCCATCCCGCTGCGGATGCGCACCCGGAGCGAGGTCGAACCCTTCTTCGCCGGGCTGGAACTCGTCGCCCCCGGCCTGGTGTCCGCCACCGAGTGGTACCGGGAGGAACCGGCACCGGTCCAGGAACGCAGCGGCTTCTACGTGGGCGTGGCGCGGGTCCCCTGACCGGCGCGAGCCGTACGAGGGGGCGGGCCCACGCCCACCGGGCCACCTTGACGTGAGCCGGAACCCGCCGATACTTGTGCGCAGCATGGGTCGGTCGGTTTCCGTGGTCGGCGCGAGGCGGGACAGATGAAGAAGAGACTGTGTGCCACTGCTGCCGCTCTCGGCGTCCTGACCGCCCTGACCGCACTCCCACCGGCCGCCGAGGCATCCCCGCACCCTCGCGGATATCCACCGCCGGCCCGGCAGGTACTTCCGCTGGGACCCGCCGGCCTCCCCGAGACCCGCACCACGACCACCCTCCAGCCGGGCGTCACCCTCACCCGCATCGTGCGCGGTGACGACGACCCGTTCCTGCACTGGACGGTCGAGGTCTCCATCCCCGGCGGAGAAACCTCCCCGGACCCCGACGCGCCGCCGACCGCCCTGAAGGACAAGGCGAGCGCCGACGAACTGGCCGCGGCACTCACCCGGAACGGCTTCCCGGCCCGCGTCGAGCAGGTGACGACGGCGAGGACGGCCGACTACACAGGCGGCACCCTCGGCTGGCGCGTCCGCGTCGGAACGTTCACCTCACAGTCCGCCGCGACGACCGAACGCACCCGCCTGAGGGCCGCCGGATACACCGGATCCGCCGTCTTCACCGGCTGGGACGGCGAGGCCACGGACCGCGGCCCCTGGCACATCGACGTGCTCACCATCGACCCGCACACCTTCCGCGGCGGCCTCGAGGCCTCCTACGGACCCGACCTGGAGAACCGCGAGACCACCAGCGCGCTGTCGAACGCGGCCGGCGCGACGGCGGCCGTCAACGCCGGCTTCTTCGTCCTCGACCCGAAAGCGGGCGCGCCCGGCGACCCCGCCGGAGTGGGCGTCTACGACGGACGCCTGCTCAGCGAACCGGTGAGCGGCCGCCCCGGCCTGGTCCTCCACGACAACGGCAGACGTACGGAGGTCGCCCGCTACACGTGGCAGGGACGGATCACGGCCCGCGGCACCACGCTCACCCTGAACGGCGTCAACCGCGTACCGGGCCTGATCAGAAACTGCGGCGGCAGCGAGGGCGACCAGCCGACGTCCCTCCCGCTGCACGACGTGACCTGCACCAACGCGAACGAACTCGTCGCCTTCACCGCCGAGTACGGCCGGCAGACCCCGTCCGGCGAGGGCCTGGAGGCGGTCCTGGACGCGCACGACCGGGTCGTCGAGCTGCGCTCACCGCGCGGGGGACCGCTCCCGACGGGCGGCAGCTCGCTCCAGGCGACGGGTGACCGGGTAGCGGAACTGACGGCCCTGGCCCAGCCGGGTGCCCGCCTGACCCGGACGACGACCCTGCTGGACGACCGGGGCAAGCGCGTCTCCCCGGCCCCCGGCACCGACATCGTCAACGCCGGCCCCGAACTGGTCCGCGACGGACGGCTCCACGTCACACCGGCCACCGACGGAATGGTGCACCCGGGCGACCCGAGCTGGTACTACGGCTGGGTGCACAAGCGCAACCCGCGCACCCTGGCCGGAGTGGACGCGGCCGGCCGCACCGTACTGATCACGTCCGACGGACGCAGCACGGAAGCGCTCGGCCTGAGCATCGTGGAGAGCGCCGAGGTCGCCAAGTCCCTAGGACTGCGCGACGCGGTCAACCTGGACGGCGGCGGCTCGACGACGATGGTGACCGACGGCAAGGTCATCAACGCCCCGTCCGACGCGACCGGCGAACGCCCGGTCGGCGACGCGCTGATGATCCTGCCCCGCAAGCACTGAACCAGCCCGGTTGCACTGTTTTCACGAACCGCACAGCAGGGAGCCGCCGTGACCACGACCACCGCCCCGACTCTCCGATCCCGCGTCCTGCTCGTCCTCACCGCCGTGCTCGCCATGTTGCTCCCGACGGCACCGGCACTGGCGGCGTCCCGTGCCCCCTCCCCACACGGTGCGGAGGTCGTCGCGGTCACCCAGGTCGCGGACCGGCAGGTCGACCTGTCGGTACGCTCCACCGCCCTGGGCGGCCGGACGGTCAAGGTCCGCCTCCTGACCCCCGACGGCTGGAACCCGGACGCCGGACGCCGACAGCACTGGCCGACCCTGTGGCTCCTCCACGGCTGCTGCGGCGACTACACGTCGTGGACCCGGATGACCGACGTCGCGGAGACCGCCGAACTCCGCGACGTCCTCGTCGTGATGCCGGAGGCCGGCTGGAACGGCTGGTACAGCGACTGGTGGAACCACGGCCAGGGCGGCGACCCCGCGTGGGAGACCTTCCACACGGTGGAACTGCGCCACCTCCTGGAGCACGACTGGGGCGCCGGCACCGACCGCGTCGTGGCCGGCCTGTCGATGGGCGGCCAGGGAGCCCTCCTCTACGCCGCCCGCCACCCCGGCATGTTCAAGGCGACGGCCGCGTACTCCGGCTCCGCCCACCCGCTCCTCAACACCGAGTCGATCGACCGCATCATGGGCTTCTTCGCCGGCCAGGGCAACGACCCGTTGCGCGTCTGGGGCGACCCGGTCGCACAACGCGGCATCTGGGAGGCCCACGACCCGTACTACCTGGCGAAACGGCTCCGCTCCATCCCGGTGTACCTGTCCTGCGGCGACGGCACGACGGGCCCCCTGGACGCCCCGGGCGCGACGAGCGCCCTGGAGGCGGACTTCAACCGCCAGAACCAGGCCCTGGCGGGGGAGCTGCGGAGGGTGGGAGCGCGGCACCTGACGACCAACTTCTACGGGCCGGGGACCCACGGGTGGGCGTATTGGGAGCGGGAGCTGCACGCGTCGCTGCCGATGCTGCTGAGCGCCTTGGGCCTCCAAGGCGCTCGCAGGTAGCCGTCCTGTCCCTCCGCGCCGCAGTGGATGATTGCCCCGAACAGATCATCCACTGCCGGCTTGTCCGGGCCCTACGCCGAAGCGGGCAATGCCGGAAACACGATCACCGATCCGTCCTCGTCGCGGGCGATCTCGATCGCCACGTCTGTCGCGCGATTGTCGACCACGACTCCATCGCCCAGCTGACGAATCCGGTGTGCAGCGCGCATCAGACGGTCGACCTCCGCGGTCGTGAAGACGGGCCGTCGCGATCCGCTGGGCCGGGCCAGTTCCAGCGACGACAGGCGGACCAAGACATTGGCGATGCTCGACTCGAGTTCGTCGAGACGCTCCTGATCGCTCTTGAGTGCGCGGGTGAAGTTCTCGAACAGGTTGCCGGGGTCGGTCTGGGCGTGCTCAACGGCCTGCAGGACGACGACCCGCCGCTTCAACGCAATCGCCAGGGTCGCGAGTTCGAGGTGGGCACGGAAGACGCCGCCATGGTCGTCGATGCCGGGGAACGACTTGGTCAGCGTGCCGAGATCGACGGCTTGGCCCTCCGGCAGCTTGTCGAGTGCGCTCTGCCACTTGGCAAGGCGGCGATCGACGGCGCCCAGCGCCGAGTTGATGGCGTGCACTGCCGAGTCCAGACCCAGCGAGACACCGGGCTTGCCCTGGTCGAGGAGAATCGCTGTGGCCTTGTTGATGGCGTCGCGGCAGCCGTCGAGTGCGCTCTGCTCTTGTTCGAGCTCCTTCTCCTGCAGTTGCTCCAGCAGTTCTGTGATGTGCTCGATCGCCTGCTGACGCTTGCCGTCGGCATGCGCGCTCACTCCCACCGCTACGGCCATGAGGACGAGCGGCGCTGCCACGGTGAGCACCGCACTGCCGCCGACCGCCACGCCGGCCGTCGCACCGGCTCCGCCGACCGCGCCCGCCGTTGCCGCTTGACCGACCGGCACGAACTTCGCGGCGCCCGCGATCTTCCCCGATGTGTCGACAAGCGCACCGCGGAGGCAACCAGCCGCCCCCTTCGCCGCCATTGGGCGAATGATGCCCTGACCGAACTGGGCGGCGACCTTCGCCGGAATCACCATGCGATACAGGCCTTCGCCGACAGCCGTCGCCGCCGACGCTGACGCTGACGCGGAGGAACTTCGCGCTGATTGCGTGATGAGCTGCGACAGGTGCTGGGCCAACGGACTCGCAGCGTCGAGCGGGATGCCGCGGTCGCGGTCGATTCGGTCGGGCAGCGGATGCGCTTCGAGAGTGGCGATCGGGCCTTCGGCCAAGCTGGCCAGCACACTGCGCAGTTCAGCCAGGCGCCCAGACGTCATCGGCTCGTCTCCAGCCAATGCGGGCACCCGGACATCACCGGTTGCCAGCGTCCACACCGGAACGGTTCCCTTGCGATCGTCAGTCATCGTCTCCCCTTTTTCTCCAGCGACAGCCTACGGTCGGCTTCCGACAGGAATGGCATGAACCTCGTGGATGCTCGCTAGGTGCTGGGCGTCGGCTGCCCTGCCATGGCCCTCACGTTCTCCAGCAGCGCGTGCAGCAGCTTCGGTTCACCGCCGGCTGTGCGTGCGGCCTCGGCGTACGTCGGTCCGTGCTTGCCGTCTACGTAACCATCGCCCTGCGCGATCAGCTCCTGGCGGCGGGCGTTCCAAGCGGGCCATTCGTCTTTGAGGTAGGTGTCGAGGTCGTCCTCGAAGAGGGTGTGGGTCGCCTCGCTCACGCTCGCGGGGCTGGCTTCGGCGGTGATCCCCAGATAGCCGAGGATCTTCGTGTTCTTCGCGACGGACTCCCGGATGCTCGCTGCCTTCTTCTCGGTGTCCGCGTCGGCTACCTTCCTCGGCCCCGTGTCCGCGTCGAAGACGAGGTGGCAGGCTACGCCGAACCCGGTGAGGATGGCGTGGCAGAGGATCATGTTGCCCTTGCCCTCGGCGTTCACCACGCAGATGCCTTCCGCGCCGAGGCTGAAACCCTGACGCTCGGCGAAGGCCAGGAGGACGCTCTCGTCCGTGGCGCCCTCGACCAGGACGGCGACATCGGCGAACAGTGCCTCGGCAAGCTCCTTGACGTACCTCGTGGCCCCTCGCCGTGCGATGGACTTCACCGGCACGTGGCCGTCGAGGGACTGCCGCAGCTCCGTTTCGGTGAGAGCGCGCAGGCACACTTCCGGATGCTCGCCGCCGCCGACCCGGTACAGCCTGCGGACCTGCTGGTAGTCGCTCGGGTCGACGAACACCGGGCTGTGTGTCGCGTACATCACCTGGGTCTGGTCCTCGGCCGACGCGACCAGGCTGCGCAGCACCTGCGCGAAAACCCGCGTCTGCGCCGGGTGCTGGAACAGTTCGGGCTCCTCGATCGCCAGGCACAGGGAGCGCGTGCCGTTCTCGGGGCGGCGGCACTCCGAGAGGTACCTGAGCGCCGCGATGATCAGCGCGCGCTGGAATCCGTGCCCCTGGCGGCGCACCGGTGTCAGAGCCGCCCCGTCACGGATGCTGACCGCGAACGCGGTCCTGGCCCGCTTGGGTACCTGGGCCGTCGGGGTGACGACGACGGCCCGGCCGGTGGTGAAACGGCCGACCTCTGTGGACAGGGCACCGGACAGCCTCGCGAGCACCGGCTCGTAGATCTCCTTGTGGACCTTCTCGCGGGCTGCCTGGGCGTCCTCGTCGATGGCCGTGAACTGGGCTTCCGCCTCCGAGCGGTCGACCGCGTGCTCGAGGATCCGCCCTACCACGGACGCCTTGTTGTCGTCGGTCTCCTCGTAGGCCCGCAGATCGGCCGAGATGAAGACGAAGTCGATCAGCTTGCCGAGCAGTCCCTGGCCGGCGAAGCCGAAGAAGTGCGTGCCCTCCACCTCGGCCTCGGCGAGCCGGTCCCGGTTCTTCGCCTCCCAGGAACGCATCTCCGCTTCGGCGGCGTCCCAACTGCGGACGGCGGGCAGGCCGAGTGCCGGGTCCTGCTCGCGTAAGGTCTTGTACGCGGCCGTCTTCTCCCGGCTGCCGGCACCCTCCCGGATCCGCTCGAAGGGCGGGTAAGCCAGGGCCTTGCCCGTGATCCGGTCCTCTCCATTCTCCCAGGTGCGCCAGATGCTCAGGGTTTCCAGTCCGTCGGGTGCGTAGTGACCGAGGGCGGCCCGGTCCGAAGCGGTGAGGCCGTCGAACTCGACCTCCACGCGGATCCGTTTGGTCTCCGCCGCCGAGTGGACGTCCTCCTGGCTGAGGGTCCCGCCCTTCTCCCCGTTAAAGAACCAGTCGAGGGCACGCAGGACGGTGGATTTGCCGACGCCCGTCGGGCCGATGAGCGAGGTGATGGAGTCGAAGGAGACGCCGAGGCTGCGCAGGCAGCAGAAGTTCTCGACGTGAACACGCTTGATCTTCATGGTTTTCCCGAGGTGTGGCGGTGCGGCACGCCCGGGACGGCGAGGCGTCCAACAGGTCGTGAAATCAAGACATTTCGCATCTGCCCAGGCGTGAGGGACAGCTGCTTCCGGTGGCGCCTCCCCGGCACCACCGGAAGCATGGGAACTCAACCATGTTGGTGAAAGCGCTGCCAATCGAACATTGTATGTGTGTGGAGATTCCAGACCTGTCGTGGGTGTGAGCAGCCGCGCACTGGCGAGTGTGCAGTGCTGGGGGGATCAGGCTGTGGTGACGCCGACCTCGGGCAGGAAGGTGCTCGGTTGGCCCGACCAGGACACGGAGAGACTGTCCCGTGCGCGCGTGCAGGCGACGAACAGCAGGCAGCGTTCGGACAGCATGTCCGCCTCGTGCTGCTTGGTATCCACCTCAGGAGGAGTCACGGCCTTCGGGAACGGCAGCGCCTCATCATTGACGCCGATGACCGCGACGCAGCGGAACTCCAGGCCCTTGAACGAGTGCATGGTGCCGACCCGTACGCTCGTCATCTCACCCGAGGCGGCTTCGGCGGAGCGCAGCGTCACCGCGGGTACTCCGGCGTCCTTCAGACGCGCGATCGCTTTCGCGCACGTCTTGTTGAACCGGGCGCTGACCCCGATCTCCCCGGCGCCGACGCCCGCGTCCAGCCACGCCCGCACCTGGGTGACCAGCGCGTCTAGTTCCGCCTCTTCGGACTTCGCCGCGTGCACGGCGGGTCCGTCGCCGTGGAGGGCGGAACGGTAGCCGAGCAGGGTCTCGTTGCGGTTCTCGTCCTCCAGTTGGGCGATCGGGCGGCCGATGAGCAGCGCCGTGGACCAGCGCAGGATCTCTTGCGTGCTGCGGTAGTTCTTGCGCAGCTTCACCGACCGTCCGGCCACCTTGATGCCGAGCGACTTCAGCGACACCTTCGAGTCGTAGATGCGCTGGTGCGGATCACCCGCGATGAACAGGTCGTCCGGGCGGGCGGGGACGGCCGCGCGCAGCAGACGCCACTGTGCCGGGTGCAGGTCCTGCGCCTCGTCCACCACGACGTGCCGGTACCGCGGCCCCGTCTCCTCCAGCAGCCGGGCCGCCTCCGCGCACGTCTGCAGCCAGGTGCGGCACCCGTCCGCCGCGAGGTCGGCCGTGAAGCGCTCCACCGTCTCCCACACCAGCGGCCGCTCCGCCGCGGTCAGCCGGCTGCCGCGGCCCCGCCGGTCCGCCGCCTCGTACTCGACCAGGGTGCTGATGCCCTGCGCCAGGACGACGTGCCGGTATTCCTGCGCGAGGAACTGCGCGCTGCCGGTGAACCCGGTCGCCTTGGCGGCCTTGCCCCAGCGGCTTACCTCCTCGTTGCTCATCAGCGGCCGCAGCGGCACCGCGCCCGGCGCCTCCGCGACGACGCGGCTGGCGAATCCGTCCACCGTCGAGATGTCCACCCGTTCGCGCAGCCCGGGATCGTCCACCAGGGACTCCAGGCCTGAGCGGAGCGCGTTGACGAGTGCGTTGGTGTACGTCGTCAGCAGGATGCGGTCACCGTCGCGCAGGTGCCCGAGCAGGTGCTTGACCCGGTGCAGCGCGACGACCGTCTTGCCCGTGCCCGGCCCGCCGGTGACCTGGGCCGGCCCCGAGTACGAGGCCCGGTAGGCCACCTTCCGCTGCGACGGGTGCAGGAAGACCCGCCAGGCCGCGAAGGGCTTCTCCAGGATGTCCCGCATCTCCTCGGGGGCCGACACCAGCGCGATGCGCGCCAGGGTGTGCTGGATCGCGGTCTCGTAGTCCCGCGGGTCCACCGGCTGCGTGGACGCCTGCAGCGCCGGCGCCACGATGTCCCGCCAGACCTCCTCCACTGTGCATCCCGCGGCGAGGTACTGCAGCACCTCCCGCTGGTCCTGCGGCAGCAGCGGCGCGAAGATGTCCAGCTGCTCCTGGTCTACCAGCGACCGCGCCTGCCGCAGCGTCTCGTCGTCGATGCCGAGCGCCTTCAGGTCCCCGTCGGAGAACTTCGCGAACAGCCGCGGCTTCGGCGACGCCTCGGCCACCCGCTCATAGGCCGGTGTGATCTCCTCCAGGGTCGCCGCGTCCCGGATCTCGACGGCCCGCGTCACCTCGTTGATGCTGGCCTTCTGCTTCATCGCCCAGGAGATGGCCTTGTCGTGCGGCATCACTCGCAGCAGGACGAAGGTGTCCCCGGAGGGCGGCGCGAGCACCACACCGCGCCAGAACTGGTCGATGCGGATCGTCCGGATCTGCTTGTCCTTCGCCTTCACCAGGCTCTCCAGCTTCAGACCCTGATCCTTGAAGAGCTGGTCCAGGGTGAGCCGGTCGAACTTCTCCCAGGCCTCGAGGACGCCCTTCCTGACGGGGGGCTGGAGCTTGGGGAGTTCGGCGAAGAAACCGATGTCGAAGGCGAGCTGCGGCATTACTTTATTTTCTCTCAGATGCGTTTCAACAGAATCCAATTGCTAATCAGTCGTGCCTGTTCTGTTCGTATGTCAGGCACGGTTGGACTCGTCGTCGGTTGACTCCTCGAGTTCATCCAGAGCACGCCACGCGAGATCCGCGAGGGTTTCGCCTGTCGCGATTGCCCACCTGGCCGTTCCTTGATTGGCCACGGGGCGCTTCTCCCACTCCGCGAGTTCCCACATTCGGGTGATCAGCCCGGAAGGAGAGTACTGCTTGCCGTCGGCTGCCCAGAGAAGCGGCTTGGTTCGGTGGTTGACCCAAGTTGCCCGCGAACGTCGCTCGTCCTCGGTGAGCCAGTCTCGCAGCGCCTCCTCCTCCAAGGGATACCCGGCTTTGAGGGTCAATGGGTCCCCATTGTCGAGAACCTGCTTGTCGACGAGCACGGAGACCGCATTGGGGCGGCGGCGCTTGCGTTGTGCCTGGGCCCGACGGTACTTGTCCGGTGTCTTGGCACTCTCGCCGTTAGCGATGATGTCAAGGACGTGTTCAGTGAGCTCACGACACCGCACGACATCAGAGCACACGGCGCGGATCTGTGAACGCTCCTTGAAGAGCTCGTCGATGGATGCGGCCACGATGGGTAGCAGCTGCTTGACGAGGGGGCCGGTCTTCGTCGTGGCCTCCTTGGACCACTCCAGTCCGGGGTCCGGCTCATCAATGGCTTCGGTGTCCAGTAGCCGGAAGACGAGGTGGGCGATCAAGAAGACCCCGTGCTCGGTCAGCGCCGCACCACGCCCTTCGTAGCGGCTACGCAGTCCATAGAGAGTGCGGCGGACCTCGCGCAGAACTTGTACGGCGTTCCACAGGAGGTACGCGCCTGGCTGCGGTCTGAAGAGCAGGTCGTAGATGCCTTGTGCCCCTTTCTCCCACAGTACGTCGAGTGAAACCCCCATGCGGGCCGCGTACTGGCTGTCCTTGTGGGCACACGCGAGTGCGCAGGCGGCCTCGACCACGGAGCAGCCGGTTTCTTCGGGTGGCTCCAGTTCGCTGCGTCGCACGCTGTAGTCCAGGCCGAGTTCGGCCCGCATTTCCTCAAGGATGGCCGCCTGAACAGGATCGAGGGCAATGAAGTCACGTGCGCCAACGCTGTTCTGGCGGTTTGTGGCTTTTGTCGTTGCCCTCGCGAAATCTTTGGCAGCGCCTGTCACGATGATGCGTACGCCGATTTGTGCCTGTGCCGCAGCATCCTCGTCGGAGGACAGTGCCTCAGCTACTGACCGGACGGTCTGTGCGCCGTTCACGACACTGGCGTTGTGCAGAGTGAGGGTGAGCGGGTAGTGCTGCGGAGCACGCCTGTTCTGCTGGGCTTTCTCGACCGAGTCGCACAGCACGGTGATGCCGTTGTTGAAGTACCAGAAGTGGGACGGCTCGTCGTTCAGTGTCTCGATGAGTGCGTTGTTGATCGGAGTCCGCCCGAGTGGGTTGCGGATGTTCAAGTTGAACAGATCGGAACCGCTTGCGGCCCACTCAGCGACCTCTTCTGCCATGACGACGCCCTGGTAAGACTCGTAAGGAGAGCTAATCGCAAACCAGGGGAAGAGCGTGGCGGTGAGTTGGACCGGCTGCGGGGTGAGGTCCTTCCGGACTGAGGTCCACACTTCGGGCGCCAGAATGATCCGGTGGTCGAGGATGTCGCCGTAGCGGTTGAACTCTTTCTCGCCGTTGGCCAGAGCGTCTTGGAAGCCGACACCAGGAGAGTCCGGGCGCATCAAGACGATGACCTGGGTCACGGGTACGGGCCCTCGATCCATGACCGTTTTGGCGTGCTCAGCCAGCTGGCGCCCCCGTGGATTGAATGGGGCGAACTCCTCATCGTCGATGAGACGCAGGCCGGCGAAAAGCTCCAGTACTGCCTTGCGGTCAGCTGCGGCCCGCCCTTCAGGGCTCCATTTTCCTTGCACCAGGTATACGTGCGGCTGAGGGCCGTCCACTACAGCGATGGCGTCAATACCCTGGTCCGCGTGCCCGTCGATGACGCTCCGGGCTGCCTCCTGCGGGCTGAACCCAGTAACCATGCGTACAGCCTGGGCAGTCAGCGCTCGCGACAGCAGTCGCGGCTCCTGCTCACGGGCAGGCATGCCCTCCAAATCGCTGACGTCCAGCAGACTGCCGTACACCGTCTTCAGGGCCCCGCCGACCTGGCGTACCTGCGTGGCCACGCTGGGAGCGCCGTCCTCAACTTGCACCGCACTCATGATTTGATTCCCTCCCACTCGCGAGGCGCAGCATGGGACATGCGTCGACGCTGCTTCCGCCAACTTGATCATTCCATCATGTCGCGAACGCCTCGCTGCATTATGCGGTTCTAGTTGCGTCGCAGAGTCTGGTCAGGAGACAGACCGTCGAGATCCAGACGGATCACCGCCAGGGTCTCGGCCACCTCGGCGGTCAGCTCGTCGTCCGGGCCGAACACCACGCACAGGTCCGCGTGCAGCGGCTCCAGGACGTCGAAGGCCTCCGCCGCCCGCTGTTGCGCGAGGAGCAGCATGCCGATGTCGCGGCGCAGCTCCACCGCGTTCTCGCTCACGTCGCCGTCCACGGCCCGCACCGCGCCGAGCACGCCGTTCAGCCTGGCCAGCGCCTCGGTCACCTGGCCGAGTTCACCACGGCAGCGCGCCGCCTGGGCCCTGCTGTCCAACGCCTCCTCGCTGCTCGGGCCGCCCACACGGGCGTAGGCGTCGGCCAGCGCCTCGAACTCGGGCAGCGCGGCCCGGTGGTCACCGGCCAGCTGACGGCTGACCGCCCGGCGCATGCGCAGTCCGAGCACCGCTTTGCTCTCCGACCCGAGGGCACGCGCGGCGGGCTCGATCATCTCACCCACCACCTCGGCGGCCTGGGCGTACCGCTCCTCCTCCAACAAGGCGCGGTAGTGCGCGTGGACGTCGAGGATCTGCTCCCGCAGCGCCTCCCGCTCGGCCGCGGGGAGGACGGGCGGCGCGCCCGGGCCGACGGCGGGCGCGGCGGACCGCGCGCCGGTGCGCGAGCGGGGCGCGTAGGGCCGGCGGAAGATGCCCGTCGGGTCCGGTGCCCCGACGGGCCCCGCCTCCTGCGGCGCGGAATCCTCGCCCGGCGCCGGCAGGAAGGGCCGCAGCCGCTCGTACACCTCCTGCACGTCCGCCGGGCGTGCCTCGGGTGCCTTGCGGAGCAGGTGCAGGACGAGTTCCTCCAGGGCCGCCGGTACGTCGCCGCGCAGCCGCCGCAGTGGGGTCGGGGCCGCGTTGACGTGCTGCGTCATCAGCTGCCACTCGCTGTCCCCGCTGAACAGCGTCCGTCCGCTGAGCAGTTCGTGCAGCACACAGCCCAGCGCGTACAGGTCGGTGCGCGGCGTGACCCGCGCACCGCGCACCTGCTCCGGCGCCATGTACTGGTGCGTCCCGATCGGACTGCCCGTCGCGGTCAGCTTGGTGACGTCCGTCCGCAGGATCGCCGCGATACCGAAGTCCAGCACCTTCACCGTGCCGTCCCGGGCGACGAGGATGTTGCCGGGCTTCAGGTCACGGTGCACCACCGGCACGTCGTGCGCGTACGACAGCACCGTCGCCACCTGCGCGGCCACGGCCACCGCCCAGCTGACGGGGAGCGGACGGTCCGGGTGCACGTACGCGGTCAGCGGCACGCCGTCGACCAGTTCCATCACCAGGAACAGCTGCTCGTACGACGCGTCCAGCACCGCGTCGTACACCTGCGGCACGCCCGGGTGCTGGATCCGCGCGGTGACCCGTGCCTCGCGCCGGAACCGCTTCTCGAACTCCTCCGCCAGATGCGGCGAGGTGACGGCCTGCGGGCGGATCAGCTTAACGGCGACCGGGCGGTCCAGCACGGTGTCGTAGCCGCGCCATACGTCCCCCATGCCGCCGTGGTCGAATCGCTCCAGCAGTTCGTAGCGTTCCGCGATCCGTCGTACGTCCGGCACCTGGTCCCCGCTCCCGCCCCGTCGAGTGTCCGAAGGGATCAGTCTCCCGGGCGCGCTGCTCGGGCGTCCAGCCAGGTCGCGGAGCAGGTGTGGGATCAGGACAGGCCGGGAGCGGCGCACTCCGCCCAGACGGTCTTGCCGGGCCCGCCCGTGGAACGGGGTGAGCACCCCCAGCGGTCGGCCAGCGCCTCGACGAGAAGCAGTCCGCGCCCGCCGTCGCCGTCCTCCGGCACGGCGGCGGGGAGGCGGGGGAGGCGTTCGCCCCGGGTGTCGGTGACCTCGATGCGTACGGTGCCGGTCGCCGGGTCGGCGATGAGGAGCACGTGGAAGTCACGGCCGGCGACGTGCCCGTGCCGCACGGCGTTGGCGCACAGCTCCGACGCGATCAGCGTGACGGTGTCGTGCGCGTCGCTGCCGTACGGGATTCCCCAGGCGTCGAGCCGGTGCGCGCACAGGCGCCGGGCCAGACGGGCGCCACGCGGGGTGGAACTGAAGCACATGGCGAACCTGTGCACCGTCACGGGTGGTTGTGTTGCGGTCATGCACTCACGGTGGCGGTCCGTGGCCTAGCGTGACCAGTGGTGACGCGCTGACGTCGGTTCTCCGTACGGAGCGGGCGCGGGCGCTGTACGCGGTGGTACGCGGCGAGAGGAGGCAGGGCGGTGACCGTGAGGGACGAGGAGCCGGCGGCGCAGCGGCAGCAGCGACCGGAGGACGAGCAGGGGACAGGCGTGGTGACCGCGTTCGGGCGGCAGTTGAAACTGCTGCGGACGCGGGCGGGGCTGGAGCGGGCCGAGTTCGGCAAGAGGCTCGGGTACTCGGCGGACACGGTGGCGTCGATCGAGCAGGGACGGCGAATCCCGCAGGCCCGGTTCATCGAGAAGGCGGACGAGGTGCTGGGGGCGGGTGGGGTTCTCACGGCGCTGAAGGAGGAGGTGGGACGGGCTCAATACCCGGCGTTCTTCCGGGACATGGCCCGGCTGGAGGCGAGGGCCACGGCCTTGAACGTGTATGCGGTGTACGCGGTGCCGGGACTGCTGCAGACGGAGGACTACGCCCGGGCAGTCTTCCACATGCAGCGGCCACTGCTGGAGGACGACGTGATCGAGCAGCGACTTGAGGCGCGCATGGTGCGGCAGGAGATGGTCTGTCGGCGTCCCGCGCCCTTGATGAGCTTCGTGATCGAGGAAGCGGTGCTACGCAGGCCGATCGGCGGCCCGAAAGTCATGCGGGAGGCGTTGGAGCAGATCCTTGTCACGGGCCAGTCCCGAAACGTCGAGGTACAGGTCATGCCGATCGACCGGGAGGACAACGCAGCGTTGGGCGGCCCCTTCTCGTTGATCGACACTGACAATGGACAGCGCCTTGCTTACGCGGAAGTACAGGATCACAGCCGCCTCTACACCGACGCCGCGTACGTCCGCACGCTTGAAGCGCGCTATGGCATCCTCCGATCACAGGCGCTGACACCGAGCGAGTCAGTGACGTTCATCGAGCAACTGATGGGAGACACATGAGCGTGCAGCACAGCAAGGCGGCTGTGCCCGAGGCCGCTTGGACCAAGAGCAGCTACAGCACGGGCAACGGTGGTGAATGCGTTGAGGTCGCCGCAGTCTCCGGATCCATTCTCGTCAGGGACTCGAAGCGGCCCTCGGTAGCCAGGATCGCCTTCGGCCTCGAAGCGTGGGCCGGCTTCCTGCGGATGACCGCAGAGCACTGAATCGATGGAATGCCCTGGGCCCGATACGAACGCCGTACCGGGCCCAAGGTACGTCAGATGTCGTCCAACCCCTCCTCCCGGCGGATCATCCGCCAGGCCGCGCGGCGGGCGCTGCGGTCGAGGTTGGACTTGAAGTCCCGGTCGGTGCCGAAGTACCGCTTGCCGAGCGTGTCGATCGTGGAGACATGATCCATCATGTTCTCCTCGAACTTCTTGTCGAAGACGATGCCGAAGTTCTCCTCGTCGTTGACGACGGCGGCGGCCCGGACCTTCGGGTCGTCCTTCGTGGCGTTGAAGGCCGGAAGGACGTCCTCCTCGGTGAACTCCGTGCCGAACTTGGCGTTGAACTTCTCGATCAGCTCGGACAGCAGTGACTTCTCGGCGTCCGTGGCACCGCCGACCCCGTCGCCGAAGCCCTTGAGCTCTGCGGGGCCCTCGGGGCTGAGGGACACGTCGTGCTCGCCGGTCTTCTCGACGCGCAGGTGGCTGAGGTCGACCTCGCCTATGTCGACTCCGCCGTCCGCGAGCCGGGGGAGCCGGTTGAGCAGGTACCGCCCGTACAGGTACAGGCGCTCCAACTCGGCGTCGCGGTACGGCACGATCTGCGCGAGGAAGCCGTACTTGCGGACGTAGTCGTTGAGGTTGGCGCGGAACTCCTCGGCCGTCTCGACGTCGTCCTCCTCCTCGCTCTCCAGGAGGCTGGTGAAGCGGGTGACGGCGGGGGAGAGGAGCCGGTACAGCTCGGCGTGCAGCTTCTCCCACTTGGACTGCGAACCGCCCGCCTTCTCCTGCGCCTCGAAGTACGCGGCGACGAACTCGTCCATGTCCTGCTCCGAGATGATCGGCGCAAACATGACGCGGCTCTGAGCCGTATAGAGGAGGTTCGGGTCGGAGGGCAGGGTGTGCGCCTCCTCGAAGTACGGGCGGAACGCGTCCTGGATGTCCTCTGCCTCGTTGACGAAGTCCAGGACGGCGAGGTCGGCCTGGGTCTTGCGCTCGGCGGTGCGGTTGAGGCGGGAGAGGGTCTGCACGGCGGCGATGCCGGTCAGCGTCTTGTTCACGTACATCGTGGTCAGGAGGGGCTGGTCGAAGCCGGTCTGGTACTTCTCGGCGACAACCAGGATCCGGTACTCCTGCTGTCCCTTGCCGCCGGCCTTCACGGCCTTGTCGTCGGCGCGGGTGTAGGCGAACGCCTTGGGCAACGTGCTCTCGGAGAGGCCGCGGTTTTCCTTGACCTCGGTGGTCTCCTCGCCGTCGATGGTGAGGGAGCCGGAGATCGCGACGAGGACACCGAGGTCCGGGTACTTGGTGTCGTACTCGCGGTCGGCGATGTAGCTCCGGATGGCGCGGGCCATCTGCACGGCGGAGTGGCGGGACGCCGTGACCACCATGGCCTTGGCCCGGCCACCGAGCCGACCGCGGGTGTGGGCGACGAAGTGCTCGACGATCACTTGGGCGTGCTGGGACACGGTGTGCTCGTGCATGAGCGCGAACCGGGCGAGCAGGCTGTTCGCCTTGGAGGGGGCGACCTCCTTCTCGTCGTGGTTGAGGTTCGCGAGCTTCCAGTAGGTGTTGTAGGTGACGTAGTTGCGCAGCGGGTCGAGGATGAAGCCTTCCTCGATGGCCTGGCGCATGGAGTAGGTGTGGAAGGGGCGGTAGACGGCCTTGCCGTTCTCCACGCCTTCCGTGCCGAAGAGTTCGAGGGTCTTGGACTTGGGCGTGGCGGTGAAGGCGAAGTAGGAGAGGTTGGCGGCGTGCGAGCGCTCGACCGCCTTCGCCTTCAGCTTGTCGTCCACGGTGACCGTGGTCGCGCCCTCGTCGTCCGAGTCGGCGTCCAGGCCGAGGTCGCGCAGGGCGGACTTCACGGCGGTGGCGGCGTCGCCGGACTGGGAGGAGTGCGCCTCGTCGACGATGATCGCGAAGCGGGTGCCCTTGATCTCGGTGGGGTTGTCCTTGATGTAGTTCAGCAGCGCCGGGAACGAGTGCAGGGTGACGGTGACGATCTTGCCGGTGTCCCGGGAGAGGGCGCGGGCGAGCTGCTCGCTCTTCGCGCCGTGCTTCTCGTCCACCTTCACGACCAGGCCGTCGGTCTGGCTGAAGCTGCCGACGGTCTCCCGGAGCTGGGCGTCCAGGTTGCGGCGGTCCGTGATGACGATGACCTTGTCGAAGACGGGCTCGCCGGGCTTGATGCGGCCCTCGGCCAGGGCGTCGGGCCGGAGAACGGCCGGGTCCCTGCGCGCGTGCAGATCGCTGAGACGGTGGGCCAGCCAGCCGATGGTGTTCGACTTGCCGGACCCGGCGGAGGCCATGACCAGGTAGTTCTGGCCGGCGCCGTGGACGGAGGCGTGCGCGGTGAGCTTCCGGACCACGTCCCACTGGTGGAAGCGGGGGAAGATCGTCTTCTTGGTGACGCCGCCGCCGGGCGTCTTCTCCTTCTGCTGGTGTACGAAGCGCTGGAGGAGGTCCAGCCAGTTGTCCCGCTGCCAGACCTCTTCCCAGAGGTAGGAGGTGGCGTACTTGCCGTGGGCGGTGGGCGCCGGGTTGCCGGCGCCGCCGGGCTGGCCGGGACCGTTCGAGCCAGTGTTGAAGGGCAGGAACTGGGTGCTCTTGCCGCGCAGCTGCGTAGTGACGAAGACCAGGTCCGGGTCCACGGCGAAGTTCGCGATGACGCGCCGCGTGAAGATCAGCTCGGTCGGGTCGCGGTCCGTCCGGTACTGCTCCTTGGCCTGCTCGACGCCCTGGCCGGTGAGCGGGTTCTTCAGCTCGGTGGTGGCGACGGGGATGCCGTTGAGGAACAGGGCGAGGTCGAGGCGGTGGCCCCAGTCGGCCTGCTTGGTGGCGTAGGGCAGCTCGCGGACGACGGTGAGGCGGTTAGCGCGGTAGCCGTCGAGGACGGAGTCGGCGGAGATGAGGTTGGGCCTGAAGTAGGCGACGCGGAGCCGGACTCCGCGGTCCTTCACGCCGTTGCGGAGGACGTGGAGCAGGCCGTCGTCAGCGATGGCCCGGTCGAGGCGCTGCGCGAAACCGCGCTGGGCCTCGTTGGGGTTGCCGCCGTAGACGGTGAGGAGTTCATTCCACTCGTTGGGCTGGGTGGCGCCGATGAAGGTGAACAGCTCATTGGTGTCCAGACCGAGGTCGGGCTGGTAGTCCTCGGGGTGTGCCTCACGCCAGCCTCGCTCGCAGAGGGCGGCGACTATGGCGGAACCGAAGGAGGACTCGTCGTACGCGGGGCTCATGCGGAGACTCCTTCCGTGACGTTGCGCCCGCTCGCGGTGGAGACGTCGAACTGGCCGGTCACAGCGGCGGTGATGAGGGCTTGGCGGCGTTCAAGCAAGGTGTCGAGTTGACGGATCAGGAGGTTGTCGAGGTGACGCCCCGCCTCGTTGGTCTCGTCCATCCGCTTTGCGATTTCATGCTGTTCCGTAGGCGGTGGGCATGGGATTGACAGCTGAAGCAGAGTCCCTATGTTTACCCGGGTGAAGGTGCTACCAACTTGAAGGCTCTGCAATTCTGCCAAAGCTGCGGTGTTGAGCACGTAGCTCAAAAATAGCTGATTCTGATCCGAACTCGTGATCCGGCATACATCTTGCCCCATTGTGAAAGGCGCTTCTGTGTCTACGTACGCGGCTGTGCCAACCGAGGCGTTCCGGCTGTAGACAATGTCTCCGCGTCGGGGTCGCCTCAGATCATCGGCCAAGTCGCGAAAGTCCTGCTCGCCGACGAAGCGATGCGCGCGTGACAGGTCCAGACGCCCCGGAGACACATCTCCTGGGCTCACGACCGGGTAGCCGTTGTCAATGTATTCCGGGGTTCGATGTTTACAGTCAATAATCTGCCAGCGTCGCTTGAGTGGCAGCACGGCCCAGCCATCGGGCACAGTGCGGATCCAAGGGTTTCCTGACGGTCTAGATGGAAGATCTGCCCCTGTCGCCAGATCTTCGATGGCACGCCGACTGCGTTCGCTCAAGAGAGAACGCTGCTGTCTCCTCAACATCATGAGTTTGTCGATGCGGGCGGTCTCAACGTTGAGGAAGTCGGCGATGCGGCGCTGCTCTTCAAGAGGCGGAAGAGGGATCCTGAGGGACTCGAGATCTGGCATGTAGATCGTTAGGTGCGTTGAACCGTAGGCCAGCTTGTCCCACTCTTGCTTCATGGCCCGGAGCACAAGGAGCAAGTATCGCGGATCCAGCCGTGGGCCAGCGGTCCACGTCACAAAAGCCTGCGTGGTGGCCATTGGACGGCCGATGCGAACGCTGTAGCCAATGGAAGCGGTCCGCGAGAGCATCACAGTGTCAGCAGGGTGCAGCACCGCAGCGCTATTGGCCATGCCGAGTTCGCTGATCTTCTGCTCCGTCTCCATGAGAGGAGCCAGAGTGTCCCCCCGCTGGCTAACGTCGGGAGTGGTTACCCATGGGACAGTGCAGTTCCGCCAGTACTCGAGCTTATTGCGGTCGGGGGTGTGCCCAGTGCCCATTCTGGCAACGAAATTAAGTGGCACAATTTGCCAGTGGCTAGGAATGGTTCGGGCCCAACCCAGCGACGTGTGCTGCATTGTTCGCTTCATGCCGTGACCTCCCCCAACAGCCCCTGAATATCCGTCTCCAGCGCCTTCAACTCCGCGTCGATCTCCGCCAACGGCCGCGGCGGCTCGTACACATAGAAGTGTCGAGTGAACGGAATCTCGTACCCAATCTTCGTCTTGCTGTGGTCGATCCACGCATCTGGCACATGCGGGTGGACCTCCCGCGCCAGGTACTCCTCGACGTCCTCGCCCAGCGGAACGTTTTCGTAGTCCCGGAGCTCTGTATCTGGCTCAGGACGCCCCTTGACGAGCTGCACCTCGCCCTCCGGCTCCCGCACCCCGATGACCTCGCGCAGTGCCTTGTTGAACGGTGCCCCCGTGGGCCACGTCCCGCCAGCCTGCACCACCGCGTCCCTCAGGGCGAGCCAGGCCTCCTGCTTCGTGCTCCAGCTCTTGCCCGTCAGGGACTTGAAGGCGTCGGCCAGAGCCGGAGCCTGCGGCAGCTTCTGGATCACCTTCGACGCTTCCAGCGCTGCCAGCGTCTCCTCCGTCACCTCGAACCGCAGCTTCAGCTGGCGTTCCACTGTGATCCGCTGGTAGCCGAAGTCCTCGTTGCGGAAGACCTTGACCTTGCCGTGCAGCGGATGCTCCGCATCGCCCGCCACGGCCAGCGCCTCGCCGTACAGCTTGACCACCGTCGCGATGTGCTCCGCGCTCAGCTGCTTGCGCTTGTCGCCCAGCGACTTCCGCATCTTCTGCCACTGGTCGCGGGCGTCCAGCAGCACGACCTTGCCCTTGTGGTCCGGGCTCTTGCGGTTGGTCAGGATCCAGAAGTACGTCGAGATGCCGGTGTTGTAGAAGAGCTGGTCCGGCAGGGCGACGATGCCCTCCAGCCAGTCGTTCTCCAGGATCCAGCGGCGGATCTCCGACTCGCCCGAGCCGGCCGCGCCCGTGAACAGCGGCGAGCCGTTGAAGACGATCGCGATGCGCGAACCGCCTCCGCCGTTCACGTCCACCGGCTTCATCTTGTCGATCATGTGCTGGAGGAACAGCAGCGAACCGTCGTTGATGCGCGGCAGCCCCGCCCCGAAGCGGCCGGCCTCACCGAGCGCCTTGTGCTCGTGCTCGACCTCGTCCTTGACCTTCTTCCATTCCACGCCGAACGGCGGGTTGGCCAGCATGTAGTCGAAGGTCTTGCGGGCGTGGCCGTCGTCGGAGAAGGAGTTGCCGAAGGCGATGTTCTCCGGGTCCTGACCCTTGATCATGAGGTCGGACCGGCAGATCGCCCACGACTCGGGGTTCAGCTCCTGCCCGTACACCTCCACCGTGGCGTCACGGTTCAACTCCGTGATCAGGTCGTCCATCGCGGAGAGCATGCCGCCCGTGCCGCAGGCCGGGTCGAGTACCGTGCGCACCGCGCCCGGAAGCTGGAGCGCGTCGCCGTCCGGGGCGACCAGCAGCCGCACCATGAGCTGGATGACCTCACGCGGCGTGAAGTGCTCACCGGCCGTCTCGTTCGACTGCTCCGAGAAGCGGCGGATCAGTTCCTCGAAGATGTAGCCCATGTTGTGGTTGGGCACGATCTCGGGGTGCAGGTCCAGGTCCGTGAACCTGCCCATCACCTTGTAGAGCAGGTCGGCGTCGTCGAGCTTCTTGATCTGCTGGGCGAAGTCGAAGCGCTCCAGCACTCCGCGCGCATTGTCGGAGAAGGCACCCATGTACACGTGGAGGTTCTTCGCCGCGTTCTGCGGGTCCGCGGCGATCTTCTTCAGAGTCAGGCGCGACCGGTTGTAGAAGGAGTGCCCCGAGGCCCGGCGCAGGAAGCGGTCCGGGTCGATGCCGCTGTCCTTGTGCTGCTCCGCGATCTCCGCGACCTTCTCGCGGGTCGGCTCCAGCACGCACTCCAGTCGCCGCAGCACTGTGAACGGCAGGATGACCTTGCCGTAGTCGGACTGCTTGTAGTCCCCCCGCAGGAGGTCGGCGACGGACCACGCGTGGTTCGCCAACTCCGTGTGCTTACTGCTGTTCAACTGGATCCCCAGATTCCTTCCGAAATGTCCCAACCCCACCGCCCGAGCCGAGCCGCGATGAGCGGCCGACCGGGACGGTCCGACAAGTGTGGTCTATGCGTGAAGGCCTGCGTGCCGAATGGGACGAATCGCCACCCCGGCCGCCTGCCTCCGGCCGTGCGCCTCAGCCGTCTCCCGGCGACGGCAGCAACTGCCCGCCCGTGAGACCGCCCGCCAGCAGCCGTGCCGTCTCCTCCGCGAGCCGCGTCGCCCGCCGCGCCTCCGCCCGGAGTTCGTGCACGTGCCGGAACGCCTCCCCGTACCGTCGCTGCTCCTCCAGCGGCAGCAGCGGTACGCGCAGCCGGCCCGGGTTGACGCTGAGGACCGTGCTGCCGGTCGACGCGCCCGCGATGTTCTCCTCCGCGCCCAGGAACCCGGCGAGGAACCAGGCGTCCAGGCGGGCCGGGTCCGAGCGGAAGAGGTGGACCTGCGGGCTGGGCAGCGCGCCGGCGTCCTGCTCGCCCGCGACCCGGGCCATGGGGCCCTCCGCGCTCGCGACCGCCCGTACGAGGACGTCCCCGACGGCGATCACGGGTGACGTGTCGTCGTACGGCCCCGTCGGCTCTCCCGTGGGACCCGACCCGGTCACGATGTCCGTGCCGGTGAGCACCGCCCGCGTCTCCGGTCTCCCCCTCTCACCGCTCGCGGCGTGTGCCCGCGTGCGTACGCTGTCCGGCATCGAGCGGAGCAGGGTGAGTGCCCCGCCCCGCGAGAGGTCGGAGGCCGTCGCCGTCCGCCACTCGCGCGCACTGGCGTCCGCGGCGCTCCAGCCCTCGCGACCGGCCGCCCGCGCGAGGGACTTCGCGGCCTTCACGAGGTCCTGGCGTGCGGCGTCGACCTCGGCCGACAGCTTCGCCGGGTCGACCTCCGCTCGTGACGCCCGTACGAGCCGTGCCGGGGTCAGGTCCACCACGTCGTCCAACAGGTCCACCACGCCGACCGCGTGCGCGACGCCCGGCTCGCCCTCGAAAGCGTCCGGGGCCGTGGCGAACGCCTCCCATGCCTCCAACGCCCGTGCCGTGACCCCCGCCCAGTCCACGGAGGCCGACCGACTCGCGCCCCGCGTCCGCGCGGCCAGCGCCGTCCCGCCTCGCCCGGCCGCCGTCACCGCCGGCGTTTCCGCCGCCGTGTCCACGAACAGCACGGATTTGCGCTCCGGGCCGCCCGGCTCGGGCCGCTGCAGCACCCACACCTGAAGTCCGATGTGCAGCGGCACCGACGCGCCGACCGGCAGCGCGATCACCGCGCGCAGCGCGCCGCTGCGTACCAGTTCCGCCCGTACCCGGCGCCCCGACGCGCGGCCGGCCGTGGCGGGCGGCAGGAGCAGGGCCGCGTAGCCGCCGGGGGAGAGGTGGGCGAGCGCGTGCTGCACCCACGCCAGCTCCGACTCGGCGCGGGCCGGTACGCCGTA
The DNA here is from genome assembly GCF_044765825.1 of Streptomyces flaveolus. Classification (NCBI taxonomy): domain Bacteria; kingdom Bacillati; phylum Actinomycetota; class Actinomycetes; order Kitasatosporales; family Streptomycetaceae; genus Streptomyces; species Streptomyces flaveolus. Next base: position 317,093 of record NZ_JBIWKU010000004.1, on the reverse strand, counting down.
CGCCCAGCGCGGGTCGTACGCCAGCTCGTTGTGGCCCCAGTCGCGAACTCCGTACGGCGGGGTGCACAGCACGGCGTCCGCGACGAGGTCGGGGAAGGCGTCCGCGCGGAGACTGTCGCCGGCGCGCACGGTGACCGTGGCCCCGGGGGCGGTCAGCGTCAGGCTCACGGCGCTGCGCCGGGCCTGTACAGGAAGCGAGTCCTGGCCGTACAGCTCCCGGGCGCCCCGGCGGGCGGCGGCCGCCAGCAGGGTGCCGCTGCCGCAGGCCGGGTCGAGGACGCGGTCCGCGGTGCCGGGGATCAGGCCGGCGAGCAGATCCGCGAGGGGCTCGGGGGTCCGGTACGCGCCGGACGCGGCGCTGTCCTCCAGCTCCCGCTCCGCCAGCACGCCCAGCGCGGCCTGGCCGCCCTCGTCGCGTACACACGCGTACAGCGCGCGCAGCACCGCCGCGTCGTCCGCCTCGAAACGCACGGGGTCCGCGCCCTGTACGGCCTCGGCCACCGACGCCGCGTCGTCCTGTGCGCGGGCGGCGATGTCCGCGTCCGGCAGCCGGGTGGTGGCCGTCAGCTCCTCCGGTGAGCGGCTCGCCGCCGCGAGGACGAGGAGCAGCAGGTCCGACGTGCCGCCGCCGCTCTGCGCGTGCAGGCGCAGGACCGTGCGGAGCTCCTCCGACGGGCTGGCCGCCGAGGCGTGGCCGCGCGAGGCGAGCCAGGCGCGCACGGACTCCAGGTCGTACAGCGGACTGCTCTCCGTGCCGCCCGAGGGCGCGGGGAAGTCCTCGTGCCGACGGCGCCAGTTGCTGACCGTGGCACGCGTGACCCCCGCGATGCGGGAGATCTCGGCGGCGGTCACCTGGGCTGATGACTGGGGCATGGCAGGGAGTCCTGGCCTCTCGATAGCGAACAGTCAACAACCTACAGCACCCGTCAAGTCTGTCAACGCGATTGACGACGCTTTCGCGTCTGTGGTTCTCTGTGCTTGCTTCCGCATGGAAGCCCGCTCACCGTAACCCCGGGGGCTTCCATGCGCCTGACCACGCCGACCACCGCCGTCGAAGGCACGCAGCCCACCGTCCTGGCCGCAGAGCCCGCCCCGCCGCGTCCATCCACACGAAACGGAGCCACCTCATGTCCGATCAGCAGCCCACCCCGGCGCCCGGCCTCGACAAGGGACCGGCCGTGCCACCGGCTTCCCACGCGCACAGTGACGGTCAGGGACCCTTCCCGCCGGTGCCGCCGGACAGCCGGGCCGGGCGCCCCGACCCGCGCCGCAGGACATGGCTGAAGTACGGTGCCGTCGCCCTCGTCTCCCTGTTCGTCGGAGTCGGCATCGGCTCCGGCGGCGACACGAACGGCGACGGCAAGAAGACCGCCGACGCCAAGGCCGCCCCCCGCCCCACGGTCACTGTCACCGAGACGGCACCGGCCGCCGAGGCCGCACCCGCGCCCACGGTGACGGAGACCGTGCCCGAGACGGTGACGGCCGAGCCGGAAGAGACCGAGGAGGCGGGCCCGGCGACCAGCTTCTCCGGGGACGGCGAGTACCTCGTCGGCGAGGACATCAAGGCCGGCACCTACAAGACGGCCGGACCCGAGGACGAGTGGGGCTGCTACTGGGAGCGGGCCAAGGACGCCAGCGGCGAGTTCGGCTCGATCATCGCCAACAACAACCTGGAGGGCACCGGCCGGGTGACCCTCAACAAGGGCGAGTACTTCAAGACCAACCGGTGCCAGGAGTGGAAGCGGGAGGGGTAAGGCGGGTGTCCGGGCTCAGCTCAGGGGCAACCGGCAAGGTCGACAACAAATCCGTAACAGCCGGTGTCGGCTGCCTCGCTGAGGTGCAGCCCAGCGGCTGCTGGCTGTCTCTGCCGGATGAACCCCTAAGGCCTCACATGGCGGGTCGCCATACGGACATAGTTGGAGATTTGACAGCTTTCGATTTACAAGCGCACGGGATCGGCGCTTAGGTGGCACCAACACTTATGTGAGCCGCAACCATGCGCTATCTCTAGTGGTCCATAAGGTGCAGCTTGTGAAGTGGGGGGTCTGCTTCGCAAGTGTGCCTGTGGCGGGAGGGGCCGCCACTCAGTAGTACATCGGATGGGGAGCCGAGGCAGAACGTGGATTTCACGCCGTACGCCGCATGGCAGAGGGTGCTCGAGGAGGCATTCTTCAGCCCGGCCTGGGACGGTCATCCGGTCGTCATGTACATGGATGACGATGAGGCGGCGGACATGCAGCGCAGCCGCAGCCTGGAAGTATCGCTTGCCGAAGCGGTGAGCCGCGTCATAGCGGTCGGCGGTACGAAGCCGTATGAGCCGGTCGAGCGGTACGAGCTGAGCCGCCGCAGCGACGACAGGGCCCCGGCCGTGCTCCCCCTTCTCGCCTGCTCGGTCATCGCGGCCACCCGCATGGCCAACGACGGAGTCAGACGCGCCACGAACTACCACAGCCACTTCTCACAGCTGCTCGCCGGACGTGAGGGCGTGCTCACATCGGCCAAGCACCAGAGTGTGGCAGGCATGTGGCAGCGGCTGGCCTCCTGGCAGCACCGCTGGGGCACCTACCGGGGGATCTGCACCATCCCCTCTCCGGCAGACTTGCCGCACAACCAGGCCCGCATTGGCTATGCGCTGTCGCAGGCCGTTCTCCGGGGAACTGACCGGCGGTTGCTTCCGAAGTTCTTCGAGGCGGTACGACAGCACCACCGTACGGTTTGGCCGCTGCCCGGCGCCGTCCTCGTTGAGTACCTTGAGAAGTGGGGTCAGGCCTACTCCTTCTCGCCCAAGTTCCTGCAGGCTGTCAGGCACCCGGAGTTCCGGCCGCTTGTTGAGAAGATCCTCGGGAACTTTGCGAACGTCTGGGATGGTTCTCCCTATTTTGTGGGGCAGGGCATCCCCCGGGCCGAGCTGCTGGTCCGCTTCGAGAGCCGCAAGCTCGGCTGGCTGGCGACGCTCTCCAAACCGGGAGAGCCGGAGTACGAACTCTCCGGTGGAGTGCGAATGAGGAGGCTGGGAGAGACCAGGTACTACGCGCTGGACGGCCTGAAACTGCCTGACGGCCGCTCGCTGCGCACCGGTGTCCAGCTGGCGGGTGAGGGGATCGTGGTAGGCCGCCCGGCCTCCTCCCTCGTACTGCTGCGGCAGAACAATGACCTGGACTGCTTCACCAGCGTCGACCGCTTTGTTCCCGGCGAGCAGCACATGCTGCTCGCCGCGCCAGAAGCGCAGCGGGACGTCGAGACCGTGCTGGAGCGTGCTGCATCACCTGGAGTTGAGCCGAAGAGGGGTCGGCTGTCCTGGATGCCGGAAGGGTGGTCCCTGCACCACCGGGTCGTCTTCGACGACGCGGTCACCCTCCGGCAGGCGATCCGCGATGTCCAGGGTGCGATGCTCGCGGCTCAGCCCGCGCCGCAGTACAAGCCGTACCTCCAGGGAGGGCTGCCTCTCGCACCCAAGTTCAACAAGCACCTCTACCTCGTGGGAGGAGAGCCCGACCTCGTACTCCCGGACGGCGCGACCGGTGAGGCCCTGCTGGACGGGCAGCCTCCACGGCCGCCGTTCAAGGCCCGCGGCGTGCCTGTGAGCCTGTGGCAGAGAGAACTGCCCGCCGGTCAGCACCGCATCCAGATGGAGGACGCCGAGGTCACTTTCCTCACGGCTGAGGAGGCGCCAGCCGCTGCGGACCCGGAGCGAGTCGCCGGATTCAGGCATTCCGGGACTTGCGCGGACGCCTTCGCCACGACGAAGGACGAGGGCACGGGACTTCTGCGGGGCGCTCAGCTCGGACAGGCGGGCAGCGGCGCCGTGCCGCAGGTCGCCTTCTGCCGCAGGGGAGCGGAGAAGACGGTGTTCGTGGCATCCGACGGACGCGCGTGGGAGGTGGCAGAACCGGTCACCCCCACGTGGTGGGAACGGCTCCCGGAGACACCCTCCGACTACTACTTCGAAGTCGAACTCCGCGGCTGCGGCGGCTGGATCGTCCAGTTCAGGCGTGGAGCGTGGCACGTGGATCCGGTGAGCCCGAAGGAGCCGGACTTCAGCGCAGGGCCGGAGCACGGGGGATGGGCGGCGGCAGTGTTGGACGCCGCGGAAGGGAGCGGGGATCCGCTGTGGCAGTCGTACGTGCGCAGGGCGCGGGAGGTCCGCAAGTGAACTCCGTGGGCGACCTGCTGATGCGATGGGCCAGCGAACTCGGCGGTGGCAAGGTGGCGGACTTGCGGGCCGGCGTGCTCAGGGCCGCCCGTGGCCGGGGCCTGAACGTGCGGGACGGGGCGGAAGGGCGCTGGATCCGGGACATGTCGGCCCTCGGCCACCTTGACATCGACTGGAGGCGTGGAGCGTGGTCCGCGGCTCCGCCCGTCCTGACCCGCCTGCCCTTCTCCGACGGCCTGGCACTGATCACGGGGCGGCGCACCGCGGTGCTTGGACGCGCGGTCGATCAGGCCGCTGAGGAATGGGCCGTCGTCCTACCGGTCGTCAACGAAACTGCTGAGGGGGACATCCCCGTCCCCCGGTCCCTCCTGCTCCAGTACGACACCCCTGACGAACTGCCCGACAGGGCGGACGAGCTGGGCTGCTCCTACTCCCTGTGCGCGGCGCTCCAGGCGTTCTCCCTGCTCCCGGACCTCGAGCCGGGGCCGCCCGCCGCGCCTCCGGCAGCCGGCAACGTGCAGACCGTCGAGAAGTACGACCCGGTCAAGCGCACTTACGAACCCGCGGACTCCTACAGCCAGGACGGTCTGTACCGGTGGCGGGGCGCCGACTGGTCACGCCTCGTGCAGGTCAGGCGCGGCAGCGGGTTCCAGAGCACGGAACACGAGTACGGCGTGTACCTGGAACTGGAGCGCACCGGCACGGGGAGCATCCGGTGGCAGCCTGAATCCGGGACCGGGCGGGAACGGGTCGGCACGCTCTTCGTGGACTGGGGCGCGCCTCTGCCACCGCTGCACGCCCGTGCCGCCGTCCTGTGCACAGGACTTCAGCCGCGGTTCAGCAGCATCGCCGAGACCGTCCGCTACGACAACGTTCCCCGTGCAGCCGCCGAACGGCTTGCACGCTCCCTCCGTCAGGAGCTGGAGATTCACCACCCGAAGACCACGGCCACCGGAAGGGCGAACTGATGACGGACAGCAATGGGGCTGCCGTAAGCGTCTCGGGCAGCGACATCCCCGGCACTTTCAAAGCGCTGCGGACTGCTTTGATGCGCTACTACGACACGCCCTTCGGCGTCGATGACCGCTCCGTGATGGAAGAGCGGCGCATGCTGCTCAACGTAGACGGGGGAGCGTGGCGTGAGCCCTTGCTTGAACTGCGGCCGCAGTACAAGTCCAGCGGAGTGCCGCTCGCCGAGTCATACCGCGTCGCGAAGGCCCATCCCCAGGCGGCGGAGTTCGCGCGGTTCACGATGCCCAGCGGGGTGGACAGCCTCTACCAGCACCAGCATGACGCCCTGGTCACCGCCTGCGGGGAGAAGCGCGACTTCGTTGTGACCGCAGGGACCGGCTCCGGCAAGACCGAGGCGTTCATGCTGCCGGTCATCGCCGACCTGGTCGCGGAGTCCGAGAAGTGGGCTGGAACAGGTGCCTCGCAGCCGGCGTGGTGGTGCAGGGGCAAGACCTTCGAGCCCAGCAGGCAGAACGAGCACGGGCATCCCGCAGCGGTGCGGGCGCTCATTCTCTACCCGACCAACGCCCTGGCGGATGACCAGCTCGTGCGCCTGAGGCGCGCTCTGGACAGCAAGGAGGCGCGGGACTGGCTGGACCAGCACCGGCGTGGCCACCGGTTCTACTTCGGGCGCTACACCGGGGCCACTCCTGTTTCCGGCCGCTCCGATTCCACCCAGGCCGTAGGCCGCCTGCGTGAGTACATGCAGGAACTTGACGCCCGCCAGCAGAGGGCCGACGGCGAGATCCACGACTTCATGCCGCGCCTCGGCGGCGCGGAGATGCACGCGCGCTGGGACATGCAGGCAGCGGCACCGGACATCCTCATCACGAACTACTCGATGCTCAATATCATGCTTCTGCGCCGGCAAGAAGCTCCCATCTTCGAGTCCACGCGACGCTGGCTGCACAGCACTCCTGGGGCCTGCTTCACCCTCGTGCTCGACGAGCTCCACATGTACCGCGGCACGGCGGGAACCGAAGTCGCCTACATGCTGCGCAACCTGCGCCACCGCCTCGGGCTCGACGAAGCACCGGAGAAATTCCGTGTGCTTGCCGCGTCCGCCTCGCTGGAAGCTGGCCGGGACAACCACTTCCTGGAGTCCTTCTTCGCGTTGCCGAAGGGCCGCCACCGCGTCATCCCCGGCTCGCTCGAGCTGCCCGAGGACGGGCCTGTTGACCTGTCCGGCCACGCGGCCGAACTCGCCATGGTTGCTGAGGGAGACCTCAGCGAGGAGAGGGCCACCGAGCTACTGCACCGGTCCGCTGGGGGAGACGCCCTGGCACGCGTTCTTGCCCCGGAGGGCAAGCCCAAGGCGATCAAGATGCCGGTTGTGGCGGACACCCTGTTCCCGGGTCTCAGTGACTCGGGAGAACGCGGGACTGCGCTTCACGGACTCCTCCGGGCACTCGGTGCGTCCACCAAGAAGCAACTGCCGAAGCTGCGCGCCCACATGTTTTTCCGGAACATCGACGGCATCTGGGCCTGTTCCGACCCCGAGTGCCCCCACGTACCCGTCGAGAAGGAGAAGGGCCGCCGGGTAGGACGCCTCTTCCGCGAACCGACATCCCGCTGCACGTGCGGTGCGCGCGTGCTTGAGCTGCTGTACTGCCAGAACTGCGGCGACCTCATGCTCGGTGGCTACACCACTCCGTCCCTGCTCGGCAAGAACTCGTTCCGGGGGGCGCTCCACACCGACTACCCCGAGTTCGACCAGCTGCCCGACCTGGCCTCCGGTGCGCCGAACGCGGGCAACTACGTCGTCTACTGGCCGAGCAAGAACCGGCACGGACTGGACAAGACCGAGTGGGAGGTGTCACGGGTCAATAGCGGCCCCTCAGTGACCTTCCAGTTCCGGCCCAGCAAATACCACCCGGGCACGGGAAGACTCGCCAACGATAAGGCCGAGCCCACGGGCTGGTCCTTCCACGCCGTGCCCGACCGGGGACAGGACGGCAAACCCCTGGTTGATCCGCGCGTCCTGAAGGCGTTTCCCACCCGGTGCCCGGCGTGCGGTGACGACTGGGAGATCAGGCGCGGCAAGGATGGCAAGTGGCTCGACATGGAGGAGCGGCTGCGCAGTGCTCCGGTACGCAGGATGCGTACCGGTTTCGACAAGATTAACCAGGTGCTGACCAGCGAAGCCCTCGGGCACATGCCGGACGGTGAGCGTAAGATCATCGCCTTCTCAGATAGCCGCGACGACGCCTCCGACCTCGCCAGCGGCCTCGCGCTGCGCCACTACCAGGACCTTCTCAGGCTCCTGAGCGCGCGTGCCGTGGCGGACCAGGGCGACCCGTTCGCGGACCTGCAGCTCGTTAAGGCGTATTACGAGAAGAAGTCGCCCGACCCGGATCAGATGAAGGCGGCAGCCTGGAGGCTGCGTGACCGGCATCCCCGGGAGTTCTCCGAACTCAAGGACATCCTCACGGACGATCCCATGGCGGACCCGGCGAAGCAGCCCGATTTGGAGTCGGTGCTGGGCAGCCTTCCCTCCCTTACCGACCTGCAGTACGACCTCCGGGGAATGGTCCTGGAACGGGGCCTCAACCCCGGAGGCCCTGCCGCCTCCCTTCAGGAGTGCGGCAACGGTGTGCGGTGGACATCGCTGTTCGACTGGAAGGGGGACAAGGGGATCCGCGCAGGGCTAGAGCCCGAACAGGAGGAGCTGCTCAAGCGCCTCAAGGAAAGTCTTGGACGGGAGTTCCTCCTGGGCCTGTTCTCAAGTGCGGGAAGAGACTTCGAATCCCTCGGCCTGGGCTGGCTCAGCCTGGCCACTGACCGATCCTCGCTTGACATGGCGCCGGATTCCGATGTGGCAGTGGCGCGCGCCAGTCTGAGAATTCTCGGCCACATGCGCCGTTTCTCCGGACTGAGGGCAGGCCTTGAGAAGGCTCCGGCTCCCTTGAGGAGGTACTGGGAGGACCTTTCCCAGCGGTACGGCGGTGACGTGGAGTCGTACCAGGACCGGGTCCTGGCGGTATGGGGGCAGGCTGTCGCCCAGTACACCATCGACCCGTCGAAAGTGGCCCTGCGTTCCGGCGACGGCAGAGCGTGGATCTGCTCCGGCTGCCGACGCCCGCACCTGCACCCCGGCACTCTGCTGTGCACCAAGTGCCGTACCGAACTGCCGACGGAACCAGGCAAGTTCACTGGCGCGCTCAACGACGACTACTACGCCTGGAAAGCGGACAGCCGCACCGGTGACTTCCCGCTGCGTGCCGTGGAGCTCACGGGACAGACAGACCGTCTCGACGCCCAGGCACGGCAAGCACGGTTCCAGAACGTCTATATCGGCGAAGACAGCGTGCCCGAGGCGGACGGCATCGAAGTCCTCTCCGTGACGACCACCATGGAGGCCGGCGTCGACGTGGGCTCCCTGAACACGGTGCTCATGGCGAACATGCCTCCGACCCGCTTCAACTACCAGCAGCGGGTGGGACGTGCCGGCCGCCGGGACAGCCCGGCGGCAACGGCGCTGACCGTCTGCCGCGGGCGCAGCCACGACGAGCACTACTTCGCCAGCCCAGAGGAGATCACCAACGCTCCTACCCCCGCGCCCTACCTCGCACTGGGCATGCCGTCCATCTTCAAGCGGGTGCTCCTCGGCGAAGTACTCCGGCAGGCGTTTGAGTCCTCCGCAAAGGACGGCAGCCAGAACCACGGTGACATGACCCGAAACGTCCACGGGGAGTTCGGGCTGGCCAGCGACTGGGCCAAGCACCGGTCCGCCGTGCAGAAGTGGGTCAACGGCAACACCGAGGCGATCAGGTCTGTCTCGAAGGCGCTGCAGTCCCACACCCCTGAGCCTGTCGCCTCCCTTGACCCCGTCGCTTGTGTGCTGGATACACTGGGGGAGATCGACGGCATCGCGGATTCGGTCACCGGACATCAGGATCTCAGCCAGCGACTCGCTGAGTCCGGGCTTCTGCCCATGTTCGGCTTCCCGACCAGGGCGCGGCTCCTCTACACCGAAGTGCCGCAGAAGAACTTCCCCTGGCCGCCCCAGGGCGCTGTGAACCGTGACCTTGCCGTCGCACTCACCAAGTTCGCGCCCGGTTCGGAAACCCCCCGGGACGGACGTCTCTATCAGTCCATGGGCGTGGTCTCCTTCACTCCCGGCTTCCGTGCACCCAAGGCTGTCGAGGAGCCGTTCGGCCCCCAAAAGAAGCTGGCCATGTGCCGCCTATGTGCCCACATCGAGCCCGCGAACAACGACGTGGAACCCAAGGAATGCCCTGCCTGTGGTGCGACAGGGCGGAACTACACCGCGTTTCCGATGCGTGAGCCAGCGGGCTTCCGTGCTGGACAGCCCCGCGATTACGACGGCGTACGCGAGTGGGGCAGCAGCAGCGCCAGTCCGCGGACGGCCGCTAACCTCGAGACGGACGCACCCCGAGTCGAACGCGATGCTGACGACTGGCTCGTCGTCCACTGCGGCACGGGCGACCGCTACACCGTCAACAACAACAACGGACGCCTCTTCCGTTTCAGGAAGGCGAGCTTCCCCTGGAAGGGGTACCACGTCGTCGACAACCCGCGGGCCACATCCGACTTCGAAACAGCGCTCGGAGCCACGGAGCACACGGACATGCTGTTCATCGGGGCCCGTGACGCCCTGGACGCCGGACGCGGCCTGCGCTTCGATATGTCGCACTCCGAGCAGGCCAGCGGATTCCCCGACGCCTATCACGGTCGCCGTGCCGCCTGGTACTCGCTTTCGGCCCTGCTCCGCCGCGCCGCGGCGCCTCTCCTGGACGTGCAGCCAGAAGAGCTCCTCTCCGGTATTCACGGCTCCGCGTCAGCGGCCTCGCCCGTGATGGCGTACCTCGCCGACAGCCTGGAGAACGGCGCGGGATTCAGCACACACCTCGGTTCTCCGGAACGAATCGAAGAGTTCCTCGACGCTGCGGACGACTACGTTGGCGCTCTCCGGGGCGAGCACGCCGCCACCTGCGGGGGATCGTGCTACCGCTGCCTGCGTGACTACTCGAACATGCGGATCCATCCCTTGCTGGACTGGAGGCTCGCCCGGGACCTCCTCGGCGTACTCCGTGGGACCCCCCTCTTCATCGACAGTGCGCACTACGGGAAGCTTCTGGAACGGTGGGCTGAGGACAGGTCCGGACTGGACGCCCGGATCACCGAGAGCCCTTACGGGAAGCTCGCCCTGGCAGAGGCGGACCTGAGTGAAGAACCGGTAGCAGTGGCGGTGAAGCACCCGCTTGAAGCGCTGCTTCCCGACTGCGAGGCACTGAGGCTGCGGCAGATCACCGCCTACGTGAAGGAGCAGGGCTTGGCGGAGCAGGTCGCCTTCGTCGACGCATATTGCCTTGACCGCATCCCTGCCGCGGTCACCTCGGACATTATCGATTTCGCGGAGGGCTTGTGACCACTGAGTCCGCGGATTCTGCCGCTGGCCGGGAAACCGGCCAAGCCCCGGGCCGGGAGGCGCTCAGCCGCGCGCAGTTGCTGGAGCGTGAAAGGCAGCGGCGCATGGCTCTGCTCGCGGAGCGGGCTCGGGGCGGGTCCGCTCCAGCGACGGATCCAGCCCTTGGCGACGGCATAGCAGAACCAGTAGCGGAGGCGGACCCGGCCGACGATGCGCCGCCTGCCGGCTTCCGTACCCGAGAGGTGTGGCAGAAAGCTCTTCACGCAGTGGCGCTCATTGCGGAGGCGGTGCGCGAGACAGGCCAGCCCTGCGAAAAACTGGGAGACGGACGGTCCGCACTCACAGCACACGAGCTCGCCAGGGCAACCGTGCAAGCAGTGCGATGCCTGGCTTCCGTTGAGGCAGTGAGGCTGCTCGCTGAGGCGCACAACGCCGGATTGCAGGTGCTTTCCGACGCCCAAGCCCTGCGTGCGCGGTTCCTTCTGAATGACCTGAAAGGTCTGGAGGCCCTCGATCGCGGGCCAGAAGGGTCGGAGCCCGAAACTGAGGCTGACCGTACCTGGCGTCTGTATACCTGCTACGAGCGCTTGAAGAAGGCTCCCGTTGAGGCCAGCGCACAGAGGGAGCTCGCGGAATACCTCCCCCTGCCTGTGGTTGATGACCTGGTCGACGCCGCGTGCCTCACGGCGCGGGCTGTGCCGCAGGAAGGGCCCCGCCGTCTCTACCTCCAAGCACGGCTCACTCCGTCAGAGGTCGGTGCTGACGGCCTGCAGGAACTAGGGTGGCACAGCGAGCTGCAGCGGCGTGAGTTCTACACCCGCCTCGCGGAGGGGGACGCTTCCGTGCTGGACCACACTTCTGGGCTGAGGAGCGGTCAGCGAGAACTCGTCTCTGAGCTCAGAACAGTCAGGGAGAGCGGCCGCGTCACGTCTGAACTGAGCAAGAAGCAGTGGCTGTGGCCGGTGCTGGAACGTCTTGCACCGCAGGCTCCGGTCGACCTGCGCCGAGACAAGTCGTTCGGACCGTGGCTGCTGGTGCGTCGCATCCAGCGTGTGCTCCGTCTGGCTCACCAGGCACGGCTCCGAGGAGAGGAGCAGAAGCACCTGACTCTCCTCAGGGCCGCGTGGAACGACGCGCACGCTTTGCAGCGCTCCTGGACGCTCGCCGGCTGGGAAGCGCGGAACGTCATGGCCTACCTCCTTGTCCTGCACGGCGATGACGGCCCCCGGTATGAGGAGGCGCTCGACATCCTGAGCTCCGCATCCGGCAGCGGTATGCGGGAGGACAGGCTGCCATGGGAGACCCGCAGACGCCTGGAAAGCAACCGTGAGGTACTGCACCAACTGGCGCGCCAACGCGAGAGGAACCACATTCTGAATCCCTACCTCGTCCTTGGCGTGCCGGATGGGGCTGACAACTGGAAGGAGCGATGGCGGATACTGCGGCGCAGTCTGGACATGGACGGTGAAGCGCTGGCCAACGAGGCGAAGGACGCGGTCGAAGCCTTCGAGCGGGGCCGAGCAACCGTCGCGCCCTACGCGGTGCCCCTTATGCCTGGACAATGGGCTCAGCCGCACGCCGGCGCGTCCGAGGCTGTCCGTGGCGCTATGCCTATGCCACGGCAGACGGCGCCCCCCGCTGACGCCGAGCGTCAGTTCGCGAAGCAGCAAGCAGCAGCGGCCATCGTGGGAACCGCATGCGGGACTATGCGTTTGCCTCCTGTGGGCGAGTCCTCCGAAGACCTTCTCCGAGAGAGCAGCAGCGAGTGAGCAGCACTAAGGGATCCGGCGCAGCCCGACCCTCGCCGAAGGGGCGCGGCCCTCAGGGCAAGAAGAACGCCGCCTCGAAGAGCCACGGCCGTAAGGCTGCAGACAAGAAGAAGGTGAAGAGGCCCGCGCCGTCAGACGGTGGTAAACCTGCCGGTGCAGCTGCACTAGGTACCAAGCAGCCCCCGTTTGTCGTCTGTTCGAGCAGCAGCCATCCAGAATGCGACCCGGGCACCTTCGATGCTGCTGCCCTGCTCAAAAGCGTACTTGCCGTCGTGGAGCCCAGACTTGAGGAAGGTTTCCGGTCCCTCCAGCAAAGTCTGCCGGTGCCGGGAGACGCAGCTGCGGGTGAGCATGCCTCGCACGGGCAGGACTTGCGTGCTGTAGGACGTCAGATCGCCGAGGCACTGCGAGCAGGCGTGATCGAAGGCATGAGGACAAGGGAACGGCATCTGGCTCAACTGGTACTCATCGACCGGGCAGCCGCCCAAGCCAAGATGCTGCTCCGGCTTCAGGAGCGTATCGGGGCGGAGATCGAGAAGGCCGGCCTTCGGAGAGTGGTCGACCTTGAGGACCTTGCGCTGTTCAACTCGGCGGACGGTGTGAGTACGGGAACGGCCGAGAGGGCCGGGGCGGATGTCTTTGAGCTGGTTACGCCTGCCTATGTCGATGCTGATTCGGGACGTGTGATCGAGCGGGGATGGGTTCGTCAGGCTCCTTCGCCCGCTGCCGCGCTGCCGCAGGGGAAAACACACGGTCGGACGTCCCGGCAGCACAAAGACAAGGAAGATGAGAGCGGCAGTGAGCTTCACCAGTCCGGCCCTGGAGTAGAGGTCTTCTCACCAGCCGCCGACTACAGGAACGTCTCAGAAGCCCGCGTCGTGCTCGAGCAGCAGTCTGTGAGGGAGGCGGAGGAGGCGTCTGGGGAGGTGCCTGCTGACACGGTTCCTGCAGAGGAGCGCGGCTATTCAGATTCCCGGGAAACGAATATTCCTCGTGAAGATGACCAGGGTGTGCATGCGGGGGGCGTCGCTGAGACTTGTCCGGACGGCGGCAATGAGGTTGAACCCGAATGCACGGGACGCAGAGCGCCCTTGATTCCGGCTTCATTTTTCATCAGACGGCTCCTCGGCGACCCCGCCGAGGAGGGGGAGTCGCAGCGGAGGAACAGTTGACCTACGGAATCGACTTCGGAACCAGCAACTCAGTGGTCGCCCGGTACAACGGTGAGACCACCGAGGTCCTTCCTGTCGACAGTGGCAATGTACCGGCCCAGTGGCGTGAGCCAGAATTTGAAGACTTGTTCCCGTCGGTCCTGTCCGTTCGGGATTTCGACCGCACCCTGTGCTTCGGCTGGGATGCCAAGACGACCACAGGCGAGCCTATTGACGCTGTCAAGCGCATGCTCGGCACCCGGTCCGCAGGAATGGAACTGGCCAACGAGGACACTCCTCTCCTAGAGGAGCATCACGTGTGGATCGGCGGTGAGCCGTTCCGCAGCACGGCCGCTGCGGCTGCCCTTTTTGCGCAGATGAAGACGGCCGCGTCACGACACCTGCTTGATCTGTCCGAGGCGGTCGTCACCGTACCCGCGAACGCCACGGGAGGTGCCCGCTACCGGACGAGAGCCGCGGCGCGCCTCGCCGGGATAAAAGTCAAAGCGCTACTCAACGAGCCCACTGCCGCCGCTATTTCCTACGCCACGGATGTAGACATACCCGGACGGCTCCTCATTTTCGACTGGGGCGGCGGCACGATAGATGTCACCGTGCTCGACTACGACGGTAAGTACTTTGAAGAGCTGACTTCCCGGGGTGTCGCCGCACTGGGCGGGCTGGAGTTCGACGAGGCGCTGGCACGTATTTTCCTGCGAAAGACCGGTCAGGTACCGGAGAATCTGACGCTGCAGGAGCGCAACCGCTGGAGGCGCGATGTCGAGCTGACCAAGATCGCTCTGTCTCGGAGGGATGTAGGCGAGATGGACGTCGACTTTCCCGCTTTGGGTACGAGTCTAAGGGTTTCTCGAGAGGAATACGCTGCCGCCGCGGCCCCGCTCATCGAGCGCGCAATGGATCCCTTGAAACAGTGTCTCGATGACTTGGGTTATGGTCCTGCTGATATCGATGCCGTACTCATGATCGGTGGCACCTCTCAGATCCCTGAAGCGCGTGATGCGGTCGGCAGTCTCCTGGGGGATGACCGCATCGTAGACCCGGGCTTGTGTCATCCCATGACTGCGGTGGCGCGCGGAGCAGCTGTTTACTCGGCCGCGCTTGACAATCACATGGACCGGGATCGCTTCAGTCTGGTAACCAATTACGACTTGGGCACAGCAATCGCAGGGGGCGCCCGTAAGGGCTTCGTGCCGATCATCAAGCGGAATCGTACTCTGGCTGCTCGCGGAGAACGGCGTTTTACTCCATCGAGAGCGAATGCTCCCTCCCTAAAGGTGGAGATCGTCGAAGGGGAAGCGGGGTATGCGGCTGACAGTGACCGAGCTTTCCCTCTAGGGGTGCTCGAAGTTTGTCTTCCAAGGCCCGAACAAGATCCGGAGCGGAACGCTTTAGTCATTTATTTCAGGTATGACCACAGTGGCATCTTGCGGGTCAAGGTGGTGCACGAGGCTACCAAGAAATCACTGCTGGAGGCAGAGATTGACTCCTTCGGGAAGGATGGTACGCCTCTACAGCAAGGACTCGATAATGAGCTGTATCGGCTTCTCGCGCATGCTGATATTCCGTTTCTGCGGAACGGTGCCTCAGGGGGAGATTCTGATGCCCCTCAGTCATTGAAGTGTGAGGTAATTGGGCGCTCTATTCCCGATTCGGATCTAACGGTCAACGGCATTCCTCAAACCCGTATCTAGGGGCGAATTCAAATGTGAACGCGCCCCCGATAGGGATGTAGATGCCAGGCGCGTCGTGGAGCTCGCGGGCAAGGGCTGCGGGCGTATCGTGGGCCTCGGTCCTGGTGCTAGCCACCGACACTGGTTCTACATCCTGCACTCGCGGGCCCGCGTACTCGCTGGGTGCTACTCCCTATGCTGATCGGCTTTCTGCGGCTGCCGCGGGACCTCGTCGGCTGAGTGGTCGTGGGCTGTACGGGCTGAGCCCCGGCGGCAAGGCGCCGCACGCGCACGGAGTCGCGTCCCGCGCTCAACCGCCGATCGCTACGGGGTGCCGGTCGCCCTTTCGTTCGCGGCCGACCTGGCTCTGCTAAGGGTGCCAATCTGCAGAGACAGCTAGTTGCATATGATGTGCAAGTGCGCACCCCTGACTACACCATCCGCCCCGCCACCCCCGCCGACCTCGACGCCGCCCGTGCCGTCATGCTCGACACCGTCTACCGCGACTTCGGTACCGGGTACGTGCCCCGCTGGCACGGCGACGTCATCGACCTGGACGGTGCGTACCTGAGCCCCGCCCGGCACACCCTCCTCGTCGCCGTGGACGACCGGGACGGGGAGGTCGTCGCCACCGGTGCCCTCGATTCCCGTGGTCCCGCGCATCCCCCGAACCCCCGCCACGTCGCCGAGCGTTACCCCTCCGGTGTCACCGCGCAGCTGCGTCGTGTGTACGTCCGGCCCGAGCATCGTCGGCGTGGGCTGGCGCGGAGGATCGTCGACGAGTTGCTGGCCTTCGCCGTCGCCGACGGGGGATATCGGGCCGTGTATCTGCACACCGACCCCGCCGTCACCGGTGCCGAGCCGTTCTGGCGGTCGCTCGCCAAGGTCGTGCACGACGAGCGTGAGGACGTGGGTGGCGGGCAGCGCGTCGTGCATTTCGACGTGCCCATGCCGTAAGGGTGGCACTCGACGCCCTCATGGAAATCATTTTCATGTAGGGTTTCCTCGCGTCGCCCCTCAAGCCCCCATGTCGCCCCGATCGAACCGAGGACCATGCGCTCCCACCCCCGCCCCCGGCTGCTCGCCCCCCTCATCCTGTTCCCGCTGATAGCCGGCTGCTTCGCCTCCGGTGGCGGCGAGGACGCCAAGGGCGGTGACGGCGACGGCGGTTCCCGGCTCCGGGTCGGTCTCGCCTTCCCGCCCGCCGAGAACCTGTCGCCCTACGGCGCCGACGCCACCCTCCTCAGCCGGCTCGGCGTCACCGAAGGCCTCACCGCGCTGGACGCCAACGGCTCCGCCGCACCCGCCCTCGCCGAGTCCTGGCGCCGGGACGGGGACAAGGCCTGGGAGTTCACCCTCCGCGACGCCACCTTCCAGGACGGCACCGACGTCACCCCCGCCGCCGTGGCCGACTCCCTCACCCGTGCCACCGCCGCCGAGCCCGCGCCGGCCGCCCTCGTCGGCGTCACCCTCACCGCGAAGGCCGACGGCGACCGGGTCCTCAGGGTCACCACCGCCGCGCCCGACCCCGTGCTCCCGCTGCGGCTGTCCAGCCCCAGCCTCGCCGTCTTCTCCAAGAAGGCATACGAGAAGAGCGGTCGCGTCGATCCCGTCGGCACCGCCACCGGGCCCTTCGAGATCACCGAGGTGAACGGCGCCACCTCCGCCTCCCTCGACCGCTTCGACGACTACTGGGGCGGCCGCGCCCAGGCCTCCGGCATCGACGCCCGCTTCATCGCCGACGGCACCGCCCGCGCCAACGCCCTGCGCACCGGCGAGCTGGACATCGCCGAGGCCGTTCCCGTCGCGCAGGCGGCGAGCCTCGGCAAGGAGAGCCGACGGGACACCGCCACCACGCGGACCACCAGCCTGCTGCTCAACTCCTCCTCCGGGCCCTTCAAGAACGCCGGGCTGCGTGCCGCCGCCCGTGGTGCGCTCGACACCTCCGTGTTCGCCGACGACGTGTACGAGGGGTACGCCGACGCCGGCGCCGGTGTCTACGGGCCCGCCGTGACCTGGGCCGAGGGCAAGCGGCTCAAGCCCGTCGGGCGCGCCACCGCCGGGAAGGCGAACGGGGTCACCATTTCCCTCGCCACCTACGACAACCGGCCCGAGCTGCCCGAGGTCGCCCAGGTGGTAAAGCAGCAGCTGGAGAAGGCCGGGTTCACCGTCAAGCTGACCGTGCGGGAGTACTCGCGCCTGGAAGGCGACGCGCTGGACGGGAAGTTCGACGCCTTCGTGCTCGCCCGGAACACCCTGGTCGACACCGGCGACCCCGTCGCCGTCCTCGCCAGTGACTACGCCTGCGACGGCGGCTACAACATCGCCCAGCTCTGCGACAAGGACGTCGACGCCGCCGTGAAGCGCGCCGAAGGGATCGCCGACACCGCCGGGCGGCAGGACGCCGCCATGGCCGCCGAGGCCCGCATCCTCGGAACCGACGCCGTCGTGCCGCTGGTGCACCAGCGCATCATCACCGGCGTCGGCGCAAGCGTGCAGGGTGTCGTCCTCGACCCGTACGAGCGCACCCTCGTCGGCACCGGCACCCGGCGCTGAGCATGCGGCAGCGCGTGGCCACCGCGGTGTGGCGGGTCGTGCTCGCGGCCGGGCTGGTGTGCGGCATCGGGCTGCTGCCGTGGCTGACCCGTACCGACCCGGCGCACACCGTCCTCAAGGCGAGGGCGGCCGACCGCGATCCCACGCCCGAGGTTCTCGCCGGCATCCGCGAGCAGCTCGGGCTCGACGGCGGGCCGCTGCCCCTGCTCGGCCGGTGGCTCGGCGGGCTCGCGCACGGGGACGCCGGGCAGTCGTGGATCTCCGGGAACGACGTCCTGCCGGACGTGCTCCAGGCCCTGGGCGCCTCCCTGCTGCTGATGACGGTCACCCTCGTGATCGCCGCCCTGACCGCGACGGCCGTCTGCGCGCGCACCCTCCGGCTCGGCGCACGGCGGCGGCTCGACGGGAGGCGCCGTGGCGGCACCGTATCCGCCGTGGTCGCCGCGCTGCCCGAGTTCCTCGTCGCCTCCGTACTCGCCACCGTCGTCGGAGTACAACTGGGCTGGCTGCCCGCGCTGGGGTGGTACGGGCCGCAGTGGACCGTACTGCCCGCCCTCGCCCTCGGCCTGCCCGCCGGGGCCGTGCTCGGGCGGCTGCTCGACGACCTGCTGCCCGGCGCGTTCGGCGAGCCCTGGGCGCTGGCCGCCGACGCCCGTGGACTGCCGGGCCGGCGCATCGCCCGGCAGGCGGTGCGCCGGTGCGTGCCGGCGCTGCTGCCCAACCTGGGGCTGTTCGTCGTCGGGCTGACCGGCGGGGCCGTCGCCGTAGAGCAGGTCTTCGATATCCCCGGCCTCGGCCGCACCACCCTGCAGGCCGCCCTCGCCCAGGACCTGCCCGTCCTCCAGGCGGGCACCCTCGCCCTCCTCCTGCTCGCAGCGCTCGCGACCCTCGCCACCCGCGTCACCGGACGCCTGCTCACCGGGCCCGCCCTGCGCGACGGCGCCCTGTCCTCCCTGCACCGGCCCGCACCGCCCGCCCGCGCCCTCCTGCCCCTCCTCCACGGCGGTGTCCTGCTCGCCGTCGTCGCCTGCGGCCTGGCCCGCGACCCGCTCGCCCTCGACACCGGGCAGCGGCTGCAACCGCCGTCCACCGCCCACCCCTTCGGCACCGACGCCCTCGGCCGCGACCTGCTCGCCCGCGTCGGCCACGGAGCTCTCGACACGCTGCTGCTCGCCTCCGCCATCACCGCCGTGGCCCTGCTCGCGGGCGTACTGCTGGGGCTCGTTCCCCGGGTGTCCGCGCCGCTCGTCGACACCGTCAACGCCGTGCCGCCCGTACTCGCCGCCCTCCTCGTCACCGCCGTCGCGGGCAGCGGAGCGGCGACCCCCGCCCTCGCCGTGGGCGCCGTGGCCTGGGCGCCGCTGGCCACGCACACCGCGTCGCTGCTGCGCCAGGAACGCGCCACCCTGCACATCACGGCCACCCGGGGACTGGGCGCCGGGCGCTGGTACCTGCTGCGCCGCGAACTGCTCCCCGCCGTCCTGCCGCCCGTCACCCGCCACGCCCTGCTGCGGCTGCC
The DNA here is from genome assembly GCF_044765825.1 of Streptomyces flaveolus. Lineage (NCBI taxonomy): Bacteria > Bacillati > Actinomycetota > Actinomycetes > Kitasatosporales > Streptomycetaceae > Streptomyces > Streptomyces flaveolus. The sequence continues at coordinate 297,851 of NZ_JBIWKU010000004.1, read as the reverse complement.
CGGCGTCGCCCTCGCGCTCGCCTCGCTCGGCTTCCTCGGCCTCGGCGCCCAGCCGCCGTCCCCCGAATGGGGCCTGCTCCTCGCCGAGAACCAGCCCTACGCCGAACGCGCCCCCTGGGCCGTCCTCGCCCCCGCCGCCGTCCTCGCCCTGCTCGGCGCGCTCGCCGTCACCGCCGGCGGACTGCGCCGGCCCCGACGACGGTCCCGCCCGGCACGCCCGGCCACCGGCCCGCAGCCCCCCGCCACTGCCGCCGCCGAGAAGGAACTGGCCGCAGCCCGATGACCCCCACCTCCACCGGCCGGCCGCCCGCGAAGGCTTCCGGTCGTCGCCACACCACCCCGCTCTCCCCGCTGCTGCGGCTGCTGATCCTGACCCAACTGGCCTTCAACATCGGATTCTTCGCCGTCCTGCCCTTCCTCGCGGAACACCTCGGGCAGGCCGTGGGCATGGCGGGCTGGCTGGTCGGATTCGTGCTCGGGCTGCGGACCTTCAGCCAGCAGGGGCTGTTCGTGGTCGGCGGGGCGCTGGCCGACCGGTACGGCATCCGGCCCGTCGTCCTCGCCGGATGCGTGCTGCGCATCGCCGGGTTCGGGTGGCTCGGGTACGCGGAGCGGACCTGGGCGGTCGTCGGCGCGGTGCTGCTCATCGGGTTCGCCGCCGCGCTGTTCTCGCCCGCCGTCGAGTCCGAGGTCGTCCGGCAGGCCGTCCTCTGGGAGGAACAGGGCGGCGGGGACCGGACCAGGGTGCTCGCGCTGTTCACCGTGGCCGGGCAGGCGGGGGCGTTCGTCGGGCCGCTGCTGGGCGCGCTGCTGCTGGCCGTCGACTTCCGCACGGCGTGCCTGGCCGGGGCCGGCGTCTTCGTGCTCGTCCTCGCGGGGCACGCGTGGCTGCTGCCCCAGCACCTTCCCGGGCGGGCCCGTGTCCGGGCCGGGGGCGGGGCACGGCTGCTGCTGCGCAACCGGCCTTTCCTGGCGCTGTGCTGTGCGTACGGCGTCTATCTGCTCGCCTACAACCAGCTCTACCTCGCCCTGCCCGCCGAGGTGGAGCGGGCCGCCGGTTCGCAGGCGCCGCTGGCCTGGCTGTTCGCGCTGTCCTCGCTGCTGGTGGTGACCGCGCAGTTGCCGGTGACCCGGTGGGCGGGGGAGAGGTGGTCGCCGCGCCGGTCGATGGCGGCCGGGCTGGTGCTGATCGCGGGCGGGTTCGCCGCCGTCGCCGTGGCCCGGCCTGCGGGCTGGACGGGGGCGGGCGGGCTGGTGCCGGCCGCCGGGTTCGTCGTCCTGCTGACGCTCGGTCAGATGCTGGTCGCCCCCGTCGCCCGCGCCTGGGTGCCCGACCTCGCCGAGGACGGCCGGCTCGGGCTGTACACCGGGGCGTTGTCCTCGGTCTCCGGGCTGATCGTGCTGGCCGGCAGCTCCGTGACCGGCCTGCTCCTGGACGGCGGGCTGCCGGTCGCCGTGCCGTGGCTGGCACTGACCGTCGTACCGCTCGCCGCGGTGGCTCTGCTGCCCCGCGGTCACCGGGCCAGGAGTCCCCGCGCGGGCACATGAGCCGCGGCTGCCGGTGCAGACGCCGGTTCCTCCCCAGGAGCCGCCGACGCGGCCCCCGACCTCCGCCACAGCCACACCACATCGCGCCCGAACGACCACACCAGCAGCCCCAGCGCCAGCCCCACCACCCCCGCGTCGGCCGGGTCCGGCAGCAGCCGCGCGCCCGCGAGCAGCAGCAGCACCCCCTGCAGCGCCGCCACCGTCTTGCGGGCCGTGCTCGGCGGCAGCGGGGCCGTCAGCCACGGCCATACCCGGGCGGCGGCGACGAAGACGTACCGCATGCCGCCGATCAGCAGCACCCACGGGCCCAGGTCCATCGCGACGTACACGCTGAGCACCAGGATGAGGAACGCGTCGACCTCCATGTCGAAGCGCGCCCCCAGGGCCGTCGACGTGCCCGTGCGGCGGGCGACCTTGCCGTCCACGCCGTCCAGGATCAGGGCCACGGCCGTCAGGCCGACGAGGAGGGAGACGGGCGGCGCGCTGCGGAAGGAGTCGGCGACCAGGGCCGTCACCCCGCCGACCAGGGTGGCCCGGCCGAGGGTGACCCGGTTGGCCGGGCCGAACGACGGCGGCCGGGAGCGGTTCAGGGCCCGGGTGAGCACCGCCCAGGTCGCGAACGCGAACGCGAGGCCGGTCAGCCAGCCCGCCGTGCCCATGCCGATCGCCGTCCCGAGCAGCACCAGCAGCAGGATCTGCGCGCCCGCTCCCACCGCGGTCTCCTGCTGCGGACGCGACCTGGCGTCGTACGTGTTGTTCAGGGCCACCGAACATCCTCCGGCCGTGTGACAGAGTCGATCAGCGCCGCTACCTTGTGCGCGGCTTGTGCATCCCTCGGTACGTGGGCGGCTTCCCGATCGTTCAGGAGGACATCCGATGACACGCACCGCACGTGCGTTCTGGCTCGACTCGCCCGGCCGGGGCGTGATCCGGGACGTGGAGGTGCCCGAACCCGGCGCGGACGAGGTGCTCGTGCGCACGCTCTTCAGCGGGGTCAGCCGGGGCACCGAGACGCTCGTCTTCCACGGCCGGGTGCCCGAGAACCAGTACACGGCGATGCGCGCGCCCTTCCAGGAGGGCGACTTCCCCGGGCCGGTGAAGTACGGCTACCTCAATGTCGGCGTGGTGGAGGAGGGCCCGGACGCGCTCGCCGGGCGCACCGTCTTCTGCCTCCACCCCCACCAGACCCGCTACGTCGTCCCGGCCGCGGCCGTCACCCCCGTGCCGTCGGACGTCCCCGCCGGGCGGGCCGTGCTCGCCGGCACGGTGGAGACCGCCGTCAACGCCCTGTGGGACGCCACGCCCCTGGTCGGCGACCGCGTCGCCGTGGTCGGCGGCGGCATGGTCGGCTGTTCGGTGGCCGCGCTGCTGGCCCGGTTCCCCGGCGTCCGCGTCCAGTTGGTCGACGCCGACCCGGCGCGGGCGAAGGCCGCCGAGGCACTCGGCGTCGGCTTCGCGTCCCCCGCCGACGCCCTCGGCGACCGGGACCTCGTCGTGCACGCCAGTGCCACCGAGGAGGGCCTCGCCCGGTCCCTGGAGCTGCTGCGTCCCGAGGGCACGGTCGTCGAGCTGAGCTGGTACGGCGACCGGCGCGTCGCCCTGCCGCTCGGCGAGGCCTTCCACTCCCGGCGCCTGACCGTGCGCGGCAGCCAGGTCGGCACCGTCTCCCCGGCGCGCGCCGCCACCCGCACGTACGGCGACCGGCTCGCCCTCGCCCTCGACCTGCTCGCCGACCCCGCGCTGGACGCCCTCGTCACCGGCGAGTCCGCCTTCGTGGAACTGCCGGACGTGCTGCCGAAGCTGGCCTCGGGGGAGATCCCCGCCCTGTGCCACCGCATCCGGTACGGCGACGACGACTGACCGTCCCCTGCCGTCTCCCGGGCGGGGGAGCGATCGCCTGACCTTGAGAAAAGAGATACGGGACGCTGAACAAGGGAAGGCACCGAGCCGTAATAGACGGCACCCCGCGCAGTGACCGGCGGGGGGCCAGACGTGCCACACCTGGAGGGTCGTCCGTTGTTCAGCATCACCGTCCGCGATCACATCATGATCGCCCACAGCTTCCGCGGCGACGTCTTCGGGCCCGCGCAGCGCCTGCACGGAGCGACGTTCCTGGTGGACGCCACCTTCCGGCGCGAGCAGCTGGACGAGGACAACATCGTCGTCGACATCGGACTGGCCACGCGGGAACTGGGCGCCGTCGTGGCCGAGTTGAACTACCGCAACCTCGACAACGAACCCGACTTCGCCGGCGTCAACACCTCCACGGAGTTCCTCGCCAAGGTCGTCGCCGACCGGCTCGCCGAGCGCGTCCACAAGGGCGCCCTCGGCGAGGGGGCCAAGGGTCTGGCCGGTCTCACCGTCACCCTCCACGAGTCGCACGTCGCCTGGGCGAGTTACGAGCGTGCGCTGTGACCGACACGTCCGTCGAGACGACGGCCGGCCGCGCCCGGCTCGCCTATGTGCCCGCGCAGGCGCCGGCCCCGAGGAACGGCGGGATCGTCCCCATGTCCCTGCGCTCCGTGCACTTCGTCCTGCCGGGCGGCGTCGACGACCCGGCCGCGCCGAGCGGCGGCAACGCCTACGACCGGCGGGTGGCACTGGACCTGCCCGGCTTCGGCTGGCGGGTGCGGGGACTGCCCGTGGACGGCGACTGGCCCCGGCCCGACGAGGCGGCGCGGACGGAACTCGCCCGGGTCCTGCGCCGGTTGCCGGACGGGGCCGTGGTCCTGCTGGACGGGCTGGTCGCCTGTGGCGTGCCGGAGGTCGTCGTCCCGGAGGCCGGGCGGCTGCGCATGGCCGTCCTCGTCCACCTGCCGCTCGGCGACGAGACCGGACTCGACCCCGCCGTGGCCGCCGCGCTGGACGCCCGCGAGCGCGCGGTGCTCCGGGCCGTCCCGGCCGTCGTCGCCACCAGCGACTGGGCGGTGCGCCGCCTCGTCTCCCACCACGGCCTCGACCCCGCCCGCGTCCACGTCGCCGCCCCCGGCGCCGACATCGCGCCGCTCGCGCCCGGCACCGACGGAGTCTCCCGGCTCCTGTGCGTCGCCGCCGTCACACCTCGCAAGGGACAGCACCGGCTGGTGGAGGCACTGGCCGCGGTGGCCGACCTTCCCTGGTCGTGCGTGTGCGTCGGCGGACTCGGCCAGGACCCCGCGTACGTCGGCCGGCTGCGGACCCTGATCGGGAGGTACGGCCTCCAGGACCGGCTGGAGCTGGCGGGGCCCCGCTCCGGCGCGGACCTGGACGCCAGTTACGCGGCCGCCGACCTGATGGTGCTCACCTCGTACGCCGAGACGTACGGCATGGCGGTGACGGAGGCCCTCGCGCGCGGCATCCCCGTACTGGCCACGGACGTCGGCGGCCTCCCGGAGGCCGTGGGACGCGCCCCCGACGGCGGGGTGCCCGGCATCCTCGTCCCGCCGGAGGACCCCGTCGCGCTCGCCGCCGAACTGCGGGGCTGGTTCGGCGAGGCGGACGTACGGCGCCGGCTGAAGGCGGCGGCACGCGGGCGCCGTGCGGCGCTGAACGGCTGGGCGGCCACGGCGCAGAGCCTGGCCGGCGTCCTGCACCGGTTGCCGGCGGAACCCCGGAGGACGGCATGAGGAGGTCGACGGCACCCACCGGGGACATGATCCCGGCCCAGCCCGGACCGCAGGACGCGCCCGAGGCCACGGCGGGGGCCATCCCCGGCGCCATGCCCGGCGCCGGCCCCGCCGACCGGCCCACGCTGCGGCTGAGGGGGAGCGGCGAGGGGACCGACGACGTGCCGCACGGTCACCGGTCCCACCAGAGCGAGGACCCGCACGCGTCCGAGGCCCTGCGAGGGTCCGCGGATGCTCACCCGGACGACGACCTTCGCACGACAGAGGACCAGGCCTCCGAAGACCCCGAAGACCCCCCGCGTTACGCCCCCGAGTGGCTCCGCCTGCGGGAGGGCGCCGACGCCGCCGCCCGGGCGCACGGTCTGCTCGACCCGTTGCGTGTCCGCCTCGCCAACCTGCCGAGCCGGGCCGGCGGGCTGGTCGTGCACGATCTGGGCTGCGGTACCGGCTCGATGGGCCGCTGGCTCGCCCCGCTGCTCGACGGCGCCCAGCACTGGGTCCTGCACGACCGCGACCCCTACCTGCTGCACTTCGCCGCGGTCGCCTCCCCGCGCTCCGCCGCCGACGGCAGCCGGGTCACCGTGGAGACACGGCGCGGCGAGATCGCCCGGCTCACCCCGGACGCCCTGGCCGGCGCCCAACTGGTGACAGCGTCGGCGCTGCTCGACGTCCTCACCGCACGGGAGGTCGGCGCCCTCGCCGCCGCCTGCGCCGGGGCCGGCTGCGCGGCGCTGCTGACCCTGTCCGTCGCCGGCCGCGTCGACCTCGCTCCCGCGCATCCCCTGGACGCCGAGATCGCCGACGCCTTCAACGACCACCAGCGGCGCTCCGGCCTCCTCGGCCCGGACGCGGTCACCGCCGCAGCGGACGCCTTCGCCGGGCACGGTGCCACCGTACGCACGCGCCCCAGCCCCTGGCGGCTGGGCCCCGACGACGCCGCGCTCACCGCCCAGTGGCTGCGCGGCTGGGTCGGCGCGGCCGTCGAACAGCGCCCCGGGCTGCGGGAGTCCGCCGAGCGGTACCTCGCGGAGCGCCTCGCCGCCTGCGCGGCCGGACGGCTGCGGGTGGTGGTGCACCACAGCGACCTGCTGGTGCTGTGCCGGCCGACGGGCGGGACCTCGTGAGCGCACCGGCGGTGCGGGCGCCGGCAGCCGCACCGGCGGCACTGCGCCGCAGAGCCGTCCCCCGCGCCCTGCGCGCCCACCTGGGCAGCCTCGCCGGAGCCGGCATCCTCGCCGTGCTGCTGTGGCGGCTGGGCACCGGCGTGTTCCTGGACGGGCTGCGCAGGATCGACGGGCCCACACTGCTGGCGGCGCTCGGCATCGGGCTGGTCACCACGGTGTTCAGCGCCTGGCGCTGGGTCCTGGTGGCCCGGGGACTGCGCATCCGGCTGCGGCTCGCACCGGCCGTCGGCGACTACTACCGTGCCCTGTTCCTCAACGCGGCCCTGCCCGGCGGCGTCCTCGGCGACGTGCACCGCGCGGTGCGGCACGGGCGGAGCGCCGGTGACCTCGGCCGGGGCGTGCGGGCCGTCGTCCTGGAACGCGCCGCCGGACAGCTCGCGTTGCTCGGCGTCGGCGCGGCCGTGCTGCTCACGATGCCGTCCCCGGTGCGGGCCGGGACCCGGCACATCGCCCCGCTGCTCGGCCTGGCCGCGCTGGGCGCGCTCGCCGTCGGCCTCGCCCTGCGGATGAACGGGACGCCCTCGCGCCGGGGCCGGGCCCTGCGGGCGACGCTCGGCGAGGCGCGGCAGGCGCTGCTGTCCCGGCGCAACGGGCCGGGGGTCGTGCTGTCGTCCGTCGTGGTCCTCGCCGGGCACCTGACGCTGTTCGTGCTCTCCGCCCGCGTCGCCGGGAGCACCGCCTCCGTCGCCGTGCTGACACCGCTCGCCGTGCTGGCGCTGCTCGCGATGGGCCTGCCGCTGAACGTCGGCGGCTGGGGTCCCCGGGAGGGCGTCACGGTCTGGGCGTTCGGCGCGGCCGGGCTGGGCGCGGGCAGCGGGCTGGGCGTCGCCGTCGTCTACGGGGTGCTCGGTCTCGCGGCGAGCCTGCCCGGTGCCGTCGTCCTCGTCGTCCGCCGGCGCGCCCCCTCCGCAACGCAGGCGGGGCCCGTCGTACCGGGCCCCGAGCCGCACCACGCGCCCGGCGGGCACTACCCGCGCTCGCCGCCCTGCGGGGGAACCGTCACCGTCACCGAGGTCAGCAGCGCCACATACTCGCCGAAGGATTCCGTGAGGCCGGCCAGCAGTTCCCTTCCCTTTTCCGCCGAAGCCAGTGAAGGACGCCCGATGACACCGGAATCGGTATAGGCGGACATGCCGAGGGAGAGCAGATGACGCCGGTCGTCCGCGACGAAATCAGCGGCCTCGTAACCGGGCCGGACGCATTCGGGATGCGTGTGCAGAAGAATGGAGGTCTCGATTTCCCCCGCGTGCATGTCGGTGAGCAGCGACGTGACCACCCCGGCCCGCTGCCGCGCCGCCTCCCAGTCCTCCGCGGCCGGGAACAGCGCCATCCGCTCGCCGCGCGCGGAGGCCTCCTGAACGACGTTGCCCAGTACGTAGTTTCCGCCGTGCCCGTTGACCAGCACCAGGGCGTCGACGCCCGAGCGGCGCAGCGAGGCCGCGATGTCCTGTACCACCGCGTGAAGGGTCACCGAGGAGATGCTGACCGTGCCCGGCCAGTCCGCGTGCTCGTGCGAGCAGCCGATCGTCACCGGCGGAAGGAGGTGCACCGGGTACGCGTCGGCGATCTCCCGGGCGATGGCGCAGGCGACGAGGGTGTCGGTGGCCAGCGGCAGGTACGGGCCGTGCTGCTCGAAGCTCCCGACGGGCAGCACGGCGACCTGCCGCGCGAGCCCGGCACCCCGCCTGCGCACATCCTCCGTCGTGTCCGCCGGCACCAGTGAAACGTCCATTTCCCGCACGGCCTTTCGTCTCCGCTCAGAACCCCGGCTGAGGAACTCGAGAATCATGACAGAAAACATTGGCGTACTCGGCAAGAATTCACCCCAACGCACCGATGTGGAACGCGTGGTCAATGTGCCGCTGCCCACCGTGTACGGAGAATTTCAGGCGGTCGGCTACTTCGACCACGAGCGCGGTGACGAGCAGGTGGCCCTGGTGTACGGCGATCCGGGCGCCGACCGCGTCCTCACCCGGCTGCACTCGGAGTGCCTCACCGGAGACGCGTTCGGCTCCCGGCACTGCGAGTGCGGTGACCAACTGGCCTCCGCGCTGCGCGCCGTGGCCGCCGAGGGCAGTGGCATCGTCGTCTATCTGCGCGGGCACGAGGGACGCGGCATCGGCCTGCTGGCCAAGCTGCGCGCCATGGCGTTGCAGGCCGAGGGGCTGGACACCGTCGAGGCCAACCTCGCGCTCGGCCTGCCGGTGGACGCCCGGGACTACGGCGTCGCCGCTCGCATCCTCGACGACCTGGGCGTGCGGTCGGTGCGCCTGATGTCCAACAACCCCCGCAAGCGCGAGGCGTTGGTGCGGCACGGCATCCAGGTCGCCGAGCAGGTGCCGCTGCTGATACCGCCGTGCGAGAGCAACATCACCTACCTGCGCACCAAGAGGGAGCGGCTGGACCACCACCTGCCCCACCTGGACGCGGTGGCGCACGTGTCGTCCTGAATCCGGGAGGGGCCCGGTTCAGTCCGTCACGGCCTCGTGCACCAGCCGTTTGAGGTCCCGGTACACCGTCGGTGAGGACCGGGGCCGGACCTGGGTCATGAACTGCACCGTCAGATCACGGCCCGGGTCGACCCAGAAGGTGGTCGTCGCCACCCCGCTCCAGCCGTACGTGCCGAGCCCGGAGGGCGCCTGCGTACGGCTCGGGTCGGTGACCACGGAGACCCCCAGGCCGAAGCCGACGCCGTCGTTGCCGGGGTCGTCGTGCGCGGGGTGGCTGCCGTAGGAGCGCAGGTCGGCGCCGTCGGGCAGGTGGTTGCGGGTCATCAGGTCCACCGTCGCCGGGGCGAGCAGCCGGACGCCGTCGAGTTCGCCGCCGCGCCGCAGCAGTTCCGCGAAGCGGTGCACGTCGTACGCGGAGGCCACCAGCCCGCCGCTGCCCGACAGGAACCGGGGCCGGCCCCGCAGCGGCAGCCCGGGGACCGGCTCGATGCCGCCGCCGTCCGTCTCCCCGTACAGCTCGGCCAGCCGCTCCGCCTGCTCGTCGGTGACCTCGAACCCGGTGTCCGTCATGCCGAGCGGGCCGAGGATCCGCTCGGCGAAGAAGGTGTCCAGCGCCTGCCCGGACACCACCTCGACCAGCCGTCCCAGCACATTGCTGGCCACCGAGTAGTTCCACCGCGTACCCGGCTCGAACTGGAGCGGCAGGCTCGCGTACAGGTCGACCGTCTCGGCCAGGCCCGCGCCGGGCCGCAGGGACGACTCCAGACTGGCGGCCCGGTACAGCGCGTCGACGGGGTGCACGCGGTAGAAGCCGAACGTCAGCCCGGCGGTGTGGGTCATCAGATGCCGGACGAGGACGGGCCCGGCGGCGGGCCGGGTGACGACGTCGTCCGCGTCCCCCTCCACGTACACCCGCGGTTCGGCGAAGGCCGGGAGGTACCGGTCCACCGGGTCGTCCAGCGACAGCCGGCCCTCCTCCACCAGCATCAGCACGGCCACCGAGGTGACCGGCTTGGTCATGGAGTAGATCCGCCACAGCGTGTCGGCCGTGACGGGCAGTCCGGCCGCCACGTCCCGTCGGCCGTGCACGGTCAGGTGGGCGACCCGCCCGCCGCGGGCGAGGGCCACCAGGAAACCGGGCAGCCGCCCCTCGTCGACGAGTCGGGCGAAGTGCCGGTCGAGCCGGTCCAGGGCCCCGGGGTCCAGCCCGGCCGCGCCCGGGTCGGTCTCCTGCCGCAGTGGTCCCATCGCCGTCGCCCTCCTCGCTCGCCGGACGAGGTGGGTGCGGGGTACCCAGCGGACGCGGTCCCAGACGTCAGGACCGGGCGTCGCCGGCGGTACGCGCCTCGATCGCGCGCAGCACGGCCACCATGTCCTCGCCGCCGTGGCCGAGCGACACCGTCTCCTGACCGCGGTCTCCCGCGAGCTGGGCCCGCTCCTGGACGCCGCCGCCACCGGCGCCTGAACCGGCGGGCGGCGGCGTGCCGTCAGGCGGTCACCGTCTCCGTCTCCGGCTGTGACGCCTTGCGGCGGGACCGCTCGCCGAGGTCCTCCGTCGGGACACCGTGGGTCTCGCGCGCCGAGAGCGCGGCGATCACCGGCGGGACGCACAGAGCCGCCGTGAACAGGGCCACCGCGAACCAGTCGTCGCCGTCCGGGCCCGCGATCTGCGCCGCGAACGTCACCGCGAACCCGGCCACCGCGAAGCCGATCTGGGTGCCGATCGCCACCCCGGACAGCCGGACCCGGGTGGAGAACATCTCGCCGTAGAAGGCCGGCCACACACCGTTCGCTGCGCTGTAGACGACACCGAAGGCGACGATGCCCGTCAGGAACGTCAGCGGGTAGGAGCCGGTCGAGATCGCCCACAGGTACAGGAACATCGTCACCGCGCTGCCCACCGCGCCGATCAGGTACACCGGGCGCCGGCCGATGCGGTCGGACAGCGTCGCCCACAGGGGGATCGCGGCGAGTGCGGCGACGTTGGCGAGGGCGCCCACCCAGAGCATGGCGGTACGGGACATGCCGACCGCGTCACTGGTGGCGTACGCCAGCGCCCAGACCGTGAAGAGCGTGCTGACCGAGGCGATCAGCGCGCCCGCTACCACCCGCAGCACGTCCGCCCAGTGGTCGCGCGCCAGCACGGCCAGCGGCATCTTCGCGACGCCCTCCGTGGCCGCCTGCTGGGCGAAGGCCGGCGTCTCGTCGAGCGTGCGGCGGATGACGTAGCCGACGACGGCGACCACGACGCTCAGCCAGAACGGCACGCGCCAGCCCCAGGACAGCAACTGGTCCTCGGGGAGCGCGGCGATGGGCAGGAAGACCAGGGTGGCGAGCAGTTGCCCGCCCTGGGTGCCGCTGAGGGTGAAACTGGTGAAGAAGCCGCGTTTGTGCGCCGGCGCGTGTTCCAGCGTCATGGAGTTGGCGCTGGCCTGCTCGCCCGCCGCGGAGACGCCCTGGAGGACGCGGCACAGCACCAGCAGGACCGGCGCGAGGGTGCCGACCTGGGCGCGGGTGGGCAGGCAGCCGATGAGGAACGTGGACACGCCCATGAGGACCAGCGTGAACACCATGATCTTCTTGCGGCCGAGGCGGTCGCCGATGTGGCCGAGGAAGAACGCGCCGACCGGACGGGCGGCGTAGGCGACGCCGAACGTGGCCAGCGACAGCAGCGTCGCGGTGGCCGGATCGGACTCGTCGAAGAAGACCTCGGGGAAGATCAGCGCCGCCGCACTGCCGTAGATGAAGAAGTCGTAGTACTCCAGGGCGCTGCCGACCCAGGCGGCCAGCGCCGCCTTCTTCGGCTGGCCGGGCGGAGCGGCGTCGTGGGACGCGGGGGCGGGGACGGACACGGCTGCTCCTTCGGGGGACTCCACCGTAGGCGGAGTGAGCGGAGGGGAGGAATGCCGGACGGCTAATTAACCCACTGGATAGTTAGTCGCGGTTGGCTACGGATGTTGCGCGCAGGTTTCCCGCGTGTCAAGGGGGCACGTCCCCGGCACCGCCGCGGCGGTCAGTCCGCCGCGCGCTCCGCCGTGAGGTAGGCGATCACCATGTCGCCCAGCATGGTGCGGTAGTGCTCGCGCCGGTCCGGGTCGACCAGGTCCCGGCCGAACAGGGCGCCGAAGGTGGCCCGGTTGGAGACGCGGAAGAAGCAGAACGCGCTGATCATCGCGTGCAGGTCGACCGCGTCCACGTCCGCCGTGAACAGGCCCGACTCCTGACCTGCCGCCAGGATCCGGCGGATCACGTCCAGTGCGGGCGAGCCCAGCCGGCCGAGCGCCTCGGACGCGGCGATGTGCTCGGCGCCGTGGATGTTCTCGATGCCGACCAGGCGGATGAAGTCCGGGTGCTGCTCGTGGTGGTCGAAGGTCACCTCCGCGAGGCGCCTGATCGCGGCCACCGGGTCCAGGTGCTCCACGTCGAGCTCCTGCTCGGCCTCCCGGATCACGCCGTACGCCCGCTCCAGCACGGCCGTGAACAACTGCTCCTTGCCGCCGAAGTAGTAGTAGATCATCCGCTTCGTGGTGCGGGTGCGGGCGGCGATCTCGTCGACGCGGGCCCCGTCGTAGCCGGCTCGGGCGAACTCGTGCGTGGCCACGTCGAGGATCTCGGCCCGGGTACGCGCGGCGTCGCGGATGCGCCCGTTCGGTCGTGCCGGCTCGTCGACGCTGGTCATCGGGTTCCTTCGGCTGGGGCGGGGGCGGTCCGGTGATTGTAGAAGCCCGGTCCGCGCACCGGGCCGGGAGTGGTCAGGTCTTCCCCCGGCCCTCACCCGGCTGCTATGACTAACGTACTGGTTCGTACATTAGTGATCCGTGAGGGAGATCCAGGTGGCCAAGGACTCGTTTCTCGTCGGACTGATCGGTTCGGGGATCGGCCCGTCGCTCAGCCCGGCACTGCACGAGCGGGAGGCCGACCGGCAGGGTCTGCGCTACCTGTACCGGCTGATCGACGTCGACGTGCTCGGCGTCCCGCCCGAGGCGGTGGGCGACCTGCTGCGCGCCGCCCGCGACCTGGGCTTCGACGGGCTGAACATCACCCACCCGTGCAAGCAGCTCGTCCTCGGGCACCTGGACGCCCTCGCCCCGCAGGCCGAGGCGCTGGGCGCGGTCAACACGGTCGTCTTCGACGAGGACGGCCGGGCGACCGGCCACAACACCGACGTCACCGGCTTCGCCGCCTCCTTCGCGCGCGGGCTGCCCGACGCGCCGCTGGAGCGGGTCGTGCAGCTCGGCGCCGGGGGCGCGGGCGCCGCCGTCGCCCACGCCACGCTGACCCTGGGCGCCGGACGGGTCACCGTCGTCGACGCGTTGCCCGAGCGGGCCGCCGCGCTCGCCGCCTCGCTGAACCGGCACTTCGGCGAGGGCCGCGCCGCCGGTGCCGGCCCGGACCGCCTGCCCGAGCTGCTGACCGGAGCCGACGGCATCGTGCACGCCACCCCCACCGGCATGGCCGCCCATCCCGGGCTGCCGCTGCCCGCCGGCCTGCTGCACCCCGGGCTGTGGGTCGCCGAGGTCGTCTACCGGCCCCTGGAGACCGAGCTGCTGCGCACCGCCCGCGCGCTGGGCTGCGCCACGCTCGACGGCGGCGGCATGGCCGTCTTCCAGGCCGTCGACGCGTTCAGGCTGTTCACCGGGCGGGAACCCGACGCCGTGCGGATGCTCGCCGACATCACCGACCTGGTGGGCGCCCTCGGGGCCCCGCAGTAGAGAAGAGGCAGTCACGTGCGGACGTCCATCGCCACCGTCTCCCTCAGCGGTTCCCTCACCGAGAAGCTCACGGCCGCCTCCCGGGCCGGCTTCGACGGCGTGGAGATCTTCGAGAACGACCTGCTGGCCAGCCCTCTGACCCCCGAGGAGATCCGCGCCCGCTGCGCCGACCTCGGACTCACCGTCGACCTCTACCAGCCGATGCGGGACATCGAAGCGCTGCCCGAGGAGGAGTTCGCCCGTGCGCTGCGCCGCGCCCGGCACAAGTTCGCCCTGATGGGCAGGCTCGGCGCGGACACCGTCCTGGTCTGCTCCAGCGTCTCCCCGCACGCCCTGGACGACGACGACCTCGCCGCCGAGCAGCTCAGCCGCCTCGCGGACCTGGCCCGCGACCACGGCGTCCGCGTCGCCTACGAGGCGCTCGCCTGGGGCCGGCACATCAGCACCTACGACCACGCCTGGCGCGTCGTCGAGACCGCCGGGCACCCCGCGCTCGGCACCTGCCTCGACAGCTTCCACATCCTCTCGCGCGGCAGCGACCCCAAGGGCATCGAGGACATCCCCGGCGAGAAGATCTTCTTCCTCCAGCTCGCCGACGCCCCGCTGCTCGCGATGGACGTCCTCCAGTGGAGCCGGCACTACCGCTGCTTCCCCGGCCAGGGCGGCTTCGACCTCGCCGGACTGCTCCGGCACGTGCTGCGCACCGGCTACGACGGCCCGCTCTCCCTGGAGGTCTTCAACGACGTCTTCCGGCAGTCCGAGGCCGGCCCCACCGCCGTGGACGGCCGGCGCTCCCTGCTGGTGCTCCAGGAGCAGGCCGGCCTCGCGGCGCAGCCCGCGCCCGTCGTGCCCACCGGTGTCGCCTTCGCCGAACTGGTCACACCCGACGCCGCCCCCGTCTCGGCCGTGCTCGACGCGCTGGGCTTCACCCGCACCGGACGCCACCGCGGCAAACCCGTCGACCTGTGGCAGTGGGGCGACGCCCGCGTCCTCGTCAACACCGGACCGGCCGAGCGCCGCGACGGCACCCGCCTCGCCGCCGTCGGCCTCGAGTCGCCCGACCCCGCGGGAGCGGCCCGCCGCGCCGAGGCCCTGCTCGCCCCGGTGCTGCCGCGCCGCCGCGCCCCGGGCGACGCCCCGCTGGAGGCGGTCGCCGCACCCGACGGCACTGAGCTGTTCTTCTGCGCCACCGAACGCACCGGGCCGTCCGACTGGCGGGCGGACTTCGAGGACACGGGGGCCGTCGCCGGGGCGGGGCCGGGCGGGCGCGTCGACCACCTCTCCCTCGCCCAGCCCTGGCACCAGTTCGACGAGGCGGCGCTCTTCCACCGCAGCGTCCTCGGGCTGCGCCCGCAGGAGAGCGTGGACGTCGCCGACCCCTACGGCCTGCTGCGCAGCCGCGCCGTCACCACCGGCGACGGCGCCGTCCGCATCGTGCTGACCGTCGGCGCGGCCCCGACCGACGACACCGCGCACGCCCAGCACATCGCCCTGGCCACCCACGACGTGGTCGCCGCCGCCCGCCGCTACCGCGCCGCCGGCGGTCCGCTGCTGCCGATCCCGGCCAACTACTACGACGACCTCGCGGCCCGCTTCGAGTTCGCGGACGGCGAGCTGGAGACGTACCGGGAGCTGGGCATCCTCTACGACCGCGACGACCACGGCACCTTCCGGCACTGCTACACGCACACCGTCGGCCGGGTCTTCTTCGAACTCGTCCAGCGCGACGACGGCTACCGCGGCTACGGCGCGGCGAACGCCCCGGTCCGGCTGGCCGCGCAGCACGCGGTACGGGGATTCACCGGCGGCTGACACGCCGACGCCCCCGCCCGGCCGGAGGGCCGGGCGGGGGCGTGCGAGCGGATCACTTCTTCGCCGACTCCACGGCGTGCCCGCCGAACTGGTTGCGCAGTGCGGCGATCATCTTCATCTGCGGCGAGTCGTCCTGCCGGGACGCGAACCGCGCGAACAGGGACGCGGTGATCGCCGGCAGCGGCACCGCGTTGTCGATGGCCGCCTCGACGGTCCAGCGGCCCTCGCCGGAGTCCTCCGCGTAGCCGCGCAGCTTGTCCAGGTGGTGGTCCTCGTCGAGGGCGTTGACGGCCAGGTCGAGGAGCCAGGAGCGGATGACGGTGCCCTCCTGCCAGGAGCGGAAGACCTCGCGGACGTTGTCCACGGAGTCGACCTTCTCCAGCAGCTCCCAGCCCTCGGCGTAGGCCTGCATCATCGCGTACTCGATGCCGTTGTGGACCATCTTGGAGAAGTGCCCCGCGCCGACCTTGCCCGCGTGGACGTAGCCGTACGGGCCCTCCGGCTTGAGCGCGTCGAAGATCGGCTTGAGGTCGTCGACGCACTCCTTCTCGCCGCCGACCATCAGCGCGTAGCCGTTCTTCAGGCCCCACACGCCGCCCGAGACACCGGCGTCGACGAAGTGGATGCCGCGCTTGCCGAGCTCCTCGGCGTGCTTCTCGTCGTCCGTCCAGCGGGAGTTGCCGCCGTCGATGACGGTGTCGCCGGGCTTGAGCAGCGTCGCCAGCTGGTCGATGACGTGCTGCGTGGCGGCCCCGGCCGGGACCATCACCCAGACCGCGCGCGGCCGCTCCAGCTGCTCGACGAGCTCGACCAGGCTGGCGACGTCGGCCTTCTCCGGATTGGTGTCGTATCCGACGACGGTGTGGCCGGCGTTGCGCAGGCGCTCGCGCATGTTGCCGCCCATCTTGCCGAGACCAACGAGACCGATCTGCATGTCAGTGCACTTCCTTCAGTTCACGGTAGGCGGCCACCAGCGCGGCCGTGGACGGGTCGAGACCGGGCACGTCCGCGCCTTCGGTCAGGGCGGGTTCGACGCGCTTGGCGAGGACCTTGCCGAGTTCGACGCCCCACTGGTCGAAGGAGTCGATGTTCCACACCGCGCCCTGCACGAACACCTTGTGCTCGTACAGCGCGATCAGCTGGCCGAGGACCGACGGGGTCAGCTCGCCGGCCAGGACGGTCGTGGTGGGGTGGTTGCCGTGGAAGGTGCGGTGCGGCACCTGCTCCTCGGGCACGCCCTCCGCCCGCACCTCGTCGGCGGTCTTGCCGAACGCGAGCGCCTGGGTCTGGGCGAAGAAGTTGGCCATCAGCAGGTCGTGCTGGGCCTTCAGCTCGTCGCTCAGCTCCGCCACCGGCCGGGCGAAGCCGATGAAGTCCGCCGGGATCAGCTTGGTGCCCTGGTGGATCAGCTGGTAATAGGCGTGCTGTCCGTTGGTGCCGGGCGTTCCCCACACCACCGGCCCGGTCTGCCACTCCACCGGACGGCCCTCGCGGTCCGTCGACTTGCCGTTGGACTCCATGTCGAGCTGCTGGAGGTAGGCGGTGAACTTCGACAGGTAGTGCGAGTACGGCAGCACCGCGTGCGACTGCGCGTCGAAGAAGTTGCCGTACCAGATGCCCAGCAGGCCGAGGATCAGCGGGGCGTTGTCCTCCGCCTCGGCGTTGCGGAAGTGCTCGTCGACGATGCGGAACCCGTCGAGCATCTCCCGGAAGCGGTCCGGGCCGATGGCGATCATCAGGGACAGGCCGATCGCCGAGTCGTACGAGTAGCGTCCGCCGACCCAGTCCCAGAACTCGAACATGTTGGCCGTGTCGATGCCGAAGCCGGCGACCTTCTCGGCGTTGGTCGAGAGGGCGACGAAGTGCTTCGCGACCGCCTTCTCCTCGCCCCCGAGCCCGGCCAGCAGCCAGGACCGGGCCGAGGTGGCGTTCGTGATGGTCTCGATCGTGGTGAACGTCTTGGACGCCACGATGAAGAGGGTCTCCGCCGGGTCCAGGTCCCGGACCGCCTCGTGCAGGTCGGCGCCGTCCACGTTGGACACGAACCGGAAGGTCAGCGAACGGTCCGTGAAGGCCCGCAGCGCCTCGTACGCCATCGCCGGACCGAGGTCGGAGCCGCCGATGCCGATGTTGACGACGTTGCGGATGCGCTTGCCGGTGTGACCGGTCCACTCGCCGGAACGGACCCGGTCCGCGAAGTCGGCCATCTTGTCCAGGACGGCGTGGACCTTCGGGACGACGTTCTCGCCGTCGACCTCGATCACCGCGTCCCGCGGGGCGCGCAGCGCGGTGTGCAGCACGGCGCGGTCCTCGGTGATGTTGATCCGCTCGCCGCGGAACATGGCGTCGCGCAGCCCGGACACGTCGGTGGCGGCGGCCAGTTCCCGCAGCAGGGACAGCGTCTCGTCGGTGACCAGGTGCTTGGAGTAGTCGATGCGCAGGTCGCCGACGCGCACGACGTACCGCTCGGCCCGGCCCGGGTCCCGGTCGAACAGCTCGCGCAGGTCGGGACGCGCGAGCGCGTCCGCACGGTGGTCCTTCAGCGCCGTCCACTCGGGCCGGTCGGTGAGCTTGGGGGTGTCAGACATGGACGGGCGTCTCCTTGTCGGCCTCGCCGCGCAGGGCGATGGCGTACATCTCGTCCGCGTCGAGGCGCCTGAGCTCCTCGGCGATGAGTTCGGAGGTGGGGCGGACCTTCAGCGCGAGCGAACGCGGGGGCTGGTCCGGCAGGGTGAGTGTGGCGAGCGGGCCTTCCGGCCGGTCGATGACGATCTCGCCGTTCGCGGTGCCCAGGCGGACCGCCGTGACGACCGGGCCGTCGGTGACCACCCGGTCGACCCGCACGTTCAGCCGTGCCTCCAGCCAGCGGGCCAGCAGCTCGGCGGCCGGGTTGTCCGCCTCGGCCTCCACGGCCGCCGAGGTCACCGGCACCCGGGCCTGGTCCAGCGCCGCGGCCAGCATGGAGCGCCACAGCGTCAGCCGGGTCCAGGCGAGGTCGGTGTCGCCGGGCGCGTAGGAGCGGACCCGCTTCTCCAGGACCTCCATCGGCCGCTCGACCGCGTACAGGTCGGTGATCCGGCGCTGGGCCAGCGCGCCCAGCGGGTCCTTCGCCGGGTTGTCGGGCGCCTCCACCGGCCACCACACGACGACCGGGGCGTCCGGCAGCAGCAACGGCAGCACGACCGAGTCGGCGTGCTCGGACACCTCGCCGTACATGCGCAGCACGACCGTCTCGCCGGTGCCGGCCTCCGAGCCCACGCGGACCTCGGCGTCGAGGTGCGAGCGGGTGCGGTCGCGCAGGTTGCGGGCGTGCCGCTTGATGACGACCAGGGTGCGCGAGGGGTGCTCGTGCGAGGCCTCCTCGGCGGCCTTGATCGAGTCGTAGGCGTTCTCCTCGTCCGTGACGATCACCATCGTCAGGACCATGCCCACGGCCGGGGTGCCGATGGCGCGGCGGCCCTGCACCAGCGCCTTGTTGACCTTGCTTGCCGTGGTGTCGGTCAGGTCGATCCTCATGGCCTGCGCCAGCTCCGTCCGTCTCGTGCGAGCATCTCGTCGGCTTCCCGGGGTCCCCAGCTGCCCGAGGCGTACTGTGCGGGCCTGCCGTGCGTGGCCCAGTACTCCTCGATCGGATCGAGGATCCGCCAGGACTCTTCCACTTCCTGGTGACGGGGGAACAGGTTGGCGTCGCCCAGAAGGACGTCCAGGATCAGCCGTTCGTACGCCTCCGGGCTCGACTCCGTGAAGGACTCGCCGTACGCGAAGTCCATGGACACGTCCCGGATCTCCATCGACGTGCCCGGCACCTTCGAGCCGAACCGCACCGTCATGCCCTCGTCGGGCTGGACGCGGATGACGATCGCGTTCTCGCCCAGCTCCTCCGTCGCGGTGGAATCGAAGGGGGAGTGCGGCGCCCGCTGGAAGACGACCGCGATCTCCGTGACCCTGCGGCCCAGGCGCTTGCCGGTGCGCAGGTAGAACGGGACGCCCGCCCAGCGGCGGTTGTCGATCGCCAGCTTGACCGCGGCGTAGGTGTCGGTCGTGGAGGCCGGGTCGATGCCCTCCTCCTCCAGGTAACCGGGGACCTGCGCGCCGCCCTGCCAGCCGGCCGCGTACTGCCCGCGCACGGTGTGCTCGCCGAGGTCGTCCGGCAGCCGTACCGCCTTCAGCACCTTCAGCTTCTCGGTGAGCAGCGACGTCGCGTCGAAGGAGGCGGGCTCCTCCATCGCGGTGAGCGCGAGCAGCTGGAGCAGGTGGTTCTGGATGACGTCGCGGGCGGCGCCGATGCCGTCGTAGTAACCGGCCCGGCCGCCGATGCCGATGTCCTCGGCCATGGTGATCTGCACGTGGTCCACGTAGGACCGGTTCCAGATCGGCTCGTACATCTGGTTGGCGAAGCGCAGCGCCAGGATGTTCTGGACGGTCTCCTTGCCCAGGTAGTGGTCGATGCGGAAGACCTGCTCCGGGTCGAAGACGTCGTGCACGAGCGCGTTCAGGTCGCAGGCGCTGTCCAGGTCGTGCCCGAACGGCTTCTCGATGACCGCGCGGCGCCAGGAGCCCTCCGGGGCGTCGGCCAGCCCGTGCTTCTTGAGCTGCTGGACGACCTTCGGGAAGAACTTCGGCGGCACGGAGAGGTAGAAGGCGTAGTTGCCGCTGGTGCCGCGGGAGGCGTCCAGTTCCTCGACGGCCTTGCGCAGCTGTTCGAACGCGTTGTCGTCGTCGAAGTCGCCGGGGATGAAGCGCATGCCCTCGGCGAGCTGCTGCCAGACCTCCTCGCGGAACGGCGTGCGCGCGTGCTCCTTGACGGCGTCGTGCACGACCTCGGCGAAGTCCTGGTCCTCCCAGTCCCGGCGGGCGAACCCGACCAGGGAGAAGCCCGGCGGCAGCAGACCCCGGTTGGCGAGGTCGTACACGGCCGGCATCAGCTTCTTGCGGGACAGGTCGCCGGTGACACCGAAGATGACCAGGCCGGAAGGGCCCGCGATGCGCGGGAGGCGGCGGTCCTGCGGATCGCGCAGGGGATTGCTCCAGTCGAGCGGCGCCACGGGCTCGACGGTGCCGTCACCCGTCTTTCCGCTCCCGGCCTTCTCGGCGGCGCCGGCCGCCCCGGGCTTCTTGGCGGACCGTGCGGACCTGCTCGCCCGGGCGGCCTTGGGGGCCTCGGCGGCCGGAGACTCGTCGGTCTCCTCGGCCGTCAGCGGTCCGGCGGCCTCCTGGGACGCCGTCGCCTCCTTGGCTTCCTTCGTCGCCTTGGTCTCGTGGACCCTCGTAGCGGGAAGCTCCTCGCTCATTCCCCGTCAACTCCCTTGTTGTTGAGGGACTTCGTCACGGCGTCGAGCAGGTCCTGCCAGGCCGCCTCGAACTTGGCGACGCCCTCCTGCTCCAGCTGCTCCACCACCTCGTCGTACGAGATGCCGAGCCGCTCCACGGCCGCGAGGTCGGCCCGGGCCTGGGCGTAACCACCGGTGACCGTGTCACCCCGGACTTCACCGTGATCGGCGGCGGCGTCCAGGGTGGCCTCCGGCATCGTGTTCACGGTGCCGGGAGCGACCAGCTCCTCCACGTACAGGGTGTCCCGATATGCGGGGTCCTTCACACCGGTGGACGCCCACAGGGGGCGCTGGGCGTTGGCCCGGGCGCCGGCGAGGGCGGTGAACCGGTCGCCCGGCTGTGTCGATTCGTCGGCAGAGCCGAACACGCTCTCGTACGCCTCGTAGGCCAGTCGTGCGTTGGCCAGCGCCGCCCTGCCCTTCAGGGCGAGGGCCTCGTCCGTGCCCAGCAGCGTCAGCCGCTTGTCGATCTCGCTGTCGACGCGGGAGACGAAGAAGGAGGCCACGGAGTGGATGCCCGACAGGTCGATCCCGGCCGCCCGCGCCTTCTCCAGACCGGCGAGGTAGGCGTCCATGACCTCGCGGTAGCGCTCCAGCGAGAAGATCAGCGTGACGTTGACGCTGATGCCCGCCCCGATGACCTCGGTGATCGCCGGGAGACCGGCCTTCGTCGCCGGAATCTTGATCATCACGTTGGGGCGGTCGACCAGCCAGGCCAGCTGCCGGGCCTCGGCGATCGTGGCCGTCGTGTCGTGGGCCAGGCGCGGGTCGACCTCGATGGAGACCCGGCCGTCCCGGCCGCCGGTGGCGTCGTACACCGGGCGCAGCACGTCGGCGGCGGCGCGGACGTCGGCCGTGGTCATCATGCGGACCGCCTCGTCGACGGCGACGCCCCGGGTCGCCAGGTCGGCGAGCTGCTCCTCGTAGCCCTCACCGGAGCCGATGGCGGCCTGGAAGATCGACGGGTTGGTGGTGACGCCGACGACGTTCTTCGTGGCGATCAGCTCGGCGAGGTTGCCGGACTCGATCCGCCGCCGCGACAGGTCGTCCAGCCAGATGGAGACGCCCGCCTCGGACAGGCGTCGCAGTGCTCCCGCGGTGGCGGTTGCTTCGGTCACAGTGATCATCTTCTCTTTCTGCGGTTCTTTCGGCGTGCGGACCCGGTCGGCTCAGCCGCGGACGGCGGCGAGGGACTCCCGGGCGGCGGCGGCGACGTGCTCGGCGGTGAAGCCGTACTCGGCGAACAGGGTCTTGGCGTCGGCGGAGGCGCCGAAGTGCTCCAGGGAGACGATCCGGCCCGCGTCGCCCACGAAGCGGTACCAGGTCAGGCCGATCCCGGCCTCGACGGCCACCCGGGCCTTCACGGACGGCGGCAGCACGCTGTCGCGGTACTCGCGCGGCTGCTCCTCGAACCACTCGACGGACGGCATCGACACCACCCGGGTGGGGGTGCCCTCCGCCTCCAGCGCCTCCCGCGCGGCCACGGCGAGCTGGACCTCGGAGCCGGTGGCGATCAGGACGACGTCCGGGGAGCCGGTGGAGGCATCCTTCAGGACGTAGCCGCCGCGCGCGGCGTCCGGGTTCGGCTCGTACGTCGGCACGCCCTGGCGGGTCAGCGCGAGGCCGTGCGGGGCCGGGGCGGTGGAGTGCCGCTTGAGGATCTCGGCCCAGGCGATGGCGGTCTCGTTGGCGTCGGCCGGGCGGACGACGTTGAGGCCGGGGATGGCGCGCAGCGCGGCCAGGTGCTCGACGGGCTGGTGGGTGGGGCCGTCCTCGCCGAGGCCGATGGAGTCGTGCGTCCACACGTAGGTCACCGGGAGCTGCATCAGGGCGGACATCCGCACGGCGTTGCGCATGTAGTCGGAGAACACCAGGAAGGTGCCGCCGTAGACGCGGGTGTTGCCGTGCAGGGCGATGCCGTTCATCTCCGCGGCCATCGAGAACTCGCGGATGCCGAAGTGCACGGTGCGCCCGTACGGGTCGGCCTCCGGCAGCGGGTTGCCCTCGGGGAGGAAGGAGCTGGTCTTGTCGATGGTCGTGTTGTTCGAGCCGGCCAGGTCGGCGGAGCCGCCCCACAGCTCGGGCAGGACCGGGCCGAGGGCCTGGAGGACCTTGCCGGACGCGGCGCGGGTGGCGACCGCCCGGCCGGGCTCGAACACGGGCAGCGCGTCCTGCCAGCCCTCGGGCAGGCGGCCCGCGACGACCCGGTCGAACAGCTGCGCGCGGTCCGGCTGGGCGCCGCGCCACTTGTCGAGCCGCTTGTCCCAGGCGGCGTGCGCCTCGGCGCCCCGGTCCAGGGCCGCGCGGGTGTGGGCGAGCACGTCGTCGGCGACCTCGAAGGACCGCTCCGGGTCGAAGCCGAGGACGCGCTTGGTGGCCGCGACCTCGTCCTCGCCGAGGGCGGAGCCGTGGGACGCCTCGGTGTTCTGGGCGTTCGGTGCGGGCCAGGCGATGATCGTGCGCATGGCGATGATGGAGGGGCGCCCGGTCTCGGCCTTCGCCGCCGTCAGGGCCGCGTGCAGGGCGTGCACGTCGACGTCGCCGTTCTCGGCGGGCTCGATGCGCTGCACGTGCCAGCCGTAGGCCTCGTACCGCTTCAGCACGTCCTCGGAGAACGCGGTCGCGGTGTCGCCCTCGATGGAGATGTGGTTGTCGTCGTACAGGAAGACCAGGTTGCCGAGCTTCTGGTGACCGGCGAGGGACGACGCCTCGGCGGAGACGCCCTCCTGGAGGTCGCCGTCGGAGACGATCGCCCAGATCGTGTGGTCGAAGGGGGACTCGCCCGCGGGGGCCTCGGGGTCGAACAGGCCGCGCTCGTAGCGGGCGGCCATCGCCATGCCCACCGCGTTCGCGACGCCCTGGCCGAGCGGGCCGGTGGTGGTCTCCACGCCCGCGGTGTGCCCGTACTCCGGGTGGCCCGGCGTCTTCGAGCCGTGGGTACGGAACGCCTTGAGGTCGTCCAGCTCCAGCTCGTACCCGGCCAGGTAGAGCTGGGTGTAGAGGGTCAGCGAGGTGTGGCCGGGGGACAGCACGAAGCGGTCACGGCCGGTCCATTCCGGGTCCGCGGGGTCGTGCCGCATCACCTTCTGAAAGATCGTGTACGCCGCGGGGGCGAGGGCCATCGCCGTGCCCGGGTGGCCGTTCCCCACCTTCTGCACGGCGTCGGCCGCCAGAACACGGGCGGTGTCGACGGCACGCCGGTCGAGTTCGGTCCATTCGAAGCTGTCCGTTGTCTGCGTGCTCATCTTCAAGAAATCCTCGATCGGAGCGAAAGATCTGGTCTGACGCGTTCAAACTTAAAAGTCTGACTTTTGAGAGTGAAGGTCGTGGTGTGCCAGCCTGTGGTGAAACTGGGACACGCCCCGGCGTCACGGCGCACGGGCGGCACGGCGCGAGAAGGACATGGCGGACGAACACACCCAACACGGCGACGGCGATGGCGGCGACGGGATCAGAACCTTCCCCTTCCCGGTCGATCTCAGCCTCCTCGGCGTCGGTATGCAGGTCGGCCCCATGGGCACGGGTCGCACCTGGCATGCGCATGCCCCTCTGCACCGCGTGCACCGCATCGACTTCCACGTCGTCATGCTCTTCACCGGCGGACCGGTCCGTCACATGATCGACTTCGCCGAGTACGAGGCGACGGCCGGCGAGCTGCTGTGGATCCGTCCCGGCCAGGTCCACCGCTTCTCACCCGACAGCGAGTACCGCGGAACGGTGCTGACCATGCAGCCCGGCTTCCTGCCCAGCGCCACCGTGGAGGCCACCGGCCTCTACCGCTACGACCTGCCGCCCCTGCTCCGCCCCGACCAGGCCCGGCTCGCCGCGCTGACCGCCTCGCTCGACCAGCTGCGACGCGAGTACGAGGACGCCACGACCCTCCCGCTGAGCCTGCACACCGCGGTGCTGCGCCACACGCTGACCGCGTTCCTGCTGCGCCTGGCCCATCTCGCGGCCAGCTCGGCACAGGAGGCTCGTCAGGGGGCGGGGCAGGCGGACGCGCCGGGGGACACCACCTTCACGCTCTTCCGGAACGCGGTCGAACGGGACTTCGCCACCAACCACAGCGTCAGCGCCTACGCCGACGCGCTCGGTTACTCCCGCCGCACCCTCGTCCGCGCGGTGCGCGCCGCGACCGGCGAGACACCGAAGGGCTTCATCGACAAGCGGGTGGTGCTGGAGGCCAAGCGGCTCCTCGCGCACACCGACATGCCGATCGGCCGGGTCGGGGCGGCGGTCGGTTTCCCGGACGCGGCGAACTTCTCCAAGTTCTTCCAGCAGCACACGGACATGACCCCGGCGGCGTTCCGGGCGGAGCTGCGCTGAGACCCCGCACGACGGAGGGCTCCACGCGCGCGTGGAGCCCTCCGCCCTCTGTGGGGGCCGTGCGGGTCAGTGTCCGAAGCCGAACCAGTTCACGTTGACGAAGTCCGCCGGCTGGCCGCTGGTGAACGTCAGATACACGTCATGGGTGCCGGTGACGGCGCCGATGTTCGCGGGGATCGTGCGCCACGACTGCCAGCCGCCGGTGTTGCCGACCGCGAAGCTGCCGACCGGCGCGCTGCCGCGGCTGTCCAGGCGCACCTCCACCAGGCCGCTGACGCCGGACGCCGCGCCGCTCGCGACCCGGGCGGTGAACTGCGTCGCGGGGTTCGAGCCGAAGTTCACGCCCTTGTACTGGACCCAGTCACCGTTCGCGAGCGCGCCGAGGTTCTGCCCGCCGCCCGAGTCGGAGGTGGCCTCCGTCATGGTGCCGGACTGCGCGTCGTAGGACTCGGCCTGGATGGTGCCGTACGCGTCCCGGCCGCCGGCCGGGGGAGGCGTGGTGCCGCCCCCACCGGACGACAGCACCTGGACGTAGTCCACCAGCATCGGGTGACCGGGCTGCGTGCCGCCGTCGGGGCCGCCGCCGAAGGCGTTCGGGAAGCCGCCGCCCATGGCCACGTTGAGGATGACGTAGTAGCCGTGGTTCGTGGCGTTCGCCCAGGTCGTCGCGTCGACCTGGTTCTGGCGCACCGTGTGGTACGTGGTCCCGTCGACGGAGAACCGGATCTCCTCCACACTGGCCGAACGGTCCCACTCCACCCGGTACGTGTGGAAGCCGGCCTGGCAAGTGGTTCCGGGGCACGGCGTGTTGCCGCCGATGCCGCTGGTCTCGTTGCACGGGCCGCCGGGCGAGGTGCCGCAGTGCAGGGTGGCCCACACGGTGTTGAGGCCCTGGGTGTTCTCCATGATGTCGATCTCGCCGACGCCGGGCCAGTTCCAGTAATTGCCGCGGTAGGGGGCGCCGAGCATCCAGAACGCCGGCCAGTAGCCCTTGGCCGCGGCCCCCGTGACGTTCGGGACCTGGATGCGGGCCTCCACGCGCAGCTTGCCGCCGGCCGGGGGCTGGAAGTCGGTGCGCCTCGTCTCGATGCGGCCCGACGTCCAGTTGCCGGCGCCGTCGCGCCGCGGGGTGATGCGCAGGTTGCCGTTGCCGTCCAGGGAGACGTTGTCCGTGCCGGCCGTCATCGTCTCGATCTCGCCGGTGCCCCAGTTGGCGGGGCCGCCGGGATACGAAGTTCCGGTCGCGTACTGCCAGTTCGCGGTGTTCACGCCGGAGCCGGCGGCGCCGTCGAAGTCGTCGGCGAAGACCTGCGTCCAGCCGGACGGGGGCGGGGGAGCGGAGGCGTTCGCGGACGGGCCGGTGACGGCCGTGGCGGCCGCCGCCAGGCCGAGCGTGCCGACGACGGCCACCAGGGCCCGGCGCAGCGGTCTTGGCCGTCGGGGCGGGTTGCCGGAGGTCTCTCTCATGTGGGGGTCGCCTCTCGGGTGCGGGAGCTCGGGTTCTGAGAGCGCTCTCAGAGTCCGGCCAATGTGCTCCCGGCCATGGCTGCCGTCAAGTGGTGAAACCGAGAAACTCCTTTGCGGGCAAGGGAGTTCAGTACGTGAAGGGGGTCAACGGTGGCGAATCGGTTCCCGCGAGGCAGGCCGACCGAGCAGCGCGCCGTGGTCGCCGGAACCAGCAGTATCCGTACGACCGTCGCGTCGAGCGGTCCCGCCAGGGCGAGACCGAGACCGATCTGCGGAGGGGGGAGCAACCGCCCGTCATGAAGGCGCCGAACACCACCGCGAGCAGCAGCCGCGCAGCTCACCACGCCCCCCGAGCCACGGCGGGGGGACGGCGAGCGGGGACGGGGCGGGCACGGCGGCCTCTCGGGGCAAGGGCCGTTCCCGTATCACGCGGCCGACAGGCGCACCGTCCTCACCGGTGGGAGGGAGATCCGGCAGCAGGACGCCACCCCAGTGCCCGTGAGATTCCGCGCGCCGCCAGCCGGACCGCCGGGACCAGCACGGGGACCGCCGCGTCGGCATGCGGGACGACGACCGAGACGGCGGCGGTCACCGTCCCGTCCGGCCCGCGCACCGGGGCGGCCACCGACAGCGCGTCGTCGGTGACCTGGCGGTCGCTCACCGCCGCGCCGGTGCGCCGCACCTCGGCCAGCACGCGACGCAGCCGCACCGGATCGGTGATCGTGTGCGGGGTGAAGGAGGCGAGCGGCCCCGCGCGGTAGGCCTCCTGGAACTCCGGTTCGCCGTGGGCGAGCAGCGCGAGTCCCACCCCGGTGGCGTGCAGCGGCCAGCGCGCCCCTACGCGGATGTGCACGCCGACCGCCGAACGGCCCGACAGCCACTCGACGTAGACGACCTCGCCGCCGTCGCGGACCGCCAACTGCACGTTCTCGTGCGTGGCCTCGTACAGGTCCTCCAGGTACGGCAGGGCGAGCTGCCGGAGCGCGAGGCCGCGCGGGGCGAGCGCGGCGACCTCCCACAGGCGCAGGCCGACGTGGTAGAGGCCGGCGTCGTCCCGTTCCAGCGCGCCCCACGCGGTCAGCGCGCCGACGAGACGGTGCGCGGTGGTGAGGCTGAGGCCGGCACGGCGACTGATGTCCGTCAGGCACAGGGCCGGGTGTTCGTGGTCGAACGCGGCGAGGACGGACAGCAGGCGGTCGGGCGCGGAGCGGGTGGGCACGGCTGGCGTCCTTCCGGTGGCCGGGCGGGGTCGTCGGGCAGGTTACGGGGCGGGGCGGGTGTGGGGGAGAGCGTCGGCCAGTCGCACCGCCATGCCGCCGCAACTGCGGGCAGGCGTGCCTCCCTCAGTGCCTGAACGGCCTGGGAGGTGCAGGTGCCCCCAGGGACGGCTCGGACGGGCGCTGGGGGTAACCCCTCCAGGGGCACCCCGGCAGCGCCGGGCCACCCGCCCCCGCGTCGGGGCACCCCACACGCCCTGGCCCGCGGCACGGCGCGGGCATGCCATGATCGGCCCCAGGCGGTAGGGCCGTGAGGAAGGGGTGCCGGCGTGAGGCTGACGATTCTGGGCGGCGGCGGGTTCCGCGTGCCGCTCGTGTACGGGGCGCTCCTCGCGGACCGCGCCGAGGGACGCGTGACCCACGTCGTCCTGCACGACCTGGACGCCGACCGGCTCTCGGCGGTGACCCGGGTGCTGGCCGAGCAGGCCGCCGGGGTGCCGGACGCCCCCGAGGTGACCGCCACGACCGACCTGGACGAGGCGCTGCGCGGCGCCGGCTTCGTGTTCTCCGCGATCCGCGTCGGCGGCCTCCAGGGCCGCGCGGACGACGAACGGGTCGCGCTCGCCGAGGACGTCCTCGGCCAGGAGACGGTCGGCGCGGGTGGCATCGCCTACGGGCTGCGCACCGTCCCGGTCGCCGTCGACATCGCCCGCCGCGTGGCCCGACTGGCGCCCGACGCCTGGGTCATCAACTTCACCAACCCGGCCGGCCTGGTCACCGAGGCCATGTCCCGGCACCTCGGCGACCGCGTCATCGGCATCTGCGACTCCCCCGTCGGTCTCGGCCGCCGCATCGCCCGCGTGCTCGGCGCCGACCCGAAGGAGGCCTGGATCGACTACGTCGGCCTCAACCACCTCGGCTGGGTCCGCGGCCTGCGCGTCGCCGGCCGCGACCAGCTCCCGCGCCTGCTCGCCGACCCCGCCCTGCTCGGCTCCTTCGAGGAGGGCCGGCTCTTCGGCACCGACTGGCTCCGCTCACTGGGCGCGATCCCCAACGAGTACCTGCACTACTACTACTTCAACCGGGAAGCCGTACGCGCCTACCAGGAGGCGGAACGGACCCGCGGCGCGTTCCTGCGCGACCAGCAGGCCCGCTTCTACGAGGAGATGCGCCACCCCGGCACCCCCGCCCTCGCCGCCTGGGACCGCACCCGCGCCGAACGCGAGGCCACCTACATGGCCGAGAACCGGGAAGCGGCCGGCGCCGGGGAGCGCGAGGCCGACGACCTGTCCGGCGGCTACGAGAAGGTGGCCCTGGCACTGATGCGGGCCGTCGCCCGCAACGAACGCACGGTCCTGATCCTCAACGTCCGCAACCGCGGCACCCTGTCGGTCCTCGACTCCGAGGCCGTGATCGAGGTCCCGTGCGTGGTCGACGCGAGCGGCGCGCACCCGGTGGCCGTCGACCCGTTGCCCGGGCACGCCACCGGGCTGGTCTGCGCGGTCAAGGCCGTCGAGCGGGAGGTGCTGGAGGCGGCCACCACCGGCTCGCGCGCCACGGCCGTCAAGGCCTTCGCCCTGCACCCGCTCGTCGACTCGGTGAACGTCGCGCGCCGCCTCGTCGACGGCTACACCAGCGTCCACCCCGGGCTCGCCTATCTCAACCAGGGGGTGTCGTTCGGCTCTTGACGGGCTCGCGGGGCCCGGCACGCGCATCCGCGGCGCTGTCGTCGGTTGCCGGGGCTCCGCCCTGTCGCCCTCCTCCGCCTTGCGGCTGCACGCACCAGACCCCGCTCGGGTCGGTCGCCGGACACCGTTGCCTGGAGTCGGCCCGATCCGGACGACACCCCCTGGCCCGCGGCCACCGGCCGACCGCCACCCTCGACTGGCACCCCTGGCTCCGGGCCGACACCATGGTCCACGGACACCTCCGAGTCCGCGGGCCACCCGGCACGACCGCGCCGTGTCCGGCCGACGCCGCAGAGGAAGGAACGAGCCCGGTGATCGAGGAGCTGATGCCCGACACGGTCGTCACCGTCGAGGCCCACGACCTGGACGACGCCGGGCACTCGCCCCTCCACCCCGAGGAGGAGCCGCTCGTCGCGCGGGCGGTCGACAAACGGCGCCGGGAGTTCACCGTCGTCCGGTCCTGCGCCCGCCGGGCCATGCGGAAGCTCGGCGTGCCGCCGCAGCCCGTCCTGCCCGGGGACCGCGGCGCACCGCGCTGGCCGGACGGTCTGACGGGCAGCATGACCCACTGCGACGGCTACTGCGCCGCCGCCCTGGCCCGCGCCACCGACCTGGCGTCCCTCGGCATCGACGCCGAACCCGACGGGCCGCTGCTCGACGGTGTCCTGCCCGCCGTGTCCCTGCCGGGCGAGGTCGAGCGGCTGCGCCGGCTGGCCGGGGAACGTCCCGGCATACACTGGGAGCGGCTGCTGTTCAGCGCCAAGGAGTCCGTGTACAAGGCGTGGTTCCCCCTGACCGGGCAGTGGCTCGACTTCACGGAGGCCGACATAGAGATATCCGTCGACCCCGACGACGGCCGCCGCGGCGGGCTGTACGCCGCGCTCCTGGTGCCGGGGCCGTGGGTGGGCGGCCGTCGGCTGACCCACTTCGAGGGCCGCTGGACGGCCCGCCACGGCCTGGTCGCCACGACGATCACGGTCCCGCACACCTGACCCCACCCCCCTTCGGGCCCGACATGGTCCGTCCCCCGAGTCACGGGTTCGGCGGGCACCAGCTCCCCAGCAGCCGGAAGAAGGCGTCCTCGTTCCCCGCCAGGCCCGCGGCCTCGAGCGCCCGCTCCGCCTCGGCGAGCACGGAGGGCGGGACGACGGGCGGCCCGGCCGCCGTGTCGAAGCCGGCCCGGACGGTGTGCAGGAGGCGCAGGTAGGCCTGAACGGCGGTGCGCTCGCGGTCGGTCAGCACGGCGGTGGTCATCGGTCGGCTCTCCCCACAACGACGTCGGCGGTCACGCGCCCCCGCACCGCGGTGGCACTCCCACCAGCTTGCCGCCCACCACTGACAATTCCCCCGAGCCGCGCCCCGCATCCCCGGGGGCTCGCGGCCGGCCGGGGTCATCACTCGGGCCGCTTGACGCTTTCCAGGAGCATGTCCAGCCACTCGGCGACCTTGTCGCGGTGCTGGTCGGTGGGCAGTTGGGCGGCGCGCCAGGCGATTCCCCGCACGCCGTGGTCCTGCAGCAGCCGCTCCAGCGGATCGTCGGCGGCGCCCGCAGCCGCCCGCTCGCGGTCGGCGAGTTGCTGCAGCAACTCCTGCTCGGTGTGCTGCAGGGCACCCGCGAGCGCCTCGGGGTCCTCGGCGGTGAGGAAACCGGCGTGCACGCGGAAGAAGCGCTGGATGGCGTCGCAGTGTTCCATCGTGGGCCGCCGGTCGCCGTTGATGAGGGCGCCCGCCTGCTGCCGGGACATGCCGGCGCCGTCGGCGATCTCCTGCTGGGTGTACTTGCGGCCGTTGGGCTTGAGGCGGGTGCGGCGCAGCAGGTCCAGCCGCTGCACGAACCGCGCCTGCACATCGGGCTCGCCCGCGGGCCGGCCGCTCAGCAGGGCCCCCACCACGGGTTCGGGGACGCCGGAGGCGACGGAGAGGGCGCCGACGTCGAAGACCTCGGCGTGTGCCACGCCGAGCCGGTCCGCGAGTGCGGTGACGCGGGCGACCACCGCCGGCAGCGCGGCCGTCGGCTTGGCACCCGGACCCTCGAAGCCACCGGTCACCGACAGATCTCCTACGTCTCTCACAGCCCTCACAGGCTTCTCACAAGCGGTAGCCGTGAACTTCCCGGAGAGTAGCCTGCCGCTCGAACTCACATCCAGGTCTCGCCACAACTGTGGCCTATTTCAGCCGTCAACAGGCACGAAATGCCACGATAGTTGACACGCCTCGCGTCGGGGCACCAGGATCGGGACGCCGCGAGAAGGCCGCATAGGCAAGAGGGGTGACCTCCCGATGGCATTTCAGGCAGGAGGGCAGCGGCCGGCACCGCGGCCCGTCCCCGCGACCCCCGACGCCCAGGCGTATCTCCAGGACTACGGCACCCTCCTGGAGGCCGTCCCCTTTCCCTCCCTCGTCGTCGACCACCGCTGGGACGTGGTCCTCGCCAACGGCGCCTTCCGGACACTCTTCCGGGGCGCGGGACCGCACCCGACGGCCATGCCGGCCGACAACTTCCTCAGGTTCGTCCTCTTCCACCCGGACGCGTCCGCGGTGCTCGCGGACCACGAGGCGAGCTGGTGCCTGCCCATGCTGGCGCAGTTCGCCGCCGCCATGGAGACGTACGGACACGACGCCGGGCTGCAGGCCGTCCGCCGGGACATCGCCCAGGACCCGATCATGGAGGCCGCCTACCGGCAGGGCCTGCCGCACTGGGTCCGCGCCGTCGGCGTGGAGGCCGTCGAGCACGACGGCGCCGTACGGCCGCTGCACCACCCCGACCCGCGCTGGGGTGCCACCGACTGCCGCGTCGTCGTCGAGACGCCCAGGTCGCTGGAGGAACTCGGCTACACCCGGCTGACGTTGGTCCTGCGCGAGACGCGCCGCACCTCGCAGCGGCCCGGCCGGGCCCGGCCCGCCACCCACCTGAGGGTCGTCTCCGCGACGGACTGAGCGCGTCCGCGCAAGGCCGGGCGCTTCCCCGAAGAGATTTTGCGGCACCGTTCCCGCAGCATGTGATGTGTGACATAGTACTGGCGTGATCGAGTCGCCGACCTGCGATGTCGTAGTGGTCGGGGCCGGAATGGTGGGTGCCGCCTGTGCGTGGTACGCCGCCCGCGCCGGGCTCGACGTGACGGTGGTGGACCGCGGCCCGGTGGCCGGCGGCACCACGGGAGCGGGGGAGGGCAACCTCCTCGTCTCCGACAAGGAACCCGGCCCGGAGCTGGAACTGGCCCTGCTCTCCGGCCGTTTGTGGAGCGGACTGGCCGAGGACCTGGGCCGGGCGGTCGAGTACGAGCCCAAGGGCGGTGTCGTCGTCGCCGGCACCACCGGGGCCCTGTCCGGCCTGGAGGCCTTCGCCGCGGGCCAGCGGGCGGCCGGCGTGGAGGCGGTGAGCGTCCCCGCGGACCGGCTGCACGACCTCGAGCCCCACCTCGCCCCCGGCCTCGCGGGCGCCGTGCACTATCCGCAGGACGCCCAGGTCATGCCCGCCCTGGCCGCGGCACACATGCTGCGGGCGTCGGGGGCCCGGCTGCTCACCGGCCGCACGGTGACCGGCGTGCTGCGGGGCCCGGACGGCGCCGTGCGCGGAGTGCGCACCGACCGGGGCGACCTGCACGCCCCGGCGGTCGTCAACGCGGCCGGTCCCTGGGGCGGCGAGGTGGCGGCCCTGGCCGGGGTGCGGCTGCCGGTCCTGCCCCGGCGGGGCTACGTCCTGGTCACCGAGCCGCTGCCGCGCCGGGTGCGGCACAAGGTGTACGCCGCGGACTACGTCGCCGACGTCGCCAGCGACTCGGCGGACCTGCAGACCTCTCCGGTGGTGGAGGGCACCGCCGCGGGCCCGGTCCTCATCGGCGCCAGCCGCGAACGGGTCGGCTTCGACCGGTCGGTGTCCCTTCCCGCGCTGCGGGCGCTGGCGGCCGGCGCGACCCGCCTGTTCCCGTTCCTCGCCGGGGTGCGGGCCATGCGGACGTACGCCGGTTTCCGGCCGTATCTGCCCGACCACCTGCCCGCGATCGGTCCCGACCCCAGGGTGCCCGGTCTGCTGCACGCCTGCGGGCACGAGGGCGCGGGCATCGGCCTGTCCACCGGCACCGGACACCTCATCGCCCAGGCCCTGTGCGGCGAGCGGCCCGCCCTCGACCTCACCCCCTTCCGCCCCGACCGCTTCGCCGAGGAGGCCGCGTGAACCTTCGCCGAGAAGGGCGCCCGAGTCCGCTCCGCCTGGTCCGCGCCCGGCCCCGCCCCGCCCGCACGGTCACCTTCGACGGCCGGGAGATCGAGGCGCTGCCCGGCCGGACGGTCGCCGCGGTGCTCTGGGCGGCCGGCATCACCTCCTGGCGCACCACCCGGGGCACCGGCCGCCCCCGCGGGGTGTTCTGCGGGATCGGCGCGTGCTTCGACTGCCTGGTCACGGTCAACGGCCGTCCCAACCAGCGGGCCTGCCTGGTGCCCGCCCGGCCGGGCGACGTGATCCGCACCCAGGAGGGGACCGGGCATGAGGACTGAACTCGCGGTGATCGGCGCCGGACCCGCCGGGCTCGCGGCGGCACTGGCGGCGGCCGCGAGGGGCGTGCACGTCACGGTGGTGGACGGGGCGGCGGGGCCGGGCGGGCAGTACTACCGGCAGCCCGCCCCCGGCCTGGGCGCCCGGCGCCCCCGGTCCCTCCACCACGGGTGGCGCACCTGGGAGCGGCTGCGGGACGGGCTCGCCGCGAGTGACGTACGCGTCCTGACGGAACACCAGGTGTGGTTCGTCGAGCAGCACTCCGGCGTCTTCACCGTGCACGCGCTGCGCGGGCCCGGCGAGGACGATCCGGTCGCCGTGCACGCCGACGCCGTACTGCTCGCCACCGGCGGCTACGAGTACGTCCTGCCCTTCCCCGGCTGGACCCTGCCCGGCGTCCTCACGGCCGGCGGCACCCAGGCCATGCTCAAGGGCGGCCTGGTGGTGCCGGGCCGGACCGCCGTCGTCGCCGGCACCGGGCCGCTGCTGCTGCCCGTGGCGACCGGGCTCGCGGCGGCCGGCGTGCGGGTGGCGGCGCTCGTCGAGTCGGCCGGCCCGGCGCACGCCGCCCGCCACGCCCGAGCCCTGGCCGGCAAGCTCCCCGAGGGCGCCGGGTACGCGGCCCGCCTGCTGCGCCACCGCGTCCGCACCCTCACCCGGCACACCGTCGTCCGCGCCCACGGCGACGACCGGCTGACCGGCGTCACCGTCGCCGCCCTCGACGCCGACGGTCACACCCGGCCCGGCACCGAGCGGTACCTTCCCTGCGACACCCTGGCCGTCGGCCACGGCATGCTCCCGCACACCGACCTCGCCGACGGCCTCGGCTGCCGCGTCGACGGCACGACGGTGGCCGTCGACACCGAGCAGCGCACCAGTGTGCCGGGGGTGTGGGCGGCCGGTGAGGCCACCGGCATCGGCGGCGCGGGTCTCGCGCTCGCCGAGGGGCACATCGCCGGACGCTCGATCGCCGCCCGGCTGCGGGGCACCGCACCCGACCCGTCGGGATGGGCGCCGGCCGCCAGGACGCGCGAGACGCTGCGGACGTCCGCCGCCGCCCTCGCCGCCGCCTTCGCCCCGCCCGCGCACTGGACCGACCGCGTCAACGACGACACCGTCGTCTGCCGCTGCGAGGAGGTCACGGCCGGCGCCGTCCGCGAGGCCGTCGGCGGACTCGGCGCGGGCGACGTCCGCACCGTGAAACTGCTGACCCGGGCCGGGATGGGCTGGTGCCAGGGGCGGATGTGCGCCCCCGCCGTCGCCGGCCTCACCGGATGCGGACCTGTCCCGTCCCGGCGGCCGTTCGCCCGCCCCGTACCCCTCGGCGTCCTCGCCCGGCACCAGCCGAAACCCCCGGAAGGACACGCATGACCGACCACCGTCCCTGGCGCGGCATCCTCGTCGCCACCGCGCTCCCGCTGACCGACGACCTCCGCGTGGACTACGACGCCTACGCCGAGCACTGCTCCTGGCTGGTGGCGAACGGCTGCGACGGCGTCGTCCCCAACGGATCGCTCGGCGAGTACCAGGTGCTCACCCCCGAGGAGCGGGCCCGGGTCGTCGAGACCGCCGTCGCCGCGATCGGCGGGGAACGGGTGATGCCGGGCGTCGCCGCCTACGGGTCCGCCGAGGCCCGCCGCTGGGCCGAGCAGGCCGGGGAGGCCGGCTGCGGCGCGGTCATGCTCCTGCCGCCCAACGCCTACCGCGCCGACGAGCGTTCCGTCCTCGCCCACTACGCCGAGGTCGCGCGGGCCGGCCTGCCCGTCGTCGCCTACAACAACCCCATCGACACCAAGGTCGACCTGGTGCCCGAGCTGCTCGCCCGGCTGCACGGCGAGGGACACATCCGGGGCGTCAAGGAGTTCTCCGGCGACGTCCGCCGCGCCTACCGCATCGCCGAACTCGCCCCCGAACTCGACCTGCTGATCGGCGCCGACGACGTCCTGCTGGAGCTGGCGGTGGCGGGTGCGAAGGGCTGGGTCGCCGGATACCCCAACGCCCTGCCCGCCTCCTGCGCCGAGCTGTACCGGGCCGCGACGGCCGGCGACCTGGCCACCGCGCAGCGGCTGTACCGGCAGCTGCACCCATTGCTGCGCTGGGACTCGCGGGTCGAGTTCGTCCAGGCCATCAAGCTGTCCATGGATCTGGCGGGCCGCCACGGCGGCGTCTGCCGCCCGCCCCGCGTCCCGCTGCTGCCCGAGCAGGAGGCCGCCGTCCGCGCCGCCACCGAGAAGGCCCTCGCGGCCGGACTGGCCTAGGGGGCGTCATGCGCAGCAGACTCGTCCTGCACGCCGTCGACTCGCACACCGAGGGCATGCCCACCCGCGTGATCACCGGCGGGATCGGCACCATCCCCGGCGCGACCATGAACGAACGGCGGCTGTACTTCCGCGAACACCGCGACGACGTCAAGCGCCTGCTGATGAACGAGCCGCGCGGGCACTCCGCCATGAGCGGCGCGATCCTCCAGCCGCCCACCCGGCCCGACTGCGACTGGGGCGTCGTCTACATCGAGGTCTCCGGCTACCTGCCCATGTGCGGCCACGGCACGATCGGCGTGGCGACCGTCCTCGTGGAGACCGGCATGGTCGAGGTCACCGAGCCCGTCACCACCATCCGCCTCGACACCCCCGCCGGACCCGTCGTCGCCGAGGTGGCCGTCCGGGACGGTGCGGCGAAGGCCGTGACGCTGCGCAACGTGCCGTCCTTCGCCGTCGCCCTCGACCGCGAGGCGACCCTGCCCGACGGCCGGACGGTGACGTACGACCTCGCCTACGGCGGCAACTTCTACGCCATCCTGCCGCTGGAGCGGCTCGGGCTGCCCTTCGACCGCTCCCGCAAGGACGACATCCTGGCCGCCGGTCTGGCGCTCATGGACGCCATCAACGCCGGGGCAGAGCCGGTCCACCCGGAGGACCCGTCCATCCACGGCTGCCACCACGTCCAGGTGACCGCGCCCGGTGCCACCGCCCGCCACTCACGGCACGCCATGGTGATCCACCCCGGCTGGTTCGACCGCTCGCCCTGCGGCACCGGCACCAGCGCCCGCATGGCCCAGTTGCACGCCCGCGGCGAACTCCCGCTGGCCACCGAGTTCGTGAACGAATCCTTCATCGGCACCCGGTTCACCGGCCGGCTGCTCGGCACGACCGAGGTCGCCGGGCATCCGGCCGTCCTGCCCAGCTTCACCGGCCGCGCCTGGATCACCGGGACCGCCCAGTACCTGCTGGACCCGGAGGACCCCTTCCCGGCAGGCTTCGTCCTGTGAACGCCGTCAGCACGGGCACCGGCCCGTCCCTGCCCCACCTGGGCGGCCGCAGGCCCAGCCACCGGGAGCGCGTCGCCGACGCGCTGCGGGCCGCGCTGATCGCCGGCGAACTGCGGCCCGGCGAGGTGTACTCGGCGCCCGGCCTCGCCGCCCGCTTCGGCGTCTCCGCCACACCGGTGCGCGAGGCCCTGCTCGACCTCGCCAAGGAAGGGCTGGTCGACACCGTCCCCAACAAGGGGTTCCGGGTCACCGCCGTCTCCGACCGGCAGCTCGACGAGTACACCCACATCCGCTCGCTCATCGAGATCCCGACCACCGCAGCCCTGGCCGGCACCGCCGACCCGGTCGCCGTCGAGGCGCTCCGCCCGGTCGCCGAGGAGATCGTCACGGCCGCGGTGGCCGGCGACCTCATCGCGTACGTCGAGGCCGACCTGCGCTTCCACCTCGGCCTGCTCGCCCTGGCGGGCAACGCGCACCTGGTGGAGGTCGTACGGGACCTGCGCCGGCGCTCCCGGCTGTACGGGCTGACGGCGCTGGTGGAGCAGGGGCGCCTGGAGGCGTCGGCCCAGGAGCACCTGGAGATCCTCGACGCGCTGCTGGCCCGGGACGAGCGGGCGGTGCGGGACGTGATGGCCCGGCACCTCGGACACGTACGGGGCCTGTGGGCATGACACCGGCACGCAAGCGGCTTGCGTAACTTGCGCTACGCTTGCGCGCATGACGCGACGACTTGCCGAGGTGGCGAAGAAGGTCGGGGTCAGCGAGGCCACGGTCAGCCGGGTGCTCAACAACAAGCCCGGAGTCTCCGAGGCCACCCGGCAGTCGGTGCTCTCCGCCCTGGACGTGCTCGGCTACGAGCGGCCCACCCAGTTGCGCGGCGAGCGGGCCCGGCTGGTCGGCCTGGTCCTGCCCGAACTGCAGAACCCGATCTTCCCGGCGTTCGCCGAGGTCATCGGCGGCGCCCTGGCCCAGCTCGGCCTCACCCCGGTGCTGTGCACGCAGACCAAGGGCGGGGTCTCGGAGGCCGACTACGTCGACCTGCTGCTGCAACAGCAGGTCTCCGGCGTGGTGTTCGCCGGCGGACTGTACGCGCAGGCCGACGCGCCCCACGACCACTACGAGCGGCTCGCCGAACGCAACATCCCGGTCGTCCTGGTCAACGCGGGCATCGAGCACCTGGGCTTCCCCGGCGTCTCCTGCGACGACGCGGTGGCGGTGGAGCAGGCCTGGCGGCACCTCGCCTCGCTCGGCCACGAGCGGATCGGCCTGGTGCTCGGTCCCGGCGACCACATGCCCTCGGGCCGCAAGCTGGCCGCCGCCCGGTCCATCGGGGAGGTGCCGGACGAGTTCGTCGCACGCGCCATGTTCTCCGTCGAGGGCGGTCACGCGGCGGCCTCCCGCCTCATCGACCGGGGCGTCACCGGCTTCCTCTGCGCCAGCGACCCGCTGGCCCTCGGTGTCGTACGGGCCGCCCGGCGCAAGGGCCTCGACGTGCCGTCGCGGATCTCCGTCGTGGGCTACGACGACTCCGCGCTGATGAACTGCACCGAGCCGCCCCTCACCACCGTCCGGCAGCCCATCGAGGCCATGGGGCGGGCCGTGGTGGAG
Organism: Streptomyces flaveolus; assembly: GCF_044765825.1. Classification (NCBI taxonomy): domain Bacteria; kingdom Bacillati; phylum Actinomycetota; class Actinomycetes; order Kitasatosporales; family Streptomycetaceae; genus Streptomyces; species Streptomyces flaveolus. Next base: position 259,144 of record NZ_JBIWKU010000004.1, on the reverse strand, counting down.
CTGCTGAACGCGCAGATCAACGGCAGTTCCGTCGCCGCCGAAGAGCTGTTGTTCGAGCCCGAGCTGGTGGTGCGGGGCTCGACCGCGCAAGCACCTCGTTCCTGAAAGCCCTCTGCCTGCCGAGCACTTACCGGTCCTCCGTGACAGGCAGCGGCGGGCGGCGATCGCGGATCTGCCGCAGGCCCGGGACCAGGTGCACACGCGGGTCGCCCCGCGCCTCGCCGAACTGCGGACCCATGTGTACGAGCAGATCCGGGCGGCGAAACGCGGGGCGGGTGACGGCCGCCCCGGCCGGCCGAGGCCCTGCTGCCGCAGCGGGAATCGTGTACGTCGCCCGCGTCCCGGCCAGCCGCATCATGACCGCGTCGATCACGGTCGGCACCCGCTTCCCGGCACACCTCACCGCCGCGGACCGTCCTCGCAGCCTGCCGGACGCCGAGATCGGCACCCGCCTCGCCCGCGCCGACCTGCGCGCCCACACCTCCCGCACCCTCACTTCGCCGCACGCCCTGCGCGCGGAACCGCGCCGGGTGCGCCGCCAGGGGTACGCGCTGGTCGACCAGGAACTGGAGGAGGGCCTGCGGTCGGTCGTCGCGCCGGTCAGGGGCCGGGACGGCGAGGTGGGGGCCGGCGTGAACATCGCCGTGCACGCCGGCCGCACCTCGGTGGAGTCGGTGCGCCGGGACCTGCTGCCCCACCTGCCGGCGACCGTCGCCCGGACCGACGCCGGCCTGAGGATCACAGGTCCAGCACGAGCCGCCGGCCACGACAGCGGGACACACAGATGAGCATGGTCTCCCCGGCGGCCCGCTCGGCGTCGGTGAGCACCGAGTCCCGGTGGTCCGGGGTGCCCTCGACGACCTCGGTCTCGCAGGTGCCGCAGGTGCCCTCCGTGCAGGAGAACAGCACCTCGACCCCGGCGGCGCGGACGGCGTCCAGGACCGAGACGTCCGGCGCGACGGTGACCGTGCGTCCGCTGCGGGCGAGAACGACCTCGAACCCGGTGTCCGGGCCGGCCGCTTCCGCTTCCTTCGGGGAGAAGCGCTCCACGCGCAGCACCCCGGCCGGGCACCGCGCCTCGACCGCGTCCAGCAGCGCCCCGGGCCCGCAGCAGTACACGAGCGTGTCCTCGGGCACGTCGTCGAGCACGGGGGCGAGGTCCAGCAGCCCGGCCTCGTCCTCGGGGACGATCGTCACCCGCTCGCCGTACCGCTCCAATGCGCCGGTGAACGCCATGGTGTCCCGGGTCCGCCCGCCGTACAGCAGCGTCCACTCGGCGCCCGCCTCCTCGGCGGCCGCCAGCATCGGCAGCAGCGGGGTGATCCCGATGCCGCCGGCGACGAAGCGGTAGCGGGCCGCGGGCTCCAGCGCGAAGTGGTTGCGCGGTCCCCGCACCCGCACCTTGTCGCCGGGCCCGAGCCGCCCGTGCACATACGCGGACCCTCCCCGCCCGTCGGCCTCACGCAGCACGGCGATCCGCCACGCCTGCCGGTCGGCGGGGTCGCCGCACAGCGAGTACTGCCGCTCCAGACCCGGACCGAGGACGACGTCGACGTGCGCCCCGGGCTCCCAGGCGGGCAGCGGCTCGTCCAGCGGGTGGCGCAGGGTCAGGGCGAGCACGCCGTCGGCCACGGCCTCCCGGCGGCCGACGACGAGTTCGGTCTCGTACAGGGTCATGAGGCGTTTCCCCGGGGCCGGTGTCCTTGCGGGTGGGCGAGCATCCACTCCCACATCGCGACCGGGTCCTCGGCGCTGTGCTGGGCGCCGCAGTGGCAGGTGCCGTGCAGCACGTCGGTGCCCGGGACCCAGTCGACGCGGTAGATCTCGCCGGTGCGCGCGCTCACCGGGCCGCCCGCTCACCGGGCTTGTCGCCCTCCTCGACCAGCCGGGCGAGGATGCGACGCGCGGCCAGACCACCGGTGTCGATGTTGATGCTCAGCTCCTGGTAGCCGGTGCGCTCGGTGCCCAGCGTGCGCTGGAGCAGGTTGAGCGCGTCGACGTCCTGCATGACGACCGTGTGGTTGTTCGTCCGGAGGAACTCGGTGACCTCGGCGTCCTCGGTCGCCCAGTCCCGGGAGACCGCCCAGAAGTCGTACACCTTCCCGTCGCCGGACGGCGTGATGGCGTAGGTGATCTCGGTGTGGAAACCGTGCGGATCGCTGCCGTCCGCCTGTGGCACCACGCCGACCGGGGCGACCCGGCTGTGCAGCAGGTACAGGCAGGGCGCGTGGTACTCGATGTCCTGCCACCGCGAGATGCGCCCGCTGATCCCGGTCGACCTGGCGTAGAAGGGCGGGCACTCGGCGTCGTCCATGTGCCGGCTCACCCGGACGATCCCGGCGCCCTCGTCGACCTCCGTGGTGATCGGCGTCTCGGCGACCTCCGGGGTGCCGATGTAGCCGCCGTGCAGATACGTCTCGTGGGACAGGTCGAGGAGGTTGTCGACGAGCAGCCCGTAGTCGGCGTCGATCGGCTCCATGCCCCGCACGGTGACCCAGCCCGGCGAGTCCAGGTGCCGGGCGCGCGGCACGTCCCCGGGGTCGGCGAGTGCCGGGTCGCCGATCCACACCCACACCAGGGAGTCCTGTTCGAGCACCGGGTAGGAGGCGACCCGGGCGGTGCGGGGGACGCGTTTCTGCCCCGGCACGTACACGCAGGTGCCGGTCGTGTCGTAGGTGAAGCCGTGGTACCCGCACACGATCCGGTCGCCGTCGAGCCGGGTCGGCGCCTCGGACAGCGGATAGCGCCGGTGCACGCACCGGTCGTGCAGGACGACCGGGGTCCCGTCCTCCTCGGTGCGGTAGAGGACGAGCGGTTCACCGAGGATCGTCCGGCCGAGCAGCTCGCGTCCGACCTCATGACTGTAGGCGGCGACGTACCACTGGTTCCTGGCGAAGGCGGTCATGTGCGGCATCGTTGCGGCTCCGTCCGTCGTGGGTGGTGGCATCGTCGGCGAGGGCGCGGCGGGGCGGCAACGCTGCTTCCGCCTCACGGAAGCAGCGCGCCGGGGATTGTCGGTGGGTGCCCCTAGTCTTCCGGTCAACGTCACGGCGTGGCGCGCCATTTGGGGCCGCCGGGGGACGCGGTGCCGGATCCGGATGGGAAGAGGCGAGGCAGCGATGGGTTGGCTGGCGGCGGGCGACACGTACGAAGTCGCACTGGTGGAAGGGCGGGTGGTGGCCCGGTCCGCGTCGGGGGAGTCACCGGGCGAGCGGGTGGCCGGCCTGCCGGCGGAGATACGGGACCACCCCGAGGTGAGCGGACTCGAGCGGTTCGCCGAGTGGCTGGACCGGCACGCGGCCGAGTGCGCGGCACAGGTCGCCCACTGGATGGTGTCCTCGCTGCCGGTCCCGGCCGCTCTGCTGGCCCGGGTCTGGCCCGACGAGGCGTGGCGGGCGGTGCTGCGTGACATCGTCATCGCCGGCGACGGCCCCGACGACGTCGGATTCCTGCGGGACGCGGACGACTCGGGCGGGCTCCGGCTGGTGAACGCCGGCGGCGAGACCCTCCGGCTGACGCCCCGGACGGTGACCCTGCCGCATCCGGTCCTCCTCCCGGACCTCGAGGACCTCCGCGCGTTCGCGGCCGAGTCGGGCGTGACCCAGGGCGTCGACCAGCTCCACCGCGCCACCTGGCACAAGCCCGACGCGATCGACGGCGGCGCTTTCGCCGTCACCGAGTTCGCGGGCGCCGAGTACGGCTCGTGGTACCACCTCTCCGCCCGCGCCACGTCGCTCGGCTACCGCGTCTCCGGCATGAGCGCCGTCGACCGGATCCGCGACGCCGGGCGGATCTTCACCGCCTCGGTCGACATCGGCAACCCCTTCACCGAGGAGAAGGCCTGGACCGGCGCGCTGACCTGGCGGGACGAGGACGGGCACCGCGCGCTTGCGCTGACCGACGTCGGCCCCGTGGCCTGGTCCGAGGGCATGCGCATGGCCGCGGCCCTGCACGCGGGCCGCGCGGTGCCCACGGACGGCGGCGAGTGAACGGCATGGCGGCACGGACACCCACGGAAGGCAACCGATTCATGAACGACGCGACGACACCGGGCGGGGCGACGGCACGGACGGAGGAGCTGCTGCGCGCCGGTGCCGTGCTGCCCCCGGGCACCACCGGGGCGGGCGACCGGGCCGTGCCCGTGCTCACCCAGGCCTACCGGCATCCCGGCCTCGACGGCCGGATCATCGTCCGCCTCACCACCGCGGAACAGGGCGTGGAGCCGGGCACCGGTTTCCTCGGTCTCGAACCCGAGGGCGAGCCGGTGGAGGTCGGCCTCGGGCGGCCCCGGGCGATGGGCTTCCCCGAATGGGTCCTGGTCCGTCATCCCTCGGACGGCCACCTGGCCATGTCCCTCGTCGAGGAGATGAACAAGGTGGCGCGGACGGTGCGATCGCGGCCGAAGAAGGCCCGCGCCACCTACGAGTCCATCGGGCAGCGGCTCGCCGGATCCGTGCCCCACTTCCTGCCGACGTTCTACGAGCAGGCCGGCCGGGTCTTCCTGGCCGCCGACCAGAAGGCATACGCGTCCCAGATGTTCGTCAACGCGCGCAAGGCGGAGACGGCGCACGCGCTGCCCTTCGACGAGGCGCGCATGGACGCGGTGTTCCTCGAGTTCGCCCTGGCCGACGCCGTGCCGACGAAGATACTCTCCGGCTACGCCAAGGGGCTGTCGTCGCGGGTACCGGCCGCCACGGCGTTCCGGCATCTGCGCGGGCTCTTCGTCCGGCTCGCGTCGCACGGCGTGCCGCCGTCCAGTCCGGGCGCGACCGACCTGCGCAGACTGGCGAAGGCCGTCGCGGGCAAGAACGCGCTCGCCGAGGAGATGGCCTATCTGCGCGAGATGCTGCCGCTGCCCGGCACGGCCAAGGCACCGCCCGGCTGGTGGAAGTCCCATCGCCCCGCCCTGCTGGAACTGACCCGGCGGGAGCCCGCCGTCCGGGGCGCCCTGCTGGGCCTGCTGCCCACGGAGTGGGAGCAGGAGGAACTGCCCCAGTGGCTGGACCTGCTGGACGCGTCGGGCGCCACCGCCGGGCTGTGCGACGCCGGCCTGCCCGCCGAGGAGCGTTCACCCGACGGCACGGCCGGCTGGACGCGCCGGTTCCTCGACCTGTGCCGCACCGGCGACGGGCGGCTCGCACCGGCGGAGCTGCCGCCACTCGTCGACCGCATGGCCGACGCACTCCGCGCCGAACTGCTCGCCGACGGCACCGCGTTGCCGCCCCCGGTCAGCGACGTCAACCTCCTCGACCAGTTCCTGGCCCTGCGTATCCCGGTCGCCGACCCCGAGGAGCGCTCGCGGCTCAACCTCCAGGACTGGGCGGCGTGCGACCGGCGGCGCGATCTCCTCGCCCTGGAGGCCGACACCCGCTTCCGCGCGGCCTTCCGTCGCGGCTGTCCCACCTACGAGCGGGAGAACACCGACAAACGCACCGTCACCACGCTGGCCGGGTCGCCCGGCGGACGACCGATGCTCGCCGAGTGGGTGGCCGACGTGAGCCGGAGGTACCTCACCGCGGAACTGGGCGGGTTCACCGCCTGCTCCGGCCCGTTCGAGACGCTGAAGTGGCTGCCCGGCGAGGTCCTGGCAACTGCCGAGAAGGCGGTACGCGCGGCCCTGGCCACCGGCATGGCCCCGGCGCTCGCCCGCACCCTGCGCACCGGGATCCTCGACGAGCTGGGCTGGCCCGCCTGGGACGAGGCGGTGGGCTCGCCCGAGTCACCGGAGGCGGCGCGCGCCACGCGAGTGGGCGAGGCCTGGCCGCACCTGATCGTCCACCACGGCACACGGGTCCGGGTGATCGGCCCGGAGGGCACGGTCCTCGCGCACGAGCTGCGCCTCCCGGACGGGGCGGACCGGTGGCACCCCGACTTCCGGTACGTGGACGGCGGACTGCTCGTCACCTGGTACGCGTTCTCCACGTCCAGCTCGCACGGCTACTGGCACGACACCGACGCCTCGTCACCGGTGCCGGTCGAGGGCGACGTCCGCTACGGCTACCTGTGCGCGGCGGACGGGACCGGCGGGATGAACGGCATGCCTCCCGCCTCCCTCCCCCTGCCCGGGGGCGGCCGGACCACCGGGCACGGCGTGCTGCGGCGGGGGGACACCACCCGCATACCCTCGCGACGGCCGGTGATCAGCGACGGCACGTCGTACTGGGTGTGGATCAAGGACTGGGCCGACGACGCGAAGAGCGCCTGGCACGCGTACGACCCGGCCGAGAACACGGTGGGGGAGTCCGGCGGTCCGGACTGGTTCGCCGAGGGCCTGCGCACCGCGCCGGAGGGCAGCACCCTCGGCACCGCCTGGCTGCTGCCCGCCCCCTCCGCCGAGCCGGGCCCGGTGTGCGCCCCGGTGGACGGACTGCTCGGCTGGCGGGTGCTCACGCTGCCCGACGGTTCGCGACGGTGCGAGGACCTGGCCGGTCGCTCGGTCGTCGTGCCGCCCGCAGCGGGCGGGAGCCCGGAGCACGCGCTGCTGTTCCCCGGCACGGATCGGCCCCTGACCGTGATGCGGTGGTCGAGCAGTGACATCCGGCTGGTCGATCCCGAGGGCAGGGTGGTCGCCGAAGTCACCCGCGGTCACACGGCCGGCCCCTTCAGCGCGGGCACCGCCCTGCTGCCGCCCCTGCGGTACTGGCCCCTGCTCCGGCCCCGCGACCCGCAGGGCTCCGCGGCGCTGCGCCGGGTCGGCGAGGACACCGCGGCGGCACTGCTGGCAGCGGCCGTGGCGGAGGTGCCCGGGGACGGCACGGACGACCGGGACGCGCTGCCCGATCTGGTCGGCACCCTGCTGCCGCAGGTCGGTCACGAGGCCCTGCGCGCCGGCATCATCGGGGTGGTGCGGTTCGCCGCCGAGCAGCAGCGCACCCTCGACGCGGCGCTCGCCCGACTGGACTCGGCGGTCCAGGGCGACGCCACGGAGGAGCCCCGTCCCGCGATCGGCGACCGCCTGCTCGCCTCGGCGCTGAACGGCACCGGCCTGACCGAACGCGACAAACGCCAGCTCTACGACTGGCTCCACCGCGCCTTCGAACTGCCGAAGCTGCTCGCCCGGTCGGCACGCGGCCAGGCGGAGCCGGTCCCGGCGGGCACCGTGCACGTGTCCCTGGACACGAATGAGCCGCTGGAGACCGTGAACGTGCGGGCGCTGCCCGAACTGCCCGTCGTACTGGCGCTGCGGGCCGCCTCGGAGGCCACCGTCGAGGAGCACCGGCAGGCTCTCGACGCCTACCTGGCGGAACTGGACGCGCAGGGGCTGACGGAGCTGGACCCCGCCCACTGGCGCCGGGTCCGCGTGGTCCTGGACTACGCCCTGTTCAAGGGGCCGGGCGCTGTGGGGGGTTACCCGAAGGCGGCCGTGCTGGACCTGGGTGGCGGCGCGTTCCTGCTCTTCCCCGCCGACTGGTACCGGTTCGTCAGCGAGTACGACCCGGCCGGAGACAGGGGGAAGCACTACGGCGCGGTGTTCCACGACCCCTCCGGCCGCTTCGAGGTTCCCGCCCCCTACATCCTGGTGTCCGAGGAGCCGTTCGTACCGGAGCCGACGCGGGCGCCGGGCTGGGTCGCGGCCTTCCGGGCCGAGCTGGCCCAGCGCGGCCCGGCGCCCTGGCGGCCGGCGGCCGCCGAGGAGTTCGCCCGGCTCACCGGCGTCACCCCGACCACGGCCCGGCTCGTGCTGGCCGGAATGCCGCAGATCGACGACAAGCGCGAGGCCGTGCCCTCCGCGACGCTGAAGACCATCGGCGTGAAGGCGGCCGACGCCCGCGTGGCCAAGGACGGGCTGAGGGCCCTCGACATGGACGCCCTGCGGGCCGTCGTGGCGGCCCTGCTGCCCGCCGAACCGGCCCGGCTGTGGACGCACGGCCCCGACGCGGCCCGTGCGGCCGAGGTCTGGAACGAGCGGCTGGGCCGGCGCACTCCCCTCCCGGAGGAGGTGCTCCACGACGCGGTCCGCACCGTCGAGCCCGTCGGATGGGCACCGGCCGACGCCCTGCGGGGCTTCGTCGACCTGGCCACCGAGCCCCGGCTGACCCGCGACCTGACCTGGACCTTCGGCCGCTACCGGGTCGTGTCCGCCGAGCAGACGCCCGGCTTCGACAACAGCACCCTGAAGGGCTCGGTGGCCCTGGCCGCGTGGCTCGCCCACCGCCTCCCGTCCGGAGACCCGATCCGGGCGGCCCTGCCCGGTGTGCTGACGGCGCTGCGCGACCGGCTGGCCCACCCCGGGCTGCTGCTGGGTCTCGACAGGAGGGCCGACTGGGAGGCGTTCCGGCGGGCCGCCGGAGACCCGGACGAGACCGGCGACGATTTCGTGCGCCACGGCGCGATCCTGTTCGGCACCGAGGGGCCCGAGCCGGTTCCCGCCGTCCGGCCGGCACTGCTGGACACCACGGGCGACGGCCCCCACCTGACGGCCCTGTCGGCCGGTGAGCGGCCCAACGCCCAGGAGACCGCCCTGCGTCTGGTCCACGACCCGCGGTTCGCCGAGCTGCTCGCCGACCCCGGCACCCCGGTGGCCGGCGAGCGCGACGCCGACGGTCCCTGGTGGCCGCAGGACCCCGCCCGCTCCGTGCCCGACCTGGTCGGCGAGGTGGCCGGGCGGCACGGCCTCGGAGAGGACGCCGCCGTCCTCTACCTGATGCTGCTCGCCATGCCGGACCCCACCGACCGCAACGTCGCGCGCTGGACCGGCTGGGGCGGACAGCGCGGGGGAACCGCCCGGCACCGTGCCGCCCGCGCCGAACTCGCGGCCACCGGACTGGTACTGGAGGGCAGTCGCCCCAAGGCGGGACGCTCGCTGTTCCTGCCCGGCGGGTGGGTGCAGCTCGCGAACCCGCACCTCCCGCTGGAGCGGTGGAAGCTGCCGCTGTACGACCTGCTCGACGGCGAGACGCCCGTCCTGGGCGTCGTCGTGCCCTCCCGGCCCGTCGCCGGCCTCTACCGCGAGGCCTGGCGGCGTGTCCAGGACGGGGACGGTCCGCAGCTGGAGGAACTGGAGGTGCCGCGACCGCGCAGGCGCCGCCGCTGAGTTCCGCCCGGAGGGACGGCCTTCGCGTGAGCGGGGCCACCAGCGGCAGCAGCGCGTTGAGGTCGGTGGACTGGTCGACGTCCATGGAGGCGAGGACCGGGGCGTCGGAGGCCGACCAGACGGTCCCGAGGGCCCGGCCCCGGCCCTTCTGTTCCAGCCGGGAGGACCTGACCTCCGCGAGCTCCGCCGCCGGCCGCGCCGCCACCTGCGGGCCGTCCCTCGCCGGCCCGGCGTGCCTCGGGCGGCTGCGGCGCCGGCGGGATGCGAACCCGCGGACGGGTTGGGGCCAGGCCCGCCCCGCCCCGTCGGTCGGCGTGGACGGGGCCTCGCCCACGCCGGTCGCAAGGGGCCGCTCTGCCACGGCGACGCGGCCTGCGGAACCGCGCCGTCCCGCTGTGACGAGCGCAGAGAGGTCACCGCGTGGGGGCGAGCCGTTCACCCCGCAGTGCCCGTCATCGCGCCAGCTCCTTGTGTGCCGTCTCCGGCAGCCGCAGGTACACCAGCGAGGACAGCAGGCACAGGACGGCGACGTACCAGGGGAAGAGCCCGGGGTGACCCAGCTCCTTGAACAGCGTGCCCATGTACGGGGCCGTGCCGCCGAACAGGGCGACGGTGAGCGAGTACGGGAAGCCGATGCCGGCCGCGCGCACCCGGGGCGGGAAGATCTCCGCGTTGACGGCCGCGCTGATCGAGGTGAAGCCGGTCAGCAGGATCATGCCGGCGCACTGCACCAGCAGCAGCACGGCGAACGAGTCGCGCAGGGCGTGCAGCAGCGGCACGCTCAGCAGGGCGAACCCCACGCCGAAGAACAGCAGCAGCGGGCGGCGGCCGAAGCGGTCGGAGAGCAGTCCGCCGAGCGGCTGGAGCAGCCCGAAGAAAGCCAGCGAGATCGTGCCCGCGAGCAGCGCGTCCGACTTGTCCAGCCCCGTGTTGAGTTCGGCGTACGTCGGCAGGTACGACGTCCAGGTGTAGTAGGCGATCGTGCCGCCCGCCGTGATGCCGCCGATCAGCAGCGACTCGCGCGGATGACGGCGCAGCGCCTCGAACAGCCCCGGACGCGGCGCCCGTTGCTGCTCGGCGCTGCGGGTCTCCTGGGCGCCCTGCCGGATCCAGAAGCCGACGAGGCTGAGCACGGCCCCGAACACGAACGGCACCCGCCAGCCCCAGCCGTTCATCCGTCCCTCGTCGAGCGTGTCCACCAGCACGGTCGCGACACCGGACGCGACGAGCTGCCCGGCGGTCGTCGAGACGTACTGGAAGCTGGAGAAGAGACCGCGACGGCCGGGCCCCGCCGACTCCACCAGGAAGGTGGTCGACGCGGCGAACTCGCCGCCCACCGACAGCCCCTGGAGCAGCCGCGCGGCGACCAGCACCACCGGCGCCAGCACACCGGCCGCCGCGTACGTCGGGGTCAGCCCGACCAGCAGGCTGCTGCCGCCCATCAGCAGGATGGTGACGGTCAGCGCCGCCCGCCGCCCGCGCCGGTCGGCGATCGCGCCCATCAGCAGTCCGCCGACGGGCCGCATGAAGAAGCCCACGGCGAACACCGCGAATGTGGACAGCAACGGCACCAGCGAGTTGTCGGCGCTCTCGGGGAAGACCTGGTCGGCGATGTAGGTGGCCAGGAAGGTGTAGGCGTACCAGTCGTACCACTCCACGGCGTTGCCCACCGAGGCGGCGAGGAGCTGGCGTACGGGCCGTCGGGTCGGCGGGGAGTCCGTGTGCATGCCTGTCATGATCGCGACCATCCCCGCCCGGCGGGTCCGGCACACCCCACGTACCGACGACTTTCACATCAGCGCCACCGGACCCTTCCCTGACGTTTGGTGCTCCTGGAACACTCTTTTCGCGCGCATTCCGTCACCGGCCCGGCACGGTCCGGCACGATCCCCACCCCCCGAGGCGAGAGGCTTCCCACCCCATGCCCGAAGTCAACCGGCGCCGCTTTCTCCAACTCGCGGGCGCCACATCGGCGTTCAGCGCGCTGTCCGCGAGCATCGAGCGGGCCGCCGCACTCCCGGCGAACCACCGCGCGGGAAGCATCGAGGACGTCGAGCACATCGTGGTCCTGATGCAGGAGAACCGCTCCTTCGACCACTACTTCGGCACGCTGCGAGGCGTCCGCGGCTTCGGCGACCCGCACCCGGTGACCCTGGACAGCGGCAAGTCGGTGTGGCACCAGACCAAGAGCGACGGCACCGAGGTTCTGCCCTTCCACCCCGAAGCCGACGACCTCGGCATGCAGTTCCTGCAGGGTCTGCCGCACGGCTGGTCCGACGGTCAGGCCGCCTACCACAACGGCAAGTACGACCGCTGGCTGCCCGCCAAGGGCACCACGACCATGGCGTACCTGACCCGTGAGGACATCCCCTTCCACTACGCGCTCGCCGACACCTTCACCGTCTGCGACGCCTACCACTGCTCCTTCATCGGCTCCACCGATCCCAACCGCTACTACCTGTGGTCGGGCCACACCGGCAACGACGGCAAGGGCGGCGGCCCGGTCCTCGGCAACGACGAACGCGGCTACGACTGGACGACGTACCCCGAGCGGCTGGAGGCGGCCGGAATCTCCTGGAAGATCTACCAGGACATCGGCGACGGCCTGGACGCGGCCGGCTCCTGGGGCTGGATCGGCGACGCCTACCGCGGCAACTACGGCGACAACTCCCTGCTGTACTTCAACTCGTACCGGAGCGCCCGGCCCGGTGACCCGCTGTACGACAAGGCCCGCACCGGCACCGACGCCAGGAGCGGCGAGGGCTACTTCGACCGGCTCCGCGCCGACGTCAAGGCCGGGAAGCTGCCGCAGATCTCCTGGATCGCCGCCCCCGAGGCCTTCTCCGAGCACGGCAACTGGCCCTCGAACTACGGCGCCTGGTACATCTCCCAGGTCCTGGACGCCCTCACCTCCAACCCGGCGGTGTGGGCGAAGACCGCCCTGTTCATCACCTACGACGAGAACGACGGCTTCTTCGACCACGTGGTGCCGCCGCTGCCGCCGAAGTCGGCCGCGCAGGGCCTGTCCACCGTCGACGTGTCCCTCGACGTCTTCAAGGGCAGCGCCACGCACACCGAGGGCTTCTACGGGCTCGGCCCCCGCGTCCCCATGCTGGTCGTCTCGCCGTGGAGCAAGGGCGGCTACGTCTGCTCCGAGACCTTCGACCACACCTCGGTCATCCGGTTCATGGAGCGCCGCTTCGGCGTGCGCGAACCCCAGATCTCGCCGTGGCGGCGCGCCATCTGCGGCGACCTGACCTCCGCCTTCGACTTCTCCCGCCCGGACAGCCGGCCCGCCCGGCTGCCGGACACCGACGCCTACGAGCCGCCGGACCGCGAGCGCCACCCGGACTACCGCCCGACACCCCCGGCGGACCCGGACATGCCCCGCCAGGAGCGTGGCCCGCGCCCCGCACGCCCGCTGCGTTACGACCCGCACGTGGACGGCGCCGTGGACGCGGCGGCCGGGAAGTTCACGCTCACCTTCGCCTCCGGCGCCCGGGCCGGTGCCGCTTTCCTCGTCACCTCCGGCAACCGCGGCGACGGCCCGTGGACGTACACCACCGAGGCCGGCAAGAGCATCGCGGACACCTGGAACTCGGTGTACTCGGACGGCGCGTACGACCTGACCGTGCACGGCCCCAACGGCTTCCTGCGCGTCTTCCGGGGCGGGAACAGGGCCGCCGGGCCCGAGGTCACCGCCCGGCACACCGGCGACGACGTCCGGCTGACCTTCACCAACGCCGGGTCCGGCACGGTCCGCCTGCGGATCGCCGACGGCTACGGCGGTCCGGGCAGGACGGTCACGGTGCGCCCCGGTGCCACCGTGCGGCACACCGTCGACCTGGCGGAGAGCCGGCGCTGGTACGACCTCACCGTCACGGCCGACGGCGACCCGGCCTTCCTGCGGCGCTTCGCCGGGCACGTGGAGAACGGGCGGCCGGGAGTGAGCGACCCGGCGATCGCCACCGTGTAGGCGTCGGCGCGGGCATCACAGCGGAGTCAGGTGCCCCGGCATCGGCTGCCGGGGCACCAGCACCGGCTCCGTCCCCACGGGCCCGCCGTCCGGCTCCGGCCCCGGCACGGCGGGGCCCACCTGAGGCCGGTCCTCGGCCACCGGGAGCGGCTCGTCGGCCGGCGCGGGCGTGGCCCGGCTCAACTGGACCACGCCCCAGCCGGCCAGTGCCGCACCGGTCAGCGCGAGCAGCACACCGGCCGGGCCGCCGCGCAGCCGCTCACCGAGCAGTGACACCCCGATCACCGCGGCGGCCACCGGGTTGGCCAGCGTCACCACCGCGAGCGGGGCGCCCAGGCCACCCCGGTAGGCCGTCTGGGACAGCAGCAGCCCGCCCGCCGCGAAGGCCGACACCAGCACCGCCACCCCGATCACCTGGACGCTGAGCAGCGGACCCGAGCGGTCCGTGACGGCTACCGTGACGGTCTGGGTGAGTGCCGAGGCGACCCCGGAGGCGATGCCGGACGCCGTCGCGTGCCGCAGACCCGGCCGGGCGCCGGGCCGCGACAGCAGACCGATCAGCGCCGCCGTCGCACCGGAGACCGTCAGCGCCTCCGGCACGCTCAGCACGTCGTCGGGCGCGGGGCCGGAAGCCGTCAGCAGCAGCGCGCCCAGGCCGAGCAGCGTCAGTCCGGTGCCCCGCCACTCGACCGCACTCACCCGCCGGCCCGCCAGCCGCGCCCCCAGGGGCACCGCCGCGACCAGGGTGAGCGCGCCGAGCGGCTGGACCACCGTGAGCGGGCCGTACTTGAGGGCCACGACGTGCAGCAGCGCGGCCGACGCGTTGAGCGCGACGGACCACCACCAGGCGCCGTTGCCCAGCATCCGCAGCGCGCCCGCGGAGCTGCGGGCGGCCAGCCGCTCCTGGGCCACGGCCGCGGCGGCGTAGGCGACGGCCGAGACCAGGGACAGCAGGACGGCGATCAGCGCGGCGTTCACCGGCCCGCCCCCACCAGCTCGTGCCGCTCCGGTTCGCGCCGTTGCGGTTCGCGCCGCTCGGCCGGGCGTCGCCGGGGCACCGGCAGGCGGTGCGGCGTCCGGTGGGCCGCGTGCGGCGGGCGGACGACGGCGAGGGCGGCGCCGAGCAGGGCGGTCGCCCCGATCACGTCGAGCCAGTAGTGGTTCGCGGTGCCCACGATCACCAGGAGCGTCACCAGCGGATGCAGCAGCCACAGCCACCGCCCGCGCGACCGGGTGGCGACGATCAGGCCGACCGCCAGCATCAGCGCCCAGCCGAAGTGGAGGGAGGGCATCGCCGCGAACTGGTTCGACAGCTGGTCGGTGCGCGGCGGGCCGTACACCGAGGGCCCGAACACCCGGGCCGTGTCGATCAGTCCGGTCGCGCCCAGCATGCGCGGCGGGGCCAGCGGAAAGGCCAGGTGCAGCACCAGCGCGGCGCCGGTCACCGCCGCCAGCACCCTGCGGGCCCAGACGTAGTGCGCCGGCCGCCGCAGATAGAGCCAGACCAGGAAGGCCACGGTGGCCGGGAAGTGGACGGTGGCGTAGTAGGTGTTCGCCACGTGGATCAGGGAGTCGCCGTGCAGCAGCAGGGACTGCACCGTGCCCTCGTCGGGCAGCCGCAGCGCGCGCTCCCAGTCCCACACGTGGTACGCGTTGCGGTAGGCCTCGGCGGTGTGGCCGGTCGCCAGCCGGCGGCCGAACTTGTAGACGAGGAAGAGCCCTGCGACGAGCAGGAGTTCACGGACGAGTGGCGGGCGCGCGGGCGCGTCCGGCTCCGCTTCTGCAGGCCAGGTGCGGGCATTCATCCCCGGGGCCCCTTCGCTGACGGTGGTGCGTGCGGTGGTGCTGGCCGGACCGACGACTCACCGGGTGTGGCGGAGTCATCGGTCCGGGGGGCGTGTGACGGTTCTCATCGATACGACCCCGTTCCGATACGCCAGTGTACCGATACGGTGGGGTACCGGTACACTGCCGTATCGATAGACATACGACACACTGGAACACGGGTCCCTCGACCCCTGGCTGCAGTGCCGCTGCAACGAGTGAGGAGAAGAGCATGACGTCGCAGGCCGCGGACCGACCGGACACGGTCGGCGCCTCGCGCCGCTCCAAGATCACGCCCGAGCGTGAGAAGGAGTTCTTCGACGCCGTGCTCGAACAGATCCGGGAGTGCGGCTACGACGCCGTGACCATGGAGGGCATCGCCGCCAGCACCCGGTGCAGCAAGTCCACGCTCTACCGGCAGTGGAAGACCAAGCCGCAGTTCGTGGCGGCGGCCCTGCGCTCCAGCCGCCGGGTGCGCTTCGCCGGCATCGACACCGGCTCGCTCGCCGAGGACCTGCGCCAGGCGGCCCGGGCCGCGGGCCAGTGGTCCGGCAAGGACACGCTGCTCCAGGCGCTCGGCCACGCGGTCATGCAGGACCCGGAGCTCCAGCGCGCGCTGCGCGAGGCGCTGGTCGAGCCGGAGATCGCGGCGCTGCGGGAGATCCTGCGGCGCGGGGTCGAACGCGGCGAGGTTCCGGCCGGCCACCCGGCGCTGGAGTTCGTGCCCGCGCAGATGTTCGGCGCCCTGCGGATGCGGCCGGTCATCGAGGGCGAGTACGCCGACGCGGAGTACCTGGTGCGGTTCGTGGAGGCCGTCGTGCTCCCGGCCCTCGGCCTGCCCTGAGACCCAGGCCGCCGTCCACGGGATGACTGGACGGTGGCCTGCCCGCGCCGCACCGTGGGGACGGGGGCGGCGCGCCACCACCGGCCGGGTGGGACGCCCTTTGAGCGGAAGGGCGCCCCACTCGGCCGACCGACGTTCCGGGGCCGGTCAGACGTCCTGTCCGCTGCCCCCGCCGGAGGACACCTCGATGCCCTGGGTGATCTCGTCGATCACCGTCTGCGGCCCGTCCGTGTCGACACCGAAGCGGACGACGACGATGCGCTTCGCGTCGGCCGGCGACGGGAAGGCGAGCGACTCCACATACCCGTCGGCGCCCTTGCTGGTGACCGCCTTCCAGCGCACCAGGTAGCCCTTCTGACCGGCGACCGTCACCGCCTTGGAGGCCAGCTCCTGGTGCGAGGTGATCCCGCCGTAGGACTTGCCGCCGTACGACTCCTCCGCGTTCGCCTCGATGTCCGCCTTCGCGACCTCCTCGGCGGTGGTGCCCTCGGTGCCGAGCACCATCGCGGGGGCCGAGTAGGCGCCGCCCTTGGTGCAGCTCGCCGAGGTGTCGCCCGGGCACTTGTAGGCGTCGTCGGAGGTCACCGACGCGCCGACCGACAGCTGCTGCCCCGACCAGCCGTCCGGAATGGGCAGGCTGATCCCGCTGACCGGGTCCGGGACCGACCCGCTGTCGATGGTGGGCGGCTCCGACTGTCCCGGGGAGTCCGGCGCGGGCGACCCGTCGCCCCCGCCCGGACCGCCGAAGGGGTCGTTCCCGTCGCCGGAGCCGGGCCCCTCCTGCTGCCGGGACCCCGCGCTGCTGCCGGACGAGCCGTCACCGTCGGCCAGCACGTACACACCGCCGCCGATGCCGGCCAGGACGGCCACGGCCGCCGCGACGGCTATCCCGGTGCGCAGACCGCGCCGCCGGCCGGCCGGCGGCTGGACGGGATACCCGGGATAGCCCGGGTGCACCGGATACGGCCCGGGTGCGGTGCCGTACGGGGCGGGTGCGGTGCCGTACGGCCCGGATGCGGCGTCGTGAGGCCCGGGCGCGGGGGCCGGCGGCGCGGGCGCCGCGCCGGTCACCGGCGGAGTCCCGGGCTCCCGCGCGGCGGCCGGCCCCGCCGGACGGACCTGGTCCGTCCACGCCTTGCCGTCCCACCAGCGCTCGGTGGCGGGACCGTCACTTGTCTGCCCGGGGTCCGGGTACCACCCGGGAGGAGTCACCTGCGTCATGACCCCACCGTATGAGGCGTCGGTGAAAGCGGGATGAGAGACCCCGCGACAGCCCCCGCTCTCCCGCCCGTTGACGCACGACCGGCATTCCGCCGCTGGTGACGGGCCCGGCACGTCGCCCGCGCTTTACCGCATGTCACCCGTCACGGCAACTGGTGCCCCGAGCATCCACCACCGGGTCGATCGGGCCGCTAGGCTCAACCTCTGTACGTCGTTCGGGCGACATGGGGAGGTAGCGGGATGACGGAGGTACGGCCCACGGCCGCCGCCTCGGCCTCCCTATGGGAGCGCGACGAGGAAGTCGCCGCCATCACACGGGCGGTGGACACCCTGTGCGCGGACCGCTCGTCCTCCGGCAGCCTGCTGGTGTGCCGGGGCGAGGCGGGACTGGGCAAGACCGCGCTGCTGGCCGAGACCCGCCGCATCGCCGAGGCCCGCGGCTGCACCGTCTGGTCGGCGCGCGGCGGCGAGACCCTGCGCTCCGTCCCCTTCAACGTCGTACGGCAGTTGCTGCAGCCGGCCCTCGTGTCCATGCTCCCAGAGGAGGCGCGCGACTACCTCGGCGACTGGTACGACATCGCCGGCCCCGCCCTCGGCATAGCCGAACCCGGCGAACGGCAGGCCGACCCGCAGGGCGTGTGCGACGGCCTGGTCGCCGCCGTGCGCCGGCTGGCCCGCAGGGAGTGGCCGCTGGTCCTGCTCATCGACGACGTCCACTGGGCCGACCAGGAGACCCTGCGCTGGCTCGCCGCGCTCGCCGAGCGCCTGGACGAGACGTCCGCCCTGCTGGTGATCGCCCGCCGTCCCGGCGGCGTCACCGGCGACAGCGCCCGCCACCTGGACGCCGCCGAGGCCGCGGGCCGGCCCCTCGCCCCGCTCAGCGCCCTCACCCCGGAGGCGACGGCCGGGCTCACCCGCGCCACCGTGGGCGCCCACGCCGACGGCGCGTTCTGCCGCGAGGTGTGGGCCGTCACCGACGGCAATCCGTACGAGACCGTCGAACTGCTCGCCAAGGTCCAGGACAGCGAACTGGAGCCGGTCGAGTCCCGGGCCGCCGAACTGCGCGCCCTGAACCGCTCGGCCCGCGGCGGCGGACTCGTCGCCCGCCTGGAGCAACTCGGCATCGACGCCACCCGGTTCGCCTGGGCCGCCGCCATCCTCGGCACCGGCATCACCGTCGACATGGTGGCCCGGCTCGCCACCCTGGACCGTGGCGACGCCGTGCGCTGCGCCGAACTGCTCGGCACCGCCCGCATCCTGACCGGGCCCGACCCGGCCGCCGGGCGAGCGGCCGACGGCGACCTGGAGTTCGTCCACCCGCTGATCGCCACCGCCGTCTACAACTCGATCCCCGACGCGCTGCGCCGGGCCATGCACGGCATAGCGGCCCAGCTCGTCGCCGACTCCGGACTCGGCGCCGCGGCCGCCTCCCGCCACCTCCTCCAGGTCCACCCCGACGACGACCAGGACGTCGTGCGGCAACTGCGCGACGCCGCCCGTGAGCACCTCGCCGTCGGCGCGCCCGACGCGGCCCGGCGCTGCCTCGAACGCGCCCTCGAGGAACCGCCGCTGCCCGAAGCGCACGCCCGGGTGCTCTACGAACTCGGCTGCGCCACCCTGCTCACCGCGCCCGCCACCACCATCGGGCACCTGCGCACCGCCCTCGCCATGCCCGGCCTCGACGGCGAGGAACGCGTCGACGCCGTCTTCCGGCTCTCCCAGGCGCTCCTCCACAACGACCAGCTCGAGGAGGCCGTCCGCACCGTCGAGGCGGAGTCCGCCCGCAACCCGGACCCGTCGGCGCGGCTGCGCCTCCAGGCCGTGCAGTACATGTGGGAGGGCATCCACGCCGGCGAGACCGCCTCACCCGGCCGCTCCGCGCGCCTCGCCGAACTCGCCGCGACCTGCACCGGCCGCGACAACGCCGAACGCGCCCTGCTCATCCTGCGCGGCTTCGACGCCATGACCCACGGGGAGAACGCCGAAGAGGTCGTCGAACTGTGCGACCGCGCCCTCGTCAACGGCCGCCTCGCCCCCGGGCTCGGCTGGACCGACACCGAGTGGGGCCTCGAACTGCCCATGATGCTGGCCAGCGCCTACGCCTACTGCGACCGGCTCGACCGCGCCGAGGCCCTGTTCACCGAAGCCCTGCGCGCCTACGAGACCGCGGGCTGGAGCGGCGGCCACCTGGCCCTCGCGCACGCCTACGTCGGTCTGGGCCACCGCAGGCGGGGCCGGCTGCGGGAGGCCGAGAAGTCCCTGCGCGAATCGCTGCGCATCGCCGAGCGCGTCGGCCGCGGCCTGCCGCTGTACTGGTCCGCGACCTGCAACCTGATCGACACGCTGCTCGCCCGCGGCCACGTCGAGGAGGCCCGGTCGCTCGCCGACCAGTACGGCTTCGCCCCGCCCTACCCGTCCACGATCGTGCTGCCCGACCCCCGTACCGTCCGCGGCCGGCTGCTGCTCGCCACCGGCCGCACCAAGGACGGCATCAACGAACTGGAGGCCGCCGAGAAGGCCGCCGCCGCACGCGGCCGGCACAACCCGGTGGTGGTCCCCTGGGCGACCGACCTCGCCCGCGCCCTCGCTGCGGAGGACCCCGGCCGCGCCGCGCAACTGGCCTCCGACGCGCGCCGCCAGGCCGAGCGCTTCGGCACCGACACCGCCATAGGGGAGGCCCTGCGCTGCGCCGCCGCCCTGGAGACGGGCCAGCGCGCGGTGCGGCTCGCCGCCCAGGCGGTCGCCTACCTGGAGGCCTCGCCCTGCCAGTACGAACACGCCGCGGCACGCGTCGAGTACGGCATCGCGGCCCGCTCGAAGGCGGAGCTCGAACGGGGCCTGGCGCTGGCGCGTTCGTGCGGCTCGGACGGGCTGGTGGCGAAGGCCCGCGAGGCCCTGGCGGGACTCGTGGGCTGATCCGCCCGCTCAGCCCGCGGCGCCGTCCTCCTCGGCCAGCACCCGCTGGGCCGTCGCGAACGCCGAGTTCGCCGCCGGCACCCCGCAGTACACGGCCGTCTGGAGCAGCACGGCGCCGATCTCGTCCGGCGTGAGCCCGTTGCGGCGGGCCGCCCGGACGTGCATGGCCAGCTCCTCGTAGTGGCCGTGCGCCACCAGCGCCGTCATCGTGACCATGCTGCGCTCGCGGCGCGAGAGCGTCTCGTCGGTCCAGATCTCACCCCAGGCGTAGCGCGAGATGAAGTCCTGGAACCGCGCGGTGAACGGGGTCTGCCGCCCCTGCGCCCGGTCCACGTGCGCGTCGCCCAGTACCTCGCGCCGTACCGCCATGCCCCGCTTGGCACCCCCGTCGAAGTGCCCGCGCAGCGCGGTCAGCACCGCCTCGGGGCGCTCGGCGGGCGCCAGGTGCGAGGCGCCCGGGATCTCCACCAGCGCCGCGCCCGGCACGGCGTCGGCGATCTCCCGCAGATGCGCGGGCGGTGTGGCCGGGTCCTCGCGGCCGGCGATCAGCAGGGTGGGCGCGGCGATCTCGCCGAGCCGGTCCCGCAGGTCGAACGCGGCCAGCGCGTCGCAGCACGCGGCGTAGGCCCCGGGGTCGGCCTCCCGGTGGTCCCGCACCAGCTCCGGCACGGTGAACCCGGGCGTGAACCACCGTGCGTCGGCGCTCTCGGCGAGCTCGTCCAGCCCTTCCGCGCGCACCAGCGCGGCCCGTTCCTCCCACCCTTTCGCACCGTTGAAGTGCGCCGACGAGCAGAGGACGGCCAGCGACGACACCCGCTCCGGGTGGTGCACGGCCAGGTGCAGGCCCACCGCGCCGCCCAGGGACACGCCCGCGTAGGCGAACCGCTCGACGCCGAGCGAGTCGGCGAGCGCAAGCACCAGGCCGGCCAGGTCGGCGACGGTGGCGCCGGGACCGATGAGGTCGGCCGACGAACCGCCGTGTCCCGGCAGGTCCCAGCGGATCACCCGGTGGCCGATGGACAGCTCGGGCGCCACCTTGTCCCACAGGGCGTACGAGGTGCCCAGCGAGGGCCCGAGCAGCAGCGGGGGAGCGGAGGAGGGGCCTTCGGTCAGGTGGTTGAGCATGGTCAACGTCGCTCCAGAGCACGGTCGGTGAGGGCTCCGGCGGAGCCGGTGTAGCGGGCGGGGTCGGTCAGGGCGTCGAGGTCGACGTCCTCCAACTCCGGTACCCCGGCGAGGAGGTCGCCCAGGCTGCGGTCCTCGGCGTAGGTGCGCCGGGCGAGTTCGGTGAGCAGTGCCTTGGCGCGGGCCCGCCCGAGCACCGGCGCCAGCTCGGCGGAGAGCCGCTCGGACACGATCAGCCCGTGGGTGAGGCCGAGGTGCGCACGCATCACGTCCGGGCGCACCCGCAGTCCCTCGGCCAGCTCGGCGGCATCGCGCGCCGCCCCGCCGGTCAGCCGGAGCAGGTCCCGCAGCGGTTCCCACTCGGCGTGCCAGGCCCCGGCCGGGCGTTCGTCCTCGGCGGCCAGACAGCCGTACAGCGTGGCCGCGAGCTGCGGCGCGCGCCGGGCCGCCGCCGCGATCAGCGTGGAGCGCACGGGGTTGGCCTTGTGGGGCATGGCCGACGAGCCGCCGCCGCTGCCCTCCGCGACCTCGCCGATCTCGGTGCGGGACAGCGTCAGCACGTCCACGGCGATCTTCCCGAGGGCGCCGGCGGCGAAGGCGAGGCAGCCGGCGAGGTCGGCGATCGGGGTGCGCAGCGTGTGCCAGGGCAACAGCGGTGCCCGCAGGCCCAGTTCACGGGCGTACGCCTCGGGCAGCGCGGTCGCGTCCTCGGCGCCGTACGCCCCGAAGGCCGCCAGGGTGCCCGCCGCGCCGCCGAGCTGGGCGGGCAGCGCGTCGCGTGCGGCCGTGATCCGGTCCCGCGCGTCGAGCACCAGCGTGCGCCATCCGGCCGCCTTCAGCCCGAAGGTCGTCGGCACGGCGTGCTGGGTCAGCGTCCGGCCCGGCATCGCCGTGTCCCGGTGTTCGGCCGCCAGCCGGGCCAGCGCCCGCTCCGTGCGGGTGAGGTCGGGCAGCAGCAGGTCGAGGGTGCGGGCGGCGACCAGCATCGTCGCGGTGTCCATGATGTCCTGGCTGGTCGCGCCCCGGTGCACATACGGCCCGTACTCGTCGCCGACCGCCTTCGTCAGGTCCGCGACCAGCGGGATCACCGGGTTGCCGCCGCCGCGGGCACGCGCGGCCAGGGAGTACACGTCGAAGCGGGCCGGGTCGGCGGCCTCGGTCACCGCCCTCGCCGCCTCGGCGGGAGCGAGCCCCAGCCCGGCCTGGGCCCGGGTCAGCGCCGTCTCCGCGTCGAGCAGGGCCCGCAGCCAGGCGCGGTCGCCGGTCGCGTCGGCGGCCGGCGAGCCCGCCCACCCGGGGGCGAGCAGGCCGGCGTCGGGAGCTGATGTCACTGGAACTCCAGGAAGACCGTTTCGCCTTCGCCCTGAAGGCGGATGTCGAAACGGTACGTGCCGTTGCCCTCGTCCCCGGCGATCAGCGTGCCGCGGCGCTCCGCGTCCACCCGGGACAGCAGCGGGTCGGCGGCCAGCGCGGCGTCGTCGCCCGGCAGGTAGATCCGGGTGAACAGGTGCACGAGCAGGCCGCGGGCGAACACGCACAGGCTGAGGTAGGGCGCGTTCCGCCCGCGTGCCCCCGGGCGCAGGGTCCGCGCGTACCAGTGTCCGTCGGCGTCGGTCTGGATGCGGCCGAAGCCGGTGAACTCCACGCCGTTGCGGCCCAGGAAGCCGCCGGAGGCGGGGTCGCGCCGCATCGAGCCGTCGGCGGTGGGCACCTTGCCGTCCGGGTCCGGACCCCACACCTCCAGCAGGGCGTCGGGCAGCGGCCGGCCCTCGCCGTCGTACACGTACCCGTGCACGGTGACGGTGTCGGGGTGCCCGAGGGGCGCGATGTCCTCGCCGCCGCGGAAGGGCAGCGCGTAGCCGTAGAACGGGCCGACCGTGTGCGACGGGGTGGGCAGCACGTTCTCCGCGCCGCTGGTGTCGATCTTCGTCATGGCGGTCAGCGTCCTTCTTCGATCCAGGTGGCGTTCGGGCCGTCGAGCACGATGTCCCAGTGGTAGCCGAGGGAGAACTCGGGCACGGACAGGCTGTGGTCGTACGTCGCGATCAGCCGCTGCCGGGCCGCGTCGTCGGTCACCGACTGGAGGATCGGGTCGTACGGGAACAGCGGGTCGTTCGGGAAGTACATCTGCGTCACGAGCCGCTGGGTGAACGCCGAGCCGAACACCGAGAAGTGGATGTGGGCCGGACGCCAGGCGTTGACGTGGTTGCGCCAGGGGTAGGGGCCGGGCTGGATGGTGGTGAAGCGGTAGAAGCCGTCGTCGTCGGAGAGGGTGCGGCCCACGCCGGTGAAGTTCGGGTCCAGCGGGGCGTCGTGCTGCTCGCGCCGGTGGGCGTAGCGGCCGGCCGAGTTGGCCTGCCATATCTCCACGAGCTGCCCGCGCACGGGCTTGCCGCCGCGGTCGAGGAGGCGGCCGGAGACGGTGATGCGCTCGCCGACCGGCTCTCCGGTGTGCTGCCGGGTCAGGTCGTTGTCGATGCCGGTGAGGTCCCGTTCCCCGAAGGCGGGGGAGGACAGCTCCACCAGCTCCGGGTCCTTGCTGACGTCGATGTTGATCGGCGGCTGCTTGGGGTGGCGCAGCACCGAGGACCGGTACGGGGCGTAGTCGCGGCGCGGGTGGTGCTCGACGGGCGCGCCGTCGGCGACCCGCTTCTCGTAGGCGGCGTGCTCGGCCGCGATCTCCGCGTCGATGTCGTGCTGAGTGAGAGTCATGGGGGTTCCCTGGGTGACTGGGGTCTGTCCGGCGGACAGACCCTAGCGGTCGAGGACGAGGGCGAGGCCCTGGCCGACGCCGATGCAGAGGGTGGCGACGCCCGTGCCGCCGCCCTTGCGGGCGAGCTGGTGGGCGACGGTGCCGGCGAGGCGGGCGCCGGAGGCGCCGAGCGGATGGCCGAGGGCGATGGCACCGCCCTGCGGGTTGAGGATCGCCGGGTCGAACTCGGGCCACTCGGCGACGCAGCCCAGCACCTGGGCGGCGAAGGCCTCGTTGAGTTCGAGGACGTCCAGGTCGGCGAAGGTCTTGCCGGCCTTGGCCAGGGCGCGGTTCACCGCTTCGACGGGGGCGAGGCCGAAGTACTGCGGGTCGTTCGCCGAGACACCGGTGGCGGAGATCCGGGCCAGCGGCTCGCGGCCGGTGGCCTTCAGGCCCTCCTCGTCGACGAGGAGCAGCGCCGCGGCGCCGTCGTTGAGCGGCGAGGCGTTCCCGGCGGTCACGGTGCCTCCCCCAGCCTCCGGCCGGGGGGACCCCCCTCTCGCTTCGCTCGCCGTGCGGAAGGACGGCTTGAGCTTCGCCATCGCCTCCAGGGAAGCGCCCGGGCGTACGCACTCGTCGGCGGCGAAGTCGACCGGGTCGCCCTTGCGCTGTGGCACCGGCACCGGTGCGAGTTCGACGTCGAACAGGCCGTCCGCCTGCGCCTGCGCGGCCTTCCGGTGGGAGGCGAGGGCGAACTCGTCCTGCTGCTCCCGCCCGATCTTGTGCTTGTCCGCGATCAGCTCCGCCGACTCGCCGAGCGGGACGGTCCACTGCGGGTCCATCTTCGGGTTGACCATGCGCCAGCCCAGGGTGGTCGAGTACAGCTCGGCGTGCCCGGCCGGGAAGGGCCGGTCCGACTTGGGCAGCACGTACGGGGCCCGGGTCATCGACTCCACGCCGCCCGCGAGCACGATCGAGGCGTCCCCGGCCGCGATGGCACGGGCGGCCTGGATCACCGCCTCCAGACCGGAGGCGCACAGCCGGTTCACGGTCACGCCGGGCACGGAGGTGGGCAGGCCGGCCAGCAGGGCGGCCATGCGGGCGACGTTGCGGTTCTCCTCGCCGGCGCCGTTGGCGTTGCCGAAGTACACGTCCTCGATCCGCGAGGGGTCCAGGGAGGGGGTGCGGGCGAGGAGCTCGCGGACGGCGTGCGCGGCCAGGTCGTCGGGGCGTACACCGGCCAGGGAGCCGTTGTACTTGCCGAACGGGGTGCGCACCGCGTCGACGACGTAGACGTCCTTCACTTCAGGTCCTCCGCGATGACGAGCTTGGCGTCGGTCTTGGCGACGACCTCGTCGACGTCCACGTCCGGTGCGGTCTCCACCAGGACCAGGCCGTCGTCGGTGACGTCGAGGACGCCGAGGTCGGTGATGATCCGGTTCACACACGCCTTGCCCGTGAGCGGCAGCGCGCATTCCTGGAGGATCTTCGCAGAGCCGTCCTTCGCCGTGTGGGTCATGACGACGATGACCGTGCGCGCGCCGTGGACGAGGTCCATGGCCCCGCCGATCCCGGTGATCATCTTGCCCGGGATGGCCCAGTTGGCCAGGTCACCGGCGGCGGAGACCTGCATCGCCCCGAGCACGGCGACGTCGATGTGCCCGCCGCGGATCATCCCGAACGACAGCGCCGAGTCGAAGAAGGACGCGCCCGGCAGGACCGTCACGGTCTCCTTGCCGGCGTTGATCAGATCGGGGTCGACCTGGTCCTCCGCCGGGTACGGGCCGGTGCCCAGGATGCCGTTCTCGGACTCCAGGGTCACCTCCACGCCCTCGGGCAGGTAGTTCGGGATCAGCGTCGGCAGACCTATGCCGAGATTGACGTACTGGCCGTCCTCCAGCTCACGCGCGGCCCGCGCGGCCATCTGTTCACGCGTCCAGGCCATCAGGAACTCACCGTCCGCCGCTCGATCTTCTTGTCCGCCGCCTGCTCCGCCGTCAGCGCGACCACCCGCTGCACGAAGATCCCCGGCAGGTGCACCAGGTCCGGGTCGATCTCGCCGGGCTCCACCAGCTCCTCGACCTCGGCGACGGTGATCCGGCCCGCCATGGCCGCCAGCGGATTGAAGTTCCGCGACGACTTCGCGAACACCAGGTTGCCGTGCCGGTCGCCCTTGGCCGCCCTGACCAGGGCGAAGTCGGTGCGGATGCCGCGCTCCAGCACGTACTGACCGCCGTCGAACTCACGGACCTCCTTCGGCGGCGACGCCAGCGCGACACCGCCGGAGCCGTCGTAGCGCCACGGCAGTCCGCCCTCGGCGACCTGCGTGCCGACGCCCGCCGGCGTGTAGAAGGCCGGGATGCCCGCGCCGCCGGCCCGCAGCCGCTCGGCCAGCGTGCCCTGCGGGATCATCTCCACCTCGAGCTCGCCGCCGAGGTACTGGCGTGCGAACTCCTTGTTGGCCCCGATGTAGGACCCGGTCACCCGGGCGATGCGTCCCGCGGCCAGCAGGACGGCCAGTCCCGAGTCCATCGCGCCGCAGTTGTTGGAGACGACCGACAGCCCGCCGACCCCGCGCTCGTGGAGCGCCTCGATCAGCACGTTCGGCACACCGCTGAGTCCGAAACCGCCCACCGCCAGCGATGCGCCGTCCGGCACGTCGGCCACTGCCTCACCGGCTGTGGCCACCACCTTGTCCATCCGAGAAGCCCCATCTCTTCCAAGCGCCCCGGGACCTGAATCCCCGCGAAATTAATCAGGGCACTGAGTATTTCAGCGAGATGGCCCACACGCTGCCACCGGTCGGCCGGGGCGTCAAGACCTCGAAAAGTGCGAGGTAGATCGCGTGGGGAGGCCCCAGGCGATTTCAGGTCGGTCGATGTATCGTCAGTGCACCGACGAATCTCGCCGCTAGGGGAGCGCACATGGCAGCGGTCGATCTGACCACCCACCCCGGGCATCTGGCCCGGCGGCTGCAGCAGGCGCACTACCTGCTGTGGAACACGATGGTCTCCGAGGAGACCACCTCGCCGCAGTTCGCGGTCCTCAACGCGCTCGTCGCCGAACCGGGCCTCGACCAGCGCACCGTGGGGGAGCGAGTGGGTCTCGACCGGTCCACCATCGCCGAGGTGATCAGCCGGCTCGGCCGCCGCGGGCTGCTCGACAAGGTCCGCGATCCGCAGGACGGTCGCCGCTTCCTGCTGCGCCTGACGGACGAGGGGCTGCGCGTGCACCGCAGGCTGAGCGTACGGACGGCCCGGATGAACCAGGTCTTCCTCGCCCCGCTCTCCGCCGCGGAACAGGCCGTGTTCTTCGACCTCATCCAACGGGTCGCGGACGCCGCCGAGGGCCTCCGCAACCCGTCCGAGCCCGTGGTGGCCCCCGGCTGATCAGGGCGTATTCGTGAACACCACCCACACCGGGCCCTGGGCGAGGTTCACCGGCGTGCCGTCCCCGGCACTGAAGGCCGTGCCCTCCTCGGCCGCCCCGCGCTTCCACGTCACGTCGTAGGAGCGCCCGTCGCGCAGCACCTCCGCCTTCCCGGAGCCCACCGACTCCACGTACGGCGAGTGGTTGCCGAGGAAGTCGTGGAAGGCGGACTGGCGCACGGTCACGTGCTGGACGACGACCGTCGCCGGTTCCGGGCGCCCGCCGCCGGCCGCGGGGACGGGGTCGCCGTCCATGGCGATCAGCCAGCGGCCACGGTCCGCCGACCAGGTGAAGGTGAAGCTCGCCGCCGGATAGCGCACCGTGCGCGAAGTCTCGGCCCGGCCGCCCTCGGGAGCCTCGCCGTAGCGGTAGCCCGTGGTCAGCGCGGCGGCGCCCGGGGGTGACGGCATCAGCCGGTCCGGGCGCAGGTAGAGGTTGTGCGGTGCGGGGCGGCCGTCGTCGCGGACGTAGGCGTCGGGCGCCCGGTCCGGCGGCTCCGCCCGCAGGAGCGCCCGGTCGATCAGCGGGAGCAGCTTGCTCTGCGCGCCGGAGAACGCGAGCGTCGGCCGGTCGAACTGGCGCAGCAGCTCCAGGTCGGACTCCCGGGCGCTGCGCACCGGCCCGACCGACTCCGGCAGCCTGGTGGCGTAGATCGCCATGAGGCGGCTCAGCCCGCCCTCCACCGGTTCCACGTAGACGACGTCCGCGGCGTCCAGACCCCGCTGCGGCCGGGCCGCGGGCATGTTGTCGACCTTGACGGCGAGTACGGGGCCCGCGCGGTGCGTGCCGTGCGTGCCGTGCGACCGCTCCAGGTGCGGGGCCCGGCCGTCGTCCTCCCTCGCCGTCGGCGGCGTCGTGCAGCCCGCCGCCAGCGAGGCCGTCACCGCCGCGGCCAGCAGCACCGGCACGGCGCCGGCCCGTGTGCCGCGCCGCACGGCACGGTTCCGCCTGCGCGTCTTGTGTCGCATTCCGACCACCCGCCCACCCACTTCGTATCCATGATTGTCTGCTTCTCAAGGCGTTTATGGCCATACCCGACTGAATCTGACAAGGCACCCGGAATGCGCTGTTCGGCCGAACCGGCCGCGGTTCGGTGGGGGTGCCCCGGGGTACCCGGCCGCGACGCAGGACCGACGCGCACGGGCGACGGAGGGAGCGCGAGGCGATGAAGGCAGTTGTCTGGCAGGGCAAGCGGGACGTGCGGGTCGAGGACGTGCCCGACCCGAAGATCCAGGAGCCGACGGACGCGGTCATCCGCGTCACGTCCAGCGGGCTGTGCGGCTCCGACCTGCACCTGTACGAGGTGCTGACGCCGTTCATGACACCGGGCGACATCCTCGGCCACGAACCCATGGGCATCGTGGAGGAGGTCGGAGCCGAGGTGACCGGTCTGAAGCCCGGCGACCGGGTCGTGGTGCCGTTCCAGATCGCGTGCGGGCACTGCTACATGTGCGACACCGGGCTGCCGACCCAGTGCGAGACCACCCAGGTCACCGGCGAGGGCATGGGAGCCCCGCTGTTCGGCTACACCCGCCTGTACGGCGCGGTGCCCGGCGGTCAGGCCGAGTACCTGCGCGTACCGCAGGCCCAGTACGGACCCATCAAGGTGCCGGAGGGGCCCGCCGACGACCGCTTCGTCTATCTCTCCGACGTCCTGCCCACCGCCTGGCAGGCGGTCGAGTACGCCGCCGTCCCCCAGGGCGGCAGCGTCGCCGTGCTCGGACTCGGCCCCATCGGCGACATGGCCTGCCGGGTCGCGCAGGTCAAGGGGGCCGGACGCGTGTTCGGCGTGGACCTGGTGCCGGAGCGGCTGGAGCGGGCCCGCGCCCGGGGTGTGGAGACGTACGACCTGCGGGCCTTCGACAACGAGAAGGAACTGGTCGCCGCGATCCACGACGAGACCGGAGGCCGCGGCCCCGACGCCGTGATCGACGCGGTCGGCACCGAGGCGCACGGCAGCACCGTGGCCAAGCTGGTCCAGCAGTCCGCGGCCATGATGCCCCGGGCCATCGGCGGCCCGCTCGCGGAGCGCTTCAGCGTCGACCGGCTCGCGGCCCTCTACACCGCCATCGACCTGGTGCGGCGCGGCGGCACCATCTCGCTGAGCGGCGTCTACGGCGGCATGGCCGACCCGATGCCGCTGCTCACCCTGTTCGACAAGCAGATCCAGATGCGGATGGGACAGGCCAACGTACGCCGCTGGAGCGACGAGATCGTCCCGTACCTCACCGACGAGGACCCGCTCGGCGTCGACGACTTCGCCACCCACCGGGTCCCGCTCACCGAGGCGCCGCGCGCGTACGAGATGTTCCAGAAGAAGCAGGACGGCGCGGTCAAGGTCCTGATGAAGCCGTAGCGCTCAGGCGCTCACGGGCCGCCGAGGATCTCCGCCAGGTCGTAGCGGACCGGCTCCTCCAGCTGGGCGTAGGTGCAGCTCTCCGGCGTGCGGTCCGGGCGCCAGCGGCGGAACCGGGCCGTGTGCCGGAAGCGCGCCCCGTTCTCCATGTGGTCGTACGCCA
Source organism: Streptomyces flaveolus (assembly GCF_044765825.1). Taxonomy (NCBI): domain Bacteria; kingdom Bacillati; phylum Actinomycetota; class Actinomycetes; order Kitasatosporales; family Streptomycetaceae; genus Streptomyces; species Streptomyces flaveolus. The sequence continues at coordinate 229,564 of NZ_JBIWKU010000004.1, read as the reverse complement.
CCTCGACGACCCGCTCGGGCCGCAGCGGTACCCAGGACAGGTCCTTCTTGCCCGACCAGCGGCTGGGCGCGCCGGGCAGCCGCGCCGACTCGTGGGCCGCCTCCTCGGCCCAGGCGGCCCACGGATGGCCCTGGACGTCGTCCATGCGCAGCGGCTCCAGCTCCTCCACCAGCTCGGCCCGGCGCTTCATCGAGAAGGCGGCGCTCACCCCCACGTGCTGGAGCCGGCCCCGGTCGTCGTAGAGGCCGAGCAGCAGGGAGCCGACCACGGGCCCGCTCTTGTGGAGGCGGTAGCCGGCCACGACGACGTCCGCCGTCCGCTCGTGCTTGATCTTGAACATGGCCCGCTCGTCCTGCCGGTAGCGCAGGTCGAGCGGTTTGGCGACGACGCCGTCCAGACCCGCCCCCTCGTACTGCTCGAACCACTGCCGCGCCACCTCGATGTCGTCCGTCGCCGGCGCCACGTGCACCGGCGGCGTGACACCCGACAGTGCCCGGACCAGCAGCGCCCGCCGGTCGGTGAGCGGCACGTCGAGCAGCGACTCGTCGTCCAGCGCCAGCAGATCGAAGGCGACCAGCGACGACGGGGTCCGTTCGGCCAGCATCCGCACCCGGGAGTCCGCCGGATGGATGCGCTCGGTCAGCGCGTCGAAGTCCAGGTGGCCCTCCCGCGCGATCACGATCTCCCCGTCCACCACGCACCGCTCGGGCAGCCGTTCCCGCACGGCCTCCGCCAGCTCGGGGAAGTACCTGGTCAGCGGCTTGCCCGTCCGGCTGCCGAACTCCACCTCGGCACCGTCGCGGAACACGATCACCCGGAAACCGTCCCACTTCGCCTCGTACTGCATGCCCGGCGGGATCTTCGCCACGGACTTGGCGAGCATCGGCTTCACGGGCGGCATGACGGGGAGATCCATGCACCGATTCTGCGCGCCGGACGCCCCGGATGCGCGATATGCGAAGTGTGCGGGGTGCGCCTACCGTGGCTCGCATGGCGGAAGCGGTGGAACTGGAGACGGACGGACGAGCCGTGCGGCTGTCCAGCCCCGGCAAGGTCTTCTTCCCGGAGCCCGGCTACACCAAGCTGGACGTCGCCCGCTACTACCAGGCGGTCGCCCCCGGCATCCTGCGCGCCCTGCGGAACCGGCCCACCACCCTGGAGCGCTACCCGGACGGGATCACGGGCGAGTGGTTCTACCAGAAACGCGCCCCCAAGGGCATGCCCGACTGGATCCCCACCGCGCACATCACCTTCCCCAGCGGACGCAGCGCCGACGAGATGTGCCCCACCGAACAGGCCGCGGTCGTGTGGGCCGCGCAGTACGGCACCCTCACCTTCCACCCCTGGCCCGTGCGCCGCGACGACGTCGACCACCCCGACGAACTGCGCATCGACCTCGACCCCCAGCCCGGCACCGACTACGACGACGCGGTCCGCGCCGCCCACGAGCTGCGGGCTGTGCTGGAGGAGTTCGGGGGCCTGCGCGGCTGGCCCAAGACCTCCGGCGGGCGCGGCATCCACGTCTTCGTGCCGATCGAGCCGCGCTGGACCTTCACCCAGGTGCGCCGCGCCGCCATCGCCGTCGGACGGGAGCTGGAGCGGCGGATGCCGGAACAGGTCACCATCAAGTGGTGGAAGGAGGAACGCGGCGAGCGCATCTTCGTCGACTACAACCAGACCGCCCGGGACCGCACCATCGCCTCCGCCTACTCGGTGCGCCCCCGCCCGCACGCCCCGGTCTCCGCGCCGCTGCGCTGGGAGGAGGTCGGCGTCGCGCACCCGCGGGACTTCGACATCACGACCATGCCCGCGCGCTTCGCCGAACTCGGCGACGTGCACGCGGACATGGACGATCACGCCTACTCCCTCGACGCCCTGCTGGAACTCGCGACGAAGGACGAGCACGACCACGGACTCGGCGACCTGCCGTACCCGCCCGAGTATCCGAAGATGCCGGGAGAACCCAGACGGGTACAGCCGAGCCGGGCGAAGAAGCCGGCTCCTGGAGCGCAGTGAGCTACAGCTCCCTGATCCGGACGTCCCGGTACGAGACCACGTCCGTCGTGCTGTGCACCTGGAGCCCGACATAGCCGGAGGCGAACCGCCGCCCGTCCGTGCCCGGGTCGTCCGAGCGCGCCGGGTAGAAGTCCTGACCGCCGATGTTGTCGAACTCGTTGATCAGCACGCCGTTGCGGTAGACGGAGTAGTGCTGGTCGACCACCCGGATCTCGTAGTCGTTCCAGGTGCCCTTCCCGGTGACTCCGGCACCGGCGAGCCCGACCCGGTCGAAGCCGTAGATCGACCCCGTCTTGTACATGTCGCCGCTCGGGCTGTCGAGCACCTGCACCTCGTGCCCGTACTTGATGGCGACCCACTCCGGCCGCGACTCCTCGGGGTGGTCGTGGACCCACGGGAAGCGCACGAACACACCGCCGTTGGCGTTCCCGGTGCCCGGCGCGTCGTCACGCCACTGGAGCTTCAGCGAGAAGTCCCCGTACTTGCGCTCGGGGAACCACAGCATGCCCATGCCCGGCGTGCTGGTGCTGGACGTGATCGACCCGTCCGCGTTCAGCGCGAACGAACCACCGCCCACCTGCTCCCACTTGGCGAAGGACTCCTGGGAGCCGTCCAGGATCTTGCGGTAGCCGTCGGTCTGGCCGGGCTTGCCGATCCCCGACTGCCGGGCGGCCTTGTTGATCGCCCTGACCTCCCGCTTGTCGACGACCCCCTCGTCCAGCAGCGCGTCCAGGACCTCCCCGACGTGCTTGAGGAAGAGCGCCTGGGACGTCCACTCCTTCTCGTCCTCGATCAGCTCGTTGATCCGGCACCGGTTGTTCGTCACCCGGTTCGGCACCCCCGAGTCGACCGTGCCGACGATCACCGTCAGCCGCTCGTCGTACTCCGGGCACGGCGGCGCCGGCACGCCCCCGCCCGCCACCACCGTGAAGCTGACGCTCAGCGGCTCGGACGTGTTGCCCGCCCTGTCGCTCGCCCGGTACGCCACGGTGTGCGCGCCGGCCCGGTCGACGACCACGGGCGCGCTGTACGCCAGGTAGGGCCCGGCGTCGAGCGAGTACTCGATGCCGGCCACGCCGGAACCGCCCTCGTCCGTGGCGCTGACGGTCACCTTGGCCCTGCCGACGTACGCGCCGTCGGAGTTCTTCGTGCCCTCCACGGTCGCCCCGGTCACCGGTGCGGTGGTGTCCTGCGGGGGAGCGGCGACGACCGTGAACTCGACGCTCTTGTCCGCCGCGACGTTGCCCGCCTTGTCGGTGGCGCGGTAGCGCACGGTGTGGGTGCCCACCTGATGCACCATCACCGGCGCGGTGTACGCCTGCCAGGCGCCGTCGGCACCGATCGCGTACTCGATGGTGTTCACACCGCTGCCGGTGTCGGAGGCGGTGACCGTCACCGTCGCCATGTCGATGTACGCGCCGTCCGCGTTCTTCTCGCCGCCGACCGTCGCCGAGGTCTCCGGCGGCGTCCTGTCGTCGGTCGGCGGGGCGACGACGGAGAACGTGACGCTCTTCTTGGCGGACGCGTTGCCCGCCTTGTCGAACGCCCGGTAGCGCACGGTGTGGTCGCCGACCTGGTCGACGACGACCGGCGTGGTGTACGGCTGCCAGGCGCCGTCGGCACCGATCGCGTACTCGACGCGGTCGACACCGGAGCCGGCGTCGGTCGCGGCGATCGTCACACTCGCCGAACCGACGTACTGGCCCTCGGCGTTCTGCGTGCCCTTGACGTCCGCCGAGGTCTCCGGTGCCGTCGTGTCGCTGCCGCCGCCCTCGGTCACCACGAGCACGCCCTGCATCTGGCCGTGGCCGGGGATCGTGCAGTGGTAGAGGTAGCGGCCCGGGGTGAGGGTGACCTCGGCGGTGTGCTTGCCGCCCTGGGCGTCGAACGGGTTGGCCAGGATGTTCAGCTGGACGTCGCTGTTGTAGGCGGGGTCACCGGTCACGAACGTCAGCGTGTGCGGCATGCCGGTGGTGTTGCCGGTCGCCGCACTGTTCTCGAAGACGATCGTCGCCGGTCCGGCCACCGCCGTCTCGGGTGCGGACGCGTACTTGGTGATGTCGTCACCCGCGGTCCAGGTGAGGACCTGCTCGGCGGCCTCGGTCCCGGACTCGGCCCGGGGCTGTCCGGAGGCGGACGTGGCCTGGAGGCCGAGCATCATCAGCAGGCCGGCCAGCAGGGCGGCCCACATTCTTCGTTGCCGTGTCACTCGCTCCCCCTCGCCAGCTGCCCGGCGGCCGGGGTCGGCCCGCCGCCCTTGTAGGTGACCCGCCACAGGGCCGACTTGGAGTCCGAGGTGAAGAAGCCGCGACCGTAGTCGAGGACGTACAGCGCGCCGTCCGGGCCGAACTTCCAGCCCATCAGGTTCTTGATGCCGTCGTTGCCGACCGGCACGATCTTCTTCAGCGACTCCGCGTGCACCGGCAGACCGCCGTCGCCCTGCGTCTTCGGGTCCATCAGCACCGCGTTGCGCGGCTGGTCGGCGTCGTAGAAGTCGCCGACGAACCACTTGCCGTCCCAGTAGGCCGGCCACTTGGTGGCGCTCGTGCTCGCCGCGTCGTAGCGGTAGACCGGGCCGTTCATCGCGGCCTGGCCGCCGCCCTTGAGCCAGGGCAGCTTGTAGGTGGCCTCGGCCTGTTCGTACGACGGGATGCCGTTCTCGTCGCGCGGGAAGTCGGGGCCGCCGCCCTGCGGCGAGTACCAGATGTTGTTGCCGGTCACCGGCGGCAGGTTGACCAGGCCGTCGTTGTTCGGCGACTCGTTCTTCGGGTGGTCGCAGTCGTACCAGCCCAGCGGCTTCGACGGGTCCGGCAGGTTCCGGTCCCGGTACGGCTGCTTGTTGCCCATGCAGTACGGCCAGCCCCGGTTGCTCGCCTTGGTGATCACGGCGAACGTGTCGTACTTCGCCGGGCCCCACGTCGGTGACGGGGCGCCCGCGTCCGGGCCGACCCAGCCCGCGTAGAGGGTGTCGGTCGACTTGTCGACGGAGATGCGTGCCGGGTTGCGTACCCCCATCACGTAGATCTCGCCGCGCGTCTTGCCGCCGCCCTCGGCGGTCTCCTTGCCGGTGAACAGGTTGCCCTCGGGGAGCGTGTACGTCCCGTCCGGCTCCGGGTGGATGCGCAGGATCTTCCCGTTGAGGTTGTTGGTGTTGCCGGCGGTGCGGCGCGCGTCCGCGAAGGACACGCCCTTGAAGTTGGGCTCCGGGTTGTTGCCCGAGTAACCGCCGCTGAAGCCGCTGGAGTTGTTGTCACCGGTGGCGATGTACAGGTTCCCCTTGGAGTCCCAGGCCATCCCGCCGCCCGCGTGGCAGCAGCTGTGGATCTGCACCGGCCACTTCAGCAGCACCTTCTCGCTGCCCAGGTCCAGCTTGTTCGTCGCCCGGTCGAGCGTGAAGCGGGAGACGCGCCGCTCGGCCATGTGCGTGTCCCGGTTGATCCCGGAGTGCGGCGTGTAGTGCAGGTACACCCACCCGTTCTCCTCGAACCCCGGGTCCAGTTCGATGCCGAGCAGTCCCTCCTCGACCTTGACCAGCTCGTCGCCGCCGCCCTTGTTGCCGAAGACGGTCAGTTCACCGGCGAGCGTCACCTTCTTGGTCTTCGGGTCCCAGACGTGGATCTGGCCCTTGCCCTTGCCGATGTCGGGGTTGTTCCAGTCCGTGATCACGGGCTGGGACGAGTCCGCACCGCCCCGGCCGATGTACAGCACCCGGCCGTCGGGCGCGGTGACCAGTCCGTGCGGCTCGCCGATCTGGTCGCTCTGGCCCGGCTGGTTGGGCTGGGTCAGCCGCTCCGCCTGGTAGTTGCCGGTGATGGTCGCCTTGCAGTCGGCCTGCACCAGCCGTGTCGTCCACAGCAGGGCGCCGCGCAGATGGGCGCGGAAGTCGGTCTCGTCGTACGACGACACCGTGCCGCCCATACCGGTGTAGAAGGACCGCCCGCCGTCGTAGTCCCGGCACCAGCTGACCGGGTGGTCCCACCCGTTGGCGCTCGCGCCGGGCTGGTACGTCGACTCGCGCACCCGGGCGATCGTGTGCACCTCGCCGGACGGGTTCTTCTGCCAGTTGAACCACTGGTCGGGCCGCTTCCACTGGACCGGCAGGTCCTTGGTGGCCGGATGGTTCCGGTCACCGACCTCGACGGTGGCCCGCTGGACACCCGCCGGGCTGGACGCGGCAGGCCGTGCGCCGACCAGACCGGTGAACCAGTCCGAGTACGGCTCCGCGCGGGCCGCGTCGTGGATGCCGACGAAACCGCCGCCGGCCTCCATGTACGCCTCCAGGCCCGCCTCCTGGTCCGGATCGAGGACGTCACCGCCCCCGGTCAGGAACACGATCGCGTTGAAGCGGCCGAGCTTCCTCTCGTTCGTGAAGACCGAGGCGTCGTCCGTGGCCTCGACCTTGAAGCGTTCCTTCGCGGGGCCGGACAGCCCGATCCGCTCGATCGCCGCGATCCCGGCGTTCACCACCGGCGACTCGTCGCCGGCCGCGGCGGATCCGTAGAAGACCAGGACGCGTACGTTGGCGCCACCCGGTGGCGACGTGATCGACATCGTTGTCAGGGAGGGATCCGGCGCCGGCCGCGCACTGGCGGCGGGGCCGGACAGCAGTCCGGCGGCGACGAACCCGGCGGTCGCGAACGCCGCCCAACTCTTTCTTCTCGCGCTCAACCCTCGTAAGTGCATGGGCACCTCCTCGGTCACGGCAGCAGCGCCAAGGAAGTTAGACCTCTTTACGTGATTCGCCAATAGATATCACCGGGATGGGTCGAACTTTGTCCTGAGTGTGGATAAACGGAGCGGGGCCCGGTACCGTCTCACAGGCTCATCACAGCTACGTCTGAGCAAATTCCGTACCAGTGTGGGGAGTTCGGCATGGACAGACGCGGCTTCAACCGCCGGGTGCTGCTGGGCGGCGCTGCCGCCGCGACATCGTTGTCGGCGGCCTCGGCGGCGGCCGGCGCCGCCGACCGGCCGCAGGTGGTGCAGGCGGCGACGGCACCGGCCGGAGGCGAGGTGAAGCACATCAAGCTGTACGCCGAGAAGCTGCCGGACGGGCAGATGGGATACGGCCTGGAGAAGGGCAAGGCCACGATCCCGGGCCCGCTGATCGAACTCAACGAGGGCGACACGCTGCACATCGAGTTCACCAACACCATGGACGTGGCGGCGAGTCTGCACGTCCACGGGCTCGACTACGAGATCTCCAGCGACGGCACGAAGATGAACCGGAGCGACGTCGAGCCCGGCGGCACCCGCACCTACACCTGGCGCACCCACGCGCCCGGTCGCCGCAAGGATGGCACCTGGCGGCCGGGCAGCGCGGGTTACTGGCACTACCACGACCATGTCGTCGGCACCGAACACGGCACCGGCGGCATCCGCAACGGCCTCTACGGCCCGGTCGTCGTGCGCCGCCAGGGCGACGTGCTGCCGGACGCCACGCACACCATCGTCTTCAACGACATGCGGATCAACAACCGTGCCCCGCACACGGGTCCGGACTTCGAGGCCACCGTGGGCGACCGCGTCGAATTCGTGATGATCACGCACGGCGAGTACTACCACACCTTCCACATGCACGGTCACCGCTGGGCCGACAACCGCACCGGCATGCTGACCGGGCCGGAGGACCCCAGCCGGGTCGTCGACAACAAGATCGTCGGCCCGGCGGACTCCTTCGGCTTCCAGGTGATCGCGGGGGAGGGGGTCGGTGCCGGGGCGTGGATGTACCACTGCCACGTCCAGAGCCACTCCGACATGGGGATGGTGGGGCTGTTCCTGGTGAAGAAGACGGACGGCACGATCCCCGGATACGAACCGCACGAGCACGCCCGGACGGCCGAGGAGGCCCCCGAGCACGAGCACTGACGACCGGCCGGGGCCGGTGCGCCGGCCCCGCCGGGTGCCCCCTGCCCTCCGCGGCCCGGGAGCCCTCTCCCGCCCGGCGACCTGCCGCTATCCTGAGCGGCAGCCGCCGAGGAGGAGCCCGTGACCGAGACCGCGCCGCGTCCCACGCTGGAGGCCGTGGCCGCGCGGGCCGGGGTCTCACGGGCCACCGTGTCCCGCGTGGTCAACGGGGCGCACGGGGTGCGGGACGCGCTGGCCGAGCGGGTCCGGCGCGCGGTGGAGGAGCTGGGCTACGTCCCCAACCAGGCCGCGCGCAGCCTGGTGACGAAACGCCACGACGCCGTGGCCGTCGTCGCCGCCGAACCGGAGACCCGGGTCTTCACCGACCCCTACTTCGCCCAGCAGCTCCGCGGCATCAGCAAGGAGCTGACCGCCCACGACAACCAGCTCGTCCTGCTGCTCACCGAGGGCCGCGAGGACCACGCCCGCGTCGGCCGCTACCTGGCCGGCGGGCATGTCGACGGCGCCCTCGTCTTCTCCCTCCACCTCGACGACCCGCTGCCCGGCCTCGTCCGCCGTGCCGGGGTGCCGACCGTCTTCGGCGGCCGGCCCGGCTGGGACGACGGCCGGGACGACGTGGTCTACGTGGACAGCGACAACCGCGGCGGCGCCCGCGAGGCCGTACGCCATCTGGCCGCCCTCGGCCGCACCCGCGTCGCGCACATCGCCGGCCCGCTCGACCAGACCTCCGCCGCCGACCGGCTCGCGGGTTTCCGGGACGTCCGCGCGGACGCCGGCCCCGGGCTGATCGCGCACGGGGACTTCACGCCGGGCGGCGGTGAGCGCGCCATGCGCGAGCTGCTGGACCGGCGCCCGGACCTGGACGCCGTGTTCGCGGCCAACGACCTCACCGCGGCGGGCGCCCTGCGGGTGCTGCGCGAGCGGGGACGGCGGGTGCCGGACGACGTGGCCGTGGTCGGCTTCGACGACATGCTGCCCGTCGCCGAGCAGACCGACCCCCCGCTGACCACGGTCCGCCAGGACATCGAGGGCATGGGCCGGCTGATGGCCCGCCTGCTGCTGCGCGGCCTGGACCGCGGGACGGCGGGGGACGGCGACGGGGAATCCGCGGCCGGGGCCCCGGAATCCGCGGCCCGGGACCACGGGGCGGGAGCCGTGTCCGGCACGGCCTCCGGAGTGATCCTGCCGACCACCCTGGTCCGCCGCGCCTCCGCCTGAGTACGCCGGACCGGGCGTGTCGCTCTACCCCTCCCGCGGCGCCGGCCTGAGCACCGCGAACCGGGCGCCGTACGGGTCGGCGAGCCGGGCGAGGCGCCCGACACCCTCGATGTCCGTCGCGGGCATCCGCACCGTGCCGCCCAGCTCCCCGGCCTGCGCGACCGTGGCGTCCGCGTCGGCGACCGCGAAGTACGGCAGCCAGTGGGCGTCCGTCTCCAGCGCGTCGTCGGCGAGCGGGACGACGCCGCCGAACATGCTCTCCTCGCCCGCCCCGGCCGGGTTCACGCACGTGTACGTGCCGGCGCCGGGGAACGGCACCGCGGAGGTCTCCAGCCCCAGCACCGCGTGGTAGTACGCGGCGGCGGCCGCGATGTCCGGCGTGTACAGCTCGACCCAGCACAGCGCACCGGTCTCGCCCGCCACGCCCAAGCCGCCCAGCCGCCCCGGCTGCCAGACGCCGAACGGCACCTGTGCCCGGTCGGCGAGGATCGCCATGGTGCCCTGGCCCATCACGTCCGTCGGCCGCACGAGCACGCCGCCGTGGGCCTGCTCGGAGGCCTTGGCGGTGGCCTCGGCGTCAGGGGTCTGGAAGTACACCGTCCAGGACGGCGGTCCCTGCTCCGGCGTGGTCCGCATACCCCCGGCCACGATCCGGCCGTCCAGCTCGAAGAAGCCGTAGCCCCCGGCCTCGGGCCCCGCCGACCGGAACCGCCAGCCGAAGAGTCCACCGTAGAACGACGTGGCGCCGTCGATGTCGGACGTGCCGACGTCGACCCAGTTCGGGGCGCCGGTGACAAAACGGGTGGTGAGCATCATTGCCCTCCTCGGAAGGGTCCCGTTGCCTGCACTGCCGAGTCTTCCACCGACCACGGACAACCGCTCCCGCGCGCCGCCGTGCGGACCCACCCGTGCCGGGGAGACCATCGGGAGGTCTGCCGGGTAGGTCCGCCGGTGCGGTCGTGGGCCCGGGCGGCCCGCGTTGATCCCGCGTTGATCGAACGTTTTTCGCCACCGGGCACGATCCTGCCCATGCACATCGACACGATCGCGACGCCCGACCTGACCTGGCAGCAGGAGGCGTTGTGCGCACAGACCGGGGCGGACTTCTTCTTCCCCGAGCCCGGAAGCTCGGTACGGGACGCCAAGCGGATCTGCGCCCTGTGCCCGATCCGCTCGGCCTGCCTGGACTACGCGCTGGCCCACGACGAGCGCTTCGGGGTCTGGGGCGGACTGTCGGAGAAGGAACGGCAGGCACTGCGGCGCACCGCGCGGTGAACCCGGACGGCCGGGACCTCGCCCCCCGCTGCTTCGCAGTGCCGCACCCGCCCCGGGGGGACGGTCAGCCCGCCGCGCGGGCCGCCATCCGGGCCTTGCGGGCCGCCAGCTTCTCGTCGAACTTGGCGGCCTCCGCGTCCAGGCCGCCCATGTACAGCCCGAGCTCCTCCTGGGCCTGCCGGCCCTCGGGGCCGAGGCCGTCGATCTCCATGATCTTCAGGAAGCGCAGCACGGGCTGGATCACGTCGTCGTGGTGGATGCGCAGGTTGTAGACCTCGCCGATCGCCATCTGCGCGGCGGCCCGCTCGAAGCCGGGCATGCCGTGGCCGGGCATCCGGAAGTTCACGACCACGTCCCGCACCGCCTGCATCGTCAGGTCGGGCGCGAGCTCGAAGGCGGCCTTGAGCAGGTTCCGGTAGAAGATCATGTGCAGGTTCTCGTCGGTCGCGATGCGGGCCAGCATGCGGTCGCAGACCGGGTCACCGGACTGGTGGCCGGTGTTGCGGTGCGAGATGCGGGTGGCCAGCTCCTGGAAGGCGACGTACGCCACCGAGTGCAGCATCGAGTGCCGGTTGTCCGACTCGAAGCCCTCGCTCATGTGGGCCATGCGGAACTGCTCCAGCTTGTCCGGGTCGACGGCGCGCGAGGCGAGCAGGTAGTCGCGCATCACGATGCCGTGCCGGCCCTCTTCGGCGGTCCAGCGGTGCACCCAGGTGCCCCAGGCGCCGTCGCGGCCGAACAGGCTCGCGATCTCGTGGTGGTAGCTGGGCAGGTTGTCCTCGGTGAGCAGGTTCACCACGAGGGCGATCCGGCCGATCTCGGTGACCTTGGACTGGTCCTTCTCCCAGGCCTCGCCGTCCTCGAAGAGCCCGGGGAAGTTGCGGGCGTCGCTCCACGGCACGTACTCGTGCGGCATCCAGTCCTTGGCGACCTTCAGATGCCGGTTGAGTTCGTTCTCGACCACTTCCTCCAGGGCGTACAGCAGCCGGGCGTCGGTCCAAGCGGCGGAGGTGCCGAGGTGCGGGGAAGTGATCGTCACAGGTACTCCAGGGGACGTACGACAAAGCGGAAGGCGGACCGGCGAGCGGTGCCGGGAACCTACGGGATCGTAGGCTACGAAACCGTAGGTTACGAGACCGTAGGTTAAACGCACTGTAAAGGCCGCTGATCAGCCACCGTCGACCGGGGCGTGGCGCGGCCCGAACCCGCAGGTCCTGAGCCGGACGGGCGGCGCGCGGAGGAGCGCCGATGGGCCATCATGCAATGCGCGCCCGCACGAAAGGAACCCCCGTCGGCGGCCGGCGGCGCTTCACCGGGGCTCCTTCCCGGCGGTGAACGCCTCCCTCAGCCGGCCCGCCGTTCCGTGCCGGCGTCCCGCGTGATGTCCTTCAGCTCTCCTCCCTCCAGCAGCAGCCGGCGCGTGATGCCGATCGAATCCAGGAACGGCAGGTCGTGACTGGCCACGATCAGCGCCCCCTCGTACGACTCCAGGGCCGTGGTGAGCTGCCGGACGCTCGCCATGTCCAGGTTGTTCGTCGGCTCGTCCAGCAGGAGCAGCTGGGGCGCGGGCTCGGCCAGCATCAGGGCGGCCAGGGTGGCCCGGAAACGTTCGCCCCCGGACAGCGTCGCCGCCTGCTGGTCGGCCCGGGCGCCCCGGAACAGGAAGCGGGCCAGCCGTGCCCGGATCCGGTTGTTGGTCACGCCCGGCGAGAACCGGGCCACGTTCTCGGCGACGGTCAGCGACTCGTCGAGGACGTCGAGGCGCTGGGGCAGGAACCGCAGCGGCACGTGCGCGGTCGCCTCGCCCGACACCGGTTCCAGCTCCCCGGCGATCGTGCGCAGCAGCGTGGTCTTGCCCGCGCCGTTGCGCCCGGTCAGCGCGATCCGCTCGGGACCGTGCAGATCGAGACCGCCCGCCACCCGCGCGCCGTGCACGAGTTCCAGGTCCCGCAGGGTGAGCACGGACCGGCCCGGCGGGACGGCCGTGTACGGCAGGTCGACGCGGATCTCGTCGTCGTCCCGCACGGCCTCCACCGCGTCGTCGAGCCGTTCCTTCGCCTCGGCGAGCTTCTCCTCGTGCATGATGCGGTACTTCCCGGCGGACTCCTGGGCGGTGCGCTTGCGCAGCTTCATCACCGCCCGGGGCTCGCGCTTGGTGTCGTACATCTTCTGTCCGTACCGCTTGCGCCGGGCCAGGACGACATGGGCGTCGGACAGTTCGCGCTTCTGCTTGCGCAGGTCGGCCTCGGCGACGCGCACCATGCGCTCGGCCGCCTCCTGTTCGACGGCCAGGGCCTCCTCGTACGCCGAGAAGTTGCCGCCGTACCGGGTGATGCCGCCGGACCGCAGGTCGGCGATCTGGTCGACGAGGTCGAGGAGCTCACGGTCGTGACTGACCACGATCATCACCCCCGGCCAGGAGGCGACGGCCGCGTACAGCCGCCTGCGGGCGTACAGGTCGAGGTTGTTGGTCGGCTCGTCCAGCAGCAGGACGTCCGGCCGGCGCAGCAGCAGGGCCGCCAGCCGGAGCAGAACGGACTCGCCGCCGGACACCTCGCCGATGGTCCGGTCCAGCGCCACATGGCCGAGGCCGAGCTCGCCGAGCGTGGCGAGGGCGCGCTCCTCGACGTCCCAGTCGTCGCCGACGGTCTCGAAGTGCTCCTCGGCCACGTCACCGGCCTCGATGGCGTGCAGCGCGGCCCGCTGCGCGGCGATGCCGAGCGCCTCGTCGACCCGCAGGCCGGTGTCGAGCGTGACGTTCTGCGGGAGGTGGCCCACCTCGCCGGCCACGCGGACGGCGCCGTCGGTGGGGACGAGCTGCCCGGCGATCAGCTTCAACAGGGTGGATTTTCCGGACCCGTTGACCCCGACGAGCCCGGTCCGGCCGGGGCCGAACGCGGTGTCGAGCCCTTCGAAGACGGAGGTGCCGTCGGCCCAGGCGAAGGAGAGGGCCGTACAGGTGATGGATGCAGACATACAGGGTCTCCGCGGTTGCTTGATGCGGTCAGGGGCAAACGCGTATCGAGACACCGGGAGCGGCGACCGCAGTCCGGCGAGGGAAGGAGGAGTCCGCGGGACGGCGGGGCATGAAAAAGGCCCTGTTCCGCAAGGGACGGCTCGAACGCCGAGGTCGCACGCGACGTACACCCACGCTGGGGGTGACGCGGTGTCTCAGAACCTCAGACGAGCAACGTCCTTCTCCGATCGGCGGCAACAGAAGCGTTGTACACCGTAGGAGTGCCGGTCCGGGGTGTCAACGCCTTATCGCGGATCCGGTCTCACGGCCCCAAGGAGGCCCCGTGCCCATCGGCTCACTCTCATTGCCGGCCCGGCTCTGCCTGCTGGCCTGGGACCCCGCACGGCCCGGGGGCGCCGACACCGCGCGGCTGCGGCACCTGGTGCGCGCAGGCGCCCTCGCCGAACTCGCCCGGCGCGGCCTGCTCACCGACGACGACGGCATCGCCACGCCCGTCGACCTGGACTCCCGCACCGGCGACGCCGTCCTCGACGGACTGCTGGACCTCGTCCGCGAGTCCATGCCGCGCCGCTGGCGGGCGTGGGTGCGGTCGTACGCGCGGGTCACCTTCGACGCCGTCCGGGAACAGCTGGTGGCCGACGGGTATCTGCGGGCCGAGAAGAAGCGGGTGCTCGGGGTGTTCCCGTCCGTGGACCACGTCCTGGCCCGGGGCACCGCGGCACAGGCGCTGCGCGAGGAGACGCGGGCCGTCCTGGACGGCCCGCTGCCGGCCGGGGAGCCCTCCGAGCGGGACGCGATCGTCGCCGCGCTCGCGGCCGCGGCCGAGCTGCGCGCCCTCGGGCCCGTGGGGGACCGGGCGCGCAGGGAGGGACGGATCGAGGAGCTGACCGCGCGCGGCGCGGCGGCGGCACCCGGCCTGGGGAAGGTCCTGCGGGAGGTGCGGGCGGCGGTGAGCGCGGAGACGGGGCGTGCGGTGGCCTCGACGGGCGGCTGACCGGCCCCCGCCGAGGCCGGCCGGGGCCCGGGCCCCGTGGCGGATTCCGCTCAGCGGCGTGGCGCGCGCCGGCGGACCGACCGGACGCCCGCGGCGGTCCGTCGTTGCGCCGGCGGGACGTCCGGTCCGGCGGGCGGCCCGCTCAGCAGGTGCCCCGCATCAGCTCCGCCAGGTCGTGGTCCAGGTCCAGGTGCAGATGCTCCAGGCCGACCGCCACCAGCTCGCTGGTGGCCTGGAGGAACCGGCGCAGTTCGCCGGAGCGGACGTGGACGACGGCGGTGCCCTCGGGGGCGTGGAACTCCAGCACGGTGCGGTCGTACCCGTACGGCCGCACCCGGACGTCTCCGTGGCCGTCGGGTTCCCGCATCCCGGTGATGAGCAGCTCGCGGGAGAAGGTCCAGCAGACCTCCACGCCCTCCAGGGTGGCCGGGGCCGGGAAGGTCATGCGGACGGCGAACGGGTCGCGCCGGTCGTAGTGCAGTGTGGCGGGAATGCTCGGCATACGCGGCGCGGCAGCGACGAGACGCGCCTCGACGGGCTGCTCGATGACGGTGGACAACGCCTTGCTCCCTCGTGACGGCTGGGCGGGCTTCCGGGGTGGTACGGGCCGGGCACTGGAAGAGACGACGGAATCAGCCAATCCGTGCACACGATGTGCGAGTGACCTCTGTCACCGCCTTTCATGCACGCGAGTGACATGTCTCTCCTCGCGTGCCACACAAGGCACTTGCGGCCGACGCGCCACGCGTCCACCCGTCCGCGTCCGTCAGGAGGCGCTGGGAGCGCGGGGCCGGGTGTTTGTCCGTAACGTGGGTATCCGTTCGCTGAACGTGAGAGGAAGTGAGCGGACATGCCACGCGGTTCGAGCTCCAAGCGGGAGCGGCAGTACGAACACATCAAGGAGAGCGCCGAGGACCGTGGTGAGAGCACCGGCCGGGCCAAGGAGATCGCGGCGCGGACGGTGAACAAGGAGCGCGCCCGGTCCGGCGAGTCGAAGACCGCCAGCCGTACGTCCACGCAGGACAAGTCGCCGAGCAAGCGCGGCGGGCAGCGCTCCGGGTCGCGGCAGGGCTCCCAGGGCCCCACCTACGATCAGCTGTACCAGGAGGCCAAGCGCCGTGACATCAGCGGTCGTTCGAACATGAACAAGGGCGAGCTGCAGCGTGCGCTCGGCAAATGAGCCGCACCGGCCTCAGGGCCTGTCGTTCGGATCATGCAGGTGTCGCGGGGCGGCGAAGACGCACCGTCGCTCTCGGCCGACCTGATCCATACGACAGGCCCTAGCCGAGCGTCTCCCGGTACCGCTCCAGCGCCGGCGCCGTCTTCGTGGCGATGAACTCGGTGATGCGGTACGCGCACACGCCCGCCTCGACGAAGGGGTCGCCCGCGGCGATCTGCTCGATCCGCGCCCGGTCCTCCGCGACGGCGATGATCAATCCGCCGTTGCGGGGCTCTTGGCGCCCGGACGCCAGGAACACGCCCTGCTCGTAGAGGGCGTCGAGCCACACCACGTGGTCGGGCAGCACGGCGTCGACGGCTTCGAGCGGGGCGGTGTAGGACAGCTCCAGTACGAACATGATCGCGAGCCTACTGCGGCGGGTCCCGTAGGCTTGCGGCCACCATGACGACCGTGACCGCGCAGACTCCCGCCGGCTGGCCCGCGACCGAGGAAGAGGCCCGCGCCGTCCAGGACGAACTGCGGGCCCGCGTGGTGCTCGACGAGCCGGGCCCGCCTCCCGGAACGGGCCGGGTGACCGGTGTGGACGTCGCCTACGACGACGAACGGAACGTCGTCGCGGCGGCCGCCGTCGTCCTCGACGCGACGACCCTCGCCGTGGCCGCGGAGGCCACCGCCGTCGGGCGGATCTCCTTCCCCTATGTGCCCGGCCTGCTCGCCTTCCGGGAGATCCCCACCGTCCTCGCGGCCCTCCACGCGCTGCCCTGCCCGCCGGGCCTGGTCGTCTGCGACGGCTACGGGCTGGCCCATCCGCGCCGCTTCGGCCTCGCCAGCCATCTCGGCGTGCTCACCGGGCTGCCCACGATCGGCGTCGCCAAGAACCCGTTCACCTTCACCCACGACGACCCGGACGCGCCGCGCGGCAGCACGTCCCCGCTGCTGGCCGGTGCCGAAGAGGTCGGGCGCGCACTGCGGACCCGCGACGCGGTCAAGCCGGTCTTCGTCTCCGTCGGCCATCGCGTGAGCCTCGACAACGCCTGCGCGCACACGCTGGCGCTGACCCCCGCCTACCGTCTGCCGGAGACGACCCGCCGGGCGGACGCCCTGTGCCGCGCGGCCCTGCGGGACGCCGTCCACGCGGAGTGACGCCCGTCGTCCGACACGCCTGAGTATCCGTACGGATGTGCGTTGTCAGTGGCTGGCGGCAGGCTGAGCGCATGACGACACACCGCACCCCCGAGCCCTCCGCCCACCCGCTCCGACTCACCGAACGAGCGGTGACCGCGGGCCTGACGCTCGCGGTGACGGCCGGGGTGGCCTGGATAGGCGGGATGATCTACACGATCGCCGGGTGGTCGGGATAGGCCGCCCGGGCCCGGTCCCGCCGGGACGGGCGCCGAGCCCGCCGCCCGGCGCGTCGTGTCAGCGCGTGGCGGCCACCCGGAAGGTGATGCCCGCCGCCCGTAGGCGCTCGGTGAGCGCGTCGCCCATCGCCACCGCCGTCGTGACCTGACCGGCGGTCTGCGGCAGGTCGTCGACGGCGAGGGACAGCGCCGCCTCGGCGAACATCTTCGCCGTCTCGTCGTACCCGGGATCACCGCCCGCGACCTCGGTGAACACCCGCCGGCCACCGCCCTCGCCCACGAAGCGGACCCGGAACCAGCTCCTGGCACGCTTCTGCGGGCTCGGTCCGTCACCCGGCTTGAGCAGGCCGGACAGGCGGCGCCGCACCGGCGGGACCTGTGCCGCCGCCACCAGCGCGCCCACCGCGGCCACCCCGCCCACCGCGACGGGCAGATGCCGGACGGCCGCGTAGTGCCGGTAGCGGAAGTCGGGACCGTACCGGTCGAGGGCCTTGGCGGAACGCCGCACGATCTGCGGATCGACGGTCGGCAACGGCAGCGCCCAGGCCCCCACCTCCCCGGCGTACCGGGGCGCGCCCGTCGGCGTCACCGCCCGGCGGCCCACCAGCCGCGGTTCGTGCCGGCGCCGTTCCCGCGCCGCGGCCTGCATCTGCCGGCCGCGCGCGAACTGGCCCAGCGCGGAGGCGAACGTCCCGCCGGAGAAGGTGGCGTCGGCGGTCACGAAACCGTCCACGGTCAGCGGCACGCCCTCCGGCAGCTGCCGCACCGTGAAGTACACGCCCAGGTCGTGCGGCACGGAGTCGAAGCCGCACGCGTGCACCAGCCGCGCGCCGGTCTCCCGCGCGCGGGCGTCGTGCCGCACGTACATGAGGTCCACGAACTCGGGCTCGCCCGTCAGGTCCAGGTAGTCCGCGCCGGTGTCCGCGCAGGCGGCGACGAGTCCCTCGCCGTACCGGACGTAGGGGCCCACCGTCGAGGCGACCACGCGCGCCTGCTCGGCGAGCGCCCGCAAGGAGGCCGGATCGGACACGTCCGCCCGCAGCATGCCGACCTCGGTACCGCCGGGCAGCCGACCGGCGAGCCGCCGCAGCTTCTCCTCGTCGCGGCCGGCGATCGCCCAGCGCAGTCCCTCGGGCGCATGGGCGGCGAGGTACTCCGCGGTCAGCTCGCCGACGAAACCCGTCGCCCCGAAGAGCACGATGTCGTACGGCCGGTCCGTCCTGTTCAGCCTGCTCATGACACTCCTTCGCCACCGTTCGGCGTCCCGTCGGCGTCCCTCGGCGGCCTCGTGGGCAACCTCTGGGTCCACAGCACGCGCCGTCGCCGGTGGCTGAGGCTAGCGTGAGGAGTGCCGAGCCCGACGACGAGCCTGCTCCATAATTGGCTAAGCGCTTGCTCGTCAGGTCTTGTGCCGAGTGGAACACGTTCTTAGCATCGCCGGTGTTACATCAGTAGTGTCACAGAGCTGGGGGCACGATGACAGAGGCGAAGACGCCGGGTGACGGCCCGCTCAGCGGCGTGCGCGTGGTCGAACTGGCCGCGATCGGCCCCGGGCCCTTCGCCGCCATGCTCCTCGCCGACCTCGGCGCCGACGTCGTCCGCGTCGACCGGCCCGGCGGCCCCGGCCTGGCGATCGACCCCGCCCGCGACGTCACCAACCGCAACAAGCGCTCGGTGATCGTCGACCTCAAGTCGCCCGACGGCCCGGCCCGCGTCCTCGACCTAGCCGAACGCGCCGACGTCCTGATCGAGGGCTACCGCCCCGGCGTCGCCGAGCGCCTCGGCGTCGGCCCCGAGTCCTGCCACGCCCGCAACCCGCGCCTCGTCTACGGCCGCATGACGGGCTGGGGCCAGGACGGCCCCCTCGCCCAGCGCGCCGGTCACGACATCGGGTACATCGCGCTCACCGGCACCCTCGGCATGATCGGCGCCCCCGACGGGCCGCCGGCCGTCCCGGCCAACCTGCTCGGCGACTACGCGGGCGGCTCCCTCTACCTGGTCGTCGGCATCCTCGCCGCCCTGCAGCACGCCCGCGCGACCGGCACCGGCCAGGTCGTCGACGCCGCCATCGTGGACGGCGCCGCCCATCTCTCGGCGATGATCCACGGCATGCTCGGCGCCGGCGCCTGGCAGGACCGGCGCGGCAGCAACCTCTTCGACGGCGGCGCCCCCTTCTACGGCACCTACGAGACGGCCGACGGCCAGTACATGGCGGTCGGCGCCCTGGAACCCCGGTTCTACGCCGAGTTCATGGAGCGGCTCGGCATCCCGGGCGAGGCGCCGGCCCGCGAGGACATGGCCCGCTGGGGCGAGCTGCGCGAGGCGATCGCCGCCCGCTTCAAGGCCCGCACCCGCGACGAGTGGACGGCCCTCTTCACGGACTCCGACGCCTGCGTGGCCCCCGTCCTGTCGCTGCGCGAGGCCCCGCACCACCCGCACCTCGCCGCCCGCGGCACCTTCACCGACCACGGCGGCATCACCCAGCCGGCCCCCGCGCCCCGCTTCTCGGCGACCCCCACCGCCGTCCGCACCGGCCCCGCCCGGCCCGGCGCCGACGCGGAGGCCGTCGCCCGCGACTGGGACCTGCCCCGCACCCCTCAGCCGAACAGCCCTGCGAAGAACCCTCAGTGAAAGGCCTGCCAGTGACCACCGAAGCGTACGTGTACGACGCGATCCGCACCCCGCGCGGACGCGGCAAGGCGAACGGAGCCCTGCACGGCACGAAGCCCGTCGACCTGGTCGTCGGCCTCATCCGCGAGATCCGCGCCCGGTTCCCGGACCTCGACCCGGCCGCCGTCGACGACATCGTCCTCGGTGTCGTCGGACCGGTCGGTGACCAGGGCTCCGACATCGCCCGCATCGCCGCCATCGCCGCCGGCCTGCCGGACACGGTGGCCGGCGTCCAGGAGAACCGCTTCTGTGCCTCGGGTCTGGAGGCCGTCAACATGGCGGCCATGAAGGTCCGTTCCGGCTGGGAGGACCTGGTCCTCGCGGGCGGCGTCGAGTCCATGTCCCGGGTGCCGATGGCCTCGGACGGCGGCGCCTGGTTCAACGACCCGATGACCAACCTCGCCACCAACTTCGTGCCGCAGGGCATCGGGGCCGACCTGATCGCCACCATCGAGGGCTTCTCCCGCCGCGACGTCGACGAGTACGCGGCCCTCTCCCAGGAGCGGGCGGCCACGGCGTGGAAGGAGGGCCGCTTCGAGCGGTCCGTCGTGCCGGTGAAGGACCGCGCCGGCCTCACCGTCCTCTACCACGACGAGCACCTGCGCCCCGGCACCACCGCCGACTCCCTCGCGCAGCTCAAGCCCTCCTTCGCCGACATCGGCGAACTCGGCGGCTTCGACGCCGTGGCGCTGCAGAAGTACCACTGGGTGGAGAAGATCGACCACGTCCACCACGCGGGCAACTCCTCCGGCATCGTGGACGGCGCCTCCCTCGTCGCCATCGGCTCCAAGGAGGTCGGCGACCGCTACGGGCTCACCCCGCGCGCGCGGATCGTCTCCGCCGCCGTGTCCGGTTCCGAGCCCACCATCATGCTCACCGGACCCGCCCCCGCCACCCGCAAGGCCCTCGCCAAGGCCGGGCTGACCATCGACGACATCGACCTCGTCGAGATCAACGAGGCGTTCGCGGCGGTCGTCCTGCGCTTCGTCAGGGACATGGGACTGTCCCTGGACAAGGTCAACGTCAACGGCGGCGCCATCGCCCTCGGTCACCCGCTCGGCGCCACCGGCGCGATGATCCTCGGCACCCTCGTCGACGAACTGGAGCGCCAGGACAAGCGGTACGGCCTCGCCACCCTGTGCGTGGGCGGCGGCATGGGCATCGCCACCATCGTCGAGCGCATCTGACCCCCTCCCGACGGATCACCTGGAGCACCTCCTGATGAGCACCGAGTCCACCACCATCCGCTGGGAGCAGGACGACACCGGCGTCGTCACCCTCGTCCTGGACGACCCCGACCAGTCCGCCAACACCATGAACCAGGCGTTCCGCGCCTCCCTCGCGGCCGTCACCGACCGTCTGGAAGCCGAGAAGGACGCGATCCGCGGCGTCATCGTCACCTCCGCCAAGAAGACCTTCTTCGCCGGCGGCGACCTGCGCGACCTCATCCGCGTCACCCCGGAGACGGCGCAGGACCTCTTCGACGGCGGCATGGCCATCAAGCGCGACCTGCGCCGCATCGAGACCCTCGGCAAGCCCGTCGTCGCCGCGATGAACGGCGCGGCCCTCGGCGGCGGTTACGAGATCGCCCTGGCCTGCCACCACCGCGTCGCCCTCGACGCGCCCGGCTCCAAGATCGGCTGCCCCGAGGTCACCCTCGGCCTGCTCCCCGGAGGCGGCGGCGTCGTCCGCACCGTCCGGATGCTCGGCATCACCGACGCGCTGCTGAAGGTCCTCCTCCAGGGCACCCAGTACACCCCGCGCCGCGCCCAGGAGAACGGCCTGGTCGACGAGGTCGCCGACAGCCACGAGGACATGCTCGCCAAGGCCCGCGCCTTCATCGACGCCCACCCGGAGTCCGCCCAGCCCTGGGACAGGCCCGGCTACCGCATCCCCGGCGGCACCCCCGCCCACCCGAAGTTCGCCGCCAACCTGCCCGCCTTCCCGGCCAACCTGCGCAAGCAGACGAACGGCGCCCCCTATCCGGCGCCGCGCAACATCATGGCCGCCGCCGTCGAGGGCTCCCAGGTCGACTTCGAGACCGCGCAGGTCATCGAGGCCCGCTACTTCGTCGAGCTGGCCGCCGGCCAGACCGCGAAGAACATGATCCAGGCGTTCTTCTTCGACCTCCAGGCGGTCAATTCCGGCGCCAACCGGCCGAGGGGCGTCGAGTCCCGCCAGGTCACCAAGGTCGCCGTTCTGGGTGCCGGGATGATGGGCGCCGGTATCGCCTACTCGTGTGCCCGCGCGGGCATCGACGTCGTCCTCAAGGACGTCTCCCTGGAGGCGGCGCTCAAGGGCAAGGGTTACTCGGAGAAGCTGTGTGCCAAGGCCGTGGCCAAGGGCCGTACGACCCAGGAGAAGGCCGACGCGCTGCTCGCCCGGATCACCCCGAGCGCCGAGGCCGCCGATCTGGCGGGCTGCGACGCGGTGATCGAGGCGGTGTTCGAGGACACGTCGCTCAAGCACAAGGTGTTCCAGGAGATCGAGCACGTCGTCGCCCCTGACGCGCTGCTGTGCTCCAACACCTCGACGCTGCCCATCACGGCGCTGGCCGAGGGCGTCGAGCGTCAGGCCGATTTCATCGGGCTGCACTTCTTCTCGCCCGTCGACAAGATGCCGCTGGTCGAGATCATCAAGGGTGAGCGGACCGGTGACGAGGCCCTTGCCCGTGCCTTCGATCTGGTCCGGCAGATCAAGAAGACACCGATCGTCGTCAACGACTCGCGCGGCTTCTTCACCTCGCGGGTCATCGGTCATTTCATCAACGAGGGCGTCGCCATGGTCGGCGAGGGTGTCGAGCCCGCGTCCGTGGAGCAGGCGGCGGCCCAGGCCGGCTACCCGGCCAAGGTGCTCTCCCTGATGGACGAGCTGACACTCACCCTCCCGCGGAAGATCCGTGAGGAGACCAAGCGGGCCGTGGAGGAGTCCGGCGGCACCTGGACCGCACACCCCGCCGAGGCCGTCATCGACCGCATGGTGGACGAGTTCCAGCGCCCCGGCCGCAGCGGCGGCGCCGGCTTCTACGAGTACGGCGAGGACGGGAAGCGCACCGGGCTGTGGCCGGGACTGCGCGAGCACTTCACCAAGCCCGGGTACGAGATCCCGTTCCGCGACATGCAGGAGCGGATGCTGTTCTCCGAGGCGCTGGACACCGTCCGCCTCCTGGAGGAGGGCGTGCTCACCTCCGTCGCCGACGCCAACATCGGCTCCATCTTCGGCATCGGCTTCCCCGGCTGGACCGGCGGCATCCTCCAGTACATCAACGGCTACGAGGGAGGCCTGCCCGGCTTCGTGGCCCGCGCGCGCGAGCTCGCCGAGCGCTACGGCGACCGGTTCACGCCTCCCGCGCTGCTCGTGGAGAAGGCGGAGAAGGGGGAGGTCTTCACCGACGGCCGCTGACGGCGCCGTCCCACCGGCGGCGAGCGACTGGGGCCCCTCAGCGCTCGCCGTCGGCGTCGAGCCACGCCCGCAGCTCGTCCCGCAGCGACCGCTGGAAGGTGGTCAGCAGCGCCTGCACCACGATCGGGTGCATGTGCGCGGACAGGGACCGCACGTCCCGCGCGTCGCGCTCGGCGACCGCGTCGCGCAGCAGCCGCGACAGATCGCGCGCGGCGGCGCGGGAGTGCTCGAGCAGGGCCGTGCGCGCGGCGAGGACCGTCTCGGGGGACAGGGGCACGTCGAGCAGCTCGACGCCGAGCCGGAGCAGTCCCGCGTCGACGCGGTAGGCGTCCGCGCCGCCCGCCTCGCCGTCCCGTACGACGATGTCCATCTCCGCCAGCCGGTCCACCTCCTCGTCCGTCAGTGGCCGCCCGGCCCGCCGGCCCAGCTCCTCGCGCGTGACCCGCTCCACCGTCTGAGGCGCCCAGGAGGCCACCACCGCACGGTGCAGCGCGAGGTCGTGGGCGGTCAGGTCCGGCGGCAGCTGCTTCAGATACCGCTCGATCGCGGCCAGCGTCATGCCCTGGTGCTGAAGCTCCTCGATCAGCGCCAGCCGGGCCAGGTGCTCCCGGCCGTAGTGCCCGACCCGCCGCGGGCCGATCACCGGCGGCGGCAGCAGACCCTTGGTGCCGTAGAAACGGACCGTGCGCACCGTGACGCCGGTCCGCGCGGCCAGCTCGTCGATGGTGAGGGTCGGCTCCCCGGTGTCGCGTGTCGTCATGTGCAGCAGTATCGCTGTCTCACCAACGCTGTGACACCTCATGTGCCCCACGTGAAGGCGCCCGGCGGGTCCTGTGAGAAGTCACGCTGTGTGACATGAGCCATCGCATGCGAACGCAGGGTCGTGGGAAGGTGCTGCCTTGGTCTGTGCCGCGAAGGGTGGTGCGGGCCTAGTCACTGTACGGACGACCCGGGTGTACCCCGCCCGGGCGCACCAGAGAGTGGAACCACCCGTGAGCAAGGACGCCGTCGACACGGCACAGGCCGCCGCCCATCCCCAGGCGGCCGGGACACCCGCGGACGCGGGCGACGCCGGTTACAGCAAGGACCTCAAGGCCCGCCACGTCAACATGATCGCCATCGGCGGCGCGATCGGCACCGGCCTCTTCCTCGGCGCCGGCGGACGGCTGCGCGACGCGGGCCCGGCGCTCGCCATCGCCTATCTCGTCTGCGGCGTCTTCGCCTTCTTCGTCGTCAGGGCGCTCGGCGAGCTCGTGCTCTACCGGCCCTCGTCCGGGTCCTTCGTGTCGTACGCGCGCGAGTTCCTCGGCGAGAAGGGTGCCTACGTCGCCGGCTGGATGTACTTCCTGAACTGGTCGACCACCGGCATCGCCGACATCACCGCGATCGCGCTGTACACGCACTACTGGAGCCTGTTCACGAGCATCCCGCAATGGGTGCTCGCCCTGGCCGCCCTCGCGGTGGTCCTGGCCGTGAACCTCATCTCGGTGAAGATCTTCGGCGAGATGGAGTTCTGGTTCGCGATCATCAAGGTCGCCACCCTGGTCGGCTTCATGCTGATCGGCATCTTCCTGCTGGCCACCCAGCACGACGTGGGCGGCTACACCCCCGGCGTCAGCATGATCACCGATCACGGCGGCATCCTCCCGCACGGTGTGATGCCCGTGGTGCTCGTCATGCAGGGTGTGATCTTCGCGTACGCGGCCCTGGAACTGGTCGGCGTCGCCGCCGGCGAGACCGCCGAGCCCGAGAAGGTCGTCCCGCGCGCGGTGAACTCGATCATGTGGCGCGTCGCCCTCTTCTACGTCGGCTCGGTCGTCCTGCTGGCCCTGCTGCTGCCCGGCTCGCTCTACTCCGGCGACGAGAGCCCCTTCGTCACCGTCCTGTCCAAGGTCGGCGTCCCGGCGGCCGGCGACGTGATGAACCTCGTCGTCCTCACCGCGGCGATGTCGTCCCTGAACTCCGGCCTGTACTCCACCGGCCGCATCCTGCGCTCCATGGCGATGGCGGGCTCCGCGCCCAAGTTCACCCGCGTGATGAGCCGCACCCAGGTGCCCTACGGCGGCATCCTGCTCACCTGCGGCATCTGTGTGCTCGGCGTGGGCCTGAACTACCTGATGCCGAGCAAGGCCTTCGAGATCGTGCTGAACGTCGCCTCTCTCGGCATCATCAGCACCTGGGTGATCATCATGATCTGCCACCTGGTCTTCGTCCGCCGCGCCCGCGCCGGCCTGGTCGCCCGACCGCACTTCCGCCTGCCCGGCAGCCCGGTCACGGAGATCGTCACGATCGCCTTCCTGGTGGCGGTGCTCTGTCTGATGGGCAACGACCCCGAGATCGGCCGCTGGACCCTCCTGCTGATCCCGGTTATCGCGGTGATGCTGGTCGTCGGCTGGTTCGGCGTCCGCCGCCGGGTGGCACGCAACGCCGACCAGGAGCTCAGCGGGCTGAGCGGCTAGCGGACCGGGGCCGCTGTCAGTGGCGGCCCCTACGGTGGTGTCATGCCGGAGATCGCGTACGTCCGTGGTGACGCCACCGCCCCCTCGGTCAGGGGTGTCAAGGTGATCGCCCATGTCTGCAACGACCTCGGCGGCTGGGGCAAGGGCTTCGTCCTTGCCGTGTCCCGCCGCCGGCCGGAGCCGGAGGCGGCCTACCGCGCCTGGCACCGCGACCGCGCGTCGAACGACTTCGGTCTGGGCGCCGTCCAGCTCGTCCGGGTCGAGCCGTACGTGTGGGTGGCCAACATGATCGGCCAGCACGGCATCAGGACCGGCAGCAAGGGCGTCCCGGTGCGCTACGAGGCGATCGACACCGCCCTCGGCCGCCTCGCCGGCCGGGCGGCCGAGCTGAACGCCTCCGTGCACATGCCCCGCATCGGCTGCGGACCGGCCGGCGGAAAGTGGTCCCGCGTGGAGCCGCTCGTCACGGAGCGGCTCACGAGGCAGGGCCTATCCGTGACCGTGTACGACCACGGGGACGGCGCCTGAGGCGGACGCCGTCCCCGGGCCCTCAGTGCTCGTGCACGTCGTTCGTCGCGGCGATCTTCTTCCAGGACCGCGGCTGTGCGGGCGTGACCGACGCCTTCGCGAGGGACGCCGCGCGGGCCGCCGGCGCGGCCGGCTTCGACGGCTGGAACAGCCAGGTGTCGAACAGCGCGGCCAGCGGCTTGCCGGACACCTCCTCGGCGTACCGCTGGAAGTCGGCGACCGAGGCGTTGCCGTAGGCGTACCGCTGCGGCCAGCCCTTCAGGACCTTGAAGAAGGCCTCGTCGCCGATCTCGTTGCGCAGCGCCTGCACGGCCAGCGCGCCCCGGTCGTAGACCGCGATGTCGAACTGGTTCTCCGGCCCGGGGTCACCGGGCCGCACCGTCCAGAACGGGTCGTCCGCCGGGTGCGACGCGTACGTGTAGTCGGCGAGCTCCTGCGCGGTGCCCTCGCCCTCGTGCTCGGACCAGAGCCACTGGGCGTACCGCGCGAAGCCCTCGTTGATCCAGATGTCCTTCCAGCCGTGCACGGACACCAGGTCGCCGTACCACTGGTGGGCCAGTTCGTGGACGACGACGGACACGTTCGACCCGTTCGCGAACTGCCGGGGGCTGTAGAACGGCCGGGTCTGCGTCTCCAGCGCGTACCCGGTGTTCGTGTTCGGCACGTACCCGCCGAGCGCGTTGTAGGGGTACGGCCCGAAGTAGCCGCTCAGCCAGTCGGCGATCTCCCCGGTCCGCTCCACGCTGGCCCGCGCCGCGCCGTCGTTCGCGCCGAGGTCCTTGCTGTAGGCGTTGACGACCGGGATGCCGCCCTCGGTCGTGCCGGTGGTGAGGTCGAACTTCCCGACCGCCAGAGTGGCGAGATACGTGGCCTGCGGCTTGTCCGACCGCCAGTTGAAGCGGGTCCAGCCCAGGCGCGAGCTGCTGGACTGGAGCGTGCCGTTGGAGATGGCCTGGGTGCCGTCCGGCACCTGCACGGACACGTCGAAGGTGGCCTTGTCGAGCGGGTGGTCGTTGCTCGGGAACCACCACCAGGCCGCCTCGGGCTCGTTCGCGCCGACGCCGCCGTCGGGGGTGCGGTGCCAGCTGGTGAAGCCGTACGCCTGCTTCGAGGACGGCACCCCGCTGTAGCGCACCACGACGGTGACGGGCGTGCCCTTGCGCAGCGGGCTCTTCGGGGTGATCTCCAGCTCGTGTTCGCCCGACGTCGTGAACGATGCCTTGGCGCCGTTCACCCGCACCTCGCCGACGTCCAGCAGGAAGTCCAGGTTGAAACGCGACAGATCCTGTGTGGTGCGGGCCAGGATCGTCGCCGTCCCCTCCAGCCGGTCGGTCGCCGGCTGGTACTTCAGGCGCAGGTCGTAGTGGGAGACGTCGTAGCCGCCGTTGCCGTAGGCCGGGTAGTAGGGGTCGCCGATGCCCGGAGCGCCGGGGGTGTGGGCCGCCGCCGACGCCGGGATCGCCAGCATGAGGGAGGCGGCGCCCAGTGCGCCCGGCACGATGAATCTGCGGTGCACGAAAGCTCCAAGTCGTAGGGGTACGAGGACTGTTCGGAGCCTATTCAGCCCCTGTGCGCCCAGTCATGTCCACGGCCACTCCGGTCACATGATCGTCATCCGGCCGACATGAGACACCCGCCGCGCGGGCCTCCGTAGGCCCCGGCAGCCTCCGGACGCCCTCTTCTGTACAGCAGTTGACCGATGTACCGTCCCGCGCATGCCGAAACGCACGCGCTTCCTGACCTGGAGACCGCTCGCGCCGCCGGCCACGGCCACCCTCCCCGCGCGTCCCGACAGCCCTCCGGCTCCCCGTGCCGCCACGTCCCCGGACGGCGTGCGCGCGCCGCACACCACGCACCGTGTCCCGAACGGAGGCCGATGAACCGCCTGCGCACCCTCACCCTCACCGTCACGGCCCTCACCGCGTCCCTCCTCACCGCCCCGGCCCACGCCGCCGGCTCCTCGCAGCACCAGCCGCCCCGCACCGGCTTCGAGACGTCCCACGGCGCCCGCTGGACCACCCAGCCCGAGGAACAGGCGTTCCTGTCCGCCGTCGACCGGGCGAGCGGACGGGTCACCGTCGACCGCATCGGCACGACGCAGCAGAACCGCCCGGTCCAGCTCGTGACCATCGGCAGGCGTACCGCCCCGAACACGGTGCTCCTCGTGTGCAGTCAGCACGGCGACGAGCCCTCCGGCCGCGAGGCGTGCCTGTCCACCGTCCGTGACCTGGCCTACGCCACGGACCGGCGGACCC
Organism: Streptomyces flaveolus; assembly: GCF_044765825.1. Lineage (NCBI taxonomy): Bacteria > Bacillati > Actinomycetota > Actinomycetes > Kitasatosporales > Streptomycetaceae > Streptomyces > Streptomyces flaveolus. The sequence goes on along the minus strand of NZ_JBIWKU010000004.1, from coordinate 201,361 downwards.
GGCGCTTCCTGGACCGCACCACCGTGCTGGTCGTGCCCACCGCCAACCCCGACGGCCGTGCCGCCGACACCCGCGGCAACAGCGACGGCGTGGACATCAACCGCGACCACCTCGCCCTGCGCACCGCCGAGGCACGCGCCCTGGCCGCCGTGATCCGCGACCGGCAGCCCGACGTCCTCTACGACCTGCACGAGTACGGCGCCACACCCCCGTACTACGACAAGGACCTGTTCGACCTCTGGCCCCGCAACCTCAACACCGACGCGGCGGTGCACGACGAGGCCCGCACGCTGTCCGGTGCCTACGTCCGTCCCGCCGCCGAGAACGCCGGGTACTCGACCGGCACCTACGGCATCTGGACCGACCCGGTCACCGGTGACCCGGTCAAGCAGACCGCCGGCGACGGCCAGGAACGCATCCTGCGCAACATGTCCGGCGTCAAGCACGCCGTCGGCCTGCTCATCGAGAGCCGCGTCGACCCCCGCACCGACGCGGAGCGGCAGGACGAGGCGCTGAACAACCGGCGCAGGGTGCGTTCCCAGCTCGCCGCCCTGGGGGGCCTTTTCCGCCACGCGGACGAGCGGCGCGGACGCATCGAGGAGGCCACCGGCGCCGCCCGCCGGACCGGCCGGGCCGACACCGGCCCGGTCTACCTCGGGGGCGCCGACAACGACCCGGCCGAACCCGCCGAGGTGATCCAGGACCCGCCCTGCGCCTACCGGCTCACCGCCGACCAGTACGCCCAGGTCGAGGACGAACTCGCCCTGCACGGCGTACAGGTGCGCCCGGACGGCGAGGGGGCCCGGGTGCCGCTGCGCCAGCCGCTGCGGGCCCTCGTACCGCTGCTCCTGGACGGCCGCGCCGCGTATCACCTGACGGTGGGCGAACCCGACACCCGCTGCTGAGGAGGTGAGTTCCGCGTCACACGTGGTAAGGGCGTAGCAGAGGACTACTTTCGGCCTCACCGAAGGGAAAGGTGCCGCCTGTGACGCAGGACCGACCGAGCGACAAGGAACACCACGAAAGAGGCACGCTGCCGGGTGCGGAAGCGGGCCTCTCCGGGCAGGAGAAGCACCCCCGGACCGACCGGGTCGTCTTCGGCGTCACGGCTGCCCTGACCCTCGCCTTCGTCGTCTGGGGCGCCGCCTTCACCGACTCGCTGGAGGACGTCTCCACCAGCATGCTCGGTGGCCTGATGCACAACGGCGGCTGGGCGTTCATGCTGGCCGCCTCCGGATTCGTCGTCTTCGCCCTCTGGCTCGCGGCCAGCCGCTACGGCCGTATCCACCTCGGCGCCGAGGGCGAGGAACCCGAGTTCCGCACCGTGTCCTGGGTCGCGATGATGTTCAGCGCGGGCATGGGCATCGGCCTGATGTTCTACGGCGTCAGCGAGCCGCTGGCGCACTACACGACGCCCCCGCCGGGCACCTCCCCGGCCGACTCCGGCGAACGCATGGAGACGGCCATGGCCACCACCCTCTTCCACTGGACGCTCCATCCGTGGGCGATCTACGCGGTGGTCGGTCTCGGCATCGCCTACAGCACCTTCCGCCGGCGCCGCCGCCAGACCATCAGCGCCGTGTTCACCCCGCTCATCGGCGAGAAGAACGCCAACGGCGTCGGCGGCCGGATCATCGACATGCTCGCGATCATCGCGACCGTCTTCGGCTCCGCCGCCTCGCTCGGCCTCGGCGCGCTGCAGATCGGCTCCGGTGTGGAGAAGCTGGACTGGCTGGACAAGGTCAGCACCGGACTGCTCGTCTCCATCATCGCCGTACTGACCGTCGCGTTCGTGGCCTCCGCGATCTCCGGTGTGGAGAAGGGCATTCAGTGGCTGTCCAACACCAACATGGTGCTGGCCCTGATCCTCGCGGTGTTCGTGTTCGTCGCGGGCCCGACCATCGTCGTCCTCGACCTGCTGCCGACGTCGGTCTTCTCCTATCTCGGCGACCTGCCCCAGCTGGCCGGCCGCACCGAGGCCAGCGGCGGCAAGGGGGTCGCCGACTGGCTGGGCAGCTGGACCGTCTTCTACTGGGCCTGGTGGATCTCCTGGACGCCCTTCGTCGGCATGTTCATCGCCCGCATCAGCCGGGGACGGACGATCCGGCAGTTCATCGGCGGCGTCATCCTGGTGCCCAGCACGGTCAGCCTGGTCTGGTTCGCGATCTTCGGCGGCTCGGCGATGAAGCTCCAGGAGCAGGACCGGCTCGGCAACGACTCGACCCCCGAGGGCCAGCTGTTCGCCGTCCTCCAGCAGTTCCCCGTCGCCACCGCCACCAGCCTGCTGGTGATGGTCCTCGTCGGCATCTTCTTCGTCTCCGGCGCCGACGCGGCCTCGATCGTGATGGGCACCCTCTCGCAGAAGGGCGCCCTCGAACCCAGCCGCTGGGTGGTCGTGTTCTGGGGCGTGGTCACGGGTGCCGTCGCCGCCATCATGCTGCTGGTCGGCAGCGGCCAGGGCGACGCGCTGACCGGCCTGCAGAACCTCACGATCCTCGCGGCCGCACCGTTCGTCATCGTGATGATCTTCATGTGTGTCGCCCTCATGCGAGACCTGCGCAGGGACCCGCTCATCGTGCGCGGCGAGATGGGCTCCGAGGCCGTCGAACTGGCCGTCATCGCGGGCCACGAGCAGTACGACGGCGACTTCGAGATCCGCATCGGCCCGGGCGCCGGAACGGAGGTGGAGGGCGACCCGATCGGCAGGCACGAGGACTGACCACCGCCGGGGGGGCCTGCGGCCCGGCACCGCAGCGCCCGCCCGGTCAGCCGCCCGCGAGCCGTGCCGCCTCGCGGGCGCAGCCCCAGGCCACCGTCACGCCCGCGCCGCCGTGCCCGTAGTTGTGCACCAGCAGCCGGCCGTCCGGCAGCCGCTCGCGCTCCAGCCGCACCGCGTCCCGCGCCGGCCGCAGCCCCACCCGGTGCTCCAGCACCCGCGCCCCGGCGATCTCGGGCCGCAGCGCGGCACACCGCCGTACGATCGCCTCCGCGACCGCCGGGTCCGGCTCCGCCGACCACGCGTCCTCCTCGGCCGTGCCGCCCAGGACGAGCCGGCCGGGATGCGGGAAGAAGTACGCCATCTCCCCGGAGGCCGGGTCGGTGGAGACCAGCCAGGTGTCGATGCCCGGGTTCTCCACCACGACCAGCTGCCCGCGCACCGGACGCACGGACGCGTCCGGCACCAGCTCCCGGGCGCCCAGCCCCGTGCAGTTGACCACGACCGGCGCCCCGGCCTCCGCCAGATCGGCCACCGCACGCGTCTCCACCACACCGCCCGCCGCCGTCAGCCGCTCCCGCAGCCACGGCAGATGAGTCGACATGTCGATCAGTGGCAGGCGTGCCCACAGCCCCGAACCGCCGTACTCCTCGGCCCGCGCCGAGCGCAGCCCCGGCAGCCGTGCGGTCGCCCATCCGTCGACCTCGTCCAGTCCCGTCTCGCCCAGCACCCCTTCGACCACGCGTACGCCGGTCCCCTCGGGCCGCGCCGCCAGTTCCTCGTACACGTCCAGGGAACGCAGCGCCCATTCCCGCGCCAGCGCCACCGGCTCGATGCGGTACGGCCACCACAGCGCGCCCGCGACCGCCGAGGTGGTGCGCTCGACGGGCTCCCGCGTCCACACCCGCACCCGCCTGCCGCGCTCGGCGAGCACGACGGCCGTCGTCAGCCCGATCACACCGCCGCCGACCACGACGACCTCGTCACCCAGTTCGGTTTCCACACCGGGACGATAGGCCTCTGTGCCCACGTACGTCAGCACGTGCTCACATCGGCGGCGCCGGGGGAATACTCACCGCATGGCTGCCGAATACGCGACCTTCGGCCTGGCACCGGCGATGCGGGCCGGTGGAGTCCTCGCCGGTGGCGACTACCAGGTCCACCGCGACTTCATGGACTTCATCGTGGACGGACGGTCCCTGCTGTTCCGGCTCTCCGACCTGGACGCCGTCTCCCCGCTCGCCGCCGACGTCCCACCGGCGATCTTCACCGCGCAGGTCCGGGGCCTGCTCCTGGAGACCGACGCGCCGCTGCCCGGCGGCCGGTACGTCATCTACGGCTGTCCCGACTGCGAGGACCTGGCCTGCGGCGCCGTGACCGCCGTGATCCGGCGCGACGGCGACGACTTCATCTGGCGGGACTTCGCCTGGCAGACCGGCGAACACGCCGACCTCGAGTTCAACGGCTACCACGGCATCGGCCCCTTCCGCTTCCCCGGCACCGAATACCGCGCGGCGCTGGCCGCCCTGCTCGACGGCAGCGCGCACACCCGCCGCCGGGTCCTGCTGATCGGCGCCCGCGTCGCCCTGCTCGCCAGACTCGCCGCGGCGCTGCGCACCATCGGCATCGGCGCCGACATCACCCAGGACGCCTCCGGCGTCCCCGCCGACGAACTGCGCGCCTACGGCGCCGTCGCCTTCGGCCGCGCGACCGGCGAGGAGGAGCGGGCCGCCGTACGCCGCGCCTTCACCCGGGCCGGCGTCGACGTCGCCCACGTCGACGGCCTCGCCCCGATCGTCCCGCTGCTCGTCGCCCAGATCGAACACGCCCTGGACCGAGGCCCGGCCGAGCGGCACCGGCTGACCCGCCTGACGGCGACCGGCGGCGCGGCGGAGATCGAGGTGACCTCGCCCTGCCGGGTGCGGCTCACCGCGTACCGCCTCGACCGCCTCCACCGCACCCACACCCACGAGGTCTTCGACGACGTGCTCGAACCGGGCGGCCACCGCATCGCCCTGGACGCGAAGACGGTGAAGGGGGAGTCCTTCGTGGTGGCCAGGACACCCGGAAGCGTGCTGGTGGCGGCGGTGCGGGGCGGGAAACCCGGCTGAGCGCGCGGCGGGGCGCGGTTAGGATCGACGATCTGATGACTGCCACCCTCGTCGCCAAGAACCTCGCCGCCGGCCACGGAGACCGCTCCCTGTTCACCGGGCTCGACCTCGTCGTCGCCCCCGGCGACGTGATCGGACTCGTCGGGGCCAACGGCGCCGGCAAGTCCACCCTGCTGCGGATGCTCGCCGGCCTCACCACTCCGGAACAGGGCGAGCTGCGCCTGTCCCCGCCGAGCGCCACCGTCGGCCACCTCCCGCAGGAGCCGGAGCGGCGACCCGGCGAGACCGTCCGCGCGTTCCTCGCCCGCCGCACCGGCGTCACCGAGGCCCAGCGCGCCATGGACGAGGCCACCCAGGCCCTGGTGGACGGCGCCCCCGGCGCCGACGACGCCTACGCGACGGCCCTGGAGCGCTGGCTCGCCCTCGGCGGCGCCGACCTCGACGACCGTGCCGAGGAGACCGCCGACGCACTGGGCCTGACGGTGGACCTGGACCAGCCGATGACGTCCCTGTCCGGCGGCCAGGCGGCGCGGGCGGGCCTCGCCTCCCTCCTCCTGTCCCGCTACGACGTCTTCCTGCTCGACGAGCCCACGAACGACCTCGACCTGGACGGCCTGGAACGCCTCGAACGCTTCGTGACCGGCCTGCGCGCCGGCACCGTCGTCGTCAGCCACGACCGCGAGTTCCTCACCCGCACCGTCACCAAGGTCCTCGAACTGGACCTGGCCCAGCGGCAGATCAACCTCTACGGCGGCGGCTACGAGGCCTATCTGGAGGAACGCGAGGTGGCCCGCCGGCACGCCCGCGACGAGTACGACGAGTACGCCGACAAGCGCGCGGCCCTCCAGGACCGGGCGCAGATGCAGCGCACCTGGATGGACAAGGGCGTCAAGAACGCCCGGCGCAAGGCGGGCAACGACAACGACAAGATCGGCCGCAAGTTCCGCAGCGAGGCCAGCGAGAAGCAGGCCGCCAAGGCCCGGCAGACCCAGCGCATGATCGAGCGTCTGGACGTCGTCGAGGAGCCTCGCAAGGAGTGGGACCTGCGGATGGAGATCGCGTCGGCGCCGCGCTCCGGCGCGGTGGTCGCCACCCTGCGCGACGCGGAGGTCCGGCGCGGCGACTTCACGCTCGGCCCGGTCTCCCTCCAGATCGACTGGGCGGACCGCGTGGCGGTGACGGGAGCCAACGGCGCGGGCAAGTCCACGCTGCTCGGCGCGCTCCTGGGCCGCGTCCCGCTCGACGCCGGGCACGCGGCGCTGGGCTCGGGGGTCCTGCTCGGCGAGGTGGACCAGGCCCGCGCGCTGTTCCACGGGCCCGAGTCCCTGCTCGACGCCTTCCGCACGGCGACGCCCGACATCGAGCCGGCCGAGATCCGCACCCTCCTGGCCAAGTTCGGCCTCAAGGCGGACCACGTCATGCGCCCGGCGTCGACCCTCTCCCCGGGCGAACGCACGAGGGCCGCCCTGGCCCTCCTCCAGGGCAGAGGCGTCAACCTCCTGGTCCTCGACGAGCCGACCAACCACCTGGACCTGCCGGCCATCGAGCAACTGGAATCAGCCCTGGACGCCTACGAGGGCACGCTCCTCCTGATCACCCACGACCGCCGCATGCTGAACGCCATCCACGTCACCCGCCGCCTGGAGGTGACGAACGGCAAGGTGACGGAGACGCCCGCCTAGCCGCAGCCGTCCGCCCGCCGCCGTAACTGCGGGCAGTCGTGCCTCCCCCAGTGCCTGAACGGCCTGGGAGGTACCCCCAGGGGCGCCACGGGTGGGCGGTGGGGGTCCCCCCGCGCGAGCGCAGCCGAGTATGGGGGAGGCACCCCGCAAACGCCGGGCCGCGCGACCCACCCCCGCCCAGCCCGGCGTCGGCGCCTACGCCAGCCCGGCCCGCCGCAACGCGTCGGCCATCGCCCCGTTGGACGGAGCCGGCGCAGCCGAGGCCGGCTTCCCCTTCCCTCCGGAACGTCCCTGCTGCCGCTGCCGAGGAGGCCTGCCCCCACGCGGCTCCCGCTTCTGCTCGCCCTGCGGAGCGGCTTCGTCGTCCAACCGCAACGTCAGCGAGATCCGCTTGCGCGGAATGTCGACGTCCAGCACCTTCACCTTCACGATGTCCCCGGGCTTCACCACGTCCCGCGGATCCTTCACGAACGTCTTCGACATCGCGGACACGTGCACCAGCCCGTCCTGATGCACACCGACGTCCACGAACGCCCCGAACGCGGCCACATTCGTGACCACGCCCTCCAGGACCATCCCGGACGCCAGGTCGGAGATCTTCTCCACGCCCTCCTTGAAGGTGGCCGTCTTGAACGCGGGACGCGGGTCGCGCCCCGGCTTCTCCAGCTCCTTCAGGATGTCGCTCACCGTCGGCAGACCGAACTTCTCGTCCACGAACTCCGCCGGCCTCAGCGACCGCAGCACCGACGTGTTGCCGATCAGACCGGCCACCTCCTGGCCGACGGTCTTCACCATCCGCCGCACCACCGGGTACGCCTCGGGGTGCACGCTGGACGCGTCCAGCGGGTCGTCGCCGCCCCGGATCCGCAGGAAGCCCGCGCACTGCTCGTACGCCTTCGGCCCGAGCCGCGACACCTTCTTCAGCTCGGTCCGCGACCGGAACGGCCCGTTCGCGTCCCGGTGCGCCACGATGTTCTCGGCGAGCCCCGAGGTGATGCCGGAGACGCGGGCCAGCAGCGGCGCGGAGGCCGTGTTGACGTCCACGCCCACGCCGTTCACACAGTCCTCGACCACCGCGTCCAGCGAACGCGACAGCTTCACCTCGGACAGGTCGTGCTGGTACTGGCCGACGCCGATCGACTTCGGGTCGATCTTCACCAGCTCGGCCAGCGGGTCCTGGAGCCGCCGCGCGATCGACACGGCACCGCGCAACGACACGTCCATGTCGGGCAGTTCCTGCGAGGCGAAGGCCGACGCCGAGTACACCGAGGCGCCCGCCTCGGACACCATCACCTTGGTGAGCTTCAACTCGGGGTGCTTGGTGATGAGTTCACCGGCGAGCTTGTCCGTCTCGCGGGAGGCCGTACCGTTGCCGATCGCGACCAGCTCGACCGCGTGCTCCTTCGCCAGCCGCGCCAGCTTGGCGATCGCCTCGTCCCACCGGTTGGCCGGGACGTGCGGGTGGATCACGTCCGTGGCCACGACCTTGCCGGTCGCGTCGATCACGGCGACCTTCACACCCGTACGGAAACCCGGGTCGAGGCCGAGCGTCGCACGCGTACCGGCCGGGGCGGCCAGCAGCAGGTCGCGCAGGTTGGCGGCGAAGACGTTGACCGCCTCGTCCTCGGCGGCCGTGCGCAGCCGCAGCCGCAGATCGATGCCGAGGTGGACCAGGATGCGGGTGCGCCAGGCCCAGCGGACCGTGTCCTGGAGCCACTTGTCGCCGGGCCGGCCGCGGTCGGCGATCCCGAACCTGTGGGCGACGATGCCCTCGTACGACGAGGGCCCGTCGGTGGGCTCCTCGGGCTCCAGGACGAGGTCGAGGACGTCCTCCTTCTCGCCGCGCAGCATCGCGAGGATCCGGTGCGAGGGCAGCTCGGTGAACGGCTCGGCGAAGTCGAAGTAGTCGGCGAACTTGGCGCCGGCCTCCTCCTTGCCCGCCTTCACCTTGGCGGCGAGCCGCCCGCGCACCCACATCCGCTCGCGCAGCTCGCCGATCAGGTCGGCGTCCTCCGAGAACTTCTCGGTGAGGATCGACCGGGCGCCGTCCAGGGCGGCCTGCGGACCGGCCACGCCCTTGCCGGCGTCGACGAACGCGGCGGCCGCGGCGAGCGGGTCCACCGACGGGTCGGCGAGCAGGCCCTCGGCGAGCGGCTCCAGACCGGCCTCCCGCGCGATCTGCGCCTTCGTACGCCGCTTGGGCTTGAACGGCAGGTAGATGTCCTCCAGGCGGGCCTTGGTCTCCGCCTCACGGATCCGGGCCTCCAGATCCTCGGTGAGCTTGCCCTGCTCGCGCACCGAGTCGAGGATCGCCGTACGCCGCTCCTCCAGCTCCCGCAGATAGCGCAGCCGTTCCTCGAGCGTGCGCAGCTGCGCGTCGTCGAGCATCTCGGTCGCTTCCTTGCGGTAGCGGGCGATGAAGGGCACCGTCGAGCCGCCGTCGAGCAGCTCCACCGCGGCCTTCACCTGCCGCTCCCGTACGCCGAGCTCCTCGGCGATCCTGCTTTCGATGGACCGCACGTCGATGGACGCGCTGGACCCGGGTGTCGTCACGATCCCGTACCGCCTTCTCACAGAGGTTGCGCGGCAATTGTGGCAGGTGGTGCCGACAATCGGGGATCAGGGCGCCACCCGGGCCCGTCGCGTCGGGGCGGTGCCGGGACGCGGCATCAGGCCCGGCGGGTCGAGGACGAGGCCCCGCCGAAGAGCCGGGCCAGGGCCCGGAAGGGAAGCGTGACGACGGTGGCGACGGCGCCACCGATCTGGCGCAGGACGTCTGCGATGGCACGGAACACGAAAAGCCCCTTTCCTCTCCCGGCCCCTCCGGCCGGGAGTAGTACAGGTACCTCGCGATCGGCCCGGCATGCCCCGTGCGCGCGGACCGTCTGCTCAGCGCTTGCCGAGCAGGTCCTTCGGGAAGGCGCCGGCGGCGAGTGCCCGGCGCGCGAAGGCGGTCCCGAGCTCCGTCAGACGTGCCACGCCCTCCGCGCCCAGGTGCGCGTACGGGGCTTCGTCCATCCGGTCCGTCTCCCGCTCGATCCCGTCGCGCAGGGCCACGCCCTGCTCGGTCAGCTCACCGGCGTCGTCGAGCAGCCCGCGGTCCCGCAGCCGGTCCGACGCCGCGTCCCACTCCTCCTGGTTCCAGCCGCGGGTGGTGAAGACCCACTTCGGCGTCATGCCCTTGCCGGTGGCGGTGTGCGTCACCAGCGCCTCCAGGCCGTCGAGGCCGGCGGCCAGCAGTGCGGCGAGGTGCCCGTCGCCCCGGTGCTCGCGCAGCAGGGTCGCCGCGTGCCACAGCGCGAGGTGCGGCTCGCCGGGCACGGGCAGGTCGGCGTGGGCCGAGTACAGCGGGCGGGCGCTGCGCGAGCAGCCCTCGGCCGCCCGCAGCGCCAGCCCGGCCGCCTCCGCCATCTCCGCGGACGCCACGGCCTCCTCGCCCAGCAGGCGGCGCAGCGTCGCGTCGACGGCGCGTGTGCGCGCCGCCAGGACCTGGGCGGGCGTGACGGTCTCCCACACGGCGGGCACGTGCCGCGCCACCAGGTCGTGCTTGTAGTTGTAGAACGTGGCCGTCACGGCACCGGCCCCGACCGGGCCGAGCGCGGCGGCACGCACCGCGAAGTTGACGGCCCGGGGGTCGGTGACCCCGAGGGCCGCCAGCTCCCGGCCCACGTCGGGCGAGAAGTAGTGCGTCGAGTGCAGCGAGTTCAGCGCGTTGTGGCAGCGGCGGCCGGCGCGGGCATCGAGGGCGGCGGTTGTCATGCTCGGCACGTTACCAACCGCTCAGTACGTCCTCCAGGGGTGTGGGAGGCATGGCAGGAAAGGTGGGGAACTCGTCATTGCGGCCGTCGTCGGGCGGCCGAAGAATCGGCGGCATGGCGCAGCGCACCGTTCTCGTCGTCCTCTTCGACGACGTCCAGAGCCTCGATGTCACCGGTCCCGTGGAGGTCTTCGCGGGCGCCGAGCAGCACACACCGGGCACCTACCGCATCCGCACCGCCTCGCTCGACGGCGCTCCCGTGCGCACGTCCAGCGGTCTGACCGTCGTACCGGACCGGGCCCTCACCGGGGTGCCCGCCCCGCACACCCTGCTGGTCCCCGGCGGCCAGGGCACCCGGAATCCGGACCCGCGCCTGATCGGGTGGCTGCGCGAGCACGGGCCCGGCGCCCCGCGCCTGGTCTCCGTCTGCACCGGGGCCGCCCTGCTCGCCGCGGCCGGTCTGCTGGACGGCCGCCGCGCCACCACTCACTGGGCGTACTGCGACCGGCTCGCCCGTGACCACCCGGCGGTCGAGGTCGACCCCGACCCGATCTACGTCCGTGACGGCCACGTGGCCACGTCCGCCGGTGTCACCTCCGGCATCGATCTCTCCCTGGCCCTGGTGGAGGAGGACCTGGGCAGGGACGCCGCCCTCACCGTCGCCCGGCACCTGGTGGTCTTCCTGCGCCGGCCCGGCAACCAGGCCCAGTTCAGCGCCCAGCTCGCCGCCCAGACCGCGTGCCGCGAGCCGCTCCGCGAGGTCCAGCAGTGGATCACCGAGCACCCCGGCGCCGACCTGAGCGTGGAGTCCCTCGCCGCCCGCGCCGCCCTCTCCCCGCGCCACTTCGCCCGCGCCTTCCAGGCCGAGACCGGCACGACGCCCGGCCGGTACGTCGACCGGGTGCGCCTCGAACACGCCCGCCGGCTGCTGGAGGACAGCGCCGACGGCGTCGAGGAGGTCTCCCGCGTCAGCGGCTACGGCACACCGGAGGCCATGCGCCGCGCCTTCGTCAGGGCGCTCGGCACCTCACCGGCCGAGTACCGCCGCCGGTTCCGGCCCGCGGGTGCCCGCTGACCCCCCGCTCACCGAGTGCACACGAAAGGAAACACGTGCAGATCGTCATCGTCCTCTTCGACCGCTTCACCGCCCTCGACGCCGTGGGACCGTACGAGGTCCTGAGCCGTGTCCCGGACGCGGAGACCGTCTTCGCCGCCGAGCGGACCGGCCCCGTCCGCAACGACACGGGAAGCCTCGCGCTGACCGCCGACCGGACCCTCGCGGACGTACCGAGCCCGGACGTGGTCCTCGTGCCGGGCGGCCCCGGTCAACAGGCGCAGATGGACAACGGGGCCCTGCTGGACTGGCTGCGCGCCGCCGACGCCACCAGCACCTGGACCACCTCGGTCTGTTCCGGCTCCCTGCTGCTCGCCGCGGCGGGGCTGCTCACCGGTCGCCGGGCCACCTCGCACTGGCTGGCCCTGGACCTGCTGAAGCGGTTCGGCGCCGAGCCGACGGGGGAGCGGGTGGTCACCGACGGCAAGTACGTCACCGCGGCCGGCGTCTCCTCCGGCATCGACATGGGCCTCACCCTGGTGGGCCGGATCGCCGGCGACGAGCACGCCCAGGCGGTCCAGCTGCTGACGGAGTACGACCCGCAGCCGCCCTACGACGCCGGGTCACCGCAGAAGGCCCCCGCCCACCTCGTCGAGGAGTTCCACACCCGGAACCGGTTCATCCTGACGTAGGCACGCTCCAGGCGAAGCGCGGCTGCCTGCGCTCCAGGAACGCGGCGACACCCTCGGCGGTGTCGCCGCTGCCGCGTGCCTGCGCGGCCCAGTGCTCGTCCCGGTCGGTGCGGCCGTTCGCGAACTCCTTCGCCGCCGCCTGCGTCAGCTGCGAACGGGAGACCAGGACGCGGGTGAACTCGGCGACCCGCTTGTCGAGTTCGTCCCCCGGCAGTACCTCGTCGACCAGGCCCGTGCGCAGCGCCCGCCCGGCGTCGATCAGCTCGCCGGAGAACAGCAGGTACTTGGCCGTGGCCGGACCCACCAGCGACACCAGCCGCCGGGTCGCCGACGCCGGGTAGACCACGCCGAGCTTGGCGGGGGTGACCCCGAACAGGGCCCCCTCCTCGGCGAACCGAAGATCGCAGGCCGCCGCCAACTGGGCGCCGCCGCCCACGCAGTGACCGCGGATCGCCGCCAGCGTCGGCTTGGGGAAGGCCGCGAGGGCCTCCTCGGCGCGCACGGCGAGCAGTTGCGCCTCCTGAGCGGAGTCCCGCAGGGTCGAGATGTCGGCCCCGGCGCAGAACGTCGCGCCCTCACCGGTGAGCACCAGCGCCCGCACCGCGGGGTCGCCCGCCAGGGTGCCGAGCAGCTCCGGCAGCGCCCGCCACATCGCGGCCGTCATGGCATTGCGCTTGGCCGGGTGGTGGACGACGACGGTGGCGACCGAGTCGGACACCCGGTGCAGCAGATGTGGCTCCATGGGCCGGATGCTATCCATCCGTCCGAACGGTTCGGGGGGCAGGTGCAAGCGGGACAGGAACGGTCCCACAGCTGACCGGGTCATACGCCAACGATCAGAACCGTTCGATACCTGCCGACTTGTGTTCAGTTCTCCGGTGCGGAGGGACGCGTTACCAACACTCTGGGGTGTGGTGACAATCGAGCCCGAGGGTGGCGACCGGACGATGGACGAGACCGGGCCCGCACAGCCGCTGCCGTACGAAGGCGTCTGGCGGTTCACCGCGCCCGCCGTCGACGCCTCGGTCCCGCAGGCCCGGCACGCCGTCCGGGACCTGCTGGTACGCCAGGGCGTGCCGGTCTCCGACGAGGTGACCCAGGGCCTGCTGCTGATCGTCTCGGAGCTGGTCACGAACGCCGTCCGGCACGCGGCGGTGCTGTCGCCGACGCTCGCCGTGGAGGTCGCCGTCGGGCCCGAGTGGGTCCGGGTGTCCGTGGAGGACAACCACCCCTACCGCCCGACCGCCCTGGAGACGGACCACGGCCGGACGGGCGGGCGCGGACTGCTCCTGGTCCGGGAGATCACCCTGGAGGCGGGCGGGGCGTGCGACGTGGCCCACACTGCGAGCGGCGGCAAGGTGATCTGGGCCGCCCTGCCGCTCAAACATCCCCCGACCTAGCGGGCCCGCTCACCAGCCGGCGGAGGCACCCGTCAGCTCGCGGACGGCGGGCCGTGCCGCGTCCAGCACCGTCATGAACCACGCCGAGAAGGTGTCCTTCGCGTGCCGTTCGGCCAGCTCGTCCGGGGTCACGAAGACCGTCTCGGCCACTTCCTCCGGGTCGGGCCGCGGCGCTGCCTGCACCAGGCCGACGAACAGGTGGTTGTACTCCTGCTCGACCAGCCCCGAGGCCGGGTCCGGATGGTTGTAGCGCACCGTGCCCGCCTCGGCGAGCAGCGACGGCGAGACGCCGAGCTCCTCGAACGTCCGCCGGGCCGCGGCGGCGAACGGCGCCTCACCGGGGTAGGGGTGACCGCAGCAGGTGTTGGACCACACGCCGGGGGAGTGGTACTTGCCCAGGGCCCGCTGCTGGAGGAGCAGCCTGCCGCGCTCGTCGAAGAGGAACACGGAGAAGGCGCGGTGCAGCTGCCCCGGCGGCTGGTGCGCGGCGAGCTTCTCCGCGGTACCGACCGTCACGCCGTTCTCGTCGACCAGTTCCAGCAAAATCGCGTCTGCGGTGCCGTTCGACGAACTGTGCGTCGCGGTGGCAGGAGTGATCGGCATACCCATCCTTCACATCGGTCCTCGCGCCCCAAGTGTGCCCCACGCATTCGGTACTCCCGGCACTTCCCGGCACACCCGCATGTCCCGCGCGGTGGCGCGGGCAGCGGCCGTCACCGGTCGAACGCCGAGGGGGCCCGATGGAAGATCGTGCCCGGCGTCACCCCCCGGGAACCGCCCCGGGCGCGACCGAGGGGAGCGCCGGGGAGACAGAGGGCGGCAGACCGGCGGACGGCGGCATTCCCCGGCGCACCCCTCACCGGCCCGCGCCCCCGCCCCCGACGAGCAGCCCTACCGACGACGCGCTCTCCGGACCGGCCTCAGTGGCACAGCCGTGCCTCGTGTTCCGCGTGCCCGCTGGGCTCCAGCTGGAAGGTGCAGTGCTCCACGTCGAAGTGGTCGCCCAGGCAGCCCTGCAGTTCGTGCAGCATCTTCTCGTGACCGATCGCGCTCAGTGCCTCGCCGCTCACCACCACGTGCGCCGACAGCACCGGCAGGCCCGAGGTGATGGTCCACGCGTGCAGGTCGTGGACGTCCTCGACGCCGTCCAGCGCCAGTATGTGGGCGCGCACCTCGGCGATGTCCACGCCCTTGGGCGCCGCCTCCAGCAGCACGTCCAGCGTCTCGCGCAGCAGCCGCCACGTGCGCGGCACGATCATCAGACCGATCACCAGGGACGCGATCGGGTCGGCCGGCTGCCAGCCCGTGCCCAGGATGACCAGCGCCGAGATGATCACCGCCAGCGAACCCAGCGCGTCCGCCGCCACCTCCAGGAAGGCGCCCCGCACGTTCAGGCTCTCCTTCTGGCCGCGCATCAGCAGCGTCAGCGACACCATGTTCGCCACCAGACCGATCGCACCGAAGACGACGGTCAGCCCGCCCGCGGTGCCGGCCGGTGTGACGAACCGCTCGATCGCCTCGTACAGGACGTACCCGCCGACCCCGAGCAGCAGCACACAGTTCGCCAGGGCCGCGAGGATCTCCGCGCGGGCGTAGCCGAAGGTGCGCCGGTCGCTCGGCGGCCGGCCCGCGAAGTGGATCGCCAGCAGCGCCATGCCCAGCCCCAGGGCGTCCGTCGCCATGTGCGCCGCGTCGGCGACCAGCGCGAGAGAGTCGGCGAGCACACCGCCGACGATCTCGACGACCATGACGGTGAGCGTGATCGCCAGCGCGACCCGCAGCCTGCCGCGGTACGCGGCCGTCGCCGTCCCGCCGCCGTGCGCGCCGTGCGCGTGCCCGTGATCGTGCCCAGCCCCCATGAAAGCCGCCTCCCTTGTCTGCGGAATCTCAGTCAACTACGGGTGGGGGGTATAGGGCAACGCGGCACTGAACACCGTTGTCATGTGCCTTGACCTGCGGAAACGTTACGCAGGTCAGGGCGTTGCCCGAATGCGGCGCCCCTGCGGGAGGCCAGGCGTCCACCACCGCGCCCGCGTACCGCCCTGACCCTCCGCGCACACCCCTCGACACTGCGCGATGCCCTTGATGTCCGTTTGGGGAGCGCGGTTTGTGGGGCGGGCCCCGGATCCCCGATGATGATCGCGGCTAAGGCGGGTGCAAGCGGCGTCGACCGACCGTGAAACGGGCGGTGAACACGGTGTTCCGGGCATCCGATAACCTCTGCCGACATGCCGCCCGGGTGCCCCAGGCACGGGCGCCCCACCATGCACAGGACCGGCGCACTGGCGCCGGCACCAGGGAGTGAGTTCGGTTGTCGACCGCCATCCTCACCGGCCAGCCGGTCCCCGGTTCGTCCGTCGAGAGCGAGCTGCGGTCCCTCGGCTTCGAGGTGCGGCTCGCCTCCGGCACGGCGGACGCCGAGACGCTGCTCGCCCGGGTGCCGGGCGGAGAACGGGTCGCCGTGGTCGACGCCCGCTTCGTGGGCCATCTGCACGCCCTCCGCCTCGGCCTCACCGACCCCCGCTTCCCGCTCGCCGCGATCCCCGGCGCCGTGACCGCCCAGCCGGACGCCCGCCAGGCCCTCACCCGCGCGATGGCCCGGGAGAGCTCCGCGGGCGGCGGTACGGCGGTCGTGGCCGTGGACAGCCTCGCCGACCGGATCGTCACCGCGCTCGACGCCGACGGCGCCGACGTGCACCGGCCGGAGCTCGGCAGTCTCGTCGCCGCCGTCCCCGCCGACCCGCAGGCCCGCAACGAGGCACGGCAGGCCGTCGCCTCCGTCGACGACGAGGCCGTACGCCTGAAGTCGGCGGTCAAGGCCCGCGACGGCTTCGTCACCACCTTCCTCATCAGCCCCTACTCCCGCTACATCGCCCGCTGGTGCGCGCGACGCGGACTGACCCCCAACCAGGTCACCACCGCCTCGCTGCTCACCGCGCTCATAGCGGCGGCCTGCGCGGCCACCGGCACCCGCGGCGGCTTCGTCGCCGCCGGCGTCCTGCTGATCGCCTCCTTCGTCCTCGACTGCACCGACGGGCAGCTCGCCCGCTACTCCCTGCAGTACTCCACGCTCGGCGCCTGGCTGGACGCCACCTTCGACCGCGCCAAGGAGTACGCCTACTACGCGGGCCTCGCCCTCGGCGCCGCCCGCGGCGGCGACGACGTATGGGCCCTCGCTCTCGGCGCGATGGTGCTCCAGACCTGCCGGCACGTCGTGGACTTCTCCTTCAACGAGGCCAACCACGACGCCACCGCCAACACCAGCCCCACCGCGGCCCTCTCCGACAAGCTCGACAGCGTCGGCTGGACGGTCTGGGTGCGCCGCATGATCGTCCTGCCCATCGGTGAACGCTGGGCCATGATCGCCGTCCTGACCGCGGCCACCACCCCCCGGATCACCTTCTACGCGCTGCTGATCGGCTGCGCGTTCGCCGCGACCTACACCACGGCCGGCCGCGTTCTGCGCTCGCTGACCCGCAGGGCCACCCGCACCGACCGGGCCGCGAAGGCGCTGGCAGACCTCGCCGACTCCGGCCCGCTCGCCGAGGCCGTGGCCGCGGGCCTGCGGAAGCCCGCCCGCCGGCTGCCCGGCTTCACCGCCCCCGCCGTCGCCCTCCTCGGCGGCGCCGCCGTCGTCGCGACGGCCGCGTTCACCGGCTTCGGCGGGCCCTGGCCGGCCGTGGCCGCGATCGTCTACGTGCTGACGTCCGCCCTCGCCGTCGCCCGCCCCCTCAAGGGCGCCCTCGACTGGCTGGTCCCGCCCTTCCTCCGCGCCGCCGAGTACGGCACCGTACTGGTACTGGCGGCGAAAGCGGACGTGAACGGAGCGCTTCCGGCGGCTTTCGGGCTGGTGGCCGCGGTCGCCTACCATCACTACGACACGGTCTACCGCATCCGCGGCAACGCGGGTGCGCCCCCGCACTGGCTGGTGCGGGCGATCGGGGGGCACGAGGGCCGCACACTGCTGGTCACGGTGCTGGCCGTGCTGCTCACCGCCTCCGCTTTCAAGGTCGCGCTCACGGTGCTCGCCGTGGCCGTCGCCCTCGTGGTGCTCGTCGAGAGCATCCGTTTCTGGGTCGCCGCCCACAAGGTCGGCGCACCCGCCGTACACGACGAAGGAGAACCCGCATGATCGGCCTCGTGCTGGCGGCCGGCGCCGGACGCCGTCTGCGCCCCTACACCGACACCCTGCCCAAGGCACTGGTCCCGGTCGGTCCCGAGGGCGCGGAGGACGACATCACGGTGCTGGACCTGACCCTGGGCAACTTCGCCGAGGTCGGCCTCACCGAGGTCGGGGTGATCGTCGGGTACCGCAAGGAGGCCGTGTACGAGCGCAAGGAGGCGCTGGAGCAGAAGTACGGCGTCAAGCTCACCCTCATCGACAACGACAAGGCCGAGGAGTGGAACAACGCCTACTCCCTGTGGTGCGGGCGTGACGCCCTCAAGGACGGCGTGATCCTCGCCAACGGCGACACCGTGCACCCGGTCTCCGTCGAGAAGACCCTGCTCGCCGCCCGCGGCGACGGCAAGAAGATCATCCTGGCGCTGGACACGGTGAAGTCCCTCGCCGAGGAGGAGATGAAGGTCGTCGTCGACCCCGACAAGGGCGTCCAGCGCATCACCAAGCTGATGGACCCCGCCGAGGCGACCGGCGAGTACATCGGCGTCACCCTCATCGAGGGCGACGCCGCCGTGGAGCTGGCCGACGCGCTGAAGACCACCTTCGAGCGCGACCCGCAGCTGTACTACGAGGACGGCTACCAGGAGCTGGTCAACCGCGGCTTCCGGATCGACGTGGAGCCCATCGGCGACGTCAAGTGGGTCGAGATCGACAACCACGACGACCTCGCCAAGGGACGGGAGATCGCGTGCCAGTACTGACGAGGCTCATCCCCTCGCCGCTCGTCGTCGACATCCGGCCGGGGGCGCTCGACGACCTGGCCGCGATTCTTTCCGACGAGCGGATCTCGCCCTCCGGGCGACTGGCCTTCGCCATCAGCAACGGCTCCGGCCAGGTGCTGCGGGACCGGTTCGGCCCGGCCTTCCCGGGCGCCGACTGGTTCGCGGACGCCGACGGCACCATCGACGGTGCCGTCCGGCTCGCCGACTCCATCAAGCAGTCCGGCCGCTACGACGCGGTGGTCGGTGTCGGCGGCGGCAAGGTCATCGACTGCGCCAAGTACGCGGCGGCCCGGGTGGGCCTGCCGCTGGTCGCGGTGGCCACCAATCTGGCGAACGACGGGCTGTGCTCGCCGGTCGCCACCCTCGACAACGACGCGGGCCGCGGATCCTACGGCGTGCCCAACCCGATCGGCATCGTCATCGACCTCGATGTGATCCGTGAGGCCCCGGTGCGCTACGTCCGGGCCGGCATCGGCGATGTGATCTGCAAGATCTCCGCTGTGGCCGACTGGGAGCTGTCGCACCGCGAGACCGGCGAGAAGGTCGACGGCCTGGCCGCCGCGATGGCACGCCAGGCGGCCGAGGCGGTGCTGCGCCACCCCGGCGGCATCGGCGACGACACCTTCCTGACGACGCTGGCCGAGGCCCTGGTGCTGTGCGGCATCTCCATGTCGGTGGCCGGGGACAGCCGTCCCGCGTCGGGCGCCTGCCACGAGATCAGTCACGCGTTCGACCTGCGGTTCCCCAAGCGCAGCGCGCTCCACGGCGAGCAGTGCGGCCTCGGCGGCGCCTTCGCCACGTTTCTGCGCGGCGACCGGGAGACGGCCGGGCAGATGGCCGACGTGCTGCGCCACCACGGGCTGCCCGTACTGCCGGGCGAGATCGGCTTCGACCTGGACGAGTTCGTGCAGGCCGTCGACTTCGCCCCCCAGACCCGGCCCGGCCGCTACACGATCCTCGAACACCTCGCCCTCACGACCGACCAGATCAAGGACATGTACGCCGACTATGTCAAGGCCATCGGTAGCTGAACTACGCCCGGTCGTCCATCCCGCGGGGGTCAAGGACCGGCGCAGCGGTGAGCACTGGGCGGGACGCCTCTACATGCGCGAGGTCTCGCTGCGGATCGACCGCTACCTGGTGAACACCAGGATCACGCCCAACCAGCTCACGTACCTGATGACCGTCTGCGGTGTCCTCGCCGCCCCGGCCCTGCTGGTGCCGGGCATCTGGGGCGCCGTGCTCGGTGTGGTGGCGGTCCAGCTGTACCTGCTGCTGGACTGCGTCGACGGCGAGATCGCGCGCTGGAAGAAGCAGTACTCGCTCGGCGGCGTCTACCTGGACCGCGTCGGTGCCTACCTCACCGACGCCGCGGTCCTGGTCGGGCTCGGTCTGCGCGCCGCCGACCTGTTCGGCAGCGGACGCATCGACTGGCTGTGGGCCTTCCTGGGCACCCTGGCCGCCCTCGGCGCCATCCTGATCAAGGCCGAGACCGACCTGGTCGGCGTCGCCCGCCACCAGGCCGGGATGGCCCCGGTCAAGGAGTCCGCCTCCGAGATCCGCTCCTCCGGCATGGCGCTGGCCCGCCGGGCCGCCGGGGCGCTCAAGTTCCACCGGCTGATCCTCGGCATCGAGGCCTCCCTGCTGATCCTGGTCCTCGCCGTCGTCGACCAGGCCCGCGGCGACCTGTTCTTCACCCGCCTCGGCACCGCCGTACTCGCCGGGATCGCCCTGCTCCAGACCCTGCTGCACCTCGTGTCCGTCCTCGCCTCCAGCAGGCTCAAGTGAGCGCGGCCATGAAGGTGGGCGCCGTCGTCATCACGATGGGCAACCGCCCCGAGGAGCTGCGCGCCCTGCTCGACTCGGTCGCCGAGCAGGACGGCGACCCGGTCGAGGTGGTCGTGGTCGGCAACGGCTCGCCCGTCCCGGAGGTACCCGCCGGCGTCCGCACCGTCGAGCTGCCGGAGAACCTGGGCATCCCCGGCGGCCGCAACGTCGGCATCGAGGCCTTCGGCCCCGGCGGCACCGACGTCGACGTCCTGCTCTTCCTGGACGACGACGGCCTGCTCGCCCGCACCGACACCGCCGAGCTGTGCCGCAAGGCCTTCACGGACGACCCGGAGCTCGGCATCATCAGCTTCCGCATCGCCGACCCGGACACCGGCGAGACCCAGCGCCGGCACGTGCCGCGCCTGCGCGCCTCCGACCCGATGCGCTCCTCCCGGGTGACCACCTTCCTCGGCGGCGCCAACGCCGTCCGCACCCGCGTCCTCGCGGAGGTCGGCAACCTGCCGGGCGAGTTCTTCTACGCCCACGAGGAGACCGACCTGGCATGGCGGGCCCTCGACGCCGGCTGGATGATCGACTACCGCTCCGACATGGTGCTGTACCACCCGACGACGGCGCCCTCGCGGCACGCGGTCTACCACCGCATGGTCGCCCGCAACCGCGTCTGGCTGGCCCGTCGCAACCTCCCCGCGCTCCTCGTTCCGGTCTATCTCGGAGTGTGGCTGCTGCTCACGCTGCTGCGCCGTCCCTCGCGCCCGGCCCTGAAGGCCTGGTTCGGCGGGTTCCGGGAGGGCTGGGGCACCCCGTGCGGTCCTCGCCGGCCCATGAAGTGGCGTACGGTGTGGCGGCTGACCCGGCTGGGCCGGCCTCCCGTGATCTGACAAGCTCGTATCCGAGAGCACCCCGGCCGCCCGAGGCCGACGGGCCCACGCCCGGGCCCGTACCGGCCACGATCGACGAAGACGAAAGTTTCCACTAGTGAGTGAGACAACGCACGACGGCACGGTCGCGATGACCAGGCCCGTGTCGCCCGACGAGGGCCTCACGGCGGCACGGCTCGCCGCCAAGTACGGGCTGTCCGTGAGCGGCGCCCGGCCGTCCCTCGTCGAGTACGTCCGTCAGCTCTGGGGGCGGCGGCACTTCATCCTCGCCTTCTCCCAGGCGAAGCTGACCGCTCAGTACAGCCAGGCCAAGCTGGGCCAGGTGTGGCAGGTGGCCACGCCGCTGCTGAACGCCCTGGTCTACTACTTGATCTTCGGCCTGATCCTGAACGCGGGCCGGGGCATGCCGAAGGACGTGTACATCCCGTTCCTGGTGACGGGGATCTTCGTCTTCACCTTCACGCAGTCCTCGGCGATGGCGGGCGTGCGCGCGATCTCCGGCAACCTGGGGCTGGTGCGGGCCCTGCACTTCCCGCGCGCCTCGCTGCCGGTCTCCTTCGCGCTCCAGCAACTCCAGCAGCTGCTCTTCTCGATGATCGTGCTCTTCATCGTGGCCGCGGCCTTCGGCAGCTATCCCACGCTGTCCTGGGTGCTGATCATTCCGGCGCTCGCCCTGCAGTTCCTGTTCAACGCCGGTCTCGCGCTGATCGTGGCGCGGATGGGGGCGAAGACGCCGGACCTGGCGCAGCTCATGCCGTTCATCATGCGGACCTGGATGTACGCCTCCGGCGTCATGTTCTCCATCCCGATCATGCTGAAGGACAAGCCGTCCTGGATCGCCGACGTGCTCCAGTGGAACCCGGCGGCCGTCTACATGGACCTGATGCGCTTCGCGCTGATCGACGGTTACGGCTCCGGCAATCTCCCGCCGCACGTGTGGGCGGTGGCGGCCGGCTGGGCCGTGCTCGCCGTGGCCGGCGGCTTCGTGTACTTCTGGAAGGCGGAGGAGAGGTACGGCCGTGGCTGAGCAGCAGCAGGGCGAGCGGGTGCCGACGGTCATCGCGGACGACGTCCACATCGTCTACCGCGTCAACGGCGCCAAGACCGGCAAGGGCAGCGCCACCGCGGCCCTCAGCCGCATCGTGAAGCGGGGTCAGGAGCGGGGCGTGCGCAAGGTGCACGCCGTGCGGGGCGTCTCCTTCGTCGCCTACCGGGGCGAGGCCATCGGTCTGATCGGCTCCAACGGCTCCGGAAAGTCGACGCTGCTGCGGGCCATCGCGGGCCTGCTGCCCGCCGAGAAGGGCAAGGTCTACACCGACGGCCAGCCCTCCCTGCTCGGCGTGAACGCGGCCCTGATGAACGACCTGACCGGCGAGCGGAACGTGATCCTGGGCGGTCTCGCCATGGGCATGACCCGTGAGGAGATCAAGGCCCGCTACCAGGACATCGTCGACTTCTCCGGCATCAACGAGAAGGGCGACTTCATCACCCTGCCGATGCGCACCTACTCCTCCGGCATGGCCGCCCGCCTGCGCTTCTCCATCGCCGCCGCCAAGGACCACGACGTCCTCATGATCGACGAGGCGCTGGCCACCGGTGACCGCAAGTTCCAGACGCGCTCCGAGGAGCGCATCCGCGAGCTGCGCAAGGAGGCCGGCACGGTCTTCCTGGTCAGCCACAACAACAAGTCCATCCGCGACACCTGCAACCGTGTCCTGTGGCTGGAACGCGGCGAACTGCGCATGGACGGGCCGACCGACGAGGTCCTCAAGGAGTACGAGAAGTTCACGGGCAAGTAGCCCGACACGCCGGGGCCCCGCCGGAACTGTTCCGGCGGGGCCCCGCGTCTGCAAAGGAAGCGTCAACTCCTGGCCGGATGAGGAATCTTGAAGCCGCTCGGTGTGTTGTGGTGATGCGCAGAGCACCCCGGCGGATCTCGGTGAGTTGTACAACGTAAGCTGTACCGGTCCCGAAACGCGGCACATGGGGCGATAATGCCCGTCACCCTTGAGCGGGCCTGCCGCACGGGCGGCCGGGCGGCGTGTCCGAAATAGTGTGTATTGGGTCGGCAGTGTAGAACGGGAGATGTGACGGCAATGGCTACGGAAACTCCCCTGCCCCGCGAAGCGTGCGCCGTCCCCGTCCCGGGCAGCCGGCGATGACGGTGACCGACACGGCGCACGCCGTCGATCCGGAGCGCGGCACGCTCGACAAGGCCGCGAACGAGAACTTCCCCGTGGCCCCCTTCTTCTTGCCCCGCGACTGGCGCACCGACCTCATGGCCGTCTACGGCTTCGCCCGTCTGGTCGACGACATCGGCGACGGCGACCTGGCCCCCGGCGGCGCCGACGCCCGCCTCCTCGGCGTCCCCGAGGACCGCGCCGACGACCGGCTGCTGATGCTGGACGCCTTCGAGGCCGACCTGCGCAGGGTCTTCGACGGCACGCCCCGCCACCCCCTGCTGCGGCGCCTGGAGCCCACCGTGCGCCGCCGCTCGCTCACCCCCGAGCCCTTCCTCGGCCTCATCGCCGCCAACCGCCAGGACCAGCTGGTCGGCCGGTACGAGACCTACGACGACCTCCTCGCCTACTGCGAGCTGTCCGCCAACCCGGTCGGCCGCCTCGTCCTCGCCGTCACCGGCACCTCGACCCCCGAGCGGATCCGCCACTCCGACCGGATCTGCACCGCCCTGCAGATCGTCGAGCACCTCCAGGACGTCGCCGAGGACCTCACCCGGGACCGCGTCTACCTGCCCGCCGAGGACATGGTGCGCTTCCACGTCCAGGAGGCGGATCTCGCCGCACCCACCGCGGGCGCGTCGGTGCGCGCACTGATCGCCTTCGAGGCCGGGCGCGCCCGCGAACTGCTGAACGAAGGCGCCCCCCTGGTGGGCAGCGTCCACGGAAGGCTGAGGCTGCTGCTCGCCGGATTCGTCGCCGGGGGACGAGCGGCCCTCGGGGCGATCACCGCCACCGGACACGACGTACTGCCCGGCCCGCCCAAGCCCGGTAAGGTCCGGTTGCTGCGCGAGGTGGGCGCGACCCTGCGAGGAAAGGGGTGATCCGGACCGTGGAGTCGTCAGCACACGTGTCCGCACCGGTACTCGCCGCGTACAGCTACTGCGAGACCGTCACCGGACAGCAGGCCCGGAACTTCGCCTACGGCATCCGGCTCCTGCCGACGCCCAAGCGCCGGGCGATGTCGGCGCTCTACGCGTTCTCGCGCCGCGTCGACGACATCGGCGACGGCGATCTCGCGGCCGACGTCAAGGTCGCCCGGCTGGAGGAGACCCGGACCCTGCTCGGCCGTGTCCACGAGGGCGCGGTCGATGAGGACGACACCGACCCGGTGGCCGTCGCCCTCACCCACGCCGCGCGGCAGTTCCCGATCCCGCTGGGCGGACTGGACGAACTGATCGACGGCGTCCAGATGGACCTGCGCGGCGAGACCTACGAGACCTGGGACGACCTGAAGGTCTACTGCCGCTGCGTGGCCGGTGCCATCGGACGCCTCTCGCTCGGTGTCTTCGGCACCGAACCGGGGGCGCGCGGCGCCGAGCGCGCGCCCGAGTATGCCGACACGCTCGGGCTCGCGCTCCAGCTCACCAACATCCTCCGGGACGTCCGCGAGGACGCGGAGGGCGGGCGCACCTACCTGCCCGCCGACGACCTCGCCAAGTTCGGCTGCTCGGCCGGGTTCGCCGGGCCGGTGCCACCGGAGGGCTCCGACTTCGCGGGCCTCGTGCACTTCGAGGTGCGCCGGGCCCGCGCCCTCTTCGCCGAGGGGTACCGGCTGCTCCCGATGCTCGACCGGCGCAGCGGTGCCTGTGTCGCCGCCATGGCCGGCATCTACCGCCGCCTCCTGGACCGCATCGAGCGCGACCCGGAGGCCGTGCTGCGCGGCCGGGTCTCGCTGCCCGGACGCGAGAAGGCGTACGTCGCCGTGCGCGGCCTGTCCGGACTGGACACCCGGCACGTGGTCCGGCGGTCCGGCAGGAGGCGCCCGTGAGCGGCACACCGGTCCACGGCGGCACGCACGGCGCAGAACGGCGGGCAACCCTCCGGTGGCGGGCGGCGTCCCTGACTGAGACGGTCTGCCGTACAGCGTTCACACACCACGGCGACCGGGCAGGGAAAGGTGCACGATGACCCACGGCAACGGCACGCGTGACGACGGGCCGCTCACGGACGTCTCCGCCGTCCCGGCCGGCAGACACGCCGTCGTGGTCGGCGGCGGACTCGCCGGTGTCACCGCCGCGCTCGCCCTCGCCGACGCCGGGGTCCGCGTCACCCTGCTGGAGGGACGGCCGCGCCTGGGCGGGCTCGCCTTCTCCTTCCGGCGCGGCGACCTGACCGTCGACAACGGCCAGCATGTGTATCTGCGCTGCTGCACCGCCTACCGCTGGTTCCTCGACCGGATCGAGGGGACGGCGCTCGCTCCGGTGCAGGAACGTCTCGACGTGCCCGTCGTCGACCTGGCCAGGCCCGAGGGACGACGGCTCGGCCGGCTGCGGCGCGACGCGCTGCCCGTACCCCTGCACCTGGGGCGCAGCCTCGCCACGTATCCGCACCTCTCGCTCGCCGAGCGCGCCCGGGTCGGGCGCGCCGCGCTCGCGCTCAAGGGGCTCGACCTCACCGATCCGGCGCTGGACAGCCAGGACTTCGGCAGCTGGTTGACCGCGCACGGTCAGTCGGCGCGTGCCGTCGAGGCCCTGTGGGACCTGGTCGGGGTCGCCACCCTCAACGCGGCCGCGGGCGACGCCTCGCTGGGGCTCGCCGCGATGGTGTTCAAGACCGGTCTGCTGTCCGACCCGGGCGCGGCCGACATCGGCTGGGCCCGCGTCCCGCTCGGTGAACTGCACGACCGGCTGGCCCGCAAGGCGCTCGACTCCGCGGGCGTCCGTACCGAAGTCCGTACACGCGTCACCTCCGTCTTCATGAACGGGAATGGGGAGTGGAGCGTTCAGGTTCCGGGCGAAACGCTTCTGGCGGACGCCGTCGTCCTCGCCGTACCGCAGCGCGAGGCGCACGAACTCCTGCCCCCGGGCGCGCTCGACGCTCCCGGGCAGCTGCTGGAGATCGGCACCGCTCCGATCCTCAACGTCCATGTGATCTACGACCGGAAGGTGCTCGCCACGCCCTTCCTCACGGCCCTCGGCACCCCGGTGCAGTGGGTGTTCGACCGCACCGAGGCCTCCGGCCTGAAGAACGGTCAGTACCTGGCGCTGTCCCAGTCGACCGCGCAGGACGAGATCGACACACCCGTGGCCACGCTGCGCGAGCGCTACCTGCCGGAACTGGAGCGGCTGCTGCCCCGCGCCCGGGGCGCCGAGGTGAAGGACTTCTTCGTGACCAGGGAGCGCACCGCGACCTTCGCGCCGGCCCCCGGTGTCGGCCGGCTCCGGCCCGGCGCCCGTACCAAGGCACCCGGCCTGTACCTGGCCGGTGCGTGGACCGCCACCGGGTGGCCCGCGACCATGGAGAGTGCCGTCCGCAGCGGTGTCGGGGCGGCGGGAGCCGCGCTCGCCGCCCTGGGCCGGTCCCGCGACCGCCTTCCCGATTTCGAGGAGGCGGCATGAGAACCGATCCGCGTGGGACCGACTCCCGCACTCCCGGTACCGCAACTGGAGGAGAGACTGTGTCCACTGTGCCCCCGGCCCCGAAGGCCGATCGACGGACCACGGTGGACGTGGCCGCGCTGCTGGAGCGCGGCCGGACGCTGGCCACGCCGGTCCTGCGAGCGGCCGTCGACCGCCTGGCGCCCCCCATGGACACCGTCGCCGCCTACCACTTCGGCTGGATCGACGCCCAGGGCAACCCCGCGGACGGCGACGGCGGCAAGGCCGTCCGTCCCGCGCTCGCGGTGCTCTCCGCCGAGGTCACCGGTGCCGCGCCCGAGGTCGGGGTGCCCGGCGCGGTCGCCGTGGAGCTGGTGCACAACTTCTCCCTCCTGCACGACGACCTGATGGACGGCGACGAACAGCGCCGCCACCGGGACACCGTGTGGAAGGTGCACGGCCCCGCCCAGGCCATCCTGGTCGGCGACGCCCTGTTCGCCCTGGCCAACGAGGTGCTGCTGGAACTCGGCACCGTCGACGCCGGCCGCGCCACCCGCCGCCTGACCCGCGCGTCCCGCGCCCTGATCGACGGTCAGGCCCAGGACATCTCCTACGAGCACCGCGACCGCGTCAGCGTCGAGGAGTGCCTGGAGATGGAGGGCAACAAGACCGGCGCCCTGCTCGCCTCCGCCAGCTCCATCGGCGCGGTCCTCGGCGGCGCCGACGAGCACACCGCCGACACGCTGGAGACCTACGGCTACCACCTCGGCCTGGCCTTCCAGGCCGTCGACGACCTCCTCGGCATCTGGGGCGACCCGGACGCCACCGGCAAGCAGACCTGGAGCGACCTGCGCCAGCGCAAGAAGTCCCTCCCGGTCGTGGCCGCCCTGGCCGCGGGCGGCCCCGCCTCCGAGCGGCTCGGCGAGATCCTCGCCGCCGACGCCAAGAGCAGCGACTTCGCGAACTTCTCCGAGGAGGAGTTCGCGGCCCGTGCCGCCCTCATCGAGGAGGCGGGCGGGCGCGAGTGGACCGCCGACGAGGCGCGCCGCCAGCACACCATCGCCATCGAAGCCCTCGGCACCGTCGACATGCCCGACCGGGTACGGGACCGGTTCACGGCGCTCGCGGACTTCGTCGTCGTACGAAAGAGATGATCACTATCGGTCGAATAGCCCTCGCGTAGTCGCCGGCCGGTGTCGCGGGAACCACAGCACCGGCCGACGGCGGACCCACAGCAGACGCACCACTTGCACACTGCACGAAGGGGAAGCCATGACAGCGACGACCGACGGAAGCACCGGGGCGGCCCTCCCGTCCCGCGCAGCCGCGGCCAGCGAAACAGCCGACATCACGAGCCCCGCCGCGGCGGCCGGGGTACACGAAGCCGCCGTCCGCGCGACGCGGCGCGCCACCGACTTCCTGCTCTCCCGGCAGGACGCCGAGGGCTGGTGGAAGGGCGACCTCGAGACCAACGTCACGATGGACGCCGAGGACCTGCTCCTGCGTCAGTTCCTCGGCATCCAGGACGAGGAGACCACCCGCGCCGCCGCCCTCTTCATCCGCGGCGAGCAGCGCGAGGACGGCACCTGGGCCACCTTCTACGGCGGCCCCGGAGACCTGTCCGCCACCATCGAGGCCTACGTCGCCCTCCGCCTGGCCGGCGACGCCCCCGACGCCCCCCACATGGCGAAGGCAGCGGAATGGGTCCGGGCCCAGGGCGGCATCGCCGCCTCCCGCGTCTTCACCCGGATCTGGCTGGCCCTGTTCGGCTGGTGGAAGTGGGAGGACCTGCCCGAACTCCCGCCGGAGCTGATCTGGTTCCCGACCTGGGTGCCGCTGAACATCTACGACTTCGGCTGCTGGGCCCGGCAGACCATCGTGCCGCTGACCATCGTCTCGGCGAAGCGCCCGGTGCGCCCGGCGCCGTTCCCGCTCGACGAACTGCACACCGACCCCGCCCGCCCCGCCCCGCCCCGGCCTCTGGCCCCGGCGGCCAGCTGGGACGGCGCCTTCCAGCGCATCGACAAGGCCCTGCACGCCTACCGCAAGGTGGCACCGAAACGGCTGCGCAGGGCGGCGATGAACACCGCCGCCCGCTGGATCGTCGAACGGCAGGAGAACGACGGATGCTGGGGCGGCATCCAGCCCCCGGCCGTGTACTCGGTCATCGCCCTGTACCTCCTCGGCTACGACCTCGAACACCCCGTCATGCGGGCCGGCCTGAAGTCCCTGGACCGCTTCGCCGTGTGGCGCGAGGACGGGGCCCGGATGATCGAGGCCTGCCAGTCCCCGGTGTGGGACACCTGCCTGGCCACCATCGCGCTCGCCGACGCCGGGGTGCCCGCCGACCACCCGCAGCTGGTGAAGGCCGCGGACTGGATGCTCGGCGAGCAGATCGTGCGGCCCGGCGACTGGTCGGTGAAGCGGCCCGGACTCCCGCCCGGCGGCTGGGCGTTCGAGTTCCACAACGACAACTACCCCGACATCGACGACACCGCCGAGGTCGTCCTCGCCCTGCGCCGCGTCCGGCACCACGACCCGGAGCGCACGGAGAAGGCCATCGGCCGCGGGGTGCGCTGGAACCTCGGCATGCAGTCGAAGAACGGTGCCTGGGGCGCCTTCGACGTCGACAACACCAGCCCCTTCCCCAACCGGCTGCCCTTCTGCGACTTCGGCGAGGTGATCGACCCGCCGTCCGCGGACGTCACCGCGCACGTCGTGGAGATGCTCGCGGTCGAGGGCCTCGCCCACGACCCGCGCACCCGGCGCGGCATCCAGTGGCTGCTCGCCGAGCAGGAGCCGGACGGCTCCTGGTTCGGCCGCTGGGGCGTCAACTACGTCTACGGCACCGGATCCGTCGTCCCGGCCCTGACCGCCGCGGGCATCCCCGCCTCGCACCCGGCCATCCGCCGCGCGGTGACCTGGCTGGAGTCCGTCCAGAACGACGACGGCGGCTGGGGCGAGGACCTGCGCTCCTACCGCAACGTCAGGGAGTGGAGCGGCAAGGGCGCCTCGACCGCCTCGCAGACGGCCTGGGCCCTGATGGCCCTGCTGGCGGCCGGGGAGAGGGACTCCAAGGCCGTCGAGCGCGGCGTCGAGTGGCTGGCCGCCACCCAGCGGGAGGACGGCTCCTGGGACGAGCCGTACTTCACCGGCACCGGCTTCCCCTGGGACTTCTCCATCAACTACCACCTCTACCGGCAGGTGTTCCCGCTCACCGCGCTCGGCCGGTACGTCCACGGCGAACCCTTCGCCAAGGCGCCCCGCACGGTCCAGGCACTCGCCGAGTCGCTGACCGAGGCGAAGGGGAGCTGATGAGCGCACAGCCCGGACCGGCCCCGCTGCTGATCGCCTGCGCGCTCGGCATCGAGCACCTCGCCCTGCGCGCCGGTGACCGAGGCGGGGCCGCCGGGCCGGTCACGGTCCTGCGGACCGGCATGGGACCGAAGGCGGCCGAGCGCTCCCTCGCCCGGGTCCTGGCCGGCCCGGCGCTCGGCGACGCCGCCGTACTGGCCACGGGCTTCTGCGCGGGCCTCGCCCCCGGTATGCACCCCGGCGACCTGGTCGTCGCCGAGGAGACCCGGGACCCGCGGGGCGCGGTCGGGTGCGTCGGGACCGACCGGCTCGTCAAGGAGCTGGTGCGTGCCGTGCCCGGGCGCACCGTCCACACCGGGCCGCTGACCGGCTCGGACCACGTCGTCCGCGGTGCCGAACGCGCCGACCTGCTCGCGACCGGCGCGATCGCCGTCGACATGGAGTCCGCCGCCACGCTCCTGAGCGCCGTCCGTACGGGCCCGCGCCCCGTTGCGGCCGTCCGGGTGGTCGTGGACGCTCCCGAACACGAACTCGTCCGGATCGGCACCGTGCGCGGTGGAATATCGGCTTTCCGCGTCCTCCGGTCCGTACTTCCCGCATTTTTCGAATGGCACCGTTCTTTGCTGCTCCCCAGGAGGTGAGCCCAGATGGCCATGCCGCTGCGCCAGTCCATCAAGGTCGCTACATACTTGGCCGAACAGAAGCTCCGGCGGCGGGACAAGTTCCCGCTCATCGTCGAGCTGGAGCCGCTGTTCGCCTGCAATCTGAAGTGCGAGGGATGCGGCAAGATCCAGCACCCGGCCGGGGTGCTCAAGCAGCGCATGCCGGTCGCCCAGGCCGTGGGGGCGGTGCTCGAGTCCGGTGCGCCGATGGTGTCCATCGCCGGCGGCGAACCCCTGATGCACCCGCAGATCGACGAGATCGTGCGCCAGTTGGTGGCCAAGCGGAAGTACGTCTTCCTGTGCACCAACGCCCTGCTCATGCGCAAGAAGATGGACAAGTTCACGCCCTCGCCGTACTTCGCGTTCGCGGTGCACATCGACGGGCTGCGTGAGCGGCACGACGAGTCCGTGGCGAAGGAGGGGGTGTTCGACGAGGCCGTGGAGGCCATCAAGGAGGCCAAGCGACGCGGTTTCCGGGTCACCACCAACTCGACCTTCTTCAACACCGACACCCCGCAGACCATCGTCGAGGTGCTCAACTTCCTCAACGACGACCTCAAGGTCGACGAGATGATGATCTCGCCCGCCTACGCCTACGAGAAGGCGCCCGACCAGGAGCACTTCCTGGGCGTGGAGCAGACCCGTGAGCTGTTCAAGAAGGCGTTCTCGGGCGGCAACCGGGCCCGCTGGCGGCTCAACCACTCCCCGCTGTTCCTCGACTTCCTCGAGGGCAAGGTCGACTTCCCCTGCACCGCCTGGGCGATCCCGAACTACTCCCTCTTCGGCTGGCAGCGCCCCTGCTACCTGATGAGCGACGGGTACGTGCCCACGTACCGGGAGCTGATCGAGGAGACCGACTGGGACAAGTACGGCCGCGGCAAGGACCCGCGCTGCGCCAACTGCATGGCGCACTGCGGCTACGAGCCCACCGCCGTCCTGGCCACCATGGGCTCCCTCAAGGAGTCCCTGCGGGCCATGCGGGAGACGGTCTCCGGGAACCGGGACTGACGTAGTGACCGCCATCTCCCTGGGCGTTCCCGAGGTACCGGTCCGGCCGATCGCCGAGCGGCGCATGTCGCGGCGGATCCAGGTCGGGCCGGTGGCGGTGGGGGGCGGGGCCCCGGTGTCGGTGCAGTCGATGACGACGACCCGTACGTCCGACATCGGGGCGACGCTCCAGCAGATCGCCGAGCTGACGGCCTCCGGCTGCCAGATCGTGCGTGTGGCGTGTCCCACGCAGGACGACGCCGACGCCCTCCCCGTGATCGCGAAGAAGTCGCAGATCCCGGTGATCGCGGACATCCACTTCCAGCCGAAGTACGTCTTCGCCGCCATCGAGGCGGGCTGCGCCGCGGTCCGGGTGAACCCCGGCAACATCAAGCAGTTCGACGACAAGGTCAAGGAGATCGCCCAGGCGGCGAAGGACCACGGCACCCCGATCCGCATCGGCGTGAACGCGGGCTCCCTGGACCGCCGCCTGCTCCAGAAGTACGGCAGGGCCACCCCGGAAGCCCTGGTCGAGAGCGCGTTGTGGGAGGCGTCGCTCTTCGAGGAGCACGACTTCCGGGACATCAAGATCTCCGTGAAGCACAACGACCCGGTCGTCATGGTCGAGGCCTACCGCCGGCTCGCCGCCCAGTGTGACTATCCGCTGCACCTCGGCGTCACCGAGGCCGGCCCCGCCTTCCAGGGCACCGTCAAGTCGGCCGTCGCCTTCGGCGCCCTGCTCTCCCAGGGCATCGGCGACACCATCCGCGTCTCCCTGTCGGCACCGCCCGTCGAGGAGGTCAAGGTCGGCATCCAGATCCTGGAGTCCCTCGGGCTCCGGGAGCGCCGGCTGGAGATCGTGTCGTGTCCGTCCTGCGGCCGGGCGCAGGTGGACGTCTACAAGCTGGCCGAGGAGGTCACGGCCGGTCTGGAGGGCATGGAGGTGCCGCTGCGCGTCGCCGTCATGGGCTGCGTGGTCAACGGCCCCGGCGAGGCCCGCGAGGCCGACCTGGGCGTTGCCTCCGGCAACGGCAAGGGCCAGATCTTCGTCAAGGGCGAGGTCGTCAGGACCGTGCCCGAGTCGAAGATCGTTCAGACGCTGATCGACGAGGCGATGCGGATCGCCGAGCAGATGGAGAAGGACGGCGCGTCGGGGGAGCCGGCCGTCACCGTGAGCTGAGCAGCACGAACCGAAGGGGGCCCGAGCGTGACGATTCCGGAGAGCATCCGGGGACCACACGACCTGAAGGCGCTGTCCGAGGCGGAACTCGGCGAACTGTCCGACGCGATACGCGATTTCCTGGTGCACTCGGTCGCCCGTACCGGCGGACACCTCGGACCCGACCTCGGCGTGGTGGAACTCACCGTCGCCCCGCACCGGGTCTCCGAGTCACCGGCCGACCGCATCCTGTGGGACACCGGCCACCAGAGCTACGTCCACAATCTCCTGACAGGTCGTCAGAACGCCTCCAAGCTGCGCGGCAAGGGCGTGCTCTCCGGCTATCCCTCGCGCGAGCAGTCCGAGCACGACGTCATCGCCGTCGTCGAGGACAACAGCCGCGCCGCCGGGGTCGGCTCCGCGGTGGCGCTGGCCCTGGGCGACGCCGAAGTCGACGTACCCGTACGGCGGTTCGGCATCCCGGAACAGTTCCTCGCGCACGCCGAACGCGCCGAGGTGCTCGCCGACATCGGCCTCACCCCGGTCGAGATCGCCGGCCGGATCAGCGCGAGCCCGACCGTACGGGAAGCGGCCGGGGGCGGCCGGATCGTCATGCCAGGGCAAGGAGAGAACTGAATGACCAAGGAGTTCGACCTCGGCGCGCTGCTGGCCGAGCGTGGCGCCGAGCGGTACGAGCTGCACGCGAAGCACCTCAACCACCAACTGCCGCGCATGCTGCGCACCATCGGCTTCGACAAGGTGTACGAGCGGGCCGAGGGCGCGCACTTCTGGGACACGGACGGCAACGACTACCTGGACATGCTCGCCGGGTTCGCCGTGATGGGCCTGGGCCGCCACCACCCCGTCGTCCGCAAGGCCCTGCACGACGTCCTCGACGCCTCGCTGGCCGACCTGACCCGCTTCGACTGCCCGCCGCTGCCCGGACTGCTGGCCGAGCGGCTGCTCTCCTACAGCCCCCACCTGGACCGCGTCTTCTTCGGCAACAGCGGCACGGAGGCCGTGGAGACCGCGCTGAAGTTCGCCCGGTACGCGACCGGCAGGCAAAGGATCCTCTACTGCACGCACGCCTTCCACGGGCTGACCACCGGCTCGCTGTCCGTGAACGGCGAGAGCGGCTTCCGGGACGGCTTCGCCCCGCTGCTGCCGGACACCGTCGTGCCGCTCGGCGACCTCGATACCCTGGCCCGCGAGCTGATGAAGGGCGACGTGGCCGCGCTGATCGTCGAGCCGATCCAGGGCAAGGGCGTCCACGAGGCCCCGCCCGGCTATCTGCGGGCCGCGCAGGAGCTGCTGCGCCGGCACAAGGCGCTGCTGATCGCCGACGAGGTGCAGACGGGCCTCGGCCGGACCGGGAAGTTCTACGCCTACCAGCACGAGGACGGCGTCGAGCCGGACCTGGTGTGCGTGGCCAAGGCGCTGTCCGGCGGCTATGTGCCGGTGGGGGCCACGCTGGGCAAGGAGTGGATCTTCAAGAAGGTGTACTCCTCGATGGACCGGGTGCTGGTCCATTCGGCGAGCTTCGGGGCCAACGCGCAGGCCATGGCCGCCGGGCTCGCGGTGCTGTCGGTGATGGAGAACGAGGAGATCGTGGCGAACGCCGCCGCCGTGGGCGAACGCCTCAAGACCCGGCTGACGGAGCTGGTGGACCGCTACGAGCTGATCGCCGACGTCCGGGGCAGGGGACTGATGATCGGCATCGAGTTCGGCCGGCCGAGGTCGCTGAGGCTGCGCAGCCGCTGGACGATGCTGCAGGCCGCCAGGAAGGGACTGTTCGCGCAGATGGTGGTGGTGCCGCTGCTGCAACGGCATCGGATCCTGACGCAGGTGTCCGGCGACCACCTGGAGGTGATCAAGCTGATCCCGCCGCTGATCATCGACACTTCGGACGTGGACCGCTTCATCGACGCCTTCACCGAGGTGATGGAGGACGCGCACAACGGCGGCGGCCTGATGTGGGACTTCGGGAAGACACTGGTCAGGCAGGCGGTGGCGAACCGCTAGCCGCCGGGGACCGACCCTGTTTTGCCTGTGAGGCAACAAAATTGCCTCGCGGGCAAAACTGGGGCTGAATGGAGGCATGACCTCCTCGAACGACCCCACGGAGGAACCGGTGGAGGAACCGGCGGACGCCGTGACCTCCGTGGTCGCCCCGCAGCTGCGCGCCCTGCGGCGCCGTGCGGCCCTCACCCTGGAGGCGGCGGCCCGCGCCGCCGGGCTGTCGCCCGCGCACCTCTCCCGGCTGGAGACCGGGCAGCGCCAGCCCTCGCTGCCGATGCTGCTCTCGCTCGCCCGCGTTTATGGTACGACCGTCTCGGAGCTGCTCGGCGAGACGGCCGCGGACCGGGACGCCGTCGTGCGGGCCGGGGACATGGAGCCGACGGCCGCCGGCGGCTGGACGTACTGGCAGGCCGGCGGTTCCGGCCGCGGGATGCAGGCCCTGCGCGTCCGTGTGCCGCACGGCTCCCAGGGCGACATCGTGCGCGTGCACCCCGGTGAGGAGTGGCTCTACGTCCTGCGGGGCCGGCTGCGGCTGCGCCTCGGGGACGCCGCGCACCTGCTCGGCCCGGGCGACAGTGCGCACTTCGACTCCCTGACCCCGCACCGGATCGCCGCCCAGGACGCCGACGGGCTGGAGCTCCTCTTCGTCCACACCCTGCTGCAGAGCCCCACGGCGGCGCTGTGCCTGGGGCCCGTCACCACACCGACCCTTCACACCGCAGGAGAGATGCCATGAGCACGATCCAGGACAAGCTCCCGCGCGCCCTGTGGGTGCGACTCCTCATCTACATCGCCCTCGGGCACGTCGTCGCGGGCTTCCTCTTCCTGCTCTTCGAGGTGGGCGCCAAGTAGCCGGCCGGCACCGTGAGCGGGTGGCTCAGTCCAGCATCCGCTCGCGCAGCCGCTCCCGGATCTCCGGGGTGACGCCGAGCCCGTTCTCCAGGTAGGTGTCGACCCCGCCCCAGGTCTCCTCGACGGTCTCGAAGGCCGCCGTCAGGTACTCGGCGCGCGCGTCGAACAGGGGGCTGAGCAGCTCCATGACCTCGGGGGAGTAGGCCGAGGCGGCGGAGCTGCTGCGGCGCACCTTGTAGCGGCGGTGCGTCGCGTTCGACTTCAGGTAGTCCTCCACGATGGCGTCCCGCTGCACGCCCAGGGCGAGCAGGGTGATCGCGATCGACAGGCCCGCGCGGTCCTTGCCGGCCGCGCAGTGCATCAGCGCGGGGACGCTGTCCTCGGCGAGCGCGTGCAGCACCCGGGAGTGCTCCGCCGTGCGCTCCTTGATGATCGTGCGGTAGGAGGTGATCATCCGGTTCGCGGCCTGGCCGTCCGCCAGGATTCCGCGGAGCTGGTCGAGGTCGCCGTCGCGGACCATCTTCCAGAACTCGGCGCCGTCGGCCGGATCACTCAGCGGCAGGTTCACATTGCGCACGCCCGGCAGCTCGACGTCCGGGCCCTCGAGCTTCTGGTCGGCGGCGTTGCGGAAGTCGAAGATCGTGTGCAGTCCCAGCGAGGCGAGGAACGCGGCGTCGTCCCCGGTGGCGTGCGCGAGGTGACCGCTGCGGAACAGCACCCCGTGGCGCACGCGCCGCCCGTCCACGGTCGGCAGTCCGCCCACGTCCCGGAAGTTGCGCACGCCGGCCAGCTCGGGTTCGGTCGACGGGACCTGCTGCGTCACGGGGGCTCCTCCCACTCCGCCCCGCCGGCGCTGCTCGTCGACGGGCGCCCAGCCGACGATACGGCATCCCTTGCCTGCGGCAACGAGTCACCCAAGGCCGACCGGCAGGTCCGGCTGCTGGGTATTTGGGCTGTCTGCCCGAATTGGTCCCTTCATTCCAACTCGTATGGAAATGAGGGGTGCTGGAGTGTCTCCCGTGAGCAGCGTCATAGAGGTGACCGTCCGTTGCCCGTCATGTTCACGTAATGCATGCGCTTATCAAGGCGCTTTGCGGAAAAGGACGCTCGCGGAATCCACGGAGTGTGACCGCCCGTTCCTCCAAAGGATCAAGCGAAACACCTGTCCGCGAAACCTCTCGCTTGTCCGTTCGCATCTTGGTCGCTTACGTTCACCACCGATCCGGACGGACGCCTAATCCTGCCGCCGACCGGAGCCCGCACTCGTCCACCACCCGTACACGGCAGGAGCGGGGGACCCACAGGTAAAACCGCCTGTTCCGGTTCCCGGAACGGCTCGGGGTAAAGCCGCGGCATGACGCGGCCGGGCATCTCCAGCCCGCACCCGACAGCTCACCTCGCAGGCGCCGGAGAGGAATTCGCCATGCCCGCGAAGGGTAAGCACCGCCGTACCAAGGCCCAGCGCCTCACCCGCACCATCGCCGTCGCCGGTACCGGTGGCGCCGCGCTCGCGCTCCCGCTGATGGGTGCCGCCGCCGCCAACGCCGCTCCCGCGCACTCCGTCGCCGGACAGTCCGTCCAGTCCGTCGCGACCGGCGCGCAGAAGTCGGCCGACAAGAGCTCGGCCTCGCACACCTACGTCGTGAAGAGCGGCGACTACCTCTCGAAGATCGCCGACGAGCAGCACGTCGACGGCGGCTGGAAGAAGCTCTACTCGGACAACCGCGAGGCCGTCGGCTCCGACCCGTCGCTCATCCACCCGGGTCTCAAGCTGTCGATCGGCCAGAAGGCCGCGGCCGGCAGCGCCAAGTCCTCGCCGTCCTCGGAGAAGTCCGCCGAGAAGCCGGCCCAGGCCGAGAAGTCCTCCGCGCAGTCCGCCGAGAAGTCGTCGGACACCGCGAAGACCTCCGCGTCGACGTCCTCCGGCGCGAGCGCCCAGTCCGCCGGCACCACCAGCGGCTACACCACCCCGGTGGCCGGCGCCGGCGTCGGCACCCCGTACCACCAGTCCGGCAGCATGTGGTCCAGCGGCTACCACACCGGCACCGACTTCGTCGTCCCGACCGGCACCTCCCTGAAGGCCGTCGGCGCGGGCACGGTCGTCTCCGCCGGCTGGGGCGGCGCGTACGGCAACCAGGTCGTCATCAAGCTCGCCGACGGCTACTACGCCCAGTACGCCCACCTGTCCTCGCTCTCCGTCTCCGCCGGCCAGTCCGTGACCGCCGGTCAGCAGATCGGTCTCTCCGGCGCCACCGGCAACGTGACCGGACCGCACCTGCACTTCGAGATCCGCACCACGCCGGACTACGGCTCCGACGTGGACCCGGTCGCCTACCTGCGCTCGCACGGCGTCTCCATCTGACGACCGTCCCGCGCAGTACCCGCGCCACCGAAGGCCGGACCCCGATCCCCGGGTCCGGCCTTCGGTGCGTCCGTCATCGGGCTTTGCTTATTCCTGAGTTGGCGAACACTTTAGGAGTGGCTTTTCTCACCGCCCGTCAACCCTTTCCTACGGTCGCGTAGGTCACATTCCAGGGTGAATCATGGGCCGATGTGGCAGACGATTCGAAGAGTGACAGCAGAGCAGTGATCGGGTCGTACGTGGCGGTGGGGGACAGCTTCACCGAGGGCGTCGGCGACCCCGGCCCCGACGGGGCGTTCGTCGGCTGGGCCGACCGGTTCGCCGTACTGCTCGCGGACCGGCGCCCCGAGGGCGACTTCACGTACACGAACCTCGCCGTACGCGGCAGGCTGCTCGACCAGATCGTGGCGGAGCAGGTCCCCCGGGC
Source organism: Streptomyces flaveolus (assembly GCF_044765825.1). Lineage (NCBI taxonomy): Bacteria > Bacillati > Actinomycetota > Actinomycetes > Kitasatosporales > Streptomycetaceae > Streptomyces > Streptomyces flaveolus. The sequence continues at coordinate 163,038 of NZ_JBIWKU010000004.1, read as the reverse complement.
GGTCGAACTCGCGCCGGACCTGGTCTCGTTCTGTGCCGGCGGCAACGACATCATCCGGCCCGGCACCGATCCCGACGAGGTGGCCGAACGGTTCGAGCGGGCGGTGGCCGCGCTGACCGCCGCGGCCGGCACGGTGCTGGTGACCACCGGCTTCGACACCCGCGGAGTGCCCGTCCTCAAGCACCTGCGCGGCAAGATCGCCACCTACAACGGGCACGTGAGGGCCATCGCCGACCGCTACGGCTGCCCGGTGCTGGACCTGTGGTCGCTGCGCAGCGTCCAGGACCGCAGGGCCTGGGACGCCGACCGCCTGCACCTGTCGGCCGAGGGGCACACCCGCGTGGCGCTGCGCGCCGGCCAGGTCCTCGGCCTGCGCATCCCGGCGGACCCGGACCAGCCCTGGCCGCCCCTGCCACCGCGCGGCACTTTCGACGTCCGGCGGGACGACGTGCACTGGGCACGGGAGTACCTGGTGCCGTGGATCGGCCGCCGCCTGCGCGGCGAATCCTCGGGGGACCACGTCACGGCCAAGGGGACCCTGTCGGCGGACGACATCAAACTGCGGATCGCCGCGGTGGCCTGAGGCGAGGACGCCCTGCTGCTCCGGCCGGCGGGGCGCCTCAGGGGCGTGGCTCGGTCAGGGCCTCCCGGTCCAGGCCGAGTTCGCGGGCGAGCGCCTCGTCCACCCAGCGCAGCGCACGGGTGCGGGGCACCGCGCCCGTGTACGACGTCAGCTGAACGGCCAGCCCGTCCAGCAGTGCCGTCAGCCGCAGGGCGGCGCCGTCGGGGTCCGGGCACGGGAACTCCCCGGCGGCCACACCGTCCGCGATGACCTCGGCGATGGCCGCCTTCCACTGCCGGTCCAGCTCCCGCGTGACCTCCCGCAGCGCGGGCTCGCGCAGCGACGCCGCCCAGCCCTCGATCCACAGCCGCCAGCCCTTGGCCTGCCCGGTCGGGGCGTACCACCGCACGGCCGCGCGCAGCCGGCGCAGCGCCGACGTACGGCGGCCCAGCAGCTTGCGCAGACGGGCCAGATCGTCCTCGGCGGCGTGGGTGAACGCGGCGGCGACCAGCCTCTCCTTCGTCGAGAAGTGATAGAGCACCAGCGCGCTGCTGACACCGAGCGCCGCGGCCACGTCGGCGATCCGCAGCGCCGCCACGCCCCGCGCCGATATCTGCTCGATGGCCGCGCGCAGCAGCTCCTCACGCCGCTCCGCCACACTCAACCGGACTCTCGTCACGCCCGTCACCCTATACAGGCGCACGCGTGTGCGACGACGGCCGCATCCGGCCCGCCGGCTCAGTCCACCGTGGCGGTGGCCGCGCCCGTGCGCCCCGCGCCGGGCAGGTCGCAGGAGTCCTGGAAGCCCTGACTGGTGAGGTCGAGCGCGGCGTTGACCCGGGAACGCAGGCTCTCGACGGCGATCACGGCCGTCAGCTCCACGAACGCAGGCTCGCCCGGCCGAAGCGGAAGAGGAGAGTCCGGGGCGGGGTGAGGGACACGCGGGCCATGGGGGCCACCTTCCTGTCCGTCGGCCGTGCCGAACCGTTCCGGGCGCTCCGGCGGGGGCGCCCTCACCGGTACGGCGGGCGGAGGGAACCTGGATGTGGCATCCGTCGTTCGAGGTGACGTCGGACAGGACGACAATGAGAGCCTGACCCACTCCACCAGGAGGTACCGTGGCCGCCCCCCGTTCCCCCCACACCGGGTTCCGCGTGCCGCGGCCCGCCGCCTTCGGCGCGGACCCGGGCGGTGAGCGCATGGCGCGTATCCGCAGATCGCCGCACTTCCGTGACGGGGTCTTCCAGAACCCCGGCGGCACCGCCCGGACCCGGCCCTCCGGATCGGCCCGCGAGTTCGCCAAGATCTACTTCGACCGGGAGTCGCGGCTGCGCCGTGCCCCGCGCGGCACGGTCCCGGTCCACGCCGCCACGCTCGCCGACCTCGCCCGGCCGCCCGCCACCGGGCTGCGGCTGACCTGGGCCGGGCACTCCAGCGTGCTCGCCGAGATCGACGGACAGCGGGTGCTCTTCGACCCCGTATGGGGCGAGCGCTGCTCCCCGTTCCCCTTCGCCGGCCCCAAGCGGCTGCACCCGGTCCCGGTGCCCCTGGCGGCCCTGGGCCCGGTCGACGTCGTCGTCATCTCCCACGACCACTACGACCACCTGGACATGCCCACGATCAAGGCGCTGGCCGGCACGGACACCCTGTTCGCCGTGCCCCTCGGTGTCGGCGCCCACCTCGAACACTGGGGCGTGTCCGCCGGCCGGCTGCGGGAGCTGGACTGGCACGAGTCGACGCGCGTCGGCGGCCTCACCCTGACCGCCACCCCGGCCCGCCACTTCTGCGGACGCGGGCTGCGCAACACCCAGCACACCCTCTGGGCGTCCTGGGTCGTCGCCGGTGAGGAGCACCGCGTCTACCACAGCGGCGACACCGGCTACTTCGACGGCTTCCGGGACATCGGCGCCGCACACGGCCCGTTCGACGCCACGATGATCCAGATCGGGGCGTACGCCGAGTTCTGGCCGGACATCCACATGACCCCCGAGGAGGGCATACGCGCCCACCTCGACCTCCAGGGCGGCAGCCCCGGCGGCGCCGTGCTGCCGATCCACTGGGGGACCTTCAACCTGGCGCCGCACGCCTGGGCGGAGCCGGGGGAGTGGACGATGACCGCGGCCGAGGAGGCCGGGCAGGCCGTGGCGCTGCCGCGGCCCGGTGAGCCCTTCGAGCCGGCGGGGGAGCTTCCCCAGGCACCGTGGTGGCGGGGCGTCTCCCACCCGACTGAGGCCCCGAGCCGCCGCCCCCGTCCCGCCGAGGCCGTGACACGCACCGACGACCTCGACCTCGCCGGCGAACGGTGACGTCGGTCCGCGCGACCTCACCAGGCGTGCGGATACCGGATCGACTCCCGCCCCCAGCGGGCGGCACCTCAAGGACCGGGGGCGGGTGGTCGCGGGCCGGGCACGGTGAGGTGGCGCGGGCGGGCCGCGTCGATGCCGTCGAGGCGGGCGAGCGCCCTGCACACCTCGTCGACATCCTGCCGGCCGAGGCACTGGTGGTGGGCCAGATGGTTGCGGGCCTTGTGCAGAGCCTCGCACAACGTTCCGAGGAGATCGTTGGGGGAGCCGGAGAAGAGCCTCATGAGGAATCTCAGTTCGGAGAGCTCCATGAGGGAGGGCGAGGACGGCACGCGGTACTCCCGGCCCTGACCGCGCAGCCGGTGGCGCGCGCGGTCGCGCAGGCCCTGCACACTCATCCGGGTCAGCCGCAGATAGGCGTCCTGGAGCTGGCCGCGCCCCGAGGCCAGCAGGGGGTAGATGACGCGCAGTTGTGCCCGCCACACCGCCGTGTGCAGGTCTTCGGTCCGCCGGTGTTCCGCCCTGTCGCCGCCCGAGCAGCGCAGCCGGTCGGTGATCCGGACGTGCAGCCGTCCCTCCCAGGCGTCGACGGCACCACGGGCCCAGGCGTCCCGGAGGTTCTGGGCGGGGGCGGAGGTGACGGGATGGAGATGGCAGTCGGTGGCCGGGGCGTCCACAGGGTCTTCCGCGGCACAGCGCAGAGCGTCCCGTACGGACTTCACCGCGGCCTCGTCGTTCTCCCAGACGCCCACGTCGGGAGCGGTGAGCAGGGCGGGCAGCAGGGCGAGGTCCGGGCCGGCCAGCTCGGCCGCGGCCTCCCTTCGCAGCTGTGTCCGCACGGTGCGGGTGTAGGCCGCTTCAGCGGGTGAGATCTCCCGCAGGTCCCTGCCGGGCGCGCCGTCCTTGCCGGTGAGGTCGCCCTCGGCCAGGAGCGCGAGGGAGGGCCGGGCCGCCTCGGTGTGGGCGGCGGCCGTCAGACCGTCCAGCCGTCCCAGGACGCCCCACCACCAGTGCACCCGTGCCGTGTCCGGGTCCGACCGGGCGGGGAGGTCCGCGGGAATGTCCCCGTACCGGGCGGCGAGCAGCAGGCGAGGGGTGCACTCGACGGGCGGCGGTTCGGCCCGTACCTGGTGGGTGAGGCGCTGGTACAACGCCACCAGTCCTTCGAGATCGGGTTCGAGCCAGGAACGTGCGCTGACGAACCAGCGGGCGCCCGTCCGGCCTCCGGTGAGCAACGTCTCCAGGACGCGCTCCAGAGGGTCCTCGTCCTCCGCCGGTACCCGTGCCTCCAGGGCGTGTTGGAGACGTGCGCCGAACGACGGAGCGGCAGAGGCATCAGGGGAGCGGCCCGCGGCGGGTGGGCCCCAGATGCTGCGGCGCGGCGGGCGCGCCGCTGTCCGTGGCCCGGGGACCGTCGCCTCGGCGAGCTCGGCGTGCACGTCCTCGACGCGGGCGCCGGCCGTCCCGGCGACCACCTCGCCGAAGAGCCGGTCCGCGGTGCCGTTCTCGACCAGGTGGTCGGGGAAGATCCACAGGCAGCTGCGGCCGTGGTGCAGATCCCGGGCGACGGCGCGCAGGTGGTCCCGGACGCCGGGCAGGCCGGCCGTCAGCGGATGACCGGCGGTCGCGCCGGCCCCGGGCATCACCGTCCGCGCCTCTTCCGGGTCCGCGGGCGCCGCGCGCGGACCCGGTGTGTCACTCCGCGGCACGGCCGGCACCCGCGGTGTGCAGGGTGTGCAGTGCCGTGCACACCGCGGTGTCCAGCAGCAGCCCTCCGCCCTTGACCGGATCGAGGACCTGAAGGGCGCTCAACTCCCGCTGCAGGCGTTCGGCGGCCTCCAGCGGAGGACCCTCTTCGGGAGCGAGGTGTTCGGCGAGGAGGTCGGCGACGTCCGTCAGCGGGAGTCCCTCGCTCCGGTCGTCGAGGGTGGCGTACTCGACCCAGTCGCGCAGGACCTCCACCTGGCGTTCGGTCAGGCCCACGGCGTCGATGAAGGCACTGGCCAGCTGCGGATCCGTCAGGCGGTCGCGTCCCCACGCGCAGGCGTCGGTCCGCTGCATGGAGTGCGACGCGGCACGGGCGACCACGTCCTCAACCAACTCCGGCCAGCCTCCGGTGGCGGCGATGAGCCGACTGCGCTGGTCGGGCGTGTCGTAGACGCACTCGGGCCAGGCCCGCAGCGACTCGACCGTCCAGCGTTCCATGCGCACCACCTGGTCGGTGTCGGAACGGAGGTCGTCCTGACGGTTGGAGCGCAGCAGGACCGACCTCAGCCGTTCGGCCAGTTCACGCCGCCCGAGGCGGGCCTCCACCTCGGCGCACTCGGCCTCGTCGGCGCCGAGCAGGTCGACCACCAGCAGGGACGGCTTGTGGTTCTCCGCACCCGGCGCGGAGTTACGGGTGATCCACTCGCCCAGCTCGGCGGGACGTACACAGTCCACCTGAGCGGTGCTGTCGTGCGCCCGGTCCTCGGCGGTGCCGCGGCGGGTCCTGATCGCGCTGACCTGATCGGCCGCGAGTTTGGAACGCAGGGCGGCGACCAGTCTGGCGCTGCCGAGCGCCGGGCTGCCGAACACGGTGACGGGACCCGTGCCCTGGGTCAGTACGGCGATCCGGCCGTCGGTGAGCGGGCTGAAACGGCGTAGCCCGTCGGTCTCCAGCTCCAGTGTGCGCCGGGCCTGGAGCGGGTTGTACTCGTAGGGGGCGTCGAACTCGGCGGTCTTGAGCTCACGTTCGATGTCGTCCACGGTCCACAGCAGGTTCACCATGTTCGGGCTGCGCATGGTGTAGCCGTGGCCCTCGGGCCCCTCGGGGCCCTCGACCAGGATGCCGAGGCCCACCATCTCCCGGAGGTATCCGGCCGTCACCTGCTCGGTGTGCTCGGGGAATCCCGGCTCCCACACGGCGGCGGCCTCGTCGTGGATGGTGCGGGCCGGGTAGGTGGCCGCGTAGCTGTCCTGGATGGCCATGCGGGCGGTCACCAGGCTGAGCACCCGGTAACGGTCCTCCAGGTTGACGGTGATCCGCAGCTTGTCGCGCAGACCGTCCATGACGGCCCGAGCGGTGATCACCTGTTCCACGTCCTCCTCGGTGATGAGCACGGGCGGGTGCGACTCTGTGCGCTCCAGCCGCTGACGCAGCGTGGTGACGAGCGTGCGGCACACGAGCTGGATCAGCGGCGGGTAGTAGTTGGTCGCCGCGAGCAGCCGCCAGACGAGGTTGCGTTCCTCCTCCGACGGCCCGAAGACGAAGCCGAGCGCCGCGAGCGGCTCGACGACCAGGGACCGCGCGGAGTCCGGGTCGAGGGGGCCGATGAGCACGTCCACGCCGCCCTGCACGGTGGGGGTGTTGGACATGGTGCCGAACCGCTGCACCTGGTGCAGGCCGGCGAAGACGGGCTTGAACCGGCCGGACGTGTCGTCGCGGAGCTGGCGCAGCGCGCGCAGCACCACGAAGTCGGAGGTGCCGCCGCGGGTGGCCACCTTGTTGGAGTCCGCGGTCAGGAAGGGGTCGGCCTCGTCGGCCAGCAGCAGCACCCGGCGCACGCTGTCGGCGTCGAGCCAGTTCTTGATGGAGTGGGCGATGACCTCCGGCCCGGCGTTGCGGCCGAGGCGTGCGGTCTCGCGGGCGAATCCGGGGTGCCGGTCGAGGGCCGTGCGCAGCTGCTGCCAGATGCGGTCGGGCCCCTGGGACTCGCCGATGCCCAGGCCCCGCAGGTCCATGTAGACGGCGATCTCGTTCTCCCTGCCCTGCCACTCCGTCTCGATCCGGCGCAGCAGGGCGGACTTGCCCAGCTGCCGGCCTCCGTACAGGAACATCCCGCCGCGAGGGTCGAGGACGGTCGCCTCCTCCGCGGTGCGCCCGTAGAACATCTCCCGGGGGACGACACCCGCGTCCTGGTAGGGGTTGGTGCGGGTCCAGGGCAGGGTGACGCGCTGGAAACGCTGGAAGGAGCCGTACGCCCGTGCGGCCATCCAGCCGATGACGGCGTGGTCCACGACGAGCGTGGGCGTGACGTGCTGGGCCAGCGCGCCGGCGATCCGGAAGCGCTGGGCCGGTGTGAAGGTCTGGGGGCAGAGCAGCAAGGTGGGCCTGAGCTGGTCCTGCCCGGTGAGCAGGTCGGCGGGGCTCTGGCCGATGAGGGGCCGGGTGGCGAGCAGGACCTGGAACACGCCTCCCGACCCGGAGCCGAACTCGGGCACATGGGAGGCGACCCTGTTCATGTCGCAGGAGACCCCGTAGCGCAGGACTCCCTGGAGTCCGCTGGCGCCCTGGTCGGTGCGTACGCTGTGCGCGTTCAGGCCCAGCAGCCGCAGCACGCTCTTGAGGTCGGTGCTGCGCTGCCGGACGGCACCCGGCCGCCGGTCGTGGATCCTCTCCCAGGCCTCCAGGGCGACCTCGGCCTCCGCGCTCTGGCGGTCACGCCGCGACGCGCGCCGTGCCAGGTAGCGCGCGTCCGCGTTCTCCTTGGCCATGCGGGAGGTGTCCGTGTTGAGCAGGTCGACGAATCCGCGCAGGTCCTGGGCGACCAGGTCGCGTTCCTGCGGGAGCCGGTTCTTCTGCTCCGCCTCGGTGATCAGCTCCGAGGCGGTCGCCCAGTCCTTGCGTTCCAGCAGCCGGCGGACCCGCTGCTTGTCCTCCCTGCCCAGCCGGGTCTTGTCCAGCCGGTCCTCCAGCGCGGCCCGGTGGGCCGTTATCCGGTCCACCGACGGCCGGCGCAGCTCCTCCGCCCGCCGCACCAGCGCGCCGTAGTCGACGGCGGCTCCCGAGGCCCTCAGCGCCTGGTACCGGCTGGACAGCGCGTCCAGGCTGGCGCGGATCCGCTCGTCGTCGGCGTGGGTGAGGTTCTGCCGTCGCGCGGTCTCGAAGTCCGCGATGGCGATCTCGATCCGGGGGCCGAGCTTCTTGTTCCACAGCGCGCACTGCTCCTGAAGGCGGTCCGCGAGTTCCGGGAGGAGCGGGTCGTCCGGGTCCAGCGTCGTGGGCGCGGCGTCGAGCAGTTTTCGCGCCAGGTCCAGGCGCCCGTCGGCGGCGTACGCCTCGAACGCCTCCTCCGCGGAGGGCGGGCTGTCCAGCAGCCGAATGAGCGCCGGGTAGGCCGCGGGGTCCGCGGGCGCCGGTCCGCCGTCCGCGTTCCTCGGCAGTTCGGGCGCGAGGAGCAGCCAGGAGGCGTCCGGTTCGGTGGTCGTCCGGCTGCCGCTCTCCGCCGGGCGTACGGGGTCCTGGCCGCCGCTCTCGTGCGAGGGACGCTGGATCCAGTCGGCCAGCAGTCCGAAGGCAGCCTCCTCGACGCAGCGGGGTTCGCGCGCCGCGATCTGCCCCGCGAGCCGGAACAGCTCGGCGTGCGGAGTGGCCCGCGACGGCTGCGAGGCCGCCGTCTCGATCTCGGTGACCGCCGTGCGCAGCAGCGCGGCGACCTCCCGCACGGCGTCCTGCAGCGCGACCAGCGCCTTCGCCTCGATCGGCTTGCGGGCCTGGCTGCTCGACCGATAGCGCCGGTCGGTCTCTTCGATCACGCTGTCGACCTGACGGGGCTTGGCCAGCCCCGCGGCGGCCTTCCTGATGGCCTCGACGCACTCCGGGCCGTCCGCCGGCGCGCCCCAGTCCACCACCGCCCGGACGCCGGCGCCGAGCACCGTCTTCTGGTCGAGGAGGTGGTGCAGCACATTGGTGGCGCGGGGGTAGGGGGTGCTCCGTACGGCGAAGTCCTCGATCAGTGCCTGGGCCCGTTCGCCCAGCTCCGCCCGCCTGGTCAGAGCGGAGTCCGCCCCGCCGGGCTCGTCCGTCGTGAAGAGCGGCCGGCCGCCGCCCAGCGCCTCGCAGGCCTTGTGGGCGAACTCCTGCCACGGCTCGTCGAGTGTGACCCGCTGCAGCAGGTCGCGGCGCAGGTCGGTGCCCCATCCCTGGGCGAGGGAGCACCTCAGATGGGCGACGAGGGTGGTCGTGCACGCCGGGCCGTCCGGGAGGGCCAGGTCTCCGTCGCCCGTGCCGGTCAGCCGGCTTTCGAAGACGGACTGCACCTGCCACGGCTCCTGCTCCGTGGCGAAGGCCGCCGCCAGATAGGCCAGGGCCTGTGCCCGCCCCTCCGGTTCGTCGGAACAGCGGGTCACCCAGTACGCCCTGTCGAGTCGGCCGGCCCGGACCAGCCGGGTCGTCCGGTCCCCCTGCCAGGGGCGGCGGTCGTGGGGCTCGTCGTCGGCCGCTTCCGGCTCCGCCGTGTTCGTGTCCTCCACGGCGCCGGTCCGGCGCTTGCGCACGGCACCGTTGCGGGGACGGCGAGGGGTGTCGTCCGCGCTGCCCTGCGCGCTGCGGCCGACGGGAAGCCGGTCGGGCTCCGGGGCAGCCGGCGCGGCCGGCGCCGGGGCGGGGGCCGGGCCGGGAGCGGGCGTGCCCCGTCCCGCACCGGCGGCCGGCGCGGATGCGAACGAGCCGGAGATCCCCGGGGCCCTCGTGAGCTCGGACGGCACCCCGCCGAGGACATAACTGCCACTGAGCTGCGGGGGCAGGGCCGCTGGGCTCCTGCGGTGGCCTTCCTTCGGCCGGGCCTTGCCGCCGGGGCGGGAGGGCGCGTCGTCGTCGCCCTCCGAGGGCCGTCCGGCTTCCGGGAGCGGTGCGTCCGCCCCGACGTCCGGGGCCTTCTCCGCGACACCGGAGGACCTCTCGGCCTCCTCCTCCGCCGGCCGGGCTGCGACGGCAGCGTCGTCCGGCGCTCCAGCGGGCTTCGGCAGCGTCGCGGCCGCGGGACGCCGGTCCGCGGAAACAGGCCCCTGTACGGCCTCCAAGTGGGCCAGATCCGCGCGTAGTTCCGCGATCAGCGTGCTCAGCGCGACACGGCTCCGGTCGAGCCTCGCCTCCTCGAGTTGCGCCGTGAGATCGGCGATCTCCGCACGGATGGCCTCGGCTTCGGCTTCCACGCGGCGGCTGAGGGCCGCGCCCAGTGCGGAGAGGGACCTCGTGGCGGAGCCGGCCGGAAGGGCCGGCTCGCCCGGAGCCGCGACGGCCTCCTCCAGTTCACGGAATCCGGTGCGGAACGCCCGCAGGGCCTCGTCCACCCGCAGGCCGGGCACGATGCCGGCCCGCACCTCGGCGGCGGTCCGTTCCAGGAGTCCGGCCAGGTCGTCCGCGGCGGCCGTGAGCCGGGCGAATCGGCTCCGCAGTTCCCCGAACAACTGTGGTCCTTGTGAGGACTCGTCCACGCCGTCCCGGGTGTGCTGATCCATCGCCGTGCCCCCCGCCTCCCGGCCGACGGCAGTCCGTACGGCCGGGTTCCCCTGTGCCCGACCACGGCAATGTCCGTCCGTGGCGTGCGCCGCAGGTTACCCAACGGCCATGCCGTTCGCCAGGGATCTCCCCATTTGGCGTGAACCCCCGTTGACCGTCGGGATGCACGGGAGCGCCGACGAACCCGCTGTCACCCCCATTGCCCACCCCGACTCGTCTCGCTATGTTAACGAGAAATCACATCACTTGGCACGACCCGAAGTGTGGTGGTCGCTCAACCGGCATGCAGCAAGGACGTAGAGCACCGTCTGGCCCTCAGGGAAGCGGGTTAAGTCAATGGAGAATCTCAGCAGACGAGGAGTCCTGTCCCTCGGTGTCGCGCTCGGGCTCGTGACCGTGGCGGACGGCGCCACGGCGTGGGCGTGGCCGTCGGCCGACTCGGTGGCCGGCACCGGCACGGGTGCCGACCCGGAGTACGTCTGGGACAGCGCCACGGACCCTCTGATGGCCGAGCTGATCAAGAACGGCCAGGTTCCGTCGATCAACGCCGCGATGGCGGGGTGGGTGAACAACGGTGACCCGCTGCCCAGCGGTCTGCCGGCCGGCCTCACCGCGCATCTGCGGCAGGTCAACACGCTGCCCTCGTGGGCCGACCGCGCCAAGCTGACCCGCGCGGCCGACTTCAACCGGCGCAGGGACACCTACCTGTTCATGCTGTACGGCCTCGGCAGCGGCATCATGAGCACCGTGATCCCCCGTGAGGCCAGAAGCGTCTACTGGTCCGCGGGCGGCGCCAACATGCAGGACCGCGCGGCCAAGACGTTCACGTTCGGCTACGACCTGTCCCAGCTGGGGGCCTTCGAGCCCACGGGACAGTTCGTCGTCACCGCCAACAAGACCCGGCTGGTGCACGCGGCGGTGCGTCACCTGCTGCCGCAGTCACCGCAGTGGACGTCCGGCGCCGACCAGCACATCCCGATCAGTGCCGCCGACATCCTGGTCACCTTCCACAGTCTGGGCACCTACGTCCGCAGGAAGCTGATCGACTGGAGGGTGCCGTTCCCGGCCGCGGACCAGGAGGCGTTCCTGCATTCCTGGCAGGTCGCCCTGCACCTGCTCGGTGTGCCGGACGAGTACATCCCCAAGACCTGGGCGGCCGCCGAAGCGCAGTCGGCGCAGGTGCTCACCCCGATCCTCGCCCCGACGACCGAGGGCAGGAAGCTGGCCGAGGAACTGCTGGGCCTGACCGCTCAGGTCGATCTCGGCGTCACCCGCGGGTTCCTCAACGAGTTCGTGCGCTACGTCCTCAGCGACGAGGTCGGCGACTGGCTGGGACTGCGCCGCGACTACGCGGCGGCGGCCCTGGTCCGCACCGCCTGGCCGGCGTACATCCTGTTCCGCGAGGGCCTGTCGCCCGTCATGCCCGGCGCCTTCTACATGGTCGACCAGTTCGTGCGCGCCCTGGCCATGCTGTTCCTCAACAAGGGCTCCTCCGGGTCCACCACGCCCATCACGATCCCCACCGGGAACAGGCCCGGCTGAGCCACCGGTCCGCTACCCCGGGTACCCGTCCCGCGGCGGAAACGTCGAGGGGCGGGCTCCCAGGTGACTTCCGGGCGCTTCACAGGCCCAGCGCGGCCACGACCAGAGCGGTCACGGCGGCACGGTGGTCACGGCCGTCCCGCCACCGCAGCCTGCGTCCGGCCTCCACCACCACCCCGAAGCCCGCGTGCACCAGCACCCGGGCCTGACGCGGGTCCAGCTCCGGACGGGCCAGCCGCAACTGCTGCTCCCAGACGGCGATGTGTTCACGCTGGGCGAGGACCAGGGGCCGCCGCAGATCGTCCGGCAGACCGGCCACCTCGGCTTCGGCGACGCTGTTGAGCGCGGTGTACTCGAAGCTGTAGGCCACGTAGGTCGCCGCCAGCGCGACGACGGCCTCGTGCGGCCCGGTCACCTCGTGGAGACTCCGCTCCACCCCCTGGGCCAGCAGTCCCGCCGCCTGGAGGCACGCCGCCGCCAGGATGTCGACCTTGCCGGGGTAGTGACGGTAGAGCGCGGACGGGGCCAGTCCCACCGCCCGCGCGATCTGCCCGTTCGTGACGTTGGCGAACCCGTCCCGTGCGAACAGCGGGATGGCGGCCGCGAGGATCTCCGCGCGCCGGGTGCGCGGCACCGGCTGGGCGGGCAGTTCGACCGGGCGTGCGCTCGGGTGCACCGCCGCGAGGTCCGCGGCGGCCACGCGCAGCGCCGACGCCGACAGCAGGTCCTCGGCCCGTCGCTGCGCGATGGACGTGTGGTGCATGGTGACGGAGCCGATCGCACCGAGGGCCGCAACGGCCCGCAGGTGCTCGTCGGACCGCGGATACTCGCGCTGCACCGCCTCGTCCACCCGTCCGACGAGACGCCCGAACGTCGCCCTGAGACGCCGGCGGTCCTCACGGTTGAGGTACCGGGCCTCCCACCGGTACACGCCGCCCGACGCGCGGCGCGCGACGGTGACCCGGGTGACGGCGGCGAGCACATCGGTCAGGGGCGCCCCGGGCGGCACCTCGTCGAGTGCGGCGACCAGTCCGTCCGCCATGACGTCGGCGCACTCGGCGAAGAGCGCGTACTTGTTCGGGAAGTGCCGGTACAGGGCCGCCGCGGTGATGCCCACGCCGGCGGCGATCTCCTCCATGGACGCCCTGTGGTAGCCGCGTTCGCTGAAGACCCGGCCGGCCGCCTCGACGATGAGCTGCCTGCGGTTGCGGGGCCGAGCGGCCGTGGTCGGATCGGCGGTCACGGCCGAACGGGTTGACGAGGGGGCGGGACCATGCGAATCAGTCAACCACAGGTCGTGCGGGTGGCCCGGGGCAATGCCCGCCCGGACCGCACGGCCCGGCCCGCGCGGTCAGGCGAAGGTGAGGACGGGCTTGACCGCGCTGCCGTCGCGCATGGCGGCCACGGCGGCGTGGATCTCCTCGAAGGGGAACGTGGTGACCAGCCGGTCCACCGGGAAGAGGCCGCGCCGGTGCAGGCCGATCAGCTCGGGGACGAAGCGGGCGGGGTCGGAATCGCCCTCCATCACCCCATGCAGGCGGACCCCTTTGGTCATCAGGCGCATCATGTCGAACGTCACCTCACCGCCGAGACCGAGGAAGGCCAGCGCGCCGCGCGGGCGCAGCGCCTCGACGGCACGGTGGAGCATCTCCGCCCGGCCCGTGGTGTCCACGACGTGGTGCGCCCCGCCACCGGTGAGATCGCGCAGCGCCGCCGCCAGACCCTCACCCGGGGGCAGCGCCGCCTCGGCGCCGAGTGCGACGGCCAGGTCCCGCCGGGAGGCGACCGGGTCGACCGCCACCACGGGGTCGCAGCCGGCGGCCACCGCGGCCATCAGCGCGCTCAGTCCGACCCCGCCGGCCCCGAGAACCACGAGTGAGGTCCCCGGTTCGGGGCGCAGCCGGTTGAGCACCGTTCCCGCGCCCGTCTGCGCGCCGCAGCCCAGGGGCGCGACGACCGTGGCCGGCAGGCCGGAAGGCACCTTGACCACGCCGCGTTCGTGGACGACCGCGTACGTGGCGAAGCTGGACTGACCGAAGAAGCCGCCGTGCAGAGGAGCGCCGTCGAGGAGGAGCGGGGTGCTGCCGTCGCCGCGTCCGCCGGAGAGGTTGAGGTCCCGCGCCGAGTGGCAGTACGCCGGGTGGCCCGCCCCACACTGCGGGCACGCGCCGCAGCTGGCGAACGTCAGGCAGACGTCGTCCCCCGGCACGACACCCGTCACCTCCGCGCCCACCGCCTCGACCCGGCCGGCGCCCTCGTGGCCGAAGACCATGGGGGTGAGCAGCCGGGGCCAGGTCGCCTGGATCCCCAGGTCCGTGTGGCACACCCCGGCCGCGGTCATCCTGACCAGCACCTCACGCGGTCGCGGCTCCTCCAGCTCCACGTCCCGCACGGTGAACGGTGCGCCCGGTTCCTGGGTGACGGCGGCGCGGACGCGCCTCACAGGTCCTCGCCGGATCGCCGGCCCGGGGCGGTGCCGTCGACGCGGTCGAGGAAGAAGTAGTAGTAGGGGCCGTCGGCGGGGATGCCCTTGCCGTTCATGATGCCCATGAGGGTGGTGTCGTCGACCCGTTTGAAGTGGTCGAGGACCGGGCGGCCGTCGTAGATCATCGTCGCGGTGTACTCGCCGCGGAACTCGACGGTCCACAGGCTGGCCTCACCCTGGCCCAGCTCGCGGTTGGAGTACAGCCGGCCCTCGGCGTCGCGGCAGACCAACGGCTTGACGTCGTGCACGGAGGTGAACGTCTTGCCGTACCAGCCGGCCTGCTCCAGCATGCCGTTGAGGGGATGGCCGGTGTCGAACTCGCCACCCTTCCACTCGCCCAGGATCTCTTCGAGCCGTACGGTGTCCAACCCGGCCCAGACAGCGTCCAGTTCGGCCGCCTCGACCGTGCCTTTCGTCTCGCGGAGCGCCTGGAAACGGGTGCGGGCTTCGCGCGGGTCCATGCGGTGTCCTCTCGTCGATGCTGAAACCGTGACGGTGGTGCCGTGAGGCAGCGATCCCGGAACCCCGTCCGCGTCACCGGACGCTGTGGGGTGCCGGACCGCGGGAGGCCGCGGGGCGCCGGAGGGACGGGGGTGCCGCTTCGCCGGTGAACGCGCCGGGGTACCCCACGGTGCCGAGGCTCAGCAGCACATGGCGTTCGGCGACCTCCTCCGCGCTGAGCGGGCCGTCGGGACGGAACCAGTTGGCGACGCCCTGGCACATGATGAGCACCGAGCGGACGGCGTCGGCCGGGATCGGCGTCGTGAACACCCCCTCGGCGCGGCCCGCTTCGACCGTGTCCAGCAGCATGTGCTGGAGGTAGTCGCGCAGCGCCACGTAGCGGGCCCGGTTGCCTGGCTCCAGGCTGCGGATCTCGGTGTCCAGGAAGGCCAGGGACCGGCGGTGGGCCATGTAGAGCACGATCGACTCGACCATGCCGCAGAACCTCGCCAGCGGATCGGGCCCGGCCTCCGCGGCCGCCGCCCGGCAGCGGTCCAGGACGTCCTTGATGGACGTCTCCAGCAGGGTGGCGAGCAACGCCTGCTTGTTCTCGTAGTGGTAGTACAGCGCGGGCACGGTGACGCCGACCCGGCCGGCGATGTTGCGGACCGAAGTGCCGTGGTAGCCGTGCTCGTTGAAGGCGTCCATGGCGTGCGCCAGGATCGGGTGCAGGTCGGGCGGCCCGTAGCGGCGCCAGTGCTGCGCCGGGGCCGCGGTGTCCTGGCTCGGCTCGGTGCTCAACGACTCTCCTCGGAACATGCGTCGACGGGCGGCATCGTACGACCGTGAGTCCGGAATTCCTCTCCTCTTGCGAGCTTAGCGATCGCTCAGCAACGGGCGGGGGCCTCACCTTCGGCTCTGTCTGCTTTCCCCGGCAAGTCCCGCCGAAACTCCTGGTGTTCAGGGCGTTGACCGATCGACTGTGCGCTTCTACGTTCTTAGCGAACGCTCAGTAAGGTCCTGGTCGCGCGGCGGCAGCCCGCCGTGCCCGAGAGAGGAACCCATGAGCCACCACCCCCCTGACGCCCACGGCCGCGGCAGTGCCGGACCGCTGGACGGCGTGCGCGTGGTCGAGCTGGCGGGCATCGGGCCCGGCCCCTTCGCGGCGATGCTGCTCGGGGACCTGGGCGCCGACGTGGTGCGCGTCGACCGTCCCGGACCCGGGCCGCTCGCCGGTGATTCCGCCCACGACGTGACCAACCGCAACAAGCGCTCGGTCCTGGTCGACCTCAAGTCGCCCGACGGGCCGGCGACCGTGCGGGCCCTGGCGGCACGCGCGGAGATCCTCCTGGAGGGCTACCGCCCGGGGGTCGCGGAGCGGCTCGGAGTCGGCCCCGAGGAGTGCATGGCCGTCAACCCCGCCCTGGTGTACGGCCGGATGACCGGCTGGGGGCAGCAAGGGCCGCTCGCGCCGCTGGCCGGTCACGACATCGGCTACATCGCCACGGCCGGCGCCCTCTCCATGATCGGCGCCCCGGACGGACCGCCCGCCGTCCCCGCCAACCTGCTCGGTGACTACGCCGGCGGCTCGCTCTACCTCACCACCGGCGTCCTGGCCGCGCTGCTCACCGCCCGCGCCACCGGCCGGGGCCAGGTCGTGGACGCCGCGATCGTCGACGGCGCCGCCCACCTCACCGCCCTCTTCTGGGGCATGCTCGCCGGGGGCACCTGGCAGGACGCCCGCGGACGCAACACGCTCGACGGCGGCTGCCCGTACTACTGCGTCTACGAGACCGCCGACGGCGGCTGGATGGCGGTCGGCGCCCTGGAACCGCAATTCTACGCCGTGTTCGTCTCGCTGCTCGGCCTGGACGGCGACGACCTGCCGGACCGCGCCGATCCGCACCACTGGGCCGAGCTACGGGCCCGGTTCACCGCCCGGTTCAAGGCCGCGTCCCGCGACGAGTGGACGGCCGTCTTCGAAGGCACCGACGCCTGCGTCGCCCCCGTCCTCTCACTGCGCGAGGCGGCCGGCCACCCGCACCTGACCGAGCGCGGCACCTACACCGAGGCGCACGGCGTCACCCAGCCCGCGCCCGCGCCCCGCTTCTCCGCCACCCCCGGCACTCTCCGGCTGCCTCCCGCCGTCCCCGGCGCGGGCACCGCCGACGTGGCCCGCGACTGGGACCTGCCCGAACTGCTGAAGGGCCGCCGCTGATGGAACTGTCCTCGCCTCTGACGTACACCGGCGACCCGCGCGAGGCGGCGGACCGAGCCGCCACGCTGGAGTCCGCCGGCCTCGACGCCGTCTGGGTGGCCGAGGCCTACGGCTTCGACTCCCCGACGGTCATGGGCTACCTGGCCGCGAAGACCGAGCGGATGCGGATCGGCTCGGCCGTCCTGAACGTCTACTCACGCACCCCCGCCCTGATCGCCCAGACGGCCGCCGGCCTCGACGCCCTCACCGGCGGCCGCGCCCTCCTGGGCGTCGGCGCCTCCGGACCGCAGGTCGTCGAGGGCTGGCACGGCCGCCGCTACGACCGCCCGCTGGGCCGCACCCGCGAGGTGATCGAGCTGTCGCGGCGGATCTGGCGGCGCGAGGTGATCGAGCACCACGGCATCACCGACCTGCCCCTTCCCCCCGAGAAGGGCGGCACCCTCGGCAAACCCCTGAAACTGCTCACCCACCCGGTCCGCGTCACCATCCCCGTGTACGTCGCCGCACTCGGCCCGGCCAACGTCCGGATGACCGCCGAACTCGCCGACGGCTGGCTGCCGTTCCTCTACGCGCCCGAGCACGCCGCCGAGGTGTGGGGACCGTCCCTGGCCGAGGGCACCGCCGAGCGCGATCCCGCACTCGGACCGCTGTCGGTCGTGGCGGGCGGCCCGCTCGCCATCGGGGACGGCGCCGAGACGGTCCGCGACCTGATGCGCCCGGCCGTCGCCCTGTACGTCGGCGGCATGGGCGCCCCCGGCCGCAACTTCTACCACGACCTGGTCTGCTCCTACGGCTACGAGGCCGCGGCCGCCGCCGTCCAGGAGCACTACCTCGCGGGCCGCAAGAAGGACGCGGAGGCCGCCGTGCCGGCCGAACTGCTGGAACAGATCTGCCTGGCCGGCCCGGAGGGCTATGTCCGTGACCGCGTCGAGGTCTTCCGGGAGGCGGGGGTGACGATGCTCAACGTCACCCCCGTCGGCCCCGAACCCGCCCGGCTGGTCGAACGCGTGAGGAGTTGGCTGTGACATTGGAACGAGACCTGTACGGCCCCGACCACGAGGCCTTCCGCGAGACCGTGCGGACCTTCCTCGCCAAGGAGGTGGCCCCGCACCACGAACGGTGGGAGAAGGACGGCGTCGTCGACCGCGAGGTGTGGCGCTCGGCGGGCCGCCAGGGCCTGCTGGGGATGGCCGTCGGCGAGGAGTACGGCGGCGGTGGCACCGAGGACTTCCGCTACAGTGCCGTGCTCATCGAGGAGTTCGCCCGCGCCGGCGCCTCCGGACTCGCCCTGAGCCTGCACAACGACATCGTCGGCCCGTACCTGACCCGGCTCGCCACCGAGGAGCAGAAGGGGCGCTGGCTGCCCGGGTTCGTCTCCGGCGACATCGTCACCGCCATCGCCATGACGGAACCGGGCGCCGGCTCCGACCTCCAGGGCATCCGCACCACCGCCACCGACCGGGGCGACCACTACCTGCTCAACGGCTCCAAGACCTTCATCTCCAACGGCATCCTCGCCGACCTCGTCGTCGTGGTGGCCCGCACCACCCCCGAGGGTGGCAGCCGCGGGCTGAGCCTGCTCGTCGTCGAGCGCGGTGCGGACGGCTTCGCACGCGGCCGCAACCTCGAGAAGATCGGCCAGAAGGCCCAGGACACCGCCGAGCTGTTCTTCACCGACGTACGCGTCCCGAAGGAGAACCTGCTGGGGGAGGAGAACCGCGCCTTCACCCACCTGATGGCCCATCTCGCCCAGGAACGGCTGGCCATCGCGGTCGGCGCCGCCGCCGCGGCCGAGGAGATCCTCGACGTCACCACGCGGTACGTGAAGGAGCGCGAGGCGTTCGGGCGGCCGCTGGCCAAGCTCCAGCACGTCCGCTTCGAGATCGCGGAGATGGCCACCGAGACGGCGGTCACCCGAACCTTCCTGGACCGCTGCGTCACCGAGCACAACAAGGGCCGGCTCGACGCCGCGCACGCGTCGATGGCCAAGTGGTGGGCGACCGAACTGCAGAAGCGGGTCGTCGATCGGTGTCTGCAACTCCACGGCGGCTACGGCTACATGAGCGAGTACCGGGTGGCGCGATCGTTCCTCGACAGCCGCATCCAGACCATCTACGGCGGCACCACCGAGATCATGAAGGAGATCATCGGCCGCTCCCTCCTCGGCTGATCCCGCGCCGACCGCCCGCATCGAAGCCGTGCCGCATCCGCGGCCCGTCGTGACCCCCATGGAGGGCACTCGAGATGACCACCGAAGCGTACGTGTACGACGCGATCCGCACCCCGCGCGGACGCGGCAAGGCGAACGGAGCCCTGCACGGCACCAAGCCCGTCGACCTGGTCGTCGGCCTCATCCACGAAACCCTCAGCCGCTTCCCGGACCTAGACCCGGCGGCGATCGACGACGTCGTCCTCGGTGTCGTCGGCCCTCTCGGTGACCAGGGCTCCGACATCGCCCGCATCGCCGCCATCGCCGCCGGACTCCCCGACACGGTGGCCGGCGTCCAGGAGAACCGCTTCTGTGCCTCGGGTCTGGAGGCCGTCAACATGGCGGCCATGAAGGTCCGTTCCGGCTGGGAGGACCTGGTCCTCGCGGGCGGCGTCGAGTCCATGTCCCGCGTCCCGATGGGCAGCGACGGGGGAGCCTGGGTGCTGGACCCGCGCACCAACCACGACACCGGCTTCGTGCCGCAGGGCATCGGCGCCGACCTGATCGCCACCATCGAGGGCTTCACCCGCCACGACGTGGACGCCTACGCGGCCCTCTCCCAGGAGCGGGCCGCCGCCGCCTGGAAGGACGGCCGCTTCGACCGGTCCGTCGTCCCCGTCCGGGACCGCAACGGGCTGCTCGTCCTCGACCACGACGAGCACCTGCGCCCCGGCACCACCGCCGACTCCCTCGCGAAGCTCAAGCCCTCCTTCGCCGACATCGGCGAACTCGGCGGCTTCGACGCCGTGGCGCTGCAGAAGTACCACTGGGTGGAGAAGATCGACCACGTCCACCACGCGGGCAACTCCTCCGGCATCGTGGACGGCGCCTCCCTCGTCGCCATCGGCAGCACGCAGGCCGGTGAGCGTCATGGTCTGGTCCCGCGGGCCCGGATCGTCTCCGTCGCGGTCTCGGGTTCCGATCCCACCGTCATGCTGACCGGGCCGGCTCCCGCCTCACGCAAGGCCCTCGCCAAGGCCGGGCTGACCATCGACGACATCGACCTGGTCGAGATCAACGAGGCGTTCGCGGCGGTCGTCCTGCGCTTCGTCAGGGACATGGGACTGTCCCTGGACAAGGTCAACGTCAACGGCGGCGCCATCGCCCTCGGTCACCCGCTCGGCGCCACCGGCGCGATGATCCTCGGCACCCTCGTCGACGAACTGGAGCGCCAGGACAAGCGGTACGGCCTCGCCACCCTGTGCGTGGGCGGCGGCATGGGCATCGCCACCATCGTCGAGCGCATCTGACCCCCTCCCGACGGATCACCTGGAGCACCTCCTGATGAGCACCGAGTCCACCACCATCCGCTGGGAGCAGGACGACACCGGCGTCGTCACCCTCGTCCTGGACGACCCCGACCAGTCCGCCAACACCATGAACGCCGCGTTCATCGACTCGCTCGACGCCGTCGCGGCGCGGCTCGCGGAACGCCGTGACGGCATCCGCGGTGTCATCGTCGCCTCCGCCAAGAAGAGCTTCTTCGCCGGTGGCGACCTGCGCGACCTGATCTCCGTCACCCCGGAGACGGCGCAGGAGTCCTTCGAGGCCGGGATGCGGGTCAAGCGCTCGCTGCGCGTCCTGGAGACCCTGGGCAAGCCGGTCGTCGCCGCGATCAACGGCGCGGCGCTGGGAGGCGGTTACGAGATCGCCCTGGCCTGCCACCACCGCGTGGTCCTGGACACCCCGGCCGCCCGGGTCGGGCTTCCCGAAGTCACCCTGGGCCTGCTGCCCGGCGGCGGGGGAGTGACCCGCACCGTCCGGATGTTCGGCGTCGCGGACGCCCTGCGGAAGGTGCTCCTCGACGGCACCCCGTACGGACCTGAACGCGCCCTGGAGGCCGGCCTGGTCGACGAGATCGCCGCCGACCACGACGAACTCCTCGCCCGGGCACGCGCGTTCGTGGACGCCCACCCGCGGTCCGCCCAGCCCTGGGACGCCCCCGGCCACCGCATTCCCGGGGGTACGCCCTCGGACCCGGGGTTCGCCGCGCGGCTCCCCTCCCTCCCCGCGCTGCTGAAGAAGAAGACGGGTGGTGCGCCCTTCCCGGCGCCGCGCAACATCCTCGCGGCGGCCGTGGAGAGCAGCCAGGTCGACGTGGACACCGCCTTCGTCGTGGAGGCCCGATACCTGACGGAACTCGTCACCGGGCAGATCACGAAGAACATGATCCAGGCGTTCTTCTTCGACCTCCAGGCGGTCAATTCCGGCGCCAACCGGCCGAGGGGCGTCGAGTCCCGCCAGGTCACCAAGGTCGCCGTTCTGGGTGCCGGGATGATGGGCGCCGGTATCGCCTACTCGTGTGCCCGCGCGGGCATCGACGTCGTCCTCAAGGACGTCTCCCTGGAGGCGGCGCTCAAGGGCAAGGGCTACTCGGAGAAGCTGTGTGCCAAGGCCGTGGCCAAGGGCCGCACGACCCAGGAGAAGGCCGACGCGCTGCTCGCCCGGATCACCCCGAGCGCCGAGGCCGCCGATCTGGCGGGCTGCGACGCGGTGATCGAGGCGGTGTTCGAGGACACGTCGCTCAAGCACAAGGTGTTCCAGGAGATCGAGCACGTCGTCGCCCCTGACGCGCTGCTGTGCTCCAACACCTCGACGCTGCCCATCACGGCGCTGGCCGAGGGCGTCGAGCGTCAGGCCGATTTCATCGGGCTGCACTTCTTCTCGCCCGTCGACAAGATGCCGCTGGTCGAGATCATCAAGGGTGAGCGGACCGGTGACGAGGCCCTTGCCCGTGCTTTCGATCTGGTCCGGCAGATCAAGAAGACACCGATCGTCGTCAACGACTCGCGCGGTTTCTTCACGTCGCGGGTCATCGGTCATTTCATCAACGAGGGCGTCGCCATGGTCGGCGAGGGTGTCGAGCCCGCGTCCGTGGAGCAGGCGGCGGCCCAGGCCGGCTACCCGGCCAAGGTGCTCTCCCTGATGGACGAGCTGACACTCACCCTCCCGCGGAAGATCCGTGAGGAGGCCCGCCGGGCGGCCGAGGAAGCCGGGCAGAGGTGGGAGCCGCACCCCGCGGACGCCGTCGTCGACCGCATGATCGACGAGTTCGGCCGCCCGGGACGCTCCGGCGGCGCCGGCTTCTACGAGTACGGCGAGGACGGCAGGCGCGCCGGGCTGTGGCCGGGACTGCGCGAGCACTTCGGGGGTTCGGGGGGCCACCCCCCGGGCAAGCACGGCACCAGGCCCGGGCACGAGATCCCGTTCCGCGACATGCAGGAGCGCATGCTCTTCGTCGAGGCGCTGGACGCGGTGCGCTGCCTGGAGGAGAGCGTGCTGACCTCGGTGGCGGACGCCAACGTCGGCTCGCTGCTCGGCATCGGTTTCCCCGGCTGGACCGGCGGCGTCCTCCAGTACATCAACGGCTACGAGGGAGGTCTGCCCGGCTTCGTGGCCCGGGCGCGCGAGCTGGCCGAGCGCCACGGCGAGCGCTTCGTCCCGCCCGAGCTGCTCCTGCGCAAGGCCGAACGGGGCGAAACCTTCACGGACTCCTGAACGGAACCATGAACGGACCTGTGCACGGACTGTCGACTCCGGCCGTTTCCACCCGACCCGCAAGGAGGCCCCATGACATCAGCGCCCCGCGCCACCGGCGAACCGCCCGCCGCCCCGGCCGACCGGACCCTGACACAGCTGCTGGCCCGCAACGCCCGCGAGTACCCCGGCCTCCCCGGCCTCTCCTGGCAGCCGGCGGACGGGGACGGCGGCTGGACGACGCTCACCTGGGCGGAGATCCACGAGCACACCGGGCGCCTGGCCGCCGGTTACGCGGCACTCGGCGTCGGCCGCGGCGACCACGTGCTGCTGATGATGGCCAACCGGCCCGAACACTGGCTGTCCGACCTGGCGCTCGTCCGTCTCGGTGCCGTCCCGGTCAGCGTCTACGGCACCGCGGCCCCCGAACAGATCACCCACATCGCCCGCAACTGCCGGGCCCGTGTCGCCGTGGTGGAGGGGGCGGCGCAGGTGAAGACGTGGGAGCCGCTGCTGACCGACGCCGGCACACCGCTGGCGCGGCTGGTGGTGGCCGAGGCGGGCGACGAGGGCGGCCACCTCCCGTACTCCGCCCTGCTCCGGGAACGGGTTCCGGAGCGCTTCGCCGAGGAGCTGGACGCCGCGCGCCCGGGGGACGCGCTGACCGTCGTCTACACGTCCGGCACCACGGGCGAACCCAAGGGCGTCGTCGTCACCCACCGGCAGGTGATGGCCAACGCGCTGGCGCTGGACGCCGTGGTGGAGCTGCCGCCGCACGTCGAGCACATCTGCTACCTGCCGCTCGCCCACGTCGCCGAGCGGATGCTGGGCATCTACCTGCCCTGTCACCGGGTCTCGCACGTCTACCTCTGCGCCGACCCCACGGGCGTGGGCGCGGTCGTGCGCAAGGTGCGCCCCGCCCAGTTCTTCGGTGTGCCGCGGATCTGGGAGAAGCTGTGCGGGGCCATGCGGGCCGTTCTCTCCCTGACGCCGGCGGATCAACGGGCGGTCATCGACGAGGCGTCCGCGGTGGCCCGCGAGCACGTCGGGTACCGCGAGCGCGGTGAGACACCGCCCGCCGAACTGGAGGAGCGCTACGCCCGGGCCCGCCGGGAGGTCCTGTCGCCGCTGCTGGCCGCGGGTGGCCTGGACCGGGTCACCTGGGCGGCGAGCGCGTCGGCGCCCATGCCGGTCGACGTGGTGGACTTCTGGGCCGGGTTCGGCATCGTGATCATGGATGCCTGGGGGCTGACCGAGACCACCGGCGTGGCCACCACCAACAGCCCGCGGACCGGTTTCCGGATCGGCTCGGTGGGACGTCCCGTGGAGTGCGTGGAGGTCAGGCTCGCCGACGACGGTGAGATCGAGGTGCGCGGCGAGTCCGTCTTCTCCGGCTACCTCCAGCCGGACGGATCGGTGCGGTCCGTCCTGGACGCCGACGGCTGGCTGGCCACCGGCGACATCGGCCGGACGGACGAGGACGGCTATCTCTGGCTCACGGACCGGAAGAAGGAAATGATCATCACCTCGACGGGCAAGAACGTCTCGCCCGCCCTGGTGGAGAACGCGCTCAAGGAGCACCCGCTGATCGGCCAGGCGCTGGTGCACGGCGACCGGCGCTCCTACCTCGTCGCCCTGCTGGTGCTCGACGCGGAGGGCGCCCCCGCCTGGGCCACGGCCAACGGCGTCGAGGCGGACGGCGGACTCGCCGGGCTGGCGCGGCACCCCGCCGTCCGGGCCGAGGTGGAGCGCGCGGTGGCCGCCGCCAACGCCCGGCTCAGCCGCACCGAGCAGGTCAAGCGGTACGCGCTGCTGTCCGAGGAATGGGGTCCGGCGACCGGTGAGCTGACGCCCTCCCTGAAGATGCGGCGCCGGGTCATCCGGGACAAGTACGCCGACGCGCTGTCCGGGCTCTACCAGGACTGACCGGTCCGCACCGCTCTCCCCGCCCCGCCGCCCGAGACCGGGGCGGGCGGGGCGCCTCGCGCGCGGCCGGGTCAGAGGCCGTACGACTTGCCGATCACGTCCCGTTGGATCTCGCTGGTCCCGCCGTAGACCGTGGAGACGACCGCGGCCCGCAGGTGGCGCTCCATGTCGAACTCGGTGGTGTAGCCGTAGCCGCCCATCATCTGCATGCCCTCCAGGGCGGCCCGCTTGGCGATCTCGGTGGCCTTCAGCTTCGCCATGGACGCCTCCCGCGGGAACAGTTTGTCCGGCTGCGCGTCGCAGTCCGACGCCACCTCGCGCACCAGCAGCCGGGTGCACTCGATCTCGGTGGCGAGGTCGGCCACCCGGTGCCGCAGCGCCTGGAACGAACCGACGGGCCGGCCGAACTGCTCACGCTCGCGGACGTAGGCGAGCGCGTCGTCGAAGGCGCGGCGCGCCAGGCCCAGCATGTTCGACGCCAGGAACAGCCGCTCGTGGTTCAGTCCGGCCATCAACTGCCGCCAGCCGTCGTCCACCCGGCCCACCACCGCGTCAGCGGGCAGCCGGACACCGGTGAGGAACACGTCGTTGACCTCCCGGCCGCCCATGGTCTCGATGCCCCGCACCTCCACGCCCGGGGCGTCGGCCGGCAGGTGGAACATGGTCAGCCCGGCGTGCTTGTCCTCCCCGGTGCGGGCCACCAGCAGGATGCTCTTCGCGTGGTGCGCGTTGGAGATCCAGGTCTTCTGCCCCTCGATGGCCCAGGTGCCGTCCGCCGCCCGCCGGGCCCGGCAGCGCAGCGCGCCGACGTCCGAACCGGCCCCCGGCTCCGACATGGCGATGGACAGGACGTCGCCGTTCACGACACCGGTCAGCACCTCGTGCCGCTGCCGTTCGGTGCCGAACCGTTCGTACGCCTTGGCGGCGATGACGGTGGTGACGAAACCGCCGGCCGGGACCATCCCGTACGACGTCTCCTCAAGGAACAGACACGCGTCGGCCAGTCCGCCGCCGGAGCCCCCGTACTCCTCGGGCAGACACACCCCGAGCCAGCCCAGCGCGGCGAGCCTGGCGTACAGCCCGGCATGGTGGGCCTCGCGGCCGCCGCCGGTCAGCGCGTCACGCTGCTCCCGGGTGCCGCACTCGCGCTTGGCGAAATCCCGGACGGCCGCGACGAACGCGGACTGCTCTCCGGTGAGACGACTGCCCATGAGGTGTCCTCCAAGGTCGTGTGACAAAGTGTTGGTCGTTGTTTCTTGATTTCTCGGGACGGGGGTGTCGCTCTCGTGAGCACGGGCCTGAAGACCGGGACGGAGGACCGGACGGCGCGGCGCATCCTCGACGCCGCGCTGGAGCAGTTCACCGTCTTCGGCCTGCGCCGCTCCTCCGTGGACGACGTCGCCAAACGGGCCGGTGTCTCCCGGGTCACCGTCTACCGGCGCTTCCAGAACAAGGACAAGCTGGTCGAGCAGACCCTGCTGCGCGAGAACAGCCGGTTCTTCCAGCGGCTGGACGCGGCGGTGGCGGCGCTGCCGACCATGGAGGAACGGGTCGTCGAGGGATTCGTGGTCGCCCTGCGCCACACCCGTGCGCATCCGCTCTTCGGCGGTCTGCTGCGTCTGGAACCGGACGTCGTACTGCCCTATCTGACCGTGAACGGCGGCTCTTCGCTGGCCGCCACCGTCGAGTACCTGACGGGCCATCTGCGCCGTGCGCAGCAGGCCGAGGGCCGCCCCGACGAGGACCCGCGGCCGGTCGCCGAGCTCATGGTGCGGGTGGCGGTCTCCTTCCTTCTCAACCCCGCCAGCTGCATCGAGATGGACGACGAGGACCAGGCCCGGGCCTTCGCCCGCCGCTACCTGGCCCCCCTGCTGGACGCCTGACCGGCGGGCGGTTCAGCGCCGCAGGTGCAGGGCCCGGGCCAGCCGCACCGCGCGCTCCCGGGTCGCCGCCGGCACCTCGAACGAGGTCAGCGTGACCGGCGGGGCGAACCGCTGCACGGTCGTCGACTGCACGGAGGTGAAGGCCCGCAGCCCCTCCGCGCCGTGGATCCGCCCGAAACCGGAGTCCTGCGAACCGCCGAACGGCAGCGCCGGCACGGCCGCGAAGCCCAGCACGGAGTTCACCGACACCGCCCCCGCACGCAGCCGCGCCGCGATCGCCGCCCCGGCCCGCCGGTCGCGGCAGAACACCGCGGCCCCCAGGGCGTAGCGGGAGTCGTTGGCCCGGTCCACCGCCTCGTCCACGTCGGTCACCGGGTTGATCGCGACGACCGGTCCGAACGTCTCCTCCGTCATCGCCGCCGCGTCCTCCGGCACATCGGTCAGCACGACGGGCGCGACGTACGGCGCCCGGACCGACTCGGGCCCGCCCACCAGGGCCCGCGCGCCCGACGCCACCGCCCCGGTGACGTGCCGCTCGACGACCCCGATCTGCGCCGGCAGGGTCATCGGGCCGTAGGCCGCGTCGCCCTCGGCGCCCGGACGCAGCGCACCGGCGCGCCGCACCACCCGTTCGCACAGGGCGGCGTGGATCTCGCGCACGGCGTAGACGCGTTCCACGCCCGCACAGGTCTGTCCGGCGTTGCTCAGCGCGCCCCACACGATCGCGTCGGCGGCGGCGTCCAGGTCCGCGTCCGCGGTGACGATCACGGCGTCCTTCCCGCCGCACTCGGCGAGGAACGGCGTCAGCGTCTCGGCGCACACCGCCATCACCCTGCGCGCCGTCCCCGGCGAGCCGGTGAACGCCAGTTTGTCGACCCCGGAGCGGGCCAGCGCCTCCCCGGTGGCCGCCGCTCCGGTGACGGTGGTGAGCAGCCCGGCGTGCGCGGGCACGGCCGCGTCGAAGAGTCCGGCGAGCAGGACGCCGGTGCCCGGGGTCAGTTCGGACGGCTTGAGGACCACGGCGTTCCCGGCCGCCAAGGCGTATCCGACGGAGCCCATCGGGGTGTAGCAGGGGTAGTTCCAGGGGCCGATCACGCCGACCACGCCCACCGGCCGGTGCACCAGCGAGGCCCGCTGGTGGACGGTGAACAGCCCGGTGCGCACCCGCCGCCGGCGCAGGACGCGGTCGGCGTTGCGGGCGGCCCAGCCGAGGTGTTCCAGGGTGAGAACGACCTCCAGCGCGGCGTCACCGGCCGGCTTGCCGGTCTCCTCGGCGATCGTCCGGGCCACGGTGTCGAGGTCGGAGGCGAGGGCCCGCTTCCAGCGCAGCAGATGGTCGCGGCGCCGGGCCGCGGGCAGCGCCGCCCAGTCCGCCTGGACCGACCTGGCCCGCGCCACGGCAAGGGCGACGTGCTCGGGACCGTGCACCGGATGCTCGGCGAGCGGCTCGCCGGTCGCCGGGGAGCGGGCGGTGAACGTCGTGGTGCGGGGTGCGGCGTCCGGGGTGGTGTCGGTCATCGGGCCCCCTGCGAGTCGAAGATACAAAAACTATTTCGTTGTTTCACAGGGGCGTCAATACTCCGGTGGCGCCGCCTGTCCGGACGCGGGTGGACACCCGGCCGTCGCCGTCACTCACGGTGACCGATTTTGATCGAACCGGACCGGTCCTCGGTACTTCTGGAACGACTGCTTCACCTTGTTATCGGTCTGTCGTACGACGCCTCATACCAGAGCGGGACGTTGTCCGAGGGACTTTGGCAACTGCCCACCGCACTTGATGTGCGGGCGACTACTGTCAGTGTCCGTCGGGCGACGTAGGGCCGGATCCCCGGTCCGCCCGGCCGACAGCGCGATGGCGCACGCCCGCGTGGCGTCGCGTGCCCGCATGGTGCCCGCCACCAGGTGCGGGCCCCCGCGCCCGACGGACCAACGGACCAGCACGAGGACCCCGATGTCTCACCTCCGCGCCCCCGCCGCGCGAGCAGACCGCCGTGAGGGCGGGCGGCACGGCCGGCCGGCCTCACGTACCGCCCCCGCGCTGCACGAGACCCACATACGGCCCCAACTCCTGCGTCTCGCCGTGCTGCCGCCCGTGGCGGTCGCCCTCAGCGCCTGCGCGGCGGTGCTGTTCACCGTCCGCTCCAGCGGCGTACGGCCCGGCCCCGTCCTGTGGGGCGTGCTCGGCGGAGCGGTCTCGGTGGCACTGGCGGCCGTCGTCATCGCCGCCGTCGCCGCCGACCGCGCCGCGCGGTCCGTGCACGAGCGTGTCGGCGCGCTGCGCCGCAGCACCGCGCGCGGGGAGGGCGATCTGCGTGCCGTGGTCGAGGCGTTGCGCCGCGGTGAGACCCCGCCCCCGCGCAAGCCGCGCGGCGGACCGCCGGACGACGCGGACGACTTCGAACTGCTCGCCGCCGACCTCTCCCGCGCCCACGACGGGGCCGTCACCGCCGTCGTCCGGGCCGCCCAGCTCTCCAGCCAGGCGGGCAGCGAACAGAAGCTGGAGGTCTTCGTCAACCTCGCCCGGCGCCTCCAGTCCCTGGTGCACCGCGAGATCTCCATCCTGGACGAGCTGGAGAACGAGATCGAGGACCCCGACCTCCTCAAGGGCCTCTTCCACGTCGACCACCTCGCCACCCGCATCCGCCGCCACGCCGAGAACCTCGCCGTGCTCGGTGGCGCCGTCTCCCGCCGGCAGTGGAGCAACCCGGTGGACATGACCGAGGTGCTGCGCTCGGCCATCGCCGAGGTCGAGCAGTACTCCCGGGTCCGGCTGGTCCCGCCGGTCGACGGGACCCTGCGCGGCCACGCCGTCGCCGACGTCATCCACCTGCTGGCCGAACTCGTCGAGAACGCCACCCTGTTCTCCGCCCCGCAGACCCAGGTGCTGATGCGGGCCAGCCTCGTCACCGCGGGCCTCGCCGTGGAGGTCGAGGACCGCGGACTCGGCATGCCCGTGGCCGAGCAGAGCCGGATGAACGCCCTGCTCGCCGACCCCGACCAGGTCAACGTCGCCCGTCTGCTGGCGGACGGCCGCATCGGGCTCTACGTGGTCTCCCAGCTCGCCAAGCGGCACGGCATCACGGTCCGCCTGCAGACCAACATCTACGGCGGAGTCCAGGCCGTACTGGTCGTTCCGCAGGCCCTGTTGGGCACGGCGCCGGGCCTCCCGGATGCCGGGGTCCGGCCGCAGGAGGTAACGGGGGCCACGCCGTCGCTCGTCCCGTCGCAGCAGCCGCGACCGCCGGCCACGCCCCTGCCGCCCACGTCCGCCCGGCCGGTGCCCGGGGTGCCCGCCTCCGCCGCGCCCGGCCCTGGGACGCCCGTTCCCGCCACGCCGGTGTCCGGGGTGCCCGCATCCGCCCTGCCGGGCACCGGGGCGCCCGCCTCCGACGTACCGGGCTCCGACGCGCCCGTCTCCGGGGCGTCCGGCTCCGCCGTACCGGCCTTCCCTGCGCCCGCTCCCGCTGCCCCCGCCCCGTGGGCGCCGGTGCCTGCCGGGTCTCAGGGGTCCCCCGCCGCGGAGAGCGGGGGACCCCTGCCGCTGCCCGTGCGGAGCGCCCGGGAGGACCGGGCCAACCCGGCCGCCGCGGTGCCGGGCCTCCGGCCCGGTGACCGGGGCGCCCTCGCCGAGCACGCGGCCACCCCGCCCGTCCCGCGTCAGGGCGCCGTGCGCGGAACCATGGACAAGCCCCGACTGCCCCGCCGCCGCGCCCACGAGCACATCGCGCCACAGCTGCGCGGCGGTCCCGCGCCGCGCCCGGACACCGACCCCGGGCACCTCGTCGGCCACGACCCCGGCCTGATGGCGGCCTTCCAGCGCGGCGTCGGCCTCGCCGAAGCCCAACAGCACCTGGAGCAGGCCCGCACGGAGCCCGCCCGCACAGCGCCGCCGCACACCGAATCACCCCCCACCGCGCCGGTCACCTCCGACGCGTCCCCCAGGCAACCGGCCCGCACCGCGTACAGCGATGCGCACCGCCCGCCCGGGCCCCGCGCCGACCGCACCGCCTCGCACGACGGGAGCGAACCGGCCGGATGACAGCACCCCCGCCCACCCCCACGACCAGCGCTCCCGCTGCCCTTCGTACCCCAAGGAGTCGATCCACCATGGCGAGCGACGCGCCGACCGGCCAAGTGTCCGACCTCGACTGGCTGATGAGCGGCCTCGTGCAGCGCGTACCGCACACGACCAGCGCGGTGCTCCTGTCCTGCGACGGACTGGTGAAGTCCGTCCACGGCCTCGACGCGGACAGCGCCGACCACATGGCGGCCCTGGCCTCCGGCCTCTACTCCCTCGGCCGCAGCGCCGGCGTCCGGTTCGGCGACGGCGGAGACGTACGCCAGGTCGTCGTCGAACTCGACTCGACCCTGCTCTTCGTCACCACCGCCGGCTCCGGCACCTGCCTCGCCGTGCTGGCCGGCCGCGAGGCCGACGCGGCCGTGCTCGGCTACGAGATGGCGATGCTGGTCAAGAGCGTCCGCCCCTACCTGGTCACCGCGCCCCGGCAGTACGCCGTGGAACCCCCGGCGATGAGGCCTTGAGGGTGGCCGCGGCCGGCGACGGCCCCTGGCTCGACGACGCGGCCGGACGGCTGGTGCGCCCCTTCACCGTGAGCAACGGCCGTACCCGGCCCACCGTCGCGCTCGACCTGATGTCCCAGGTGATGGCCACGGGGGCGACCCCCCTCGGCGACCTCGGACCCGAACACGCGCAGGCACTCGACCTGTGCCGGGCGCCCCTCCCGGTCGCCGAGCTCGCCGCGCACCTGAGGCTGCCGGTCGCGGTCACCAAGGTGCTGCTGTCGGACCTCGTCGACTGCGGCGCGCTGACCACCAAACCCCCCGCCGCGTTCCACCACGACCCCACGGACCGGGCCCTTCTGGAGGCAGTGCTCGATGGACTACGACGACAGCTCTGACTACGGCCACGGCCACGACGACGGCACCGATCCGTTCCCCACCGCGCTGAAGATCCTCGTGGCGGGCGGTTTCGGTGTCGGCAAGACGACCTTCGTCGGCGCGGTCAGCGAGATCGCACCGCTGAGTACGGAGGAACTGCTCACCACCGTCAGTGCCGGCACCGACAACCTCGACGGCATCGAGAACAAGCTCGAAACGACCGTGGCCATGGACTTCGGCCGCATCACCCTCGACCCGCAGCACGTGCTGTACCTGTTCGGGACCCCCGGCCAGGAACGGTTCTGGTTCATGTGGGACGAGCTGTGCGAGGGCGCGCTCGGAGCGGTGATCATCGCCGACACCCGGCGCCTGGAGGAGTCCTTCGCCGCCGTCGACTTCTTCGAGGAGCGCGGCCTCGGCTTCATCGTCGCGATCAACGAGTTCGACGGCGCCCACCGCTACGACCCCGAGGAGGTGCGCGCGGCCATGGACCTCCACCCCGAGATCCCCATCGTGCGCTGCGACGCCCGGATCTCCAGCTCCGGCGTACAGACGCTGCTCACCCTCGTCCGCCACCTCATCGCCCACACACCGGCTCCCACCACGGGGTTCGGCGCCGGGGCCCGCCCATGAGCTACGACCCGCCGCGCCCGGTCGGACGTCTGCTGCTCACCCCGGAGGACCGGGAGGCCCCCGCCCGGGTGCGACGGCTGCGCCGCCTCGGTCTGGCGGAACGCCCGGACCCGGCCCTCGACGCCTTCGCGGCCCATCTCGCGGTGCTCGTCGAGGCGCCGTACGCGATGGTCAACTTCCTGGTCGAGGGCGGGCAGTTCTTCGCGGGCCTGCGCGTGCCCGACGTCCCGCCGGTGAGGCGCGGGGACGGCACCAGTCCCGAGTTCGGCCGGGTCCAGCCCCGCGACCACGGCTTCTGCCCCCACGTGGTGGTCCGGCGCAAGGCGCTGGTCCTGGAGGACGTGCGCGACTACCCGCGCTTCGCGGGCAACGCCGTCGTCGACGAGTTCGGCATCCACTCCTACCTCGGCGCGCCGCTCATCGACAGTACTGGGACGGTGCTGGGCACCGTCTCCGCCGCCGACGTGCGGCCCCGGACCTGGGGGAGGGCAGGTCTGGAGACCGTCAAGTCGTCGGCGGCCGACCTCGTACGGCGCATCGAGCGCAGCGCCGAGGACGGGCTCCCCCTGTGAGCCGCCGGGGGACGGCACGACCGGTGCGCGGGGTGTGAAGGAAAGCTGCGGCCGGGCTTAAGAAAGGCTCGATGGACCCGGGGCGGTCACGTACGGCAGATTGCTGTGCGATTCCACTCCCTTCCCCGGACGCGGGCCGCTTCGGCATGCCCACCGCGGGGACCACACCCGTCAGGAGCCGTAGCGTTGAAGGCGCTGGTCAAGGAGAAGGCGGAGCCCGGGCTCCGGCTCGCGGACGTCCCCGAGCCCGCCGTAGGACCCGGTGACGTGCTCATCAAGGTGCTGCGCACCGGTATCTGCGGCACCGACCTGCACATCCGGGCCTGGGACGGCTGGGCGCAGCAGGCCATCCGCACCCCGCTCGTCGTCGGGCACGAGTTCGTCGGCGAGGTCGTCGAGACGGGGCGGGACGTCACCGACATCAAGGCCGGCGACCGCGTCAGCGGCGAAGGACATCTCGTGTGCGGCAAGTGCCGCAACTGCCTGGCCGGCCGGCGTCACCTGTGCCGCGCCACGGTCGGCCTCGGCGTCGGCCGGGACGGGGCCTTCGCCGAGTACGTCGCCCTGCCCGCCGCCAACGTCTGGGTGCACCGCGTCCCCGTCGACCTCGACGTCGCCGCGATCTTCGACCCGTTCGGCAACGCCGTGCACACCGCCCTGTCCTTCCCGCTGGTCGGCGAGGACGTCCTCATCACCGGCGCCGGGCCGATCGGCCTGATGGCCGCCGCGGTGGCCCGGCACGCGGGCGCCCGCAACGTCGTGA
This sequence comes from Streptomyces flaveolus, assembly GCF_044765825.1. NCBI lineage: Bacteria > Bacillati > Actinomycetota > Actinomycetes > Kitasatosporales > Streptomycetaceae > Streptomyces > Streptomyces flaveolus. The sequence goes on along the minus strand of NZ_JBIWKU010000004.1, from coordinate 129,903 downwards.
TCACCGACGTGAGCGAGGAACGTCTGGACCTCGCGCTCAAGGTCGGCGTCAGCCTCGCCCTGGACGTGTCCAAGGCGACCATCGCCGACGGCCAGCGCGAACTGGGCCTGCGCGAGGGCTTCGACATCGGCCTGGAGATGTCCGGCCGCCCCGAGGCGATGCGCGACATGATCGCCAACATGACGCACGGCGGCCGCATCGCGATGCTCGGCCTGCCCTCCGAGGAGTTCCCGGTCGACTGGGCCCGGATCGTCACCTCGATGATCACGATCAAGGGCATCTACGGCCGCGAGATGTTCGAGACCTGGTACGCCATGTCGGTGCTGCTCGAAGGCGGCCTCGACCTCGCGCCCGTGATCACCGGCCGCTACAGCCACCGCGACTTCGAGGCGGCCTTCGCCGACGCCGCGAGCGGCAAGGGCGGCAAGGTCATCCTCGACTGGTCCGCGTAAGTCATCTGCTTTTCCTAGGAGCTTCTGAGATGTTCGACTCCGTGCGCGACGACCTGCGCGCCACCCTCGACGAGATCCGCGCCGCCGGCCTGCACAAGCCCGAGCGCGTCATCGGCACCCCCCAGTCCGCGACCGTGAACGTCACCGCCGGCGGCCGTCCCGGCGAGGTCCTCAACTTCTGCGCCAACAACTACCTCGGTCTCGCCGACCACCCCGAGGTCGTCGCCGCCGCCCACGAGGCGCTGGACCGCTGGGGCTACGGCATGGCGTCCGTGCGCTTCATCTGCGGCACCCAGGAGGTCCACAAGGAGCTGGAGGCCCGCCTCTCCGCGTTCCTCGGCCAGGAGGACACGATCCTCTACTCCTCCTGCTTCGACGCCAACGGCGGCGTCTTCGAGACCCTCCTCGGCCCCGAGGACGCGGTGATCTCCGACGCCCTGAACCACGCCTCGATCATCGACGGCATCCGCCTGTCCAAGGCCAAGCGTCTGCGCTACGCCAACCGCGACATGGCCGATCTGGAGGCGCAGCTCAAGACCGCGGGCGACGCCCGCCGCAAGCTGATCGTCACCGACGGCGTCTTCTCCATGGACGGCTACGTCGCCCCGCTCGACGAGATCTGCGACCTCGCCGACCGCTACGACGCCATGGTCATGGTCGACGACTCGCACGCCGTCGGCTTCGTCGGCCCCGGCGGACGCGGCACCCCCGAGCTGCACGGCGTCATGGACCGCGTCGACATCATCACCGGCACCCTCGGAAAGGCTCTGGGCGGCGCCTCGGGCGGTTACGTCGCCGCCCGCGCCGAGATCGTCGCCCTGCTGCGCCAGCGGTCCCGGCCCTACCTCTTCTCCAACACGCTGGCCCCGGTGATCGCCGCCGCCTCCCTCAAGGTGCTCGACCTGCTGGAGTCGGCCGACGACCTGCGCGTCCGCCTCGCCGAGAACACGGCCCTGTTCCGCCGCCGGATGACCGAGGAGGGCTTCGACATCCTCCCCGGCGACCACGCCATCGCGCCCGTCATGATCGGCGACGCGTCGAAGGCGGGCCGCATGGCCGAGCTGCTGCTGGAGCGCGGCGTGTACGTGATCGGCTTCTCCTACCCGGTCGTCCCGCAGGGCCAGGCCCGCATCCGCGTGCAGCTGTCCGCCGCCCACTCCACCGAGGACGTCGACCGCGCGGTGGACGCCTTCGTGGCGGCGCGGGCGGAGCTGGACGCCTGACGGCGTCCGGCCCGCCGTTGTCCGACCTGAGAGAATCGATTCCGTGATCGAAGCGCGGCGGCTGCACATCCTCCGAGCGGTGGCGGACCACCGCACCGTGACGGCGGCTGCCGCCGCGCTGTACCTCACCCCGTCGGCGGTCTCCCAGCAGCTGACCGCCCTGGAGCAGGAGACCGGGCACCGCCTGGTCGAGCGCGGCGCCAAGGGCGTACGGCTGACCCCGGCCGGCGAGATCCTGCTCAGCCACACCAACGCCGTCCTCGCCCAGCTGGAGCGGGCCGAGGCCGAGCTCGCCGCGTACAGCTCGGGCGAGGCCGGCACGGTCACCGTCGCCGCCTTCGCGACCGGCATCACCCTGGTCGTCGGACCCGCGCTGGCCCGGCTCGCGGAGACGGCGCCCGGCATCCGCATCCGCGTCCAGGACGCCGAGGGCGACGCCAGCCTGCCGATGGTGCTGGACCGCCAGGTCGACGTGGCGGTCGCCGTCGAGTACCGCGGGGCGCCGTCCGCCGACGACCCGCGCCTGACCCACGTCCCGCTGTACGCGGAGCCGTTCGACGCCGTCGTCCCGGTCACCCACCGCCTCGCCGACGCCGCGGAGGTGCCGCTCGCGGAGCTGGCCAAGGACCCGTGGATCGGCCCCTACCCCGGCAACCCGTGCCACGACGTGGTGGTTCTGGCCTGCGAGACGGCCGGCTTCCAGCCCCGACTCGAGCACTCCTCGGACGACTTCCGCGCGGTCGTGTCCCTCGCCGCGGCCGACGCGGGCGTGGCGCTCGTCCCGCGCTCGGCGCTGCTCGGCATGGACCTGGCCGGGGTGATGGTCCGCCCCGTCGACGGCGTCGCGCCCACCCGCCGGGTCTTCGCGGCCGTACGCCGGGGAGCCGAGGGGCATCCGCTGATCCGCCCGGTGCTGGACGCGCTCGAGGCGGTCGCCGAACGGTAGGGCGCGCCGCGCGCCGGCCGGCCGACGGGAACCGGCCACCCGCCCCCGGCTGTCTGGGCTGTCATGCGCGTGACGATGATCCTCCCGGCCCTGACCGAGGCGACGAGCCCGCTGTTCCGGCCCATCAAGTACTCGCTGTTCCCGCCGCTCGGCCTCGCCACCCTCGCCGGCTACCTGGACCCCGACGACGAGGTCACCCTCCACGACGAGCACGTGGAACGCCTCGACCCGGCGGCCATGCCGACCCCCGACCTGCTGGTGATCCAGCCGTACATCACCTCGGCGCGGCGCAGCTACGAGATCGCCGACCACTTCCGTGCCCGCGGCGTCCACGTCGCCATGGGCGGCCTGCACGTCACCTCGCTGCCCGACGAGGCGGCGGCCCACGCCGACACGGTCTTCACCGGCCCCGGCGAGGACACCTGGCCGCTGTTCCTGAAGGACTTCCGCGACGGCGTACCGGCCCGCCGCTACGACTCCACGCTGCGCACCCTCGCCGGACTGCCGCCGGTGCGCCGCGATCTGATCAAGCGTCACCTCTACCTCGTCCCCAACTCCATCGTCGTCTCGCGCGGCTGCCCGCACCACTGCGACTTCTGCTACAAGGACGCCTTCTTCGAGGGCGGCAAGTCCTTCTACACGCAGGCCGTCGACGACGCCCTCGCCGAGATCGAGCGCCTGCCCGGCCGCCACCTCTACTTCCTCGACGACCACCTCTTCGGCAATCCGCGCTTCGCCGAGGCCCTCTTCGACGGCATGAAGGGCATGGGCCGGCTGTGGCAGGCGGCGGGCACGGTCAACTCCGTCCTGAAACCGGGCCTGCTGGAGCGGGCGGCCGAGGCGGGGCTGCGCAGCCTCTTCGTCGGCTTCGAGACCGTCAACGACGCCAACCTCGCCGAACGCCGCAAGAACCAGAACATCGGCACGGACTACGGGGCGGCGGTACGGCGCCTGCACGACGCCGGGGTGATGGTCAACGCCAGCTTCGTCTTCGGGCTCGACCAGGACGGCCCCGACGTCTTCGACCGGACGGTCCAGTGGGCGGTCGAGCAGGGCGTCGAGACGGCCACCTTCCACATCATGACGCCCTACCCGTCGACCGGGCTGTGGCGGCAACTGGAGTCCGAGGACCGCATCCTGCACCGCGACTGGGACCTGTACGACACCCGCCACGTCGTCCACCGGCCCAGGGGCATGACGGCCGGGCAGCTGGAGGAGGGCTACTGGCGGGCGTACCGCGACTTCTACCGCTGGTCCAGCATCTGGCGGGGCTCGGGGGCCCAGCCCGGGGCGCACGAGCGGCTGCGGCACCTCGCGTACGCCGGGGGCTGGAAGAAGTTCGAGCCCGCCTGGGACCTGCTGATCCGCTCGAAGCGGGTGGTGCGGGCGCTGCCGATGCTGGAGCGCACGCTGAGCGCGTTCGGCGGGCGTTCCGGGGTCAAATGAACCGCGTTTCTGATCTGGGATAGCATCCCGGATATGAAACAGTCCGAGGCGGTGCACAGTCCCGCCCCACTCCCGGATCCCGTCGACGCCCGGCTCGGCGCCCGCCTCGCCGAGCTGCGCGCCGAGCACGGCTGGTCGCTGGGCGAGCTGGCGGAGCGCAGTGGGGTGAGCCGGTCCACCCTGTCCCGGGCCGAGCGCGCGGAGATCAGCCCCACCGCCTCCGTGCTGAACCGCCTGTGCGCGGTGTACGGACGGACCATGTCCCGGCTGCTCAGCGAGGTCGAGGCGGAGCCGGCACTCCTGGTGCGCGCCGGTGAGCAGCCGCTGTGGGAGGACCGCACCGCCGGATTCGTGCGCAGGTCGGTCTCCCCGCCGCACGCGGGCCTGCGCGGCGAACTCGTCGAGGGACGGCTCACCGCCGGCGCCGACATCGCCTACGACCGGCCGCCCGTGCCCGGCCTCGAACAGCACATCTGGGTCCTGGAAGGGGCACTGGAGGTGACCGCACAGGACGTCGCGCACGAGCTCGGCACCGGCGACTGCCTGCGGCTGCGGGTGTGGGGGCCGACCAGGTTCCGGTGTGCCGGCCCGGAGGACGCGCGGTACGTGCTGGCGGTGGTGCTGCCGTGACCGTGACCCTCGCCGACGAGGCCCGGCTGACCGCGCTGCTGGAGGAGCTGACCGACCTGCTGACCGACACGGTGGACGGCGGCGCCTCCGTCGGCTTCCTGGCGCCGCTCGACCGCGGCGAGGCCCTCGCCTGGTGGCGGGGACGGGCCGCCGCCGTGGCGGCCGGACAGCTCACCGTATGGGTGGCGCAGGAGGGGGACCGGGTGACCGGGACGGTGAGCCTCGCCCTGCCCGACAAGCCCAACAGCCGCCACCGCGCCGAGCTGGTGAAACTCATGGTGTCCCGCGACGCCCGCGGCCGGGGACTCGGCCGTCGGCTGCTGGCCGTCGCCGAGGAGGCCGCCGCCCGGGCCGGCATCACCCTGCTCCACCTGGACACCGAGACCGACAGCCCCGCCGAACACCTCTACCGCTCCGCCGGGTGGACACGGGCCGGGACGATCCCCGACTACGCGGCGAGCCCGGAAGGCGTGCTGCGGCCGACGACCCTCTACTTCAAGCAGGTCGGCGCCCTCGCGGCCGGCGGTTGATTCCCCGCTGATTGTCAGTGGCGGCGGCTACGGTGCCTGACATGCCGGACGCCGAAGACGTACGCCGTATCGCCCTGTCCCTGCCGGACACCACGGAGAAGACCGCCTGGAGCATGCCCACGTTCCGGGTCGCGGGCAAGATGTTCGCCACGCTGCCCGAGGACGAGACCTCCATGGCGGTGCGCTGCCCGAAGGAGGAACGCGCCGAACTGGTGCTGGCGGAGCCGGAGAAGTTCTGGATCGCCGGTCACGAGGCCCAGTTCGCCTGGGTGCGGGCGCGCCTGGCCGCCCTCGACGGCGAGGACGAGCTGCGCGACATCCTCGCCGACTCCTGGCGCCAGGCCGCCCCCTCCCGGCTGCTGGAGGCGCACCCCCGGCTGGGACTCCCGACCGGGGGCTGAAAACCCTTCGGGCGTTGTCAGTGCCCCGTGGCATGATCCGGAGACAAGCGTGGCAGCCGGGGCCGGAGGGGGGCTCCGGCTGCCTGTAGCGCGACGGGGGACCAGGGGCCGGGGGATCGACGGGGGCCCGGGCGGCGAGCACAGGGCCGGGGGACCGGCCGGGGAGGGGAGCGCGCGGGATGGCCGGGACGTCATCAGGGCCCACGCACGAGGGGCCGGCCCAGCGGAAGGCGGCACGACCCGTCTGGTCACGGGACTTCGCCCTGTTCTTCGTCGCCCGGGCCGTCGCCCGGCTCGGCGACACCATGCTGCCCGTCGCCCTGGCCGCCGGCCTGCTCCAGCACGGGTACGGGGCGGGCGCCGTGGGGCTCGCCATGGCCGCGACGGCCGCCGCCTTCGCCGGACTGGTCGTCTTCGGCGGGGTCCTCGCCGACCGGTTCAGCACCCGCAGGCTCATGATCGGCGCCGACCTGGTGCGCCTGGTCACCCAGGCCCTGGCCGCCGCGCTCTTCTTCTCCGGCCATGTGGTCCTCTGGCAGATCTGCGCGATCGGCTTCCTCAACGGTGTCGCGGGCGCCGTGTTCCAGCCCGGCGTCGCCAGCACCGTGCCCCGGCTCGCCTCCGACATCCAGGGCGCCAACGGCGCCATCCGCGTCGCCGAGTCCGCGGCCCAGCTCGCCGGCCCCGCCGCGGCCGGACTGCTGGTCGGCTTCGCCTCGCCCGGCGGGGTCTTCGCCGCCCACGCCACCACCTACGCGGTCAGCGCCCTGTGCCTGCTGCTGCTCCGCCTGCCTCCCCTCCCGCCCCGGGACCGCGCCGGCCGGCAGCCCGCGGGCCGCGCCACCGAGGCCTTCCGCGCCGACCTCGTCGAGGGATGGCGCGAATTCCGGTCCCGTTCCTGGCTGTGGGGCGTCATCGCCGTCTGGGGCATCTACATGATCGCCGTCTGGGGTCCGACCGTGCCGCTGGTGGCGACGGAGGTCGTGCAGCAGCACGGCCCGCGCGCCTACGGCCTGGTCAACTCGGCCCTGGGCGCCGGCACGGTCGTCGGCGGACTCCTCGCGCTGCGGCTGCGCCCGCGCCGCATGCTCCGCGCGGGCGCGATCGCCCTCTTCGGCTTCGCCGCCTTCCCGGCGAGCGTCGGCGCCGGTCTCGGCGTACCGGCCATGGCCGCCGGCGCCGCCGTCGCCGGCGCCGGGATGTCCTTCTGGGGCGTCATGTGGGCGACCAGCGTGCAGACCCAGGTCCCGCCCGACGTCCTCAACCGCATCCACGCCTACGACGTCGCGGGCTCCCTCGCCATGATGCCCGTCGGCCAGGCCCTCGCCGGCCCCGCGGCCTCGGCCCTCGGCGCGGGCCACGTCCTGCTCGTCGCCGGTGCGATGAGCTTCGTGGTGTGCACCACCCTGCTCGTGATACCGGCGGTACGCGGCCTGGTGCGCGTCGACGCGAGCGCCGCCGGGCCGGGCCGGACGGCGCTGCGCGGACGGGCCCGCGCGGAGCGGGGCTGACCTGCGGGGCACCGCCCGCCCCGAAAAGCGGTGCGCGACCACCGGCCCGAGTGCGGTATGGTTTTCCTGCGCGTTCGGCCAGGGGAAACCCCAGGTCACACGGGCAACGGGACGTGGCGCAGCTTGGTAGCGCACTTGACTGGGGGTCAAGGGGTCGCAGGTTCAAATCCTGTCGTCCCGACAGAGCGAAGGGTCTTCGCGGGTGAGAGCCCGCGGGACCCTTTTGTCGGTTCCGGGCGCGGGCGAGGGCCCCGCGGGCCGACGCCCGCCGGTCCCTCCCGCGGCGCCGCGCGGTCCCCCGTCAGATCACGCAGCCCACATGCGCCAGCGCCTGCTTCAGCAGCACCCCGTGCCCGCCCGGCATCTCGCTCTGCACCGCCGCCGACAAGGCCTCCTGCGGGCTGAACCAGACCAGGTCCAGCGCGTCCTGCCGCGGCCGGCAGTCGCCGGTCACCGGCACGACGTAGGCGAGGGAGACCGCGTGCTGCCGGGGGTCGTGGTACGGCGTGACGCCGTGCGTGGGGAAGTACTCCGCCACCGTGAAGGGCTGGAGCGAGGACGGCACCCGGGGCAGCGCCACCGGGCCGAGGTCCTTCTCCAGATGGCGCAGCAGGGCGTCGCGGACCCGCTCGTGGTGCAGCACCCGGCCGGAGACCAGGGTCCGGCTGACCGTGCCGTCCGGCCCGATGCGCAGCAGCAGGCCCACGCTGGTGACTTCGCCGCTGTCGTCGACGCGCACGGGCACGGCCTCGACGTACAGGATCGGCATGCGTGCGCGCGCCATCTCGAGTTCGTCGGTCGTCAGCCAGCCCGGCGTGGTTTCGGTCATGTCAGACATCGCTTGATCATACTTTCAACGTCTCGTGCTTCCTGGGCGCCGCTCCGGGACTGTGACCGTCCCCACGCCGCTCAGCCGTCGTCCGGTGGGTCGCCGGGCAGCCCGTACACCCGGATCGCGTTGTCGCGGCCCGTCCACCGCGCGATACGCAGCGCGTCCGGAAGGGCCAGTTCGTCGGCGTCCACCCGCTCCTGCAGCAGCCCGGCGAGCCCCTGCCGGAAGGACAGCGCCCCGAGGTGGTGGAACTCGGCCACTCCATAGGCGTCGGAGCTGTACAGCAGCTTGCGGAAGGGCGTGATCTCCAGGGCCTCCGCCAGGATCGCGCCCGCCCGGGCGGGGCCGACATGGTGCAGGGTGAGGCCCACGTCGAGGTACACCCGCTCGAAGACCGCCGACAGGTAGGCCGCCTGCCGCTGGTAGGGCCAGCAGTGCAGCAGCAGCACCGGGACCGTCCCGGCGATCAGGTGCAGCCAGTCGGTCAGACGGGTGGGGTCGACGCGGTGCATGCGGATGTCGCTGTCGCCGAACCCGGTGTGCAGTTGCAGCGGCCGGCCGAGGTCGACGGCGGTCCACAGCAGATGCCGTACGAGCACGGGGTCGTCCAGCCGGCCTCCGCGCGCCAGCCAGCGCCGGGCGGCCCGCGTCACCTCCTCGGCCGACGGGCGGGCCGGGTCGAGGTCGAAGCCGGTGCGGTAGGCGGCCACCGACTTCACGCCCACCACGTCCGGCCGCCGCACCGCCTCCCACGCGGCCGTGCGGAACGCCTCCGCGTACGCGTCCGGCTCCACGCCTCCGGCCGCCACCGCCTCCGCGACGCCCTCCAGCCGGACGACCTCGTACGCCACCGCGTCCGCCGCCCCGGCCAGGCCGGCCGGCGTGGTGACGCGGTGCGGGGCGTACCCGGTGTCCACGCAGAACACGTGGGTGCCCGCGGCGCGCAGGAACCGCCGGTTCACCTCGGCGGCGCCGAGCTCGGAGCGCCGGGCCAGGTACGCGTCCGGCGACGCGTGGCGCGGCAGGTCCAGCAGGGGCGCGCAGTGCCGGCGGACGGCGAGCCCGACGGGGCTGTCGAAGGCCGAGACGCCGGGCCACGCCTCGCCCTCGGTGAGGAGGGACTCGAAGCCCGCCCGGTCCAGGTCGTCGACGACGGCGCCGTGGCAGTGGTGGTCGACCAGGTCCAGGGCGGCGAGGGTCTCGTGGACGGGGCCCGCGGCCATGTCAGTAGATCCAGCGGTAGGCCGCCGCCAACCGGTCGTCGTCCAGCCCGTCGACCGCCGCGATCTCGCCCCGCCGCACCGCGGTCACCGCGTCGGCCAGGACCGGCCCCAGCGCGCCGCGGAGCACGTCGTCCGCGCGGAACGCGTCGACCGACTCCGCGAGCGAGACCGGCAGCCGGCGCACACCCCGGGCCGCGGCCTCGTCCGGGTCGAGCCGGGCCGGGTCGCCGGTGATCTCCTCGGGCAGGGACGCGGACGAGGCCATGCCGTGCAGCCCGGCGGCGATCACGCAGGCGAGCGCGAGGTACGGATTGGCGGCCAGGTCGACCGGTTTGACCTCCAGGTTCGCCGCCTGGTCGCGCACCCCGGCCGTGCCGGTGACCACGCGCAGGGCCGCCTCGCGGGTCTCCCGGCCCCAGGCGGTGAACACCCCGGCCCACTGGGACGGCCTGAGCCGCAGCCGGCTGGCCGGGCTGGGCGCGGTCACCGCGGTGAGCCCGGGGAGGTGGGCGAGCACCCCGGCCACCAGTGACTCGGCCTCGGCCGTCATGCCGTACCGGCCCGGACCGCCCGCGTGCAGGTTCGTCCCGTCCCGCCAGGCCGAGAGGTGGAGGTGACCGCCGTTGCCGACGCCCCGCGCCGACACCGCGGGGGAGAAGGAGACCCGCAGCCCGTGCCGCTGGGCCACCGCCCGGATCGTCTGGCGCACCAGCACACTGCGGTCGGCCGCCGCCACCGGGTCGACCGCGCCCACCGAGACCTCGAACTGCCCCGGCGCGTACTCGGGATGGAACTGCTCCACGTCCACGTCCTGCGCCGCCAGGGCGGCCAGCAGCTCGGCGGCGCAGTCGCTCAGCCCGATCTGCCGGGTCGCGCCGTACGCCGGCCCCGATACGGCGGGCACGAAGGTGTCGTCGGGTGCGTCGCCCCGGCCGAGGACCCACTCGATCTCGACGGCGGCCCGGAAGGTGACCCCGTGCCGTTCGGCGGCCTCGCTCACCATCCGGCGCAGGACGGTCCGCCCGCACGCCGGATGCGGCTCGCCCTCCTGCGTGATCCGGTCCACCGGCGCCCACGCCCACCCGGGCTGTGCCGCGAGGACGGTCAGCCGGTCGAGGTCCGGGTAGAGGCGCAGGTCGCCGTCCGGGGAGCCGAGGACGTCCGTGGTGACGATCGCGTCGTTCGCGAGGAAGGTGTCGAACACCGGCGACATCCCGACGCCCCAGGCCGCGGCCGAGGCGAGCTTCGCGGTCGGCACGGTCTTCACCCGGCCGATCCCGGCGGTGTCGACGTACGCCAGGACGACACCGTGGACGCCCAGCCCGGCCAGCTCGCCGCTCAGCGAGGCGGCCCGCGCGACGTCACCGGGCCGTCCGCCGGGGACGGGGTCGGCGAGAGTGGTCATACGTCCTCCCAGACGGGACGGGATGCGGTGCCCGCCGGGCTTCGCGCGTGCGCCGCCCGTCGCGGACCATTGTGCCGCCCGGTTGATCACCGTGTCCCGGGATTGGGCCAGGGCGCGCACGGCGACGCCCCGCGCCCGAGGACGCGGGGCGGGTGCTGCGCGGCGCGGTCAGTCGAGGTCGCCGGGCTGCGGGGAGGGGGTCTTGCCCGCCAGGACGGTCTGCAGCCGTTCGGTGCCCTGCTGCGTCGCCTGCTGCACGGAGTCGGTCTCGCCGCCGCTCAGGCCGCCGCCGGTGACCGCGACCGCGTTGATGCCGACCCGCACGGCGGCGACGTCCAGGGTGAGGGTCGCGGGGTTGCCGCCGGCGTTGCCCTGCACCGTCACGTGCACACCCTGTCGGGTGTCGCCCACCTTCGGCACGGAGGCCTCGGTCACCTGCACCGTCCGCTTGTCGCCCGAGTCGTCGGTCGCCGTGAACTGGTCGCAGGTCTCCGGCAGCGAGGCCATCCACTTCAGGGAGGTGTCCAGCTGGCTGCGCTGGTAGGCGGCGACCTGCTCCAGCAGACGGGAGTCGCCCTGCTCGAAGCCGGTGACCGCCGACGCCCCGGACGGCGTGCCCAGCAGATCGCCGGAGTAGAGCCGGTCGAGCAGCTGCTGGCATTCCGCGGCGTCGGCCTTCGCGGACAGGAAGTCGGACACGTCGACCTTGCCGATGAGCATGCTGTCGTGCCACTTGTCCGCGTTCGGCACCTGGTTCCAGTCGTCCTCCACGTCCGCCTCCGTGATCAGCGCGGCCTTCGCGCCGGGCGCGGTGAGAGCCGAGGTGGAGGGGGACGGTGAGGCCGTGGGGGAGCCGGTGGGCGCCTCCCGCACCGCGTCGCGCTCGACGGCGGGCGAAGCGGCCCGGGCGGCCTCCTCGGCGGCGGTGTCCGAGGCGGTGCCCGGCCCGCCGCCGTCGTCCGAGCAGGCCGCCGTGGTCAGCAGCGCGCCGGCCGCGAGCGCGGAGGCGAGGAGACGGACGGGGTGGGACGGACGACGGCTCATCGCGGATGCCTCCTGGAGGACGTGGCACGGTGTCCTCAGGGCATCACCGAGGCGGTGGGGTCACCAGCGCACGGGACCGTCCGGGTGACGGCAGGACCGCGGGGGCGGGGCCGGAACCGTACCGCGGAGGTGCGAAGCAGAGCCCGCGCCCCGGCCGTGGGGGCGTGTACGCGCTCAGCCGGCGCGGTCCAGGGCGTCCCGCACCGTCTCCTTGTCCACGGCCGCGCGCACCAGGGCGGCGGCCAGGACGGCCGGTTCCGTTCCGCCGGCGAGCCCGACCAGCCGGCCGGCGTCCTCCGGGAGGCCGAGGCGCCGCGCTCCCTGCAGCGCCTTGCGGTCGAGGTAGGGGGCCGCCTCCGGCCAGACCCGCTGGGCCTCGCGCAGGAAGATGTCCGCACCGGCCGGTCCCACACCGGGGAACTCCTGGAGCAGGCGGCGCAGTTCGGGCACCTCGCCGTCCGCCTCCCTCCGCAGCCGGCGCAGATCCCCGCCCCACCGTTCGATCAGCAGCCCCGCCCCGTCGCCGAGCTGCGTCGCGGTGCGCTCGTCGTAGCGCCGGTAGCCGCCCCGGCCGAGGGCGTCCACCCGCTCCTGCCGGCCGGCGCCGGCCATGCGGCGCGGGTCGCCGAGTCCGGCCTCGTCCAGGGTCCGGGCGGTCGCCACGGCGACCGAGCCGCGGATGCGGGCGCTGAGCAGGTGGGCGAGGACCAGCAGCCGGTACAGCGGCTGCGGGGTGTCCCTCAGCCGGATGCCGGCCTCCTCGGCGTACGTCTGCCCGTGCGCGCCGACGAGTTCCCGTACGACGCGCTCGTCGTGGCCCGCCACTACGGCTTCAGCGGGTCGTGGCCGATCGTCATCAGCCGGTGCCTGAGCCGGGTGTCGTCGGCCCGGGGCTCGTTCTCCAGGTCGGCCTGCGAGGTCACCGTGTCCACGACCTTGCGCATCGCGCGCAGGTCGCCCTCCGTCAGGTCCGTGCGCCGCTTCTGCAGGATCGCGAGGACGTGCTGACCGAGTGGCGAGCCGGCGTCGTCCGGCAGTGGCTCGGTCAGCTCGCCGGAGTCCCGTACCCGGAGCCAGTCCGCGAGCTCGGCGGACGTCATGTTCACCACGCGGTGGAAGTCCTCCCACAGCGCGTCGAGTTCGAGGGCGTCGGCCATGGTGCCCCTCTTTCGTCGTGCGGATGTGCGTGCGAGGCGTCAGGGCAGTCGTGCGGCGCTTCAGCCGTTCCTCACCGCCGGGCCTCGGGTCGTACGGAGCGGAGCGACGCGCTCCTCCTCGCAGGTGCCTGCCGCACGGCCGGCGGCCGCGATGTCCCACGCGGGCGGCGGCGCAACCACTCCGTGGGGCGCGGGTGCCCGTGGGGCACCAGGGCAAACGCCTCCGGCCGCTCAGCGGGCGAGCACGCCGTCCAGGAAGCGCGTGACGTCCGTGAACACCTCCGCGCGGTTCGTCTCGTTGAAGACCTCGTGCCGGGCGCCCGGGTAGATCCGCTCGGTGAGGTGGCCGCCGCTGAGCCGCTCGACGCCGACGCGGCTGCCGGGCAGCGGCACCAGCCGGTCGTCGTCGCCGTGCACCCACAGCAGCGGGAGCCGGCCGACGTCGCCGCCCTTCGCGACGGTCTCCAGCGTCCGGACGAAGGCCTCCAGCGTCGGCCGCTTCATCGGGCCGTGCCACACCAGCGGGTCGGCCGCGTACGACGCGCCGACCGCCGGGTCCCGGGAGAGCGAGGACGGACTGATCGGGGTGTCGGGGATCTCGTCCAGGGCGAGCAGACGGCGCGGCAGCTCCCAGTCGCCGATGACCGGGCCGGACAGCACCAGCGCGGTCAGCCCTTCGGGGTGGCGCTGCGCGTAGCGGGAGGCGATCAGGCCGCCCATGGAGTGGCCGATCACGACGACCGGCAGGCCGGGGTGGGCGGCCCGGGCGAGTTCCGCCACCGCGTGCACGTCGGTGACCACGTCCTCGAAGTCCTCGATCAGCACCCGCTCCCCCTCGGAGGCGCCGTGCCCGATGTGGTCGGGGCCGTAGACGGCAGCGCCGTGCGACGTCAGCACGCCGGCCACCTCCTCGTAGCGGCCGGCGTGCTCCCCGTAGCCGTGGATCAGCAGCACCGCGTACCGGGGCCGCTCGGCGGACCACTCGCGGACGGTGATCCGTCCCCGCGTTCCGGACAGGACGTGCTCGCGGGCCTCGGCCATGTCTCCTCCAGCTGCGTCGGTGCAGGTCACCCGGAGGATCTTCCCAGGGAGGCGGCCGGAGGTCTATAGTCCAAAACTAGCAGTGCTAATTTCGCTGCGGGAATGAAGGAAGAAGGCTCGCGGAGGCCGGCCGGCGGCACACCGCCCGGCGGCCGAGCGACGACGGTCAGGAGTCACCTCGTGCGTCCCGTCCACTTCGCGGCCGCCCGCCGCACCCCGATCGGCAAGCTGCGCGGCGCCCTGTCCGCCGTGCGGCCGGACGACCTCGCCGCCACCGTGATCCGCGGCCTGGTCGCCGACGTGCCCGCGCTCGACCCCGCCCGCATCGACGACGTGTACTGGGGCGCCGCCAACCAGGCCGGCGAGGACAACCGCAACGTCGCCCGCATGGCCGCCCTGCTCGCGGGCCTGCCCGAGACCGTGCCCGGCGCCACGGTGAACCGCCTGTGCGCCTCCGGCCTCGAAGCCGTCACCACCGCCGCCCGCACCATCGCCGCGGGCGAGGCCGACATCGTGCTCGCGGGCGGCTCGGAGTCGATGAGCCGCGCCCCCTTCGTCCTGCCCCGCCCCGACGAGGCCCTGCCGCACCGCATCGAGACCGCCGACACCCGGCTCGGCTGGCGCCTGGTCAACCCGGCGATGAAGGACCTGCACGGCCTGCTGGCCATGGGCGAGACGGCGGAGGAGGTCGCCGCGCGGTACGACGTGTCGCGCGAACGGCAGGACGAGTTCGCCCTGCGCAGCCACCGCCTCGCCGCCGAGGCCCGCAAGAACGGCCACTTCGACGCCGAGCTGCTCCCCGTCGAGCGGCCCGACGGCGTGGTCGTCGACACCGACGAGTGCGTCCGCGAGGACACCTCCGTCGAGAAGCTGGCCCGACTCACGCCGGTCTTCCGCGCCGGCGGCACGGTCACCGCGGGCAACGCCTCCCCGATGAACGACGGCGCCGCGGCCCTCCTGCTGGTCAGCGAGGAGGCACTGAACGACCTGGGCCTCGAGTCGCTCGGCCGCTACGTGGCCGGCGGCTCGGCGGGCGTCCACCCGGACGTCATGGGCATCGGCCCGGTCCCCGCCACGCGCAAGGTCCTGGCCCGCGCCGGCTGGAGCATCGACGACATCGCGGAGGCCGAGTTCAACGAGGCGTTCGCCGCCCAGGCCCTCGCCTGCGTCGACCAGCTCGGCATCGACCCCGCCCTGGTCAACCCCACCGGCGGCGCCATCGCGCTGGGCCACCCGCTCGGCTGCTCCGGCGCCCGCATCCTCACCACCCTGCTCCACCGCATGCGGCGCACCGACGCCGCCCGCGGACTCGCCACCATGTGCGTCGGCGTGGGGCAGGGCAGCGCGGTGCTGGTCGAACGGTCCTAGGCCGTTGCCGCCACCCACCCGACCCCACTGCAGAGCCGCAGCAAGGAAACGGAGCAACACCCCATGGCAACCCTCTCCGTCGCCGCCATCCTCGCCGAGAACGCCCGGCGCCGTCCCGACAAGGAGGCACTGGTCGAGGGCGACCTGCGGCTGACCTTCGCCGAGGTGTGGCAGCGGGCCCGCGCCCAGGCGGGTGCCCTGGCGGAGCTGGGCGTCCGGCCGGGGGACCGGGTCGCCCTGATGGCGCCGAACACCGCCGACTTCCCGCAGGCGTACTACGCGATCGCCGCGGCCGGTGCCGTCGTCGTCCCGGTCCACCTGCTGCTGTCCCCGGCGGAGGTCGGGCACGTCCTCACCGACAGCGGCGCCGGCCTGCTGCTGGTGCACCCGGCGCAGGCGGAGACGGGAGCGGCCGCCGCGCGGGAGGCCGGGGTGCGGGTCGTCGTCCTGGGCGACGAACTCGGCAAGCTCGCCGCGGACGCCGAGCCGCTGCCCTCGTACGTGACGCGTGACGCCGACGACCCGGCCGTCGTCTTCTACACCAGCGGCACCACCGGCGTGCCCAAGGGCGCGGTGCTCAGCCACTTCAACCTGGTGATGAACGCGACCGTCAACGCCTTCGACGCCAACGACATCCGCCCCGACGACATCGCGCTCGGCGCGTTGCCGCTGTTCCACGCCTTCGGCCAGACCGTCTCCCTCAACTCCACCTGGCGGGCCGGGGCGACCCTCGTCCTGCTGCCCCGCTTCGACGCGGCGCGCGCGATCGAGCTGATGGTGCGGGAGAAGGTCAACACCTTCCACGGGGTGCCCACCATGTTCGTCGCCCTCGCCGCGGCGGCGGCCGAGGCCGGCGCCCTGCCCGAGCTGCGGGTGTGCATCTCCGGCGGCGCCTCGCTGCCCGTCGCCGTGCTGGAGCGGTTCGAGGAGGCCTTCGGCGCCAAGATCTACGAGGGGTACGGGCTGTCCGAGACCTCGCCCGCCGCGGCCGTCAACCAGCCGGTGTTCGGCGCCAGGCCCGGCACCATCGGCCACCCGCTGTGGGGCGTGGACGTCGAGATCGCCCGCGCCGAGACGGAGGACCGCGTCGAACTGCTGCCGCCCGGTGAGCTGGGCGAGGTCGTCGTGCGCGGCCACAACGTCTTCTCCGGATACCTCGGCCGCCCCGAGGCCACCGCCGAGGCGCTCGTCGACGGCTGGTTCCGCACCGGGGACCTCGGCACCAAGGACGACGAGGGCTTCCTGCGGATCGTGGACCGGAAGAAGGACGTCGTCATCCGGGGCGGCTACAACGTGTATCCGCGCGAGGTCGAGGAGGTCCTGATGCGCCACCCCGGCATCGCCCAGGTCGCGGTCATCGGCCTGCCGGACGAACTGCACGGCGAGGAGGTGTGCGCCGTGGTCGTCCCCGCCCCGGGCGCGACACCGGACGGCGCCGAGATCACCGAGTGGTCCAAGCAGCACCTCGGCAAGTACAAGTACCCGCGCCGGGTGGAGTTCACGGACGCGCTGCCGCTGGGCCCGAGCATGAAGGTGCTCAAGCGGGAACTGCGGGCGCGGTACGCCGGCCGTCGGTGATCGCCTGACGAGACGCTCCTTACGGGCGCCTGCCGGGTACGCATAGCATCGGTGCCCGCAATGGACACCATGACGCTCTGGCACCTCACCGGCTGGGAATTCGCCGCGCTCGCCTTCGCGGCCCTGCTCGTCGGCTTCTCCAAGACCGCCGTGAGCGGGGCCAATACGGTCAGTCTCGCGGTCTTCGCGGCGGTCCTGCCGGCCCGTGCCTCCACCGGCGCCCTGCTGCCCGTCCTCATCGCCGGTGACATCCTGGCCGTCCTCACCTACCGGCGCCACGCGCACTGGCCCACGCTGTGGCGGCTGTTCCCGGCGGTGGGGGCCGGCGTGGTGGTGGGCACCGTGTTCCTGGTGTGGGCCGACGACACGGTCGTACGGACGTCGATCGGCGTGATCCTGCTGTGCATGGCCGGCATGACGGTGTGGCGCCGGCGGCAGGCCGACGCCGCCGAGCAGCCGGACGAGATCACCTCCCGGGCCGGCCGCGTCAAGGCCCGCTCGTACGGCGTCCTCGGCGGCTTCACCACCATGGTCGCCAACGCGGGCGGCCCGGTGATGTCGATGTACCTGCTCTCCGCCGGCTTCCGCAAGCTCGGCTTCCTCGGCACCTCGGCCTTCTTCTTCCTGATCGTCAACGTCTCCAAGCTGCCCTTCAGCGCCGGCCTCGGCCTGATCGACGGCCACTCGCTGCTCCTCGACGCCGTGCTCGTCGTGTTCGTGGTGCCCGGCGCCTTCCTCGGCACCTGGGCGGTGAAACGGATCAACCAGCGACTCTTCGAGCGACTGGTCATCGCGGCGACGGTGGTGGGCGGCCTGCAACTGCTCCTGCGTTAGACGGTGCCGGCGGCGGCTTCGTCGAGCGTGTCGAGTGCGGTGGCGGCCTCGGCCTGACGGGGGCTTCTCAGCGCGGCGAGGGCGTCGCGGGCGGTGCGGAGCGTCTCCCGGGCGTCGGGGTGTCCCATGGCGTCGAGCACCTGGCCCAGGTCCAGCCGGGCCTGCTCCGTCCAGGCCGGCATCTTCGCGGCGTCGAAGGCGGCGAGGGCCTGCCGCAGCGGTGCCTCGGCCTCCTGCCAGCGCTCCAGGGCCGCCAGGTCGTTGCCGATCTGCTGCCGGGCGACAGCGAGGTACAACGCGATCACCTCGTCGGTACGGCCCGGGACCCCCGCGCGGCAGATCCGCTCGCTGCGGCGGTGGATGTCCAGCGCCTCGGCCGCCCGTCCGGCCTGGCGCAGCAGGGTGCCGAGGGAGTTGAGGCTCGTCAGTTCGGCCAGCCGGCCCTGCGGCGACTCCTGTGAGGCGAGGCAGCGGGCCCCCTCGCGCAGGCGCTCCTGGGCCTCTCCCGCGCGCCCCAGCCGGTTCAGCGCCCCCGCGCCGTAGCCGAGTGCCCAGCCCTCCTGGAGCCCGTCCCCGCACTCGCGGGCCGCCGTGAGCGCGGCGTCCGCGCTCGCCAGGGCGGCGTGCGGGTCGTGCACGCACAGGTTGTAGGCCCAGGCGAGATAGTTGAGGTGAACGGCCTCCTCCCGCCTGCTGCCCAGGGCACGGGCGGAGTCGGCGGAGCGCTGGAACACCTCCACCCACTGCTCCCAGTGCTGGTTGAGATCGGAGAACCAGTGCATCGCCTCCGCCGTGTCCAGGACCTGCCGGTGCCCGCCCGTGTCATGGGCCCGGCGCAACGCGGCGAGCCACTGGGCCCGTTCGGCCTCCAGCCAGGCCCGCGCCTCTTCCCGGCCGGTGGGCGCCGTCTCCGGGTCAGGATCGTCCTGCGGTGCGGTCCGTTCGTGGTCGACGTCGAAGTGCAGCGCGGCGGCGGTGGCACGGCGCAGCATCCAGTGCGCGGTCCGGTCGAGGGCGGCGTCGCGGACCTCGGGGCCGTCCTCGGCCTCGACCTGCTCGGCGGCGTAGAGCCTGAGCAGGTCGTGGAAGCGGTACCGCTCGGCGCCGGCATCGCTCTGGAGCAGCCCGGCGTCGGTCAGTTCCTCGGCGCAGGCGACCGCCTCGTCGTAGGACAGTCCGGCCAGGAGTGCGGCGGTCTCGGGGCCGAAGTCCGCTCCGGCGGACAGCGCGGCGCGCCGCAGCACCGTCCGCGTCTCCGGCGGCAGTTGCCGGTAGGAGAGCGCGAAGGCCGCACGCACCCGCAGACTTCCGGCCTGGAGGCCGTCCAGGCGCCGGCCCTCGGCGGCGAGGCGGGCGACGAGCTTGCCGAGGCGTTCGTGCGGCCGGCTGAGGAGCCGTTGGCCGGCGATCCGGACGGCCAGCGGCAGGTGCCCGCACAGGTCGGCGAGATCGCGCGCCGCCTGTGCCTCCGCCCGCACCCGGTCCGGGCCGATGATGCGGGTCAGCAGTTCCACCGCCTCCTCACGCCGCAGCAGGGCCAGATCGGTGCGGTGCACGGACTCCAGACCCGCCAGGGCGTGGCGGCTGGTGACGATGGTCAGGCACGGACCGGTGCCGGGCAGCAGGGGGCCGACCTGGGACTCGTCGGCGGCGTTGTCCAGCAGCAGGAGCATGCGCCGCCCGGCGGCCAGGGACCGCCACAGACCGGCACGGTCGTCGGTGCCGGCCGGTATCGCCGCGTCGGCGACCCCCATCGCGCCGAGGAGCCGGGCCAGCGCGTCCCGGGGCGTGGTCGGCTCGGGATCCATGCCGTGCAGGTCGAGGGCGATCCGCCCGTCCGGGAAGTGCGGGGCGAGGCGGTGCGCGGCGTGCACCGCGAACGCGGTCTTGCCCAGACCGGGCTGCCCGGCGACCACGGTGACCACCGGCCGGCCGGACTCGGCGTCCCGCGCCAGGTCCAGCAGCCGGGCGAGGGCCGGGCCGCGGGCGGTGAAGTCCTGGATGTCGCGGGGCAGGGCCAGGGTGCCGGGGCCGGCCGGGTCGGTGGCCGTCCGGGGACGCGGACGGCCGAGGGCGGCGGATCCCTCCAGGCTCGCCGCCTCGTCGCCGTCCAGTCCCAGCGCTTCGGCCAGTGCCTGCACGGTACGGCGCTGCGGACCCCGGGTGCGTCCGCGCTCCATGTCGGCCAGAGCCCTGACGCTCACCCCTGCCGCATGGGCCAGTGCCTCCTGGCTCAGCCCGGCGCGGCCCCGCAGGTCCCGCAACTGCCGCCCGAAGTCCCCAGCAGAAGGCGTGCCGTCGCGCACCGTCGATGACCCCGATCGTCCGGCTCGTCCGGACGCGAGCCACCGGCAGAAGTATCGCCCACGGGACTTCTGCCGGGAGAACCGCCTGGGCGGCGGAGACCGGAAGTGATCGACTGAAGGCCGACGCGGAACGCCCTCCCGGCCTGCGCGGTCCGGACGCCCCCGGCGGACGGATCCGCCGGGGACGGAGCCGGTGCGGGCTCGGGAACGGCTCGAACCACCCGTCGTCGAACGACCGTGGCATGCATGCCGTAGCTCACCGAACGGGGATCCCTCACATGAACCACAGCACTCTGCGTCAGCGCTCCGCGCTGCTCGCCGTCGCGGGCACCGCCCTCGTCCTGTCCCTCACCGCCTGCCAGAGCGACGCGGACAGCAAGTCGACGTCCGCGCCGTCCGCCACCACCACGGTGGCGTCGTCCCCGGCGGCGGACGGGACGACGGCCGGCAAGGGCACCGGCACGTCCGGCACGTCCGGCGCGGCGGGTTCGGCCGACTCGGCGGGATCGAAGGACTCGGCGGGCTCCACCGACGCCTCCGCGGGTGACACCGGTGCGACCGGCGAGCAGGCGTCCGCCTCCACCCCGGTCTGCACCGCACGGGACGTCCGCGTCACCGCCGCCACGCAGGACGGTCCGCCCTACACCCACCTCGTCCTCACGGCGCGGAACAGCACCGGGCACTCCTGCCGGCTGACGGGCTTTCCGCAGATCCAGTTCCTGGAGAGCCACAAGCAGGACGTCCCGGCCGTCGCCAAGAGCAAGCCGGCCACGCCGGTCGTGCTCCAGGCGGGAGCCCCGGCCTACGCCCTGGTGAAGCTGTCGGACGGCGGGGTCGACGAGGAGAACGAGCCCGTGTCCGCGTTCTCCGTCATGCTGGAGGGCGACTCCACGGTCATCGCCGTCACCGCGCCCGGCAGCGACGGCATCGCCGTCGACCCGGCGAAGGCGCTCACCGGCTACTGGACGCCCGAACTCCGCAACGGAGCGGACGACTTCTGAGCCCTCCGCAGGAGACGCCGGCACCTCGGGTGACGCGCTCGCACCGCCACCGGACCGCGCCGGGGTGAGCCTGCCCACCGGCCCGTCCCGCAGAGGCCGCGGCCACCGGAGCCGGTGGCATGCCCGGACCGGGCCACCTCGTACTCTCGACACCATGCCGATCCCGCACGTCCTCGTCCTCGGCGGCACCACCGAGGCCCGCCGCCTCGCCGCCGTCCTGGCGGACCGGCCCGGGGTGCGGGTGACGACATCGCTGGCGGGGCGGGTCACCCGGCCGGGCGCGGTCGACGGCGAGGTGCGCGTCGGCGGGTTCGGCGGTGCGGACGGGCTGGCCGTGTGGCTGCGCGAACAGGGGGTGAGCGCCCTCGTCGACGCGACCCACCCCTTCGCCGAGACCATCACGGCGAACGCGGCACGCGCCGCTGCGGTCTGCGGGACCCCGGCGGTGATCCTGCGCCGGCCCGGCTGGCGCCCCGGCCCCGGTGACCGGTGGCACCCGGTCGCGTCCCTCCCGGAGGCGGCCGGCCTGCTGCCGGGTCTCGGCCGCCGTGTCTTCCTGACCACCGGCCGCCTGGGTCTGGGGGCCTTCGCGCACCTGACCGGCCTCCACTTCGTCGCCCGCTCGGTGGAGCCTCCCGACCCGCCCCTCCCGCCGGACCTCCGGATCCTGCTGGCCCGTGGTCCGTTCACCGTGACCGGAGAGACCGCCGTCCTGCGCGACCACCGCATCGACGTGCTGGTGACCAAGGACAGCGGGGGAGCGGCCACGGCGGCCAAACTGACGGCGGCCCGGGACCTCGCCCTGCCGGTGGTCGTCGTGCGCAGGCCCCCGCTGCCGGCGGGCGTGCCCGTGGTGCCCGACGTGTCCGGCGTACTGGAGCGGCTCGGTTTCGGCGCACCCTGACGGAAGCGGCCCCGCCGGCGCGCGGCGGCCCGTCGGACCGCTCCCGCTGTCTCAGTGCGCCGCCTCGGCGACGGGCCGGCGCACTCGGGCGGGCAGCCCGTTGCTCAGATCCTCGACCAGCAGGCGCTTGGCGATCGCGTCCACGGCGACGCGCAGGTCCGCGTCCGAGGAGCGGCCGATGTCCTGCTCCACCCGGTCCTCCAACCACGTGGCCCAGGCCCGCCCGATGACCAGGGCCTCGCGGGCGCCGGCCTCGGTGTGCGAGAGCAGCGAACCGTGCCGGGTGAGGAACCCCTCCTCCACCGTCGTGACGAAGACGACGTTGCGGCGGCGCTTGTCCAGCACGGGCGGCTGGATCGCAGCGGTCCGTGACGTTTCCTCGGCGACTGTCAGCCGGGCGGCAGGGTCTAGCGGTCCTTCGGGTTGCGCCGCAGCAGGTACGTGTCCATGATCCAGCCCTTGCGCTCCCGGGCCTCGGCGCGCAGGCGCTCGATGCGGGGCGCGGCCTCGGCGATCGGGCCGGAGGCGAGGATCTCGTCCGGGGTGCCCAGGTAGGCGCCCCAGTAGATGTCGATGTCCTGGTCCGCGTACTGCCGGAAGGTCTGCTGGGCGTCCAGCATCACCACCACGTCGTCCACGCCCTCCGGGAAGCCCTCGGCGAGGCGCCGGCCGGTCGTGATCTGCACCGGGCGCGCGACCCGGTTGAGCCCGGTCCGGTGCCGGGCGACGAGCGAGGAGACACTGCTGATGCCGGGCACGACGTCGTACTCGAACGCCACCGCGCCCCGGTCCAGGATCTCCTCCAGGATGCCCAGCGTGCTGTCGTACAGCGCCGGATCGCCCCAGACCAGGAACGCGCCGCTCTCGTCCTCGCCCAGCTCCTCGGCGATCAGCCGCTCGTAGATGCCGGCGCGGGCGCTGCGCCAGTCCCCGACGGCGGGGGAGTACGCCGTGCCGCCCGCGGTGCGGTCCCGCTCCGGGTCGCGCGCCTCGACGACCCGGTACGTGCCCTCCGGTACGTGCGTCTCCAGCATGTCCCGGCGCAGTCGCACCAGGTCAGCTTTGGCCTCGCCCTTGTCCAGGACGAAGAACACGTCCGTGCTCCGCAGCGCCCGGACCGCCTGGAGGGTGAGCTGGTCGGGGTCGCCCGCGCCGATACCGATCACATGAATTGTCCGCACGCCCCGAGTCTGCCGTACGCCACCGACGACGCCCCGCCCGGGCTGCCCTCGGCCCGCGGCGGCTCGGGGTCCCGGTTTCCTGTGGCCGCGGGTCCCGGCCCGGCGGCAGTCCGCTCGCGGGCCCCGCGAAGAGGGCTTCGGCCCCGCAGCCTCGGTGCCCGGGCTCTCGCGTCCACCGGCGCCGTTCTCCACGTCCCGCGCCGCGGCCCCGCGGCGGCTCGGGTTCCTGTGGCCGCGGGTCCCGGCCCGGCGGCAGTCCGCTCGCGGGGCCCGCGAAGGGGGCTTCAGCCCCGCAGCCGCGGCGCCCGAGCCCCTGCATCCACCGGCGCGCCGTCCTCCACGTCCCGGGCCAGTTCCCGGGCCCACCCGGCGACCGCGTCCAGCTCCATCCCGTACGGCCGCCCCTGACCGTGCTCCGACGCCGCCCACTCCGTCACGGCCCCGGCCCCGCGCCGCAGCAGCCTGGCCCCGCCGGTGACATTGCCGCGGGCCGCGTGCGTGAGCCCGACGGCCAGCTGGGCCAGGCCCCGCCACAGCTCCCGTTCCTCCTCGGGGCCCGACTTCCAGGCGTCCTCGAAGACCTCGTGCGCGTGGAAGGGCTTGCCCTCGTCCAGCAGCCGCTGCGCCTCGGCGACCGTCTCGTCGGGGGCCCGTACGACGCCCTCGGGCTGGCGGGGGACGCCGTCCGCGCCGTACGGCAGCGGGCGTCCCAGCCCGTCCCGCGGGCGGGCGTTGCGGGCCCGCCCCTCGTCGTCGCGGTCCCGCGGGTCCACCGGGCGGTCCGAGGCTGTGCTGTCGGCAGGGCTGTCCATGGGGCCGATTGTCCCTCGCCCGTCCCCGCTTAGGCGTAGCCCGGGGTGTGGGGTAAAGTGCTGTCCGCGTGATCGCGCGGTGCACCGCGCGTGAGCACATCGGGACGTGGCGCAGCTTGGTAGCGCACTTGACTGGGGGTCAAGGGGTCGCAGGTTCAAATCCTGTCGTCCCGACTCGTGAGAGTCGTGGTCCGAAGGCCGGTTTCGGAGAGATCCGAGACCGGCCTTCAGTCATGGTCAAGGGACGCCGGTCCCGGCCGGGCGCCCGCGGCGACGAGCAGCTCCGCCGTCTTGGGATGCGGACCCTTCGTCGCCCAGTCGAGCGGGGACCGGCCCGTGCCGTGGTCCTCCCGCAGGTTCGGGTCGGCGCCGTGCTCCAGGAGGGCGCGCACCGTCTCGGTGTGGCCCCAGCAGGCCGCCCCGCACAGCGGTGTGCCCTCCGAGCCGGTACCGCTCTCCGTGTCGGGCGAGGCCCCGGCCGCCAGCAGGATGCGGACGATGCCGGCGTCTCCGTTCACCGCCGCCTGGTACAGCGGCGTGGTACCCCGGGAGTCGGCCGTCTCGGCCGGCGCGCCCGCGCGCAGCAGCGCGCTCACCCGCGTGAGGTCGCCGACCAGTGCGGCGTCGACGAGACGCCCGGACAGTTTCTTTCGCCGCCGTCGGTTCACGACCGCCGAGCCTAGCGGGCAGCCGGACGGCGCCGCCGGGGGGGCGTCCGAGCACGCGCAGCGGGCCGTGTCACCCCAGGCTGAGCAGGATGACGGCGGCGGCCGAACCCACCAGACCCGTCGCCTGTGCGCGGGTGACCCTTTCGCGCAGGACCGCGAGTCCGAGGGCCGTCGGGACGGCCGGGTAGAGCGAGGCCAGGACGACGGCGACGGCCAGTATCTTCAGCCGGGTGGCCCAGAGATAGAGGATGAGGCCGAGGGCGGCTCCCGCCCCGATCAGAACGGCCCGGCCCCACGACCCGGCGGATCTGCGGAACTCGGGCCGGCGGCCACGGGCCACAGACCACTCGCCGGATCCGCCTGCGCGAGGCCGATGTACTGCACGGCCACCCCCAGGCTGGCGACCGGGCCGTCCGTCAGCGCCGCCCCGGACCGCGTCCCTCCGCCACCTCCGCGGCCGGCGCCGCCGTCTCCATCCGCCGAGACGGTCCGGGTGAGCCAGCGCCGCGTTCCGCTGGCCGGCCCCGCTCTGCTCTGCCGACGGCAGAAACAACGTCCCGGCCGGCTCGACGGGCACTACCGTCCCGTCGCATGACGACAGTGATGACGCGCACGGTCGAGTACCCCGCCGACGGCCTGACGATGATCGGGCACCTCGCGCTGCCGGCCGGCACCGGCCGCCGGCCCGCGGTGCTGCTCGGACCGGAGGGCCCGGGGCTCAGCGACGTCGAGCGCCACCGGGCCGACGCTCTCGCCGAACTGGGGTACGTGGCGCTGGCCTTCGACCTCCACGGCGGTCGCCATCTGACCGACCCCGAGGACATGCTGGCCCGTTGCCTGCCGCTGCTCGCCGACCCCGACCGGATGCGGGACATCGGCCACGCGGCGCTCGACGTGGTGCGTGCCGAACCGCGGACCGACCCCGACCGGATCGCCGCCGTCGGCTACGGCACCGGAGGCGCCATCGGAGTGGAACTCGGACGCGCCGGCGTCGGCCTGCGGGCGATCGGGACGGTCAACGGACTGACCACGGGCCGGCCGGGCGAGGCGGCCCGCATTCGCTGCCCGGTATGGGCCGGCGTCGGGTCGGAAGACCCGATCATGCCGGTCGCGCAACGCGACGCGTTCACCGCCGAGATGCAGGCCGCGGGCGTCGACTGGCGCCTCGTGGTCTACGGCGGCGCCCTGCACGCCTTCCACCACCCGCCCGTCGACCAGCCCGTGCTCCCGGGCGTCGGCCACCACCCACGGCACGCGGCGCGAGCCTGGCGCGACATCGTGGACCTGCTCACCGAATGCGTGCCCGTGGCGGAGTGATCCCGCAGTGGGCGCGGGCCCTTGTGGGGCCGCTGGTCTCGGTACGCGACCGGTCAGGGGGTGGGTGAGGCCTCGGTCAGGGACATCCAGTCCCGGACCGTCTTCCGGTGCGAACCGCTCGCCGTGCCCGCGGCCACCGCCTCTCCTCGACGGTGCACGGCGTTCCCGCGCGGGTGAGCAGGACGAGCGGCCACTCGGGGCCCGCGCCGGCCGGTTCGCCGTCGAAGGCGGCCCAGTCCCAGGGCCCGTCGAACCGCCATGCCCGGCCGGCGGCGTCCGCGACCTCGTCGCCCGGCTGGAGAGACGCGTACGGCCGCAGCAACAGTTCGAAGGTGAAGGGGATCCCGTCACCCGGGTGGAGGGAATGCCCCGTGCCGTCGAGATGGCTCTCGTCCGGGAACTCCCGATAGGACAGGCCGCGGCGCAGCACGCTCACCGTCAGACGAGGACGGGGCAGCCGGCCCGTTTCGAGCGGGGGATCGTGGTGGTCGACGGCCGTCACGTGCACCGTGGTCGGCGGCACTCCGACCCGGCAGATGTCGCCCGCCGCCAGCCGCTCGGGCGGCGGGTCGGTGCGGAACAGCTCCGCTCCACCTCGGGGGCGGCGCGCCCGCTGCCGGGCACCCCCAGGGCGACGATCCCGTTCCACTGCGCGACATCACTGTCGGTGTCGATGCCCCACCACGGCCACCGCACCGGGATGCAGCCCCACCCAGAGCCACCTGACGCGCTCGGGTCACGGGTTCCGGACATGACAGAAGGAAAATCCGGACGGCCCTGGGTGGAGTAAATCTGCAGTGGCCGGTGTAGACATTGCCCGGGACGGAAGCTACCGTTCTGGGTGTAGCCAGAAGTCGAAGGGCACGGCAGAGACGAACTGCCGTGCAAGCAGATCAAGCCGAGCGGCTCCACGGGCCGCACAGCAGTACGGAAAGATCGATCGAAAGAGGTAAGGAGCCGAACGCCATCAGGATCGCCCGGGCGGGTAGAGCCGCCCGGGTACCGCAGACCCCGGATTGGAAGGTGGTCCCCGGTCACGCAGCCGCGATCCCCGCAAGCCCGCCCTCCCAGGCGGAACCTGCGGATACAGAAGGCCGGCGCAGTCAGCCGGTAGATGGTGTGGAAAGCTCGGGGCCCGGGCGCCAGTCGGCGCCCGGGCCCCCCGACGCGTCACCCGGAAGAAGAGGTCTATGCCCCCTGGCAGTTCCCGCCCCGCCGACAACCTCGACGACGACGATTACCCCGCCTACACCATGGGCCGGGCCGCCGAGATGCTCGGCACCACCCCCGCCTTCCTCCGCGCCCTGGGTGAACACCGCCTGATCACGCCACTGCGCTCCGAAGGCGGCCACCGCCGCTACTCCCGCTACCAGCTGCGCATCGCCGCCCGCGCGCGTGAACTGGTCGACGCCGGCACCGCCGTCGAGGCCGCCTGCCGGATCATCATCCTCGAGGACCAGCTCGAGGAGGCCCAGCGCATCAACGAAGAGCTCCGCGCGGCCCAGGGCACCGGCGCGCAGCCGAAAAGCGCGGTCTGACGCTCGGCTCCCGCAGGGACGGACCGCTGAGCTGCGGGGCCACAGGGCAGGCCGGACGCCCTCGTCGCCCCGCAGCACATCCGCACGGCCACCGAGTCGGGCCGGACCTGGCGGTCGTTCCTTCACTGGACCGGTCCGACCCCGTCACCCTTCGTCCTCAGCGACCCGGATGACGGTGCGGCCGGGGACGCGCTCTCGCCGGGCGAGTGCGGCGGCTGCCTCCGCGAGCGGCCGGACCGCGCCGACCCGCACCCGGAGCCGTCCGTCCCGCAGCCGCCGGGCGAGGTCGGCGAGGCGAGCGCGGTCCGGTTCCACCACGAAGAAGACGGCCCGCCCGTCGTCCGGTCGCACGGTGGGCGGGTGGGCGATGGTGACGAGCGTGCCGCCGGCCCGCACGAGCGGAGCCGAGCGGTCGAGGATGTCGCCGCCGATCACGTCGAACACGACGTCGACCTGCCCGGCGTCCTCCCACCGGTCGTTCTCCAGGTCGCGGAACGCGTGCGCGCCCAGGCCGAGCACGGTGTCCCGGTCTGCGGCGCGGCCCGTACCGACCACGTGGGCACCCGCCTCGCGGGCGAGTTGGACGGCGATCGAACCGACACCGCCCGCGGCGCCGTGGATCAGGACGGTCTGGCCGGTGACGAGACGTGCGTGGTCGAACAGGCCCTGCCACGCCGTGAGTCCGGAGATCGGCAGCGCGGCCGCCACCGTGTGCTCGACGTCGGCGGGGAGCGGCGCGAGGTTGCGGGCCTCCACGGCGACGTACTGGGCGAGCGAGCCGTCGCGGGTCCAGTCGGTCAGCCCGAAGACCCGCTGGCCGACGGTGAGACCGGTCGTCCCGTAGCCGAGCTCCTCCACCACCCCGGAGACCTCGTGGCCGGGCACGCTCGGGGTGCGGTCCCGGCCGGCGCGGTCGGTCCAGGACGCGGGCCAGTCGAGCTCCCCCCGAGTGAAGCCGGCGGCGTGCACCCGCACGATGACGTCGTTCTCCGCGGCATGGGGACGGGGAAGGTCTTCCAGGGTCAGTCCCGTGACCCCGGCCTCGCGGTCCCGGACGGTGATGGCTTGCACGAGTTACTCCTCTGTCGGTGTCGGGTGGGAGACGCGGGGCGTCAGCATTTTCGGTCGCTGGCGAAAACGTCGACGCCATGGCTGCCGGCTCACCGCGGCCAGGGCGCATCGATGACGCGCTCGACCATGGACGTACGACGGAAACCGGGAACAAAGTGCTCCAGGACGTCCGCATTCATGGTTCCGTACGTGGTGTCCGGGCGGTCTTTGAGGCCGTCGACGAATGCCTGCAAGAACTCCTTCTTGAAATCGCCCCGCGGATGAGCGGCGACGATTTCGTCCACCTGGTCGCCTTCCAGCCCGTCCAGCCCCCAGCCGACCGCGTCGGTCAGCACGCCGTAGTTCGTGGCAGCCGACTCGGGGCCCATCCGGCCGGGAAGCCCCGGCGTCGTGTGCAGGGCGACCGCCGTCCAGACCACCTCGGCGGCGCTCCGGGAGAACCCGTGGTCGCGCAGGAACTTCTGCGCGTGGTCGGCGCCGTCCAGCTCGAAACGCTGCCGCACGTCCGAGAACGGGATCAAAAGGCCCACGTCATGGAAAACCGCCGACATGTAGAGCAACTCGGGATCGGGCCTCAGGCCGAGCCGACGCGCGTGGAGGGAACCGAAGAGAAATACACGCCGGGAGTGGTGGAAGATCAAAGGAGTCGTCTTCTCCCGAAGGAATTCCGTGGCCTCCGCGGCAGCCGGAGTCCCGGGGATTTCCGTTCCTGCGATGATGTCGGGCATGGTGTCCGTGCTTTCCGGTGCGATGTACTACGAAGGGATTGTGCGTCCGTTCTCCACCATGTGGGCCGTGCGGCCTTCGGCGCCGCCTCGGTCCGGCCATGAACCACTCGAATCCAGTCATCCCAGGATGGGCCCGTGAGATCCGATACGCATCGGGTGACGATCCTCGTCTACGACGGGGTCAAACTGCTCGACGTCGCCGGCCCCGCCGAAGTGTTCGGCGAGGCGAACCTGCTCGGCGGCGACTACCGGATCGCCCTGGTGTCGACGACGGGTGCCGACGTCACGGCCTCGATCGGCATGCGGATCGCCGTCGACGGCAGCGCCGCCACGCAACCGGACCCCGGCACGTTCCTGATGCCGGGCGGAGACGTCTACCCCGGCACGCCTGTCACGCCCGACCTGGTGGAAGCCGCCAGGGAGCTGGCAGCCCGTTCCGGCCGGGTCGCCTCCGTGTGCTCGGGTGCCTTCGTCCTCGGCGCGGCCGGCCTTCTGGACGGCAAACGGGCGACCACCCACTGGAAGATCGCGGACAGACTCGCCGCCCGGCACCCGAAGACCCGCGTCGAACCCGACGCCATCTACGTGCGCGACGGCACGGTGTACACCTCCGCCGGCGTCACCGCGGGCATCGACCTCGCGCTGGCCCTCGTCGAGGAGGACCACGGACCGGACGTCAGCCGGGAGGTGGCCCGCTCCCTGGTGGTCTACCTGCAACGGGCGGGCGGTCAGTCACAGTTCTCCGCGCCCTTGCAGGGGCCGGCGCCCCGCTCACCCGCCCTGCGCAAGGTCGTCGACCTGGTCACGGCGGACCCCGCCGGCGACTACTCCCTCACCGAACTGGCCACCCGCCTCAACGTCAGTACCCGTCACCTCACCAGGCTGTTCCGGCAGGAGCTGGGCAGTACACCCGCCCGGTACGTGGAGTCGATCCGGTTCGACATCGCCAAGTCGCTGCTCGACCACGGGTACACCGCGACGCAGGCGGCCTCCATGGCCGGCTTCCCGAGCTACGAGAGCCTGCGTCGCGTCTTCGCGCGGGAGCTGTCCATCAGCCCTGCCGCCTACCAGCGCCGGTTCACCACCGCCCGGCGCCCCGAGTAGCGGTGCGTCCGTCCGGGCCCTGCCGCGGCGAGAGGCCCAGGGCCTGTCCGGCGGATCGTGCCGGACAGGCCCTGGGCCCGAGGAGGGCTCAGTGCTTGAGCGTGAAGGTGAAGTCGCCGGAGAGCCTGCCGCTCAGCCGGACTGCCGACACCACTCTCCCCTCCGTGATCAGTCGCTCGGCCTCGGCTCGCGAAAGACCGCACCGAGGCGTGCGATCTTCCCGATCTCGAGAGCGGTCCAGATCGCGCCGTCCGGTCCTTGGACGATGCCGTGGGGTTCCGAGGACGGGCTGGGGAGATCGTGTTCGTCGATACGGCCGTCGGGGGTGATCCGTCCGATGCGGTTGGCGCCCCACTCGGTGAACCAGCAGTTCCCGTCGGCGCCGGCGGCGATGGCGTGCGGCCGTGACGCGGGGTCGGGCAGGGCGAATTCTGTGATCTTCCCGTCGGGAGTGATCCGCCCGATCCGGCCGGCTCCGATCTCGACGAACCACAGGGCGCCGTCGGCGCCGGCCGTGATGCCGACCGGGGCGCCGGCCGGTGTCGGCAACGGATGGATGGTCACGGCGCCGTCGCTGCCGATGGCGCCGATCGCGTTCGCCTGATTCAGGGTGAACCAGAGCCGGTCGTCCGGTCCTGCGGTGATGGCCGAGGGGAAGGCCTTCGTGATCGGGAGGGGAAACTCGGTGACGTGACCGTCGGTCGTGATACGGCCGATGCGGTCGGCGCCGGCTTCGGTGAACCACAGTGCGTCATCAGGGCCCGACACGATCCCGAACGGCCCGGCATCCGAAGTCGGCAGCGGGAAGGAGGAGATGTCTCCGGCCGTGGTGATGCGGCCGATGCGATGACTCCGGAACTCGGTGAACCACAGTGCGCCGTCAGGGCCCGCTGTGATGATCGACGGCCCGCTGGAAGCGGACTCGAGCTGGTAGGAGGTGGTGTCGCCGTCGGGTGTGAGCCGGCCGATCCGTCCGTGATGGACCATGGTGAACCACAAGGCGCCGTCCGGTCCGGCCGCGATTCCGTAGGGTCCGGCCTCGCGGTCGGAAACGGAGAGCTCCGTGAGGGAAACGGTCGGACGATCCGGCATGAAGGTTCCTCGCAGGGCGGACGGACAGCGGAACTGCGCATGCTAGTCCGGCGGCGGCCCCGCATGCTCCTGGATATCCCGGCCACGCGACGGGAGGAATCCGCAGAACGGCGACAGCCGCGTCATGCCACGGAACCAGCCGGGCCGCCTTGTGCCGGTCAAGCAGCCAGACGCTGGTCGGTCCTGACGGCCTGCTCGCGGCCCGCCCGCAGCCGCTCCAGGAGGGCGTCGGCGGCGCTGAGGGCCTCGTCCACCGATTGGGTGCCCGTCATCACGCACAGCGTGTACGAGGTGTCTTCCAGCTCTCGGCTCGAACGGCCGGTGGGCTCCAGGTCGTGACGGAAGCGGGCCTCGGCGAAACGGGCCAGCACCGCGCGCAGGTCCTTCTCAGCGGGCAGCAGCACAGAACAACCTCTTTCACAGGCGGGCCGGTCGAGCGGTCCCGCGACAACCGTCACTGCGGATTCCGGAAACCCGTATGCCCCCGCCGCCTCGCGGTATGCGTCAGTGCGCGGCGCCGCTGCGCCGGGCGCGCGTCCGCCAGGGAGCGGCGCCGCACGTCGAGGCCCGCGACGAGCTCCAGGCCGCCTTCGCCGCCCCTTCCGCCCGCCGCCCACCCCGCCGACGGCGTACGGCTGCTGCGCGCGGTCCCCTACGCCGTGCACGACGGCAGCCGGCCCTGGAACTGGACGTGTGGCTCCCCGAGGAGGCCCCCGACGAACCGCTGCCCGTCATCGTCTTCGTGCACGGCGGGGCCTGGCGCACCGGGCTGCGCGACGACCTGGGCCCGCGCTTCCGCACCTGGCGGCCCGGACCCTTCGCCCGCCTCGTCCGGGCCGGGTCCGCCGTAGTCTGCCCCGACCACCGGCTCAGCGGCGAGGCCGTGTTCCCCGCCCCGCTGGACGACCTCGGCGCGGCCCTGGCCTGGCTGCGCGCCCGCGCCGCCGACCTCGGCATCGACGCCGAACGGGTCGTCGCCTGGGGCGAGTCCGCGGGTGGCCACCTCGCCGCGCTCCTCGCCCTCACCGCCGGCCCGCCCCTGCGCGGCTGCGTCGTCCGGTACGGCGCGACCGACCTCACCGCCGCGCCGCCGCGCACCCCCGAGGCGGGCTTGCTCGGCGCCCCCGCCGCCGACGCCCCGCACCGGGCCCGCGAGGCCGGCCCGGTCGCCCGGGTCACGCCGGGCGCCCCGCCCTTCCTGATCCTGCACGGACGGGGACACGGTCATCCCCGTCACCCAGGGACAGGCCCTGGCGTCGGCGCTGGAGGCGGTCGGCGCGGCGGCCGATTTCCGGACCGTCGCCGGGGCCGATCATCTGTGGATCGGGGCGGCCGAGGCGGACGTGGAACGCTGCTTCGCCTCCTCCCTCGACTTCGTGCGGAGCCGGACGGGGTGATAGAAGCGGGCATGACCACCTTGCCCCACCCCGCAGCGCCCCGCCCGACAGCGCCGGACGGCGCCCGATGACCGCCGGCATCGACACCCCGGACCGCCGGGGCCGCACCGGACTCGACCGGGCCGGCCAGGACCTGACCGGCAACCCGCACGTCAAGATCCGGGACGTCCGGCTCCTCTCCAGCCACTGGTACGTCGAACGCACCACCACCTTCGACCTCCGGCGCGCCGACGGCACCTGGAGCACCCAGGAGCGCGAGACACACGACCGCGGCAACGGAGCCACCGTGCTGCTCCACGACACCGAACGCGGAACGGTCCTGCTCACCCGCCAGTTCCGCCTGCCCGTGTACGTCAACGGACACCCCGACGGCATGCTGATCGAAACCCCCGGCGGGGTGCTCGACGACGAGGACGAGCACCCCGAGGTCGCCGTGCGGCGCGAGGTCGTCGAGGAGACCGGGCACACCGTCGGCGAGGTCCGGCACGTCTTCGACGTGTACATGAGCCCCGGCTCGGTCACCGAACGCGTCAGTTTCTACGCCGCTGCCTACGGCCCCGCCACCCGCACCCACGCGGGCGGCGGCCTGCGCGAGGAGGGCGAGGACATCGAGACCCTGGAACTGCCCTTCCCCCGTGCCCTGGAGATGATCCGGACCGGCGAGATCGCCGACGCCAAGACCATCATGCTGCTCCAGTGGGCGGCACTGGAGGGCCCGTTCGCCCCACCCCGCGAACGCGCGTGAGGCTCACGGTCCGGCCAGCAGCTGGAAGTCGAACGAGTACAGGGACGCCCGGTAGAGGTGCGTGCCGTACTCGACCGGCCGTCCCGTGTCGTCGTACGCCGTGCGCCGCATGGTCAGCAGGGCGGCGCCCTCCCCCTCGTCGAGGCGGGCGGCCTCCTCGCGGGTGGCCGAGCGGGCGCCGACGGTCTGACAAGCGCTGTGCAGGGTGATGCCGGCCGCGCGCATCATCCGGTACAGGCCGGTCGACTCCAGGCGGCCCGTGTCGAGGTCCAGGAGGCCCCCCGGCAGGTAGTTGCACAGCACGGCCACCGGCCGGCCGTGGGTGAGGCGCAGCCGTTCCAGGACGGTGACCCCGGCGCCCTCCGCGACGCCCAGGGCGGCGGCCACGCCGGCGCCGGCCGGGACGGTCTCGTTGCGGAGCACCCGCGTGGCCGGACCCTGCCCGGCCGCCTCCAGGTCGTCGTACAGGCTGCTCAGCCTCAGGGGGCGTCTGACGCGGCTGTGCACCACCTGAGTGCCGACCCCGCGCCGCCGGACCACCAGCCCCTTGTCGACCAGCGACCGGACGGCCTGGCGGACGGTGGGCCGGGACAGGCCGAGGCGGACCGAGAGGTCGGCCTCGTTGCCCAGCAGGTTCCCCGGCGTCAGGACGCCGCGCTCGATCGCCGCCTCCAGCTGCTGGGCCAGCTGGTGGTACAGCGGCACCGGACTGCCGCGGTCCAGGACGAAGTCCAGCGAGCCGGACGCGGGGGCGGTCACGGCACGCGCGGGGCCGCCGGTCTTCGCCATGGACGTACCTCCCTTGCGTGAGTGACGGAACGTCAGAGGTGGTGGCGGCGGTCGGCGAGGGCACGCTCGTACTGTGCGCGGGCGTCGGCGGCGGCCGGGCGGGCGGAGACCTCGGCCACCGGAACGTCCCACCAGGCCTCGGCGCCGGGAGCGGTCGCCGCCGGGTCCGTCTCGACGTAGACGCAGGTCGGGCGGGTCGCCTCCCGGGCCGCCGTCAGCGCCTCCCGCAGCTCGCGCACCGTCTTGGCGCGCAGCACCTCCATGCCGAGGCTGGCCGCGTTGGCGGCGAGGTCGACGGGCAGCGGGGCGCCGGTGAAGGTGCCGTCGGCGGCGCGATGGCGGTAGGCGGTGCCGAAGCGCTCGGCGCCGACCGACTCGGACAGGCCGCCGATGGAGGCGTAGCCGTGGTTCTGCACGACGACCAGCTTGACCGGCAGGTTCTCCTGCACGGCGGTGACGATCTCCGTCGGGTTCATCAGATAGGTGCCGTCGCCGACCAGCGCCCACACGGGCGTCCCGGGCGCCGCCTGCTGCACGCCGAGCGCGGCCGGGATCTCGTAGCCCATGCACGAGTAGCCGTACTCCAGGTGGTACTGGCGCGCGGAGCGGGCCCGCCAGAGCTTGTGCAGGTCGCCGGGGAGCGAACCGGCCGCGTTGATCACCACGTCCTCGTCGCCCACCACCGCGTCCAGCGCGCCCAGCACATGGGTCTGCGTGGGGACGGCGTTGTCGTCGTCCGCCGTCAGGGCGGCCTCCACCACCCGCTCCCAGCGGTCCTTGCCCGCGCGGTACTCCGCCTCGTACGACGGCGCCACCCGATGTCCCGTGAGGGCGTCCGTCAGCAGGGTGAGGCCGGTGCGCGCGTCGCAGACCAGGGTGCGGGCGGCGAGCTTGTGGGCGTCGAAGGCGGTGACGTTGAGGTTCACGAAGCGGACGTCCGGGCGCTGGAAGAGGGTGCCGGAGGCCGTGGTGAAGTCCGAGTAGCGGGTGCCGATGCCGATCACCAGGTCCGCGGTGCGGGCCAGGTCGTCGCTGACGGCGGTGCCGGTGTGGCCGATGCCGCCGAGGTCGGCCGGGTGGTCGTGGCGCAGGGAGCCCTTGCCGGCCTGGGTGGAGGCGACCGGGATGCCGGTGGCGTCCACGAACGCCCTCAGCGCCTCCTCCGCCTCGCTGTGGTGGACGCCGCCGCCCGCGACGATCAGCGGGCGCTCGGCGGCGCGGACCGCCCGGACCGCCTCGGCCAGTTCCGCCGGATCGGGGGCGGGACGCCGTACGCGCCAGACGCGGTCGGCGAAGAAGTCCTCCGGCCAGTCGTACGCCTGCGCCTGCACGTCCTGGGGGAGGGCGAGGGTGACCGCGCCGGTCTCGGCCGGGTCGCTCAGCACCCGCATCGCCCGGAGCGCGGAGGCGATCAGGGCGTCCGGGCGGGTGACGCGGTCGAAGTACCGGGACACCGGGCGCAGGGTGTCGTTGACGGACACGTCGCCCTCGGCCGGGTGCTCCAGCTGTTGGAGCAGGGGGTCGGCCGCGTGCGAGGCGAAGTAGTCGCCGGGGAGCAGCAGGACCGGCAGACGGTTGACGGTGGCGAGGGCGGCGCCGGTGACCAGGTTCGTGGCGCCCGGGCCGATGGACGTCGTCACCGCCTGCGCGGAGAGCCGGTTGAGCTGGCGGGCGTGGCCGACGGCCGCGTGCACCATGGCCTGTTCGTTGCGGCCCTGGTGGTACGGCATGACGCCGGCGTACTCGACGAGTGCCTGCCCGAGGCCGGCCACGTTGCCGTGGCCGAAGATGCCCCAGGTGCCGGCGATCAGACGGTGCCGGGCGCCGTCGCGTTCGGTGTACTGGGCGGCCAGGAAGCGCACCAGTGCCTGGGCGGTGGTCAGTCGGCGCGTGACGGTGCTCATGCGGACCTCTCCGGTGCGGTGTAGAGGGGGAGCCGGGGGTCGACCGCCTGGCCGGACCAGGTGTCGCGGATCCAGGCGTGGTCGGGGTGGTCGCGGATCAGCCAGGCGCGCTCGGCCTCCGGACCCGCCATGACGTTGAGGTAGTACATGTGATGGCCCGGTACGGCCATCGACGGTCCGTGCCAGCCGTCGGGGATCAGGACCACGTCCCCGTCACGGACCTCGGCCAGCACGTCCGTGCCCCGTCCCCGCCCGGACGGCGAGACCCGCTGGTAGCCGAGGCCGGGGGTGCCCTCGTGGCCGGCGAACTCGAAGTAGTAGATCTCCTCCAGCACCGACTCCTCGCCGGGGCGGTGCTCGTCGTGCTTGTGCGGCGGGAACGAGGACCAGTTGCCGCCCGGCGTGATCACCTCGACCGCGATCAGCCTGTCGCACTCGAAACCCTGTCCATCAGCGCCTCCGGCGGGGGCCGCCGCGGCGAAGTTGTTGACCTGCCGCGAGCAGTTCCCGGTGCCCCGCAGCTCCACCGGCACCGATGACGCCGGGCCGTAGCGGGCGGGCAGGCGGCGGGTGCAGCGGGCGCCGGTGAGGGCGAACCGGCCGCCGTCGGCGGACGTCACCGTCGTACGGGCGTCCCGGGGTACGTACGCGAAGTCGGTGACGCCGTCGAACACGCAGGCGCGGCCCGTGAGCTCGAAGGTGTCCCGGCCGAAGTCGTCGGCGGTGGCGACCGTGCAGCCGCCGCCGAGGGGGAGGACGATCCACTCGCTGTCGCCGCTGTCGAAGGTGTGGCTGCCGCCGGGCGGCAGGTGGAGCACGCGCAGACCGGAGTAGCCCCAGCCGGCCTTCTCGGGTGTCACGTCCACGGCGTACGGGCCGCCCGCCGCCTTGCCCGCGGGAAGGTGATACGTCATCGGGTCCTCTCCTGTCCTGTCCT
Organism: Streptomyces flaveolus; assembly: GCF_044765825.1. Taxonomy (NCBI): domain Bacteria; kingdom Bacillati; phylum Actinomycetota; class Actinomycetes; order Kitasatosporales; family Streptomycetaceae; genus Streptomyces; species Streptomyces flaveolus. The sequence continues at coordinate 92,788 of NZ_JBIWKU010000004.1, read as the reverse complement.
GTGTCACGGCTCCTGCGTCACCTTCCCCGGGTCACAACAGGCCGACGGCGGTGTCCACCGCCTGCTCCACCGTGCCCTGCGCGGGGTAGAGCAGCGAGCGGCCGACGACCATGCCCTGCACGGTGGGCAGCCTGAGCGCCTTGCGCCAGCGTTCGTAGGCGGCGGCCTGGTCCGCGGGGGAGCCGCCTATGTCGCCGCCGAGCAGGACCGCGGGCAGCGTGGAGGTCTCCAGGACCTCGCCCATGTCGTCCGGGTCATCGGTGACGGGCAGTTTCAGCCAGGTGTAGGCGGAGGTGCCGCCCAGGCCCGAGGCGATGGCGACGGAGTGGGTGACGGCCTTGGCGGACAGGTCGTTGCGGACCCGGCCGTCGAGCCGGCGGGAGACGAACGGCTCCACGAACACGGGGAGTTCGCGTGCCGCCATGGCGTCGACCGCGCGGGCCGCGGACTCCAGGGTGGCCAGCGAGCCGGGATCGTCGTAGTCGATGCGCAGCAGCAGCTTGCCCGCGTCGAAGCGCAGGCGGGCGATGTCCTCGGCGCGGTGCCCGGTGAAGCGGTCGTCCATCTCGAAGGCGGCGCCCGCGAGACCGCCGCGGTTCATCGAGCCCATGACGACCTTGTTCTCCAGCGCCCCGAGCAGCAGCAGGTCCTCCAGCACGTCGGCGGTGGCGAGCACCCCGTCGACGCCGGGCCGCGACAGCGCGGTGCACAGGCGTTCCAGCAGGTCGGCCCGGTTGGCCATGGCGAGCCGCCGGTCGCCGACGCCGAGCGCGCCGCGCGCCGGATGGTCCGCGGCCACGATCATCAGGCGCCCGGAGTCGCCGATCAGCGGACGGCGTACCCGGCGGGCCGCCGCCTCGGCGATGGCCTCCGGGTGCCGGGCTCTGACCGCCGTGAGGTCGGGGATGCTGAGGGACAAGGCAACGCTCCGTTCAGGGAGTGGATCGCGCGAGGAGGCCGTCGACCTCCGCCCCAGTGGGCATCGCGGAGGAGCAGGCGAGTCGGGAGGCGACGAGGGCGCCGGCCGCGTTGGCGTACCGCATGGTCCGCTCCAGGTCCCAGCCGGACAGCAGGCCGTGGCAGAGGGAGCCGCCGAACGCGTCGCCCGCGCCGAGGCCGTTGACCACCTCGACCGGCACCGCAGGCACCTCGGCGGTCCGCCCGTCGCGGTGCACGGCGAGGACGCCCTCGGGGCCCTGCTTGACGACGGCCAGCTCCACGCCCGCGGCCAGGAGTGCCTCGGCGCAGGCCCGCGGCTCGCGTACGCCCGTGGCGATCTCGCACTCGTCGAGGTTGCCGACGGCGACGGTCGCGTGCCGCAGCGCCTCGGCGTAGTAGGGGCGGGCCCGGTCGGGGTCGGCCCAGAACATCGGGCGCCAGTCCAGGTCGAAGACCGTGATCCCGGCCCTGGCGCGGTGGGCGAGGGCGCCCAGGGTGGCCGTACGGCTCGGTTCCTCGCTCAGTCCGGTGCCGGTGATCCAGAAGACGCGGGCCGCGCGGATCGCGTCGAGGTCCAGTTCCTCCGGATGGATCTCCAGGTCGGGCGCCTTGGGCCGGCGGTAGAAGTACAGCGGGAAGTCGTCCGGAGGGAAGATCTCGCAGAAGGTGACGGGCGTCGGGTACGCGGCGACCGGCGTGACCCAGCGGTCGTCGACGCCGAACTCCTTGAGAGCCCGGTGCAGATAGCCGCCGAACGGGTCGTCGCCCGTGCGGGTGATGACGGCCGTGGCACGGCCCAGGCGGGCGGCGGCGACCGCCACGTTCGCGGCCGAACCGCCGAGGAACTTGCCGAAGGTCTCGACCTCCGCGAGGGATACACCCGTCTGAAGGGGATAGAGATCCACTCCGATGCGGCCCATCGTGATCAGATCGAAATGCCGGACTGACTCGGCCATGTGCGACGCTCCTCGGGCTGGGCGGGGGGCCTGCCGCCTCCCAGGTGTAGGACTGCGGGACGACCCTGTCAAGAGTTTGTACTTACATTCGGACTAGCTCGTGAAATGATGTCTTGACAAAGTATTGACAGCGGGCCCCTCAAGGACTTGTATCCGGTCCCAGCGCAACAGCCGTTCTTCTCCGGTCCGACACACGGCTCCCCGTCGCACAGTGAGGTGCAGGAAAGATGGTCCGCTCTTCGCACGCCCGCTCCCGCAGATTCGCCCCGGCCGTGGCCCTCGCCGCGGCGGCGGCGCTGACCCTCGCCGGCTGCTCCAGCAGCTCCGGGGGCAAGAAGGCCGACGAAGAGGGGGACTCCGGTGCCTCCGCGGGCAAGGCGAACACCCCCCGCATGACGGTCGCCCTGGTCACCCATCAGGCGCCCGGCGACACCTTCTGGGACATCGTCCGCAAGGGCGCCGAGGCCGCCGCCGCCAAGGACAACATCAAGCTCGTCTACTCCGCCGACCCCAACGCGGGCAACCAGGCCAACCTGGTGCAGAACGCGATCGACCAGAAGGTCGACGGCATCGCGGTCACCCTCGCCAAGCCGGACGCCCTGCGCGGTGTCCTCGCCAAGGCGGAGCAGGCCGGGATACCCGTCGTCGGCCTCAACTCCGGCCTCGCCGACTGGAAGAAGCTCGGCCTGACGGAGTTCTTCGGGCAGGACGAGAGCGTGGCGGGCGAGGCGTTCGGCAAGAAGCTGAACGAGGTCGGCGCGAAGAAGGCCGTCTGCGTGATCCACGAACAGGGCAACGTCGGCCTGACCCAGCGCTGCGACGGCGTGAAGAAGACCTTCGAGGGCTCGGTCGAGAACCTCTACGTCAACGGCACCGACATGCCGTCCGTGAAGTCGACGGTCACCGCGAAGCTGAAGCAGGACGGCGCCATCGACCACGTCGTCACGCTCGGCGCCCCGTTCGCCATGACCGCGACGCAGTCGGTGGAGGAGACCGGCAGCAAGGCGAAGGTCGCCACCTTCGACCTCAACAAGGAACTCACCGGCGCCATCGAGAAGGGCACCATCGAGTTCGCCGTCGACCAGCAGCCCTACCTCCAGGGCTACTTGGCGGTCGACGGCCTGTGGCTCTACAAGAACAACGGCAACTACAGCGGCGGCGGTGAGCAGCCGGTGCTGACCGGCCCGGCCTTCGTCGACAAGTCCAACGTCACGTCCGTCGCCGAGTTCGCCTCGAAGGGCACCCGGTGATGAGCACGACCCCGCAGGCCGAGCCGGCGGTGACCGCACCGCCGGCCCCCGGCCCAGGACCCGGCGACGGGCGGACCCGGCAGCGCCCCCTGGCGCTGCGGCTGCTCGCCCGGCCCGAGGTCGGGGTCCTCCTCGGCGCCGTCGCCGTCTACGTCTTCTTCCTGATCGCCGCGCCCTCGGTCCGCGACGGCAGCTCCATGGCGACGGTCCTCTACCAGTCGTCCACCATCGGCATCATGGCGCTGCCGGTCGCCCTGCTGATGATCGGCGGCGAGTTCGACCTGTCCGCCGGTGTCGCCGTGGTCAGCTCGGCGCTCACCGCGAGCATGCTCAGCTACCAGCTGACCATGAACGTCTGGATGGGTGTGATCGTCGCCCTCGTGGTCTCCCTGGGCGTCGGTGCGTTCAACGGCTGGGTGCTCGTCAGAACCGGACTGCCGAGCTTCCTCGTCACCCTCGGCACCTTCCTGATCCTCCAGGGCGTCAACCTCGCCGTCACCAAACTGGTCACCGGCAACGTCGCCACCGACGACATCAGCGACATGGACGGCTTCGGCCAGGCCGAGGCGCTCTTCGCCTCGTCCTTCGACGTCGGCGGCGTCCAGGTGAAGATCACCGTCGTGTGGTGGCTGGTCTTCGCCGCGCTGGCCACCTGGGTGCTGCTGCGCACCAAGTACGGCAACTGGGTCTTCGCCGTCGGCGGCAACAAGGAGTCCGCCCGCGCGGTCGGCGTCCCCGTCACCTTCACCAAGATCACGCTGTTCATGCTGGTCGGCTTCGGCGCCTGGTTCGTCGGCATGCACCAGCTGTTCTCCTTCAACACCGTGCAGTCCGGCGAGGGCGTCGGCCAGGAGCTGATCTACATCGCCGCGGCCGTCATCGGCGGCTGCCTGCTCACCGGCGGCTACGGCTCGGCCATCGGCCCGGTCTTCGGCGCCTTCATGTTCGGCATGGTGAACCAGGGCATCGTCTACGCCGGATGGAACCCCGACTGGTTCAAGGCGTTCCTCGGAGTGATGCTGCTCGGGGCCGTCCTCATCAATCTGTGGGTCCGCCGCGCGGCGACCCGGAGGTGATCGGAAAATGACCAGCAAGACCACCGGCACCCAGGGCGCCGTCCTGGCGGACACCGCCCCCGGGGACGCCGGCCGGCCGCTCGTCGAACTGCGCGGCGCCGGCAAGTCCTACGGCAACATCCGTGCCCTGCACGGAGTCGACCTCACCGTCCACCCCGGCCGGGTGACCTGCGTGCTCGGCGACAACGGCGCCGGCAAGTCCACCCTCATCAAGATCGTCTCCGGGCTGCACCAGCACACCGAGGGCGACCTCCTCGTCGACGGCGACCCGGTGCGCTTCACCACCCCCCGCGACGCCCTCGCCCGGGGCATCGCCGCCGTCTATCAGGACCTCGCCACCGTGCCGCTGATGCCGGTGTGGCGGAACTTCTTCCTCGGCTCCGAGATGACCAAGGGTCCCTGGCCCGTCCGCCGCCTCGACATCGCCCGCATGAAGAAGACCGCGGACGAGGAACTGCGCAACATGGGCATCGCCCTGGACGACCTGGAACAGCCCATCGGCACCCTCTCGGGCGGCCAGCGGCAGTGCGTCGCCATCGCCCGCGCCGTCTACTTCGGCGCCCGCGTCCTCATCCTCGACGAGCCCACGGCCGCCCTGGGCGTCAAGCAGTCCGGCGTGGTCCTCAAGTACATCGCCGCCGCCCGCGAACGCGGTCTCGGCGTCATCTTCATCACCCACAACCCCCACCACGCCTACCTGGTCGGCGACCACTTCAGCGTGCTGCGCCTGGGCACCCTCGAACTCAGCGCAGCCCGGGCCGGCATCACCGTCGAGGAACTCACCAACCACATGGCCGGCGGCGCCGAACTCGCCGCGCTCAAGCACGAACTGGCGCAGGTCGGCGGGGTCGACACGGCGGCACTCCCGGGGGAGGAGCCGGAGGTTCCCGCGTCCCGCGCAGCCGCGTCCGACACCGCCGAAGGGAAGGCCTGACATGCCCGCTGCCCTGGACCGCATCCGCGTCGGCTCGGCCCCCGACTCCTGGGGCGTCTGGTTCCCCGACGACCCCCGGCAGGTGCCCTGGGAACGCTTCCTGGACGAGGTCACCGAGGCCGGTTACGAGTGGATCGAGCTGGGCCCCTACGGCTACCTGCCCACCGACCCGGCCCGGCTCGCCGACGAGGTGACCCGGCGCGGGCTCAGGGTCTCCGCGGGCACCATCTTCTGCGGCCTGCACCGCGGCCCCACCGAGTGGGACGCCACCTGGGAACAGGTCGGCCGCGTCGCCGCCCTCGCCCGGGCCGTGGACGCGACCCACCTCGTCGTCATCCCGTCCTTCTGGCGCGACGACAGGACCGCCGAGATCCTCGAACCGCCGGAGCTCACCGGCGAGCAGTGGACCCACCTGACCGAGGGCATGGAACGCCTCGGCCACCAGGTCAGGGAGACCTACGGCCTGGACATCGTCGTCCACCCGCACGCCGACACCCACATCGACACCGAGGAGCACGTCGAGCGCTTCCTCGACTCCACCGACGCCGACCTGGTCGGCCTCTGCCTGGACACCGGCCACTACGCCTACTGCGGCGGCGACAGCGTCAAACTCATCGAGACCTACGGCGAGCGCATCGGCTACCTCCACCTCAAGCAGGTCGACCCCGAGATCCTCGCCGGCGTGCGCGCGAACGGCGTGCCGTTCGGTCCGGCCGTCCAGCGCGGGGTGATGTGCGAACCGCCGTCCGGCGTCCCCGAGCTGGGCCCGGTGCTCACGGCGGCCCAGCGGCTGGGCGTGGACCTGTTCGCCATCGTCGAGCAGGACATGTACCCCTGCGCACCGGACAAGCCACTGCCCATCGCGATCCGCACCCGCCGGTTCCTGCGCTCCTGCGGCGCCTGACGGCCCGGCCCCCGCCTCCCGCTCGGCGAGCCGTCGTCCGTGCCACGGGCTAGCGTGCAAGGAACTGTCCGTTCGTCCCGTTTTGGGAGGTTCTGATGCCCTCGCGCCTCAATCCGTATCTCAGCTTCGACGGCGACGCCCGCCAGGCGATGGAGTTCTACGAGCAGGTCTTCGGCGGGACCCTCGCGCTGAACACCTTCGGAGCGTTCGGCGACGCCGACGCCCCGGAGGCCGACAAGATCATGCACGGCATGCTGGAGACGCCGAGCGGCTTCACCCTGATGGGCGCCGACATGCCGCCCGGCATGGCGTACAGCCCCGGGAACACGTTCTCGGTGAGCCTCAGCGGCGACGACGAGGCCGAATTGCGCGGCTACTGGGAGAAGCTCTCCGACGGCGGCACCGTCGCCGTGCCGCTGGAGAAGCAGATGTGGGGCGACGTCTTCGGCATGTGCACGGACCGGTTCGGCATCCCCTGGATGGTGAACATCACCGAGCGCCGGGGCTGACCGCCACCGGGAGGGCCGGCCGGTCCGCGGCTGCGGGGGTGTGCTCAGGCCCGCCGTACCTCCGCGACCGTCACGGGGCGGTGCTCGCGCAGCGACAGCGTGCACGCCTCGGCGATCCAGCCCGCCTCCAGCGCGTCCTCGATCGTGCAGGGGGAGGGGCGCGTACCCGCGGCGACCTCGGTGAACGCGGTGAGTTCGGCGCGGTAGGCGGCGGCGAAGCGGTCCATGAAGAAGTCGTGCGGGACACCGGCCGGGAAGGTGACGCCGGGCTCGACCGAGCGCAGCGGCAGCTTGTCGTCCAGTCCGACGGCGATGGAGTCCGCGAAGCCGTGGATCTCCATGCGGACGTCGTGCCCCCGCGCGTTGTGGCGGCTGTTGGAGACCACCGCGATCGTGCCGTCGTCCAGGGTGAGGACCGCGCCCGTGGTGTCGGCGTCGCCCGCCTCGCGGATGTGCTCGGCGCCCCGGTTGCCGCCGACGGCGTACACCTCCCTCACCTCACGGCCCGTCACCCAGCGGATGATGTCGAAGTCGTGCACGGAGCAGTCCCGGAAGATGCCCCCGGAGGCGGCGACGTACGCGGCCGGCGGCGGCGCCGGGTCCAGCGTGGTCGACCGCACGGTGTGGAGCGTGCCCAGCTCGCCGCTGCGCACCGCCGCCCGCGCCGCGACGAACCCGGCGTCGAAGCGACGGTTGTACCCGATCTGGACCGGCACGTCTCGGCCCGCGACCGCCTTGAGGACCTCGACGCCCTCCGCCATGGTGCGGGCGACGGGCTTCTCGCAGAAGACGGGCACTCCGGCCTCGACGGCGGCCAGGATCAGGCCCGGGTGGGCGTCGGTCGCGGCGGCGACCACCACGCCGTCCACCCCGGCGGCCAGCACCGCCTCGGGCGAGGGGGCCACCTCGGCGCCGAACCGCTCGGCGGCGGCCCGCGCGGCGTCCGCGAACGGGTCGGCGACGACGAGCGAGCCGACGGCGTCGAGTCCGGAGAGGGTCTCGGCGTGGAAGGTGCCGATGCGGCCGAGGCCGAGGATTCCGATGCGCATGGGTTCCGCTGCTCCTTGTGTGTGGTTGCCGTCGTGGGTACGCGGGCGGGCCGGCGGGGGTCCGCTCCCGCCCGCCGGGCCCGAGGTCACTCCTCGGCGTGCACCTCGACCCAGGCCCGGCGCTCGGCCGACCGTGCCATCGCGTCCAGTACGGCCGCGCTGTGCACGGCGTCGGTCAGGGTGGCGCCGTACGGGACGCCCTCGGCGATCGAGCGCAGGAAGCGGTGGGCCTCCACCACCTTCAGGTCGTCGTAGCCCAGGGCGTTGGCCGCGCCCGGCTGGAAGGCGGCGAACTCGCCGTGCCCGGGGCCGACGTGGACCGTGCTGACCGGCTGGTCCTGGTACGCCGTGCCCCGGCTGACACCCAGTTCGTTCATGCGGCGGAAGTCCCAGAACACCGCGCCCCGCGTGCCGTGCACCTCGAAGCCGTAGTTGTTCTGCTCGCCGACCGAGACCCGGCACGCCTCCAGGACGCCGCGGGCTCCGGAGGCGAAGCGGAGCAGGCAGTTGACGTAGTCCTCGTTCTCCACCGGGCCGGGTTCGCCGCCCGAGGCACGTGCGTGGCCGGCCGTCGCGGCGGTGGGCCGGGCCCGCTCGGGCAGGAAGACCGCGGTGTCGGCGGTCAGGGACGCGATGTCGCCGAGCAGGAACCGGGCCAGGTCGGCGCCGTGCGAGGCCAGGTCGCCCAGCACCCCGCTGCCGCCGCGCTCCCGCTCGTAGCGCCAGGTCAGCGCCCCCTCGGGGTGGGCCGCGTAGTCACTGAACAGACGGATGCGGGCATGCGTCACGGTGCCGATCTCCCCGGACGCGATCAGCTCGCGGGCGGTCTCGACGGCGGGCGCGTTGCGGTAGTTGAAGCCGACGGCGCTCTGTACGCCGGCCTCGGCCACGGCGTCCGCCACGGCGCGGGTGTCCCCGGCGGTGAGGCCGACCGGCTTCTCGATCCAGATGTGCTTGCCGGCCTCGGCCATCGCCACGCCGATCTCCCGGTGCAGGAAGTTCGGCGCGGTGATGCTGACCGCCCGCACGCGCGGGTCGGCGGCCACGTCGCGCCAGTCGCGGGTGGCGGAGGCGAACCCGAACTGCGCGGCGGCCTCCTCGGCCCGGCCCGGCACCTCCTCGGCGACCGCGATCAGCTCCGGACGCAGCGGCAGCCGCGGATAGTGGTGCCGGACGCGGGCGTACGCCCGGGTGTGCACCCGGCCCATCCAGCCGAATCCGACGACGGCGACACCGAGCGCATCCACCATGAGAGCCCCTCGAGGACCGGACCGTGATCTGTCGAGGCCACCCTGTGCGGACCCTCCGCATCATGTCAACCGTTTGACAGGACAAAGGGGGTTCGGGCGCGTCCCGGGCGGGGCGGAGACGTGCCGCGGGGCAGCCCTGTCCGGGTGACCTGTCAGAGGTTGATCGCGTACGCCTTGCGCAGCGTCTCGTGCACCGTCCACGTCGTCCGGTCGCCCTCGCGCAGGACGGCCAGGTCGCCCGGCCCGACCGTCAGCGTCGGGCCGCCCTCCACCTCGATGGTGGCGGAGCCGCTGAGCACGACGAACAGCTCGTCCGCCTCGGTGTCGGTGACCACGCCGGGGGTGATCTGCCAGATGCCGCGCGCCTGGCGGCCGTCCGCCGACTCCCACACCACCTTGCCGGTGACCTCGGGGGTGCCGGACACGATCCGGTCGGGGGCGAGGGGCTCGGGTTCGAGCTCGGCGTCGGGGACGTGGACAACGAAGCTGTGGGTCATGCGGCGACGCTAGCCGGGACGGAGGGGGCCGCGGGGGCGACAGGGTGTGCCGTATCCGCGGGCGTGAACGGACACTTCGTCGTGCCGTGCGCCGTCGTCGGGCGGATGAGGGGCCGCTCCGTGTCGGCCTCATCACTTCGACCAAGTCTTCGTCGGCATCGCGGCCCTGCGCACGAGGCCGGTCGGCGACAGCGCGGAGCAGACGCCGGCCGGCGCGCGCTGACCGCCCCGGCGGCAGGGGGACGCACGCCGGCCGACGCGAGGACGCGGGGCCGGCGTCGGCGTAGAAGGGGTGCCCCGACGGTCAGGACGACGACAGGCCGCGGGCGTCCAGCTCGTCCGCGCACTCCTCGGGCACCAGCGTCACCGTGAAGGCCGTGTCGCTCCGGTACGTGGGGGACGCGGCCCGCCCCGGTGCCTCGTCGTGCTCCCGGAGCTCCCGGGCGACGCGGTCGGCGATCTCCGCGCAGTCGACGGCGTGGCTCTCCGCGGGAGTCGGATCCTCGCCCGGGGCCCTGGGCCCGTCCGCGTACGGATCGGCGCGGAGCGCGGCGGTCGCGGCGAGGCCGGCCAGGCACAGCCCCGCCCGGACGGCGACGATCCGCCGGCGGGCGCTCACGAGCCGGCCGTCCCGTCGGCGACGGCACGCACGGGTGAGGCGGGCCGCGTGGTTCCCGGGGTGCTCAACTCGGTTCCCTCCTCCAAGGTGCCGGTACCGTACTGCCGGAGGGCCGACCGCGGGTCACCGCCCCCGGCGTGACAGCCAGGCCGCGGTCAGGGAGCCGGAGACGTTGTGCCAGACGGAGAAGACCGCGGCCGGCAGCGCCGCCAGCGGGCTGAAGTGGGCGGTGGCCAGCGAGGCCGCCAGGCCGGAGTTCTGCATGCCGACCTCGAAGGCCATGGCACGGCTCGCCGGTTCGCCGAGCCGGCCGAGGCGCCCCGCGCCGTATCCGAGCGCCAGCCCGAGGCCGTTGTGCAGCACGACGGCGAGGAACACCGTCCCGGCCGCCGACTTGATGGCGTCGGCGCTGCCCGCGACGACCACGGCCACGATCACGGAGATCGTCAGCGCGGACAGCCATGGCAGCGCGGGCAGCGCCCGCCGCACGTACCGCCCCGCCACGAGCCGTACGACGACGCCCGCGAGGATCGGCAGCAGCACCGTCTTGAGGATGTCCGTGACCATGGAACCGGCGTCGACCGGGAGGTACTCACCGGCCAGCAGCAGCGTCAGCGGCGGGGTGACCAGCGGGGCGACGAGCGTGGAGACGGTGGCGACGGAGACCGACAGGGCGACGTCGCCCCGGGCCAGATAGGTCACCACGTTGGAGGCCGTGCCGCTGGGCGCGCAGCCGACCAGGATCACGCCGGCGGCGAGCTGCGGCGAGAGGTCGAGCAGGTGGGCGATCGCCCAGCCGAGCCCCGGCATGATGACGTAGTGCGCGACCAGCCCGAGGGCCACCGCCCAGGGACGCCGGGCGACCCCGCGGAAGTCCTCCGGCGTCATGGTGACGCCCATGCAGAACATCACCACGCCCAGCAGGTACGGCACCGCCTCGCCCCACCCGGTGAAACTCCCCGGCAGCAGGAGGCCGAGGGCGCCCGCCGCGAGGACGAGGAGGGGGAAGACGGTGACGGCACGGCGCGCGGAGCGGTCGCCGGTGGGACGGTCGCCGGTGGGCCGGTCACTGAGGTGTTCGGGTCGTTCGGTTCGCACCGTGCGAGGTAACGCCCGGCGGCGGGCGGGACGCAATGCCGTCTCGCGATGTGATCATCCAGACGGCTCGCGCCGACTGGCCGCTGTACGGCCGGCCTCTGCTCAGTCGCGGCCCATCCGATCCTCGCCGGGCGCTCCGCGGGGGGACGGCCGGCGACTCCGCCCCGCCCGGCGGATGGGGTAGGGTTGACCTGCGTGATCACACGGAAACCGTCACCAGCGGACCGTGCGACGCACACCGGGACGTGGCGCAGCTTGGTAGCGCACTTGACTGGGGGTCAAGGGGTCGCAGGTTCAAATCCTGTCGTCCCGACGGTGGCGAAGGGTCTTCGCGAGCAATGGCTCGCGGGGGCCCTTTCTCGTGCCGGCCCCGCACGCGGCGGACCACAGCGTGGACGCCCCCTTGACGCACCCCGGACACCGGCCGACACTTCCCAGGTAATCCTAGTGAACGGGTAGGGAAACATGGGGAGCATCGAGCCGGCCGTCGCCGACGCGGGCCGTACGCCGCACCCGTCCCCTCTGCTCACCTCCCGCCGCCACATCGACCTCCTCCGCGTCTGCAGCGCCATCAGGCCGCAGGACTGAGCCGAACCGAGCCGAGCCGGGCCGAGCCGTGCCCGCTCGCGGCCGGCCGCCGCCGCTTCCGCCGCGCGTGTCTCCACGCCCCCCGCATCCGAGGAGAACCATGTCCGTCATCCCGCTCGCCCCCGCCCCCGCCTTCCGGGGACGCATCGGCCGCGACCCCCGCAGCGGCCACTACGCCGTGCCGCGCCGCTACCGCCTCCACCTGTCGCCCGGCCACGACGACTGTCTGCGCATCGCCGTCGTCCACAGCGCGCTCGGGCTGGACGAGGTGTGCCCGGTGACCCTCCTCGACCCCGGCGCCGACTGCGCCGACGGCGGTCACCCCGCGCTGCGTCCGCTGTACGAGGCGAGCGCGCACCACTACCGGGGCCCGGCCGTCGCGCCGGTGCTCAGCGACGACTGGTCGGGCCGGATCGTGAGCACCCACGCGCCCGACATCATGCGCGACCTCGCCCGGCACTTCGCCTCCGCCGGCCCCGAGCTGTACCCGCGCGGCGAGGACGCGGCGATCGAGGCCGTCGAGCTGCTCTGCGCCCGGGCGGCCGACCCGGCGGTGCTGGACCTGCTGGAGGAACGGCTGACCGACCGCCCCTACGTCCTGGGGGAGCGGCTCACCGCGGCCGACGTCGAGGTGTGGGTGGCCCTGACCCGGCTCGACACCGCGCACCGCACGGACCGCCACCCCGCCCTGTGGTCCCACGTGCGGCGCCTGAGCGCGCACCCGGCCTTCGCGCGCCACCTCGGGGGCCGTCCCACCTGACGGAACGGCGTTGACACGAGCACGGTCAACTGCCTTACTTACGGACCAAGAACGGTCATGAGCGTCAGCGACAAGCCCTGGCTTGCTGACCGGCAACCCTCGCTCCGCGGTGGGGTGCCCCAGGTGACGACCGGACCGGATGACACTTCGGTAAGCGCGAGGCCCACGGGGCCGGAACAGTGACGGTGACGGACATGTACGCAGCTTCCAGGACGGCGGACCGCCGCCCCCAGGGCGCCGTACGCCCGTACCCGAGCCCACTCGTCGCCGACCGGACCGTCGATCTGCTCCGCGTCAGCAGCGCACTGTGTACCGACCGCGGCCGCGGCCGCCGCCGGGGCTGACCTCCTTCCCGGACCCCAGCCCTCGCAGCGGCAGCCCGGCCACGACGAACACCGCCCACGCGGTGTGCCGTTGTCCGTCCCGCCTCGGTCCCGTGCCCTGCCCCGTGCGCCGCCTCGCGCTCCGGAGCGGCTCCCGCCGCGCCACCGCGCCGTAGCGGCCCACCGCCGTCCGCACGACCCCGGGGTGTCCGAATCCACCGGAGTCCTCCCATGAGCGAACCCCCGGGCGCCGCCGTGTCCCTCGTCGAGGCACCGCCCGCCACCGACAGCCCCCGGCCACCCACCGCACAGCGGGTGCTGCCGCTGCGCCGGCCCGGCCGCTGGATCGCGACCGCCGCCGTCCTGGTCGTCGTCGCCCAGATCGTCCACGGCCTGGCCACCAACCCCTTCTACCAGTGGGACCGCTTCCGCTACTGGTTCCTGCGCCCCACCATCCTCGACGGCCTCCTCATCACCCTCGAAGTGGCCGCGCTCAGCGCCGTGCTCGGCCTGCTGGGCGGCGTCCTGCTCGCCCTCGCCCGGCTCTCCGGCAGCCCGGTCCTGCGCGCCGTGAGCTGGACCTACACATGGCTGTTCCGGTCCGTCCCCCTGATCGTCGTCCTGATCTTCCTCTACAACTTCTCCGCCCTGTACCAGACGTTGAGCCTGGGCGTCCCCTTCGGACCGGCCTTCGTGACCTTCGACGAGTCCCGGCTCGCCACCGACCTGGCCGTCGCCGTCGTCGGCCTCAGCCTCAACGAGGCGGCCTACGCCTCCGAGGTGGTCCGCGGCGGCATCCTCTCCGTCGACCAGGGCCAGCACGAGGCGGCCGCGGCCCTCGGCCTGCCGAAGGGCTACCAGTTCCGCCGGATCGTCCTGCCGCAGGCCCTGCGGTCCATCACCCCGAACTACGTCAACCAGCTCATCGGCCTCATCAAGGGCACGTCCCTGGTGTTCTACGTGTCCCTGCTCGACCTGTTCGGCTCGGTGCAGACCATGGGCAGCACCTACCCCGGCGACATCGTGCCGCTGCTGCTGGTCGCCACCGTCTGGTACCTGCTCCTCACCAGCGCCGTGTCCGTCGTCCAGTTCTACGTCGAGCGGTACTTCGCCCGGGGAGCGACCCGCAGCCTGCCGCCGACGCCCCTGCAGAAGGCGCGCGCCGGCCTCACCGAGGTCAGGGCCCGGCTGCGCCGGGAGGCCGCCGTATGATCACCGCCACCGACATCACCCCGGCCGCCCTCGAGGTGCACGGCGTCCACAAGTGGTACGGGACCCACCACGTGCTCGACGGCATCGACCTGACGGTACGGCCCGGCGAGGTCACCGTCGTCCTCGGCCCGTCCGGCTCCGGCAAGTCGACGCTGCTGCGGGTCGTCAACCACCTGGAGAAGCCCGACGTCGGCCACGTCAGCGTCGGCGGCGAGCCGATCGGCGTACGGCGCCACGGCACCCGGCTGAAGGAGCTCGGCGAGCGGGCCATCCTGCGCCAGCGCGGCCGGATCGGCTTCGTCTTCCAGAACTTCAACCTGTTCCCGCACCTGACCGTCCTCGACAACGTCGCCGCCGCCCCCGTCGCCACCGGAAAGCTCCCCCGCGACGCGGCCCGGCAACTGGCCCGCGACCTGCTCACCCGCGTCGGCCTCGGCGACCGGACCGGCGCCTACCCCCGCCAGCTCTCGGGCGGTCAGCAGCAACGCGTCGCCATCGCCCGCGCCCTGGCCCTGCGGCCCGGCATCATCCTCTTCGACGAGCCGACCTCGGCCCTCGACCCCGAACTGGTCGGCGAGGTCCTCGCCGTCATCAAGGACCTGGCGACCAGCGGCACCACCCTCGTCATCGTCACCCACGAGATCGGCTTCGCCCGCGAGGTCGCCGACCGCATCGTCTTCATGGACGACGGCCGGATCGTCGAACAGGGCCCGCCCACCGAGGTGCTGGACCACCCGCGGCACGAACGCACCCGGGACTTCCTCGCCAAGGTCCTCTGACCCCCACCGCTCCCGCACCGCCCCCATCTCCCCATCCCTCCCAGCGACAAGGACAGCCATGCGCCACCACCTCTCCCTCTCCCGACGCGGTCTGCTCCGCGGCATCACGGCGGCGACCGCCGCGACCGCCCTCGCCACCGGGCTCGCCGCCTGCGGCGGAGACAGCGACGCCGCCACCACGACCGACGCCGCGGGCACGGTGACGGTGGGCCGGCTGTCCAACGGCGCCGCGAAGGAGACCACGCTCAAGGTCCCGGAAGTGAAGTCGATCAGCGCCCGCCTGCCCGAGTCGGTCCGCAGCAGCGGCAAACTCGTCATCGGCGTCGGCGCCCTGCCCGACGGCTTCCCGCCGCTGGCGTACGTCGGCGACGACCAGAAGTCCCTCACCGGCGCCGAACCCGACCTGGCCCGGCTGGTCGCCGCCGTGCTCGGACTGGAGCCCGAACTGAAGAACTCCACCTGGGAGAACATGTTCGTCGGCATCGACAGCGGCCGCACCGACGTCGCCTTCGCCAACATCACCGACACCGAGGAACGCAAGCGCAAGTACGACTTCGCCTCCTACCGCAAGGACGACGTCGGCTTCGAGGTGCCGAAGAAGAGCACCTGGAACTTCGACGGCGACTACCGCAACCTCGCGGGCAGGACCGTGGCCGTCGACAACGGCACCAACCAGGAGAAGATCCTCCTGGAGTGGCAGGCGAAGCTGAAGCAGGAGGGCAAGCAGCTCACCGTCAAGCACTACGCCAGCAAGAGCAGCACCTACCTGGCGCTGACCGGCGGGAAGATCGACGCCTACTTCGCCGCCAACCCGGGCGTCGCCTACCACATCACCCAGACGGCGAAGTCCCCCAACGCCACGCGCAGCGCGGGTACGTACTCGGGAGCCGGCGCCTCCCTCCAAGGGCTGATCGCGGCCACCACCAAGAAGGACAGCGGGCTCGCCGAGCCGATCGCGGACGCCATCGACCACCTGATCGAGAACGGCCAGTACGCGAAGTGGCTGTCCGCCTGGAACCTCTCCAGCGAGGCCGTCGAGTCCTCCGAGGTCAACCCGCCCGGACTGCCGCTCGACAACTCCTGACGCTCCGTCACCGACGTGTCCCCACGGTCGGTTCAGTCCGCAGTCCGCAGTCCGCAGTCCGCAGGAAAGGATCCCGCACCCGTGACCCAGCCGACCGCCCTCCGCGCCGACGCGGCCCCGGCCGCCCCCGCCCCGCACCCTCTCGACAACGCCGCTTGGGCCGCCCTGACCGGCCCGCACGCCTCCTTCGCCGAACGCCTCGGCAAGGCCGCCCGCTACCCCTCGGACGTGGCCGTCTTCGCCGCCCTCGAGGACCCCGCCGACCCGGCCGCCTGGGCCGACCTGCACCGCCTGGTCGGTCCGGACACGGTGGTGGCGGTACCCGGCGCGCCCACCGTCCCCGAGGGCTGGCGGACCTCCGGCGGCGTGCCCGGCGTCCAGCTCGTCGACACCGCCCTGCACGCCGAACCCGACCCCGAGGCCGTACGGCTCGGGCCCGCCGACGTCCCCGAGATCCTGGACCTGGTCGCCCGCACCCGGCCCGGCCCGTTCCTGCCCCGCACCGTGCTCCTCGGCACCTACCTCGGTATCCGGCACCGGGGCCGGCTGGTCGCCCTGGCCGGCGAACGCCTCAGACTGCCCGGCTGGACCGAGATCAGCGCCGTGTGCACCGACCCGGACCACCGCGGCCGGGGCCTCGCCACCCGCCTGGTCCGTGCCGTCGCCGCGGGCATCCGCGAACGCGGCGACACCCCGTTCCTGCACGCCGCCGCGAGCAACACCCGGGCCATCGGGCTGTACGAGTCCATCGGCTTCACCCTGCGCCGCCACACCGACTTCCGTGACGTGCGCACGCCCGGCCCAGCCGCCGCGCCGGGGGCGTGGTGACCGACGGCGCGAGCACGGCGGCGCCGCCCGTACGGCCCACCCGGCGGACGGAGACGGACGCGGCGGGCGCCGCCCGCTCCGTCCGCCTCCGCTCCCGGCCCCGACCCGGCCCCCGCGCCGAGGCCCACGTTCCTCTCCGGACGACCAGGAAGGCACACCCGTGTCCACCACTCCTCCCTCTCCCCTGCACCTCGCCGTCGCCCTGGACGGCACCGGCTGGCACCCCGCCTCCTGGCGCGAGCCGGTGGCCCGCCCCTCGGAGCTGTTCACCGCCGCCTACTGGGCCGGCCTCGTCGCCGAGGCCGAGCGCGGCCTGCTCGACTTCGTGACCATCGAGGACGGCCTCGGCCCGCAGTCCTCCCGCCTCCTCGGCCCGGACGAGCGCACCGACCAGGTCCGCGGCCGGCTCGACGCCGTCCTGATCGCCTCCCGCGTGGCGCCCCTGACCCGGCACATCGGGCTGGTGCCGACCGTGATCGCCACCCACACCGAGCCGTTCCACATCTCCAAGGCGATCGCCACGCTCGACTACGTCAGCACCGGCCGCGCCGGTCTGCGCGTGAAGATCTCCGCCCGCCCCGACGAGGCCGCCCACTTCGGCCGCCGCACCGCCCCGCGCATCGACGGCTACGAGAGCCCGGCCGCGCGCGAGCTGGTGACCGAGCTGTTCGACGAGGCCGCCGACCACGTCGAGGTGGTCCGCCGGCTGTGGGACAGCTGGGAGGACGACGCGGAGATCCGGGACGTGGCCACCGGACGGTTCATCGACCGGGACAAGCTGCACTACATCGACTTCCGGGGCCCGCGTTTCAGCGTCAAGGGCCCCTCCATCACCCCCCGGCCCCCGCAGGGCCAGCCGCTGGTCACCGCCCTCGCCCACTGGACCGTGCCGTACCGGCTCGTCGCCCGGCAGGCCGACGTCGGCTACGTCACCCCGCACGACAGCGCCCAGGCGCGGGAGATCGTCGCCGAGATCCGCGCCGAACAGGAGACGGCCGGCCGCGCCGCCGAGCCGCTGCAGGTCTTCGCCGACCTGGTGGTCTTCCTGGACGACGACCAGGCGAAGGCCACCGCCCGCAAGGACCGCCTGGACGAGCTCGCCGGGACGCCGTACACGAGCGACGCCCGCGTCTTCACCGGCACCCCCGCACAACTCGCGGACCTGCTGGAGGAGTTCGCGTCGACCGGACTGACGGGATTCCGTCTGCGCCCCGCCGTCCTCGGACACGACCTGCCGGCGATCACCCGCGGCCTGGTCCCCGAGCTGCGGCGCCGCGGACTCTTCCGCGACGCCTACGAGGCGGACACCCTGCGCGGACTGCTCGGCCTCGCCCGCCCCGCCAACCGCTACGCCGCCACCGCCACCGCGACCGCCTGAGCCGGGAGGACACCACCACCATGACCAAGCCGCTGAAGCAGATCCACCTGGCCGCGCACTTCCCCGGGGTCAACAACACCACCGTGTGGAGCGACCCCCGGGCCGGCAGCCACATCGAGTTCAGCTCCTTCGCGCACTTCGCGCGGACCGCCGAACGGGCCAAGTTCGACTTCCTGTTCCTCGCCGAGGGCCTGCGCCTGCGCGAACAGGGCGGGCAGATCTACGACCTGGACGTCGTCGGCCGCCCCGACACCTTCACGATCCTCGCCGCGCTCGCCGCCGTCACCGACCGGCTCGGCCTGACCGGCACCATCAACTCCACCTTCAACGAGCCCTACGAGGTGGCCCGGCAGTTCGCGAGCCTGGACCACCTCTCCGGGGGACGCTCCGCCTGGAACGTCGTCACCTCCTGGGACGCGTTCACCGGCGAGAACTTCCGCCGCGGCGGCTTCCTGCCGCAGGAGGAGCGCTACTCGCGCGCCCGCGAGTTCCTGGCCACGGCGAACGAACTCTTCGACTCCTGGCGCGGCGACGAGATCGTCGCCGACCCGGCCACCGGCATCTTCCTCCGCGACGCCAAGGCCGGTGCGTTCGTCCACCGGGGACAGCACTTCGACATCCACGGCCGCTTCGACGTCCCGCGTTCCCCGCAGGGCCGCCCGGTGATCTTCCAGGCCGGGGACTCCGAGGAGGGCCGCGAGTTCGCCGCCGCCGACGCGGACGCCATCTTCAGCCGGTACGCCACCCTCGACGAGGGCCGGGCGTTCCACCGGGACGTCAAGAGCCGCCTCGCCAAGTACGGCCGCCGCCCCGACGACCTGCTGATCCTCCCCGCCGCGACCTTCGTCCTCGGCGACACCGACGACGAGGCCGAGGAGCGGGCGCGTGAGGTCCGCCGGCAGCAGGTCAGCGGGGCCACCGCCCTCAAGCACCTGGAGTTCGTCTGGAACCGGGACCTGTCCGCCTACGACCCGGAAGGCCCGCTGCCCGACATCGACCCCGACGTGACCGGGGAACACATCGCGCGCGGCCGGGCCCAGGTGCGGATGTACCGCGACCCGCTGGCCACCGCCCGTGAGTGGCGCGAACTGGCGGCGGCCAACGGCTGGTCCATCCGCGACCTCGTCATCCACACCGGCAACCGCCAGACCTTCGTCGGCTCCCCGGCCACCGTGGCCCGCACCGTCAACGACTTCGTGCAGGCCGACGCCGCCGACGGCTTCATCCTCGTCCCCCACATCACCCCGGCGGGCCTGGACGAGTTCGCGGACAAGGTCGTCCCGCTGCTCCAGGAACAGGGCGTCTTCCGCACCGACTACGAGGGCACCACCCTGCGCGACCACCTCGGCCTGACCCACCCCGGCACGGCGCACGCCGACGAACGGGCGGCGTCGTGAGGTTCCTGGCCATCACCCTGATCGTGCACCGCCCCGACCCGGTCACGGGCGTGCGCAAGACGGTCGCCGAGCCGGGACTCGTGGCGCGCTGAGCGCGCGCCGTACGGCAGTGGCCGTGTCCGCCGCCCCGTCGCGCGGCGGACGCGGCACGGGCAACGGCCGGCCTACGACTCGTCCAGAGCCTTCGGGCCGATCACGCCGACGATGCCCCGCAGGCTGAAGACCGCGCTGGGCTTGTTGTCACTGCCGAAGAAGGTCACCACCTCCTCTCCGGCCTCCCGCGCCCATCGCCTCGCCTTGATCTTCAGGCGGGCCCCGTCACTCAGAATGACCACGTACGTCTTCACGGCGCCCGGCGCCGCCATCGCTGAACCGCGGCCCGGCCGCCGAAGATGACCGGGCCCGCTGCCTCCCCCGAAGCAGCGGGCCCGGTGGGCCGGGGACGTCACCTCAGTCAGTGTCCTGGCGACACTGTCCCCCGAAGGCGACGTCCCCGGCCGTCCCCCGGCGCCGGACTGTGGGCGGTCGTGGACGGGGTGCGGTGGAGCCGTGCGGTCACCAGCACATGACCGCCGTCTCGCCCGCACCCCACGAGGAGTACAGGCGCACCCGGACGACATAGCGGCGGCCCTTGACGAGACGGGCCCTGATCGTGGCGTTGCGGGGCGTTCCCCCGTCGTCGTGGCCGGCGAGGAAGCGGGGCTCCCCGCCGCGCTCCTCGAAGACCACGACGACGGCGTCGCTGTCGCCGAACGTGCCGACGGTGTACTCCCGGGTCTCCGGCGGATCGAGACGGAAGTCGGCCTGTTCGCACGGTCCGAGGCCGAGCGGCACCGAACGGAACGGCACCAGCGGTCCCGGCCGGCCGGCGGGCGGGTACCAGCGCAGCGCGAACTCCTTGTCGGCGGCGGAGAGGGTGCCGGGCGGGTGCAGGCCCGCACGGTAGTGCTCCGGCTCCAGTATCAGTCCCGACGGAAAGGGGTACTCCATGATCGACTGCGGGTCCCAGACCGGACCGTTGACCTCGTCCATGTCCAGCTTGCGCAGGATGTTGTGGAACGTCCGCTCCCGGCTCCAGTGGTTCGGCGGCCCCGCCAGCTCGGCGTAGACGGCCTCGTCGTCCCAGAGGATGCCCGCGTACGGGCTCTGGTGCTCGTGCAGCATGCCGAGCGCGTGCCCGATCTGGTGCAGGGCCGTCGCGCGTTCCCCGGGCGCGGTCAGGTCCCAGCCGAAGTTCATGGTGCGGTCGTTCAGGCCGGCCCGCAGCGCGTCGCGGCCCACCGCCGACCAGGAGCCGTCGCCGGGGCGGAAGCCGATGCGCAGTTCCGCCTCCGAGCGGTCGCCGACCTCGGTCAGGACGAGCCCGAGCCCGAGGTCCTGCCACTCCTGGAAGCAGTCGCGCACCACGGCCCGCTGCTCCTCCGTACCGGCCCACGCCCCCCGTCGCGGCCGGCCCGTGCCCCGCAGGGGGACGACCGAGGTGTCGGTGTCGCCGCCGAGGAAGCAGTAGTGCAGCACCGTGCCGTTGACCCACATCCGCTGCCCGCCGGCGAGCGCGGCGTGCCGCTCGGCGGCCAGCCCCGGCGGATACGCGGGGGCGGGCTGCTGCGCGAGCGAGCAGTAGCGTGCGGTCATGGCCCACAGCCTGCCGTCCGGCCCGCCCGGGCACCTGAGTCGAGGGCTACTCAAGTCGCCCTGTATCAGGAATGAGTAGGCGGACTCCTGTTTCCGTGACGACTGTGACGACGTCCGCGCGGGACGCGAAGACGCTGGAGCTGCCCTGGCCGTTCACCGGCCGCGCCGACGAACTGGAGCTGGTGCGCCGGACCCTGTCCGCCGGGCGGGGCGGCATCGTGGTGACGGGAGCGGCGGGCTGCGGCAAGACCCGGCTCGTGACGGAGGCCGTCCGCGGCACGGACTGTGCCCGCGCGGCCGGAACGCCGGAGACCCGCGGCATCCCTTTCGCCGCCTTCGCCCACCTGCTGCCCGAGGCCGTCACCCTGCACCGCGCCGTGCACCTCCTGTCGGGCGTGCGCCTGCTGCTGGTCGACGACGCCCACCTGCTCGACGACGCCTCCGCCGCCCTCGTGCACCAGCTCGCCGTGCACGGCCGCACCCGGCTCCTGGTCGTCGCCACCGAGGGCGCCCCGGTGCCGGGCGCGGTCTCCCGGCTGTGGACCGGCGAGCTGCTGCCCCGGCTCACCCTGGAGCCGCTGCCCCGCGAGGAGACCGCGGACCTGCTCACGGCGGGCGCGGGCACCACCCTGGAACCGCTGACCGTGGACCGGCTGCACCGCCTGAGCCGCGGGGACCTGCGGCTGCTGCGCGAACTGCTCACCGCCGTACGGGAACGAGGGCTGCTCACCCCGGTCCCGGGCACGGACGAACGGGCCTGGCGCGGCCCGCTCCCCCTCACCCCGGCCGTGCGCGAACGTGCCGCCCACCTCCTCGACCGCGCCCGTCCCGAGGAACGCGAGACGCTCGACCGCCTCGCCTTCGCCGAACCCCTGCTCCTCGACCCGGACACCCTCGACCTGCGGACCCTGGAGTGCCTGGAGGCCGAGGGCCTGGTCCGCGTCGACGACGACGGCGCCGCCCGCCTCGCCCACCCGCTGCACGGACCCGTCCTGCGCGCCGCGGCCGGCCGGCTGCGGGCCCGGCGGCTGGCCCGCACCCCGGACCGGTGCGGGCCCGCCCTGACGGCGGAGACGGAAGCCCTGCACCGGCGGATCGAGCGGGACGACGTACGGGCCTTTCCCGCGCCCGTGGGGGAGTGGCTGGTGGTGGAGGGGGCGCCGGTTCCGGCCGGGGACGCGGCCGTCCGCGCCCGGCTGGCCCGGCTGCGCGGCCGGCTGCGGGAGGCGGCGGCGTGGGCCCGCGAAGGCCTGCGGCAGGACGTCGACGACCCCGGGTGCCTGACCGAACTCGCCCTGGCCGCCGCCCAGTCGGGCGAGGTGCCGACCGCGCGGGGTGACGGGGACGACGACCGTCCCGCCGGTCCCGCGCCGGGCGGCGGCGCTGCCGCGTGGACGGCCGCCGTGCGCGGCGACCTCGACGGGGCCGTCCGGGCGGCCTCCGGCGGCGATCCCTACGACGCCGTCCGGCTCGGCGCCCCCGAGCGCGCGGCCGGCCGGCTGACCGGCGTCTTCGCCGCCCACGCCGACGCCCTCGCCCGCGGTGACGGGCCCCGACTGGACCGGGTGGCCGAGGAACTGGAGCGGCGCGGCTTCCTGCTCTTCGCGGCCGAGGCGCACGCCCAGGCGGTACGCGCCCACCGCGACCCGCGGGCCGCCCGCACCGCCCGCACCCGCGCCGTCGCCCTCGCCCGGCGCTGCGAGGGCGCCCGCACCCCGGCCCTGTCCGGACTGGTGCTCGGCGAACTCACGGCCCGGCAACGGCAGATCGTCACGCTCGCCGCAGCGGGGCTGAGCAACCGCCAGATCGCCGAAAGACTCACCCTCTCCGTCCGCACCGTCGGCAACCACCTCTACAGCGCCTACACCCGGCTCGGCGCCGGCGACCGAGGCGCCCTGCCCTGGCTGGTCGACCTGCCCGCGGCCCAGTCGGCCTGATCCGCCGTCAGGCAGCTCCGAACGCCGAGAAGGCCCACCCCGTGGCCTGGTGCACCGCGTCGCCCGGCAGCGCGGCCCGCGCGTCGCGCAGCGCCTCCGCCAGGGACAGCCCGGCGTCCAGCCCCTTGTGCAGCGCGAGCATCAGCGGCACCACCGCGGCGTCGTTGACCGGCGCGCTGCACGCCACCACCCCGGCCGTGCCCAGCGGCAGCAGCGCGGTCACCAGCCCGAGCAGCTCGTCCGCGCCGACGGACGCGAACCGGGCGGTGTCGCAGCAGGACAGGATGATCCGGTAGGGGCTGCGGTCCAGCCGCTCCAAGTCGTGCACGATGAGCGGGCCGTCGGCCATCCGCAGCGACGAGAACAGCGGGCTGTCCGCACGGAACGTGCCGTGCGCGGCGATGTGCGCCAGCGCGGCCCCGTCCAACTCCCGCAGCACCCGAGGCACCCGCGCCTCGTCCCCCTCCAGCAGGACCGGAGCCCCGTACCGCTCCCCGGCCCGCGCCTCTGTCCCGCCACCGCGCGCGTCGCCCGGCCCGGCGGCCGGCGGTGCCTGCGGCTCCTCGCCCGACGGCGCGGCCACGGGCCCGTGCCGGACGACCCCCGCGTCTCGCCCCCCGCGCTCCCGGAGCGCATCCGGCGCCTCGAACCGGCCGTCGGGTGCCGAGGCCAGGGTGCGATCGGCGAGTTCCGTCACCTCCGCACCTCCGGTCGCCAGCCCCGGGCCGCGTACCAGGACCCGGCGGCCGCCGGGCGGCGGTGTCGTCTCATGGGCGCGCAGCCAGCTGCTCGCCGACGGCGACACGCTCAGCACCCGCTCCCGCAGCGCGGGAAGCAGCGCCCACGGCACCCGGTGCAGCCGCGCCGGCGGCACGATCACGACCGGACCGGTGCCCAGATGCGCCGCCGCCGGACCGAGCAGCAGCTCCTGCAGACGCACCCCCGCGGCCTCCACCACCGGCAGCCGCGCCTCCGCCCCCGGGTGGGCCAGCCGTCGCAGCCCCGCCTGCACGTGCTCGGCCTCCCGTTCCGCCTCGGCCAGCAGTCCCGCCTCGAACCGCCGGACCCGGCCCTGCCCGCACAGCAGCACGTGCACCCGCCCGTCGAGCACGGCCAGCTCCACCAGCCGTACGCCGGCACCGATCCGCCGCAGCAGCCGGTCCACGTCGAACCGGTCCCCGTCCCCGGACGCCTCGCCCCGCATGTGCAGGGTGCGGGAGCGGATCTCCCGTTCCAGGCGCCGCTGTTCGCGCTCCAGCACGGGGACGGGCCGGCCGCCGTCCAGCCGGGCCTCCTCCGCGCGGGCGGCGATCTCCCGGAACGCCGTCATACCGCTCAGCAGCGCCGGGTCGGCCGGTGGCCGGGCCGGCGGCGCCGACAGCACCGTCGCCCGCCACCGCTCGCTCCACACCAGCAGCCGCCGCGGCCCGCCCGAGACCAGGCTCGCCCGCTGCGCCATCGCCGCCAGTTCCGCGCCCTGCGCGGTGGCCCGGGCCCGCAGCTCCGAGGCGCCCAGCGTCATCCGGTGGTCGTCCAGCACGTCCAGTCCCCGCCGGCAGGCCTCCAGCACCCCCCGCGCCGACCCGGCCGCCCGGGCCCGCAGCGCCTGCGCCGCCCAGCCCGTCATCCGCGCCAGCGGCGGCCCGCTGCGGCGGCTGCGCGCGGCGACCGCCAGATGCCGTTCCGCGTCGGCCGTCCAGCCCAGGTCCAGAGCGATCCGGCCCGCCAGCAGCGACGCCTCCGGCGCGGCCGGCGCCCCGAACGCGGCCAGCCGTTCCGCCACCTCCGCCGCGTCCGCGACCAGCCGGCCCGATGCGCGCCCCTCCGTGACCCGCGCCTCGATCAGCACCAGCCGGGCGTGCGTCTCGTACCAGGTGCGCCGCTGCGCGGCGAACAGCCGTACCGCGACGGCCGCGCGGGCGATCGCGGTCTGCGCGTCGTCCGCCAGCCGGGCCGCCCGCGCGGCCACCAGCAACAGCTCCGCCTTGCGCGTGGACTGCCCGCCGATGCCGTCCAGCGCGGCGATCGCCGCGTCCGCCTCGGCCAGCGCCTCCCGCGCCAGCCCCGCCGCCAGCAGCACCTCGCAGCGCCGGATGGTCAGCATGAACGTCGGCGTGCCCAGCTTGGCGTACCGCTCCTCCGCCTCGTCCAGCAGCCGCAGCGCCGCCGGCACGTCACCGGACCGGAACGCCGCGAGACCCCGGCTCTCCACCGCGTCGGCCTTGTCGTGCTCCTGGCCGGTCGTGTCCCACAGCGCATCCGCCGCCGCGAAGTCCGCCTCCGCCCGCTCCACCGCGCCCAGCGCCAGATGCACGGTGGCCCGCAGCGTCAGCGCCCGCGCCGTCCAGATCACGTCGTCCGCCTGCCGCAGCACCGGGATCGCCCGCCGCACGTCCTCCAGCGCCTCGCCGTGCCGGCCCAGCACCCACCACACGTAGGCCCGCCGGAACAGCACCCGCGCCCTGGTGTGCCCGGTGCCGCGCGCCACGCCCCGCTCGAACGCCGCCAGGCCGTCCCGGGTGCGGCCGGCGTGCACCAGCGCCACCCCGAGCGTGGCCAGCACATCCGCCTCCCGCTCGGCCGAGTCCGCCCGGGCCGCGAGGTCGCGGGCGCGCCGCAGATGGGCGAGCGCCCGCCGCATGTCGCCGAAGTCCCGCTGCCAGATGCCGATCACCTGGTGGGCGACCGAGGCGTGCAGCGGCGACGGATCGGAGTCGAGCACCTCTCCCGCCCGCTCCACGGCCTCGTCGGGGGCGGCGAACACCATCGGCAGCAGTTGGAGAACCGAGTCGTTTCCCGCTGTCACCCCAGGGATGGTAGTGGTCCGCAACCACGTCCCACAGGTTCGAGTCTGTATCAATCAGC
Organism: Streptomyces flaveolus; assembly: GCF_044765825.1. Taxonomy (NCBI): domain Bacteria; kingdom Bacillati; phylum Actinomycetota; class Actinomycetes; order Kitasatosporales; family Streptomycetaceae; genus Streptomyces; species Streptomyces flaveolus. Next base: position 66,921 of record NZ_JBIWKU010000004.1, on the reverse strand, counting down.
CACCCCCGGACTCTGATTGACGACCGCCGACACCGCGAACGAGCGCCGGCGACCGTCGCCACGACAGCCGCCTCAGTGGAGGACCCGCATGGCACCACAGCGTTTCCGCGAGCAGTTCGACCAGATCCAGCGCTCGATGCCCGGCGTCCCGCTGGCGATGGGCCCGGACGACTCCGCCGAGTTCTTCTACGAGAAGGGCGTCGTCCTCGCCCGCGACGGCGAGGAGGCCCGCCTGGTCGAGGACACCGTGCGCGAGCACTTCACCACGTTCGCCGGGCTGACCCCGGACCACGTCCGCCGCGCGAGCCCCGAGACCAACCGCACGGGCATCACCCGCATCCAGGTCGGCGACCCCGGCGAGGGCGGTCCGGGCGGCGACCTCACCGTGGCGGGCGCACTGCGCTCCCTCAGAACGGTGGAGGGCCGCGCGGGCCGCCGCCTGATCAGCCGCAACCACGTCGTCTCGATCGCCGTCAACGCCTGCCCCGGCGACGAACCCGTGCCCGCCCCGGCCGGCGAGCCGCCGAACCCGGCGCCGGCCGCGACGGCGTACGACGCGGGCACCGCCGTCGGCGTCCTCGTCGTCGACACCGGGCTCATGCACGACTACCGCTCCTCCCCGCTGCTGGTCCACACCGACGGCGACGCCCAGATCCGGGAGTGCGACGACGACGGCGTCCTCCAGCAGTACGTCGGCCACGGCACGTTCATCGCAGGGCTCCTCGCCGCCGTCGCCCCCAACACCGACGTGACCGTGCGCGGCACCCTCAACGACGCCGGTGCCGTCCTGGAGTCCGAGTTCGGCGAGAAGCTCTTCGAGGCCGTCGACCGGGGCGGCTGGCCCGACATCCTCAGTCTCTCCGCCGGCACCTCCAACGGCCGCACCGACGGCCTGCTCGGCCTCCAGGCCTTCATGGAGGAACTGCGCGCACAGCGCACCCTGCTGGTCGCCGCCGCCGGCAACAACGCCAGCGCCACCCCTTTCTGGCCGGCCGCCTACGCCGACCTGCCCGGCTGGGAGCACGCCGTCCTGTCGGTGGGCGCGCTGCGCGCCGACGGCGAGTTCGGCGCCTGCTTCAGCAACCATGGCGGCTGGGTCAAGGCCTACGCCCCCGGCGAGCGCCTCACCAGCGCCCTCACCGGCTTCGAGGCGCCCGTGCCGTACGTCTACCAGCACTCCACCTACGACGCCTGCCGGTTCGGCTTCGGCTACGCCTGCACCTGCCAGTACCCCCGGCACAACGGGGTGCTCAGCGAGCCGGGCGAGGCGCCCGCCGAGCCGGACCAGGTGATGTTCGAAGGGCACGCACAGTGGAGCGGTACCTCCTTCGCGACCCCGGTGGCAGCCGGCCTGGTCGCCTCCCACATGACGGCGCACAAGGAGACCGACCCCCGCGCGGCCCGCAGGCAACTCCTCGCGGAGAACGGCGAGTTCGCCGAGGTCCGCGGCGCGCACGTACCGGCGCTGCTGCCGCCCACCTGGCGTCCGGCCTCCGTCGAACCGCCGGCCGCTCGGGCGTGAGCGGCGTCATGCCGGGCGGACCCGCCCCCTGCGCGGCGTACGATGACGAGTCGTACACGAGGGGTGGGGCCGTGGACCGTGCAGATGTCGGTGCGCTCGTCCGGTCGGCCGCCGACGGGGACGCGGCGGCCTGGAAGTCACTGGTGGACGGGCTGGGCCCGCTGGTGTGGTCGGTCGTACGGGCACACGGCCTGTCCGACGCCGACGCGCACGAGGTGTACCAGACCGCCTGGTTCAGGTTCGCCCAGCACCTGGGGCGGATCCGCGAACCGGAGAAGACCGGCTCGTGGCTGGCGAGCACGGCACGCCACGAGTGTCTGAAGCTGCTCAAGGCGTCGAAGCGCTGGACGCCGACCGACGATCCGCAGCTGCTGGACCGGCCGAGCGAGGACCGTACGCCGGAGGAGTCGGTGCTCGACTCCGAGGAGGCCGCCGCGCAGACCGAGCGCGTGCGGCGGCTGTGGCAGGAGTTCGAGGAACTGGGGGAACGCTGCCGCCAGTTGCTGAGGGTGCTGATCTCCTCGCCACCGCCCAGTTATCAGGAGGTGTCCGCCGCGCTGGGAATCGCGGTGGGCAGCATCGGGCCGATGCGCCAGCGCTGTCTGCGCCGGCTGCGGGCCCGGCTGGAGGCACGGGGGACCACGCCATGAGCGACCTGCACGACGGATACGACGGCTACGACGACGACGCCGAGGACGGACCGCCCGACGGGACGTTCACCGACGGGGAGTTGGCCACCGGGCTGCTGGAGGAGGAGCTGCGGCAGGCCGCCGCGATCCTGGACCCGGTACCGGCCGAGCTGCGGCGGCTCGCCGTCGACGCCTACGCGCTGCACGACCTGGAGGCACGCGTCGCCGAGCTGACCTTCGACTCGCTGACCGACGCCATGCCGGTGCGGGGGGAGTCGGACCCGCCGCGGATGCTGACCTTCCGCGCGGACGACGTGACCGTCGACGTGGAGGTGACCTCCGACGGACTGTTCGGACAGGTGCTTCCGCCGGGCCCGGCCCGGATCGAGGTGCTCACCGGCCCGCTGGCCCATGCCCGGCTGACGGCCGACGACATGGGCCGCTTCACCGGCGACGCCCCGCCCACCGGCCCGTTCGCCCTGCGACTGCGGACCGGCGGCGAGGTGGTCGTCACTCAGTGGCTGCGCGCCTGACGTGACCGGACGGCCGCGCGATCAGTCCGATACGGCGTCGACGAGCGCCGCCAGCGATGCCGCGAGGCGGGACAGACCGGGCCCGGCCGGGCCGCCCGGCTCGGTCATGTAGGTGTCCCGGCGGATCTCCACCATCAGGGCGCCGACCTCGCCCCGCTGCCCGTAGAAGTCCAGCGGCACGTACGTCCCGCTGAAGGGGCTGTCGAGCCCGGTCTCCCCGCACGCCGCGAACGCCTCACGGGCGGCGGCGAGCAGCTCGGGCGGCGTGTGGAAGCCGTCGGTGCCCAGGCAGACGGGCGGGCGCGGGCCCTCGCCGTGCAGCTCGTAGGGCAGCGGCTCGGTGGGGTAGGAGTGGACGTCGACGATCACGGCCCGTCCGGTGGCGGCGAGCCGGGCGGCGACCGCCTCGGTCATCGCCCGCGCGTACGGCCGGAAGTACCGTTCGAGCAGCGGCTCCGGGTCGGTGCCGTCGGCCCGCAGCACCTCGCGGTGCGTGGTCCGCGTGTACACGGCGCCCATCCCGACGGCCGTCATCTCCTCGCGGTCGTCCGGGAACCGCTCCGGGTCGACCACCAGCCGCGACGCCCGGTTCACGAACCGCCAGGGCGTGACGCCGGCCAGTCCGGCCGCCGCCTCGGCGATCTCGGCCGTGTGCGAGTCGGTGATGTGGTCGAGCTCCCGCTCCAGTGCCGCGTCGTCGAGGACGATGCCGGGGCGCACGGCGGCCGGTATCTCCCGCGAGGAGTGCGGCACGTGCAGGATCACGGGGGAGTGCGCTGCGCCGGGCAGCAGCTCGAAGGTCTGCGGGGCGTCGGTCATGGGGCTGCTCCGGAAGGGTGGTCGCAGGGACGCGGCAGGCGGCGTCGAAGAGACGGGCACCCCGCCTCCGACGGACGGAGACGGGGTGCCCGGGAGCCCTCGGGGGCCGGCGAGGATCAGGCGAGGGACGCCAGCGCCTCGTTCCAGGTGGCCGACGGGCGCATGACCGCGGCGGCCTTGGCCGGGTCGGGCTGGTAGTAGCCGCCGATCTCGGCCGGCTTGCCCTGCACGGCGTTCAGCTCGTCCACGATCTTCTGCTCGTTGGCGGCGAGCGTCTCGGCGAGCGGGGCGAAGGCCTTGGCCAGGTCCGCGTCGTCGGTCTGCCGGGCCAGCTCCTGCGCCCAGTACAGGGACAGGTAGAAGTGGCTGCCGCGGTTGTCGATGCCGCCGACGCGACGGGTCGGGGACTTGTCCTCGTTGAGGAAGGTCGCCGTGGCGCGGTCGAGGGTGTCGGCGAGGACCTTGGCGCTGCCGTTGCCGGTGGCTGCCGCGTACTGCTCCAGGGACGGCACCAGGGCGAAGAACTCGCCCAGGGAGTCCCAGCGCAGGTAGTTCTCCTTGACCAGCTGCTGGACGTGCTTCGGCGCGGAGCCGCCGGCGCCCGTCTCGAACAGGCCGCCGCCCGCCATCAGCGGGACGACCGACAGCATCTTGGCGCTGGTGCCCAGCTCCAGGATCGGGAACAGGTCGGTCAGGTAGTCGCGCAGCACGTTGCCGGTGACGGAGATGGTGTTCTCACCGCGGCGGATGCGCTCCACCGACAGCTTGGTCGCCTCGACCGGGTTGAGGATCCGGATGTCCAGGCCCTCGGTGTCGTGCTCCGTCAGGTACGCCTTGACCTTGGCGATCAGGTTGGCGTCGTGGGCGCGGCCCTCGTCCAGCCAGAAGACGGCCGGGTCGCCGGTGGCGCGGGCGCGGGTGACGGCCAGCTTCACCCAGTCGCGGATCGGGGCGTCCTTGGTCTGGCAGGCGCGGAAGATGTCGCCGGCGGAGACCGTCTGCTCCAGGACGGCGTTGCCGTCGGCGTCGACCAGGCGGACCGTGCCCGTGGTGGGGATCTCGAAGGTCTTGTCGTGGCTGCCGTACTCCTCGGCCTTCTGCGCCATGAGGCCGACGTTCGGGACGGAGCCCATCGTCGACGGGTCGAAGGCGCCGTTGGCGCGGCAGTCCTCGATGACGGCCTGGTACACGCCGGCGTAGGAGGAGTCCGGGATGACGGCGAGGGCGTCGTGCTCCTGGCCGTCCGCGCCCCACATGTGGCCGGAGGTGCGGATCATGGCCGGCATCGAGGCGTCGATGATGACGTCGGAGGGCACGTGCAGGTTGGTGATGCCCTTGTCGGAGTCGACCATCGCCAGCTCCGGGCCCTCGGCGAGCTCGGCGTCGAAGGAGGCCTTGATCTCGGCGCCCTCGGGCAGGGCCTCCAGGCCCTTGTAGATGCCGCCCAGGCCGTCGTTCGGGGTGAGGCCGGCCTTGGCGAGCACGTCGCCGTACTGCGCGAACGTCTTCGGGAAGAAGGCGCGTACCACGTGGCCGAAGATGATCGGGTCGGAGACCTTCATCATCGTGGCCTTCAGGTGCACCGAGTACAGGATGCCCTCGGACTTGGCGCGGGCGACCTGCGCGGTCAGGAACTCGCGCAGCGCGGCGACGCGCAGCACCGAGGCGTCGACGACCTCGTCCTTCTTCACCGGCACGGACTCGCGCAGCACCGTGGTGGTGCCGTCGTCGCCGACCAGCTCGATCCGCAGCGTGCCGTCCTCGGCGATCACCACGGACTTCTCGGTGGAGCGGAAGTCGTTCTCGCCCATGGTCGCGACGTTCGTCCTGGACTCGGGGGTCCAGGCGCCCATGCGGTGCGGGTGGGTCTTGGCGTAGTTCTTCACCGAGGCCGGGGCGCGGCGGTCGGAGTTGCCCTCGCGCAGGACCGGGTTGACCGCGGAGCCCTTGACCTTGTCGTAGCGGGCGCGGATGTCGCGCTCCTCGTCGGTCTTCGGGTCGTCGGGGTAGGCCGGCAGCGCGTAGCCCTGGCCCTGCAGCTCGGCGATGGCGGCCTTGAGCTGCGGGATGGACGCCGAGATGTTCGGCAGCTTGATGATGTTGGCCGCGGGCGTCTTGGCCAGCTCGCCGAGCTCGGCGAGGGCGTCCGGGATGCGCTGGTCCTCGGTGAGGTACTCCGGGAACAGGGCGATGATCCGTCCGGCCAGCGAGATGTCCCGGGTCTCCACGGAGACACCCGCCTGCGAGGCGTACGCCCGGATCACCGGCAGGAAGGAATACGTCGCCAGGGCCGGGGCCTCGTCAGTGTGTGTGTAGATGATGGTCGAGTCAGTCACCGGGTGCTCCGCTCCACGTCTGCAACATTGCTCGACATCAAGATATCTCGTGCTCGACCTCGGCTCGACAGGGGTCGCGCGGAGATTCCGGCCATCCGGCCGCGCGGCCCCGGCCGAGGGGGTGATCGATCAGGCGGAGGGCACGGTGTCCTCGCCCGTCCGCTGCTGCGGGATCACCACGGTGCCCTGCTGGAGCGCGACCGTGCGGGCGGGCGCCGGAATGCGGATGCCCTCCTCGCGGTAACGCCGGTGCAGGCGCTTGATGAACTCGTGCTTGATCCGGTACTGGTCGCTGAACTCGCCGACGCCCAGGATCACGGTGAAACCGATCCGCGAGTCGCCGAAGGTGTGGAAGCGCACGGCGGGCTCGTGCTCCGGCACCGCCCCGGTGATCTCCGTCATCACCTCGGCGACGACCTCGATCGTGACCCGCTCCACGTGCTCCAGATCACTGTCGTAGGCGACGCCCGCCTGCACCAGGATGGTCAGCTGCTGTTCGGGGCGCATGAAGTTGGTCATGTTCGTCTTGGCGAGCTGCCCGTTGGGGATCACCACCAGGTTGTTGGAGAGCGCGCGGACGGTGGTCTGCCGCCAGTTGATGTCCTCGACGTAGCCCTCCTCGCCGCTGCTGAGCCTGATGTAGTCGCCCGGCTGCACGGTCTTCGAGGCGAGGATGTGGATGCCCGCGAACAGGTTGGCCAGCGTGTCCTGCAAGGCCAGGGCGACGGCCAGACCGCCCACGCCCAGGGCGGTGAGCATCGGCGCGATGGAGATGCCCAGCGTCTGCAGCACCACCAGGAAGCCGATCGCCAGCACCAGCACCCGGGTGATGTTGACGAAGATCGTCGCCGACCCGGCCACCCCGGAACGGGACGTCGTCACCGTCCGGACCAGCCCGGCGATCACGCGGGCCGCCGACACCGTCACCACGAAGATCAGCAGGACCGTCAGCACCTGGTTGACGTTGTGCTGCACGGTCCGGGTCAGCGGCAGCGCCGCCGCCGCGCCCGCCACGCCGCCCGAGACCGCCGCCCACGGCACCACCGTGCGCAGCGCGTCCACCATCACGTCGTCGCCGCCCCACCGGGTGCGCTCGGCGTGCCGTCCCAGCCAGCGCAGCAGCATGCGCAGCAGGAACGCCCCCAGCAGACCGGCGGCCAGTGCGATGCCGGCGGGCACCAGGTGGTCCACGGTGAGGTCCTCGGTCATCGGTCACCTCCAAGGGGTGCGGCAGCGGCGAAGCCGCTGACCGACGGGCGGATGTGCTTACTCGTCACCTGTCACCTGCTCGATTCTCATCTGTGCGATCGCACCGGCCCGCAAGGGAGTTCGACCGGCGCGAGGGCTCATCCTGCCGTATCCCGCAGGGGCGTCCGCACCGACGGGGCGCCCGGGCACCGCCAGGTGCCGGCCTGTCGCCGGTACTCGGCGAGAGAGCGCTGGAGCGATACGGCCCGACCGCGCTGCTCACAGCACTGTCAGATGTATTAGTAATTAATACGTGGCGTTACCATGGGCCCGCGTTCGCGCCCGCGGCGCCCACCCCCGCGCGCCTCAGGTGCGCCCGATGTCAAGGAGATGGCGGCATGGCGGCCTACAGCACCCGCGGCGTGCACGGACAGGTGGTCCAGTCGCTCGGAGCGCGCATCGTGGGCGGCGCCGTGCCCGAGGGCACCACGCTGGACGTGCGGGCGCTGGGGGAGGAGCTGGACGTCAGTCTGACCGTCATGCGCGAGTCCCTGAAGGTCCTGGCCGGCAAGGGACTCGTCGACGCACGGCAGAAGCGGGGCACGTTCGTCAGGGAGCGCAAGCACTGGAACCTCCTCGACGCGGACGTCATCCGGTGGCGCGTCGAGGGGGGAGCCGGTGAGGAGCTGATGCGGGACCTCGCCGATGTCCGCTCGATCATCGAGCCCGCTGCCGCCCACCGTGCCGCCCTGCACAGGACGGACGCCGACCTCGAGGCCCTGGAGGCGGCGCTCGGCCTCATGGGGCGGGCTCGGGCGGACTCGTCCGACGCGGCCGAGGCCGACGCGGCATTCCACCGCGCGCTTCTGGCGGCCACCGGAAACGAGATGCTGGCCCGCATGGACATGCTGCTGGAGCCGGGCCTGCGGGAGCGGGACCGTCTCGTCCATGCCCATGCCTCCGTCGACGACCCCGTGCCCAGCCATCGTGCGGTCCTCGACGCCGTGCGCGACGGTGACGCGGCCCGTGCCGAACTCGCCATGCTCGACCTGCTGGCGAAGGCGGTCGAGGACCTCGACCAGCTCACCGGGCGGACGGTGGGCCCGGCGGACCGCACCGCTCACCGCGAGGCCCGCTGACACGGCGGCGAGACCTTTCCCCTGTGACGGGCGCCTCAGGGGGTGTCTTGGCCTCCCTCGATAATTCATATTTAATATCGGTGGCGGTGGGTCCTTGCTCACCGGCCGCACGAGACCCGACCCGTCCGCACCGCAGTCTTCGGAGCCGCCCATGCCGTCCACGAATCCGCAGCCGTCCGGGACAGTGCCTCGCTTCGACGGGCACGTCGCCGTGGTCACCGGAGCGGCCGGGGGGATCGGAGCCGCGATCGCCCGACGGCTCGCGGGCGAGGGAGCCCGCGTCCTCGTCGCCGACATCGACTCGACGGAAGGCGAGCGCACGGCCCGCGCCATCCGGGACGCCGGCGGGGAGGCGATGTTCCACTCGACCGACGTGAGCGACGAAGCGTCCTGGGCCGCGGCGCTGGACGCCGTTCGCAGGGCCTACGGGCCCGTCTCGGCTCTCGTCTCCAATGCCTACGCCGTGCGCGTCGCCCCCGCCCACGACACCACGCTCGACCAGTGGAACCAGCAGCTCGGTGTCACGCTGACCGGCGCTTTCCTCGGCTTCCGTGCCTGCCTGGACGATCTGCGCGCCACCCGCGGCAGCGCCGTGCTGGTTTCCTCGGTGCACGCCCTCGTCGGACTGCCGGGCCGCCCCGCCTACGCCTCCGCCAAGGCCGGACTCACCGGACTGGCCCGCCAGTTGGCCGTCGAGTACGGGCCCGACGTACGGGTCAACGCGCTGCTGCCCGGACCTGTGCTCACCCGGGCCTGGGACGGGATCGGCGAGGAGGACCGGCAGCGCAGCGCGGAGCAGACCGTCGCCGGACGGCTCGGCCGTCCCGAAGAGGTCGCCGGGGCCACGGCTTTCCTGCTGAGCGACGACGCCTCTTTCGTCACCGGCGCCTCGCTGGTCGTCGATGGCGGCTGGAGTGCCTACAAGACCTCTTCCTGAATCGCGCCGCCCGCGGTGGGCGCCCGTGTCCGGCACCCCGACCGGCCGGCGGTGCCCGGCCGCACCAAGGAGAAGCATGAAGATCACCCGCGTCGAGACCTTCGCCGTGCCGCCCCGCTGGCTGCTGTGCCGCGTCGAGACCGACGACGGCGTCGTCGGCTGGGGCGAGCCGGTGGTCGAGGGCCGCGCCGCCACCGTCCGCGCCGCCGTGCACGAACTGTCCGAACTCCTCGTGGGGCGGGACCCGCTGCGGATCGAGGACCACTGGCAGACCATGACCAAGGGGTCGTTCTACCGCGGCGGCCCGGTCCTCTCCAGCGCCGTCGCCGGACTGGACCAGGCGCTCTGGGACATCGCGGGGAAGACCTACGGCGCGCCGGTGCACCAGCTGCTCGGCGGCCCGGTGCGCGACCGCGTGCGGGCCTACACCTGGGTCGGCGGGGACGAACCCGCCCAGATCGCCGAGGCCGTGAGCGAGCAGGTGGAGGCCGGTTTCACCGCGGTGAAGATGAACGCCTCCGGGCGCATGAACCGGCTGGCGACCACCCGGGAGATCGACGAAGTCGTCTCCCGGGCCGCCGCCGCGCGCGAGGCACTCGGCGACGACAAGGACTTCGCCGTCGACTTCCACGGCCGGTTCACGGCCGCCAACGCGGCCAAGGTGCTCCCGCATCTCGCCGCGTACAACCCGCTGTTCGTCGAGGAGCCCGTACTCCCCGAGTACACCCACCGGCTGTGCGACCTGGTCAGGGCTTCTCCGGTGCCGCTGGCGACCGGGGAACGCCTCTACTCGCGCACCGACGTGCTCCCCGCCCTGACCGCCGGGGTGGCGGTCGTCCAGCCCGACCTGTCCCACGCCGGCGGCATCTCCGAAGTCCGCCGGATCGCCGCGCTCGCCGAGACCTTCGACGTGCTCCTCGCGCCGCACTGCCCGCTGGGCCCCGTCTCGCTCGCCGCCAGCCTCCAGATCGCCTTCAGCACGCCGAACTTCCTCATCCAGGAGCAGAGCATCGGCATCCACTACAACGTGGGCGCCGGTCCGCTGGACTACCTGGTCGACACCACGCCGCTGCACTTCCACGACGGTCACCTGCTGCGGACCGCGGCCCCCGGCCTCGGCGTCGAGGTGGACGAGAAGGCGGTCCGCGCCGCCGACAACAGCGTCGCCGACTGGCGCAACCCGGTATGGCGGCACACCGACGGTTCCTTCGCCGAATGGTGACCCCCGCCCGACCCCGACCCTCCCGGACGTGAACATGGAACTCCCGCACACCGTGAACGCCGAACCCTTCTCCGCCGTGCTGCGGCGCACCCGGCTGGCCGCCATCGTGCGCGGCTCGGACGCCGATGCCGCGCTGCGCACGGTCCTGACCCTGCTCGACGAAGGCGTGGCCCTCGTCGAGGTCTCCCTCAACACCGCCGACGCCCTCGGTGTCATCCGCCGGGCCGTCGCCGAGGCCGGCCCCTCGGCCCACATCGGGGCGGGCACCGTGCTGACCGAGGACGACGTCGCCCGCGCCCGGGAAGCGGGCGCGCGCTGGATCGTGACCCCCGCGCTCACCGAGTCGGTGGCGGCCTCGGTCCGCGTCGGCCTGCCGGTCCTGGCCGGCGCCCTCACCCCGACCGAGGCCGTCGCCGCCCGCCGGGCCGGGGCCGACGCCGTCAAGCTCTTCCCCGCCTCGATCGGCGGCCCCGCCTACCTGAAGGCCCTGCGTGATCCCTTCCCCGACCTGCCCTTCGTGCCGGTCGGCGGAGTCGACCTCACCAGCGCCGAGCAGTACCTCGCCCACGGCGCGGTAGCGGTCGGCGTCGGCTCGCCCCTGGTGGGCGACGCCGCGCACGGGGGTGATCCGGACGCCCTGCGCGCCCGGGCACGCCGGTTCGTCGCGCTCTGCGCCCACGAAGCGCAGCGGGAGGAGGCATGACCACCGCTCCGGGAACCGTGGCCGCCGACGTCCTCACGTTCGGCGAGACCATGCTCGCCGCACAGCTGCCCGGACCGCTCGCCGTCGGCGCCCAGGCGCGGACCACCGTCGCCGGGGCCGAGTCCAACGTGGCCATCGGCCTGGCCCGGCTGGGCCACCGTGCCTCCTGGGCGGGGCTGGTCGGCGACGACGAGCCCGGCCGCCTGATCCTGCGCACGCTCAGGGGCGAGGGCGTCGACACCGACCACGCCGGTGTCCACCCGAAGGCGCCCACCGGAGGCCTGCTCCGGGAGCGCCGGGTCGCCGACCTGGTGCGGGTCCACTACTGGCGCGGAGACTCGGCCGCCTCGCTGCTCACCCCCACCGACCTGGCGCCCGCTCTCGGCGCCGGCGCCCGCGTCCTGCACCTGACCGGCATCACCTGTGCCCTCGGCCCGGGCCCGCTGGAGGCGGTGCGCGAGGCCGCCGCCCACGCGCACACCCATGGCTGGACGGTCACCCTGGACGTCAACCACCGGCAGCGGCTCTGGCCGGCCGAGAAGGCGGGCCGGGCACTGCTCCCCCTGCTGGAGCACATCACCGTCCTGATCGCCTCGGACGACGAATTGCCCGTGGTGACCCGTGCCTTCGCCGAGCGGCCCGAGGGGGAGGAGCGGGCCGTCGACGCACTGCTGGACGCCGGAGTGCGCGAAGTGGTCGTCAAGCGCGGGGGAGAGGGAGCCGCCTTCCGTGACCGGGACGGCTCCCGGCACACGGTTTCCGCCCTGCGAGTGCCCGTACGGGACACGGTGGGCGCGGGTGACGCGTTCTGCGCCGGATACCTCTCCGGTCTGCTCGACGGACTGCCCCCGGACGGACGCCTCGACCGCGCCAACACGCTCGGGGCCTTCGCCGTCGCCTCGGACGGCGACTGGGAGGGGCTGCCCCGCCGTGACGAACTGGGCCTGCTCGCCGCCGCTCCGGGCACCACGATCCGCTGACCGTCCACGACCACCGGGAGTGCCGCACCATGACCGATCCGACGCCCCTGGGCGCACCGGACCGCCTGGAACTCGGCGAGGGCATCCGCTGGGCCGACGGCCGGCTCGTCTGCGTCGACATCCTCACCGGCCGCCTGCTCACCCCGGACGGCGACGGCGCCGCCCCCCTGCGGTCCCTTGCCCGCCTGGACGTGCCGCTCGGCGCGGTGGCCCCGGTCGCGAGCCAGCCCGGCACCTGGATCGCGGCGGCCGGCACCGGCATCTGCCTGCTCACCCCCGGCACGGCCCCCGAGTGGCTGGCCGAGCCCGAGCGGGACGCGTCGAGGGCGATGCGCATGAACGACGGATGCGCCGACCCGCACGGCCGCTTCTGGGCCGGGAGCATGGCCTACGACGGGACACCCGGCGCCGGCTCCCTGTACCGGACCGACCCCGACGGCACGGTCACCCGGGTCCTCGACGGCCTCACGATCCCGAACGGACCCGCGTTCGACCGTGACGGCACCACGATGTACCTGGCGGACAGCGCCCGCGGTGTCGTACGCCGCTACCGCGTGGATCCGCGCGACGGTGACCTCGACGCGGGCGAGGAGTTCGCGCGGGTCGACGACGGCAGCCCCGACGGCATGACCGTCGACGCCGAAGGCGCCCTGTGGATGGCGGTCTGGGGCGCGGGCGAGGTCCGCCGGTATCTGCCCGACGGCGCGGTGGAGACCGTACTGCGCCTTCCGGTGGCCCAGCCCGCGGGCGTCTGCCTCGGCGGCGACGACGGACGCACCCTCCACGTCACCACGGCCCGGGTGGGTCTCCCCTCGCCCGGGCCGCTCGACGGAGCGGTGTTCCGGGCCCGGGTCGACGTGCCCGGCCCGCCGGCGGCCGCCTACGGGTCCACGGCGACCTGACCGGCCTGCGCCCCGCACGCCTGTGCCCGGCACCGTGGTCTGCCACGGTGCCGGGCACAGACGTGTGAGGGAGGTCAGTCGGCCGTCACCGCGACCGATCCCAGCAGGTCCCGCCCACAGCGCACCTCCAGACGCACGGCGTCGCGGCCGGCCGGCACCGCGTGGTCCAGGGCCAGGGGCGCGCCCGCCGCACAGGCGCCGAGCTCCTGCCGACGGAGTACGCGGCCGTCCGCGTCCAGCAGCAGGAGGCCGGCCGGACCGCTGCCCGACGGCACGCACACGCCGGTCAGCGTTCCCTCGGCGAACGTGAGCGGCTCGCTCCACCAGGCGTGCCGGCCCACCGAGTTCACCGCGCCGAGACGGGGACCGAGCGACATCGTGCCGTCGAGGTGGGCCGACTCCCCGGGAGCCAGCTCGCGGCAGGGGCCGAGCGCCTCGCACTCCACGACCCGGTGGCTCGGCCGCAGCCCGCCGAGGTGCTCCAGCGGCGCGTCCAGCGGGTGTTCCATCCAGACCTCGGCCCGCGAACCGCCGTCGGTGTACGGGGCGGTGGGGTCGACAGGGAAGCGGTAGGTCCAGGTACCGGCCGGGCCCACATGGGCGATCCACCCGGCCGCGTCGGGGAAGCCGACCTTGCCGACGACGTCCTGTGCCGGGACGTGCAGGACATCGCCTCTGCGCTCGACGCGGGGCCGTCCGGTGCCCGCGACCAGGTCCACGGTGTCCGGCGCGCCCGATCCGGCCGTACCCAGCCAGACACCGTCGCCCGGCTGCCGGGCCGGGTGTCCCGGCAACTGGGTGACGTTCCAGAGCGCCCAGCGCACACTCTGTGCCGAGACGTTCCGCGCGCTCAGCCGCAGCGCGAAGTCGGCCCGGCCGGCCTCCAGGACGATCCCGCGCGTCAGCCGCAGCCCGGTGCGCGGGTCGTCACCACTGGTGAGGGTGATGGCGGCGCGCGAACCGTCGTCCGCCACGTCCACGGCGTACGCGTACGGTCCCGAGTCCAGTACGGGGTCCGGGGGCCCCGCCCATTCGCCGGGCCCGGACCAGCCCTGCGGAGCCGGCCAGGTCTTGTCGCCGCCCCAGTTGCGCCAGGCGGACATCGGCCCGTCGTGCGGGCCCACGGCCCGTGGGTCCCGGGCGTTGAGCGCCTCGTCGAGGAGGGCCGGGTTCCGGTACAGGAACTCCCGTCCGTCACGGACCGCGGACAGGATGCGCCCGCCCAGCGCGGGCGCGAGAACCAGGCGGAGCAGGCCATTGTCCACCTCCACGATCTCGTGCCCGGCACGAGCCCGGCGGACGACGCGGACGAGGCCTCGGTCGGCCCGGTGGGCGGGGGTACTGCTCACAGACGTGCTCCTCGGAGGAAACGGACCGGACGGCAGGGGGTGAACCACTGCCGTCCGGTCGTGCGGGAGAGGGACGGCGGCCGGCCGGGTTCGTCAGTCCTCGAAGACGAGGCAGACCTTTCCCGCGGCGCGGCCCGCGGCGGCCTTGTAGGCGTGATCGGCCTCGGCGAGCGGGAACCGGTCGCTGACCAGGCGCTCGGGGTGCAGTTCCTGCCGGGCCAGCAGTTCGGCCAGCCGGGTCATGCCCTGTACGGAGGTGACCCAGGACCCGGAGATGACGATCTGCTTGTGCAGGACGTCGTCCGAGACGTCCAGCGTCATCTGTCCGCCCTCGCCGACGAGAGCCAGTCGGCCGCGCACCCGCAGGGCCTTCAGGGCGAGGGAACGGGCTGCCGGATGACCGGAGCAGTCGACGGCCGCCTCCACCCCGGTGCCGTCGGTCAGCTCCCCGATCCGCTCCAGCGGCTCGGCGGAGGAGTCGAGCACCTCGTCGAACAGTCCCAGGGAACGGGCCCACTCCATCCGCTCCGGGACGACCTCGGCGCCGTACACGGTCCGCACGCCGAAGGCCCGCGCGACCAGTGCGGCGGCGGCGCCGACCGGGCCGAGCCCGGTGACGAGCAGGCGGTCCGCACCGCTGAGGGCGATGCGGGTGAGCGCCTCGTAGACGGTGCCGATGCCGCAGGCGATGAACGCGCCGTCGACGTAGGTCAGCGGCTCGGGCAGCGGGACGCAGGTGTTCTCCTCGGCGAGGAGATAGGGAGCGTGGCCTCCGTCGCGCTGCCACCCGTAGGCGGCGCGAGCCTCGGAGGTGCAGCCGATGAAGTAGCCGCGCGCGCACTCGTCGCACTGGCCGCAGCCGGAGATGTGATAGACGGCGACACGGTCACCGGGCTTGAGCCGCTTGCAGCCGGGACCGACCTCGACGACCTCGCCGGCCGGCTCGTGACCGGCCACGACGTTGTCGTACCGGGCGCCGCCCTCGCCGATGTGGCCGTTGTAGATGTAGTGGATGTCGCTGCCGCAGATCCCTGAGGCCCGGGTGCGCAGGACGACCTGACCGTGGCCGGGCCGGGGGCGGGGCGTCGCGCGCAGGTCGACGGTTCCGTCGCCGGGCAGGAAGGCGCCCGTCATCGTGGCGGTGCTGGTGTCTGTGCTCATGGTGTTCCTCGTGGTTCGGTGCTGCGCGCGTGTGTGCGCGGGCCGGTGGGGGACCGGGCCGGGTCAGGAGGACTGGAGGTCCTTGAGGGAGGCGGGCGCCGCCGGGACGGCACCACGGGCCGGGCGCGAACCGGGGTCCTCGGGGACGTCCAGGTAGCGCCAGGTGAGCAGGGCGCCGGCCAGGTACATGCCGATGTAGACGATGACGACGCCGGTGTGGCCCACGAGGGGGTCGACGACGGAGTACGTCAGCGGTCCGACGAAGGTGGAGAGTCCGGCGGCGAGGCTGTAGATGCCCATGGCGTTGCCCTTGTCCTCCTCGGGCACCAGGGACGGCAGCAGCGCGGACAGCGGGATGTAGCCGGCGAGCATGATTCCGTAGACGACCGTGGCCAGCAGCGCCACCGCGTAGTTGCCCGGCGCCATCTGCGGCACCCAGTAGACGAGCGCCACGCCGAGCGCACAGCCCACACCGCCGGCCCAGGCGATGGTGTCGCGCCAGCCCAGCCTGTCGCTCAACCGGCCGAAGAAGGGGTCGGCGAGGATGCCGATGACGCCCATGAAGGTGACCAGGGCCAGGTACTTCGACTCGCTGATGCCGATGTCGTCGGTGAAGAACGACGGCAGGAACACGAAGAACCCGAAGTAGGGCGTCGTGTTGATCATCCGGACCACCGCGGCGATGCCGATGCGCGGGTGGCGCTTCAGCACGCTGACACCGCGCAGCAGTTCGGACCGCAGGGAGAAGTCCGGGGCCGTGGTGTCGACCATGGGCCGCGTCCCGCGGGCCTCCTTCACGGCGAAGGAACCGATCGCCGCGCCGAGCACGACCAGCACCAGGGAGAGCCAGAAGGTGGAGTAGGCACCGACCAGCGGAATGCTGACGGCGGCGATCGCCGAACCGATGGTCGGCAGTCCCGCGCTGTAGGCGAACCAGAACCAGCCGGCGGCGGACCCGCGCAGTTCCCTGCGCGCCGTGAGCTGGATCCACAGGAGGAACGCGTAGGCGAAGAGGGGATACGCGATGCCCCGCAGTCCGTAGAAGACGTAGACGAGCAGCTGGTTGTGGCTGGGGAGGGCCACCGTGAGGAAGAGGACCTCGAAGACGATCCAGAGCACCGCCCCGATCCGCATCACGCGGCGCGGTCCCCACAGGTTGGACAGGGCGCCGGAGAGCCAGGATCCGAGGGCGACGAAGGCGCCGTAGACGCTGATGACGAGTCCCGCGCCGGACGAGGTGAAGCCGCCGTCGCGCAGGTACGGCTCCAGGTAGTTGGACTCGACACCGTCGCCGATCATGAAGATCAGTACGGCGACATATCCCCACATCAGGGGGCGGGGGATGCCTATGCGCTCCACCCGGGGCAGCGCGCTGCGCGGCACCGTCGGCGCGCCGGGGGCTGTGCTCATCGAAGTTCCTTCCTGGGGCCCGGGACAGGCCGGGGACGTAGCCGGAAGCGGCAAGCGCAGCCATTAAATATGAATTAATCTGGGGTTTCAATGGTGGTACCGGTCACAGGGCGCGGTGACGTGCGTGGTCAGTGATGCCCTTTGCCCCGGTGCCCGTGCCTGCGGTGCGGCGAGCGGCACGGGCACCGTGCCGGTGTCCCGGATCAGCCGTTGCGGACCGTCGCCTGGTGGATCCAGCCCGCGTAGGCGGGCGCGCTGGTGTAGAGCCCCGGACCCTCGCTGCAGCGCACGCCCGGGGCACCGGGGCCCGAGGTGACGCCGATGAGTTCCCAGCGCCCCGTCCGGCCCCGCTGGAGCTGGGGGCCACCCGAGTCGCCGTTGCACGCCATGGCCTTGGGCACCCGGCTGATCGTGCACAGGCGGGTGCGGTCCGCGTAGCCCGGCGCGCACTCGGAGTCGGCGCCCCTGCGCGTGTCGAGTTCCTGGAGCCGCTCGGGGAAGACCCATCCGTCGAGGTCGGGTACGTCGACGATGGTGCCGAAGCCCAGGATCCGGGTCGGGGTGCCGGGCCGCCCCGGCTTGTCGGCGATGCGGAGGGGCTTCTCGGCGACCGGGCGGTCCAGGCGGATCAGAGCGAGGTCGTCGCGGTTGGGGCCGGTGCCGTCGCCGTTCCGGTAGCCCGGGTGGGACACCGTCTTCGCGACCGACCGGACCGTGCCCCCGGACGTCTTCCACGCACTGCCGATCCGGACGGTGCCGTCCAGGGTGACAAGCGTCGGGTCCACGCAGTGGGCAGCCGTGAGCACCCACTTCGGGTCGATCAACGATCCCCCGCAGACACCCTTGAACGCGGGGTCGTCCACACCCGTCACCGGGATCGACACCATGGACGGGTAACGCTGCGTGGAATCCTCCCCGTTGACGATGGCTTCGGCGCTGCCGGCCATGAGAGCGGCGCACGCCGCTCCCGTCAGGACCACCGCGGCGGTGCGCGCCACCGTGCGGCGCGAGGACGTCAAGCTGAACACTGGTTCTCCGATCGATCGAGCAGGTGCGACGTGCCCAGCCTCCGCGATCAAGAGGAACTGATCCATCCGGTCAGTGGGCCTGTCCGGGCTCCGGCGAGCGGGCCCGCGCAGGGTAGGGAGAACCCCCGGACGGCATGCTCCGCATCACCGCATCTGCAGGGGGTCCACCGCACCGGATGCCGTCACCGGTACCTTCCTCGGACACCCGGCTGACCACCACCACAGGGCCCGAGGGCGCCGCTCTCAGAGCACCTTCGTCCGCACCAGCACCGCCAGGGTCAGCGCTCCCGGCAGCAGCGGCAGCCACACGGTGATGACGCGGAAGGCGAGGACCACCGCCGTGGCCACGGCCGCCGGGCCGCCCGCCGCCACCAGCGCCACGACCAGCGCCGCCTCCACCGAGCCGATGCCGCCCGGCGTGGGCACCAGCGCGACCGCGACGGTCGCCGCCAGGTACGCCACCGCCATGTGCCCGGGCGGCACCCCGAGCCCCAGCGCCCGGCCGACCAGCACCAGCGCGGTCGCCTGCAGCGCGGGGAAGGCCAGCGCGCCGCCCCACAGCGCGAGCGCCCGCGCCGGGCGGGCGTGCACCGAGCGGGCCTCGCCGAGCGCCGTCCGCAAGAAGGAGACCAGGGCCGTCCGCAGCCGCCGCACCAGCACCAGCGCACCCGCCGCCACGACCGGCACCGTCCCCGCGGCGAGCAGCAGCGGGCCGACGGCCCCCTCGGGCAGCAGCGTGCCCAGCCGCAGCGCGCCGGGGAACGCGAGCAGCAGGCCGCCCAGCAGGGCCAGCCGCCCGGCGCTCTCCGCCAGCAGATACAGGGCGAGGGCGGCGGACGAACGGGCGAGAGGAAGCCCGCACACCGTCATGAACCGCAGGTTGACCGCGCTCGCGCCCAGCCCCGTCGGCAGCAGATGGTTGGCCGCGCCCGCCGCGAACTGGGTGGCGAGCAGCCGCCCCGACGGCAGCCGCTCCACCACCGCACCCTGCCGGGTGCAGGCGGCGGCCACCCAGGTCAGACACGTCACGCCGGCCGCCGACAGCAGCCAGGGCCCCTCGGCGTCGGAGAGCCGGCCGAAACCCTCGGCGAGCACCGACCGGTGCCGCACCGCCACCACGGTGACCAGCAGCAGCGGAAGGACACAGACGAGCCGCCGGACCGGACGGGCCCGGCCGTGCAGGCCGGCACGGCCGCGCCCGACGGTCGGGACACGGCCGGAAAGGGGCGTCTCGGGACGGCGTACCGCTGTCACATCACAAGACGTTCCCCGAGCCGCGCCAACTGCGGATGACCGGCGCGCGGACGCGGGCTTACGGATCGCGGGCACGCCGTCCTTGACCTCAAGGAAGCTCGAGGTCATACCGTCATCCGCATGAGCATGGAGACCACCGCCTGGACGCAGCTGCACAGCGTGATGAACGCCGAGCAGGAACGCCGTCCCTTTGCCCGCGCCACCCTGCGCCGCATCGGCGCCTTCGCCCGCCCGCACCGCCGCCGCATCACCTGGTTCGTGCTGCTCGGGGTGGCGACCGCTCTCTTCGCCGTCGCCACCCCCGTGCTGGCCGGAAAGGTCGTGAACGCCATCGTGACCGGCGGCGACGAGAGCACGGTCGTCCGCCTGGCCCTGCTGATCGCGGTGATCGCGGTCGCCGAGGCGGCGCTCGGCATCCTCTCCCGCAGGCTGTCGGCGACGCTCGGGGAGGGACTCATCCTCGACCTGCGGACGGCTGTGTTCGATCATGTGCAGCGCATGCCGGTGGCGTTCTTCACACGTACTCGTACGGGAGCGCTGGTCTCCCGTCTCAACAACGACGTCATCGGCGCCCAGCGCGCCTTCAGCAACACCCTGTCCGGGGTGGTCAGCAATCTGGTCACCCTGCTGCTGACCCTCGCCGTCATGCTCACCCTGTCCTGGCAGATCACCCTCGTCGCGCTGGTGCTGCTGCCGGTGTTCGTGCTCCCCGCCCGCCGCATGGGCCGCCGCATGGCCCGGATGCAGCGCGAGGCCGCCACCCTGAACGCCGCGATGGGCACCCGGATGACCGAGCGCTTCTCCGCGCCCGGCGCCACGCTCATCAAGCTGTTCGGCCGCCCGGAGGAGGAGTCCGCGGAATTCGCCGCCCGCGCCCGCCGCGTCGCGGACATCGGCGTGCGCACCGCCACCGCCCAGGCCGCGTTCATCACCGCGCTCACCCTGGTCTCCGCCCTGGCCCTGGCCGTCGTCTACGGCCTCGGCGGCTGGTTCGCCCTGCGCGGCACCCTGGACCCGGGCGCCGTCGTCGCCCTCGCGCTGCTGCTCACCCGCCTGTACGCGCCGCTCACCGCGCTCGCCGGGGCCCGCGTCGAGGTGATGAGCGCCCTCGTCAGCTTCGAGCGGGTCTTCGAGGTGCTGGACCTGACCCCGCTGATCGCCGAGAAGCCCGACGCCCGCCCCGTCCCCGACGGCCCGGTCGCCGTCGAGTTCGACGACGTCCGCTTCGGCTACCCGTCCGCCGACAAGGTCTCCCTGGCCTCCCTCGAAGAGGTCGCCTCCCTGGACACCCGCGGCGGTGACGAGGTTCTGCACGGACTCTCCTTCCGCGCCGAACCGGGCCGGACGATCGCGCTCGTCGGCTCCTCCGGCGCCGGCAAGTCGACCATCGCCCAGCTGCTGCCGCGCCTGTACGACACCGACGCCGGCGCCGTACGGATCGGCGGGGTCGACGTCCGCGACCTCACCGCCCGGTCACTGCGCGACACCCTCGGCATGGTCACCCAGGACGGCCACCTCTTCCACGACACCGTCCGCGCCAACCTGTTGCTGGCCCGCCCGGAGGCCACCGACACCGAGCTGTGGGACGCGCTGCGCCGCGCCCGCCTCGACGACCTCGTACGGTCCCTGCCCGACGGCCTCGACACCGTGGTCGGCGAGCGCGGCTACCGCCTCTCCGGCGGCGAACGCCAGCGCATGACCATCGCCCGGCTGCTGCTGGCCCGCCAGCGCGTCGTCATCCTCGACGAGGCCACCGCACACCTCGACAACACCTCCGAGGCGGCCGTCCAGGAAGCGCTCACCGAGGCCCTGGAGGGCAGGACGGCCATCGTGATCGCCCACCGGCTGTCCACGGTCCGGGCGGCCGACCAGATCCTGGTCGTCGAGGCGGGCCGGATCGTGGAACGCGGCACGCACGACGAACTCCTCGCGGCCGGCGGCAGGTACGCCGAGCTGTACCGCACGCAGTTCGCCGCGCCCGGGCCGGCCGGGGACGCGGCCGCCAGGCCGCGGCAGGCCGAGCCGGAGCCGTCAGGGCGTTGAGGCACGAAGGCGCGGGCGCCGCCCGGCCGGGCGTACCGCCGCCGTCACGTGTCGCCCCTTCTGGTGGGGGAGGGGATGACACGGGAGTGGGCCAGTACGCCGTCCAGGACGATCCGCAGCAGCTCGCGCAGTTCGGTGTGCAGGGGAGCCGCCGCCGCGGGGTCGCGGGACCAGCGGTAGAGCGCGCCCAGGTAGGAATCGCGCAGCAGGTTGCCCACGCGCAGCGGGTCGACGTCGGTGGAGATCTGCCCCTGCCGGCGGCCCTCCTCGATGATGCGCGCGAAGATCCGGCCGGTGTACGGCTCCTCGGTCAGCGGACGGCCGGCCTTCACCCACGCCTCCACCATGGCGGGGGCGTAGGCGAGTTCGGCCTCGTTGAACTCCGCGAGGGCGGTGACGCACCGGGTCAGGTGGACGGTGACGTCGTCCTGGCCGGAGTGCAGTGTCTCCTCCATGCAGGCCTCCAGTCGCTGGGCGCGGTCCTCGGCCCAGGCGGTGACGAGATCTTCCTTGCGCTGGAAGTAGTTGAAGAAGGTGCCGCGGGCGACGTCGGCCTGCTCGGTGATCTGGTCGATGGTGGTGCGGTCGTAACCCTGTTCGGCGAACAGCGAGAGCGCGGCGGAGTAGATGGCGTCCCTGACCCTCTGCTTACTGCGTTCGCGGCGCCCCAGGGGCCGGGCTGACTGGGTGGCGGACATGGGCTCCCCTGCTTCTCGACGGCTGTGTCCGGACTAGAGTCTATTTTTGACCCGCAGTCATAGATCAACAAGACCCATTTCGGCTACGTCGGCCGCGTCGGCTGCTTCGGTGCCGGACGGTGCGTTCGCGGCGGACGTGACGCTCGCCTCCTGGGACAGCCCCTCGACGAGCCGGGAGACGTCGCGCTCCGCCAGCAGGCGGCGGGGATGGACACGCCGGCCCAGGGCGCGGGTGAGCCGCGTGGCCAGTTCGGTGGCGAGCAGGGAGTCCATGCCCAGGTCGCGCAGCGAGCACCGGGCGTCCAGACGGTCGACGGTCGTGCCGAGCACCAGGGCGACCAGGCGCAGGACCGTGTCCGCGGTGTCCGCCGCCGGCCGGTTGCCGGACGCCGGTGGCCGCGACGGCGCCGTGTGCGGGACGTCGCCGGCGTGGACCGCGCGCCGCAGCCGGATGCCCTCGAAGGCCGCCCACGGTTCTCCGTCGCCGCCGTACAGATACAGGGCGCAGCACGCCCCGGCGGCGTCCGGGGGGTCGTCGCCCGCCTGCCGCCGCACCACGGCCCAGGCGGGACCCCCGCCGCCGGACCTCAGCCGTACGCGGTCGAAGCCGGTCGGCAGGAAGCGCCCCGGTCCGTCCGCCGGGCACACCGTGAGCACCGTCAGCAGGGCGGCCTCCAGGCCGGCGGCGTCCGGCCCGTGCGGCAACCGCATTTGGGCGATGGCCCGGTCCCGCCCCAGCCACAGGCGTTCCACCAGACGCAGGGGGGCGTCGACACGGCACCCCAGGCCGGCCGTCCGGTGGTAGAAGGCGTCCCCGGTGAGGTGCTCGGGGCAGTACCGCGCCAGTCCGTCCAGCGCCCCGTCGAGCGGTGGGACGTCGTCACCCGGGCCGGAGGCGGCGGTGACGCGACCGGTCACGAAGACATCGGTGTCCGGGCCGGCCCCCGCCTCCGTCCCGTCCTCGTCGGGCCGTGGCCGGGCACAGGGTCGGCCGTCGGGCGCCACGGCGACCTGGAACGCCGGCCCGCGGGCGCCGGGCGCGTCCTGCAGTACCACGCGCAGGGCCGCGTCCGCGACGGCGGCCAGAGGAGGCGGCGGCGCGCACAGCCGGACGTCCTCCAGGGTCGTCCACCCGTTCGCCGTCCGGCCGAGGGCGTCGCCCGCGGCCCGTGCGGCGGCGTCCAGGGCGAATGTCGGGGGCAGCGGTGCGGGGTCGCCCCAGTGGACGCCTGCGCCCGCCCGCTCCACGCCGAGCGCGGCCAACGCGACGTCACGGCTGCGGCGTCGCCGTGGGACGCCCCGGTCCGGAGCGGGCCGTGAAGCGGTCACGGGCGGGCCGAACTCCTCCGCGTCCCAGGCGTAGGAGGGCAGGGGGACCCGGCGGCCGCCGTCGGCGTACCAGCGCCGCCAGTCCACCCGGCCGCCGAAGGCGAAGACGCGTCCGGCCGCACGGGCGGCCAGTGCCTCCACCGGCTGACGGCGCACCATCACCGGCACGACGGTCTCCTCGGCGTCCGCCGCCCGCTGGGTGCGCCGCAGCGCCTGGTGCAGTACCGGATGGGGGCTCACCTCCACGAACACCGTCTCTCCGCGCTCGCCCAGAGCCCGCACGCTGTCCAGGAACCGCACGGGCCGGCGCAGGTTGTCCGCCCAGTAGTCCCCGTCGAGATCCGTGCCCGCCACCGGCGCGCGACGCACCGTCGAGAACATCTCGGTCGTGGCCGGCCGCGGCGTGATGCCGGACAGGCGGTGCGCCAGTTCGGTGCGCAGCGGTTCCATGGCGGGGGAGTGGGAAGGGACGTCCACGGGAACGGCGCGGCAGAAGACGTCCCGTGCCTCGAGCCGGTCGGACACCTTCCGCAGCGCCTCGTGAGGTCCGGCGAGCACGCTGTCGAACGGGGAGTTGACGGCTGCCACGCACACCGGCAGGTCCGCTACGGCGTCGGCCGCCTCGTGCTCCGGCAGGCCGACGACCAGCATGCCGCCGCGTCCGGCCGCCCGCTCCATGAGGGCGCTGCGGCGGCAGATGACGGCCGCGGCGTCGGGCAGGGTGAGGGCTCCCGCGGCCTGCGCGGCGGCCACCTCGCCCATGCTGTGCCCCAGGCAGACGTCCGGCTCGACGCCTCGGGCCCGCAGCAGTGCGGCCAGGGAGACC
This sequence comes from Streptomyces flaveolus, assembly GCF_044765825.1. Lineage (NCBI taxonomy): Bacteria > Bacillati > Actinomycetota > Actinomycetes > Kitasatosporales > Streptomycetaceae > Streptomyces > Streptomyces flaveolus. The sequence continues at coordinate 42,913 of NZ_JBIWKU010000004.1, read as the reverse complement.
TCCATGGCCCACAGGGCGGGCTGGACCAGGCCGACCGCCTCCGGCAGTTCGCCGCCGTCCGCGGTGACGAGGTCGGTCACCGACCAGCCGAGTTCACCGGCCACCGCGGCGTCACAGGCGGCCATGGTCTCGCGGAAGGCCGGCTCCCGGTGCCACAGGCGCGCCCCCATGCCGGCCCACTGTCCGCCCTGGCCGGGGAACACGAACGCCACCGTGCGCCGGCCCGCCCGGGGAGAGGCCGCCATGCCCCCGTCGGGGATCTCCTCGCCCTCGGCCAGGGCGTTCAGGACGCGGGCCATGCCGGCGTGGTCGGCGGCGACGGCCCACAGACGGTGGGGGTGGGCGTCGCGGTGCACGGCGGCGCTGAAGCAGACGTCGCGCAGTGCCTGCCCGCGTCCCGCGCCGTCGACGAGGTGCCGGGCGTACCGTGCGGCCAGCCGGCGCAGTGACCGCCGGCTGCGCGCGCTGAGCACCAGCAGTTCGGGCGCCCGGCCGGGGGCGCGGTCCTCCGCCGGGCCGGCGGAGGTGCCGTGGTCCGGGTCGTGCGCGGCGGCAGGGACGCAAGCCGGGGACCCGGGCTCCGCCGGGCCGTGTGCCGCGGCGTCCCGGTGCCCGCCCCGGCCCTGTGGGGCTGCCGCGGTGTCCCGCGCCGTGGAGGCATGCGTGGTGAGGGCCGCTGCGGCCGGTGCTGCGGCGGTCATCGGGGAGGAGGCAGCCGGGGCGAGGTCGGTGATGACGACCTGGGCGTTGGTGCCGGAGAGCCCGAAGGAACTGGCCGACAGCAGGGGGTGCGGACCCCGCGGCGTCAGTGCGAGCGGCCGGTCGGCCACGCGCAGCGGCAGATCCCCCGCCGCGAGCAGGGGGTGGGGCCGGGTCAGGTGCAGACTGGCCGGGATCAGGCGGTGGCGGGCCACCAGTACGGTCTTGATCAGGCCGGCGATGCCCGCGGCGGCCTCCGTGTGCCCGATGTTGGTCTTCACCGAGCCCAGCGTCAGCGGAGGCCGCGCCTCGCGTCCGTCCAGCACCTCGGCCCAGGCCCCCAGTTCGATGCCGTCACCGACCCGGGTGCCGGTGCCGTGGGCTTCCGCGTAGTCCAGGTCGCCGGGGGAGACCGCGGCGCTGCGGCAGGCCGCGCGGATCATCGCCGCCTGGCCGCTGACCGACGGCTGAAGCATCGACTCGCCGCCGCGGCCGTCGTTGACCGTCGCACTGCCCCGGATCACCGCGAGCACCTCGTCGCCGTCGCGCACGGCGTCGGCGAGCCGCTTGAGCAGGACGGCTCCGGCCCCCTCGCTGCGCACGAACCCGTCCGCGTCGGCGTCCGCGAACTTGCACCGGCCGTCGGCGGCGAGCATGCCGCTGCGCGCGTAGGCGACGGCGTCCGCCTCGGTGAGGATGGCGTTGACCCCGGCGGCGACGGCGACATCGCACTCACCGGCCAGCAGGCCGAGCCGCGCCAGGTGGACCGCCACCAGCGAGGACGAGCAGGCGGTGTCGACGGTCAGGCTGGGTCCGCGCAGATCCAGCGCGTACGACAGCCGTCCCGACGTCACCGCCCGCAGCCGGCTGCCGGCCATGGCACCGGCGTCCGAGCCGGCGGCCGGGCCGCAGACGTCGGCGTAGTCGCCGGTCGCCTGGCCGACGTAGACGCCCGTGGCGGTTCCGGACAGGGTGGAGGGGCGTATTCCGGCACTCTCCAGCGCCTCCCAGACGACGTGCAGCAGCAGTCGCTGCTGAGGGTCCATCAACCGCGCCTCGCGGGGCGAGATGCCGAAGAAGGCTGGGTCGAAGGCCAGCAGGTCCGGCACGGTGCCGGCATAGGGAGGCGCGGCACCCGCCGACCACTCCTCCAGTGCGGGCCGGTCCGCGGGCAGGGGGCCGACCGCGTCCTCGCCGCGCCGCAGCAGCTCCCAGAACTGTGCGACGTCCGCCGCTCCCGGGAAACGGCAACCCATTCCGACCACGGCGATCCAGGAGTCGGTCGGCTGCGTCATGAGGTCTCTCCCTCCGGTGCGTATCGCAGTCCAAAGATGGACTACAGGGCACTGTCCCTCGGTGCGGTTCCCGGGGAGGCATCCGGAAAGCATCTCGATACGGTGACAAACGGAGTGTCATATTCGCGCGTGTGCAGTCGAGTTGGGGGAAGACGGGCTGTCGCAAGCATTCGTGTACTGTGATGCATGAATGAACTCAGACTCACCGATGTACGAAGGTATGCGTACGGATCCGTGAGGAGACAACGGGTGGACGTCCAAGTGCTGGGGCCGCTGCGCGTGACGATCGCCGGCCGCTCCGTGGTGCCCACGGCGATCAAGGCGCGCAAGCTGATGGCGATGCTGGTGATGAACCCGGGGAGAGTCGCGCAGGTCGGCACCATCGAGCGCGAACTGTGGGACGACGCGGTGCCGGCCAGCGCCGCGACCGGTATCCAGAACAACGTGCTGCAGATCCGCAAGCGGCTGGCGCAGGCCTGCCGGGAGGCCGGCTCGCCGGAGGATCCCAAGAGCCTCCTCGTCACCGAGCCGACCGGGTACCGGCTGGCCCTGGCCGTCGAGCACAGCGATCTCGCGGAACACCGCAGGCTGGTGCGCGAGGCGGACGAGGCGGAGGACCGGGGCGACACGGAGTCCGCGTCGGAGCGGCTGAACCAGGCCCTGGCGTTGTGGCGTGACGCGCCGCTGGCGGACGTGCCCGCCGGCCCCGTGCTCACCGCCCACCTGCTGCGGATGGAGGAGGACCGCAACGTGGTGCTGTACCGCCGCCTCTCCCTCGACCTGCGACTGCGCCGGTACTCGGAGGTGATCGGCGAACTGCGCGCCCTGACCGCGCTGCACCCCCACGACGAGGCGCTGCACGAGCGGCTGATGACGGCCCTCTACCTGTCCGGGCGGCGCGGGGAGGCCCTGGACGTCTACGCCGCACTGCGGTCGGCCCTGGCCGGAGAGCTGGGCCTGGAGCCCTCACCGCGCCTGCAGCGGCTGCAGCGGACCGTGCTGGAGGCCCCTCAGGCCCCCAGCCAGGAGCAACTGAGCCGCCACCTGGCCGCGGTGGCCTGAGACCACCGCGGCCGGGGAGCGGACGAGCGGACGTCAGGCGGCCCTCGTGACCGCAATGCCCCGCCCGCCCTTCCGGGAGCGGCCGGCCGGGGACGGACACCCGGCCGCCGCCCGGCGGGCCGCGGCGGTCAGCTCCGCGGCCACCAGGTCCCGGCCCTGCGGGGCGAAGGGGAAGAAGTGCCCGCCCTCCACCACCCGGCCCCGGAAGGGGCCCGTGGTGAACGGCGCCCACAGCGGCAGCGTGACCGCGGGCACCAGCGGGTCGTCCGCACCGGACAGCACGGTGACCGGCCGGCGCAGCCTGACCGGGTCGACCGCCGCCAGCGCGCGGTGGGCCACCAGCAGGTCGTGCGCCAGGACGCGTCGCTCCGCGGTCAGATCCGGAGCCGTCAGGGCGTCCGCCGGCAGTCCGTGCCCGGCGAACACCGCCGTCAGGGTGGCCGGCGGCCGCCCGCCTCCGGGACGCGACAGGCCGCGGGTGCCCGGCATGCCGCAGGTCAGCACCAGCTCGGCGCAACCACCGCCTCCCGCGGGCGCGGTGACCGGCCGGTCCGCCGCGTCTGCCGTCAGCACGGCCAGCAGTGAGCCGAGGCTGTGCCCGTAGAGCACCGTGGGCGGTGCCGCCGCGCCCGGATCCGCCGTCGAGGCGGCCAGTTCCCGGGTCACGCCCGCCACGGCGTCCTCGGGCGTGTACCGCGGAGCCTCCGCGTCCCGCTGCTCGCGGCCCGGCGGCAGTACGCCCAGCACGTCGAGGTCGCCCGGCAGCAGGTCCGCGAGCGGCCGGTACGGCGCCGGTCCCGCGCCGGCGTGCGGGAACAGCACGACGCGGGCCCGCGCGTCCGTGCGCGCCGGCCGCAGCGGCACCGTCCAGCGACGGTGTCCACCGCTCCGCTCCGCCGCATCACGCGGCCCTGTCCTCACTCGCATGGTGTCGCCTCCTCGGATCGAGCCGGTGCCGGGCCGGAACCCAGGCCGCTCCGGCGGGCTCCTCCCGCCCGGCATCCGACGTGTGGCTTCGGGTGTGCGCGCACGCGGGGACCCCGTAGGCGTGCCGCGGCGGAGGGAGCCCCGGGCGTATGCCGACGGGTCCCTCCCCGGCGCGCGGCCCCGGGGGCCGGTTCAACCGCGGCCTGCGCGGCGCCAGGACCGCGGCGAGCAGCCGCCGCCCGCCCGCCGCCAGGTCGCCGGACGCGCCGGGGCCTCGTGGGACACGGGCCCGCCGGCCCCGGGGACGCCGCGCCCGGCCAGTGCCGCGACCAGCGCCGCGAGTTCGGTCGCGTCCGGTTCGCCCCGCACGACGCGGAGCACGGGGGCGGCGTCACCGGCGGGGGACTCGCCGCTCACAGCGGGGGGTTCCCGTGCTTGCGGGCCGGCAGGTCGGCGTGCTTGTCCCTCAGCATCCGCAGCGCGTCGACGAGCACGGACCGGGTGTCCGCCGGGTCGATCACGTCGTCGACCAGTCCGCGTTCCGCGGCGTGGAAGGGGTGCATGAGCTCCTGCCGGTACTCCTCCACCAGCTTCGCCCGCATCGCCTCCGGATCGTCCGCCTCGGCGATACGACGCCGGAACACGACGTTCGCCGCCCCCTCCGCGCCCATCACGGCGATCTCGTTGCCCGGCCAGGCGTAGGACAGGTCGGTCCCGACGGAACGCGAGTCCATCACGATGTAGGCGCCGCCGTACGCCTTGCGCAAAACCACCTGGACACGGGGGACGGTGGCGTCGCAGTACGCGTACAGCAGCTTCGCCCCGTGCCGGATGATGCCGCCGTGCTCCTGTTCGACGCCGGGCAGGAAGCCGGGCACGTCCACGAGGGTGACCAGCGGGATGCTGAAGGCGTCACACATCTGCACGAACCGGGCCGCCTTCTCGGAGGCGTGGATGTCCAGCACCCCGGCGGTGTGCCCGGGCTGGCTCGCCACGAACCCGGCGACCTGCCCGTCCAGCCGGGCCAGCGCGCACACCACGTTGGGTGCCCACCGCTCGTGCACCTCCAGGAACTCACCGTCGTCCACCACCTCCCCGATCACCCGCCGGACGTCGTAGGAGCGGTTCGCGTCCGCCGGAACCAGGTCGAGCAGCGCCTCGCAGCGCCGGTCGGCGGGGTCGTGCGACGGTTGGTCGGGGGGCAGTGCGCGGTTGTGGGACGGCAGCAGGGTCAGCAGGTAGCGCACGTCCTGCAGACAGCTCTCCTCGTCCTCGTGCACGAAGTGCGCCACCCCCGACACGTCGGCGTGCACGTCGGCACCGCCGAGCCCGTCATGGCCGACGTCCTCGCCCGTGACCGCGCGCACCACGTCCGGGCCGGTGACGAACATCTGCGAAGTGCCGCGCACCATGAAGACGAAGTCCGTCAGCGCCGGGGAGTAGGCGGCACCCCCGGCACTCGGCCCGAGCACGACGCTGATCTGGGGGATCACGCCCGAGGCGCGGACGTTGCGGCGGAAGATGCCGCCGTAGCCGGCCAGCGCGCTCACCCCCTCCTGAACGCGGGCGCCCGCCCCGTCGTTGAGGGAGACCAGCGGAGCCCCGGCGGCCAGCGCCAGGTCCATCACCTTGTGGATCTTCTCGGCGTGGGCCTCACCGAGCGTCCCGCCGAACAGGCGGAAGTCGTGGGCGTAGACGAACACGCGCCGCCCGTACACCGTTCCCCACCCCGTCACCACCCCGTCGGTGTGCGGCCGGCGATTCTCCATGCCGAAGCCGGTGGCGCGGTGGCGGCGCAACGGTTCGATCTCCCGGAACGAGCCAGGGTCCAGCAGCAGGTCCAGCCGCTCCCGCACCGTCAGCCGGCCCTTGTCGCGCAGCCGCCGGGTGGCGTGCGGATCACCGGCGGACACGGACCGTTTCAGCGTGCGCAACCGCCGTACGCGGTGGCGCGCTTCGTCCACCGGGGGCCCGCCCCCGGACATCGCGGCGCGGCGGTCCGCCTCCTGGTACGCCATCGTTGCCTCCTCGGGTCGCGGACGCCCGGTCGCGGGCGCCCTGGTTCCTCTCGGTTCCGCGAGGCCCGCGTCACCGCCGTCCGGGCCGCGGACGCCGGCGCGCGGGCCGCCGTTCACAGGCCCATGCCGAGGCCGCCGCCCACCGGGAGGACCGCCCCGGTGACGTAACCCGCGTCCGCCGAGGCGAGGAAGCGCACCGCCGCGACCACCTCGTCGACCGTTCCGGGCCGGCCCAGCGGCGTCATCCGCATCAGCTCCGCCATCCGGCCCTCGCCGATCCCGGCCGTCATGTCGGTGCGGATGATGCCGGGCGCGACGACGTTGACGGTGATCCCGCGATCACCCAGCTCCCACACCAGCGAGCGGCACAGGCCCACCAGCCCGGACTTGGCGGCCGCGTAGTTGGTCTGGCCGGGCGACCCGGTGAAGCCCAGCACCGACGACAGCAGCACGAGCCGGCCGCGCCGCGCCGGCAGCATGGCGCGCACGGCGTTGCGGGCGGTGGTGAACGCGCCTCGCAGATTGGCGGCCAGCACGTCGTCGAAGCACTGCTCCGTCATCCGCAGCGCCGGGGTGTCCAGCGTGGCACCGGCGTTGGCGACCACCACCTCCACCGGCCCGTGTTCCGACCCGGCCGCCTTGAACGCCGCCTCGACCTGCTCGGGCACGGTCACGTCGGCGGTGAGCCCCAGCGCCCCCGCCGGGGGGCGCCCGGAGCGCAGGGTGACCGCCACCCGGTCGCCGTCGGCGGCGAACGCCTCCGCGACGGCCCGGCCGATGCCCCGGTTGCCGCCCGTGACCAGCACGGACCTGCTCATGTGCAACTCCTTTCGCCGGGCCCGCACCGGCGCCGCACGGGCGCGGGCACGGGCCGGGGTGGGTGGGTCTCAGACCGCGGTCAGCACCAGGGCGGCGTTGTGCCCGCCGAAGCCGAGCGAGGTGCTGACGGCGACATCGATGCCGACCGGGCGGGGAGCACCGCTGACGACGTCCAGGTCGATGCGCGGGTCCCGTCGCTCCAGGTTGGCGGTGGGCGGGACCGTGCCCCGCTCCACCGCCAGCGCGGTGTACGCCGCCTCGATCGCGCCGGCGGCCGCCAGGGCGTGCCCGGTGACCCCCTTCGTCGAGGCCACGGCCGGCCGCTCGCCCAGCACCCGGCGCAGGACCGCGCCCTCGACCAGGTCGTTCATCGGCGTGGACGTGCCGTGCGCGTTGACGTGGTCGACCTCGCCGGGGGAGACCCCGGCGTCGGCGAGCGCCTGCCGCAGCGCCTGCTGGATGCCACGGCCCTCGGGGTGCGGCGCGGTGGCGTGGTGGGCGTCGGTCGCCGCGCCGTAGCCGCTGACCGCCGCCCGCATCGAGGCGCCGCGGGCCCGCGCGTCGGCCGCCCGCTCCAGCACCAGCACCCCGGCGCCCTCGGCGGCGACGAAGCCGTCCCGGTCGGCGTCGAAGGGCCGGCTGGCGCGCTCGGCGTCGGGCTTCCCGCGCGACAGTGCCCCCATCTTGGCCAGGCCCGCCAGGGTGGTCGGGGTGAGCGCCGACTCGCTGGCCCCTGCCAGCACCAGGTCGCACCTCCCGGACCGCAGCAGGTCCCGGCCCAGGCCGACCGCGGTCGCCCCGGAGGCGCACGCCGTGGCCGTCACCAGGCTGGGTCCCTGCGCGCCGCAGTCGATGGCCACCTGACCGGCCACCATGTTCGGCAGGTACTTGGGGATGGTCAGCGGCGACACCCGCCGCGAACCGGCCTCGCACAGCACGGCGTGCTGTTCCTCCAGCACGCCGGGCCCGCCCAGCGAGTTGCCCAGCACCACGCCGACCCGGGTGCCGTCCCAGGTGTCGCTGGAGCAGCCGGCGTCCCGTACCGCCATGCGGGCGGCGGCCACGGCGAGCTGCACGAACCGGTCGAGCTGCCAGGCGGTCCGCCCGCCCAGCAGCGCGTCGGCGTCGAAGCCGGGCACGCGGCAGCACAGGTCGACCGGCAGGCCGTCGAGCGCGTCGTCGCGGGCGGCGCAGGAGCGGCCCGACAGAACCCGCGCCCAGTTCTCCTCCACACCGACGCCGGCGGGGGTGACCAGGCCGAGGCCGGTGATGACGACGTCCGCGGCCATCAGGCGTCCGCCTGCTTGCCGACGACGAATTCGGCGAGCTGTTCCAGGGTGAACTCGTCGGACAGTTCACCGTCCTCGATGGCCACTGAGAACTCCTTGTCCAGCACCAGCCCGAGTTCTATGAGCACCAGCGAGTCGAACTTCATCTCCCGCAGCGTCGTGTGGGGTTGCACCGACTCGGCGGGGACCTTGAACTGACCGGTGAGGACGGCGGCGATCCGCCGCTGCACGTCCGCCTCCCGGTCCGGGCCGCCGGACGTGGTGCCGTCGCCGGTCGTGATCCGGGTCTGCGTCATGGGAAATCACTCCTTCTGTGAGTACTGCCGTCTTCTGCTGTGCTTCGTTGTCGCGGTACTGCCGGTCGGACCGGCGGCCGCGCCGTCGGTCGCTCTTCCGGCGTGCGGACGCCGCTGTGCTCATCCCGGCTCGACCTGCGGCCACTCCAGTGCGACCGCGCCCCAGGTGAGCCCGCCGCCGAAGCCGCACAGCACGACGCGGTGGCCGGGGCGCAGGACGCCGTCCTGCGCGGCGTCCGCGAGGGCCAGCGGGATGGAGGCCGCCACCGTGTTGCCGACCTGGCCGATGTTCGACGGGAAGCGGTCGACGGGCAGGTCCAGCCGATCCGCGACCGCGGCGGTGATCCGGGCGTTGGCCTGGTGCAGCACCACCCGGTCCACGTCGGTCACGCTCCAGCCCAGCTCGCCCGCGGCCGCGCGCACGCTGTCCGCCATCCGCCGCACGGCCTGGCCGAACACCGGCCGGCCGGCCATCGTGAAGTAGGTGTCGGCCTCCCGCGCGGGCTCGCCGGCCGACCGCCGGCGGGAGCCACCGCCGGGGACCTGGATCAGGTCGCTGCGCGTGCCGTCGCTGCCCAGGGTCAGCCCGCACAGGGCGCCCCGCTCGGCGGGATGCCCCGCCCGCAGCAGCACGGCTCCCGCGCCGTCCCCGAAGACGGCCCGCGTCGTGCGGTCGCCGGGGTCGAGGATGGTGGAGAAGGTGTCCGCCCCCACCACCAGCACGCGCTCGGCGGCCCCTGACGTGATCAGGGCACCGCTCACGCCCAGGGCGTAGACGAATCCCGAGCAGACGGCCGAGACGTCGAAGGCCGCCACACCGCCCAGGCCCAGCCGGCTCGCCACTTCCGGCGCGGTCGCCGGGCAGGGCCGGTCCGGGGTGCTGGTCGCCAGCACCACCGCGTCCGCCGCGCGGTCACCGCCGTCGGCACCGCCGCTCGGGGCGGCCGACGCCAGAGCCCGCAGGCCGGCCTCCACGGCCAGGTCGCCGGTGCTCTCCCCGGGGGAGATCACATGCCGGCGGCGGATGCCGGTGCGGGAGCGGATCCACTCGTCGGAGGTGTCCAGCACGCGGGCCAGTTCGTCGTTGGTCACCACGTTTCGCGGCACCCACGCGCCCAGCCCCGCGAGCACCGCGCTCCGTTCCCGTGTCCCCGCGTCCGCGGGTCGCGCGTCCTGCACGTCCACCTCGCCTGCCTCTCCGTGGTCTCGTCGTCTGCGCACCGCTCCGGCACGCCCGCCGGGGCGACGGCACCCGGTACCCGTCCGGGGGCCCTGACGTCACGGTGGGCGCCCGCGCTCCGCTCCGGCTCACGAGCGCCCCACACACGGGTCACGACACCCGGATGAGCGGGATGTGAGCACGCGGGGAGGGAACCGGGAGAGGGTGAAGGACGACGCTGCATCCCGCAGTCCCGCGGCGCGCACCCGCGCCGCGGCCCGAATCACAGGAGGAGGCTCCCGCAGGTGCAGTCACGACCTCTGACGCGCGGGCTGACGCTGCTGCTTGCCGTCGTCTGCGGCATCACGACGGCGAACGCCTACTACGCCCAGCCGCTGCTCGACCGCATGGCGCACGATCTGAACGCTTCGTCGTCGGCGGTGTCCCTGCTGGTGACGACCGGTCAGATCGGCGTGGCCTGCGGCCTGCTGTTCGTGGTTCCGGCCGCCGACATCATGCGCCGGCAGTTCCTGCTGACCGCTCTGTTCGCCCTGGACACCCTGGCCCTGGCGGGCAGCGCCCTCGCCCCGAACGTGCTGGTGCTGGATCTGCTGGCCGTGCTCATCGGCGTCGGCGCCGTCGCCATCCCGATCCTGACCGCCTACGCCGCGGGACTGGCCGACGACGCCACCCGCGGCCGCGCCCTCGGCGTGATCATGGGGGGCGTGCTGTTCGGCATCCTGCTGTCCCGGACGGTCGCCAGCCTGATCGCCGCCGCCGGTGGCTGGCGCACGGTCTACGCGGTGGCCGCTGTGGCCATGGCCGTGGTGACGGTGGCCGTGCCGCGGATCGTGCGCGACGGCTCCCGGCCGCTGCGCATGGCCTACGGCGCCCAGGTGCTGTCCGTCCTCACCCAGTTCCGCGACCAGCCGGTGCTGCGCTCCCGCTGCTTCCTCGGCGCCTGTGTGATGGGTGCCTTCACCGCCTTCTGGACCAGCGTCGCCTTCCTGCTGACCGCGCCGCCGTTCTCCTACTCGCAGATCGGCATCGGCGTCTTCGCGCTGTCCGGGGTCGCGGGAGCGCTCATGACCTCCGGCGGAGGCCGGCTGATCGACCGCTACCGCCACTGGCGGTGGCAGTCCTCCGGTGTCTGCCTGGCGGTGCTGGCGCTGTCCTTCGCCCTGCTGATGCTCGGCGGCACCAGCATCCTGTGGCTGGTGGCCGGAGCCGTGGTGATGGACGCGGCGATCCAGGCGGTGCACGTCACCAACCAGAGCGTCGTGTACGAGCTGAACGACGACGCCCGGTCCCGGCTGGCCAGTGGATACATGATCTCCTTCGCGCTGGGCGGCGCCGTGGGCTCCGCGTGCTCCGCCGAGGCCTACCACCGCTGGGGCTGGGACGGTTCCTGCTGGGTGGGCGTGGCCCTGGCCGCCGCGGGCCTGCTCGCGTGGGCGTTCGGCAGTGGCGCGGAACGCGCCCGCCAGCAGCAGCTCCGCGCCCGGTACGAGGAGGCCGGGCGGCACCCGACCACCGTGTGACACCGCCGCGCGGCGACGCACCGAGGCGAGGGCCCCGGCCGGAATTCCCGGCCGGGGCCCTCGCTCCGTCCCCGTCACCGACGTGTCCGCGGTGGGCGCACGCCCCGCCTACTCCGGCGCGGCGGAACCGGCAGTGTGGGTGTACGCCCGCACGTCACCGCGGGTGTGGAACGTGGCGAAGTCCATGCCCGCCACCCGCCACACCGCACCGCTGCGGCGCAGTGTCAGCGTGTGCCGGCCCCACGCCTCCCACTCGGCGCCGCCCAGCGCGGGCTCCAGGGCGTTGAGCACATGGCAGCTGAAGCGGGCCGTGGCGTACGTCCCGCGCACCCGCACCCGGCACCGGCCGAGGACGTGGGCGTTGGTCTTGCCCGGGTGCAGCGCCGCACGCCACCGTGCGATCAACTGTGTCCGCGTCAGCCGTACCGGCGCACCGCCCGTCAGGGAGGTGTGGTCGACCTCGATCTCGTCGTCGAGCAGGGCCGGCACCCGGTCCCAGTCGCCGTCCTCCATCGCCTCGAACAGATCGTCCACGAGGTCGGTGATGCGGGCGGCGTCGTCGGCCACCTGCGGCGCCGCGCCGGTGGCGGCCGTGTCCGTCGTACTCATGCGTTCCTCCTGTTCCCGGGTCGCCGCAGTCGGGCGGACCCGTCCTCGGTCTCGTGCGCTCGCGCCCCGCCCCGGCCGCCGGCGGTCCGTCCCTCCGGCGACACGGCCCCGGCCGCTCCCGCGTCGTGGCCCGCGGGGCGGGCAGGCGGGAGCGGCCGGGACCGGGCGAGGCGCGCGGGGGAGCCGGCACTCAGCGGGCCAGGAACTCCCCGATGCTGCGCCGCAGTCCGGCCGCGTCCAGACCGTGCGCCGCCGCGTGCTCGGCCGGCGTGCCGTACCGGCGCAGCTCCTCCCGTGCCACGCCGAGCGACAGCAGCCGGTGCGGTACGTCGCGCAGCGCGTCGGTCACCTCGGCGGCGGAGGTGCCCGCGAGGTAGGGCTCGGCCAGCACCACGTCCGGCGCCGTCAGGGTGGCGCGCAGGGTCGCGCCGTCGAAGGGGCGGACCCACGGCGCGTACAGCACGGTCACGTCCAGTCCTTCGACCGCGGCCAGCACCGCGTCGGCGAGCGGCCCCACCGCGACCACCGTGCCGCGCGACCCCTGACGCAGGACGACGAAGCCGTCCTCCCCGTGCCACAGCGGCCGTTCGTTGGCCTCGGTGGACAGCCGGACGTAGTCCCAGCCGTCGCCGCGCGCGGCGGCGCGCAGCTGTGCCTCCGCCTCGTCGGCGTGCCCGGGCACGTGGATGTTCCAGTCCTCCAGCGTGGACAGCAGGGCCACGTCGGCGGGCGACTGGTGGGTCCGGCCGTCCACGGCGAGGTCGTAGGAGGCGCCCGCGCTGACGAGGACCGCTCCGGCCCGCTGGTGGGTCAGCCCGATCTTGATCTGCTCGAAGGGGCGTTCCACGAGGAAGCTGGAGAACGTGTGGGCGATGGGCCTCAGTCCGGCCATCGACAGCCCACCGGCGATGTCGATCATGAGTTGTTCGCGGATGCCGACGTTGATGAACCTCGGATGCTCCCGCGCACCGGGCGGCAGCTTGTCCCAGGTGATGTCGGCGAAGACGGCCGCGGTTCGCGGATCCTCCTCGACGAGGTCGGCGATGACGGCGGCGAACCGCTGCCGCATGGCGTTGATGTCGGCGAACCGCTGCTCCCAGGTGAGGACCACGGTGTCTTCCTCCTCGGTGTCGAAGGCCGTCGTGACGGCCGTTCGGGCCGGGCACCGGCGGCCGCGCCGCGGTGCCCGGCCCCGGTCGGTCGGGGGACGGTCAGTCGGGGACGGCGGTGCCGCCCGGTCCGTCGTCCGGGGTGCGGGGCAGGCCGTCCTTGCGTTCGACCTCGGCCACCACCACCAGCGGGGCACCGGGGTGCGGGGCGCGGAAGGCCTCCTCCAGGGCGCGGTGGTCATGCCCGTCGGCCCTGCGCACGGTCCAGCCCTCCAGGGCGAACCGGGCCTCCACGCCGCCCGGCCACCCGATGCTCGCCGACTGGTTGTCGATCACCACCGCGTGCAGCCGTTCCAGTTCCGCCCGGCCCGCGAACGCGATGGCCTCGTGGTTGGACCCCTCGTCGAGTTCGGCGTCGCCCAGCAGTACCCAGGTGGCGACCTCGTCCAGGCCGCGGGCACGCAGGCCCAGCGCGGTACCGACCGCCAGCGGCAGCCCGTGCCCCAGGGAGCCGCTGGCCATCTCGACACCGGGTACCAGCTCCCGGTCGGGGTGGTAGCCGAGCACCGAGTCGAAGTCCCCGTAGCGGGGCAGCAGGTCCCGGCGCAGGAACCCCTTGGCGGCCAGGACCGCGTAGTACGCCATGGGGCCGTGCCCCTTGGACAGGAAGAAGCGGTCACGGCGCTCGTCGTCCAGCCGGCGCGGGTCCGTGCGCAGGACGCGGTCGTAGAGCACCCACAGCACGTCCAGGGTGGACGCGGACGACGGCTGGTGCTTCTCGTCCCCGGTCATCAGGCCCACCAGTGCGTCCAGGTCGTGGTAGCCGAACGGGGTGCGGGCGGCGTCCGCCGGCGGCGGCGGAGCGGTGAGTGCGGTGCGGCTGCGGACGGGAACGGTCACGGGACACCTCCTGTGGTCGGGGCGGCGGACGGCGCGGGACGGTGGCTCACCGGGACAGGTCCCACAGCGTGCCGTCCGCGAGGCGGCGGTCGACGTCCCGCAGCACGTCGAGGGTGATCCCGTCCAGCTTGTCGACCGTGTGACGCACGCCCGTCTCGGCCATCTGGGCACGCTGGAAGTTGTGCGGCATGCTCGCGGGCACGCCCACGAACCCGGCGCCCAGGGCCTTGGTCACCTCCGCCACCCGGTTGATGTCGTCGACGAAGAGGACCTGGTCGTACCGGTAGCCGAAGACGTCGGTGACGATCTCCTTGACGCCGGGCCGGAAGGGGTTGACGTCCACATAGGGCGTCTCGGCGTCGAAGTAGCCGGCGAGGTGTCCCAGGAAGCGGTCGAAGGAGTACGACCGTTCCCGGCCGCCGTAGCTGGTGACCCGGACACCCGTGGAGCGCAGCAGCTCCAGCAGCCCCTCGGTACCCGGCGTGACCTCCACCGGATGCTCCCGGAGGTAGCGGTCGCGTTCCTGGAAGAACTCGGTCATCACGTCCTGTGCCGAGCAGGGCAGCTTGCACTCCAGTGCCATGAACTGCCCGGCGGCGAGCTGCGGGGAGCCCCACACCGCGCGTTCCAGCTCCGGGGTGTAGCGCCCTCCGTGCCGGGTGACGAAGCGTTCGATGACGGGGCTGTACGTGTCGTTGAACAGGACGCCGTCGGTGTCGAGGGCGACCAGGCGCAGGGAGTCGAACTCCATGGCGAACTCCTGTGGGTGTTGTCGAGTGGGTACGTGATCGACGGGCGCGGACGGTCAGCCGGTGACGGCCGCGAAGAAGGCCTCGGCGGGTGTCCCGCCGCTCTGGGCGAACGTCACCCGTACGCCGAGGGCCCCGTCGGCGCCGTCGGCGGGCTCGGGCCGGAGCGCGGTGACGGTCAACGGCGCGTCCAGTTCGGCGTAGGCGCTGAACTCCGCCCGCAGGACGCTCATCCGCCAGTCGGCCGCCGGGTGGCCGCCGAAGCGGGCCAGCGCCAGGAGCGCGGCCTGCCGTCCGGCCTCCATCAGCACCATGCCGGGCACGTGGTCCTGGGCGTGGTCGAAGAGGCTCGGGTGGTCGCCGGCCACCCGCATGCGTGCCCGCACCGCGTCACCGTCCCGCCGTACGTCGAGCAGGACGACGTTGTCCGCGGCCGTCCGGGCCACCTCGGCGGGCGGGGCCGGGACACCGTCCGGGCGGCCGCGGTACTCCAGGGAGCTGGGCAGGGCGGAGCCGCCCCGGCGGGCGCGCATGGCCCGGTAGACCGCCTCCGGCACGTAGCGCACGCGCATCCGCACCTCGCCGGCGGGTGCGCCGCTCACGGACAGCCGCATCCGGTAGGCCAGGGACCGCAGCGCGTCGCCCCGCCGCTCGACGTCGTGCGTGGTGGCGTCGATCGCCACCTCCGTGCCCGCCACGGCCGGCCCGTCGGCCGCCGGCTCCAGCGCGAGCGACCAGTCGACGAGGACGAACTTCGTGTCCGCCGACACCCCGAAGTACTCGTGCGCCGCGTAGGTCTCGGCCTGGCGGCAGCATTCGAGCAGCAGGAGGGGATCGGCTGTCCGCGGATGTGCGTGGTCCGTCCAGTACGGGTGCGCCCGCGGCAGCACGGCCCGGGCCGTGAAGCTCCCGTCCGGCCCCGGACCGGCGGAACCGAGGAACACTTCGGACTGCGAGTGCCGGTGCACGCTCTCGCGCGGCACCGTGTGCGGGGTCCGCCGGGCGTCACCGCCCGCCGCGGTGCGCGACCGCACGGTTACCGACATCGGGCTCTCCTCTCGGCCGGGTGCATGTACTGCCACCGTGGCCGCCCCGCCTCATCACCCGGTCACACCGCCATCACGTCCACCCGCGGGGGCTGGCACCGTCCACGACCCGAGTCGGCCCGTGGACCGTCCGGTGCACCGAGGCCGGGCGCGCGCACCGGGCCGAGTCCGGCGAGGGGGCCCGCGGGGACGCCCTCGGCCCGGCCCCGTCCCGGCCGACGGCCCGGACGGGGAGCGCGGTGCATTCGCGGCGGGGACGCGGCGGGTTGCGGCGGGTTCGCGGTCCTCACCGCACGGGAGGGGTGCTCCCGCCGCGCGCGGGGAGGTCCTGTCCGGCCCGGACGACCGTGCCGCCGGGCGTGCGGCACGAACCCCAGCGCCGGCACAGCATGTTGATCGGCTGAAGCCCGCGCCCGCTCTCGTCGCTCACGTCGGCGTGCTGGATCTGCGGCAGGCCGGGCCCGGAGTCGGACCGGCGGTGCGCGACCTGTTCAGCCCGTCCGTGTACAGCGTCAGCCGCCCCCGCCGGGGCACGGGGCAGTCGACCGGGTCGTACGGGATCACCCCGGTCCCCAGCGGCGCCCCGGCGGGCACGTCCAGGAACGACGTCGTGCCGTCCGGCCCGGTCCCAGGGCCTCCTGGAACCGATTCTGCCCCTCCGAGCGGCCACCGCGCCTGTCCGGTCGGGGAAGCCGCCTCGCGCCGGCGGCAGGTCCGGGTGGCAGACGGCGGTGCAGCGCCCGCCGAGTGAGACGCGCCACGGTCGTACACCTCTGCACGGGCGGCTCCGACGGGTAGGTTCCTACGGCTGCGCCCCCAGGGAAAGGGGCCGAGGGACACCCAGGACATCCCGTTACATCCCCTTCGAGGAGAGAACACGAGACATGTCTTCACGTGAATCCGCGCACCACCCACCACAGCGCATCGGCGTGGTGGCCGAGTCCGTTCCGGGGGAGAGGCGTGTCGCGGCGACTCCCACGACGGTCCGCCAGTTGCTCGGCCTCGGTTACGAGGTCGTGGTGGAGCCGGGGGCCGGCGCGGCCTCCGGCTTCAGTGACCGGTCCTACCTCGATGCCGGCGCCGAGACCGGCGAGGCGTGGACCGCGGACGTCGTCCTGAAGGTGAACTCCCCCTCCGACGAGGAGGTCACCCGGCTGCGGCCGGGCGCCACCCTGGTCGCCCTGCTGGCCCCGGCACAGAAGCCCGAACTGCTGCGGGCGCTCGCCGACGCCGGGGTGACCGCGCTGGCGCTGGACGCGGTGCCGCGCATCTCGCGGGCGCAGTCGATGGACGTGCTGTCGTCGATGGCGAACATCGCCGGGTACCGGGCGGTCATCGAGGCCGCGCACGTCTTCGGCCGGTTCTTCACCGGCCAGGTCACCGCGGCGGGCAAGGTCCCGCCGGCGAAGGTGCTCGTCGCCGGCGTGGGTGTGGCCGGTCTGGCGGCGATCGGCGCGGCCTCCAGCCTCGGCGCGATCGTACGGGCCACCGACCCGCGGCCCGAGGTCGCGGACCAGGTGAAGTCCCTCGGCGGCGAGTACCTGCCGGTGAACGTCGCCCAGGAGACGAGCGCCGACGGGTACGCCAAGGCGACCACCGCCGACTACGACCGTGCCGCCGCCGAGCTCTACCACGAGCAGGCCCGGGACGTGGACGTCGTGATCACCACCGCGCTGATCCCGGGCCGGCCGGCGCCGCGCCTGCTGACGGCCGAGGACGTGGCCGTCATGAAGCCGGGCAGCGTCGTCGTCGACATGGCCGCTGCCCAGGGCGGCAACGTCGAAGGCACCGTGCCGGGGCGCACGGTGGTCACCGGGAACGGCGTCACCGTCATCGGCTACACCGACCTCGCCTCCCGGCTGCCCGCCCAGGCGTCGCAGCTGTTCGGCACCAACCTGCTCAACCTGGTCAAGCTGCTCACGCCCGGCAAGGACGGGCAGCTGACGATCGACTTCGACGACGTCGTGCAGCGGGCCGTGACCGTGGTGCGGGCCGGGGAGGTCACCTGGCCGCCACCGCCCGTGGCGGTCTCGGCGGCGCCGGCCCCGGGGCCCGTGCGGCCCGCCGCCGAACCCGCCCCGCCAGGGCCCGGACGACCGGGACCGACGCCCGCGGCACGCCTCGGCGTGCTCGCGCTCGGCATGCTCGCGATGTTCCTGCTCGTGGCCTTCGCCCCGGCCCAACTCGCCGAGAACCTGACCGTGTTCGCCCTGGCGGTGGTGATCGGCTACTACGTCATCGGCAAGGTGCACCACGCGCTGCACACACCGCTGATGTCGGTCACCAACGCGATCTCCGGAATCGTCGTGATCGGCGCCCTGCTGCAGATCGGGCACGAGAGCAGGATCGTCACCGCGCTGTCCTTCGCGGCGATCCTGCTGGCGAGCATCAACATCTTCGGAGGTTTCGCCGTCACCCGCCGCATGCTGTCCATGTTCTCGAAAGGCTGAGCCGGATGACCTCCATGACGGCCTCTCACGCTGCCGACCTGGTCGCCGCCCTGTTGTTCATCCTCAGCCTGGCCGGCCTGTCCCAGCACCGCACCTCGCGCGCCGGCGTCGTCCACGGCATCGCCGGCATGGCCCTCGCCCTGGCCGCCACGGTCGTGGTGGCGGCGCAGAGCATCACCGCCGGGGCGGTGGCCCTGATCGTGCTGGCGATGGTGCTCGGCGCGGCGCTCGGCCTGTGGCGGGCACGGCGCGTCGAGATGACGCAGATGCCCGAACTCATCGCGGTACTGCACAGCTTCGTCGGCCTCGCCGCGGTGCTGGTGGGCTGGAACAGCTACCTGGAGGTGGAGGCGCACGGCACGGCGCAGACCCGGATCGGTGCCGACCTGCTGGGCATCCACCACGCCGAGGTGTTCATCGGCATCTTCATCGGCGCCGTCACCTTCACCGGCTCGATCGTCGCCTTCCTGAAGCTCTCGGCGCGCATCGCGTCCCGTCCGCTGATGCTGCCGGGCAAGAACGCGCTGAACGTCGGCGCCCTGGGCGTCTTCGTCGCGCTGACGGTGTGGTTCACGATCAGCCCCGGCCTGCCGCTGATGATCGCGGTGACCGTGCTGGCCCTGGCGCTCGGCTGGCACCTGGTCGCCTCGATCGGCGGCGGCGACATGCCCGTCGTCGTCTCGATGCTCAACAGCTACTCCGGCTGGGCCGCGGCAGCGGCGGGCTTCCTGCTCGACAACAACCTGCTCATCGTCACGGGCGCACTGGTCGGCTCCTCCGGCGCCTATCTGTCCTACATCATGTGCAAGGCGATGAACCGCTCCTTCCTCTCCGTCATCGCGGGCGGTTTCGGCATCGAGGCACCGTCCGGCCGCGACGAGGAGCAGGGCGAGCACCGCGAGGTGCGGGCCGAGGAGGCGGCCGAGATGCTCGCCCGGGCCACCTCGGTGATCATCACCCCCGGATACGGCATGGCCGTCGCCCAGGCCCAGCACCCGGTCGCGGAGCTGACGCGGCGGCTGCGGGAGCGGGGCGTGGAGGTCCGCTTCGGCGTCCACCCCGTCGCGGGGCGCCTGCCGGGGCACATGAACGTGCTGCTGGCCGAAGCCAAGGTGCCCTACGACATCGTCCTGGAACTGGACGAGATCAACGACGACTTCGCGGACACCTCCGTCGTCCTGGTCATCGGCGCGAACGACACCGTCAACCCGGCGGCGGCCGAGGACCCGGCCAGCCCGATCGCCGGCATGCCGGTGCTGCGGGTCTGGGAGGCGGAACACGTCATCGTCTTCAAGCGCTCCATGGCCTCCGGCTACGCGGGCGTACAGAACCCGCTCTTCTTCCGCGAGAACAGCAGCATGCTCTTCGGCGACGCCAAGCTGAGCGTCGAGGAGATCCTGCACGCGCTCGGCTCGAACGACGACCACGGGCCGGCCCCGGGCACGCGTCGGGCCACGCCGGTCCGCGGCTGACGTGAGGGCGGTCACCGGCCCGGCCGGTGGCCGCCCGCGGGGAGGGGAGATCGGGATCACGGCGTGCTGTCGTGCCCTGTGTTAGTGTCATGCGTTTGCGTGGTCGTCGCGGTGGGCGATTCTGCACGTTCGGTTCCGCTTGTGCGCGGGCTGTTCGATCCTGCCGGGCCTTCCTCGGTACGTTCCCCTGCGGAAGGCTGTTCACGATGCATCCCGACGACTCCGGCACCGCTCACGGCGGTCCCGCCCAGCCCGGTGTCACGACCCCGGCGCTGCCCCCGGCCGTCTCCTTCGCCGGCCTGGAACTGCCGGGCGAGGTGCTGCGGACGCTGAGCCGACTCGAGGTGCGCGAACCCTTCCCGATCCAGGCCGCCACACTTCCCGATGCCCTGAAGGGGCGCGATGTCCTGGGCAGGGGGCGCACCGGATCGGGCAAGACGCTCGCCTTCGGCCTGCCGCTGCTGACCCGCACGGCCGGCCGGCGCGCCGAACCGAAGCAGCCCCTCGCGCTGATCCTGGTGCCGACCCGGGAACTGGCCCAGCAGGTCACCGAGGCGCTGGCGCCGTACGCCGAGGCACTGCGGCTGCGGATGGCCACGGTCGTCGGCGGCATGTCGATCGGCCGGCAGATCGCCGCGCTGCGCGAGGGAGCCGAGGTGGTCGTCGCCACCCCGGGACGCCTGCACGACCTGACCGAGCGCAACGCCTGCCGCCTGGGACGGGTGAGGATCACCGTGCTGGACGAGGCCGACCAGATGTGCGACCTGGGATTCCTGCCGCAGGTGGTCGACGTGCTCGACCAGGTGCACCCCGACGGTCAGCGGATGCTGTTCTCGGCCACGCTGGACCGCGACGTCGACCAGCTCGTCCGCGGCTACCTCCACGACCCCGTCGTCCACTCGGTCGACCCGTCCGCGGGCGCCGTCTCGACGATGGAGCACCACGTCCTGGTCGTCCACGGCCCCGACCGCTACGCCGTCACCACGGAGATCGCCGCCCGCGACGGCCGCGTCCTGCTCTTCCTCGACACCAAGCACGCCGTCGACCAGCTCACCCGGCATCTGCGGGCCAGCGGGGTGCACGCCGGGGCGCTGCACAGCGGCAAGTCCCAGCCACAGCGCACGCGGACCCTGGCGCAGTTCAAGAACGGCCAGATCACCGTCCTGGTGGCGACCAACGTCGCGGCCCGTGGCCTGCACGTCGACGACCTCGATCTCGTGGTCAACGTCGACCCGCCCACCGACCCCAAGGACTATGTGCACCGGGCGGGCCGCACCGCCCGTGCCGGTGAGTCCGGCAGCGTGGTCACGCTCGTGCTGTCCGGCCAGCGCCGCGAGACGAGCCGGATGCTGGCCGGGGCCGGCATCGAGCCGACCGTCACCAAGGTGCGTTCTGGCGAGGCTCAGCTGAGCCGGATCACCGGCGCCAAGGCTCCCTCCGGCACCCCGCTCGACGGCGGGCCCCCCGCCCCCCGGCCCAAGAACAACAACGCGCCGTTCCGCGGCCTCGGCACCAGCAAGGACCCCTCCCGCGGCGCCGGCGGCAAGTCCCGGAAGGCCGGCGAGGCCCGCAAGCTCGCCGAGGCCCGCAAGGCCGCCCTGGTGCGTCGCCACGGCTGAAACGCAGCGGGATGAGGTCACCGGCGCCCCGCACCGCGCCCGGCATGGCAAGCTGTGCTTGCCCCACCCCCGAACCCAGGAGGTCACCATGACCGCAGAGCCCGCATCGACGGAAGGTTCGGAGCCGGCCGCCGCCGAGACGTCCCCTCTGACGCCGGACAGCGACGGCAACTACGACCTCAAGCGCAAGTTCCGCGAAGCCCTGGCGCGCAAGCGCGGTGCGCAGGCGGACGCCGCCGACATGGCCGCCAACCCCGACGCGTCGAAGGTGCGCGCGGCGCACGGCCCGGCCGCGAGCCAGCGGTCGTTCCGGCGCAAGAGCGGTGGCTGAGCCCACCGGTCCCGGGACCCGGGCGCTTCACCGGCACTCCGCGCGCTCCTGACCCGCGCGCCCCGTGCAGTGGCCCGCGACGTGCGTATCCGACTGCGCACGTCGCGGGCGAGGCGTGAGCGAAGGCATCGCCCGCGACCGGCTACGCGTCGTCGGCGGGGGAGCGCCGAGCGGCGCGACGGCGCAGGTGCAGCGGCAGCACGTACCAGCACAGACCGAACCAGAGCATGACACCGGCGGCGAGCGTTTCGGCGAGGACGCCGGGGATCACGAAACGCAGAATCAGCAGCAGCGTGCAGCCGATGGTCAGCGCGAGCAGGACCATCCCGCACATCATCAAGCGGCCGGCGGCCTCCACCACGTCGTCCTTCATGCGCTGACCGGACAGGAAGCGGTGGATGGACACGGGCGCTATGAGCGATCCCGTCGCCGAGGCCCCCAGGACCACGGTGGTGACGTAGATGACGCGGTCCACCGTTCCCAGTTCCCGGAACAGCGGGGTGAAGGCCACGCTCAGCAGGAAGCCGAAGAGGATCTGCACGCCGGTCTGGGTGACCCGCGTCTCCTGAAGGATCTCGTTCCAGCGGCGGTTCACCCGCTCGCGCGGCGACTCCGGGGCCTCGGCACCGGAGCCCGGGCCGTGGCCGTCGTGATGTGCGCAGCAAGCGGTCTTCTCCCGGAGCTCGGCCGACTGCTCCGCTGTGGTCATGGCACCTCCCGATCGCAGGCCGACCGTCTGCCCCGTCCGGCCTTCTTCATGCAGGTGCTGGCGCACGACCACCATGTCCGTGCCCTGCGGCGAAGCCGGCCCGATCCCCGCCGAGGACAGCGGCCGGTGGCTGCCGGGAGGGGCGGGTGGCCATGTCCGCGATCTTGAGGGCGCGCGGTGCCCCAGGGCCGGTGGATGATCCCGACCGGAAGCTGCTGTTCGAATAAATGTTGGAGGTGGTGCTTCGCATCGCTGTCATGAGATTCGGGTCGAACTATCATGAAGGGGGCTTTTCGAGCCCGCACCTGCCCGTGGCCTGATGGTAGGGAGGCCGGCATGGAGTTCGGGAACGGATCCGGGGGAGTGGACGGCTCACGCTATCTGCCGATCTCCGAGCATGGTCTGATCGGTGATCTCCGTACCACCGCGCTCGTGGGGACGAACGGCACGATCGACTGGTACTGCTGCCCACGTTTCGACGCCCCCAGCGTGTTCGCGTCGATCCTCGACGCCGACCGGGGCGGATCGTGGGAGCTGGCCGCCGACGTGCCGGCGCGGACGCGGCAGTTCTACTTCCCCGACACCAATGTGCTGATCACGCGGTTCTACGCCGCCGACGGGGTCGCGGAGATCCAGGACTTCATGCCGGTCTTCGACGAATCCCGCGAGGCGTCCCGGCACCGGCTGATCCGGCGGGTGATCTGCGTCCGGGGCACCCTGCCGTTCCGGGCCCGGGTCGCACCCCGCTTCGGCTACGCCGCGGAACCGCACACCGTGCGCGTGCAGGCCCACGAAGCAGTCTTCGAGTCCCCTTCCCTGTCGCTGGCGCTGTCCTCCACCGCGCCGCTGGAAGCCGACAGGAGGGACGTCACGTCGCACTTCAAACTCCTCGAAGGCGAGTCCGTGGTGTTCGCCCTCGACCGGACCACCGATGACCTCCGCCCGCGGGCATGCCCGCGCGCCGAGGCCGAGGAGCAGTTCGAGGCGACGGTCCGGTTCTGGAGCCGCTGGCTGAGCCGCTCGCGCTACCGCGGCCGCTGGCGGGAGATGGTGAACCGGTCCGCCTTGACGCTGAAGCTGCTCACCTACGTGCCGACGGGTGCGATCCTCGCCGCCCCGACGACGAGCCTGCCCGAGCGGATCGGCGGCGAGCGCAACTGGGACTACCGGTACGTGTGGGTCCGCGACGCCGCGTTCTGCGTCTACGCGATGCTCCGCCTGGGATTCACCTCGGAGGCCGAGGCGTTCATGGGCTTCCTGTCCGAGCGGTGCATCGAGCCGGGAGCCGGTCCGGCCGGTCCGCTGCAGATCATGTACGGCATCGACGGCCGCACCGAGCTGCCCGAATCCGAGCTGCTCCACCTCGAAGGGCACCTGGGATCCACTCCGGTGCGGGTGGGGAACGCCGCCACCGGGCAGCTCCAACTGGACATCTACGGGGCGATGATCGACTCCGTGTACCTGTACGACAAGTGGGGGAAGCCCATCAGCAGTGCGCACTGGGACGAGGTCGGTTCCGTGGTGGACTGGCTCTGCGACCACTGGGACCAGGCTGACGAGGGAGTCTGGGAGACCCGGGGCGGCCGGAGGAACTTCGTCTACTCACGGCTGATGTGCTGGGTCGCGATCGAACGGGCGATCCGGATGGCCAACCGGCGCGGCCTGCCCGCCGATCTCGCCCGCTGGCAGCGGAGCCGGGACGCGATCTACCGGCAGATCATGAGCCAGGGCTGGTCGGCACAGCGCGGAGCGTTCGTCCAGGATCTGGGCAGTGACGTGCTCGATGCCTCCGTGCTGATGATGCCGATGGCCAAGTTCATCGCGCCCACCGACCCCAAGTGGCTCTCCACCCTCGACGCGCTCACGGAGGAACTGGTCTCCGACTCGCTGGTCTACCGCTACGACCCGCAGGCCAGCCCTGACGGCCTGGCCGGTTCCGAGGGCACGTTCTCGATCTGCTCCTTCTGGTACGTCGAGGCGCTCACCCGCGCCGGACGCCTGGAGGAAGCCCGGCTGGCCTTCGAGAAGATGCTCACCTACGCCAATCACGTGGGCCTCTACGCCGAGGAGATCGGCCGGAGCGGAGAACAACTCGGCAACTTCCCCCAGGCGTTCACCCACCTCTCGCTGATCAGTGCCGCATTCAACCTCGACCGCGCCCTCGGCTGAGCACGACGGGAAGGCAGCCATCGAGCGACCCAGCCGGGCGCGCCCCCTGGTCCGGGTGATCTGCACGGCCCGGTGGACGGGTGCGGGGTGTGGAGCCTCTACTACGACACCGCTCAACTTCGCTTTTGGCTCCGCCGTCGAGTCCGGCACGACCTGCTCCGACGGCGATGCCGGCCACGGCGCCGCGTCGGCGCCGGTGTCGGCGCCGGCGTGGGGAGGGCGTCCACGCGATGACCGTCATCGCCCAGCAGGGTGACATGCTCCAGGTGTACAACTCCCCCATGGGCAAGGCTTCCAGCAATGATCTCCCCCACGCGTACAGCGTCTGTCTTTCCCGGTAGCAGGGGCGGTGCCGCCGTCGCGGCGGCCGCGTTCCTCGCTCTCACCACGGGCTGCGGCCCGGGCACCGGCGAACCGGCCGGCTCCGAGGGCACCTCGGGCCGCCCGGTGAACGACACCAGCATCACCGCCGAGCCGGGCGAGCGCTTCACGCTCACCGTCGACCAGAACGCCTCCACCCGCGAGTACTGGTACCTGGTCGACCCCGCGCCCGACAGCTCGGTACTCGTCAGCCGCGGCCGGGACCACGCGTCGGACTCCGGCGAAGAGCCGCTGCCCGGTGCCGGGGGCCGGCTCACCTTCACCTTCGAGGCCAAGGGCAAGGGAACCACCCGGTTCACGCTGCTGCACTGCACCTTCACCACCTGCCAGGGCAACACCTCCACGCGGCCCCCCGGGACGACAGCCCCCTCCGCCACCCCGGCCACGGGATCGGCCACCCCCTCCCAGGCCCCCGAGCGCATCACCTACACCGTCACCGTCGCCTGAGCCGCAGCCGGCCCGGTCGGACGAGTCGCCTTCCTCGCCGACACCGTGCGCGCCCGCGGACTCGCCCGCCCCGCGCGGCTGCCCGAGCCCCTGCCCCGCCGGGAGGCGGCCGCCCTCGTAGGCGAGTGGCTGGTGGCCGGCACCGAACCCGCGGGCGGCACCGCCGCCGACGACACAGCGGCCGCCTGGCTGCACGCGTCGCGACTCCTCGAACTCGGGCGGTTGCTCGTCGCGCGGCTCCCAGGAAAAGGCTGTGAGCGGATAGTGGCGGGGTGTTGTCGCGGCCCCGCTGCGCCGGCCTGAATCGCCGCCGCGCGGCGCTCCCTGCCGACTATTGACCAGAAACCGCCGACGACCGGCACGTCGTACAGCGGCTTTTGTGAACGGAATGTTTCCTGGCGGCCGAAACTTGGCCGGAATGATGTGGCGGGGGGCGTCCGTTGGCGGCCTGGCTCGGTGCGCGCCTCGGCCGTACGAGGGGTCGGACATGCCCAGCGGATGCGGGCAGTTGCCAGGTCAGGCATGGTCGCGAGGCTCGATCGTCACTGTGCGTGAGCCTGTTGACATCCTCTGAGCGCGCTTGCATTGTCTTGCTGACCGCGTCGACCGAACGAGCAGTCGGGTGCGGCAGGGGGAGGAAGAAGTGGACGCAGTGAGTACGGGCGGGCCGGACGAGGACTGTCCGAGGGACACGGACGACGACTCCGTTCTCGTGATCATCGGCGCCAACCCGACCGTGGCAAGGGCGGCGGCGTCTCTGCCCGGCGAGCTGATCCACGTCCAGCAGCCCGGTGCCCCTGCCCTCGACCCGGGCACCCGGGTCCTGACGGCCGACTTCCGGGACCTGCCCGCTTTCCTGGCCTTCACCGACGAGGTGCTGCGCCCGCTGCGGCCCACCGCCGTCGTCTCGCTCACCGAGTTCGGCCTGAAGCCGGCCGCCCTGGCCGCCCGCCGGCTCGGCGTCACCGGCGTGGACCCGGCCGTCGTCCGCGTCACCCGCGACAAGCTGGCCATGCGGCGCGTCCTGGAGCGCGAGGCACCGCATCTGAACCCGGCCTTCGCGGCGGGGGACGACACCGAGGCGGTGGACCGGCTGTTCGCCGCCTACGGGCGGGTCATCGCCAAGCCGGTCGACGGGGTCGGCAGCGCCTCCATCGCCCTGATGGAGAGCGTCGACGCGCTCCCGGCGGACCGCCGTACGGCCGCCACCCTGTACGAACAGTTCGCCGAGGGCCGGGAGTTCAGCGTCGAGGCCCTCTCCACGGGCGGGCGGCACACGGTCGTCGGCATCGCCGAGAAGGGCACCGCGGACGGCTTCGTCGAGGTCAGCCACATGATGCCGCCGCCCTCCCTGGACCCGCGACGTCAGGAGCTGGTCGCCCGCGCGGTCGGTGAACTCCTCGACGCCCTCGGGCTCACCGACGGCCCCAGCCACACCGAGGTCATGGTCGACGGCGACAAGATCGTCGTCATCGAGACCCACACCCGGCTCGGCGGCGACGGCATCGCGGACCTGGTCCGGCTCACGACCGGAGTCGAGTGGCGACGCGCCGCCCTGGGCTGGGCGATCGGCGCGGGGGTCCGCCGCAGCGCCGCCACGGCGGCCGCGGCCGCCACCGTCTTCCTCACCGCCCCGCCCGGGCGCGTCACGGCCGTCGCGCCGCCGCCGGCCCTCGCCCACGGCCGGATCGACGCCTGGGAACTCTCCGTCCGGCCCGGCGACGAGGTCCGCCCGATGCGTTCCTCCGCCGACCGGCTCGGCATGGCCGTCCTGACCGCGGCCGGCACCGAAGCCTGTGCGGCGGCCGTCGCGGAACTCACCGCACGGACGGTGGTCACCACCGCGCCCGAGCCGCACCTCTGACGCGCGACCGCACCGCGGCACCGCGTCTCCTGGAGCACCTTCCGCTCCGTTCTGCCTGCTTGCCTCATTCCCGACGACCACACCACACCGGGGGGACCACATGACCGTCAAAAACGCGCCGATTTCCTACGATTTCCACGGCGATGTCCCGTTCTCCACGCCCTTCAAGGACATCAAGCCCGACGACATCCACATCTACCTCGACCTCGACACCAAGGTCGGCAAGAACACCTGCGGCCAGAAGTGCGCGCACTGCTGGTTCGTCAACTACGAGAAGGTCTACGACAAGTCCTTCGCCATGGAGGAAGGCCCCCGCATCCTGGAGGGCCTGCAGTCGCACGGGTACCACGTGTACCCGCGCTACGTGGACAGCTTCGCCTACGACGGCGAGTTCATGAACCTCTACGGACCGGCCAACAACCGCGAGTTCCGCCAGGAGCTGGACCACACACCGACCGCCACGATGGAGAAGGGCGACGCCTGGACCAGCGGACGCCCCCTGCTCGCCGACAACTGGCGGGAACTCCTCGACCGGGCGGTGGAGAACGGCTACGGCACCATCTCCATCACCTACCACGGCGTGATCGACGAGAACCTCGAGGTCACCGATCACAAGACGTACCCCATCAAGGGCGTCTTCTCCGGCGCGGACACCGAGGAGGTGCTGCGCCGCATCGCCGAGTACAACAAGGGCGTCGCCCCCGAGGACGCGTTCCGCGTCAACATCGGCGTCACCGTCGGACGTCACAACCACGGCCGCACCTCCCTGGAGCGCTACGCCCACTACTTCAACAAGCTGGGCGTGGCCACCGTCCGCTTCAACAACTTCACCGACCACGGCAACCGCCACCCCGAGCTGCGGCTGAGCCGCCAGGAGGTCGAGCAGGCGTACCGCGACTTCAAGTGGCTCCACGAGACGATCCCGCTCGGCTTCCAGCTCGGCGTCAGCGAGGACTTCGGCACGTTCGGCATCAAGGCCATGGGCTTCCCCGGCCACGTCGGCTGGTGCCGGGCCGGTCGTCAGCTCTTCGCCGCCATCCCCGCGCCGGAGGAGGTGCTCTCCGAGGGCCCCGATGGCCGCCGCGAGAAGATCGGCGACGTCGTCGGCTGTGTTAACACCTTCGAACCGCACCTCGGCATCCTGACCCGCACCGTCACCACCGGCGGCACCACGTACGACGTGGAGTTCGACCACGAGGAGATCGAGGCGTTCACCGCCAAGCGGATGTCCGGCACGTACAAGGACGGCTGCTTCGCCACCGAGCTGTCCGAGGAACTCGGCCTGATCTCCCGGGTCCCGGAGCGGCGCCGGCTGCCGCTCCTCACCGACTCCGCCTCCTGAACCGAGAGAAAGACCCCAGCAATGCGCCACATCCTCGTCTTCGCCAAGACGCCGTATGCCAAGACCCCGTACGACCAGTGGCTGGCCGGCTCGGGGATCGTCCCGGTCGTCGTGACCGCGCGTGAGTACGCGGAGAGCTACTCCCATCTCCCGCACGTGCACGCCTTCGACGCGTACGACACCAACCAGCTGGTCGAGAAGACCGCGCTGCGGCTGGCCCGCGAGTTCGCGGTCGAGGCGGTCTTCGCCCGGGCCGAGGCCGATGTCGTACGCGCCGCCCAGCTGCGGGAGCTGCTCGGTCTGCCGGGACAGCACACCGCGAGCGCGCTGGCCTTCCGCGACAAGGTCGTGATGAAGGACCATCTCGCGGGCGGTCCCGTCGACGTGCCGGCCTACCGCCGGCTCGACTCGGCCTACACCGCCCTCGAATTCGTCGCCGAGCACGGCTACCCGGTCGTGATCAAGCCGGTGTCCGAGTCGGGCTCGCTGGGCGCGGCGATCATCCGCGACGAGGCGGAGCTGGACGCCTACCTGGCCAGTCCGTGGCGGGGGAGCAGCGAGATCGAGGTGTTCGTTCCCGGGCAGATGTACCACGTGGACGGGCTGGTGGCCGACGGGGAGGTCGTCTTCGTCCACCCCTTCCGCTACCTCAACGACTGTCTGTCGTTCCGGAGCAACGACTGGGTGGCCAACCTGCCGCTCACCCGGCAGGATCCCGAGTACGACCGGCTGGTCAAGGCGGCGCGGGCGGTGCTGGCCGAGCTGCCGACGCCGCCGCACACCGCCTTCCACGCCGAGTTCTGGATCACGCCGGACGACCGGCTGGTCTTCTGCGAGATCGCCAGCCGCACCGGCGGAGGCATGATCAGCGCGCTGGTCCGGCAGGCGTTCGGGATGGACCTGGACAAGGCGTGGCTGTACGCCGAGTGCGGCCTGACCCCGACGCCGGCCACCCACGGGTACCGGCCCGCAGGCGCCCTGTGCATCCCGCCGCAGAACGGGGTGCTGGAGCGGCTGCCCACGGCGGCCGAGCAGCCCGAGTGCGTCCGTGAGGTGATGGTCACCGGGACCGCCGGCCAGGAGTTCCACGGCGGCGTGAAGTCCGGGCTGTTCCTGGCCGGTTACGTGGTCGGTGGCGACAGCGAGGAGGAGGTGGCCGCCAATCTCGAACGCGTGGCGGGCTGGTTCTCCGACACCTCCCGGTGGCGGCCGGCCCCGTCCTCGGGAGGTATCGCGTG
Organism: Streptomyces flaveolus; assembly: GCF_044765825.1. Taxonomy (NCBI): domain Bacteria; kingdom Bacillati; phylum Actinomycetota; class Actinomycetes; order Kitasatosporales; family Streptomycetaceae; genus Streptomyces; species Streptomyces flaveolus. The sequence continues at coordinate 13,373 of NZ_JBIWKU010000004.1, read as the reverse complement.
AATGCGCCGGCGCCCACGGGAACCGACGCCGTCGGCCCGCCCGGCCCGCCCGGCCCGCCGGTCCGGGCCGGCCACCGCGAACTCGCCGTGTACGACGGTTCCCGGAGCGAGTGGGGCCTGCCCTCGGAACGCCCCGTGGCCACCGGCGAGAGCGACGCGCCGTGAGCGGGGGACGCGCCGGTGGCGGACTCACCGCGAGGTACCGGACGTTCACCGGTCTGCCGTCCGGGCTCAAGGCCCTGATCGTCCTGTCGTTCGTCGTCGCGCTGGGCAGTTACATGGTCACCCCGTTCATCGGGGTGCTCATGGTCGAGGCCGTCCACCTGGACATCCGCGTGGCCGGGGTCCTGGTGGCGGTGGCCACCTTCATCCAGTTCGGCGGCAGCATCCTCGGCGGCGCGGTCGTGGACCGGCTCGGGCTCAAGCGGACCATGGTGTTCGCGCTCGCCCTGCGCACTGCCGGCCTGGTGCTGCTCGGGGTGGCCGTCAAGGTGCCCTGGGCGGCGTACCCGGCCGTCGTCCTCGTGGCGGGCGGCCCCGCGCTGTACCTCCCGGCGAACAAGGCGTACATCGTCACCAGCGTCTCCGACGAGCTGCGACCGCTGTTCCTCGGGGTGAGCAGCGCCGCGCTCAATGCCGGTATGGGCCTCGGCCCGCTGCTGGCCGCGCTGCTGGTCGACGCCGACCCGATGGCACTGCTCATCGGTCTCGCCGCGCTCTTCGCGCTGATCACCGTGGCCCACCAGATCACCCTGAAGCAGGCCGAGCGCCGGCCGGCCGCGGCGCCGGAGACGGCCGGGGAGGAAGGGCCCACCGGGAAGTGGGCGGCGCTGCGGGGAGCGCTGCGCCCGGTCCTGTTCACCGCGCTCGCCTACTACCTGTACTTCTTCTTCCAGAGCTTCATAGGTCTGTACGCGGCCGGGGTGTCCGACATCCAGGCGCTGGGCTGGGTCATGCTGCTCAACTGCGCCATGGTGGTGGTGCTCCAGCCGGTGCTCGCCGACCGTATCGCCCGGGCCGACTACCGCCTGCTGATGGCCGGTTCGTTCGCCGTGATGGCGGCCGGCATGGCGGTCATGGCCCTCGGTGGCACCCCGGCCCTGCTGGGCGGCACCGCGCTGTTCACCATGGGGGAGATCTTCCTCTTCCTCCGCTGCGACCTGGAACTCGTCGACCTCCTGCCGCGCAACGCCGCGTTCGCCTTCGGGGTGCAGCGGCTCACGGGCGGAGTCGGTGGACTCCTCGCCGGTGTCGTCGGCGGATTCGTCTTCGCCCACTACAAGTCCGCCGGGCACCTGGGCACGTTCTGGCTCGTGGTGGGGGCTCAGTGCGCGATCGCGGCACTGCTCGCCCTGGCGCTCGGCCGCTACCGGCAGCCCGCCGTGCCCGAACCGCCGCTGCCCGAACCGGCGGTGGGCCGGTGAACGAGCCCGTCGACTCGCCGGAGACACGGTACGTCCACGCCGGTTCGGACCCACGTCGGCAGGGCGGCTACGTCAACCCGCCCGTGCACCACGCCTCCACGGTCCTCTACCGGGACGTGGCCGAGATGGACGCCTCCCAGGCCGACCCGCTCAAGCGCGGCGGCCCGGTCTACGGCCGTTTCGGCACGCCCACCACCCGCGCCTTCGAGGAGGCACTGACCGAACTGGAGGGCGGCCACGCCGCGGTGGTGACGTGCTCCGGCCTCGCGGCGATCACCACGACGATCCTCGCGTACGTCCAGGCCGGCGACCACATCCTCGTCAGCGACTCGGTGTATCTGCCGACCCGGAAGTTCTGCGACTCGCTCGCCACGCTGGGGGTGGAGACCGAGTACTACAGTCCGACCGCGGACGGCGCCGCGATCGCCCGGCTGATCCGCCCCCGGACACGGCTGCTGTACCTCGAGTCCCCGGGCTCCACCACCTTCGAGGTGCAGGACATCCCGGCGCTCACCGCCGTCTGCCGGGCCCGCGGGGTGGCCACCGTCGCCGACAACACCTGGGCCACACCCGTGTACCACCGCCCGCTGGCACTGGGCGCGGGCGTGGACGCCGTGGTGCACTCCGCGACCAAGTACCTGACGGGCCACGCGGACAGCATCCTCGGGGCGGTCGTCTGCACCGAGGAGAGCTACCCGCTCGTCCGGGGGGCGGCGATGCGGCTCGGCCAGTGCGCGAGCGCCGACGACGCCTACCTGGGCCTGCGCGGACTGCGCACCCTCGGGGTGCGCCTGGCCCGCCACCACGAACAGGGACGGGAACTGGCCCGCTGGATCGCGGAACAGGAAGGTGTGGCGGCGGTCCTGCACCCCGCACTGCCCGGGGACCCCGGCCACGATCTGTGGCGCCGCGACTTCACCGGCGCGACCGGCCTGTTCGGGGTGGAACTCGATCCGTCCTTCGGCAAACCGCACATCGACGCGATGCTGGACCAGCTGCGCCTCTTCGGTCTCGGCCACAGCTACGGCGGCTACGAGAGCCTCGTCGTCCCCGCCGACCCCGTCTCCCGTCGACTGCCCGGGACGTGGGCGGGCCGCGGCCCCCTGATCCGGGTGCACGTCGGCTTCGAGGCCCTGGCCGACCTGAAGGAGGACCTGAGGGCGGGGTTCGCGGCCCTCCTGCGCGGACGCGTGTCGCACCGGATCACTTAGAAGGCTCGCGGAGGCTCCGGGGGTCCCGTCCCCCGCCGCGCGGGCGGTGGGGGACACCGGGCACGTCGACGATCCGGCGTGCCCGAGACGCGGCTCCCTGAGAAACGGAGACTTCCGCCGTCACCGGCCGGTGCAGTCGGCGGGCGACGTGCCCGGCGCCGCCAGGGGGAGACCGAGCTGGGCGCGCTCGGTGAGCCACCGGGTCGGGCGGTGCCGCGGGTCGCCGGTCGTGGCGTGCAGGGCCCGCTGGAGATCCAGCATCCGGGCGGCGCCGATCCGGTCACCCCAGGACAGCGGCCCGACGGGGTAGCCGAGTCCGGTCCTCACGGCCAGGTCGATGTCCGCCGGGGCGGCGAGCGAGCGCTCCGCGATCGAGGAGGCGACCGACACCACGGAGGCCAGCAGCCGCTGTGCCACTGAGCCCGCCGTGTCCCGCACCACCGACACGGCGTACGGCTCCTCACCGTCCGCCGCCCGGGCCAGGACCGCACGCGCGTCCCGCGCGGCGGACGGATCGGCCGCAGGTGTCACCGCGAGCACCCGGCGCCGGCCCCCCGCGGGCAGCGGGTCCACCCCGAAGGTGCGTCCGGCGGGCAGACCCAGCGCGGCCACGGCGGAGGCCACCGTGGCGCCCCAGACCGGAACCAGCACCACCGCGTCACCGGACGGCTCCGGGCCGTCCTCCACGGTCGCCCCGGCGGCGGCCAGCGCCTCCCGCAGCGCGGCCGCGGACGGCGAGTCCGTCTCCGTCACGAACACGGGCCGGTCCGCGTCGCCCGTCACCGGCGGCTCGGCGACGGAGGCGGGGGCTGGAGCATCGGGGCCGTAGGCGTACCAGCCCCGGTCCGTCTTCCGGCCGTGCAGGCCCGCGGTCACCCGGTTCGGGGTGAGATAGGAGGGGCGCAGGCGGTCCTCGTGCCGGAAGCCCTCCCAGATCGAGTCGATCACCGCGGCCGTGACGTCGAGCCCCGTGAGATCCATCAGCTCGAACGGACCCATCCGCAGCCCCAGCACGTCCCGGGCGATCCGGTCGATGTCCACCGGTTCGGCAACCGACTCCTCCAGCAGCGCCAGCGCCTCCGTGACCAGGCCCCGGCCGGCGTGGTTGACCAGGAAGCCCGGCGTGTCCGCGACCGTGACCGCGCGGTGGCCGCAGCCCTCCACCAGCGCGGTGAGGGCCGGCGGGATGTCCGGCCGGGTCGCCGCACCCGGCACCACCTCGACGATCTTCATCAGCGGCACGGGATTGAAGAAGTGCAGCCCCACGAGCCGGCTCGGGTCGTCCAGGGTGGCGGCGATCCGGGTCACGGACAGGGACGAGGTGTTGGTGGCGAAGACGGCGGAGGCGGGCAGGACCTGCTCCAGTTTCCCGAACACCTCGGCCTTGGTGTCCAGGTCCTCCCGTACGGCTTCGACGACCAGTTCGACGTCCGGGCCGGGGACCCACGGGTCGTCCAGCGGGACCAGCCGCTCCAGGACGGACGCGCGGTCCCCGGTGGACATCCGGCCCTTGTCCACCGCCCGTTCCAGCATGGACCGTACGAAGTCCACGGCCGCTGCGACGGCCTCCCGCCGGACGTCGCACAGCTCCACGGTGTGTCCGGCGGACGCAGCCCACTGGGCGATACCGCGGCCCATGGCTCCGGCACCGACGATCCTGATGCGCATGGCGATTACGGTCCTCTCGTAGGTGCGGAACGTGCGGTAGGGGCTCGGGGAACCGGAAAGGCGAGTCGGCTCAGCGGAGGTAGACGCGGTTGGGGTCCACGTCCTCCCGCAGCAGCCGCAGCTCCGCCGCGGTCGGCGGCTCCACGGTCTCCACGGAGCCGTCCACCTTCAGCTCCCAGCCGGTGGCCTCGCGGACCTGGTCGACCGTCACACCGGGGTGGACGGCGATGAGCCGCAGTTCCTCCCCGATGCCCTCACGGGCGAGGATGCCCAGTTCGGTGATGACCCGGGTGACGCCGACGCCCAGAGGGCGGATGCCCTCCGCCAGCGCCCGGTCCGGTCCGGGGGTGGTGCAGAAGTCCAGGGTCTCGGTGAAGGAGCGCGGAGTGTGGCGGCGCATCACCACGAAGACCTCACGGGAGTTGGCCATCACCTCGATCGCGCCGCCGGAGCCCGGCAGCCGCACGTCCGGGCGCTCCCAGTCCCCGATCACGGAGGTGTTGAGGTTGCCCCAGCGGTCGATCTGGGCGGCTCCCAGGAAACCGACGTCGATGTGGCCGCCCTGCAGCACATATCCGAACAGCGCCGGCATCGACAGCACCGCCTCCGCGCCCGAGACGAGGACGGCGTCGGCGATGGTCTCCGGCAGGTGCGACGGGTGCGCGCCGCAGACCCCGGACTCGTACACGACCTCGATCTGCGGCGCGACGGTCAGATGGGCCAGCTCGGCGGCGAGCGTCGGCAGCCCGATGCCGGCGAACACCGTCCGCCGGGAGGCCAGCTCACGGGAGGCGACGACGGAGAGCAGCTCCGAGGACGTGACCGCCTCGGGTGCGGTGAGCGTCACGGTCTCTTTCCTTTCCCGCGGCGTGCTCACAGCCGCCGCCCGTAGTTCACCGGTTCGCTGAGCGCCTCGCCGACCGCGAGCCCCGCCCAGTACTCCTCGCCCAGCTTCGCGGCGTACTCGGCGTGGTCGGCCGTTCCGTACACCCACTCGTCCAGCCACTCCCGCAGCCGCTCCGGGTCCGCGCTGATGTGGGACCAGGCACGGTAGAAGGCGTTGTCGCGGTCGTAGTAGCCCTGTGCGAAGGACGGGTGCGCGCCGCGCGGGCAGACGACGACGGCGTCGACGGCGTGTGCCGGGATCAGCGTCCGGTTGGGATCCGAGCGGACCACCTCCTCGTCGACGACCTCCTCGACCACGACGATGGCCCTGTCCGCCGCGTACACCGCCTCCGCCTGGATGCCGGTCAACCCCCAGATCTGGGTGTTGCCCAGGCGGTCCGCCCGCTGGGCGTGGACGATCGTGACGTCCGGATTGACCGGCGGGACGACGTAGATCTGCTCGGGTTCGCCGTCCGGCCCCGGATAGGGAGACGTCACCTTGCGCAGATCGTCGTTGACGCCCGGCAGGTCGCTGCCGCCGTAGCTGCGCAGCGGATAGAAGGGGAGCCGCTGCGCACCGGCCAGGTAGCGGCAGACCATCCCGTAGTGGCTGTACTCCTCGAAGGCCAGCGGCGCCGGGTCGGCGCGCTCGATCCTGCGCCGCAGCTCACCGAGCGAACCGGCCGAGGAGTTGCCGACGAAGGAGGAGACCAGCCGTGAGACACAGCCGGCGGCGATCATCTGGTCCACCACGATGTCCGCCGTCATCCGTACGACGGTGAGGTCACGGCGGCGCTGACGGATGATCTCGTGCCCGGCGGCGGTGGGGATCAGATGGGTGAAGCCTTCGATGCCGACGGTGGCGCCGTCGTGCACGAAGGTGGCGACGGCCTCCCTCATCGACATGACTTTGCCGGCCCCGTCGGCCGTTTGCGTCCGTTCCACGGTGCTCCTCGGCGAGTGCGTGCGGTCGCCCTACCGTGGCAGCAGCTATTGAGTGCTGTCCAATACCAAATTAAGGTCCCATTAAGACGACACTCCGAAGAATGGGTTCTCCGATGGAACTGCGTCATCTCACGGCGTTCACCGCGGTGGCCGAGGAGCTGCACTTCGGCCGGGCCGCCAAGCGGCTGCAGATGGCCCAGCCCCCGCTCAGCCAGCAGGTCCGCCAGCTCGAGAAGGAGCTCGGCGTCCAGCTCTTCGAGCGCAACACCCGCTCGGTACGGCTCACCAGCGAGGGGGAGACCTTCCTCGGACCCGTCCGGGCCGTGCTGGAGGACCTCGACACCGCGGTGCGAGCGGTCAAGGCCGCGGGGCGGGGGGAGTGCGGCCGGGTCACCATCGGCTTCGCCGGCGCCTCCAGCCACGAGACGCTGCCCCACCTGACCCGGGCCGTGCGGGCCGCCCACCCCGGGCTGGAGCTGGTCATGAAGGGGCAGACGTATGCCAACGTCGCCCTGTCCCGGGTCGCCGACGGATCCCTCGATCTGGGGTTCGTCCGTCTCCCGGTGACCCAGCCGGGGGTGGCCTACCGGGTGATCGACGAGGAGGAGCTGCTGTGCGCTCTGCCCTCCGACCACCGGCTGGCCGGACTCGAGAGCATCCCGATCGCGATCCTCGCCGACGAACCCTTCGTCTCCTTCCCCGCGAACGCCGGCTCCACGGTGCGCGACGCGATGGTCCAGGTCTGCGAGTCGGCCGGCTTCAACCCGCGGGTGGTGCAGGAGGCCCCCGACTCGTACACGATCCTGGCCCTCGTCGCGGCGGGTGTCGGTGTCACACTCACCGTCTCCTCCGTCCGGCACATCCAGCAGGGCGGGCTCGTCTACCGGCCCCTGGCCGGCCCTCCGGTCCGGCGGCAGGCCGCGCTCGCCTGGCGCGCCGACAATCCGTCCGCCGCTCTGCGGACCGTACTCGCGGTGGCCGAGGAGGCCCTGCCGACGCCTTCCCCGGCCCGTTGAGACGGGAGACGAATCAATAGGAGGCCAACTCGATATTGGACCGACTCAGTGGTCGGGTGCGAAGGTCGCCCCACACACCCGAGCCGCCGAAAGGTGTTCCGCCGTGCCCGACCCCTCGGACGACCCCTCGGACGTCGTCATCTGCGAACCGCTGCGCACCCCGATCGGGCGTTTCGGCGGAGTCTTCGCCCAGCAGACACCCGCGGCGCTCGCCGCACGCGTCGTCGCGGAGGTGGTCGCCCGCACAGGAATCGACCCGAGCCGGGTCGACGAGGTGATCCTCGGACACGCGTACCCCACGTCCGAGGCCCCGGCCATCGGCCGCGTCGCCGCCCTGGACGCAGGGCTCCCCGACACCGTCACCGGCCTCCAGACCGACCGCCGCTGCGGCTCGGGACTGCAAGCCGTCCTCGACGCCGCCCTGCAGATCCGGGCGGGCTTCAGCGAGGTCGTCATCGCGGGCGGCGTCGACGTGATGAGCGCCGCCCCCTACTACACGCACGACGGCCGCTGGGGCATCAAGGGCCCCGGCCTCCAGCTCCACGACGCACTGGCCCGCGGCCGGGTCACCGCGGGCGGCGTCCACCATCCCGTCCCCGGCGGCATGATCGAGACCGCGGAGAACCTGCGCCGCGCCTACTCCATCAGCCGCGCCGACCAGGACGCACTCGCCCTGCGCTCCCAGATGCGAGCCGCCCGCGCCATGACGGAGGGGCGCTACGACGCGGAGACGGTCCCCGTCACCGTACGCACACGCAAGGGCGAGACGGTGGTGACCGCCGACGAGCACCCCCGCCCCGACACGACCGCCGGCCAACTCGCGGCACTGCGCCCGATCATGGGCGAGAGCGACCCGGAGGCGACCGTAACCGCGGGCAACGCCAGCGGTCAGAACGACGCGGCCGCCGCCTGCCTGGTCACCAGCGCCGCCACCGCCGCAAGGCTCGGCCTCACCCCGCTGGTCCGTCTCGTGTCCTTCGCCCGGGCCGGTGTCCCCGCCGCCACCATGGGCATCGGGCCGGTCCCGGCCACCCACGCCGCCCTCGGCCGCGCCGGGCTCACCCTCGCCGACATCGACCTCATCGAGATCAACGAGGCGTTCGCCGCCCAGGTCCTGGCCTGCACCCGGGAGCTCGGCCTCGGCGAGAAGGACCACGAGCAGCGGATCAACGTCAACGGCTCCGGAGTCTCGCTCGGCCACCCGGTCGGCGCCACCGGTGCCCGCATCCTCGCCACCCTCGCCCACGAGATGCACCGCAGCCGGGCCCGCTACGGCCTGGAGACCATGTGCATCGGCGGCGGCCAGGGCCTCGCCGCGGTCTTCGAGCGCGTCACCGCCTGAGGACACCCCCCCCCGCAGCCGTTTCCCTTCCGCGCCGCCGTCCCCGTACCACTCGCGCGGCGCAGGGCGTCCCGGGCGACGCCCGGTCAGTCATCCCCATCCGCTTGATGAACGATGTTCACAGGGAGCCACCCATGAGTGCGTCCACCGCCACCGCACGCGAGAAGACGAAAGCCGCCAACCGCGCGGGATTCGGAGCCTTCATCGGTTCGACCATCGAGTGGTTCGACTTCTACATCTACGGCACCGCGGCGGCACTCGTCTTCGACAAGGTGTTCTTCCCCGAGCTCGGAGGCGCCGTAGGCACCCTGGTCGCCTTCGCCACCTTCTGGGTCGGCTTCCTCGCCCGCCCCATCGGCGGCATCGTCTTCGGCCACTACGGCGACCGCCTCGGCCGCAAGAAGACCCTCGTCATCACCCTGCTGATGATGGGGCTCTCCACCACCGCGATCGGTCTGCTCCCGGACTACGGGTCCATCGGCATCGCCGCCCCGATCCTCCTGGTCTGCATCCGCATGATCCAGGGCATCGGTCTCGGCGGTGAATGGGGCGGCTCCGTGCTGATCGCCTCCGAACACGCCCCCAAGGGCAAATCGGTGCTGTACGGGGCGTTCGCCCAGCAGGGCTCGCCCGTCGGCAACACCCTCTCCACCCTGAGCTTCCTGGCCATCAGCCAACTGCCCGACGACGCCTTCGTCGCCTGGGGCTGGCGGGTGCCCTTCCTCGCCTCCGCCGCGCTCGTCATGGTCGGCCTGCTGGTCCGGCTGAAGGTCGCCGAGTCCCCGGCCATGGCCAAGCTGATCGAGAAGAAGGAAGTCGTCAGGCTTCCGCTCTCCGAGGTACTGCGCAGCCACCCCATGCTGATCGTCCTCGGCATCGGCGCCTGCACCATCGGCCTGTCGGCGACCTACTTCAAGTCGACGTTCGCCCTGTCCTGGGCCACCAGCTCGCTCGGATTCGACCGCAGTTCCTTCCTCACGATCATCCTGGTCGCCAACATCACCCAGATCGTCGTCCAGCCCTTCGGCGCGGTCATGGCCACCAGGATGAAGAGCTGGTCCCGCGCCGTGCTCGTGATGCTGGTGCCCGAACTGGTCCTGATGCCACTGATGTTCGTCCTCATCGGCACCGAGAACTACGGCCTGGCGATGCTCGGTGTCTCCGTCGCCACCATCCCGCACTGCCTGTACTACGCCGCCCTCGCCGGCATGCTCGCGAGCCGCTTCCCCGCCCACCTGCGCTACACCGGAATCTCACTCTGCTACCAGCTGTGCGGCACGCTGCTGGGCGGCACGACGCCGATCATCGGCCAGTTCCTGCTCAACCGGACCGGCTCCGTCACCGCGGTCATCGCCTACGCCGTCTTCCAGGTGGCACTCACCCTGGGCTGCATGCTCCTGCTGCTCAGGCGTCCCGACCACGACGAGCAGGCCGCAGGCCCCGCCGTCGCCGAGTCCCGCACCGCCCCCGTCAGCGCCTGACCGTCCCACACGCAGAACGGAGTACCGCCCATGCCCCTGACCGTGCACGGCATCCCGGAGATCCTCGCCCTCGGCGGACGCGACCTCGGGCACTCGGGCTGGAAGGAGGTCACCCAGGAACTCATCGACGCCTACGCCTACGTCTCCGGGGACCACCAGTGGATCCACACCGACGTGGCGCGCGCCGCGGACGGCCCGTACGGGCGCACCATCGCACACGGCTACATGGTCCTGAGCTGGGGCATCCCGATGTTCGGCGAGCTGCTCCAGGTGACCGGGGTGGGGCGCGCACTCAACTACGGCGTCAACCGCGTCAGGTACCCGGCACCCGTCCCCGTCGGCAGCCGCGTCCGGCTGCGCGCCTCGGTCGGCGAGGTCAAGGAGGTCGCCCGGGGCGGGGTGCAGATGACGCGGGCGTTCACCTTCGAACTGGAGGGGTCGCAGAAACCGGCCTGCGTCGCGGAGTCACTGACCCACTTCTGTCCCTGAGCGGCCGACGCCGCGACGCGCACGCGTGGGCCCGCCGTGGAGGCAAGGCGTGATCACGACTTGCGCCCGGAAGGTCCGCTACGGGGCCCGACAGCTCGCCCACGGCACGGGCCCCGTCCTCGGGGGCTGCTCAAGTGCGGCGACTGTGCCGAGCCGATCCGCCCGCCGCCGCGACCCGACCATCACCCCCGCCCACGGCCCCTCGTACGGAAGGACGGCTCGGTCGCACGCGGCTCGCCGTCCTTCCCGCCGAGGAAAGGAACCACCGCCGACAACCGCTCGTGCCCGCCGTCGAAACGGCGTCAGCGCCAGCACCCCGGATGGGCCGAATCCTCGGATGGGAACAGCGGCGTACGCGGCGCTCCCCGTGGCCGACTTTTCGTCACTCACCCCGGTGCGCGGGTCCCGACCCGTCACCTTCCGCCGCCACGGCGGCCCGCACCCGCTGCTCCTCGCGAGCAGAGCCGACGTCCCGTTCCAGGGGGGTGCGGCTCACGGCCGTCGCGAGGTCTTCCAAGGCCCGTTTCTGCAGTTCCGCCTCGCGTCGCACGACCGGGCTCCGGTTGCCGGCGGCGGTGTCCTCCCAAGCGTGGAGCGCCTCCTCCATGCGCCCCCAGTCCGGATTCCTGTGCTCGCGCACGTCCACCGCTGCCTTGGCGGTGTCCGCCTCCAGAGCCTCGGCGAACCGCTCCGCCTCCGGGACGGAACGGCCGTCGGCCCGCGGGACGTGGCTCTCCATGAGCATCGCCGCCCGGCCGAAACCCTTGAGCGCCTCCTGCGCCTCCTGCGCCTCACGCGACGTCAGACCCCTGGGGCGCACCGGTTCCTGCCGTGCCCGGTCGTATGCCTCCTGCCAGGCGGCACGTGCCTCCCTGCTCGCCAGCAGGGCCCTGCGCATATCGACGTGATGCTCGCGGGTCGGTTCGGCGTAGTCCCGGAGCACCGCGGCCGCGTAGCGGCCGTCGGCGGCGAGCCAGTCCGCAAGCCGGCCCGGCAGCCGGGGCGTCTCCCACGCGGGGAACACCACGTACGCCAGCATGGCCAGGGCCCCGCCGAGCAGGGTGAGCACCACCCGCTCCGGGACCGTCTGCTCCCATGCCTGGCCGCCCATGCCGAGCAGGAAGACGACGTACGCGGCGGTGAAGCACTGCGAGTAGGCGTAGCCGGTACGGTTCAGCGTGTACGACAGACCCGCCGAGACCACCGCCAGCGCGCCGAACACATGGGCGTCCGGGCCCAGGGCCCGGACCATCCCGGTGGCGAGCGCGACCCCCGCCAGGGTCCCGGCGAGACGGGCCACCGCACGCGCGTACGTCCGGTGGAAGTCCGGCCGCATCACCATCACCGAGGCGATGGGCGCCCAGTAGCCGTGGCCCAGCGGGAGCCGGGTGGCGATCAGATAGCCGAGCGTGGCCACCGCCGCCAGGCGGACGGCGTGCCGGAACACGGGCGAGTCCCGGCGGAGCTCACGGCGGACCGCCCGGGCGACGACCGGGACCAGCCTGAGCATGGTCGGGCGCACCAGGAACCGGGCACGGGCGGGGCCGGGCGGCGTGGGCGTCCTCCCGCGCGCGCCGCCGCTCCCGGCGATCTCCAATGCCTCGCCGAGCAGTTCCACGAGCCGCTCGGCGGCTTGCCGCGCGGGGCCCTCCAGCACCTCGTGCTCCTCGTCGACGCGCAGGACGTCCATGCTCGCGGGCCGCACCTCGGCGGGAGCGCCGCGGCGGATCGAACGGGCGGCCGCATCCAGAACGTCGGCGGCCGCGTCGAGCAACTCCCGCGCGCGGTCCCGCCCGGGTCCCTCCGCCGGGGCTCCCACGTCCGGGTCGGCGAGCGCGGCGACGACCGGCCGAATGCGCTCGGCCAGTCCCCGGGGGCCGTGCAGGACGGAGGGGCGGGTGCGGGCCTGTGACGGCGTCACGGCGGCCGCGTCCCGGGCCGTCATCAGCGGTTCCGGGTCGAACGGGGCGGTCGGGTCGTGCCGCAACCGGCGGGCGTAGTCCGCCACGGCGGCCAGGGCGTCGGCGAGCGCGTCACGATGCGCCCCCCAACGCCGGATCGGGAACAGGTAGATCAGCACGGCCTGCGTCACGCCCCCGAGCGCGATGACCCCGGCGTGCTCCAGGGCGCGCCCGACGCTCGTGGGCAGGGTGATGGTCACCAGCATGCTGCCCACGGTCGTCGCTGCGACGATCCCGGCGGTCGATCCGACGGCCCAGGCCATTCCCGCGGCAAAGGCCCATACCGCCAGCAGTGGGAGGAACGTCGCGAGTCGCCCCGCCGCCAGGTAGCCCACGAAGGTGCTGAGCGCCAGACCCGCGCCCGCGCCGAGCGCGATCACCTTGCGTGGACGCCAGGTGCGCTGGAAGGTTGCCCCGCCCGCGGAGTAGGCGCCGAGGGCGGCGGACGCGGCGTACGCAGGGGAGATCAGCCACAGCGTCGGCCCGACGACGAGCGCCACCCCCGCGGCCGTGCGCAGCGCGAGCAGGGGCTCCAGCCGCGTCTCCTCGACGGTGAGCCCGGATCGCACGACCTCACCGAAGGCACGCAGCCACGTCACGGGTGTCCGCCTGACCGGAACGCCCCGCCGGGTCGCGTCGGTGGCCTGGTCGAGGTGCGGCAGCCGTCGGTCACAGAAGCCTCCCACGCGGCCCGCGAACTGGCCGGCGGCCGCAGCCGCTGGACGGGGTGCCGCCACGGCGGACACTGCTGAGCGTCCGCCGTCCGTCCCCCGGGCCGGAGCGCGGACGATCGCTGTTGCAGATCGCCACCCGTCCCCCGGACCGGTCCGGGGGACACAGGCGGGGCGGTGGCCGCGGTTCTCTTACCGCTTGTGGCCGTTGCCGTGTCCGTCGGGGTGCAGGACCACTTTGGTCCAGCCCTCGTCACGGGCGTCGAAGTGCTCGTAGGCG
>NZ_JBIWKU010000003.1:511712-803583 GCF_044765825.1 Streptomyces flaveolus | reverse complement strand
ATCCAGCTCAGCAGGCCCAGCGCGAACATGTTCTTGCTGCGCTCGGCCTCCTTGCGGCTGAGGTCGAACTCCGTGAGCGCCTCCACCGTCAGGGTGGTCAGCGGCACCGGATGCACGTGATACCCGTCGAGGGAGCCGTCCTCCAGCGGAGAGGACTCGTAGCCGACCTTCTGCATCGCACGCCGGGTGAACTCGTCCGTATTGACGATGATCTCCGCACCCCGCGGCAGATCCCCGACGTTCGCCTTCAACGCCGCCGGGTTCATCGCCACCAGCACGTCCGGCGCGTCACCCGGGGTGAGGATGTCATGGTCGGCGAAATGGAGCTGGAAGGACGAGACGCCCGGCAGCGTGCCGGCGGGCGCCCGGATCTCGGCCGGGAAGTTCGGCAGCGTCGACAGGTCGTTGCCGAAGGACGCCGTCTCCGAGGTGAAACGGTCACCGGTGAGCTGCATACCGTCACCGGAGTCCCCGGCGAACCTGATGATCACCCGGTCCAGCCGGCGCACGTCCTTCGCCCCGACCGGTTTGCGCTGATCTTCTACGACGGTTCCGTCGGCCTGCTCCGCTGGGCTGCTGACCTGGCTGGTCACTGAACTGGACCTCCCTCGAGGCGGCTGTCCGGGGACTGGTCTCCCATCGACCGGCCCAGGATCAACCCTACGTCCGCGGGTGTTGACTTCCGGTAGACATTCGCATGACGGACACGACCTCGAGACGGCCCGGCACCCTGCCGGTCCACTGTCTCCTCGCCCCCGTGCACCGCTGAAGACGCCCCCTGTCCGTGCTGCGGTTTCTCCATCGACGAGCCCTGAGGGGCTCGGTGACAAGATCCCAGGAAAGTGCGCCCCGGGAATCAAGTTCCGGTAATCAGGTCCGGGAAATCGAGTCCGTCGTCGTGTTCCGGAATCGTGGTCTCAGGAATTGAGATAGGTGAGCACGGCGAGAACGCGCCGGTGATCGCCGTCGCTGGGGGACAGACCCAGCTTCAGGAAGATGTTGCTGACGTGCTTCTCGACGGCCCCGTCGCTGACCACGAGCTGCCTGGCGATCGCGGAGTTGGTCCGGCCCTCGGCCATGAGCCCCAGGACCTCCCGCTCCCGCGGGGTGAGCCCGGCGAGCACGTCCTGCTTGCGGCTGCGTCCGAGCAGCTGCGCGACCACCTCGGGGTCGAGCGCCGTACCGCCCTGCGCCACGCGCACCACCGCGTCCACGAACTCCCGCACCTCGGCCACCCGGTCCTTGAGCAGATAGCCGACGCCCCGGCTGGAACCGGCCAGCAGCTCGGTGGCGTACCGCTCCTCCACGTACTGGGAGAGCACCAGCACGCCCAGCCCGGGGTGCGCCTTGCGCAGCTGCACCGACGCCCGCACACCCTCGTCGGTGTGCGTCGGCGGCATCCGTACGTCCGCCACGACGACGTCCGGCAGCTCCCCCTGCGCGTCCAGCTCCGTGATGGTCTTGATCAGCGCCTGCGCGTCACCGACACCGGCCACCACGTCGTGCCCGCGGTCGGTCAGCAACCGGGTCAGCCCCTCCCTGAGCAGCACTGAATCCTCGGCGATGACCACCCGCACCCTGTCCTCCACGATCCTCGGCCCCCCACAGCCAGACTCCGTCCACCCCACGGCCCGCGCGGCCCACGCCGCGTCCACGAACCGTCCGTGCGACAGGTCCAGCATCCCAGCATCGGGGGCCGGATGCGTTCGTACGCCGGGAAGAACCGGGAGGAGGGGGAGGCCGGGCCGGGATTCGGACGCTCGGTGGCCGAATTCCGATCATGCCGGCCGGAGCCCGGGGGTACGGGGCTCCGGCCGGCGGTGTGTTCCTGGCGGCGGCGGCCGCTCAGCGGCGCACCGGCTCCGTGCGCCACGGCAGTTCCGCCGTCACCCGGGTGGGTCCCCCGGCCGGCGAGTCCACCACGAGGATCCCGTCCACCGCGTCGAGCCGCTCGGCCAGTCCCGCCAGACCGGAACCGGCGGACGCGTTCGCGCCGCCCACGCCGTTGTCCACGACCTGGATCATCAGCCGGTTCTCCACGCGCCACACCTCCACGGCGGCCGCCGTGGCCCGCGCGTGCTTGCTGATGTTCTGCAGCAGCTCCGACACCGTGAAGTACGCGATGCCCTCGATCGCCGACGCCGGCCGCTCCGCCAGGTCCACCTCCACCCGCACGGGCACCGTGCAGCGCGAGGCCACCGAGGACAGGGCCGCGTCCAGGCCGCGGTCGGTCAGCACGGCGGGGTGGATGCCGCGCGCCAGGTCCCGCAGCTCCTGCAGCGCCGTCTTCACCTCGCCGTGCGCCTCGCCCACCATGCGCGCCGCCTCCTGCGGGTCCTCCCGCAGCTTCTCCTTCGCCAGCCCCAGGTCCATGGCCAGGTTGACCAGGCGGGCCTGCGCCCCGTCGTGCAGGTCGCGTTCGATGCGCCGCAGGTCGGCCGCGGCCGTGTCGACCACGACCCCCCGGTCCGACTCCAGCTCCACCACCCGCGTCGCCAGCCGCGACGGACCGAGCAGCCCGTGCACCAGCAGCCGGTCCACCGTCGTCAGGGCCCGGACGATCCACGGCGTCGCCAGGGTGACCAGCAGCCCGACCAGTGCGGTCACGGTGATCTCGAAGGGGTTGTCGAGGTAGATCCGGTGCGTCTCGTCGCCGTACAGCTGGATCCCGTCCTGCCCGGCGTACGCCGGGAACACCCAGAACCACAGCGGATACGTCAGCATCGTCCAGCCGGTCGACCAGAAGCTCACGGCGACGGCGAACGAGAACACCGACCACGGGAGGTGCAGCAGCGCGTACAGCAGGCTCCGCCAGGACGAGCCGCTCTTCAGGACGGCACCCATCCAGGCCATCGCGCCCGGCTTGCTCATCCGCAGCGGCTCCGGCGCGGCCACGTCGAGCCCCAGCAGGCCGCGCGCCCGGGCCCGCTCCAGCGCCCCCATGCCCCGGCAACCGGCGAGCGCGGCGGCCAGCACCGGGACGCCCAGGAACGTCACCAGCAGCCCGGCGCCGAGCGACACCATGGTGACGGCGTACGTGAAGAGCATGATCCCGATCGGCAGGCTCAGCAGCACGAAGCCGAACTCCCGCCAGCTGCGGCCCTCGAACGGCGCCCGCAGCCCCGCCGGCAGCCGGTGCCGTCGCGAACCGGCGTCCGCGGAAAGACCGGACTCGCTTCCGAGCCCGTAACCCTGTCCGTACTCCGTGGCCATCGGTGCCGTCCTTCTGCTCGACCTGTGGCTGTGCTGTCCTGACTCCACCCTCCTCGATCGCACGCCCCCGGGCCATGCGGCCCGTCGGCGTCCTGGAAGGGGGGTTTTCCCCACCCCGCCGGGCACCAGGGCCCCGGCATGCGAACGCCCCGGCGCGTGAACGCCGGGGCGTGGCGCGGAACCGGTCCGCTAGCGCGTGCCGTGGGCACCGCCGGCGCCGTCGGCGTCCGAACGGTCGCGCCACGGCAGCTCGGCCGTGATCGTCGTCGGGCCGCCCTCCGGCGAATGGATCGCG
The DNA here is from genome assembly GCF_044765825.1 of Streptomyces flaveolus. Lineage (NCBI taxonomy): Bacteria > Bacillati > Actinomycetota > Actinomycetes > Kitasatosporales > Streptomycetaceae > Streptomyces > Streptomyces flaveolus. Next base: position 800,075 of record NZ_JBIWKU010000003.1, on the reverse strand, counting down.
AACAGGCCGTCGACGGCGCTCAACCGCTCGGCGAGGCCCTTCATCCCCGTACCGCCGTCCAGCCGCGCACCCCCGCGCCCGTCGTCGCCCACCTGCATCAGCAACCGGTCGGCCGTCCGCCACACCTCCACCGAGGCGGACCTCGCCCCGCTGTGCTTGCTGACGTTCTGCAGCAGCTCCGAGACGGTGAAGTAGGCGATGCCCTCGATCGCCGCCGCCGGCCGCTCCGCCAGGTCGACGGTCACCTTCACCGGCACCGTGCAGCGCGAGGCCACCGAGGACAGGGCCGCGTCCAGGCCGCGGTCGGTCAGCACGGCGGGGTGGATGCCGCGTGCCAGGTCCCGCAGTTCCTGAAGGGCCAGCTTCACCTCGCCGTGCGCCTCGTCGACCATCGCCGCCGCCGCGTCGGGGTCCTCCAGCAGCTTCTCCTTGGCCAGGCCCAGCCCCATGGCCAGGTTGACCAGGCGGGCCTGCGCCCCGTCGTGCAGGTCGCGTTCGATGCGACGCAGGTCGGCCGCGGCCGTGTCGACCACGACCCCCCGGTCCGACTCCAGCTCGGAGATCCGCCGCTCCAGCTCGTCGGACGGCGACAGCAGCCCGCGCACCATCGCCCGGTCCACGTTGGTCAGGCCCCGCGCGACGAACGGCAGCACCGGCCACAGCACGAACAGCGACGTCAGCGTGACGGTGAAGGTGACGACGCCCCAGGGCAGCCGTATGAGCTCGTACAGGACCGTGCGCCAGCCCACCGGGTCCTTCAGCGCCATCCACATCCGGGCGAAGAACCCGCCCCGGCCCCGCCACGGCAGCCGGCTCGGTTCCTCCACCCGCACCCCGAGCAGTGCCCGGGCCCGCGCCCGCTCCATCGAGCCCAGCAGCCGCGCCCCCGACAGCCCGGCCGCGAGCAACGGCAGCCCGATCACCGTGACCGTCAGCCCGCAGCCGATGCTCAGCATCGTCACCACGTACGTGAAGCCGAGCAACGCCACCGGAAGGTTCGCCAGCAGATGGGCGATCTCCTTCCAGGTGTGCCGGTCGAGGGCGAAACGGGCCGGTGGCAGGCGGTCGCTGTCCGCTTCGCCGGCGTGTCCGGCATGCGTCGAGGGCGAGAGGCGTTCGGTCATACGGGCCAGCGTGCCGTGCGGCGCGGCCCCGCGCCATGAGGCGGACCGCCGGGCATCTCCTGAGGAAAACCCCACCCCGGTGTCTCAAGGTGCGACGGGCCGCTTACCGTCTCTTTATCAGGCCCTAGACTCCCGTGCGTACAGATCGTCGAACAGCAGCGTTCGGGGTTCGCAGGGCTCGGACAGGGAGTGAGGGACGGACATGCCGGAACCGACTGTCGGCATCGCGGCCGACTACTTCACGTCCTACTCGGTCGTCGGACTGCTCGCCCTCGTCGGCGTGCTCTTCGTGGCCGTGGCCTTCGGTGCGGGGCGCCTGCTGCGGCCCGTGGTCCCCACGCCCGAGAAGCTCCTGACGTACGAGTGCGGAGTCGACCCCGTCGGCGAGGGCTGGGCCCACACCCAGGTCCGCTACTACGTCTACGCCTTCCTCTACGTGATCTTCGCGGTGGACTCGATCTTCCTCTTCCCGTGGGCGACGATCTTCGCCGACCCCGGGTACGGCGCGACGACACTCGTGGAGATGTTCATCTTCCTCGGCTTCCTCGCCGTGGGCCTGCTCTACGCATACAAGAAGGGCGTCCTGTCATGGACGTGAACCCCTCCGCCTCCGCCTCTTCCTCCGGCTCCGAGCCCGTCCTGCTGCCGGAGCCGAAGCGGCTTGGCGCGCTCTCCCGGCTCGCCCCCGAGCCGATGAAGGTCGTCCTCAACTGGGGCCGCCGCTACTCGCTCTGGGTCTTCAACTTCGGCCTCGCCTGCTGCGCCATCGAGTTCATCGCCGCGTCGATGGCCCGCCACGACTTCATCCGTCTCGGCGTCATCCCGTTCGCGCCGGGGCCCCGTCAGGCCGACCTGATGGTGGTGTCGGGCACGGTCACGGACAAGATGGCCCCCGCCGTGAAGCGCCTCTACGAACAGATGCCCGAGCCGAAGTACGTCATCTCCTTCGGCGCCTGCTCCAACTGCGGCGGCCCGTACTGGGACTCGTACTCCGTGACGAAGGGCGTCGACCAGATCATCCCCGTCGACGTCTACGTCCCCGGCTGCCCGCCGCGCCCCGAGGCGCTGCTCCAGGGAATCCTGAAGCTCCAGGAGAAGATCGCCCGCGAGTCGCTGGGGGAGCGGTACGGCACCTCGCCGCGCCCGTCGGCGGCCGCGCTGCAGAGCGGCCTGGTGCAGCCGCCCGCCCCCACGTCCGCTCCCGAGGAGGGCCGATGACCGCGGTCGGCTGGCTGCCCGCCGATGCCGGGGAACTCTTCGGGGCCGAGGCCACCGCCGAGGAGTCGTACGGCCTCCTGACGGTGGACGTGCCGCCGGCGGCCTGGATCTCCGCCCTGGAGACCGCCCGCGACCGGCTGGGCTGCACGTACTTCGACTGGCTGAGCGCGGTCGACGAACCGGGCACGGGCTTCCGCGTCGCGGCGCACGTGGCCGCGCTCGCGCCGGTCCGCCGGCTGCTGGTGCGCACGACCGTCCCGCACGAGTCCCCGGTCCTGCCCACCGCCGTCGCGGTGTACGCGGGCGCGGCCTGGCACGAACGCGAGACGCACGAGATGTTCGGCGTCGTCTTCGAGGACCACCCCGCGCTGGACCACCTGCTGCTGCCCGAGGGCTTCGAGGGCCACCCCCTGCGCAAGGACTTCGTCCTCGCCGCCCGCGTCGCCAAGGCCTGGCCCGGCGCGAAGGAACCCGGCGAGTCCGACCACGGCGGCCCCCGGCGCCGCCAGATGCTGCCGCCGGGCGTCCCCGACCCCAACGAATGGGGCCCGCTGAAGGGCCAGCTCCCCCCTGCCCCGGCCCGCCCGGCCCGCGGCGCCGCCCGCGCGGCGGGCGACCGCCCGGCCCGCGCGGCAGGAGAACGCCCGGCCCGCCGCATGCGCACGGCAGCCCAGGGCTCCGCCGGCCAGACGACGCCGGCCACCGAAACGCCGGCCACCGAAACGCCGGCCACCGAAACGCCGGCCACCGAAACGCCGGGCACCGCGACTCCGGCCGTCGACACCCCGGCCACTGAAGCCCCGGCCACCGAGTCCTCGTCGGCACCGCCGGCGTCGACGCCCCGGCGCGCGCGGAGTGCGAGCCAGGGTTCCGCGTCGCAGCGGCCGGGACCGGCGGCCCCCGAGGGCCCGGCGGACGCATCCGGCGGGGAGGGCCAGGAGGCCACCGGGGCGCGCACACCCACCGCTCGGCGCGCACGCAGCGCGAGCGAGGGTTCCGCGTCGCAGCGGCCGGGACCGGCGGCCCCCGAGGGCCCGGCGGACGCATCCGGCGGGGAGGGCCAGGAGACCACCGGGCCGCGCACACCTACCGCCCGCCGCGGCCGGAGCGCGAGCGAGGGCTCGGCATCCCAGCGGACCGACTCCACCGCGGGCCGGTCCGACGAGGCCGGCCCGTCCGGCACCGCCGGGGAGACGCGCCCTGCCCCGAAGCCCGCTGCCGCGCCGCGCAGCCCCGACGCACCCTGGCACCACGCCCGCCCGGCCTTCGACGAGCCCACCGAGGAGCCCGACGGCCGGGGGACCACGGAGGACGGGGAGACCCCGGGCGGCGCGGAGACCCCGGAGCGCCCGGACAGCCCCGAGAACGCCGAGGGGCCGGGGACCCCGGAGAGCCCTGAGGACCCGGAGACCCGGGAGGCTCCGCAGCCTCCCGCCCGCCCCGAAACGCCCGACGACCGCCCGGGAGGCACGCAGTGAACGACGCTCTCGACGTCACCCTGCGCCTCCTGGTCGTCTTCGTCGTCTTCCTCACCTTCCCTCTGATCGTCGGCCAGACCGAGCACAAGGTGATGGCCCACATGCAGGGCCGCCTCGGCCCGATGTACGCCGGTGGCTTCCACGGCTGGGCACAGCTCGTCGCGGACGGCGTGAAGTTCGCGCAGAAGGAGGACGTCGTTCCCGCGGACGCGGACCGCCGCGTCTTCCAGCTCGCCCCCGCCGTGGCCCTGCTGCCGTACCTCCTCGTCCTCCTCGCCATCCCCATCGGCCCCGGCGAGGGCGCGGTGGGCCAGGTCGTCGACGCGGGGATCTTCTTCGTGCTCGCCGTCATGGGCGTGGGCGTCCTCGGCTCGCTCATGGCCGGCTGGGCCTCCGCCAACAAGTTCTCCCTCCTCGGCGGCCTGCGCACCGCCGCCCAGCTCCTCGCGTACGAACTCCCGATGCTGCTCACCGCCGCCTCCGTCGCGATGGCGGCCGGCACCGTCTCGCTCGTCGGCATCCTCGACGCCTTCGAGTGGTGGTGGCTGCCCTGGCAGATCGTCGGCGCCCTCGTCTTCTTCGTCGCCGGGCTGGCCGAACTGCAGCGCCCGCCGTTCGACATGCCGGTCGCCGACTCGGAGATCATCTTCGGCGCCTACACCGAGTACACCGGCCTGCGCTTCGCCCTGTTCCTCCTCGCCGAGTACGCCGGGATCGTCGTGCTGTGCGGCCTGACCACCGTCCTCTTCCTGGGCGGCTGGCACGGACCCTGGGGCGCCGACGGCCTCGGCTGGGTCTGGACCCTGCTGAAGACCGCCGTCCTCGCCTTCGTCGTGATCTGGCTGCGCGTGACCTACCCCCGGCTGCGCGAGGACCAGCTCCAGAAACTTTCCTGGACCCTCCTCGTCCCCCTTTCCCTCGCCCAGATCGCCCTCACCGGCATCGTCAAGGTGGTGATCCAGTAACCATGTCCCCCGTCCCCGGCTCCGGCCTGGCCAAGGGCCTGGCCGTCACCCTGCGCACGATGACGAGGAAGACCGTCACCGAGCAGTACCCGGACACCCAGCCCGACCTCCCGCCCCGCACCCGCGGCGTGATCGGCCTGTTCGAGGAGAACTGCACGGTCTGCATGCTGTGCGCCCGCGAGTGCCCCGACTGGTGCATCTACATCGACTCCCACAAGGAGACGGTGCCGGCGGCCACGCCCGGCGGCCGCGAGCGCAGCCGCAACGTCCTCGACCGCTTCGCCATCGACTTCTCCCTGTGCATGTACTGCGGTATCTGCATCGAGGTCTGCCCTTTCGACGCGCTGTTCTGGTCCCCCGAGTTCGAGTACTCCGAGACGGACATCCGCGACCTCACCCACGAGCGCGACAAGCTCCGCGAGTGGATGTGGACCGTCCCGGCCCCGCCCGCCCTCGACCCCGGCGCGGAGGAACCGAAGGAACTCGCCGCCGCCCGCAAGGCCGCCGACAAACTGGCGGCCCAGCAGGAGGCCGCGCAGCAGGAGGCCGCCCAGCAGGGCGCGGCCGAGGCGACCGGGCCGACCGAAGGGCATGCCGACGAGCAGGCCCGCGCCGCCGAGCAGCCCACCCGCCCGATGGGCGACTCCAAGCAGCAGACGGACCAGCCGAGGCCGGACCAGCCGGGACCCGGGCAGCCGGGTCCGGCCCGGCCGGAGCCGGACCAGCCGCGGCCGGGACAGGAGGGCCGGGAATGACCCTCGCAGCGACCGCCGTCCGTCTCGCGGCGACGGACCCCACGACCACGGTCACGGCCGCCGGTTCCCACGGCTTCCTGTCCCCGACCGGCGTCGAGATCGCCTTCCTCCTCGTCGGCCTCGTCACCTTCGGCGCCGCCGTCGTCACCGTCACGACCCGGCAGCTCGTCCACGCCGCCCTGTGGCTGGTGGTGGCCCTCGGCGGCCTCGCCGTCGAGTACCTCCTGCTCACCGCCGAGTTCATCGCCTGGGTGCAGGTCCTCATCTACGTCGGTTCCGTCGTCGTCCTCATCCTGTTCGGTCTGATGCTCACCCGAGCCCCGATCGGCCGTTCCCCGGACGCCGACTCCGGCAACCGCTGGGCCGCCCTCACCGTGGCCGTCGCCGCCGCGGCGGCCCTGGTGTGGGTCGTCGTCGACGCCTTCCGGACCACATGGATCGACCTGGACGGCCCGGCCGCCGGCTCCACCGCCGTGACGGGAGCGAGCCTCTTCCAGAACTGGGTCCTCCCCTTCGAGGCCCTCTCCGTCCTCCTCCTCGCCGCCCTGGTCGGCGCGATCGTGCTGTCCCGCAAGGCCAAGGCGGAACGGGCGGCCGACGCCGCCGCCCCGACAACCACCCCGAACGGTGCCGACAAGGGCGGTGTCCGCTGATGCACCTCGCCTATCCAGCCGTTCTGTCCGCCCTCCTGTTCTGCACGGGTCTGTACGGAGTCCTCGCCCGCCGCAACGCGATCCTGGTCCTGATGTCGGTCGAGCTGATGCTCAACGCCGTCAACCTCAACCTGGTCGCCTTCGACGTCTGGCTCAGCAAGGCCGCCGAGGAGACCCTGCACTCCGGTCAGGCCCTGACCCTGTTCACCATCGCCATCGCCGCCGCCGAGATCGGCATCGGCCTGGCGATCGTGCTCGCCGTCCACCGCAACCGCGGCACCGCGGACATCGACCGGCTGCGCGACACCGCCGAGGGCCACGAACCCGACGGCCCCGACACCGATGCCCCCGCGACCGGGACGGCCGAGAAGGCTGAGGCCACCGCGTGACCACGACCACCCTCGCCGTACTCGTCCCCCTCCTGCCCTTCCTGGGGGCGGCCGCCGGCCTGCTCCTCGGCCGCACCGCACCCGGCTTCGTCCGCCCGCTCGCCGTCCTGCCCACGCTGGCGGCCCTGGTCCTCGCCGTCCTGGTCGCCGCGCGCCAGGGCGGCGGCCAGGCCCTCGACGCCGCCACGGAACTGACGCCCACCGGCTCGGTCCCCATCGACCTCGCCCTGCACATCGACGGCTTCGCCGCCCTCGTGGCCGTCCTGGTCGGCTGCGTCGCCACCTGCGTACAGCTCTACTCGACGGGCTACCTGCGCGACGACCCGCGCTACCCCTCGTACGCCGCGCTCGTCTCCCTGTTCACCTCCGCCATGTTCCTCGTCGTCTACTCCGGCGACCTGATGGTGCTGCTGGTCGGCTGGGAGGTCATGGGCATCTGCTCGTACTTCCTGGTCGGCCACTACTGGGAGACCCCGGAGGCGCGTGCCGCTTCCCTCAAGGCCTTCCTGGTGACCAAGCTCGGTGACGTCCCCTTCCTCATCGGCCTGCTCGCGCTGGCCACCGAGACCGGCTCCTTCCGCATCACCAAGATCCTCGGTGCGGTGGCCGGCGGCTCGATCGACCATCCGACCCTGATCGCCCTGCTGCTCCTGGCCGGTGTGGCGGGCAAGTCGGCGCAGTTCCCGCTGCACACCTGGCTCCCCGACGCGATGGCGGGCCCCACCCCCGTCTCCGCCCTCATCCACGCCGCGACGATGGTCGCCGCCGGTGTCTACTTCATCGCCCGGCTCCTTCCGCTCTTCGAGGCCTCTCAGGCCGCGATGGTCGTCCTCGCCGTCATGGCCGCCGTCACGATGGTCGGCTCGGCGCTCGCCGCGCTCGCCCAGGACGACATCAAGCGCGTCCTCGCCTACTCGACCATCGGCCAGCTCGGCTACATGACCGGCGCGCTCGCCGCCGGCGACCGCGGCGCCGCCGTCTTCCACCTGCTCACGCACGGCGCCTTCAAGGCGCTGCTGTTCCTCGCCGCCGGCGTGATCATCCACGCCGCCGGCACCAACTCGCTGGCCGCCATGTCCCGCATGCGCGACCTGCGCGCCCGCGTCCCGGACGCCTACTGGACGATGACCGTGGCGCTGCTCGCGCTCGCCGCGATCCCCCCGTTCAGCGGATTCTTCTCCAAGGAGTCCGTCCTCGTCGCCGCCGAGCACGTCGCCACCGGCCACACCGAGCACGCACCCGGCGCCGCGGGCTGGACCGTGCTGATCGCCGGCCTGATCACGGCCCTGCTCACCGCCGCCTACGCGACACGCCTGTGGCTGCTGGCCTTCCGCGGCCGGGGCGCCGAAGCCCCCGACCACGGCAGGCAACCGTTGGTCATGAACGCCGTGCTCTGGGTGCTCGCCATCCCCTCCCTCGCCCTCGGCGGGCTCGCCTTCCGCCTGCTGCCCGACTGGTTCGACGGCACCGGCCTGACCCCGACCCTCACCACGTCCGTGCTCGGCACCGGTGTGGCCCTGGTCGGCGGCATCGTCACCTACGCGGCCTGGCGGCACACCACCGCGCTCGCCGCCCCCGTCCCGCTGGGCGCGGTCGCGGCCCACCCCGATGCCGACGCCGGCCAGGTCGAGGCCGAGGCCATCGCCAGCCACACGCCCGCCTACGGCAACGTGGCCTCCGCACCCGACCCGTCCGACCCCGGACGGCTGCTGCTCGGTCCGCTGCACCGCCACGCGGCCGTCGGCTTCCACCTGGACGCCGTGTACACGGCCCTCTTCGTCCGCCCGGTCCAGGCCGGCGCCAGCCTCGTCCGGTTCCTCGACCGCGAGGTCGTCGACACCTACGTACGCGGGGCGGGCACCCTGCCCCGCTGGCTCGGGGCCGCCGTACGCCGTGCCCAGACCGGCAATGTGCAGACCTATGTGAGCGCGCTGCTCGCCGGCACCGTCGTCCTCGCGGTCGCCGCCGTCCTCGTCGCCACGGGAGCGTGAGCAGGCGTGATCGATATCAACGAGTCCGTGATGCAGTTCCTTCTGGCGTTCGTCGTCGTCGGCCCGCTCCTGGGCGCCGCCGCGGCTCTCCTGCCGGCCCCGCCCGGACTGAAGGGGAAGTCACCCGAGCAGGCGGTCCTGCGGCACGGCGTCACCGTGACCGGCGCCGTCCTCCTCGCCGCGATCGTCCTCGTGCTCGGCTTCGACCACGGCCATCCGTCGAAGATGCAGGCCAGTACGGACATCAGCTGGATCCCCGCACTCGACGTGCGCATCCACCTGGGCATCGACGGCATTTCCCTCCCCCTGCTGGTCCTGACCGCGCTGCTGACCTTCCTGTGCGCGCTCTACTCGTACTTCAACCTGCCCGCGGGCCCGAGCCCGAAGGCCTTCGTCGCGCTGCTGCTCGTCCTCGAGTCCGGCACCCTCGCCACCTTCGCCGTCCTCGACCTGATCCTTTTCTTCCTCGCCTTCGAGATGGTCCTCGTCCCCATGTACTTCCTCATCGCCCGCTGGGGCGGCGAGGGACGGGCCCAGGCCGCCTGGAAGTTCATCCTCTACACGCTGCTCGGCTCCGTCGTCATGCTGCTCGGCCTGCTCCTGATCGGACTCAGGGCGGGCACCTTCGACATGGTGGCACTCGCCACTGACAACGGCCGGTCGCTGACCACATCCGTGCAGGTCACCGCCGTTCTGGCGATCGGGATCGGGCTCGCGGTGAAGACGCCGATGTGGCCGCTGCACAGCTGGCTGCCCGACGCCCACACCGCCGCCCCGACCGTCGGCTCGGTGCTGCTGGCCGGCGTCCTGCTGAAGATGGGCACGTACGGCTTCGTCCGCATCCTCCTCCCGGTCGCCCCGGACGGTTTCCGTACCTTCGCGCCCTACCTCGCCGCCTTCGCCGTCGTCGGGATCATCTACGGCTCCCTGGCCTGTCTGGCCCTCGCCAAGCGGGGCGCGAAGGGCGACCTCAAGCGCCTCATCGCCTACTCCTCCGTCGGCCACATGGGCTTCGTGCTGCTCGGCATCGCGACCATGACCCCGACCGGCGTCAACGGCGCCCTGTTCGCCAACATCGCCCACGGCCTCATCACCGGCCTGCTCTTCTTCTTGGTCGGCGCCCTGAAGGACCGCACCAGCACCACCGACCTCGACACCCTCGCCGAGGAGTCCGGCGCCGCCCTGTACGGCAAGGCGCCCCGCCTCGGCGGCCTGCTCGCCTTCGCCGCGGTCGCCTCGCTCGGCCTGCCGGGCCTGGCCGGGTTCTGGGGAGAGATGCTGGCCCTGTTCGGTGCCTTCGACCCCCACGCCGACCTCAGCCGCCCCGCCTTCCTCACCTTCATGGCGATCGCCGCGTTCGGCACCCTGCTGACCGCCGCGTACATGCTGATCGTGGTCCGCCGCGTCTGCATGGGCGCCGTCCCGCAGGAATCCCCGAAGCTCACCGACGTACGCACGTACGAGTTCGCCGCCTGGACCCCGCTCGTCGCCCTCACCGTCGTCGCCGGACTGTGGCCCAAGACCCTGCTCGGTCTGACCGACCCGGCCGTGCAGCAGCTCCTCTCAGGAGGCACCCGATGAGCTCCCTGGCCCAGCCACTGGCCGAGCCCCTGGCGCAGAACCTCGTCCAGTCCGTGGACTGGCTCGCCATCGCGCCGCCCACCATCGCGGCAGTCGTCGGGCTCGCCGTCCTCGTCGCCGACCTGTTCGTCGCGGACGCCCGCAAGGCGCTGCTCGGCTGGGTCGCGGTCGCCGGACTCGCCGCCTCCGCGCTCATGCTGCTGCCCCTCACGGGCGACGACCGCTCCACGTTCTGCCTCACCGGCGACGCGGACGTGTGCAGCTACACCGCGGACACCTTCACCCTCGCCATCCAGTTCCTGGTCCTCGGCGGCGCACTCCTGGCCGCCCTGCTCTCGGTCACCGCCGTGAAGGACGCCGACCGGGGACTGCCCGAGGGCGAGTTCTGGTTCCTGCTGCTCTCCTCGGCGGCCGGCGCCGCCCTCCTGCCCGCCTCCCGCGACCTCGCGACCCTCGTCGTCGCCCTGGAGGTCGCCTCCCTGCCCGCCTTCGCCCTGGTCGGCCTCCGGCACGGCGACCGGCGCTCCTCCGAGGCCGCGCTGAAGTTCTTCCTGTCCTCGGTCACCGCGACCGCGGTCAGCCTCATGGGCATCAGCTTCGTGTACGCCTCCACCGGCACCCTGTACCTCACCCAGGTGGCCGACCGCGTCCAGCACGTCGACGGGCAGCTCACCACGCTCACCCAGACCGGCGTCGTCCTCACCCTCGTCGGCTTCGCCTTCAAGACGGCCGCCGTGCCCTTCCACTTCTGGGTGCCCGACACCTACGTGGGCGCGCCGCTCCCGATCGCCGCCTACCTGTCCGTCGTCGGCAAGGCGGTCGGCTTCTCCGGCCTGATCCTCGTCACGGTCGTCGCCCTCCCGTCCTACGCCGACGCCTGGGGTCCGGCCCTCGCGGTCCTGGCCGCGCTCACCATGACCGTCGGCAACGTCGGAGCCCTGCGCCAGCAGGCCACGCGCGCGTACAGCGCGGTACGCCTGCTCGCCTGGTCGTCCGTCGGTCAGGCCGGCTACCTCCTGGTGCCGATCGCCGCCGCCGGGTACTCCGACGACCCCGAACGGTCGATCGGATCCACCGTCGCCTACGCCCTCATGTACGCCGCCGTGAACCTCGGCGCCTTCGCGGTGGCCGCACTGGTGGGCCGTACCAGGGCCCTCAACCGCGTCGCCGACTACCGCGGCCTGTACGCGACCAATCCGCTGACCGCCCTGCTCCTGGCGTTCTTCCTGCTCTGCCTCGCCGGGCTGCCCCCCGGCATCATCGGCCTCTTCGCCAAGGTCACCGTCTTCTCCGCGGCCGTCGACGCGGGCCTCGGCTGGCTGGCCGTCGTCATGGCCGCCAACGTCGTCATCGCGCTGTTCTACTACCTCCAGTGGACGGCCCTGCTGTTCCGCGCGCCCGAGGGCGAGGCCGTGCGGCACCGCCTCCCCGCCCCGCTCACGGCCGCGATCACCGCCACCGCCGTCCTCGCCGTCGCCCTGTCCGGAGCGCCCCAGCTGATCCTCCGCTTCGCCGGTACCGGGCTCTTCTGAGCGGCAGCCGCGTATCGGCACGCGCGCGTGGGGCACTCGACTCCCACGCGCGCGTGCCGCATGCCGGGCCGTCACCCGTACGGACCACGCGCGTAGCCGTGCCCGCCGGGGAACTGGCGGCCGTCGCCTGGCGTTGACCAGTACGGAAGGGTCCACTGGACGTGACATCACGACACCAGGGGCATCGGAGACCAGGAAGCAACCACAGCGAGCGAGACCAGCAAGCAAAGGGTTCCCCTGCTGCACGACTTGGAGGGCGTACCGTGCACCGCCGGCACAACGGGCTCAGGACCGCAGTACTCCTCGGGGGACTGTCCGCGCTCATCATCCTCATCGGCAGCTTCTTCGGCCGAGCGGGTCTCGTCGTCGCCGTCCTCGTCGCCCTGGGCACGAACGCGTACGCCTACTGGAACAGCGACAAACTGGCCCTGCGTGCCATGCGCGCCCGCCCGGTGAGCGAGTTCGAGGCCCCGGCGCTGTACCGCATGGTCCGGGACCTCTCCACCCAGGCCCGCCAGCCCATGCCCCGGCTGTACATCTCCCCGACGGAGGCCCCGAACGCCTTCGCGACCGGCCGCAATCCGCGCAACGCCGCCGTGTGCTGCACGGAGGGCATCCTGCGCCTGCTCGACGAGCGCGAGCTGCGCGGGGTGATCGGCCACGAGCTCAGTCACGTCTACAACCGCGACATCCTGATCTCGTCGGTCGCCGGCGCCCTGGCCTCCGTGATCATGTTCCTGGTCAACTTCGCCTGGCTGATCCCGGTCGGGCGGTCGAACGACGACGACGGTCCCGGCCTCCTGGGCATGCTGCTCATCATGATCCTCGGCCCGCTCGCCGCCAGCGTCATCCAACTGGCGATCAGCCGTTCCAGGGAGTACGAGGCCGACGCGTCCGGGGCCCAGCTCACCGGCGATCCGCTGGCCCTCGCGGGGGCGCTGCGCAAGCTCGACGCCGGTACCAAACAACTGCCGCTGCCGCCGGAGCCCCGGATCGAGACGGCCAGCCACATGATGATCGCCAACCCGTTCCGCCCGGGACAGGGGCTGTCGAAGATGTTCTCCACCCACCCGCCGATGGCGGAGCGAATCGCCCGGCTCGAGAAGATGGCAGGTGGTCAGCAATGAAGACCATCCTCAACGTCATATGGCTCGTCCTCAGCGGCTTCTGGCTGTTTCTCGGCTACCTGGCCGCGGGCGTGCTGCTCTGCATCACCATCATCGGCATCCCGTTCGGTATCGCGGCGTTCCGCATCGGCGTCTACGCCCTGTGGCCCTTCGGGTACACGGCGGTCGAACGCCGCGACGCGGGAGCGGCCTCCTGCATCGGCAATGTGCTGTGGCTGGTCCTCGCCGGCTGGTGGCTGGCCATCGGCCACATCGTCACCGGCATCGCCCTGTGCGTCACGATCATCGGTATCCCGCTCGGCATCGCCAACTTCAAGCTGATCCCGGTCTCGCTGCTCCCGCTGGGACGCGAGATCGTGCGCACGGACCAGCCGTTCACGGCCACCGCCGGCACCCAGAGGAACGGCTGGTAGACCCGGAAACGGCCGGGTGACGCCGCCGTTTCTCCACAACCACGAGGTTGTCCACAGGTCCGAGCGAAGGCCGGCTGCGGCTCGCATCATGAACCCATGACCGAGAACGAGCAGTTGCCGGCCCGAGCGAGGGTAAAGGCCCGCAACACCCACCCGCTGGACCGGAATTCCCTTCCCCGAGCCCGCCGACAGGGCGACGCCGAGGCGAACCAAGGGCGGGACACGGACCCGTATGCCCACACCCCCGCGCCTACGGCGAGAAGGTCCATGCCGGACCGCGACGACGGCTCACCGCGGAGCCGGCCGCCCCCGCACCGCGTACGCCACCACACCCACGGCCAGCACCCCCACACCCACGATCACCGAGACCACCGGCAGGGAGAACGCCAGCACCACGCACCCGACCAACCCCAGCGCCGGCACGAGGCGCGCCGCCGGCGGCACCGAGTCCAGCGTCCAGGCCGACGCGTTGGCCACCGCGTAGTACGCCAGTACGCCGAACGAGGAGAACCCGATCGCACCCCGCACGTCCACCGTGGCGGCCAGGACGGCGACCGCCGCGCCCACAGCCAGCTCGGCCCGGTGCGGTACCTGGTACCGCGGGTGCACAGCGGATAGCGCCCCGGGCAGGTGACGGTCCCGGGCCATGGCCAGGGTCGTCCGCGAAACGCCCAGGATCAGGGCGAGCAGCGAGCCCAGCGCGGCGACGGCGGCCCCCGCCCGCACGACCGGGGCCAGTTCCGGCACACCGGCCGCCCGGACCGCGTCGGCCAGCGGCGCGGTCGCCCCGCCGAGGCCCGCCGGACCCAGCACGGAAAGGACCGCCAGCGCGACACACCCGTACACGGCCAGCGTGATGCCCAGAGCCAGCGGAATCGCGCGGGGAATGGTCCGCGCCGGATCCCGCACCTCCTCGCCGAGGGTGGCGATCCGGGCGTACCCCGCGAAGGCGAAGAACAACAGCCCGGCCGCCTGCAGTACCCCGCCGGCACCACCCGACAGTCCGACGTCCAGGCGCCCGGCGTCGGACCGCCCCGACCCCAGGCACACCACCACCACGCAAGCGAGGACCGCCAGGACCACCGCCACGATCACCCGCGTCAGCCAGGCGGACTTCTGCATGCCGCCGTAGTTCACCGCGGTCAGCGCCACCACGGCCGCGACCGCCACCGCGTGCGCCTGCCCCGGCCGGACATACGCGCCCACGGTGAGTGCCATGGCGGCACAGGAGGCCGTCTTGCCGACGACGAACGACCAGCCGGCGAGATACCCCCAGAACTCCCCGAGCCGCTCGCGTCCGTACACGTACGTGCCGCCCGAGGCCGGATACCGGGCGGCCAGCCGTGCCGACGACGTGGCGTTGCAGTAGGCCACCACGGCGGCCACGGCGAGGGCGGGCAGCAGCCCCGAACCGGCGGCGTGCGCCGCCGGTGCCAGGGCGGCGAAGATCCCGGCACCGATCATGGAACCGAGCCCCACGACCACCGCGTCGCCCAGGCCCAGGGTGCGCCGCAGTTCCGAACCCGCAGGTGTCATGGGCCGCACCCTACTGATCGACGCAACCACCGGGAGCGGCCGGAACGTCCTCCTCACCAAGAAGACATGAACACACGCGGAGGTACGAGCCCACAGCGCTCGGACAGCGCGGGCACAGCGAGAAAGGGCAGGGTCACGGCATGACTGTCATCAGCTGGATCATCCTGGGACTGTTGGCCGGAGCCATCGCCAAGTTCCTGCTGCCGGGCCGCGACCCGGGCGGCTTCATCGGCACGACCGTCATCGGCATCGCGGGCGCGTTCATCGGCGGCTGGATATCGGCCCGCTGGCTGGACCACCCGATCAGCAAGGACTTCTACGACGGCGCCACCTGGGCGGCGGCGATCGGCGGCTCGCTGGTCCTCCTGATCGCCTACCGCATCCTGTTCGGCAACTCGCGCGACTGAGCGAGGCCCGGACCGGGCGGGCAGCGGAAAGGGTGGGCACCCCGGGGCGCCCACCCTTCGTCGTGCGCGGCTGTCGTACGGGGCCGGCTCAGCGGAACGCCGGTGGCGTCCGGCAGGTCACCGGTAGTTGACGAACTGCAGCGCGAAGTCGAAGTCCTTGCCCTTGAGCAGCGCGATCACGGTCTGCAGGTCGTCACGGCTCTTGGAGCTGACCCGCAGCTCGTCGCCCTGCACCTGGGCCTTCACGCCCTTGGGGCCCTCGTCGCGGATGATCTTCGCCACCTTCTTCGCGTTGTCCTGGGAGATGCCCTCCTCGATCGACGCGAAGATCTTGTACTCCTTGCCGGAGAGCTGGGGCTCACCCGCGTCCAGAGCCTTCAGCGAGATGCCGCGCTTGATCAGCTTGGACTGGAAGACGTCGAGGACAGCGCTCACCCGGTCCTCGGAGTTGGCCTCCATGAGGATCTTGTCCCCGGACCACGAGATCGAGGCGCCCACGCCCTTGAAGTCGTAGCGCTGGGAGATCTCCTTGGCGGCCTGGTTGAGGGCGTTGTCGACCTCCTGCCGCTCGACCTTCGAGACGATGTCGAAACTGGAGTCGGCCATGTCCTGTGGCTCCTTGTATCTGGGTGCGTGTCGGGCCGCGTATCGGGTCCGTACCGGCATACGTGGGCGGCCGCCGAGCCCGGCAGGGGTTCTCGGCCGCATCCGGACAAGCCTAGCCACCCCCCGCGCCCGGGGTGGAGATCAATCGGGTGGCGAAGCACCCCTCCCCATCGGGTATTGTTTACGTCGTTGCCACGGAGCACCGCCGCAAGACGGTGCGAGGGGCGGCAAAACTTGGCGGTGTGCCCGAGCGGCCAAAGGGAGCAGACTGTAAATCTGCCGGCTCAGCCTTCCCAGGTTCGAATCCTGGCGCCGCCACACGACCGAAAGGGTCTGTGACCAGCAGCAATGCTGATCACAGACCCTTTCGTCGTTGACGCGGCCGTGAGCCGCTGCGGGCTATTCCGGCGTGCCGCCGGGAGTCGGGACGACGCCGAGCTGCTGGAGGAAGCCGAGCAGGTCCTTGTCCGACCATTTCTCGGCGAGCCTGCCGTTCTCGATACGGTGCGTCACCGTCGCCGTCATCGTGAGCTGGTTGCCGGTGGCGGGGATGCCGGGAAGGTCCCCCTCATGGACGCCGCGGGCCGTCAGGCGGGTCACCACCTTGTCGCCCTCGGCGATCTGATCCTCGATCTCGTGGATCCCGGGGGTGGCCTCCCAGAAGAGGCGGAACGCCTGCTTGAGCCCCTCACGACCGGAACCGAGCCCCGGGAACGGTGGCGGTGAGTGGTCCCGGTAGTCCTCGGCCACGAGATCGTCCATGGCGTCGATGTTGCCCTTGTCGATCTCCGCGTAGAAGCGGCGAACCAGCCTCTTGTTCTCTTCGGTCGACACGGGACTCCCTCTGCGCGCGCTCTGCGCCGCCGGGACCGGCGCACCCGACCGGAAGCATCACCCCCGGCCGCCGGGGCGTCACCGCCGCCGCGCTGAGCTTCCGGGCGCGATCACCCGGAAGCAGCCATGCCCGTAGCCGGCGGCGGCGCGAGCGCCGTGCGACGTGACGTGCCGACGCAACGGGCCAGGCGCCGGACCGGAACGACGGCAGTCGCGAGGCGGCAACCGTGCGACCGCCCCCAGGAGTTGATCGTCCCGGCGCGGCTGAGCGTCAGGGGGCCTGGCGCGGTCCGCCGGTCAGGTATCGCCCGGTCGTCCCAACGGCCCTCGGGCCCGCACGTCCTACGCTGGGACCATGTCGTCGCGTCGCAGGACCTGCCCCGAGTGCCGCCGGGAGATCGCCGTCGTCGCCGGGCGTTTCGCACGGCACGATCCGCCCGGGGCGCGGGCCGCCGGGGAACTCGTGTCCTGCCCCGGCTCCCGGCGGTTCGCCGAGGCGGACGCCGCCCAGCCCACGCTGGACGGTTACGTCGTCCCGGAGTTCCCCGGGCAACTGCCTCTGTTCTGAGGGGCGCTCAGTTCCCGGCCACCGACTTCACCGCGACCGACACCGGCGCCGAGCCGCTGATCAGCTCAAGGGTCAGCCCGGTCGTAGCCGGGGTGTCGACGAGTTCCGCCAGTACGGCGGCCACGTCGTCCCGCGGGACAGGGCCGCGGCCGGTGTGTGCCTCCAGGCGCACGAGGCCGGTGCCGGCGTCGTCCGTCAGTTGGCCGGGGCGCAGGATCGTCCAGTCCAGGGCGTCCTGAGCGCGCACGTACGCGTCGGCCTCGCCCTTGGCGCGCAGGTACACGTCGAAGATCTCGTCTCCCTTGTGTGCCGGGTCGGCGCCCATCGACGACACGATCACGTAGCGCCGCACGCCCGCCCGGACGGCCGCGTCCGCGAAGAGGACCGCCGCCGCCTTGTCCACCGTTTCCTTGCGGGCCGCCCCGCTGCCCGGCCCCGCGCCCGCCGCGAAGACCGCCGCGTCCGCGCCCCGGAGCCGCTCCGCGACCTCCTCGACCGAGGCCGACTCCAGGTCGAGCACGACCGGTTCGGCGCCGGCCGCGCGGAGATCGTCGGCCTGCTCGGCCTTGCGGATGATGCCCGCCACCTCGTCGCCGCGCGCGGCGAGCAAGCGCTCCAGCCGCAGCGCGATCTGACCATGACCACCAGCGATGACAATGCGCATGTCTTCGACCGTACGCCCCGACGGCCGCCCGCGCCGCACGACTTCGGCCGCCCCGGCGCGCCCCACGGACCTCACGCCGGCGCCCACCCGGCTCCCGACCGCCCGGCCCCTCGCGGCGCCCCTCCGCAGAGAACCCCGCTGCTCAGCCGGCCCGCCCCCTCAGGCCGGCCCCCACCCCTCGGGCCGCTCCCCGCGTCCCTGCCGCGGCAGCCCCAGCTCCGTCGAGGTCGTCGAGTCGCCGTACTCCCGCACCGCGCTCGTCCGGGCCACCAC
Source organism: Streptomyces flaveolus (assembly GCF_044765825.1). Taxonomy (NCBI): domain Bacteria; kingdom Bacillati; phylum Actinomycetota; class Actinomycetes; order Kitasatosporales; family Streptomycetaceae; genus Streptomyces; species Streptomyces flaveolus. Next base: position 781,961 of record NZ_JBIWKU010000003.1, on the reverse strand, counting down.
CCGGCCCCGGTGCACCACGATCCGGCCGTAGGCCAGCGACAGCGCGCCCGCGAGCCGGTCACCGCGCACCGCGAGGAGCTCGGCCGGGAAGCCCGCCTCCACCCGCACCTCGGGCAGCCCCAGCGTGGCCCGTGCCGCGCCGCTCACCGCGTCATAGGCGTCCTCGGGCCGCAGCCCGTGGCGGGAGGCCAGCAGGTACGCCGCCTCCAGCGGGTCGCCGCGCCCGACCGGGTTGGACACGTCCCGCAACGCCCCGCTCCCGGCGGCGACCCGTACCCCCGCGGCCCGCAGCAGCCGTACCGGAGCGGTGCCTTCGCGGTGATCGGCGCCCCCGTCACCGCCCTGGGCGCAGGGCCCCTGCGGCAGGCACAGCACGGCGACCCCGGCCGCCGCCAGCCGGTCCGCGGCCCGGGAGGCCACGTCGGCGGGCAGCCGGCCCAGGCCGTCGCAGGGCCCGACGGTCACTCCGGGACGCAGTCCGCCCGCCATCGCCGCCAGCCGGGCCAGCCGTGCCGGATCGGCGGCGTCCGTGTGCAGGTCGACGGGGCAGCCGTGCTCGGCGGCGACCTCCAGGACCGCCTCCACGTACCCCGTCGGATCGGGGTCCAGGTCCGGGCACCCGCCCACCACGTCCGCGCCCATCTTGACCGCGTCCCGCAGCATCGCCAGCCCGTCGGCCCCGGCCACCCCGGTCAGAACCCTCGGCATGGCCACCGTCGTCAGCTCGGCCAGTCCGCGCAGCGTGCGCCGCGCCCGCAGTACGGCGATCAGGCCGCCCAGCCCCGGAACGTCGCCGACCCGCACATGGGCCCGCAGCGCGGTCGCCCCGTGCCCCAGCTGGAGCAGAGCGGCCTCCGTCACCCGGCGCTGGACGTCCGCGGGCTCGTGGGAGACCGGGCCGGGGACGTCGGCCGTGAGCGCCGTGTCGCCGTGGGCGTGGGGTTCGGCGGGGGCGGGCAGGAGCAGGTACCCGGTGAGGTCGATCCGGGTGCTGGGCCCGGACGGGCGGGTCGCCGTCAGGCTGCCGGCCGTGCCGACCGCCTCGATGCGTCCGCCGTACAGCCGTACGTCCACGGTCCGGCCGTCGGTGAGCCGGGCCCCCGACAGCAGCAGTGAACCGTGGCCGGCCGGGCCCGAGGGGAAGGGCGAGTGGGGTGGCTGCGGCTGGCTGTCGGGCATCGCACTCCTCTGGGCTCGGGACTGCGCAGTGGGGAACGCAAGATCACGCAGAGTGCGGTCGAGCCTAGGGCGGTGATCAGCCCGGGGCGCGGAGGAGCGCAATAGTCGTACCGGTGCGGGCCGCGCCGCACGGGGCGGTGGACGCGGTGGCCGAATCCGTGTCCGCGGCCCCTTCGGGACGGTGCGCGTGGGACCTCAGGGTGCCCCGGGGACGGGACGGGGCAGGGTCGGCGAAACGGATTTGGGCGAACGGCGGGCGACCGTGTAATGTCTTCATCGCTCGCCCCAATAGCTCAGTCGGCAGAGCGTCTCCATGGTAAGGAGAAGGTCAACGGTTCGATTCCGTTTTGGGGCTCTGGTGTGAGAGGTTCCCGCCGCAAGGCGGGGTCCGATCGCATCACAGCGGTGTAGCTCAGTCGGTAGAGCAAGCGGCTCATAATCGCTGTGTCACCGGTTCAAGTCCGGTCACCGCTACTTCTGGTAGCCGATTGCGGGGTCGGTCCTTCAATCGGCTACTCTTTCCTGCGTTAATACCATCAATCCGTTCGTCAAGGAGCACTCACGTGGCTGCCACCGACGTCCGCCCGAAGATCACGCTGGCCTGCGTGGAGTGCAAGGAGCGGAACTACATCACCAAGAAGAACCGGCGTAACAACCCGGACCGACTGGAGATGAAGAAGCACTGCCCGCGTTGCAACGCGCACACCGCGCACCGCGAAACGCGATAAATCAGGCTCGTACGCGAGGCCGTCCCCGTAGTTTGGGGACGGCCTCGCGTCGTTGTGTCCGGCGGTAGCCGCGAGACACCAGCAGTAGTCGCAGACAGCAGCAGGAGGTTGCGAGCCCATGGCGCTCGACCAGTCGTTCGTGGGGCGGACCTATCCGCCCACCGCGCCCTACGAGGTGGGCCGGGAGAAGATCCGCGAGTTCGCGGAAGCGGTGGGGGACGCCAATCCGGCCTACACGGACGCGGAGGCGGCGAAGGCGCTCGGCCATCCGGATGTGATCGCTCCGCCGACCTTCGTGTTCTCCATCACGTTCAGGGCGGCGGGCCAGGTCATAGAGGACCCGCAGCTCGGCCTGGACTACAGCCGGGTGGTGCACGGAGACCAGAAGTTCTCCTACGTCCGCCCGGTGCGGGCCGGTGACCGGCTCACGGTCACCTCCACCATCGAGGCGATCAAGTCGATGGCCGGCAACGACATACTGGACATCCGCGGCGAGGTCCACGACGAGGCCGGGGAGCACGTCGTGACCGCCTGGACCAAGCTCGTGGCCCGCGCGGCCGAGGAGGCGTGAGCAACCCCATGACGCAGCCCCAGACGCACCCCGCGACGGCGAAGGTCGCGTACAGCGAGGTCGAGGTCGGCACCGAGCTGCCCGCGCAGAGCTTCCCCGTGACCCGCGACACGCTCGTGCGCTACGCGGGTGCCTCCGGTGACTTCAACCCGATCCACTGGAACGAGAAGTTCGCCAAGGAGGTCGGTCTGCCGGACGTCATCGCGCACGGCATGTTCACCATGGCCGAGGCGATCCGTGTGGTGACCGACTGGACCGGCGACCCGGGCTCGGTCGTCGAGTACGGCGTCCGCTTCACCCGGCCCGTCGTCGTCCCGAACGACGACCGGGGCGCCGTCATCGAGGTCAGCGGCAAGGTCGCGGCCAAGCTCGACGACAACACCGTCCGCGTCGACCTCACGGCCACCAGCGCCGGCCAGAAGGTCCTCGGCATGTCCCGCGCGGTCGTACGACTCGCCTGACGGCTCGCGCGGCGGCCCGCCGCATGCCCGGTGAGGGGGCGTCCTCCCTGGAGGGCGCCCCTTGCCGTTGACGGCGCCGCGCGGGGCCTTGACGAAGTTAGTGATTGAGTACTAACTTACGTCCCATGGTCAGGATGAGCGCAGAGGAAAGGCGCGAGAGCGTCATCCGCGCGGCGATGAGCGAGTTCGCCCGGGGCGGCTACTACGGCACGTCCACGGAAGCCATCGCCAAGCGGGTGGGCGTCTCCCAGCCGTACCTCTTCCGGCTCTTCCCGAGCAAGAAGGCGATCTTCCTGGCGGTGGCCGAACGCTGCCTCCAGGACATGCGCCGGGTCTTCGAGTCGGCGTCCGAGGGTCTGCACGGCGAAGAGGCCCTCGCGTCCATGGCCGAGGCCTACACCCGCCTGATCAGCGAGCAGCCCGAGAGGCTCCAGATGCAGTTGCAGGTGTACGTCACGGTCGCGGCGGCCGAGGCGGAGGGCGACCACGAGTTCGGCGAGATGGTCCGCAACGGCTGGATGGAGCTCTGGGACGCCGTTCACCTGCCCCTCGGCGGCGACATCGAGGAGACGGCGAACTTCATGGCGTACGGCATGCTCATCAACACCCTGGCCGGCATGGGCTTCCCGCCGGAGCACCGGGTCTGGGGCGGCTTCCACACCAAGCCGCACCGCACCGGCGCGCAGGGCCGGCAGGCGCAGGAGACCGTGTAGGGGCTTGTGGCGGTACCGCAACGGGCCCTTCAGTGCGGCCTCAGAAGTTAGTCAGCAATCACTAATCGAACTACTGCAAGCAGTGAACACCCTCTGGGGGAGAGATGTCACAGCAGAACGCACGCCGCGGGGGAGCGGGCTGGGCCCTCGTCATCACCAGCGTCGCCGGTTTCATGGCGGCCCTGGACAATCTCGTCGTCACCACCGCCCTGCCCTCCATCCGCGAGGACCTGGGCGGGGCGCTGCACGACCTGGAATGGACCGTCAGCGCCTACACGCTCACCTTCGCGGTGCTGCTGATGTTCGGCGCGGCCCTCGGCGACCGCTTCGGCCGCCGCAGGCTCTTCGTGATCGGGCTCGCCGTCTTCACCGGCGCCTCCGCCGCCGCGGCCATGGCGCCCGGAATCGACTCCCTCATCGCCGCCCGAGCGGTTCAGGGCGTCGGGGCGGCGATCATGATGCCGCTGACACTGACCCTGCTGACGGCCGCCGTGCCCGCCGAACGGCGCGGGATGGCGTACGGCATCTGGGGAGCCGTGAACGGGCTCGCCGTGGCCTCCGGACCGCTGGTCGGCGGCAGCCTCACCGAGCACATCTCGTGGCAGTGGATCTTCTGGCTGAACGTCCCTCTGGGCCTGGCCCTGCTGCCGCTCGCCCGTCTCCGCCTCGCCGAGTCGCACGGCACCGGCGCACCGCTCGACCTCCCCGGCACGCTGCTCGCCAGCGGCGGACTCTTCGGCATCGTCTACGGCCTGGTCCGCGGTCCGGTGGACGGCTGGACCGGCACCGTGGTGCTGACCGCCCTGATCGCCGGAGCCGCGCTGCTGGCCGGCTTCGTCCTCTACAGCACCCGCGCCAAGAACCCGATGCTCCCGATGCGGCTGTTCCGCTCCCGGGCCTTCGCGGGCATCAACGCGGCGAGCCTGCTGATGTTCCTGGGGATGTTCGGCTCGATCTTCCTGCTCAGCCAGTACATGCAGGGCGTGCTCGGCTACTCGCCCACCGAGGCCGGCCTGCGCATGCTGCCCTGGACCGGCATGCCCATGCTGGTCGCGCCGATCGCCGGCATCCTCTCGGACCGGATCGGCGGGCGCCCGGTCGTCGCCACCGGACTCTTCCTCCAGGCGGCCGGCCTCGGCTACCTCGCCTCCGTGATCACGGCCGACGCCACCTACGCCGCTCAGCTGCCCGGTCTGATCATCAGCGGAATCGGCATGGCCCTGTTCTTCGCCCCCGCCTCCGCCCTGGTGATGTCCAGCGTCCTCCTGAAGGAGCAGGGCATCGCCTCCGGTGCCAACAACGCCCTGCGCGAGGTGGGCGGCGCGCTCGGCATCGCGGTCATGGCCTCGATCTTCGCGGCCATGGGCGGTTACGAGTCCGGGCAGTCCTTCGTGGACGGGCTGCGGCCCGCGGTCGCGGTGGGCGCCGGAGTGGTGGCCCTCGGCGGCGTCGCCGCCCTGCTGATCCCGGCCCGCCGCCGGCACGACCAGGCGCCCGCGGGCGGTCCCGCGTCGGAGCCGGCCCCCTCCGCCGAGACGTCGCTCGCCGCGACGGGGGAACTGGCGGCACGCTGACCGGCCCGCACACCGGGGTCCGTTCCCGGTGAATCCGTGAGAAGCGCCCCGACCGACCGGTCGGGGCGCTTCCCGTTGCACCGAGCCGTCAGTGCCGTCTCGTAGTCTTGAGCGCGTGCAGGAACTCCACGACGCCCCCCTCGCCCCGCTGACCACCTTCCGGCTGGGAGGCCCCGCGACCCGGCTGATCACGGCCACCACCGACGCCGAGGTGATCGCCGCCGTCCGCGAGGCCGACGACACCGGCACCCCGCTGCTGCTCATCGGCGGCGGATCCAACCTGGTCATCGGCGACAAGGGCTTCGACGGCACCGCCCTGCACATCGCCACGCGCGGCCTCTCGCTCGACGGCACGACGCTGGAGCTCGCGGCCGGCGAGGTGTGGACCGACGCCGTCGCCCGCACCGTCGAGGCCGGGCTCGCCGGTATCGAGTGCCTGGCCGGCATCCCCGGCTCGGCGGGCGCCACCCCCATCCAGAACGTGGGGGCGTACGGCCAGGAGGTCTCCGCCACGATCACCGAAGTGATCGCCTACGACCGCAGGAACCGCGAGACGGTCGCCCTCGCCAACGCCGACTGCGCCTTCGCCTACCGTCACAGCCGCTTCAAGGCGGAACCGGACCGGTACGTCGTCCTGCGCGTCCGCTTCGTGCTGGAGGACGCCGGGGGGCTCTCGGCCCCTCTGCGCTACGCCGAGACGGCCCGCGCCCTCGGTGTCGAACCCGGCGGCCGGGTGCCGCTGGCCGCCGCCCGCTCGACCGTGTTGAAGCTGCGCGCCGGCAAGGGCATGGTCCTGGATCCGGAGGACCACGACACCTGGTCGGCCGGGTCGTTCTTCACCAACCCGATCCTCACCGACGAGGAGTTCGCGGCTTTCCGTGCCCGTGTGGACGAGCGGCTCGGGGGTGGCGTCGAGCCGCCCGCCTTTCCGGCGGGGGAGGGGCGCGTGAAGACGTCCGCGGCCTGGCTGATCGACAAGGCGGGCTTCACCAAGGGGTACGGCAGCGGGCCCGCGCGCATCTCCACCAAGCACACGCTCGCCCTCACCAATCGCGGCGAGGCGACCACGGAGGATCTGCTCGCCCTGGCCCGCGAGGTCGTGGCCGGCGTGCATGAGGCCTTCGGCGTCACGCTGGTCAACGAGCCCGTGACGGTGGGCGTCAGCCTCTAGCGGGCCACGTCGGGGCGCGGGGCCGGGTCGCGTGGTCCGGCGCTGCCGGGGTGCCTCCCCCACTCTCGGCCGCGCTCGCGCGGGGGACCGCCACCGCCCACCCGTGCCGCCCCTGGCGGTACCTCCCGGGCCGTTCAGGCACTGGGGGAGGCACGACTGCCCGCAGCGGCGGCGACCGACTGCAGGGCCTACGGCGACTGGTCGTCCGCCCCCCGGCCACCGCACCCCGCCCCAGCGGCACGGCCGCCCGCCGCGGCGGCGGGCGGCCGCCCGCCGCGGCGGCGGGGTGGGTCGCAGTGGCTCAGTAGGCCACCCCCACGCCCTGCTTCACCGTCCCCGCGTCGCCGATCAGGGTCAGCATCGCGTGGGCCACGTCGGCGCGGCCGATGAAACGGCCCTTGTCGGGGAAGCCGCCCACGACCGTCCGGTACCGGCCGGTGACCGGTTTGTTCTGGAGGCGCGGTGGCCGTACGGCCGTCCAGTCCGTGGCGCTGCGGGCCAGTTCGGCCTCCATCTCCCGCAGGTCGGCGTAGACGTCCTTGAGGACCATCGACACGGCGCCCCGCACCCCGCGGTCCAGCAGCCCCGCGCCCTCCGGCTCCGGCCCGACCGGACCGGCGCTCACCACCAGCAGCCGGCGCACGCCCTCCGCCTCCATGGCGCCGAGCACCGTGCGGGTCAGCCGGGCGGCGACGCCCGCGTCCTTCCGGCTGCGCGCGCCGAGCCCGGACAGCACGGCGTCCCGGCCGGCCACCGCGGGCCGTACCGCCGCCGGATCGGCCAGGTCGGCGCGGAACACCTCCAGGCCCTCGCCGGCGACCGACAGCCGCGCAGGGTCCCGGACGACGGCAGTGACCTGGTGCCCGGCGTCCAGCGCCTGCCGGACCACCTCCTGTCCGATCCCGCCCGTGGCTCCGAAAACCGTCAACCTCATGACGTACCCCGTTCTCCGCGAGGGTGGGTGAGTACTTACTCACCCCCGACCTTCCTCTAGGGTGAGTAAGTACTCACCCATTCGTCAAGCCTGGTGGGAGCCGCCATGCCGTCCGGCACGCCGACTCGCGAGCGCATCCTGGACGCCGCGCACGAGCTGATGCTCACCATCGGTCTGGCCCGCGCGACCACCAAGGAGATCGCCAGGGCGGCCGACTGCTCCGAGGCCGCGCTCTACAAGCACTTCTCCGGCAAGGAGGAGCTCTTCATCCGGGTCCTCACCGAGCGGCTGCCCCGGCTCACCCCGCTGCTCGGCGCCCTCGCCGCCGAGCCCGGCCGCGGCACTCTTCGCGAGAACCTCACCGAGATCGCCCGCCAGGCCGCCCTGTTCTACGAGCAGAGCTTCCCGATCGCCGCCTCCCTGTACGCGGAGACGCAGCTCAAGCGGCGGCACGACGACGCGATGCGGCAGATGGGATCCGGGGCGCACATGCCGATCCAGGGCCTCGACGCCTACCTCCGCGCCGAACAGGACGCCGGCCGGATCCGCGCCGACGCCGACACCTTCGCCGCCGCCTCCCTCCTCCTCGGCGCCTGTGCGCAGCGCGCCTTCGCCTACGACGCCGCCCCGGACGGCGGACGGCCCCCGGCGGACGAGTTCGCGCGTCGGCTCGTCGCCACGCTGCTGGGCGGAATCTCCGTTGCCGACGGGCCCTCCTGACCGGCACGCTCGGACCATGAGGCGTCCTCCATGCGGCTGAGACTCACCGAGTTCCGCCCCCGCACCGGCCCGCACACCCACCGTGTCGTCCAGCCGCGCACACCCCTGCGCCACACCTCGCTCCGCGACCCGGAGAACGCCTACGGCATGCTCATGGGCGACCACGACGGACTGAACCGGCTCGCCGGACTGTTCTCCTTCGCCGCCTGCTCACGCCACACGATCGTGCACGTCCCGCTGCGCGACGGCGTACCGCCCGACGAAGGGCAGGGCGAGCTGGTCGACCTGGTGCTGGCGCACCCGGAGGCGGGCCTGCGCCCCACCAAGTGGCCCGAGCTGCGCCGCAGGCTGGGACAGGGCGCACCGCTCACCGTCCGGACCGACGAGGCGCGCACGGCCCGCGACGCCCGGGCCTGGCTCGACCGCCCGTACGCCCGCGACACGCTGCGGCACACCACGCACGCGCGCACCCACGTCCTCATCGGCGAGCGGCGCGTCTTCGCCTCCGCCGCGACCGCCCTCGCCGAGGCGGCCGGCCGGGGACCGCGGCAGAAGGGCGTCACCCAGGGGCGCGCGGCATTCGTCACCTGCCTGCACGGCGAACTGGCCCCGGACCCCGACCGGTGGCGGCACCCCGAGATCGTGATCGCCTTCAAGCCGTATCCGCCGTACGCCCACTTCAGGCGGCCGGGGAGCTGAGCCAGGCGTCGATCCCGGCCAGCAGCCCGGCCTGCACGTCCTGCGGCGCCGCCGAGCCCCGTACGGACTGCCGGGCCAGCTCCGCCAGCTCCGCGTCCGTGAAACCGTGGGAATGCCGGGCGATCTCGTACTGCGCCGCCAGCCGCGAGCCGAACAGCAAGGGGTCGTCCGCGCCGAGCGCCATCGGCACCCCCGCCTCGAACAGCCTCCGCAGCGGCACGTCCTCCGGCTTCTCGTACACGCCCAGCGCGACGTTCGACGCCGGGCACACCTCGCAGGTCACCTGTCGGTCCGCGAGCCGCTTCAGCAGCCGCGGGTCCTCCGCCGCCCGCACGCCGTGCCCGATCCGGTCCGCCTCCAGGTCGTCAAGGCAGTCGCGCACCGACGCCGGCCCGGTCAGCTCTCCGCCGTGCGGCGCCGACAGCAGCCCGCCCTCACGCGCGATCGCGAACGCCCGGTCGAAGTCCCGGGCCATGCCGCGCCGTTCGTCGTTCGACAGCCCGAAGCCGACCACCCCCCGGTCCGCGTACCGCACCGCCAGCCGGGCCAGCGTGCGCGCGTCCAGGGGATGCTTCATGCGGTTCGCGGCGACCAGCACCCGCATCCCGATCCCGGTGTCCCGCACGGTCGTCTCCACCGCGTCCAGGATGATCTCCAGCGCCGGGATCAGCCCGCCCAGCCGCGGCGCGTACGAGGTCGGGTCCACCTGGATCTCCAGCCACCCCGAGCCGTCCCGCACATCCTCCTCCGCGGCCTCCCGCACCAGCCGCTGGATGTCCTCCGGTGTCTGCAGGCACGACCGTGCCGCGTCGTACAGCCGCTGGAAGCGGAACCAGCCCCGCTCGTCCGTCGCCCGCAGCTTCGGCGACTCCCCCTGGCTCAGCGCCTCGGTCAGCGTCTCGGGCAGGCGCACCCCGTGCTTGTCGGCGAGCTCCAGCAGGGTGCCGGGCCGCATGGACCCGGTGAAGTGCAGGTGCAGATGGGCCTTCGGCAGGTCGGACAGATCACGTACACGCTCCATTCCGTGATCCTGCCGCACGACACGCCCGGCCCGACAGCACTTTCCCCGTACGTGGTCTTGCTCGCACAAACAAACAACAAGGGCCACACCTCGACGTCGAGGTGTGGCCCCTGCCGGAAGAGCGACCGTCAGTCCCTGGCCTCCGCCAGCAGCTTCTGGATCCGGCTCACGCCCTCGACGAGGTCCTCGTCGCCGAGCGCGTACGACAGCCGCAGGTAACCGGGCGTGCCGAAGGCCTCGCCGGGCACCACCGCGACCTCGGCCTCCTCCAGGATCAGCGCGGCCAGCTCCACGGTGTCCTGCGGACGCTTGCCGCGGATCTCCTTGCCGAGCAGCTCCTTCACCGACGGGTAGGCGTAGAACGCGCCCTCCGGCTCCGGGCACAGCACGCCGTCGATCTCGTTGAGCATCCGCACGATGGTCTTGCGGCGCCGGTCGAAGGCCTCCCGCATCTTCGCCACGGCCTCCAGGTCACCGGAGACCGCGGCCAGCGCCGCCGCCTGGGCGACGTTGGACACGTTGGACGTGGCGTGCGACTGGAGGTTCGTCGCGGCCTTGACGACGTCCTTCGGGCCGATGACCCAGCCGACCCGCCAGCCGGTCATCGCGTACGTCTTCGCGACACCGTTGACGACGATGCACTTGTCGCGCAGCTCGGGCAGCAGGGCCGGCATGGAGACGGAGAAGGCGTCGCCGTAGACGAGGTGCTCGTAGATCTCGTCGGTCAGCACCCACAGGCCGTGGTCGACGGCCCACTGGCCGATCGCCTCGGTCTCGGCCTCGCTGTACACGGCACCCGTCGGGTTCGACGGCGAGACGAAGAGGACGACCTTGGTCTTCTCCGTGCGCGCGGCCTCCAGCTGCTCCACGCTCACCCGGTAGCCGGTCGTCTCGTCGGCGACGACCTCGACCGGCACACCGCCGGCCAGCCGGATCGACTCCGGATACGTCGTCCAGTACGGCGCCGGGACGATGACCTCGTCGCCCGGGTCGAGGATCGCGGCGAACGCCTCGTAGATGGCCTGCTTGCCGCCGTTGGTGACCAGGATCTGCGACGGGTCGACCTCGTAGCCCGAGTCGCGCAGGGTCTTCGCGGCGATGGCGGCCTTCAGCTCGGGCAGTCCGCCGGCCGGCGTGTAGCGGTGGAACTTCGGGTTCTTGCAGGCCTCGATCGCGGCCTCGACGATGTAGTCGGGCGTCGGGAAGTCGGGTTCACCGGCGCCGAAGCCGATCACCGGTCGCCCGGCGGCCTTGAGGGCCTTGGCCTTGGCGTCCACGGCGAGGGTGGCGGACTCGGAGATCGCGCCGACTCGGGCGGAGACCCGGCGCTCGGTGGGAGGGGTTGCAGCGCTCATGGGGCCCATCGTTCCAGACCGGAAACCTCCCCGGCACACGGGTTTCACGGACTGAACATGACCGGGCAAAAGCCTGAACAACAGTCCGGATCCACCGCACGGCCTGGGCGATCTTCGGCCAACGATCGCCGTCGGGGCGCCCGACGGGCCCTTTCTGTTCGACGCCCGGCCCGCGAGCACGTACACTCTCACCTCGTTGGCCTTCAGCGGCCCGCACACACTCGGTGCCCACAGGTATCCGGGCGGATGCGGTACGTTGGGGACACACAAAGGGTCGTAGCTCAATTGGTAGAGCACTGGTCTCCAAAACCAGCGGTTGGGGGTTCAAGTCCCTCCGGCCCTGCTACACACACCTTCGCCAGGATGTGTGCGCATGTACGTACAGCAATGCAACGCCGTGCGGCTCAGACCGGGCGCGGCACGGCCACGACCCGGAATCAGGTGAGGACGAGTGACGGACGCCGTGGGCTCCATCGACATGCCTGATGCCCAGGACGAGGCGCCGGACTCCAAGAAGAAGCCCCGCAAGGGCGGCAAGCGGGCCAAGAAGGGTCCGCTGAAGCGCCTCGCGCTCTTCTACCGCCAGATCGTCGCGGAGCTCCGCAAGGTCGTCTGGCCCAGTCGCAACCAGCTGACGACGTACACCACGGTCGTGATCATCTTCGTGGTCATCATGATCGGCCTGGTGACTCTGATTGACTATGGCTTCAGCCACGCCGCCAAGTACGTCTTCGGCTGAGTCGAGCGAAGGGCGCCGAGGTACCCGGCGCCCCTTTCGCGTGTTCCACCCCTATGTATCCAGGAAGAAGCAGCCACCGTGTCTGACCCGAACGTGAACGACGCCGTTGAGCCTCGCGGGGAGGCTGTCGAGTCCGTCGAGGACGAGCTCGGCATTGTCGAGGGCGCGGACAACGAAGACACCGAGACCTCCACCGAGGTCGAGGCTGCCGACGCCGTCGTCGAGGACGAGGACGAGGCCGCAGAGGTCCAGGACGCGGACGAGACCGCAGAGGACGAGGCCGCCGAGGCCGAGATCGAGGACGCCGACGCGGAGACCGCGGAGCCCGAGCCCGAGCTCGACCCGATCGAGAAGCTCCGCCAGGAGCTGCGCGTCCTGCCCGGCGAGTGGTACGTGATCCACACCTACGCCGGTTACGAGAACCGCGTGAAGACCAACCTCGAGCAGCGCGCCGTCTCGCTCAACGTCGAGGACTACATCTTCCAGGCCGAGGTGCCGCAGGAAGAGGTCGTCCAGATCAAGAACGGCGACCGCAAGACGATCCGCCAGAACAAGCTGCCGGGTTACGTCCTGGTCCGCATGGACCTGACCAACGAGTCCTGGGGCGTCGTCCGCAACACCCCCGGCGTCACCGGCTTCGTGGGCAACGCCTACGACCCGTACCCGCTGACGCTGGACGAGATCGTCAAGATGCTCGCCCCCGAGGCCGAGGAGAAGGCCGCCCGCGAGGCCGCCGAGGCCGAGGGCAAGCCGGCTCCGCAGCGCAAGGTCGAGGTCCAGGTGCTGGACTTCGAGGTCGGCGACTCGGTCACCGTCACGGACGGCCCGTTCGCCACGCTGCAGGCCACGATCAACGAGATCAACGCCGACTCGAAGAAGGTCAAGGGCCTCGTCGAGATCTTCGGCCGCGAGACCCCGGTCGAGCTCAGCTTCGACCAGATCCAGAAGAACTAGCACTTCTTCGGACGTACCGCTTCCGAGCAGGTCAGACGAACGCTCGCGCGTCGTCTGACCTGCTCGGTTTTTGGCCGCGCATCCATACCCGTTATCGTTGTGCGGTATGCCTGTGTCCGGGTGGTTCCCCGGATGCGGGCAGGACCCGAATCGAAAGGACCCGGAGAGCTATGCCTCCCAAGAAGAAGAAGGTCACGGGGCTCATCAAGCTCCAGATCCAGGCCGGTGCGGCCAACCCGGCTCCGCCGGTCGGCCCCGCGCTGGGTCAGCACGGCGTCAACATCATGGAGTTCTGCAAGGCCTACAACGCCGCGACCGAGTCGCAGCGCGGTTGGGTCATCCCGGTGGAGATCACGGTCTACGAGGACCGCTCCTTCACCTTCATCACCAAGACGCCGCCGGCCGCCAAGATGATCCTCAAGGCCGCGGGCGTGGAGAAGGGCTCCGGCGAGCCGCACAAGACCAAGGTCGCGAAGATCACGCGTGACCAGGTCCGTGAGATCGCCACCACGAAGATGCCCGACCTCAACGCCAACGACCTGGACGCCGCCGAGAAGATCATCGCCGGCACCGCGCGTTCCATGGGCGTCACGGTCGAGGGCTGACCTCCACCCCCGTAAGCAAGCCACGCGGCGGTAGCCGTGGGGTCAGGACAGTGTGGCAGGGCCTGCTCGGCCCGGACCACGACTCCTAAGAAGCCAACAGGAGCAGTAGTGAGCAAGCGCAGCAAGTCTCTCCGCGCTGCGGACGCCAAGATCGACCGGGAGAAGCTCTACGCCCCGCTCGAGGCCGTCCGTCTCGCCAAGGAGACCTCCACGACCAAGTTCGACGGAACCGTCGAGGTCGCCTTCCGCCTGGGTGTCGACCCGCGCAAGGCCGACCAGATGGTCCGTGGCACCGTGAACCTCCCGCACGGCACCGGTAAGACCGCCCGGGTCCTGGTCTTCGCGACCGGCGACCGTGCCGAGGCCGCGCGTGCCGCGGGCGCCGACATCGTCGGCGCCGACGAACTGATCGACGAGGTGTCGAAGGGCCGTCTGGACTTCGACGCCGTCGTCGCCACCCCGGACCTCATGGGCAAGGTCGGCCGCCTCGGCCGCGTGCTCGGTCCCCGTGGTCTCATGCCGAACCCCAAGACCGGCACCGTGACCCCGGACGTCGCCAAGGCTGTCAACGACATCAAGGGCGGCAAGATCGAGTTCCGCGTCGACAAGCACTCGAACCTGCACTTCATCATCGGCAAGACGTCGTTCGACGACACCAAGCTGGTGGAGAACTACGGCGCGGCGCTGGAGGAGATCCTCCGTCTGAAGCCGTCCGCCGCCAAGGGCCGTTACATCAAGAAGGCCGCCATCAGCACCACGATGGGCCCCGGCATTCCGGTCGACTCCAACCGCACCCGCAACCTCCTCGTCGAGGAGGACCCGGCCGCGGTCTGAGCCAACGGCTCGCCCAACCGGTTCACGGGCCCCGCACCTTCCGAGGTGCGGGGCCCGTCCCCTTTTCCGGGCCCGGGTTTCCCGGTACGGGAGCCGGGAGCCTGGGCTAGCGTGCGGGCAGGTGACGCGCACAGGGGTGGGGACATGACGAGCACGACGGCACACCGTACGGCCCTCTCGATCGCGGTGACGGCCGTGCTGGCGTGCCTGACCGCCTGCATCCCCTCCGGCCCCACCGAAGACGACCCCGTCCCCTGGGCGGAGCCGCTGCGTGCCGTGGAACGCGCCACGAGCCGGGCCGGCTCGGCGTGGGTCCGTTCCACGACCGTCGTGGGCGACGAGCTGTCCCTCGAGGCCGAAGGCGTCCTCCGCTGGGGCGACGGCCTCACCGGCACCCTGACGCTCACGTACACCGGCGGGACGACCGCCGACGCGATGCGTCGGCTCGGCGCCACCTCCATGGAGGCCCGCTACCTGCCCGACGCCTACTACGCGAAGATGGGCGACGCCTTCGCCGCCCGGGTGGGCGGCAGGCACTGGATCAAGTACGTGTACGCCGACCTGGAGGACCTCGGCGACGGCGCGGGCGCCGGCTTCGCGGACCGGATGCGCGACACCGCCCCGGACGAGGCGGTGGAACTGCTGCTCACCTCCGACGACGTGCACGAGGTCGGCGAGGAGACGACGAGCGGGCGGCGCACCACGCACTGGTCCGGCACGGTGGCGGGCGACACCGGACGGACCGTCGACATCTGGGTCGACGCCCAGGACCTGCTGGTGAAGAAGACCGAGCGGGGACGCACGGAGACGGGCGAGCTGTCCCAGACCGCCTACTACAGCGACTACGGCGTCCCCGTGTCCGTCGAGCTGCCCCCGGCCGCCGACACGGCGGACTTCAAGGAGCTGCTGAAGACACCGGCCGACGGCTCCTGACCCGGAAATCACAAGATCGCAAGAACCGTCTCGGATACGCTCGCGTCCTGGCTGTGTGACGGCCGTTCATTTCCTGTGTCCCGTGGGGGGAATCCATGCTGAAGACTTCTGTGCGCGTGCCCGTGGGCGCCGGGCTGGCCGCCCTGCTGCTCGCCGCGGGCGCGGTGGGCTGTTCGAAGGACGAGGGGGCGGACAAGTCCCCCGAGATGACGCCGGCGGCGGCCGTGGCCAAGGCGGCGAAGAACACGGAGGACATCAGCTCCCTCCACTACCGCATGAAGGGCCGGGCCCCCGAGGAGGGCCGGGTCGAGGCCGAGGCCGAGATGCAGCTCAAGCCGACGGTCGCGATGGCCATGAAGATGAAGGCGCCCGACCAGGGCGTCGACGCGACCGCCGAGATCCGGCTCGTCGACAAGGCCCTCTACCTCAACGGCGGCGCCGAGGCGGCCAAGGAGATGGACGGCAAGAGCTGGATCAAGTTCGACCTCGCCGCGACGGGCGCCGACAAGGAGCTGGGCGAACTCGGCAGCGCCTCCCAGGCCGACAAGAACCCGGCGGCCGAGTCCACCTTCCTCACCGGCGCCAAGGACGTGGAGAAGGTCGGCACCGAGACCGTCGACGGCGTGCAGACCACGCACTACAAGGGCACCGTCACCCTCGACGCCCTGGAGAAGTCCCTCGCGGACGAGGACAAGGCCACCCAGGACCAGCGCCGCAAGAGCCTCGAACAGTACGAGAAGATGGGCGTCGACAAGCTCACGATGGACATGTGGATCGACGGCGACGACCAGGCCAAGCAGTTCCGCATGCGCGGCGACGCCGACAAGGGCCCGCTGGACATGACCGTCACCTTCCTCGGCTTCAACGAGCCCGTGAAGGTCACCGCCCCGCCGGCCGGGGAGACCGTGGACCTGGCCGAGATGATGCAGGAGGGCCGGACCGGCTGAGGCCGGCCGGGTCGCCGTACGGGCGGATTTGCTTGAGACTGCCCCGTTCCCGTACTCTCCTACCGAAGCCAAAGACCGCTGGTCGTTGCCGTGTGCTCGCGAGAGGGCACGGTGGCCGAAGGATCCGCTGAACTGCGGACGACCCGCGCAGGTGACAGTGGATGAACTCCCGGAGTCCGCGCCCCGAGCGCGTATGACCGGTCGAGTCACGCCCCGTGCGCCTGCGCCGGGGCGTTTCGTTTTCCCCAGACCTCCTTCGGGTCCGCGCGGTCCGAATCACCCGGAAGGAGGCCGAGGCTCTATGGCGACGCCCGAAAAGGCTGCCGCGGTTGCCGAGCTGACGGACAAGTTCCGCAGCTCCAACGCCGCCGTGCTGACCGAGTACCGCGGTCTCACCGTGGCGCAGCTCAAGACGCTGCGCCGGTCGCTCGGTGAGAACGCCCAGTACGCCGTGGTGAAGAACACGCTGACCAAGATTGCGGCCAACGAGGCCGGGATCACGCTCGACGACCAGCTCTTCGCTGGTCCGACGGCCGTCGCCTTCGTCACCGGTGACCCGGTGGAGTCGGCGAAGGGTCTGCGCGACTTCGCCAAGGACAACCCCAATCTCGTCATCAAGGGCGGTGTCCTTGACGGCAAGGCGATGTCCGCCGACGAGATCAAGAAGCTTGCGGACCTCGAGTCCCGCGAGGTTCTGCTCTCCAAGCTGGCGGGTGCCTTCAAGGGCAAGCAGTCCCAGACTGCTCAGCTCTTCCAGGCGCTTCCCTCGAAGCTCGTCCGCACCGTGGACGCGCTCCGTGCCAAGCAGGACGAGCAGGGCGGTGCCGAGTAATTCGGCTCGCTTTCCGGCTCTCGCCGCCTGAGGCGAGGGCCGATGCGGGCCCGACGTACGCCCGCCTCACCCCGTACATCCGGCACCTGCCGAATTAGTGGAAGGACCGCCATCATGGCGAAGCTCAGCCAGGAAGACCTGCTCGCCCAGTTCGAGGAGATGACCCTCATCGAGCTCTCCGAGTTCGTGAAGGCCTTCGAGGAGAAGTTCGACGTCACCGCCGCCGCCGCCGTGGCCGTCGCGGGCCCGGCCGGCCCGGCCGCCGCTGCCCCGGCCGAGGAGGAGAAGGACGAGTTCGACGTCATCCTCACCGGCGCCGGCGACAAGAAGATCCAGGTCATCAAGGTCGTGCGTGAGCTGACCTCCCTGGGTCTGAAGGAGGCCAAGGACCTCGTCGACGGCACCCCGAAGCCGGTCCTCGAGAAGGTCAACAAGGAGCAGGCCGAGAAGGCCGCCGAGTCCCTCAAGGGCGCCGGCGCCTCGGTCGAGGTCAAGTAACACCTCACAGGTCCGTCAGGGCCTGTAACGCCCAAGCGCCGAAGAGCGATCATCCATCCGGGTGGTCGCTCTTCGGCGTTCCGGGGGTCGGGCGGCGGCTGCCTTGCACGGGTGACGGCGAAGAGTATGGTGATCTTCGTCGTGCCGTCTCCGGGACCCTGAGAGTCCCTGGACGGCAGCCGGTTTGGACAAGGGGGGCCTTGACGAACCGCACGCAGCGCGCAATTCTCAGGACGCGTCGTCACACGGATCCGAATCCGAGGCATGGATCCACGGCGAAGAGGGCAGTATCACGGTGCGTTGAGGGCGAGGCCTTGCCGCAGGTGGTGAGTACAACGAGGAGCGGACACGGTTCGGGAAACCTTCACTGGACATCAGTGTGCCAAGTGGCTACACTGACCCTTTGCGCTGCCTGTTAGCTGCCCCCTGCCCGTCACCAGGGGTCTGCCCTCGCCCGAGCACTGACGACCAGAGCATGTCTGACCTGGCTCTCGAGCCACATCAGGCACTCCCTGTCTCCGTGTGAGGAAGAGGGGCCGGTACGCGCGTAGTGAGTCCGAGCCCTCGGAAGGACCCCCTCTTGGCCGCCTCGCGCAATGCCTCGACCGCGAATACGAACAACGCTGCCAGCACCGCCCCGCTGCGCATCTCCTTTGCAAAGATCCAGGAGCCCCTCGAGGTTCCGAACCTTCTCGCGCTGCAGACCGAGAGCTTCGACTGGCTGCTCGGCAACGACGCGTGGAAGGCTCGCGTCGAGTCGGCTCTGGAGTCCGGTCACGACGTCCCCACCAAGTCCGGTCTGGAAGAGATCTTCGAGGAGATCTCGCCGATCGAAGACTTCTCCGGGTCGATGTCGCTGACGTTCCGCGACCACCGTTTCGAGCCTCCGAAGAACAGCATCGACGAGTGCAAGGACCGTGACTTCACGTACGCGGCCCCGCTCTTCGTCACCGCCGAGTTCACCAACAACGAGACCGGCGAGATCAAGTCCCAGACCGTCTTCATGGGCGACTTCCCGCTCATGACGAACAAGGGCACCTTCGTCATCAACGGCACCGAGCGTGTCGTGGTGTCGCAGCTGGTCCGTTCGCCGGGTGTCTACTTCGACTCCTCCATCGACAAGACGTCCGACAAGGACATCTTCTCCGCCAAGATCATCCCGTCCCGGGGTGCCTGGCTGGAGATGGAGATCGACAAGCGCGACATGGTCGGTGTCCGCATCGACCGCAAGCGCAAGCAGTCCGTGACCGTCCTCCTCAAGGCTCTCGGCTGGACCACCGAGCAGATCCTCGAGGAGTTCGGCGAGTACGAGTCCATGCGCGCCACCCTGGAGAAGGACCACACCCAGGGCCAGGACGACGCGCTGCTCGACATCTACCGCAAGCTGCGTCCGGGCGAGCCGCCGACCCGTGAGGCCGCGCAGACGCTGCTCGAGAACCTCTACTTCAACCCGAAGCGCTACGACCTCGCGAAGGTCGGCCGCTACAAGGTGAACAAGAAGCTCGGCGCGGACGAGCCGCTGGACGCCGGCGTGCTCACCACCGACGACATCATCGCCACCATCAAGTACCTGGTGAAGCTGCACGCCGGTGAGACCGAGACGGTCGGCGAGTCGGGCCGGTCGATCATCGTCGAGACGGACGACATCGACCACTTCGGCAACCGCCGCATCCGCAACGTCGGCGAGCTGATCCAGAACCAGGTCCGTACGGGTCTCGCCCGTATGGAGCGGGTCGTGCGCGAGCGCATGACCACCCAGGACGTCGAGGCGATCACGCCGCAGACCCTGATCAACATCCGGCCGGTCGTCGCCTCCATCAAGGAGTTCTTCGGCACCAGCCAGCTGTCCCAGTTCATGGACCAGAACAACCCGCTGTCGGGTCTGACGCACAAGCGTCGTCTCAACGCGCTCGGCCCGGGTGGTCTCTCCCGTGAGCGGGCCGGCTTCGAGGTCCGTGACGTTCACCCGTCGCACTACGGCCGCATGTGCCCGATCGAGACGCCGGAAGGCCCGAACATCGGTCTGATCGGCTCGCTCGCCTCGTACGGACGGATCAACCCGTTCGGCTTCATCGAGACGCCGTACCGCAAGGTCGTCGAGGGCCAGGTCACCGACGAGGTGGACTACCTGACCGCCGACGAGGAGGACCGCTTCGTCATCGCGCAGGCCAACGCGCCGCTGACCGACGAGTTCCGCTTCGCCGAGAACCGCGTGCTGGTCCGTCGCCGTGGCGGCGAGGTCGACTACGTCCCCGGTGACGACGTCGACTACATGGATGTCTCGCCGCGCCAGATGGTGTCGGTCGCGACCGCCATGATCCCGTTCCTCGAGCACGACGACGCCAACCGTGCCCTCATGGGCGCGAACATGATGCGTCAGGCCGTCCCGCTCATCAAGAGCGAGTCGCCGCTCGTCGGCACCGGCATGGAGTACCGCTCCGCGGTCGACGCCGGCGACGTGGTCAAGGCCGAGAAGGCGGGTGTGGTCCAGGAGGTCTCCGCGGACTACATCACCACCACCAACGACGACGGCACGTACATCACGTACCGCCTGGCCAAGTTCTCCCGGTCCAACCAGGGAACCTCGGTCAACCAGAAGGTCATCGTCAGCGAGGGCGACCGGATCATCGAGGGCCAGGTCCTGGCCGACGGTCCGGCCACCGAGAACGGCGAGATGGCGCTCGGCAAGAACCTGCTGGTCGCCTTCATGCCGTGGGAGGGTCACAACTACGAGGACGCGATCATCCTGTCGCAGCGCCTCGTGCAGGACGACGTCCTCTCCTCGATCCACATCGAGGAGCACGAGGTCGACGCCCGTGACACCAAGCTGGGCCCCGAGGAGATCACCCGGGACATCCCGAACGTCTCCGAGGAGGTCCTCGCCGACCTCGACGAGCGCGGCATCATCCGCATCGGTGCCGAGGTCGTCGCCGGTGACATCCTCGTCGGCAAGGTCACGCCCAAGGGTGAGACCGAGCTGACCCCGGAGGAGCGCCTGCTCCGTGCGATCTTCGGTGAGAAGGCCCGTGAGGTCCGTGACACCTCGCTGAAGGTCCCGCACGGCGAGATCGGCAAGGTCATCGGCGTCCGCGTCTTCGACCGCGAGGAGGGCGACGAGCTTCCCCCCGGTGTCAACCAGCTCGTGCGCGTCTACGTCGCGCAGAAGCGCAAGATCACCGACGGTGACAAGCTCGCCGGCCGTCACGGCAACAAGGGCGTCATCTCGAAGATCCTGCCGATCGAGGACATGCCGTTCCTGGAGGACGGCACCCCGGTCGACATCATCCTCAACCCGCTGGGTGTGCCGTCCCGAATGAACCCGGGACAGGTCCTGGAGATCCACCTCGGCTGGCTCGCCAGCCGTGGCTGGGACGTCTCCGGCCTCGCGGACGAGTGGGCGCAGCGTCTCCAGGTCATCGGCGCCGACAAGGTCGAGCCCGGTACCAACGTCGCCACCCCGGTCTTCGACGGTGCGCGCGAGGACGAGCTCGCGGGTCTGCTGCAGCACACCATCCCGAACCGCGACGGCGAGCGCATGGTGCTCCCGTCCGGCAAGGCGCGGCTGTTCGACGGCCGCAGCGGTGAGCCGTTCCCGGACCCGATCTCGGTCGGCTACATGTACATCCTCAAGCTGCACCACCTGGTCGACGACAAGCTGCACGCCCGTTCGACCGGTCCGTACTCGATGATCACCCAGCAGCCGCTGGGTGGTAAGGCCCAGTTCGGTGGCCAGCGCTTCGGTGAGATGGAGGTGTGGGCGCTGGAGGCATACGGCGCCGCGTACGCCCTCCAGGAGCTGCTGACCATCAAGTCCGACGACGTCACCGGCCGCGTGAAGGTCTACGAGGCCATCGTCAAGGGCGAGAACATCCCTGAGCCCGGCATCCCCGAGTCCTTCAAGGTGCTCATCAAGGAGATGCAGTCCCTGTGCCTCAACGTGGAGGTGCTGTCCTCGGACGGCATGTCCATCGAGATGCGCGACACCGACGAGGACGTCTTCCGCGCTGCGGAGGAGCTCGGCATCGACCTGTCCCGGCGCGAGCCGAGCAGCGTCGAAGAGGTCTGACGGGAGTCCGGCGGGCCTTGAGCGATCAAGGCCCGCCGGCCCCAGGACCCCCGTTTCAGACCCCAAGACTTACAACCCTGAGAGGGATTGACGCATAGTGCTCGACGTCAACTTCTTCGACGAGCTCCGGATCGGTCTGGCCACCGCTGACGACATCCGTCAGTGGAGCCACGGCGAGGTCAAGAAGCCCGAGACCATCAACTACCGCACGCTCAAGCCCGAGAAGGACGGACTCTTCTGCGAGAAGATCTTCGGTCCGACCCGGGACTGGGAGTGCTACTGCGGCAAGTACAAGCGCGTCCGCTTCAAGGGCATCATCTGTGAGCGCTGTGGCGTGGAGGTCACGCGCGCCAAGGTGCGCCG
This sequence comes from Streptomyces flaveolus, assembly GCF_044765825.1. Taxonomy (NCBI): domain Bacteria; kingdom Bacillati; phylum Actinomycetota; class Actinomycetes; order Kitasatosporales; family Streptomycetaceae; genus Streptomyces; species Streptomyces flaveolus. Next base: position 760,064 of record NZ_JBIWKU010000003.1, on the reverse strand, counting down.
TGAGCGGATGGGCCACATCGAGCTCGCCGCCCCCGTCACCCACATCTGGTACTTCAAGGGCGTCCCGTCGCGCCTGGGCTACCTGCTGGACCTGGCGCCGAAGGACCTCGAGAAGGTCATCTACTTCGCCGCGTACATGATCACGTTCGTGGACGAGGAGCGCCGCACCCGCGACCTGCCCTCGCTGGAGGCCCACGTCTCCGTCGAGCGTCAGCAGATCGAGAACCGCCGCGACGCCGACCTCGAGGCCCGCGCCAAGAAGCTCGAGACCGACCTGGCCGAGCTGGAGGCCGAGGGCGCCAAGGCCGACGTGCGCCGCAAGGTGCGCGAGGGTGCCGAGCGTGAGATGAAGCAGCTGCGCGACCGTGCGCAGCGCGAGATCGACCGCCTCGACGAGGTGTGGAACCGGTTCAAGAACCTCAAGGTCCAGGACCTCGAGGGCGACGAGCTGCTCTACCGCGAGCTGCGCGACCGCTTCGGCACCTACTTCGACGGCTCGATGGGCGCCGCCGCGCTGCAGAAGCGCCTGGAGTCCTTCGACCTCGACGAGGAGGCCGAGAAGCTCCGCGAGATCATCCGCACCGGCAAGGGCCAGAAGAAGACCCGCGCGCTCAAGCGCCTCAAGGTCGTCTCCGCGTTCCTGCAGACCAGCAACAGCCCCAAGGGCATGGTGCTGGACTGCGTGCCGGTCATCCCGCCGGACCTGCGTCCGATGGTGCAGCTGGACGGTGGCCGCTTCGCGACCTCCGACCTGAACGACCTGTACCGCCGCGTCATCAACCGCAACAACCGCCTGAAGCGGCTTCTCGACCTCGGTGCGCCCGAGATCATCGTGAACAACGAGAAACGCATGCTCCAGGAGGCCGTGGACGCCCTCTTCGACAACGGTCGTCGTGGTCGCCCGGTCACCGGTCCCGGTAACCGCCCGCTGAAGTCCCTCAGCGACATGCTGAAGGGCAAGCAGGGTCGATTCCGTCAGAACCTGCTCGGTAAGCGAGTCGACTACTCGGCGCGTTCCGTCATCGTCGTCGGCCCGCAGCTCAAGCTGCACCAGTGCGGTCTGCCCAAGGCCATGGCGCTGGAGCTCTTCAAGCCGTTCGTGATGAAGCGCCTGGTCGACCTGAACCACGCGCAGAACATCAAGAGCGCCAAGCGCATGGTCGAGCGCGGCCGCACGGTCGTGTACGACGTGCTGGAAGAGGTCATCGCGGAGCACCCGGTTCTGCTGAACCGTGCGCCCACGCTGCACCGCCTCGGCATCCAGGCCTTCGAGCCGCAGCTGGTCGAGGGCAAGGCCATCCAGATCCACCCGCTCGTCTGTACCGCGTTCAACGCGGACTTCGACGGTGACCAGATGGCCGTGCACCTGCCGCTGTCCGCGGAGGCGCAGGCCGAGGCCCGCATCCTGATGCTGTCCTCGAACAACATCCTCAAGCCGGCCGACGGCCGTCCGGTGACGATGCCGACCCAGGACATGGTCCTCGGTCTGTTCTTCCTCACCACCGACGGCGAGGGCCGCGACCTCAAGGGCGAGGGCCGTGCCTTCGGTTCCGCCGCCGAGGCGATCATGGCGTTCGACGCGGGCGACCTGTCGCTCCAGTCGAAGGTCGACATCCGCTTCCCGGTGGGCACCATCCCGCCCCGCGGCTGGGAGCCCCCGGCGCGCGAGGAGGGTGAGCCGGAGTGGCAGCAGGGTGACACCTTCACCCTGAAGACCACGCTGGGCCGCGCGCTCTTCAACGAGCTGCTGCCCGAGGACTACCCGTTCGTCGACTACGAGGTCGGCAAGAAGCAGCTCTCCGAGATCGTCAACGACCTCGCCGAGCGATACCCGAAGGTCATCGTGGCGGCGACGCTCGACAACCTGAAGGCGGCCGGCTTCTTCTGGGCGACCCGTTCCGGCGTCACCGTGGCCATCTCCGACGTCGTCGTTCCCGAGGCGAAGAAGGAGATCGTCAAGGGCTACGAGGCGCAGGACGAGAAGGTCCAGAAGCAGTACGAGCGCGGTCTGATCACCAAGGACGAGCGCACGCAGGAGCTCATCGCGATCTGGACCAAGGCGACCAACGAGGTCGCCGAGGCGATGAACGACAACTTCCCGAAGACCAACCCGATCTTCATGATGGTGAACTCGGGTGCACGAGGCAACATGATGCAGATGCGTCAGATCGCCGGTATGCGTGGTCTGGTGTCGAACGCGAAGAACGAGACGATCCCGCGTCCGATCAAGGCGTCGTTCCGTGAGGGTCTGTCCGTGCTGGAGTACTTCATCTCCACGCACGGTGCCCGTAAGGGTCTGGCGGACACCGCTCTGCGTACCGCCGACTCGGGTTACCTCACGCGTCGTCTGGTCGACGTCTCCCAGGACGTCATCATCCGCGAGGAGGACTGCGGCACCGAGCGCGGTCTGAAGCTGCGGATCGCCGAGCGCGGCGAGGACGGTGTGCTGCGCAAGGCCGACGACGTCGAGACCAGCGTGTACGCCCGCATGCTCGCCGAGGACGTCGTCATCGACGGCAAGGTGATCGCGCCGGCCAACGTCGACCTCGGTGACGTGCTCATCGACCAGCTGGTGCACCACGGTGTCGAGGAGGTCAAGACCCGCTCGATCCTGACCTGTGAGTCCCAGGTCGGCACCTGCGCCATGTGCTACGGCCGCTCCCTGGCCACCGGCAAGCTGGTCGACATCGGTGAGGCGGTCGGCATCATCGCCGCCCAGTCCATCGGTGAGCCCGGTACCCAGCTGACGATGCGTACCTTCCACACCGGTGGTGTGGCCGGTGACGACATCACCCAGGGTCTGCCCCGTGTGGTCGAGCTCTTCGAGGCCCGTACCCCGAAGGGTGTCGCCCCGATCTCCGAGGCCTCCGGCCGCGTGCGGATCGAGGAGACCGAGAAGACCAAGAAGATCGTCGTCACCCCCGACGACGGCAGCGACGAGACGGCCTACCCGATCTCGAAGCGTGCCCGTCTGCTGGTGGGCGAGGGCGACCACGTCGAGGTGGGCCAGAAGCTCACCGTGGGTGCCACCAACCCGCACGACGTGCTGCGCATCCTGGGTCAGCGTGCCGTCCAGGTCCACCTGGTCGGCGAGGTCCAGAAGGTCTACAACTCGCAGGGCGTGTCGATCCACGACAAGCACATCGAGATCATCATCCGGCAGATGCTGCGCCGCGTGACGATCATCGAGTCCGGCGACGCCGAGCTGCTGCCCGGCGAGCTGGTCGAGCGGTCGAAGTTCGAGACCGAGAACCGTCGTGTGGTCCAGGAGGGCGGTCACCCGGCCTCCGGTCGTCCGCAGCTGATGGGTATCACCAAGGCCTCGCTGGCGACGGAATCCTGGCTGTCGGCCGCCTCCTTCCAGGAGACGACCCGAGTCCTGACGGACGCGGCGATCAACGCCAAGTCCGACAGCCTCATCGGCCTCAAGGAGAACGTCATCATCGGTAAGCTCATCCCGGCCGGTACGGGCCTGTCCCGCTACCGCAACATCCGGGTCGAGCCGACCGAGGAGGCCAAGGCCGCGATGTACTCGGCCGTCGGCTACGACGACATCGACTACTCGCCGTTCGGCACCGGCTCCGGCCAGGCCGTCCCGCTGGAGGACTACGACTACGGTCCGTACAACCAGTAAGCGAGTGCTCGCTTGACCGACCGAAGGGCGGTCACCCCGCGAGGGGTGGCCGCCCTTCGGCGTGTCCGGGGCCCGGCGTGCCGGGCCCCGGCGACCGCCGGCCTACGGCACGCCCAGTTCGAAGATCACGTAGTGCGCGTACCACCCCGACGCGATCGCCGCCGTCGTGAAGAACACCGCCAGGCTCGGCAGTTTCAGGCGGCTCAGGGCCGCTGCCGGGGCGAGGAGGAGGGGGAAGACGGGGAGCAGGTAGCGCATCGTGTTGCCGAACATCTGCTGGGTGCCCAGGACCGTGATGACCGACGCCAGGGTGTAGGCGACGAGCACCAGCGGGGGCTTCTTGCGCAGCATCAGGGCGATGAGGAAGGGCAGCGCCAGGACCAGCTGGAGGGAGAGCAGGTCCGGGGTGGAGAAGGCGAAGACGTAGTCGTTGCGGCCCACCGCCAGGTTGCGCAGCACGTCCAGGGTGTAGGCGCCGTAGTCGAAGAAGTGCGCCCAGCCCTCGCGCTGGAGGATGAAGTACGCCGAGGGCTCGCCGGTGCTGTAGCCGACCCAGGCGACGTAGAACAGCAGGCCCAGCGGGGCGACGATCATGGCGTACAGCGGGCCCCACACGCCGTGTTCGCGTCGACTCGCGGGGCGGGCCAGGGTCACCAGCGCGGCGAGTCCCACGGCGCCTATGAGCACCGCGGACGTGGGCCGGTTCAAGCCGGCGACACAGGCCAGCAGACCGGCCGCGACCCAGCGCCGGGTCATCACGGCGTAGCAGGTCCAGGCGGCGATGGCGACGAACACGGACTCGGAGTACACCGCCCACTCGACGCCCGCGCCGGGCGCCACGGCCCACAGTCCCGCGGCGATGGTGCCCGCCCGTGCTCCGGCGACCAGGCGGACGACGGCGTAGATACCGGCGGCGGCGACGAACGAGGCCAGGACGGAGACCAGGATGCCGGAGCCGTACAGGCCGATTCCGGTGGCTTCCGAGACCATGCGGATCAGCGCCGGGTAGAGCGGGAAGAACGCCACCGAGTTCTGCTGGACGGTGAACAGGCCGTCGGAGTCGAGTCGTATCAGTGAGGGGTGGTAGCCGTGCTCGGCGACCTGGAGGTACCACCAGCCGTCCCAGGTGGCCAGGACGTCCCACCAGTGGGCGCCGCCGCCGAAGCGCGGCTTCTTGTCGTGGTAGTCCCCGGCGTACTCCAGCAGGGAGGCGAAGACGGTGAGGCCCACGAGTTTGGTGACGCCGTACAGGGCGAGCGCGGGCAGGTACGGGCGCGCGCCGGCCGGCAGGGTGAGGCGCCGGGTCCACGCGGGCCGTCGGCCCTCCCAGGCCGCCCGGGCCCGGTCCAGGGTCCCGGTCCCCGTCCGCTGCCCGGCCGAATCGTGTGCGGCGGACAGTTGGTCCCGTGCGCCGAGGGACGCGTCGGTCGCCGTGTCGTCGGCAGCCGTGTCCATGCCTGTCATCCCCCTCGGTCCGCCCTCAACGAGCAATCGCTGCCATAAGATCGCACCAGAGTCGCACATCTGTGCTCTGCTTCAGGGGTGAGGGGAGGGCCGGTGCCCGAGGAACGGGACGAGGCGATCGTGCTGTCGGTCGTCATACCCATGTACAACGAGGAAGAGGCCCTGCCCGCGCTGGTCAGCAGGCTGCGGCCGGTGCTGACGGAGCTGGACGTCGCCCACGAGGTCGTCGCGGTGGACGACGGCAGCGCCGACCGCACCGCGGAGCTGCTCGCCGCCTTCCGGCTCGGCTGGCCGGAACTGCGCGTGATCGCGCTGCGGCGCAACTCCGGCCACCAGGCCGCCCTCACCGCCGGCCTGGACCGGGCGGCCGGGGCCTACGTGGTGAGTCTGGACGCGGACCTCCAGGACCCGCCGGAGAAGATTCCCGACATGCTGGCGCTGGCCCGCGCCGAGGGCCTCGACATCGTCTACGGCGTCCGGGCGGACCGCAGCAGCGACACCGGGTTCAAGCGCAGGACCGCGGGCGTCTACTACCGGCTCATGCGCCGCCTGGCCGGCCCCTCGGTCCCCGCGCAGGCGGGTGACTTCCGGCTGCTCAGCCGGGCCGCGGTGGAGGCGCTGAAGGCCCTGCCGGACCAGCAGCGGGTCTACCGCCTCCTGGTGCCCTGGCTGGGTTTCCCGAGCGGCCAGGTCACCTACCAGCGCGCGCCGCGCACCGCGGGCCGGACCAAGTACCCGCTCGGCCGGATGATCCGCCTCGCGGTCGACAGCGTCACGGGCTTCTCCGCGGCCCCGCTGCGCATCGCCACCTGGCTGGGCGCCGGTGCCTTCCTGGTCTGCCTGGGGCTGCTGGTCTACACGCTGACCGCCTTCGCCCTGGGCCACACGGTGCCCGGCTGGACCTCGCTCTTCACGGGGATCGTGTTCATCGGGGCCGTGCAGCTGGTCTGCGTGGGCCTGCTCGGCGAGTACGTCGGCCGGATCTACACGGCGGTGCAGAACAGGCCCACGTACTTCGTCCGGTACGACACGGCGGCCGCGGAGCCCGAGCCCGGGGCCGAGCGCGCCGGCACCCCGGGCTCCGGGACCCCCGCCGGCCGGGGCGGGGCGCGGATTCCGGAGCCGCGGGCCTGAGCCGGTGCGCGGCCCCCGCGCGCCTTGCCGAGCGGCGGGAGCGGACCGGGCGAAAATGGTGCGAGCCGGGCGCCGGCGTCGGTCTCGCCCATTTGTTTTGACCGCAGCGAATGCGATAGGTACGCTCAGACCTTGTGCCTGGGGTGTGCCCTGGCCTTCGTGCGTGCCTTCAACCGCACCGGGGGCCGTGAGCGGCCACCGCAATCCGCGCCTCTTTCCGTCCTCGCGGCGAGAGTCCGCGGGTTCGACACACCCGACCGCGTGGGTCGGCGACGTACCAGGTTAGCTTCACCATTCGGCACACAGAAACCGGAGAAGTAGTGCCTACGATCCAGCAGCTGGTCCGCAAGGGCCGGCAGGACAAGGTCGAGAAGAACAAGACGCCCGCGCTCGAGGGTTCGCCCCAGCGTCGTGGCGTCTGCACGCGTGTGTTCACGACCACCCCGAAGAAGCCGAACTCGGCCCTGCGTAAGGTCGCGCGTGTGCGTCTGACCAGCGGGATCGAGGTCACTGCTTACATTCCGGGTGAGGGACACAACCTGCAGGAGCACTCCATCGTGCTCGTGCGCGGCGGCCGTGTGAAGGACCTGCCGGGTGTTCGCTACAAGATCATCCGCGGCTCGCTCGACACCCAGGGTGTCAAGAACCGCAAGCAGGCCCGCAGCCGCTACGGCGCCAAGAAGGAGAAGTAAGAATGCCTCGTAAGGGCCCCGCCCCGAAGCGCCCGGTCATCATCGACCCGGTCTACGGTTCTCCTCTGGTGACCTCCCTGATCAACAAGGTGCTGCTGAACGGCAAGCGCTCCACCGCCGAGCGCATCGTCTACGGCGCCATGGAGGGTCTGCGTGAGAAGACGGGCAACGACCCGATCATCACGCTGAAGCGCGCGCTCGAGAACATCAAGCCGACCCTCGAGGTCAAGTCCCGCCGTGTCGGTGGCGCCACCTACCAGGTGCCGATCGAGGTCAAGCCCGGTCGCGCCAACACCCTCGCGCTGCGCTGGCTCGTCGGTTACTCCCGCGCCCGTCGCGAGAAGACCATGACCGAGCGTCTGCTCAACGAGCTCCTCGACGCCTCCAACGGCCTCGGTGCCGCTGTGAAGAAGCGCGAGGACACGCACAAGATGGCCGAGTCCAACAAGGCCTTCGCGCACTACCGCTGGTAGTCGCTACCCACATCGAGACCGAGAGAAGACTGAAGCCTTATGGCTACCACTTCACTTGACCTGGCCAAGGTCCGCAACATCGGGATCATGGCCCACATCGACGCGGGCAAGACGACCACCACCGAGCGGATTCTGTTCTACACCGGTGTGTCGTACAAGATCGGTGAGGTCCACGACGGCGCTGCCACCATGGACTGGATGGAGCAGGAGCAGGAGCGTGGCATCACGATCACGTCTGCTGCGACCACCTGTCACTGGCCGCTCGAGGACAACGACTACACGATCAACATCATCGACACCCCGGGGCACGTCGACTTCACCGTCGAGGTGGAGCGTTCCCTGCGTGTGCTCGACGGTGCCGTGACCGTGTTCGACGGTGTCGCCGGTGTCGAGCCGCAGTCCGAGACGGTGTGGCGTCAGGCCGACCGTTACGGCGTGCCCCGCATCTGCTTCGTCAACAAGCTGGACCGTACCGGCGCCGAGTTCCACCGCTGCGTGGACATGATCTCGGACCGCCTGGGCGCCCAGCCGCTCGTCATGCAGCTCCCGATCGGCGCCGAGGCCGACTTCAAGGGCGTCGTGGACCTGGTCCGCATGAAGGCGCTCGTGTGGTCCGCCGAGGCCGCCAAGGGCGAGATGTACGACGTCGTCGACATCCCCGACACGCACACCGAGGCCGCCGAGGAGTGGCGCGGCAAGCTGGTCGAGGCCGTCGCCGAGAACGACGAAGAGATCATGGAGCTGTTCCTGGAGGGCCAGGAGCCCACCGAGGAGCAGCTGTACGCCGCGATCCGTCGCATCACCATCGCCTCCGGCAAGTCCAGCGACACCACGGTCACCCCGGTGTTCTGCGGCACCGCGTTCAAGAACAAGGGCGTTCAGCCCCTGCTCGACGCGGTCGTGCGCTACCTGCCGACCCCCCTCGACGTCGAGGCCATCGAGGGCCACGACGTCAAGGACCCCGAGGTCGTCGTCAAGCGCAAGCCGTCCGAGGACGAGCCGCTCGCCGCGCTCGCCTTCAAGATCATGAGCGACCCGCACCTCGGCAAGCTCACCTTCGTCCGGGTCTACTCGGGCCGCCTGCAGTCCGGCACCGCGGTGCTGAACTCGGTCAAGGGCAAGAAGGAGCGCATCGGCAAGATCTACCGCATGCACGCCAACAAGCGTGAGGAGATCGAGTCGGTGGGCGCCGGCGACATCGTCGCCGTCATGGGCCTGAAGCAGACCACCACCGGTGAGACGCTGTCCGACGACAAGAGCCCGGTGATCCTGGAGTCCATGGACTTCCCGGCGCCGGTCATCCAGGTCGCCATCGAGCCCAAGTCGAAGGGCGACCAGGAGAAGCTCGGCGTCGCGATCCAGCGTCTGGCCGAGGAGGACCCGTCCTTCCAGGTTCACACGAACGAGGAGACGGGCCAGACCATCATCGGTGGTATGGGCGAGCTGCACCTCGAGGTGCTGGTCGACCGTATGCGCCGTGAGTTCAAGGTCGAGGCCAACGTCGGTAAGCCGCAGGTCGCCTACCGTGAGACGATCCGCAAGGCCGTCGAGCGCGTGGACTACACCCACAAGAAGCAGACCGGTGGTACCGGTCAGTTCGCCAAGGTGCAGATCGCGATCGAGCCGATCGAGGGCGGCGACGCCTCGTACGAGTTCGTGAACAAGGTGACCGGTGGCCGCATCCCGAAGGAGTACATCCCTTCGGTGGACGCCGGTGCTCAGGAGGCCATGCAGTTCGGCATCCTGGCCGGCTACGAGATGACGGGCGTCCGCGTCACGCTCATCGACGGTGGCTACCACGAGGTCGACTCCTCCGAGCTCGCGTTCAAGATCGCCGGTTCGCAGGCCTTCAAGGAGGCCGCACGCAAGGCTTCGCCCGTGCTCCTGGAGCCGATGATGGCCGTCGAGGTCACCACGCCCGAGGACTACATGGGTGAGGTCATCGGCGACATCAACTCCCGCCGTGGCCAGATTCAGGCCATGGAGGAGCGGGCGGGTGCCCGCGTCGTGAAGGGCCTCGTGCCCCTGTCGGAGATGTTCGGCTACGTCGGCGACCTCCGCAGCAAGACGTCGGGTCGCGCAAGCTACTCGATGCAGTTCGACTCCTACGCCGAGGTTCCCCGGAACGTCGCCGAGGAGATCATCGCGAAGGCCAAGGGCGAGTAACGGACTACTCCGTTTAACGGACCCCGTTCACACGCTTTAGGCTTGACCCCGGAGCCTGCAAGGGGCATTCCACCGCCAACCCGGCGGAATGCCCCCTGGCCCGGGTTTCCCAGCAAAGATCACCTGGCGCCGATGAGTAAGGCGTACAGAACCACTCCACAGGAGGACCCCAGTGGCGAAGGCGAAGTTCGAGCGGACTAAGCCGCACGTCAACATCGGCACCATCGGTCACATCGACCACGGTAAGACGACCCTCACGGCCGCCATTACCAAGGTGCTGCACGACGCGTACCCGGACCTGAACGAGGCCTCGGCCTTCGACCAGATCGACAAGGCTCCCGAAGAGCGCCAGCGCGGTATCACCATCTCCATCGCGCACGTCGAGTACCAGACGGAGACGCGTCACTACGCCCACGTCGACTGCCCCGGTCACGCGGACTACATCAAGAACATGATCACGGGTGCGGCGCAGATGGACGGCGCCATCCTCGTGGTCGCCGCCACCGACGGCCCGATGCCGCAGACCAAGGAGCACGTGCTCCTGGCCCGCCAGGTCGGCGTTCCGTACATCGTCGTCGCGCTGAACAAGGCCGACATGGTGGACGACGAGGAGATCCTGGAGCTCGTCGAGCTCGAGGTGCGTGAGCTCCTCTCCGAGTACGAGTTCCCGGGCGACGACGTTCCCGTCGTCAAGGTCTCCGCTCTGAAGGCCCTCGAGGGCGACAAGGAGTGGGGCAACTCGGTCCTCGAGCTCATGAAGGCCGTGGACGAGGCCATCCCGGAGCCCGAGCGTGACGTCGACAAGCCGTTCCTGATGCCGATCGAGGACGTCTTCACCATCACCGGTCGCGGTACGGTCGTCACCGGCCGCATCGAGCGTGGTGTCCTCAAGGTCAACGAGACCGTCGACATCATCGGCATCAAGACCGAGAAGACCACCACCACGGTCACCGGCATCGAGATGTTCCGGAAGCTCCTCGACGAGGGCCAGGCCGGTGAGAACGTCGGTCTGCTGCTTCGCGGCATCAAGCGCGAGGACGTCGAGCGCGGCCAGGTCATCATCAAGCCGGGCTCGGTCACCCCGCACACCGAGTTCGAGGCGCAGGCCTACATCCTGTCCAAGGACGAGGGTGGCCGCCACACGCCGTTCTTCAACAACTACCGTCCGCAGTTCTACTTCCGTACGACGGACGTGACCGGCGTCGTGACCCTCCCCGAGGGCACCGAGATGGTCATGCCGGGTGACAACACCGAGATGAAGGTGGAGCTCATCCAGCCCGTCGCCATGGAAGAGGGCCTGAAGTTCGCCATCCGTGAGGGTGGCCGGACCGTGGGCGCCGGCCAGGTCACCAAGATCAACAAGTAAGCTCCGCTTGCTTGTTGGGTCTGACGACCTGACCTGGGCTTGATGCCTGAGAGGACCCGTACGACTTCGGTCGTGCGGGTCCTTTCGCGTTGTCCCTCGGTACCGGTTGGATCACGGCTCGTGCCTGGGTCTGTGGGCACCCTGTGAAGATCGGGAACACTGGTTCGATCACTGACCGGCGAGAATGCCGCACCGGACCACGAGAGCGAGCCCGTGAGCACTGTCCCGTCCCCCGAGCGTCCCGACGACCGGGAACCGTCGCCGTCCCTCTCCGACGAGCAGTTGGACGCGTTCCTGCGGGAGTCCGCCGAGGGCGGCGGCGCCGCGGCGCCCAAGGAGCCGTCCGCGCGGGCGCGGATGGTGACGGAGCGGCTGCGGGCGCAGGACGAGGCGGCGGCCTCGGCCTCCGGCGGCCGGCGGTGGGGGCGGGAGAAGGCCGCGCCGCCCTCGACGCCGCCGGGGTGGCGGACGGGTCCGGCGTGGCAGGGGACGAACGGCGGCCGGAGCCGCCGGCGTCGGATCAAGTCGGCCGTCGGGGTGCTGGTGGCCGTCGCGGTCGCCGTGCTCGTCGTGAAGCCCTCACTGGTGTTCGACGGGATACCCGAGGAGCCGACGGGAGCCGCGGCGTCGCCGCTGCCCGCGGAGACGGCACTGCCCAGCACCGCGCCCGGCGGCGCGGCCCTGTCCGAGGAGCCCACCCACGAGCGGCCGTTCCTCGGCTCACCGGCGGAGCGGTGGGCGGAGGGCGCGGATGCCATCGTGCTGCCGCAGGCGAAGGCGGCCGGCGGGATGAGCAAGGCCGAGGTGGAACTGGCGCTGCGCCGCACGAAGGACTTCCTGGTCGCGAGCAACATCGATCCCGCCGTGCTGCGCGGGGCGCGGCCCACCGCCGCGTTCGACGTGCTGGACCCGTTGGACTCGGAGATGCGGTCGCGGATGGAACGGGCGCTGACCGGTCCCACGCGGGACGACGACCCCACCATGTTCTTCAGCCGCTTCGACCCGGCCGAGGTGCGTGTGCTGGGCGACACGGTCAAGGTCCGGGGCCACATGAGCTTCACCGCCGGCGATCCCGGCCAGGTGAAGGTGCACGCGGACTACACCTTCGTCTATCCCCTCGTACGCGCCGGGCAGGACTTCAGTCCCGTGACCCGGACCATCGTGCGCCGCCAGGTCACCATGCTGCTGTCGGACCCCGGGCAGTGGCAGGCCACGGCGGGCAAACTGAGGCTCTTCGAGTACAGCGCCGACCGGTCCAACGACTCGTGCGAGGACGAGGGCGGCTATCTGGAGCCCACCTTCCCCGACGACGTCTACACCGGTGAGCAGGGCGGCGGCCCGACCGTCGACCCGTACGACCGCAGCCGGCCGATCGACCAGGGACAGACGGAGTGCGGCACCGTCAGCCGTACCTGAACACGGACGGGCCCGGGCGCTCTCCCGCTGCGCACCCGGGCCCTGCCCCCGTGTCCCCCGTGGGGCGGTCAGTGGGTCACACGCGCTGCCACAGGGCGGGGACGTTCGACGGCTCCCAGCCCGGCTGGGCCTGGTGGCCCTGGAGGCAGCGGTAGGTCGCACCGCCGTACGTCACCGTGTCGCCCGGCTGGTAGACCTTGCCGGCGGCCCAGGTGCCGCCGCCGGGCGGGGGTTCCTCGGGGCCGCCGCCGTCACCGGACGTCTTCAGGGTGAGCCCGTAGTTCGTCAGCAGCGGGTTGATCGGCTGGAAGAAGGTCTCGCCGCCGCTGCTGCAGTTGCCCGAGCCGCCCGAGGTGACGCCCTGGGCCTGGCTGCCGGAGATGTACGAGCCGCCGGAGTCGCCGGGCTCGGCGCACACCGTGGTGCGGGTGACGCCGGAGACGGTGCCCTCCTGGTAGGTGACGCTGGTGTTCAGCTGCTGGACGGTGCCGCAGTGCCAGCCGGTCGTCGAACCGGAGCGGCACACGGAGGCGCCGACCGTCGCCTGCGTGGACCCGGCGACCTGGACGCTCTGCCCGCCGGCGCCGTTGACGTACGGGGTCGCCGTCCAGCTGGAGTTGGCCGCCACCCACGCCATGTCGCGGCCCGGGAAGACCGAGCCCTGGAAGGTGCCCTGGGCGACCCGGTTGGCGCCGCTCGTGCCGGCGCCGGCCTGGCCGCAGTGACCGGCGGTGGCGAAGCCCTGCTGGGTGCCCTTGGTGACCGGGAAGCCGATCGAGCAGCGTCCGCTGTTGTTGATGTAGTACGCCTCGCCGCCCCGCAGGTCGTAGAAGGTGCGGGGACGTTCGGTGCGCGTCTCGACTCGGGCGAGGGACCGGTCGACCCCGGCGGCCGCCAGCAGCGCGCGGGCCGCGGCCGGGCGTACCGCCTCCACGACGAGGGTGTTGGTGCGCGTGTCGACGTACCAGACGGGCGCGTCGGCGGTGGTGCGGCCGGTCGCCGACCGGTCCAGGCGGGCCTTGGCCGCGTCCAGGTCGGCCAGCGAGTGGCGTACGACCTTCGCCTCGGCTCCCTGCGCCTCGATCGTGCCGACGTCGCCCGCGTCGGTCGTCGCCACGGTGAGCGTGCCGGACTCGGCGCCCCGCACCCAGGCGCCCGCGAAGTCGCCGCCGAGCGCTGCCCGCAGGCGCCCCGCCACGGCGCCCGCCTCGGCCTCGTTCACCAGGCGCACCTCGGCCTGGTGCCGGTCCAGGCCGAGGTCGCGCTGCATGGCCTGGAGCAGGGCGGCCGGGGCGGCGTCGGTGCGGAGGGTCTGCGCCGCGGAGGGCGCCGACGGCTGCGCGGCCTCGGCCGCCCCCGCGCTCGCGGAGCCGCTGAGCCCGGCCACGAGCAGGGCGGCCGTCGCCGCGAGGGCGGCGCCCGCGGCTCTGGCCCTGGTGTGTCGCTGGGACACGGAGGACAGGGAGGACATGGGGAACTCCTCGGTCTCGGTGGGGAGGTGCCGAAACCGTAGGGAGGGCCGGCCGGTGGGCATAAGACCCCGGTCGGCCCCCTCCCCGGCGTTATGGAACCCCGCCGGGCGCCCCCGGGCTCAGCCCACGGCCGCCGTGTCCCCGTGCGTCGAGAGCCACGCGGTGTAGCTGTCGCTGCCCGCGGCCACGCCCGCGTGGGCGAGGCGGGCCTGCGCGAGGACGGTGGCGGCGGTGTCCTGCCGCTGGGTCCCCGCGTGCCAGCCGAGCAGGTGCCGCCAGGCCAGGGGCGTGCCGGTGAGCGGCCGGGTGACGATGCCGGGCGTGGTCGGGAACGTCGCCCGGCACAGGCCGACCGCCCGGCCCACCTGCACGAGGTGCACCAGGGAGGCGGTGTCCGTCTCGTACATGCGGTGCGGAGTGAACCCGGCGCGGGCGCAGGACGCGGTGAAGCAGTCCCCGAAGCAGCCGTCACCGGGCACACAGGCCCACTCCTCGCCGGCCAGCTCGGTCAGGTCCACCTCGGGACGGTGGGCGAGCGGGTGACCGTCGGCCACCATGACGAACACCGGGTCGACGGCGACCTCCCGCCAGACCAGGCCCTCCGCGCCGGGCGGGGACGCCGACCCGCAGGTCCCGGCGAGGGCGAAGTCCAGCCGCCCTTCGACGAGCTGCTCGGCCAGCTCCCGTTCCGACCAGGACGTACAGGTCGTCATCCGGGCGTCCGGCGCCACGCCCGCCAGCCGGTCCACCAGGGCGCCCAGCAGGGGGCCGTGGGTGCCGCCCAGCCGGAGCCGCTCGGCGGTGCGCGGGGCCGCGCGGGCGAACCTGGCCGCCTCCTGCTGGAGTTCGGTGACCGCGGGCAGCACGATCCGGCTGCGCTCCAGCACCAGTTCCCCCAGCGCGGTGGCCCGCACGCCGTGCCGGCCACGCTCGAACAGGGCACCGCCCAGGGCGCGTTCGATCCGCTTGAGCTGTGCGCTCAACGCGGGCTGCGCGAGCCCGAGCGCCGTCGCCGCCCTGGTGAGGCTGCCGGCGTCGGCGATGGCCCGGACCGTCTTGAGATGCCGCAACTCCAGCTCCATGAAGGGAGCTTGCGACGAAGGCAGGGCGGGGGCAAGGGGTTGGTACAGACCAGTACGGCCGATGCGGTGGTGTGCCGAAGGTACGGCGGCGACCTGCCGAGGAGGGCGCCGCCGTACCGAGCTCGGTGGGTGCCTCAGATCCGGTGGACCGTGTGCAGGGTCTTCGCGTAGGTGCCGGTACCGTCGAGGAGCGACTTGCCGCCCAGGTCGGACATGGTCGGGCCGTTGACCGTCTTGCGACTCGACAGGAAGCGGCGCAGGCCCCCCGCGTCAGCGCCGAGGTAGATGCCGACGTGGTCCACCGTGGCCGTCCGGACGTCGTCGCCGGAGTCCGCGTTGAACAGGACGAGGTCGCCGGGCTGGAGCTGCGCGGCGGCGGGCGGCTTCGTGCCGTCGGTGCGGTCGATGCGGACGCCGGGCGCGTACTCGGCCATGTCCCGGGACTTGCGCGGGAGCCGGGTGCCCGAGGTGTCCTCACCCGCGGCCAGCGGTACGCCCATGTGGTAGCCGTAGACCATGCGGGTGTAGCCGGAGCAGTCGAGGTTGCCGGCCTGCTTGCCGGCCGGGCCGGTGTAGGCGCCGTCGGGGAAGGTCCAGCCGGTGTTCATGTATTCGTGGAAGTCGGCGCCCTCGTAGCGGTAGCCCCGCGGATCCAGGTAGCCGTACCCCGCCTCGCCCAGGACCGGTCTGCCCTCGGCCGGGCCGGCACCGGCGACCACGGTGGGCGCCCCGGCGAGGAACATGGCGGCGTGGGCGAGGACGTCCGGGGCGGTGGAGCCGTACCAGCCGCGGACGGTGTTCTCCAGTTCCTGGGTCCAGACGCCGTCGAAGGGTGCGGGCAGCACGCGCACCCAGTCGGAGTGGGTGACGACCGGCGGTGCCGCCCAGTTCGCCGCGTCCACCCGGAACCGGCTGACGAGCAGCCGGAGCGGCAGATTCGTGCTGCCCTGGTTGGCGAGTGCGCGCAGGCCGACGCGGCCCTTGCCGAAGGTGGAATCGGTGACGTCGACGGTCCACGCGGACGGCTCGGTGTCGGCGGAGCGCCACGCCTTGGCCCGGATACGGGTGCTCTCGCGGCGGACCCGTATCGTCCAGTCGGTGCCCGCGGCCACGCCGGTGGCGAGGGTCACCGCCGCGGCCAGCTGGGTGACCGCGTCGGCGACCTCCTTCTCCACCCGGAGCTGTACCGAGCCGGACGTGGTGAAGGACAGTCGGGCCCGGTAGCTGTTGTGCGTGTCCTGGTAGCCGAAGGACAGGGCGTACGAGCACGCATCACCGGTCGGCACCTTGTCGAACCGCGCGACGCAGCTCACGTCCACGTCGGTGATCTCGTCGTCCCGCAGGGTGGCGTGGCGGCTGGCGTAGTCGGTGGTGAGGGCGATGATCCCGGTGCCCGGCGTCACCGAGTAGTCGGAGTCCGCCGGCCCGAGGGTGGACCAGCTGCCGCCGCCCGGAGAGGTGCCCCAGTAAGCGCGGTCGTCCACGGGCAGCGAGGTGTCGGGCAGCGTGCGCGCGAAGTCGTCCACGAAGGGTTTCTTGTTCTCGGTGAACGTCCGCTCCGGTCCGGGCAGCAGGACGGTGCGCGCCCCGTGGGTCAGCAGTGCGACCCGTCTGCCGGCAGAGGTGATCTCGGTGCGGGCCGGGGTGCCCGGGAGCACGGTGGCGGTGAGCCGGGACGCCAGGGTGAGGCCGCCGAAGTAGGCGGGGTTCAGTGGTGGCATCGTCACGGCAGAGCCTGCCGCGGCCGGACCGGCCGACTGGGCCAGAGGGGCCACCGACGAGGCCGACGTGACCGGCGAGGCCGCCGGGGCGGTGGCCGGGGCGGGCGAGGCGGAGGCCCTGCCACCGAGCTGGATCGTGGCGGCCGATGCCGCGAGGGCGGTGAGAACGCTGCGCCGTGAGGTCTTGGTCATGGTCGACATCATCGGGCCGGACAGCGGCGCTCCCGGCGCCGGACCGTCGACGATTGATCGTCAAGAGTGGTTATCAGCCTGATCGTTCGTGTTGTCCTCGATGAGCTGCCGCGCACGCCGTACCAGTGCCTCCCGTACGGAGTCCGGGGCGAGGACGTGCAGTGGTGTGCCCAGGCCGAGCAGGTAGGTGGCCAGGCCCTCGGGGGTGGGGCCGCCGACCTCGACGATCGTGGTGTCGGGGTCCTCGGCGCGGTGGGTGCCGACGGTGGACGGGATGAGACGCAGCGCCTGGTCGAGCGGGATGGGGAGGCGGATCGTCGCCCGTAGCGGGTAGGGGCCGGTGGCGGTGGAGCGGGAGACGAGCAGCGCCGGGTCGGGCGGGTCGGTGATCTCCACCGGGCGTCCGGTGGGCTGGAGCCGCTGGACGCGGTCGGCCCGGAAGGTCCGCCACCGGTCCCGCTCCACGTCGCGGGCCACGAAGTACCAGCGGCGTCCGGTGTGGACGAGGCGGTACGGGTCGACGTCCCGGACCGTGGCCCGCCCCCCCCAGTCGCGGTACGACAGCCGGGCGCGCTCGGCCCGGCGGCAGGCGGCGGCCAGCTCCAGCAGCATGCCGGGCGCGATCTGCGGTTCGTCGGCCCTCGGGGTGTGGACGAAGGCGGCGTCCATGTCGCCCAGCCGGTCCGCGACCCGCCGGGGCAGCACCTGCCGCAGTTTCAGCAGCGCCGACAGGGCCGCCTGATCGCCACCGAGCGCCCCGCTCAGCGCGGCCTCCCGCAGCCCGACGGCCACGGCGAGCGCCTCCTCGTCGTCCAGGATCAGCGGCGGCGTACGCGTCCCGGGGCGCAGGCGGTAGCCGCCCCAAGGGCCGGGGTCGGACTCGACGGCGTAGCCGAGCTCGCGCAGCCGGGCGATGTCCCGGCGCACCGTCCGCTCGGTGACGTCGATACGGGCGGCCAGTTCACCGCAGGTCCAGGTGGGCCGGACGGCCAGCAGGGAGACCAGCCGCAGCAGACGGGCGGACGTACTCAGCATGTCGGCGAAGTTTTCCACACGGCGCCGCATGACCAGGACCGAACCTGTCCTGGTCGGGTCCTACCGTTCCCTCCATGACCACCACGGAAAACACCGCGCCCGCGCTCCGCTACTCGGCCGTCACCTTCGACTGCCCCGACCCCGCGGACATGGCCCGCTTCTACGGCGAGGCCCTCGGCCTGTCCGTCGTCTTCTCCACCGACGACTTCGTCCTGCTCGGCCAGAAGGACGGCGCGGCCGGCCTCGGCTTCAACCGCCTGGCCGACTACCGCCGGCCGACCTGGCCGGACCCCGCGCAGGAGAAGCAGGCCCACATCGACCTCGGGACCGACGACCTGGACGCGGCCGAGGCCCGGCTGCTGGCCCTCGGTGCCACGAAGCCCGACTTCCAGCCGGACCCGGACCGGTGGCGGGTGCTGCTGGACCCGGCGGGGCATCCGTTCTGCGTGTCGACGGTGGCGTGAACGGGGCACCGGCCGCACCCAGCCTCAGAACGGGGGTTCCGTCGGCGTGAAGCGCAACTCGGCCCACACGGTCTTGCGCGGGAAGCGGCCCTCCGTCACTCCCCAGCGGTGGGCGAACGCCTCCACCAGCAGCAGGCCGCGGCCCGATTCCGCGTCGGGGGCGGGTGCTCGGAGCTCGGGCAGCCGTTCGGCCCGGGTGTCCGTGACCTCGATGCGCAGGGTGTCGCCGACGACGTACAGCGTGAGCCGGAAATCGCGGCCGGGGACGCGTCCGTGGTCCGCCGCGTTGGCGGCCAGCTCGGCGACGACGTGCCGTGCCGGGTCCAGCGGCACTCCCCAGGAACGGAGCTGTTCGGCCGCGAGCAGGCGGGCCAGGCGGGCACCGCGTGGCGTGGGGGAGAGCTGCAGGCTGAAGTTGCGTACGGATGTCGCGAGTTCGGCGGATTCCTGATTCACGTCACTCAGCGTGGCGGCGTCTGCGTACCGTGAGAAGTGACTCAGCGGGTACGTACGGTGACTGTCCGGTTGTTGTCCGGTGGTGTCGGTGCTGTCGGGAGGGGCCTGCGGGTAGGGCGCTGGGGCAACGCTGCGAGGACGACGAAGGGGCGCGGGATGGCGGTCGAGGTGGACGAGCCGGGGTGGGAGGTGGACCCTGACGACGAGTGGGGCGTCGCGGTCATCGCCACGGTGGGACGGCAGTTGAAACTCCGCCGCGAGGCGGTGGGGATGCGGGCTGCCGACTTCGGAGTGGCAGTCGGGTACGGGGAGGACCTCGTCTACAAGGTCGAGGGCGGTAAGCGGATTCCCCGGCAGGAGTATCTGGACAGAGCCGACGAGGTGTTGGGCGCGGGCGGGCTCATCGCGGCGACGTGGGAGGACGTGAAGAGGGTCCGGTACCCGAAGAAGGTCCGGGAGCTGGGGAAGTTGGAGGCCAAGGCGGTTGAGATCGGCATCTACGAGTGCAACAGCGTCCACGGGCTGTTGCAGACGCCCGAGCACGCCCGTGCGCTGATGGAGGCTGCACAGCCGCCGTACTCGCCGGACGACGTGGAGCGCATGGTGGCCGCCCGCATTGCTCGGCAGGCGGTGTTCGATCGCGACCCGGCGCCGTCGATCCATTTCGTCCTGGAGGAGGCACCGTTGCGGCGGCCGATTGGCGGCACAATGGTGTGGCAGCGCCAGCTCGAACGCCTGCTGGAAGTAGGGAGGTTGAATCCCGTCACGCTTCAGGTGATGCCGACGGACACCGATGCCCACCCGGGTGTGGACGGCAAGATCGAGTTGCTGAAGTTCCCGGACGGTACGGCGGTGGGGCGTTCCGACGGCGCGTTCAACGGACGGCCGATCGCCGACCCGAAAGACCTGCGCATTCTTGAGCTGCGGTATGGCACCATCCGGGCGCAGGCTCTCCCGCCGAGGGAGTCGCTGGCCTTTGTCGAACGATTGCTGGGAGAGACATGATCCGCAAGGCCTCCGCCAGGGACGCCTCCGAGCTGGCGTGGTTCAAGAGCAGTTACAGCAGCGGCACCGACGGCAACTCTTGCGTCGAACTGGCCCTCACCCCCGGCACCGTCCACGTCCGTGACTCGAAGCACGCCGACGGCCCCCGCCTGGCCCTCACCCCCGCCGCCTGGACGCACTTCCTTCCGTACGCGTCGGAGCGCTGACGACCTCCTGCGTCCCGACGACCGCCAGCAGCTCCAGCAGCCCCGCGCTGTCCGTCCCGACGGCCGGGGTGAACCAGAGCAGTCGCTGGCGTCCGTCCTCGCTGAACAGGTTGAGGCAGTTGACCTCGATGACGCCGAGCGTGGGGTGCACGATGCGCTTGCGGTCGTCGCGCCGGAAGGCCACGTCGTGGTCGGCCCACAGCGCGGCGAACTCGGGAGAGACGTCGAGCAGCGTGCGGATCATCGAGCCGGCCTCCGGGTCCTTCGCGTCCCTGCGCGCGGCGGCGGCCCGCAGGTCGGCGACGAAGGCGCGGGACTGGCTCTCGTGGTCGGCCTCGGGATGCAGGAGCCGGGCGTCGGGCTCGGTGAACCACCGGTGGACGAAGCTGGCCCGGGGCCCCCGGAAACCGGACTGGTCCCCGACCAGCGCCACGGCCAGCGGATTCTGTACGAGGGTGACGTGCAGGTCGGTGATCACCTGCGCCGGGGTCGAGGCCAGCCGGCCGAGCAGGTCGAGCATGCCGGGGTGCACGTGCGAGGCGGCCCCGCCCGGCACGGGCACCGGCCGGTCCGCGAGCCGGTACAGGTAGTCCCGTTCGTCGGCGGACAGCCGCAGCGCCCGCGCCAGCGCGGCGATCATCTGCTCGGACGGCTGGGATCCGGCCCCGCGCTCCAGCTCGTTGTAGTAGTCCACCGACGCCCCGGCGAGCTGGGCGACCTCCTCGCGGCGCAGCCCCGGCACCCGGCGCCGCGGCCCGGCCGGGAGCCCGACGTCGGCCGGGCGGATGCGCTCCCGCCGCGACCGCAGGAACGCTCCCAGCTCGGCGTACTTCACAGCGCTCATGCCGTCCATTCTGCGCCGGGCCGGGCCGCCGACCCAGGGGATGACATCCCCTGGCTGCGCGGTCCACCGCCGCGCATGGTGGAGTCATGACCACGAACACGAAGCAGAACTCGACCCCCGCGGCCGTACGCGTCGCCGTCGTCACCGGCGGATCCCGCGGTATCGGCCGGGCGGTCTCCGAGAAGCTCGCCCAGGACGGCCTGGCCGTCGTCGTGAACTACGCCCACGGCGCGGGGGCCGCCGAGGAGGCGGTGGCCGCGATCACCGCCGCCGGCGGGCGGGCGATCGCCGTACAGGCCGATGTGGCGGAGGAGAAGGAGGTCGCCGCGCTGTTCGACCGGGCGGAGGAGGAGTTCGGCGGCGTCGACGTGGTGGTGAACTCGGCCGGGCGGATGATCCTGTCGACCATCGCCGACCTGGACCTGGCGGCACTGGACGCCATGCACCGCACCAACATCCGCGGCACCTTCGTCGTCGCCCAGCAGGCGGCCCGGCGGCTGCGGGCGGGCGGCTCCTTCGTGGGGTTCTCGACCTCCGTGGTCGGAGCGCAGTTCCCGACCTACGGGGCGTACACGGCGAGCAAGGGCGCCGTGGAGGCGATGATCCTGATCATGGCGCGGGAGCTGCGCGGCCGGGACATCACGGTGAACGCCGTGGCCCCGGGGCCCACGGCCACGGACTTGTTCCTCGCGGACAAGACGCCCGAGCGGATCGAGCAGCTCGCCAAGACCCCGCCCCTGGAGCGGCTGGGCACCCCGGAGGATATCGCCGCCGTGGTCGCCTTCCTGAGCAGCCCCGCCGGACACTGGGTGAACGGCCAGATCCTGCGCGCCAACGGAGGGCTGGTCTGACATGCCCTTCGCCCACTTCAAGGTCCCCGCGGGCACTGTCACCGCCGAGGACAAGCGGAAGATCGTCGAGCGCACCACCGACCTGTACGCGGAGATCTACGGCGAGCGGGCCCGCGCCACCACCGTCGTCCTCGTCGACGAGGTCGCCGACGGCGGCTGGGGCGTCGCCGGGAACGTCCTCACGGCGGCGATGCTCAACGGGGAGACGTGACACAGAGGTGCCCGCCTACGTCGGTGCGCACCCCGCACCGGCCACGGCCTTGGGGAAGTAGGCGCGGAGGAGATCGGTGAGCGCGGTTCTGCGCTGCTCGGTGTCCTCCGGCGTCCGCTGTTCGAGCTGGATCAGTGTGACGAACCGCTTGTCGTCACCGTCACGGGTGCATCCCGCGACCGCCGTCGCCCCGCGATCCGCGACGCGGGCGGCCTCGCCCACATCCACCGCGGCGGGGTTACCGAGGCGCAGGAGTGCCCGGTCCTGCACCTCGAGCGGATCGGTGTCCGGCGGCACCAGGTCGTCGGCGACGTAGAGGACCAGCCGGTCGTCGACGGTGACGCGGCAGCGCGGACTGGTGTCCCCGGCGTCGTACGCGCGCTGGGTGAGCTTCTCGCCGTCCGGCAGGAACGGCTCGAGCTGTTCGGAGCCGACCCTGACGCCGCACAGGTCCTCGGGGACCGAGTAGTCCCTGCCCCCGTCCGAACATCCGGTGGCGACGGAGAGCAGGACGGCCACGGCGGCGCCCAGACGAACACCAGGGCGGCGCAGCCGCGGCTTCGAGGCGGTGATGACGTGGCTGTTCACTGATCTCCCGCCAGTCCCCGCGCGCGGGCGTTCCCGTCGAACGCGGCTCCGTTGATCTCCGACGTGAGGGTGTAGCGGTTGTTGCCCCCGTGATCGGGGTTCGCGTCCATCCAGATGTCGGCGAGTTTCTGCAATTGGTTCTCGCGGGCGGTGAAGACCTCCCCGTTCTGACGGACGTTCTCCTGATCGATGCGGGCCTGCTCGTCGAGCTGCCACTGGTAGGCGAGCGCGTCGACGCCGCGCTGCACGGCGTCGCCGGCGACGGGGATGAAGTTCGCGGCGCCGCCGAAGCCGTGGTAAAGCCACTTCGCGTCCCAGGACGGGTCGTCCTTGTCCGTGTCCAGGGCCTGGTAGCGGGCCTCCTCCAGGAATCCGGTGGTGTGCCCGGCCCGCAGCAGGGTCTCCTTCGGATCGCTGGGGTGGTCGTTGTAGATGTCGCGGACCATCTCCTGGTTGAGGCCGTCGTTGAGGACGCCGTAGGCGTTCTGGTCGCGGGAGACCTGCTTGGTCACCTCCATGAGCTGGTGCCGGTCGAGCTGACGCGGGTCGCCCTTGTCGTCGGCGAGCGAACTGGCGGTGTGGTGGACCTCGTCGCCGTAGTTGACCAGCACGGTCGCCATGTCGTCCCGGAACTCGCCGGGCATGTCGTCGCCCGCCTCCGAGAGGTACTTCAGCGACCGGTCGAGCACCCGGCGGTTCTCCGCGGTGTGCTCCACCGGGACGGCGTGGGAGTCGTTGGGGTTGACGCCGGTGGCCGCGGCCACCAGTGCCTTGCCGGTCGCCTCACGGGACGAGTTGCCGTCGCCGTCGTCCAGGGGGGTGTCGTCGAAGACGGGACGGTCCTTCAGCACCCACTGGGCGTTGTCCTGCGGTTTCGTGGTGTTGAAGAACTCCGTCGCCGCCTCGGGGCTGTCGGACAGCGCGGTCATGTAGCCGGTCATCGGGTCGCGGCCGAAGTCGTCGCCGATGAAGTTCATCTTGGGCGTCGGCGGCAGACCGCCGTTCCAGGTGTTGCCCGGGATCTTCATCTTCTTCTCGGTCTCGACCAGGGCATTGCCGTACTTGTTCAGGAACGAGTCGTCGTAGTCCCCGACGCGCATGAGGTTGCTCATGAGCTGGAAGCCGTAGACCTGCGTTCCGCGGGTCTGGATGCGGTCGTCGCCGAGCTGGACCATCCGGTCCTCCCACTGGCGCATGGCGGGGGAGTCGGAGCGAGTGGCGCCGGCGAGGGTGAGGCCGATGTTCTTCTGCAGGTCGCCCAGCTGGTCATGGCGTGAACGCTGCAGGTCACCGCCGTCGGAGGGGTCCGCGAGGTCGGCCCAGAAGTCGAGGGTCCCCTTCGGGCCGAGGGTGGTGGCGAACTTCTCCTGGAAGAGCGGATCGTTCCGGTGGGCGGCGAGCGCGCGATTGAGCTGGTCGAACTCCTCGGGGGACATGGAGTCCCCCTTCTTCTTGATCAGGTCCGCATACTTCTCGGCCTCGTCCAGGGCCTCGGCGGCGGAGTCCCGGTCCTTGTAGGAGGCGCCGGAGAAGCCGTACGTCGTCTGGTCCACCAGAACGCGCAGGGCTTCGGCGGCCGAGTCGTCGCTCTTGGTGGCCGCCTTCAGGATGCGTTCCACCTCGTCCCGCAGGTTGTCCACATCCTGCTGGCCGTGGTCGGGAACGGACGTGCCCTCGGCCGCCCGGTCCGGGTGGATGTTCATGGTCACGGTGAACGACCCGTTGCCGGTGTCCGACACGGTGAGATTCTTCTTCAGCCCTCGGTCGATCGCCTCGTTGAGCTGCTGGTGGTAACCGACCAGTTCCCCGTGCGTGTCCAGCAGGATGTTGAAGATGCTGGACGCCTCGGTGTGCGCGTCGGCGAACTCGCCGGCGGTCTTCGTGATGAACTCGCGGGAGACCGTGGCGTTCACACCCGCCCAGTTGGCCTTCATGGCAGCCGCCTGAAGGCCTTCGCGGGCGTCCTTCTCGAGCGTCTCCAGGTGCTTGACGACCTTCGACCAGTCGTCGGTGGCGGTCTTCAGCTTGGTGAAGTTGCCGAAGCGGAGCGTTTCCAGGTCCATCAGCCGCCCGCCTCCTCACGGAAGCCCTTGTCCAGGGTGGCGATGCTGCTCAGCCGGCCACTGATGAAGTGCTCGTTCCCTCGGTGCACCTTCTTCGTGAACTCCAGGTGGTTGGAGATGTGGGCACAGGCGTCGAGGAGGGACGTGAGCTGCTTCTCCCACCGCTCCTGCACATGGTCCAGCGCACCCCCCACGGCGAAACCCTGCGTCTTGAGGTCGGAGGCGGCGGACTGACTGCTGGACCAGGCGTCACGGCCGTGGTTCCCCAAGGAGTCCCACAGGTCGAACGCCTTGTTGCCGATGGCCGCCAGATCCTGTTGGTCGACCGTCAGCACGCCCTGCGGCGTGCCGCCCCCACCCCCACCGTCCGCCGGCACCTGGTTGAGCTGCATGTGGGTGGCCTGGCGCTGCGCCACCTCCTGCTTCAGCTGCTCCCATTCGTCCCACGCCACGCCTGCGATCCCTTCCCTCGCTCATCCGGCTGCTCTGGTGAGGCTTTCCGCCCCTCGGTTTCGCCTGCGCAGACGAGCCGGACCACCGGTCTGGACGAGTCGATCTTGTCTCCCCGCGACAGCATGAGCAAGATCGCTTTCGTTCGAGGTTCGTATACGAGCCACGAGAGGCCTGGTGCGGTGGCTGTCACGGACTGCGCGAATGGCGGGACGAAAAAACGGGAGATACCGGGATGACTGCGCCAATGCATGGCCGATGCGTCTTACCTGGTGGACGGCCGGAGGGGCGGATGGTGGCCAGGGAGTTTACGCAAGGGTCACACTGAAGAGTCCCTGCGCGCGGCAACGGCGCCGAGCGCCCCTCACCGGACGGACAGGAGCAACGCCGGCCGCCCCTCCCGGCCGCCCCTCCCGGTCCCGGTGTCAGCCGTGCCAGAAAGGGCTTCTGTGACGACGCGATCCGAGTCGAAGACCACGCTCGACCACCTGCTCACCGAGATCGAACACCGCAACCCGGCCCAGCCGGAGTTCCACCAGGCCGTCCACGAGGTGCTGGAGACGCTGGCCCCCGTGGTCGCGGCCAGGCCCGAGTACGCGGAGCCGGGTCTCATCGAGCGGCTGGTCGAGCCGGAGCGGCAGGTCATCTTCCGGGTGCCGTGGCAGGACGACCAGGGGCGCGTCCAGGTCAACCGCGGCTTCCGGGTGGAGTTCAACAGCGCGCTCGGCCCGTACAAGGGCGGTCTGCGCTTCCACCCCTCCGTCAACCTGGGCGTCATCAAGTTCCTGGGCTTCGAGCAGATCTTCAAGAACGCGCTGACCGGCCTCGGCATCGGCGGCGGCAAGGGCGGCAGCGACTTCGACCCGCACGGGCGCAGCGACGCGGAGGTCATGCGGTTCTGCCAGTCGTTCATGACGGAGCTGTACCGGCACATCGGCGAGCACACGGACGTCCCGGCGGGTGACATCGGCGTCGGCGGCCGGGAGATCGGCTACCTCTTCGGCCAGTACCGGCGGATCACCAACCGCTGGGAGGCCGGCGTCCTCACCGGCAAGGGCGCGGGCTGGGGCGGCTCGCTGATCCGCCCCGAGGCGACCGGGTACGGCAACGTCCTCTTCGCGGCGGCGATGCTGCGCGAGCGCGGTGAGGACCTGGAGGGCCAGACCGCGGTCGTGTCCGGCTCCGGGAACGTGGCGATCTACACGATCGAGAAGCTGACCGCCCTCGGCGCGAACGCCGTCACCTGCTCGGACTCGTCCGGCTACGTGGTCGACGAGAAGGGGATCGACCTGGAGCTGCTCAAGCAGATCAAGGAGGTCGAGCGCGGCCGGGTCGACGCGTACGCCGAGCGGCGCGGCTCCTCGGCGCGCTTCGTGCCCGGCGGGCGGGTCTGGGAGGTCCCGGCCGACATCGCGCTGCCGTCGGCCACACAGAACGAACTCGACGAGAACGACGCCGCCGCGCTGATCCGCAACGGCGTCAAGGCGGTCTCCGAGGGCGCCAACATGCCGACCACCCCCGAGGCCGTCCA
Organism: Streptomyces flaveolus; assembly: GCF_044765825.1. Lineage (NCBI taxonomy): Bacteria > Bacillati > Actinomycetota > Actinomycetes > Kitasatosporales > Streptomycetaceae > Streptomyces > Streptomyces flaveolus. The sequence goes on along the minus strand of NZ_JBIWKU010000003.1, from coordinate 733,548 downwards.
CCTCCTCCAGCGCTCCGGCGTCGCCTTCGGCCCCGGCAAGGCGGCCAACGCGGGCGGAGTCGCGGTCAGCGCCCTGGAGATGGCCCAGAACCACGCCCGTACGTCGTGGTCGGCGGAGCGCGTCGAGGACGAGCTGACGCAGATCATGAACGACATCCACACCACCTGCCACGAGACCGCCGAGCGCTACGGCGCCCCCGGCGACTACGTGACGGGCGCCAACATCGCCGGCTTCGAGCGCGTCGCCGACGCGATGCTCGCCCAGGGCGTCATCTGACGTACGGGTGAACTCGCCGCCAACGCCGAACGGGGCGTTGGCGGCGAGTCGTTGAAAGCACTACCGCTGTCGTGAAGGGTGTTCTTGGCTGGACGGATGGTGCGTGCGGCGGACAGTGGAACACCGATACCCGAGCGGGTCGCGGGACGGATGACGGGGCGAGTGGCGGGGCGGTCGAAGCAACCGCTGCCGCCGCTCGCCGTGACCGTGCCGAGCGACCCGGCCGCGCCCGCCGGACGGCCGTCGCCGCGCGCCCGGTCGGGCGGGCGCCTGTACGTCATCGACGGCGTCCGGCTGCTCGCCGCGCTGATGGTGGCCGTGCACCACTACGCCGGGACCTGGCGGGCCGACCGACCCGGCAACCCGATCTGGGGCCGGCCGGTCTCCGAGATCATGCCGACGGTGTTCCGGTTCGCCTCCTACGGCTGGATCGGCGTCGAGATCTTCTTCGTGATCAGCGGCTTCGTGATCTGCATGTCGTGCTGGGGGCGCACCCCGCGCCAGTTCTTCGTGTCCCGGGTGATCCGGCTCTACCCGGCGTACTGGTTCGCGGTCGTCTTCACCACGGCCGTCCTGATCGCCGTACCGGGAGTGTGGGAACGCCTCCGTCTGCGCGAGGTACTGCTCAACCTGACCATGCTCCAGTCCGGCTCGGCCGTGCCCAACGTCGACGGCGTCTACTGGACCCTCTGGTCGGAGCTGCGCTTCTACCTGCTCTTCCTCGTCGTGGTCGCCATGGGGCTGACGTACCGCAGGGTGGTCCTGTTCTGCTGCCTGTGGGGCGCGGTGGCGATGCTCGCGCCCATCGCCCGCCTGCCCCTGCTGGAGCTGATCGCCAACCCGGACGGAGCCTGGTACTTCATCGCGGGCCTCGCCCTCTACCTCATGCACCGCTTCGGCCAGGACCTCCTGCTGTGGGGCATCCTCGCCATGGCGTGGCTCATGGGCCAGCTGGAGCTCGGCAACCGCATCGCGGAGATCGAGCACGTCTCGGGCTGGCGGGGGAGCGTGCTGATCTTCACTGCCTTCCTGCTCTTCATGGTCGCCGTGGCGCTCGGGTACACGGACCGCATCCGCTGGAAGTGGCTGGTCACGGCGGGCGCCATGACGTACCCCCTCTACCTCGTCCACTACGCGGCCGGCACTGCGCTCATCAACCGCCTCCACGACACGATGGACGCCCGCCTCCTGGTCGCCGCGGTCATCGCCGGCTTCCTGGTACTGAGCTACCTCGTCCACCGGTGCGTGGAACGCCCCGTGTCCCGGCTTCTGAAGAAGGGCCTGGACACGTCCTTCGCCCGCCTGCGCAACGCGGGGGGCCACTGACAGGTGGTTGATCCGATGGGCCTTCTCGCCGGACGGGCGGGCCGACCTGGTGGCGGAGTGCCGGGTCGAGCGGGTCGTCGGAACGGGTGACGTTCGGCAGCCGGTCCGTGAGGTCTCCTGTCGTCCGGCGTGCCTGGTGCCTGCGGTACAGCCCCCCGTTTTGAGCGATCACCCCGTCACGCTCGGTGATCGTTGGGGTATCGTGACCCTGGGTGACCAACGGAACTCGGAGCGCTCGTCGCTGGGGGAGGCGGTTCGTTGTGAGTGGTGCTGTCGTGCCGGGGGCGGTGGGAGGTGGGCGGAAGGACCTGGCCTCCTCGCCCGCCGAGAAGGCGGCCGCCGTGAAGGCGATCGAGGAGCACATCCAGCCCGACACCGCCAAGGCCGGGGCGTGGGCGGACGAGGACACGGGGAGTGCGGTCAAGGCCTTCGCCGCCAAGGACGGGGACGGGTGGGTCACCTCCGCGGCGCTGAAGAAGGCCCACGAGACCTGGAGCGGGCAGGTGAAGAACCTGATGGACCGGCTCGACGCGGAGAAGGGCGCGCTGCGCGGCGCCGGCACGGTCCTCCAGGGCACGGACCACGGCGTGGGGGCCCAGACCGCGAAGATCCGGCCACCGTCCCCGCTGGACCGACTCTGAGGCGTGAGACAGGGGGAACGGGCCGATGCCCACGTACCACGAGATCATGACCACCGACCTGGGTGCGCTCACCACCGCCGCCGACCGGTGGGACGGCATGGCGGGCGAGTTCGCCAAGCAGGAGAAGGCCTACCGGCGGGATGTGCACGGCATCTCCATGGGTACCGGCTGGATCGGCCTGAGCGCCGACGCCGCCAACCGGCGTTTCGACATCACGCTCAAGGAGTTCGAGTACGCGCAGACGGAGGCCAAGGCGGTGGCCGGCCTTCTGCGTGACGCGCACGCACAGTTCGTGGAGCTGCGGGGCCGGCTGAAGACGGCCCGGCAGGAAGCCGTCGACGCGGGCATGAAGGTTTCCGAGCAGGGCCACGTGAGCCTGGACATCGAGCGGCTGACGGACGCCGAACGCAGAACGCTGCGCCACGACCCCGGATGGCAAGAGGCCGTCCAGTCGTGGCAGGACCACGTCAACAAGGCAGTGCGGGACGTCACGGACGCGGACGCCGGTGTGCAGATTGCGCTTCAGGCCGTCGTGATCGACTCCAGCGTCATCGCCGGGGGCAAGGGCTTCAACGGTGAGGCGCAGAGCGACATCGAGAAGTACGAGGGCGAAGCGGCCGAGAAGGCGCTGGACAAGCTCCGGGCGGGCAGCCGCCTGTCCGACAAGGAGATCGCGGAGCTGGAGCGCACCTTCCGTGACAACAGCGACGACCCGGCGTTCTCACGGACCCTCCTGGACGGCCTGGGCGCCGAGGGCACGCTCACGCTGACGAACGAGCTGAACGACCTCATCCATGTGCGGGGCGGCGACCGCGCGGCCCACTACTCGACCATCGAGACGGGCCTGGCCAACGCGCTCGCCTCGGCGACGAAGGACACCAAGTCGTCGTGGTACGAGGGCTGGAGAGAGGACATGCGCGAGGCCGGGGTGGAGCGGCACGGCACGGACGCGCAGGGTGCGCGGCTGGACAAGGCCGTGGGGTACCAGTCGCTCGTCACGCTGATGCAGAAGGGGCACGGGTACTCGCCGGAGATGCTGGGGGATCTCACCGACGACATGATCGCGGCGGAGAAGAAGGACTCGGGCATCTGGCAGCTCAAACACGAGTACGCCGGCAAGCGGGACGGTTGGTTCGCCAACGACCCCGTGGACGGCATGCTCGGCATCATGAGCCACGACCCCGACGCGGCGGCGGCGTATCTCGGTTCCGACGAGAAGATGAAGTACCTCATGAAGGACCGGGACTGGGACGTCACCCTGCACGAGCATGAGGGCGCGAAGGTCAGCACCTACACGCCCGGGGTGGACGGCGACAACCGGGCCGGCTTCGGCGCCGCGCTCCAGGCGGCGGCGACGGGCATCGACCCGTCGGACCCGAACGCGCGGTACGTCGAACACACGAAGCAGAACGACGCGGTATTCAAGTCGGCCCTCACGTCCCTGGCCGACAGCGGCGACGACTTCCCCTCATCCCTGCGTCGGCCTATGGCCAACATCCTGGTCAACCACGGGGATACGGTCCACACGGCGATGAGCGATGTCGAGATCGCGGCTTCGTCCCTGGACCAGGGCGACCTCTTCGAAGTCACCAAACAGGTCTCGAAGGACCAGGACGCCTACAACACCCTGAACGCGGGGCTGAACCAGGCGATGGTCGCCGACATCCACGACGACCCGCAGTCCAAGTCGACGGAGTCCCTCGTCCGGGCCGGCCGCACGGTCGGTTTTCTGGAGGAGGCGCGCATCCAGGCACAGGGGGACCCCAAGGTCGCGGAATTCACCTGGAAGCCCCTTGTGGACGAGGCCATCGGCTACATCCCGGTCGCCAGCGACAAGGTGCAGCAAGGGGTTGACTACGTCACCGACAGGTGGCTGGCGGACGAGCAGAAGCGGCTGGACCAGCAGGCGACCGACGGCAGTGTCGAGGCCTACAAGAAGCGGAACGGACAGCTTGCCGCTCTCTCGGATGAATGGGGCAAGAGCCACGGCGCCAGCGCTGACAGCGCGTACAGCAATATGGATGAGATCGAAGAAGCAGCTCAGTCGGGCGTAAGTCATGCGCAGGGGATTTCGGGCGCTGGAGCCACGAAATGAGGCGCGTCTGGCGGGTGGTCCTGCCCGTTGTCACAGCCATGTGCCTCATCGCCTTGGTAGCTCTATGGCTGGAAGGGCGGAACGAGACGCGCACGCTACCCCAGTCGCTGTGCGGCACGCGCGTGTCCGCGGGGGACCTGAAACCTCTGATTCCCGCCGAAGGTGAGATCACCGAGCGGAACGATGTCGACCGAAGGGACCCGCAGCCCGCGTCCTGGTGCAGCCTGAACGTGAACGGAAAGACCGCTCTCGATCTGCGGTTCGCTTGGCACGATGACGAGGTGGATCCCGTGAAGGTGGCCGGGTCGGTGAAATCCGTCTCGTACCTTGAGCTGCCGGAACGAGCGACCACGTATCCCCGCACGGCCGTGGGCAACAATGGAGCCATCGCGACCGCCCCCTGCCGGACTAAGGGTGGTGCTTACTTCACCTTGTCGGTGCTGCTGAAAGGGACCAACCTCACAGACACCGGCTATCGGAACGACATCGAGAAGTTCATGCGCGCCTACTTCCCCGCGACCGTCAAGACCCTTCACTGCCGGTGAGCCTGTCCCCGGAGGGGGCGCTCGGGCGTCCGTGTGTAGGACTTCGTGACGTGGGGTACAGTCATCCGCTTCGATTGGCCAGGCCCCTGCCCCGTATGGCAGACTAGCCGAGTTGCTCGGTCGAGTGCCGATGCTGCGCGCCTCCCGCCGGGGGGACCGGAAGCGAGTCCCACAGTACTCGTCGCCCCTGATCAGGGGCGGAAGTACGGGAATCTTCCGGGAAGTGTCAGCGGGGTGCAGACCAGGCGCCCGGTGGGCCTCTCGCCCCCGCCCGCGGTTCCGGAAGGGCCCGCACTCCCCATGCAGGGAAGTCCCGAAGAGGGACATCCGTGTCAGCGGGAGCGCGACACGCCCGACCGCGTGGGTCGGAGGTGAGGGTGAGGAACACCGGGTTCCAGAGCGTTTTCGAGAGACAGGACTACTGAGTAGCCATGGCGGGACAGAAGATCCGCATCCGGCTCAAGGCCTACGACCACGAGGTCATCGACTCCTCGGCGAAGAAGATCGTCGAGACGGTGACGCGTACTGGTGCGTCGGTCGCGGGCCCGGTGCCGCTGCCCACTGAGAAGAACGTGTACTGCGTCATCAAGTCGCCGCACAAGTACAAGGACTCGCGCGAGCACTTCGAGATGCGCACGCACAAGCGCCTGATCGACATCCTCGACCCGACCCCCAAGACCGTTGACTCTCTGATGCGACTCGACCTCCCGGCCGGTGTCGACATCGAGATCAAGCTCTGAGGGCGGTGATCTGAAGATGACCAAGCAGATCAAGGGCATCCTGGGCGAGAAGCTCGGCATGACGCAGGTGTGGGACGAGAACAACCGTGTTGTTCCGGTCACCGTCGTCAAGGCCGGCCCCAACGTCGTCACCCAGGTCCGCACGAACGATGTCGACGGCTACGAGTCCGTCCAGATCGCCTTCGGCGAGATCGACCCGCGCAAGGTGAACAAGCCCCTCAAGGGCCACTTCGCCAAGGCCGACGTCACTCCCCGCCGCCACCTTGTCGAGATCCGCACCGCGGACGCCGCCGAGTACACCCTGGGCCAGGAGATCACCGCTGAGGTGTTCGAGTCCGGTGTCAAGGTCGACGTGACCGGCAAGAGCAAGGGCAAGGGCTTCGCCGGTGTCATGAAGCGTCACAACTTCAAGGGCCTCGGCGCCGGTCACGGCACCCAGCGCAAGCACCGCTCTCCCGGTTCCATCGGTGGCTGCGCCACCCCGGGCCGCGTGTTCAAGGGCCTCCGCATGGCCGGCCGTATGGGCAACGAGCGGGTCACCACCCAGAACCTGACCGTCCACGCCGTTGACGCGGAGAAGGGTCTGCTGCTCATCAAGGGCGCGGTTCCCGGTCCGAACGGCGGCCTCGTCCTGGTCCGCACCGCGGCCAAGGGGGCCTGAGGTAACCGATGAGCACTGTTGACATCCTTTCGCCTGCCGGCGAGAAGACCGGTAGCGTCGAGCTCCCCGCGGAGATCTTCGGCGTGGAGAAGATCAGCATTCCGCTGATCCACCAGGTCGTCGTCGCGCAGAACGCCGCTGCCCGCCAGGGCACGCACAAGACCAAGCGTCGCGGCGAAGTCCGTGGTGGCGGCAAGAAGCCGTACCGCCAGAAGGGCACCGGCCGCGCCCGCCAGGGTTCGACCCGTGCGCCGCAGTTCGCCGGTGGTGGCGTCGTGCACGGTCCCGTGCCGCGCGACTACTCGCAGCGGACCCCGAAGAAGATGAAGGCCGCGGCCCTGCGCCACGCCCTCACCGACCGGGCCCGCCACAACCGCATCCACGTCGTCTCCGGCGTGATCGAGGGCGAGACCCCGTCCACCAAGGCCGCGAAGAGCCTGTTCGGCAAGATCAGCGAGCGTAAGAACCTCCTGCTCGTCGCCGACCGCTCCGACGAGGCCGCGTGGCTGTCCGCCCGCAACCTGCCCCAGATCCACATTCTGGAGCCGGGCCAGCTGAACACGTACGACGTTCTCGTCTCGGACGACGTGGTCTTCACCCAGGCCGCTTTCGAGTCCTTCGTGTCTGGCCCCAAGGCCGCTGACACCGAAGGGAGCGAGGCCTGATGGCTACGCGTCACCCGAGCATCGCCTCGAAGGCCGCCAAGGCGGCCAAGGCCGCGCGCGTCGCCAAGGCGCGTCGCCACGAGGCCGAGGGCAAGAACACCGTCGTCACCCCGGCGAGCAAGGCGTTCACGGACCCCCGTGACGTGCTGCTCAAGCCGGTCGTGTCCGAGAAGAGCTACGCGCTGCTCGACGAGAACAAGTACACGTTCATCGTCGCGCCGGGCTCCAACAAGACCCAGATCAAGGAGGCCGTCCAGGCGGTCTTCTCGGTCAAGGTCACCGGGGTCAACACGATCAACCGCCAGGGCAAGCGCAAGCGGACCCGCACGGGCTTCGGCAAGCGTGCCGACAGCAAGCGCGCGATCGTGACCCTCGCCGAGGGCGACCGTATCGACATCTTCGGCGGTCCGACCTCCTGACGGAGGTCCGGATCGTCCGATATCGGACGAGGACTGAGAAATGGGTATCCGCAAGTACAAGCCGACGACTCCGGGCCGTCGTGGCTCCAGCGTCGCCGACTTCGTCGAGGTCACGCGGTCCACGCCGGAGAAGTCGCTGGTCCGCCCGCTGCACAGCAAGGGCGGCCGTAACAACGCCGGTCGTGTGACCGTTCGCCACCAGGGTGGCGGACACAAGCGCGCCTACCGCGTGATCGACTTCCGTCGTCACGACAAGGACGGCGTGCCGGCGAAGGTCGCGCACATCGAGTACGACCCCAACCGCACCGCGCGCATCGCGCTGCTGCACTACGCCGACGGCGAGAAGCGCTACATCCTCGCCCCGCGCAACCTGCAGCAGGGGGACCGCGTCGAGAACGGTCCCGGGGCCGACATCAAGCCGGGCAACAACCTGGCCCTCCGCAACATCCCGGTCGGTACCACGATCCACGCGATCGAGCTCCGTCCCGGTGGCGGTGCCAAGTTCGCCCGTTCCGCCGGCGCCTCCGTGCAGCTGCTCGCGAAGGAGGGCACGATGGCCCACCTCCGCATGCCCTCCGGTGAGATCCGCCTGGTCGACCAGCGCTGCCGCGCCACGGTCGGCGAGGTCGGCAACGCCGAGCAGAGCAACATCAACTGGGGCAAGGCAGGCCGCAAGCGGTGGCTGGGCGTTCGCCCGACCGTCCGTGGTGTGGTCATGAACCCGGTGGACCACCCGCACGGTGGTGGTGAGGGCCGGACCTCCGGTGGTCGTCACCCCGTGTCCCCGTGGGGCAAGAAGGAAGGCCGTACTCGTTCGCCCAAGAAGGCGTCGAACAAGTACATCGTCCGCCGCCGCAAGACGAACAAGAAGCGCTAAGGACGGGTTGAGATGCCTCGTAGCTTGAAGAAGGGACCCTTCGTCGACGACCACCTGATCAAGAAGGTGGATGTCCAGAACGAAGCCGGTACCAAGAACGTCATCAAGACCTGGTCCCGTCGCTCGATGATCGTCCCGGCGATGCTCGGCCACACGATCGCGGTGCACAACGGCAAGACCCACATCCCGGTGTTTGTCACCGAGTCCATGGTCGGCCACAAGCTCGGCGAGTTCTCGCCGACGCGCACCTTCCGGGGTCACGTCAAGGACGACCGGAAGTCGAAGCGCCGCTAGTCAGCGGGGTGTGAAAGACCATGACAAACACTGAAGGGACAACCATGGAAGCCAGGGCCCAGGCGCGGTACATCCGCGTCACGCCCATGAAGGCCCGCCGCGTGGTGGACCTCATCCGTGGCATGGATGCCACGGAGGCTCAGGCGGTCCTGCGTTTCGCCCCGCAGGCCGCGAGCGTGCCGGTGGGCAAGGTGCTGGACAGCGCCATTGCCAACGCCGCGCACAACTACGACCACACCGACGCCGACAGCCTCTACATCTCCGAGGCGTACGTCGACGAGGGCCCGACCCTGAAGCGGTTCCGTCCGCGCGCCCAGGGCCGCGCCTACCGGATCCGCAAGCGGACCAGCCACATCACCGTGGTCGTCAGCAGCAAGGAAGGAACCCGGTAATGGGCCAGAAGGTTAACCCGCATGGGTTCCGGCTCGGTGTCACGACCGACTTCAAGTCGCGTTGGTACGCCGACAAGCTGTACAAGGACTACGTCAAGGAAGACGTCGCCATCCGTCGGATGATGACGTCCGGCATGGAGCGCGCCGGCATCTCCAAGGTCGAGATCGAGCGCACCCGTGACCGCGTGCGTGTGGACATCCACACCGCTCGTCCGGGCATCGTCATCGGCCGCCGTGGCGCCGAGGCCGACCGCATCCGCGGTGACCTCGAGAAGCTCACGGGCAAGCAGGTCCAGCTGAACATCCTCGAGGTCAAGAACCCCGAGACGGACGCTCAGCTGGTTGCCCAGGCCGTTGCCGAGCAGCTCTCCTCCCGCGTCTCCTTCCGCCGCGCCATGCGTAAGAGCATGCAGTCGGCGATGAAGGCCGGCGCCAAGGGCATCAAGATCCAGTGCGGTGGCCGCCTCGGTGGCGCCGAGATGTCCCGCTCGGAGTTCTACCGCGAGGGCCGCGTGCCCCTGCACACGCTCCGCGCGAACGTGGACTACGGCTTCTTCGAGGCCAAGACGACCTTCGGCCGCATCGGTGTGAAGGTCTGGATCTACAAGGGCGACGTCAAGAACATCGCCGAGGTCCGCGCCGAGAACGCTGCCGCCCGTGCGGGTAACCGCCCGGCTCGCGGTGGCGGTGCCGACCGCCCGGCCCGTGGTGGCCGTGGTGGCGAGCGGCGCGGTCGCAAGCCGCAGCAGCAGTCGGCTCCGGCCGCCGAGGCCCCCAAGGCCGAGGCGCCCGCCGCTGCCGCTCCGGCTGAGAGCACCGGAACGGAGGCCTGACCGAAATGCTGATCCCCCGTAGGGTCAAGCACCGCAAGCAGCACCACCCGAAGCGCAACGGTATGTCCAAGGGTGGAACGCAGGTTGCGTTCGGCGAGTACGGCATCCAGGCGCTGACCCCGGCCTACGTCACGAACCGCCAGATCGAGGCGGCTCGTATCGCGATGACCCGTCACATCAAGCGTGGCGGCAAGGTCTGGATCAACATCTACCCGGACCGTCCGCTCACCAAGAAGCCGGCCGAGACCCGCATGGGTTCCGGTAAGGGTTCGCCGGAGTGGTGGATCGCCAACGTCAAGCCCGGACGCGTCATGTTCGAGCTGTCGTACCCCAACGAGAAGATCGCCCGTGAGGCGCTGACCCGTGCGGCCCACAAGCTGCCGATGAAGTGCCGGATCGTCAAGCGCGAGGCAGGTGAAGCGTGATGTCGGCCGGTACCAAGGCGTCCGAGCTGCGCGAACTGGGTGACGAGGAGCTGCTGAACAAGCTCCGCGAAGCCAAGGAAGAGCTGTTCAACCTCCGCTTCCAGGCGGCGACGGGTCAGCTCGAGAACCACGGTCGGCTCAAGGCCGTCCGTAAGGACATCGCGCGGATCTACACCCTGATGCGTGAGCGCGAGCTGGGCATCGAGACGGTGGAGAGCGCCTGATGAGCGAGAGCAACGTGACTGAGAACACCGAGGCACGCGGATTCCGCAAGACGCGCGAGGGTCTGGTCGTCAGCGACAAGATGGACAAGACCGTCGTCGTCGCCGTCGAGGACCGCGTCAAGCACGCGCTGTACGGCAAGGTCATCCGCCGTACCAACAAGCTCAAGGCTCACGACGAGCAGAACGCCGCGGGTGTCGGCGACCGCGTCCTCCTCATGGAGACCCGGCCGCTGTCCGCGACGAAGCGCTGGCGCGTCGTCGAGGTCCTCGAGAAGGCCAAGTAATTCCTGCGGCAATCCCCGCAGGTCAGTTCCGCCAGGCTCCGGGAGCCGCTCGCTGAGCGGCTCCCGGGGAACCGGCAGACAAACAGGAGATAGACGTGATCCAGCAGGAGTCGCGGCTTCGTGTCGCCGACAACACGGGTGCGAAGGAAGTCCTCTGCATCCGTGTGCTCGGTGGCTCGGGCCGCCGCTACGCGGGTATCGGTGACGTCATCGTCGCCACCGTCAAGGACGCGATCCCCGGTGGCAACGTGAAGAAGGGTGACGTCGTCAAGGCGGTCATCGTTCGCACCGTCAAGGAGCGCCGCCGTCCGGACGGCTCGTACATCCGCTTCGACGAGAACGCCGCCGTCATTCTGAAGAACGACGGCGACCCTCGCGGCACCCGTATCTTCGGCCCGGTGGGCCGTGAGCTGCGCGAGAAGAAGTTCATGAAGATCATCTCCCTCGCGCCGGAGGTGCTGTGAGCATGAAGATCAAGAAGGGCGACCTGGTCCAGGTCATCACCGGTAAGGACAAGGGCAAGCAGGGCAAGGTCATCGCGGCCTTCCCCCGCGAGGACCGTGTCCTGGTCGAGGGTGTCAACCGGGTCAAGAAGCACACCAAGGCCGGGCCGACCGCTCGCGGTTCGCAGGCCGGCGGCATCGTGACCACCGAGGCCCCGATCCACGTCTCCAACGTCCAGCTGGTCGTGGAGAAGGACGGCAACAAGGTCGTCACGCGCGTCGGTTACCGCTTCGACGACGAGGGCAACAAGATCCGCGTTGCCAAGCGGACGGGTGAGGACATCTGATGGCGACCACCACCACTCCGCGTCTGAAGACGAAGTACCGCGAGGAGATCGCGGGCAAGCTGCGTGAGGAGTTCTCCTACGAGAACGTCATGCAGGTTCCCGGCCTCGTCAAGATCGTGGTCAACATGGGTGTGGGCGACGCCGCCCGCGACTCCAAGCTGATCGAGGGCGCCATCCGCGACCTCACCACGATCACCGGTCAGAAGCCGGCCGTCACCAAGGCCCGCAAGTCCATCGCGCAGTTCAAGCTGCGTGAGGGCCAGCCGATCGGTGCCCACGTCACGCTCCGTGGCGACCGCATGTGGGAGTTCCTGGACCGCACCCTGTCGCTCGCGCTGCCGCGCATCCGCGACTTCCGCGGCCTGTCCCCCAAGCAGTTCGACGGCCGTGGCAACTACACCTTCGGTCTCACGGAGCAGGTCATGTTCCACGAGATCGACCAGGACAAGATCGACCGTGTCCGGGGTATGGACATCACCGTGGTCACCACGGCGACCAACGACGCTGAGGGCCGCGCGCTCCTTCGTCACCTCGGCTTCCCGTTCAAGGAGGCGTGAGCGAGATGGCGAAGAAGGCTCTGATCGCTAAGGCTGCTCGCAAGCCCAAGTTCGGTGTGCGTGGCTACACCCGCTGCCAGCGCTGTGGCCGCCCGCACTCCGTCTACCGCAAGTTCGGCCTGTGCCGCGTGTGCCTTCGTGAGATGGCTCACCGTGGCGAGCTGCCGGGCGTGACCAAGAGCTCCTGGTAATCCGGTAATTCCGGGTTATTCAGACTCTCGGTAAGCATCTGGGTCGGCAGGGGCCCACCTCCGCATGCCTTAGGCTTGTGGGGTTGGGCGTCTGCCGCCCGTACGACTTACTACGCCGTAGGTCCACCGCGCCGCACCCGTCCCGTCTCGGATCGGGGAGAGGGATGGCGCACCAGGAAACCCCGGCGAGAGAGGCCGAAGGCCAATTCATGACCATGACTGATCCGATCGCAGACATGCTTACGCGTCTGCGGAACGCGAACTCGGCGTACCACGACTCCGTGACGATGCCGGCGTCCAAGATCAAGTCTCACATCGCGGAGATCCTCCAGCAGGAGGGCTTCATCACGGGCTGGAAGGTCGAGGACGCCGAGGTCGGCAAGAACCTCGTTCTCGAGCTGAAGTTCGGCCCGAACCGTGAGCGCTCCATCGCGGGCATCAAGCGGATCTCCAAGCCCGGTCTCCGGGTGTACGCGAAGTCCACCAACCTGCCCAAGGTGCTGGGTGGCCTCGGCGTGGCGATCATCTCCACGTCGCACGGGCTCCTCACCGACAAGCAGGCCGGCAAGAAGGGCGTGGGTGGGGAAGTCCTCGCCTACGTCTGGTAGCGGAAGGGAACGGAGGAAACAGCTATGTCGCGCATCGGCAAGCTCCCCATCGCGGTTCCCGCCGGCGTGGACGTCACCATCGACGGCCGTACGGTCTCGGTCAAGGGCCCGAAGGGCTCGCTGACTCACACCGTCGTGGCGCCGATCGACATCGCCAAGGGTGAGGACGGCGTTCTGAACGTCACCCGCCCCAACGACGAGCGTCAGAGCAAGGCCCTGCACGGCCTGTCCCGCACGCTGGTGGCGAACATGATCACCGGCGTGACCCAGGGTTACGTGAAGAAGCTCGAGATCAGCGGTGTCGGTTACCGCGTGCTCGCCAAGGGTTCGAACCTGGAGTTCTCCCTCGGCTACAGCCACCCGATCACCGTCGAGGCCCCCGAGGGCATCACCTTCAAGGTGGAGTCCCCGACCCGCTTCTCGGTCGAGGGCATCGACAAGCAGAAGGTCGGCGAGGTTGCGGCCAACATCCGCAAGCTGCGCAAGCCCGACCCGTACAAGGCCAAGGGCGTCAAGTACGAGGGCGAAGTCATCCGCCGCAAGGTCGGAAAGGCGGGTAAGTAAGCCATGGCATACGGACAGAAGATCCTCAAGGGCGACGCCTACAAGCGCGCCGCGATCAAGCGCCGTCACATCCGGATTCGCAAGAATCTCTCGGGTACGGCGGAGCGTCCCCGTCTGGTCGTTACTCGCTCGAACCGCCACATCGTGGCCCAGGTGATCGACGACCTCAAGGGTCACACCCTTGCGTCGGCGTCCACCTTGGACACCTCGATCCGTGGTGGCGAGGCCGACAAGTCCGCGCAGGCCAAGCAGGTCGGTGCCCTGGTCGCCGAGCGCGCCAAGGCCGCCGGTGTCGAGGCCGTCGTGTTCGACCGTGGTGGCAACCAGTACGCCGGGCGCATCGCCGCTCTGGCGGACGCCGCCCGCGAAGCCGGACTGAAGTTCTGAGCCGGTTCCGTAGCTAGCGGAAAAAGAGAGAGGTAATTCCAATGGCTGGACCCCAGCGCCGCGGAAGCGGTGCCGGTGGCGGCGAGCGGCGGGACCGGAAGGGCCGTGACGGCGGCGCAGCTGCCGCCGAGAAGACCGCTTACGTTGAGCGCGTCGTCGCGATCAACCGCGTCGCCAAGGTTGTGAAGGGTGGTCGTCGCTTCAGCTTCACCGCGCTGGTCGTGGTGGGCGACGGTGACGGCACCGTGGGCGTCGGATACGGCAAGGCCAAGGAGGTGCCGGCCGCCATCGCCAAGGGCGTTGAGGAGGCCAAGAAGCACTTCTTCAAGGTCCCCCGCATCCAGGGCACCATCCCGCACCCCATCCAGGGTGAGAAGGCTGCCGGCGTCGTGCTGCTCAAGCCCGCGTCCCCGGGTACCGGTGTTATCGCCGGTGGTCCGGTGCGTGCCGTGCTCGAGTGCGCCGGTATTCACGACGTGCTGTCGAAGTCGCTCGGCTCCGACAACGCCATCAACATCGTGCACGCGACCGTGGAGGCCCTCAAGGGCCTGCAGCGTCCCGAGGAGATCGCGGCCCGCCGTGGTCTGCCGCTCGAGGACGTCGCCCCCGCGGCTCTTCTCCGTGCGCGTGCCGGGGCGGGTGCGTAATCATGGCGCAGCTCAAGATTACGCAGGTCAAGTCCTACATCGGCAGCAAGCAGAACCACCGTGACACCCTGCGCTCCCTTGGTCTCAAGGGCATCAACACGCAGGTCGTCAAGGAGGACCGCCCCGAGTTCCGCGGCATGGTGCACACCGTCCGCCACCTCGTGACGGTCGAGGAGGTCGACTGATCATGGCGGAGCAGAACCCGCTCAAGATCCACAACCTCCGTCCCGCCCCGGGCGCCAAGACCGCGAAGACCCGTGTCGGTCGTGGTGAGGCGTCGAAGGGTAAGACGGCCGGTCGTGGTACCAAGGGTACGAAGGCCCGTTACCAGGTTCCGGAGCGCTTCGAGGGTGGCCAGATGCCCCTCCACATGCGTCTTCCGAAGCTGAAGGGCTTCAAGAACCCGTTCAAGACCGAGTTCCAGGTCGTGAACCTCGACAAGCTGGCCGCGCTGTACCCCGAGGGTGGCGAAGTCACCGTCGAGGGCCTCGTGGCCAAGGGTGCCGTTCGCAAGAACAGCCTCGTCAAGGTCCTCGGCCAGGGCGAGATCTCCGTGGCGCTGCAGGTGACGGTCGACGCCGTCTCCGGCTCCGCCAAGGAGAAGATCACCGCCGCCGGCGGTACCGTCACCGAGCTCGTCTGAGCCATTCAGGCGTCTCGATGACCTGAACGATCCCACCGGGGATACTCCACAAAAGGGGTATCCCCGGTTGGTCGTTCCAAGGAAAGTGGTCCCGCCGGTAAGGTGGCCTGCGCTGCCCTCTTTCACGGGTGCCACACATGGGGCACCCTGAGCGGCAGTTGACCGTTATCCCTAAGTCGTCAGTCGAACCTCAAGACCGTCACCCTTGACGCAGAAGCGCGGGGGTCGCAGGAGGCACCGTGCTCACCGCGTTCGCCCGGGCGTTCAAGACGCCCGACCTGCGCAAGAAGCTGCTCTTCACGCTCGGCATCATCGTGGTGTACCGGCTCGGTACCCACATCCCGATCCCCGGCGTCGACTACAAGAGCGTCCAGGAGTGTGTGGACCAGGCGTCCGGCAACCAGGGCCTCTTCGGTCTGGTCAACATGTTCAGCGGTGGCGCCCTGCTGCAGATCACGGTCTTCGCGCTCGGCATCATGCCGTACATCACGGCGAGCATCATTCTGCAGCTGCTGACCGTGGTGATCCCGCGCCTGGAAGCCCTGAAGAAGGAGGGCCAGGCGGGTACGGCGAAGATCACGCAGTACACCCGCTACCTGACCATGGCGCTCGCCATCCTGCAGGGCACCGGCCTGGTGGCCACCGCCCGCAGCGGCGCCCTGTTCTCCGGCTGCACCGTCGCCGGCCAGATCGTGCCGGACCGGTCGATCTTCACCACCGTCGTCATGGTGATCTGCATGACCGCCGGTACGGCCGTCGTGATGTGGCTCGGCGAGCTCGTCACCGACCGCGGCATCGGCAACGGCATGTCGATCCTGATGTTCATCTCGATCGCCGCGACCTTCCCGTCCGCCCTGTGGGCCATCAAGAAGCAGGGCGACCTGGCGGGCGGCTGGATCGAGTTCGGCACGGTCATCCTGGTCGGCCTGGTGATGGTCGGTCTCGTGGTCTTCGTGGAGCAGGCCCAGCGCCGTATTCCGGTCCAGTACGCGAAGCGCATGATCGGTCGCCGTTCCTACGGCGGCACGTCGACGTACATCCCGCTCAAGGTGAACCAGGCGGGTGTGATCCCCGTCATCTTCGCCTCGTCGCTGCTCTACATTCCGGCGCTGATCGTCCAGTTCTCCAACTCGCAGGCCGGCTGGGCCACCTGGATCACGAAGAACCTCGCGGACACGGCGGCCACGCCGCACATCGTCCTGTACTTCTTCCTGATCGTGTTCTTCGCCTTCTTCTACGTGGCTATCTCGTTCAACCCCGAGGAAGTCGCCGACAACATGAAGAAGTATGGTGGCTTCATCCCGGGCATCCGGGCTGGCCGACCGACCGCTGAGTATCTGAGCTACGTACTCAACCGGATCACCTGGCCGGGTTCGCTGTACCTGGGTCTGATCGCTCTCGTCCCGACAATGGCGTTGGCTGGTTTCGGGGCAAACCAGAACTTCCCGTTCGGCGGCACCAGCATCCTGATCATCGTGGGTGTGGGTCTCGAGACGGTGAAGCAGATCGAGAGCCAGCTCCAGCAGCGCAATTACGAAGGGTTCCTCCGCTGATGCGAATCGTCCTCGTCGGGCCGCCGGGTGCCGGAAAGGGAACGCAGGCGACCCGCCTTGCCGAGACGCTGCACATTCCGCACATCTCCACGGGTGACCTGTTCCGCGCGAACATCAGCCGGCAGACCGAGCTGGGCAAGCTCGCCAAGTCCTACATGGACGCCGGCAACCTCGTACCGGACGAGGTCACCATCGCCATGGCGAAGGACCGGATGGAGCAGCCCGACGCCGAGGGCGGCTTCCTGCTGGACGGTTTCCCGCGCAACGTCTCGCAGGCCGAGGCGCTGGACGAGCTCCTCGAGACCGAGGACATGAAGCTCGACGCGGTGCTGGACCTCGAGGCCCCCGAGGACGAGGTCGTGAAGCGGATCGCCGGGCGGCGTGTCTGCCGCAACGACTCGGCGCACGTCTTCCACGTGACGTACACGCCGCCGAAGAAGGAAGGCGTCTGCGACGTCTGCGGCGGCGAGCTGTACCAGCGGGACGACGACTCCGAGGAGACGGTCCGCAAGCGGCTCGAGGTCTACCACACGCAGACCGAGCCGATCATCGACTACTACAAGGCGCAGGGGCTGGTCGTCACCATCTCCGCGATGGGGCCCGTGGCCGAGGTCACCGGTCGGGCGCTGGAGGCGCTGAAGCGGGACAAGTAGTTCTTGCGTTGCGTGGTCACAGCCGCGGTTTCCTTTCGGGAGGCCGCGGCTGTGGCGTGGGTGGGCGCGACCACGGCGACCGGTCCGTGGCTGCCCGCGGAATGGTGCGGGGCCCGGCCCCGTATCGTTGAGTGCGTCCGTTCTCTTCCGGTCCAGAAAGGCCGCAGCCCCCATGGTGCAGATCAAGAGCCCCGAGCAGATCGCCAAGATGCGTGAGGCGGGGTTGGTCGTCGCCGCCATCCACGCGGCCACGCGCGAGGCCGCCGTGCCCGGCGCCACCACCAAGGACCTGGACCAGGTCGCCCGCAAGGTGCTCGCGGAGCACGACGCCAAGCCGAACTTCCTCGGCTACGGCGGGTTTCCGGCGACGATCTGCACGTCCGTGAACGAGGTCGTCGTCCACGGCATCCCGTCCGACGACGTGGTCCTCAAGGACGGGGACATCATCTCCATCGACTGCGGTGCGATCATCGACGGCTGGCACGGCGACGCCGCCTACACGGCCTTCGTGGGGTCCGGTCACGCCCCGGAGCTGGTCGAGCTCTCCCGGGTGACCGAGGAGTCGATGTGGGCCGGCATCGCGGCGATGAAGCAGGGCAACCGGCTCGTGGACATCTCGCGGGCCGTCGAGACGTACATCCGCCGCCAGCCCAAGCCGGGCGGCGGCAAGTACGGGATCATCGAGGACTACGGCGGCCACGGCATCGGCACCGAGATGCACATGGACCCGCACCTGCTGAACTACGTCGACCGGCGCCGCGGCAAGGGCCCGAAGCTGGTGCCCGGCTTCTGCCTGGCCATCGAGCCGATGGTGTCCCTCGGCACCCCGAGGACCGAGGTCCTCAAGGACGACTGGACGGTCATCACGACGGACGGCACCTGGTCCTCCCACTGGGAGCACTCCGTCGCCCTGACGGAGCAGGGCCCCCTGGTCCTCACGGCCCCCGACGGCGGCAAGGCCAAGCTGGCGGAGCTGGGAATCACGGCGGCGCCGGACCCGCTTGCATGAGGATCTTCTCCTTGGGGCAGACTTCCTCGTTTCGCCTTTCCGGGGGTGCTGACGTAGACTGACTCGTCGGCTCCAGTGCACCCGTATGCCTGCATCTGCTCGCAGGGTGTAGCGGAGTCGATCAAGGTAGTCGATTCGAAGGGCGAAGCGTGGCCAAGAAGCAAGGTGCCATCGAGATCGAGGGCACTGTCGTCGAGTCTCTTCCGAACGCCATGTTCAAGGTCGAGCTCCAGAACGGCCACCAGGTCCTGGCACACATCAGCGGCAAGATGCGCATGCACTACATCCGCATCCTCCCTGACGACCGGGTCGTGGTGGAGCTGTCTCCGTACGACCTGACGCGTGGCCGGATCGTCTACCGGTACAAGTAGATCTTGCCCACGTCCCGCGGCGCTGTGCCGCGGGTGCGCCGGCAACTGACCCGGAGAACCTCACCCCATGAAGGTCAAGCCGAGCGTCAAGAAGATCTGCGACAAGTGCAGGGTGATCCGCCGTCACGGTCGGGTCATGGTCATCTGCGACAACCCGCGCCACAAGCAGCGCCAGGGCTGACGCACGACCGTTCCCTCCGCGATTCGCATGACTTCGCGCGACGCGAGCTGAACATGTTCATACGCAGGACCCGGGCACCCAGGTGCCCGACACCCCCGGTTCGGAGGCCGGGGACCCGGTTCGTACCTGATACGGCGGCCGGGGACCGGTTCTGTGGAAGACCTCCGACAATCAACTGGAGCCATTGAATGGCACGCGTTTCCGGTGTTGACATCCCGCGCGAAAAGCGCGTGGAGATCGCCCTCACCTACGTGTTCGGCATCGGCCGGACCCTTTCGCAGCAGACGCTGGCCGCCACCGGCGTCGACCCGAACACCCGCGTTCGCGACCTCTCCGAGGAGCAGCTCGTCGCGATCCGCGAGTACGTCGACAACAACATCAAGACCGAGGGTGACCTCCGTCGCGAGATCCAGGCCGACATCCGCCGCAAGGTCGAGATCGGTACGTACCAGGGTCTGCGTCACCGCCGCGGCCTGCCCGTCCGCGGTCAGCGCACCAGCACCAACGCCCGCACCCGCAAGGGCCCGCGTCGCGCCATCGCCGGTAAGAAGAAGCCGGGCAAGAAGTAGTCCGCAGCGGACTCGCCGTCCAGCGGTCTTCGCTGTAGGACCGACCACCTCCCGTAGGAGAACGACATGCCCCCCAAGGGACGTCAGGGCGCTGCCAAGAAGGTGCGCCGCAAGGAAAAGAAGAACGTCGCTCACGGCCACGCGCACATCAAGAGCACGTTCAACAACACCATCGTTTCGATCACGGACCCGTCCGGCAACGTGATCTCCTGGGCCTCCGCCGGCCACGTCGGCTTCAAGGGCTCCCGGAAGTCCACGCCGTTCGCCGCGCAGATGGCCGCCGAGTCGGCTGCCCGCCGCGCTCAGGAGCACGGCATGCGCAAGGTCGACGTGTTCGTCAAGGGCCCGGGTTCCGGTCGTGAGACCGCCATCCGCTCCCTGCAGGCGACCGGCCTCGAGGTCGGCTCCATCCAGGACGTCACGCCCACCCCGCACAACGGCTGCCGTCCGCCGAAGCGTCGTCGCGTCTGACGCTCGACACGCGGCGGACCGGCGTCCGGCTGGGGGTGTGGGGGTCGTCCCCCACATGTCGCAGTACGGCTGCCGTCCGCCGAAGCGTCGTCGCGTCTGACCTCGCTTCGTCAGGGATTTCCGGGCGGTACGGCTCTTTCGGGCCGTACCGCCCGTACCCTTGCAGTACAGAGTCGGGCGTCAAATAGCGGGCGCCCCTGACTGAAGGATTCACTTCATGCTGATCGCTCAGCGTCCCTCGTTGACCGAAGAGGTCGTCGACGAGTTCCGCTCCCGGTTCGTCATCGAGCCGCTGGAGCCGGGCTTCGGCTACACCCTCGGCAACTCCCTCCGCCGCACGCTCCTCTCGTCGATCCCCGGCGCTGCTGTCACCAGCATCCGCATCGACGGTGTCCTGCACGAGTTCACCACCGTGCCGGGCGTCAAGGAGGACGTCACCGACCTGATCCTCAACATCAAGCAGCTGGTCGTCTCCTCGGAGCACGACGAGCCGGTCGTGATGTACCTGCGCAAGCAGGGCCCGGGTCTGGTCACCGCCGCCGACATCGCGCCCCCGGCCGGTGTCGAGGTGCACAACCCCGACCTCGTCCTCGCCACGCTCAACGGCAAGGGCAAGCTGGAGATGGAGCTGACCGTCGAGCGCGGTCGCGGCTACGTCTCCGCCGTGCAGAACAAGCAGGTGGGCCAGGAGATCGGCCGTATCCCGGTCGACTCCATCTACTCGCCGGTTCTCAAGGTCACGTACAAGGTCGAGGCCACGCGTGTCGAGCAGCGCACCGACTTCGACAAGCTGATCGTCGACGTCGAGACCAAGCAGGCGATGCGTCCGCGTGACGCCATGGCCTCCGCCGGTAAGACCCTGGTCGAGCTGTTCGGTCTCGCCCGCGAGCTGAACATCGACGCCGAGGGCATCGACATGGGTCCGTCCCCGACGGACGCCGCGCTCGCCGCCGACCTGGCGCTGCCGATCGAGGAGCTCGAGCTCACCGTTCGGTCGTACAACTGCCTCAAGCGCGAGGGCATCCACTCCGTGGGTGAGCTCGTGGCGCGTTCCGAGGCCGACCTGCTCGACATCCGCAACTTCGGTGCGAAGTCGATCGACGAGGTCAAGGCGAAGCTGGCCGGCATGGGCCTCGCGCTCAAGGACTCGCCTCCCGGGTTCGACCCGACCGCCGCCGCCGACGCCTTCGGCGCCGACGACGACGCGGACGCCGGTTTCGTGGAGACCGAGCAGTACTGAGCGCTCCGCAAGGAGGGCCGTACCGCGGCTGCCGGTCGGTCGTGGCCGGTCGCGCAGTTCCCCGCGCCCCTTACGGGGCGCGGACCCTCCGGGGCGCTCGAAAAGGCGCCCCGGATCTCCGACAGGCGACCGCCTGCTCGGATACTGACTCCGGTACCTGATACGGCCGGGGCAGACACCTAGGAGAAACACCATGCCGAAGCCCACCAAGGGTGCCCGTCTGGGCGGCAGCGCCGCGCACGAGAAGCTGCTCCTCGCGAACCTCGCGAAGTCGCTGTTCGAGCACGGCCGCATCACCACGACCGAGGCGAAGGCGCGCAAGCTGCGTCCGTACGCCGAGCGTCTGGTCACCAAGGCGAAGAAGGGCGACCTTCACAACCGCCGTCAGGTGCTCCAGGTCATCACGGACAAGAGCATCGTCCACACGCTCTTCACCGAGATCGGCCCCCGGTACGAGAACCGTCCCGGTGGCTACACCCGGATCACCAAGATCGGCAACCGCCGTGGCGACAACGCGCCCATGGCCGTCATCGAGCTGGTCGAGGCGCTGACCGTGGCGCAGGAGGCCACCGGTGAGGCCGAGGCCGCGACGAAGCGTGCCGCCAAGGACGCCGAGGCCGCTCCGGCTGCCGAGGAGACCAAGGCCGAGACCACCGAGGCTTCGGCCGAGGAGTCCAAGGAGGCCTGAGGCTTCCGGCTCGCGACGGGCCCGTCCCCTTTCGGGGGCGGGCCCGTCCGCATTGCGGGGCAACCATTCAGGCAGGTCGGTGGTCATGTATGCGTCACCGAATCCCGGTGCGTCCGGTCCCTGAGTCACGGGGGTTTCATGCCTTCTCCCGCCGCCGTGCGGCGTCGTGCCGCCGCCTTCGTGCTGGCCGCTCTGGCCGCCACGGCGCTCGCCAGTCCCGCCCGTGCCGTCGAGCAGCCGTTGCCGGTCGCCGTCACCGGTCCCGACAGTGTGAACCTCTCCCTGCACCCGGAGGCCGGCGAGTCGGCCGAGCCGCAGATCGAGCTGGGGCTGCGGGCGCCCGGTGAGCCGATACCGGACCAGGACGGCGTCATCAGCCCGATCCACACCGGCGACTACACGGTCACCGTGGACGCCCGCTCCCTGGCCGGGGTGGCCGCGGTGGACTTCTCCGGCCTCGGGGGCTGGCAGGGGTGCGCCGTCGACGGACTCGTCGCCACCTGTAACGGCTACGAGATCTACGCCGGCCAGGACTACAACCGTCTCGGCGGTATCCGCCTGGACGTGACCGACGAGAGCGCCGCCGGCGACGCCGGCAGCATCGAGATCACGGCCCAGGGCGAAGGCCTGGCCTTCACCGGGCACTCGGTGGACGTGCTGGTCGGCGGCCCGGAGCTGCGGATGAAGCAGTTGACCGAGCCCGCGGACCTGAGGGCCGGCGACACCTTCCAGGCGCCGCTGGGCTTCCGCAACGTCGGTGGGCTGGGCGGCGAGGGCGTCCTGCTGCGTATCTCCGGCACCCGGGGTCTGTCCTTCCCCCGTACCTTCGACAACTGCTGGTACGACCCGCGTGATCCCGACGACCTGCTCGGGCGTTCCGAGGCACTGTGCGTCTTCGACGGCGAGTTCGCCGGGGACGCGGCCTACGGGTTGAACACGCCGTTCCCGGTGCGGACGGCCGACTTCGCGCTGTACGACGCGCTGTCCTACTCCTTCAGCGCGGTGCCCGCCGCACAGGCGCGGGAGCTGCTGGCCCAGGGCGACTACCAGGCCGGGGACGGTGCGGCGCTGGAGTTGGCCCGCGTGCCGGAGGCGGAGCCGGCCGGCTATACGCGCTGGGCGGAGCTGGACCTGCCGACCAGGAACACCTTCGACCTCGACCTGACCGGTGAGCGGCTGCGGGCCCGCAAGGGCAGCACCGTGTCGGTGGACGTCGGCTTCGCCAACCACGGCCCCGCCTGGCTGGCCCTGCTGCGTTCCGGCGGCGAGCCGATCTCCTTCCAGGTCGACCTGCCGCCGGGGACCACGGCCACCACCGTTCCCGAGGACTGCCGGCCCACCTGGGAAGGAGCCGAGGGCGACTACGCCTGCTTCGTCTCCACGCCGGTCCTGGAGAACGACTCCCGCACCTTCACCTTCGGCCTCCGCATCGACGAGGTGACCAAGAACGCCACCGGCCGGGCGTTCTTCGCGTACACGATGCCGAACGAGGGCAACCCGGCGAACGACTCCGGGCAGATCGTGCTGAACCCCACCGGCAGGGGCTGACCGCCCGTCGGTCCGGCAGCGGGTCCGCCCTCCGGGCGGGCCCGTTCGCCGTTCCTGAGAAGATGCAGGGGTGAGTGACGAAGTAGAGGCCGGGTTCGTACGGGTGCGGCTGGACCTTTCCTACGACGGGTCCGAGTTCTCCGGGTGGGCCAAGCAGGCCGGTGGGCGGCGGACCGTGCAGGGGGAGATCGAGGACGCGCTGCGGACGGTCACGCGGTCCCGGGAGACCCACGAGCTGACCGTGGCGGGGCGGACCGACGCCGGCGTGCACGCCCGGGGCCAGGTCGCCCACGTCGACCTGCCGCGCGAGGTCTGGGCCGAGCACCACGGGAAGCTGCTCAAGCGGCTCGCCGGGCGGCTGTCCCGGGACGTGCGGGTGTGGGCCCTCAGGGAGGCGCCCAGCGGCTTCAACGCCCGGTTCTCCGCGATCTGGCGGCGCTACGCCTACCGGGTCACCGACAACCCCGGCGGTGTGGACCCGCTGCTGCGCGGACACGTCCTGTGGCACGACTGGCCCCTCGACGTCGACGCCATGAACGAGGCCGCCCGGGGGCTGCTCGGGGAGCACGACTTCGCCGCCTACTGCAAGAAGCGGGAGGGGGCCACGACCATCCGGACGCTGCAGGAGCTGAGCCTGGTGCGCGGCGACGACGGGATCGTCACCGCCACGGTCCGGGCCGACGCCTTCTGCCACAACATGGTCCGCTCCCTGATCGGGGCGCTGCTGTTCGTCGGCGACGGTCACCGTCCGCCCGACTGGCCCGCCAAGGTGCTCGCCGCCGGTGTCCGGGACTCCGCCGTGCACGTCGTACGGCCGCACGGGCTGACCCTGGAGGAGGTCGGCTACCCGGCGGACGAGCTGCTGGCGGCGCGGAACAAGGAGGCGCGCAACCGGCGGTCCCTGCCGGGGGCCGGCTGCTGCTGAGCCGCTACTCGGCCGTGGCCGCCGCCGACGCCTGCGCCTCGCCGCGTCGGCGGATCTGCCGGAAGGCGAACTCGGCGAGGTCGTCGCCCGTGCGGAACACGGCCGTGTCCTTCTGCGTCACGCTCTTGCCGTCGGTGAAGCCGGCGATCGTGAAGTAGGCGTAGCGGCCGTAGGAGTTGATGGTGGAGCGGCAGACCGCGCCCGTGCAGAACGACTTCACGCCGCCGCCGGACAGTGAGCGCACGATGCTCTTCTTGTCGGTCTGGCCCTTGGCCTTGACCGCCTGCGCCTCGTTGTCGAAGACGGCCACCCCGACCGTCACCGCGATGTCGCCCTTGGTGTAGGTGACGCGGAGCAGCCGGGTGCAGCCGTTGGCGGTGAGGGCCTTCGGCAGGGTGCCCTGGGCGGCGGAGGCGCAGGTGCGGGTGTCCGCGGTCGGCCCCTTCTTGTACACGATGTCGCCCATGGTCAGCTGCGTGCCCGGGAAGAGGATGCCCGGGCTCAGCGGGGCCGTGTCCTTCTTGCTGCTGGACACGAAGTCCTTCGGGTCCAGCGGCGGCGGGGCACTGGTCGGCGCGAACGAGGGGGGCGCGGCCGACTGGCTGGGGATGTCCGCGGTCGACGGGAGCTGGGAGGAGGGCGTGTCCGACGCCTGGCCGGAGCCGTTCGCCGAGACCACGGCCACGGCGACGGCACTGGCGATCGCCACGGTGGCCAGCGCGCCGCCGCCGATGAACAGCAGCCGGCGCCGCTTGTTGCGGGCCTCCGAGGCCTCGGCGAGAGCGGCCCAGTCCGGGGAGTCGCCGCCGCCGCTGTTCCAGGGCTGCTGCTGCGATTGCGGTTTCCAGGGATCCCACTGCGACTGAGGTCCCCCCTGCCCAAAGCTCATGGGCGGCATCTTAGACGGGCCGAGAGGCGCGCTGGTGCGCCTCCGGAGGGGCCGCAGCGCCTAGCGTTCCCCTCATGCGGACGGGCAAAAACGACATCTCCGGGTGGTTGGTGCGACCTGCGGGCGGGCCCGCGTGGGCGGCGCTCGTGGCGGTGCTGGGGGCGTCGGCGCTGAGTGCGGCCCGGGCGGCTCCGGACGGGGGGATGGACAACGCGATCGTCGTGCGGGCCGCCCGCACCTGGCTGGCCGGCGGCTCCCCGTACGACGATCCGCACTTCCTCTATCTGCCGAGCGCGGTGCTGGCCGCCGTCCCGCAGGCGCTGCTGCCCGGGGCCGTGCTGCGCGTGCTGGCGCCGTTGGCGGTGACGGGGCTGCTGGTGCTGGCCTGGGGCTGCGCGCTGCGCCTGCACCGGGTGCCGTACGGCAGCCGCCTCGGCGTCCTCGGGCCGATCGGGCTCGCGGTGGGCTTCGCGCCGTTCGGGCACCTGGTGCGGCTCGGCAACTGGACGGTGACGGCGGCGGTGGGTCTGCCGCTGTGCCTGCTGCTGGCGAGCCGGGGGCGGTGGACGGCGGCGGGGGCCGTCATCGGGACGTCCGTGGCGCTCAAGCCGCTGCTGGCGCCCGTGGTGCTGCTGTTCGTGTTCGCCGGACGGTGGCGGGCCCTGGTGGCGGCCGTCCTGCTGCCCGCGCTGGCTTCCGGCGCGGCGGCGCTGCTGATGCCCGACCCGGCCGGCTTCCTCACCCGCACCCTGCCGTTCCTGCTCCACGACGACGACGGGTTCCTGCGGCTGTACGAGGCCTCCCCGGCGGCCGTGCTGCCCCGGCTGGGCGTGGCGGGGCCGCTCGCGCAGGGGGTCGCGGCGGCGGCGGCCGGGGCCGGGGTGCTGTGCGCGTACCTGCGCTGGCGCCGCGCGGACGCCGGGCCGCTGCGGTACGCGGAGACCGGGGCGGGCCTGATGCTGTCGGCGTTCCTGGTCTCCAGGCCGTCGTACGACCACTACCTCCTCGTCGCGGTGCCGCTGCTGCTCGCCGGGCTGCCGTACGCCGGGGCGGTGGCCCGGGGGCCCTGGTTCTGGATCGCCCTGGTGCCCCAGGCGCCCGGGGTGAGCTGGCCCTGGCTGGAGTCGGCGCGGCAGCGGGCCTTCAAGGACGCGTTCACGCTGTGCGGGCTGGGGTGGGCGGTGGCGCGGCACGCCCGGGGCGGTGCGGCTCCCGCCGGCGATCACCGCGGCGGCGGGCGCGCGCCGGAGCCGGAGCGGGTGTCGGCGGCTCCGTTTTGACCCGGCTATGGCACCCCGGGTACTCTGCACAGTCGTATGTGTATTGGCTTGCTCATTCTCACGTGAGGGGCCCTTACACCGGTCCACCGGGACCGATGACCAGCGACCAGCACGCGGTTTGCGTCACCGCTGTGCGGTCAAGGCTGTCGTGATCGTCTTCGGTGACCTTGTCAGGACCATTCACTGAAGAAGCGAAGGCTACGAACCGTGCGTACGTACAGCCCCAAGCCCGGCGATGTGACGCGCCAGTGGCACGTCATCGACGCTCAGGACGTCGTCCTGGGTCGTCTGGCCTCCACCGCGGCCTCCATCCTCCGTGGCAAGCACAAGCCCATCTACGCGCCCCACGTCGACACCGGTGACTTCGTCATCATCATCAACGCCGACAAGGTGCACCTCTCCGGCAACAAGCGGACCCAGAAGATGGCGTACCGCCACTCCGGCTACCCGGGCGGTCTGCGCTCGGTGCGCTACGACGAGCTGCTGGACAAGAACCCCGAGAAGGCCATCGAGAAGGCCGTCAAGGGCATGCTCCCCAAGAACACGCTGGGCCGTCAGATGCTCTCGAAGCTGAAGGTCTACAAGGGTGACCAGCACCCGCACGGCGCGCAGCAGCCGCAGCCGTTCGAGATCACCCAGGTCGCGCAGTAAGTCCGGCCACCCCCTAAGACTGAAGAGAATCTGAGGAGCATCGTGGCCGAGACCACTGCCGAGCAGCCGCTCGAAGAGATCGACATCGACAGCTACACCACCGAGTCCGAGGTCCCCGTCGAGGGCGAGTACACCTCGGAGTCCATGGCGTCCCGCTTCGGCGAGCCCCAGCCGGCCGCCGGCCTGGGCCGTCGCAAGAACGCCATCGCCCGCGTCCGGATCGTCCCGGGCACCGGCAAGTGGAAGATCAACGGTCGCACCCTCGAGGACTACTTCCCGAACAAGGTGCACCAGCAGGAAGTCAACGAGCCCTTCAAGGTGCTCGAGCTCGAGGGCCGTTACGACGTCATCGCCCGCATCGCGGGTGGCGGTGTCTCCGGTCAGGCCGGTGCGCTCCGTCTCGGCGTCGCCCGTGCGCTGAACGAGGCCGACGTGGACAACAACCGCGGCCCGCTGAAGAAGGCCGGCTTCCTCAAGCGCGACGACCGTGCGGTCGAGCGCAAGAAGGCCGGTCTCAAGAAGGCCCGCAAGGCTCCGCAGTACAGCAAGCGCTAAGCCTCGCTGCCTGTACTCCGAACGCCCCGGCGGCACGCCACTGTGCTGCCGGGGCGTTCGTTTATCTCCGTCGTTGGGCGTATAACGGCACAAGACGTTGAGACGTTGAGACGCTGAGGCGTTCAAAGACTTGTGTGATCGGATGGCCGGGCAGCGCGGTGCGCCGCGTGACCGGTAACCACGGGAGCCGACTGCGTGGGCCGCACCGGCAGCCGCTCCCGGAATTGACGTTTCCTCAGGAGGACAAGTGGGACGACTCTTCGGCACGGACGGCGTGCGCGGTGTCGCCAACGCGGATCTGACGGCCGAGCTGGCGCTCGGTCTCTCCGTCGCCGCGGCGCACGTACTGGCCGAGGCGGGCACCTTCGCCGGACACCGCCCGACCGCGGTGGTCGGCCGGGACCCGCGCGCCTCCGGGGAGTTCCTGGAGGCCGCCGTGGTCGCGGGTCTGGCCAGCGCCGGCGTGGACGTGCTGCGGGTCGGCGTGCTGCCGACGCCCGCGGTGGCCCACCTCACCGGCGCGCTCGGCGCCGACCTCGGCGTGATGCTCTCCGCGAGCCACAACGCCATGCCCGACAACGGCATCAAGTTCTTCGCCCGCGGCGGCCACAAGCTCGCCGACGAGCTGGAGGACCGCATCGAGTCCGTCTACGAGGAGCACCGCACCGGCGCCCCGTGGGACCGCCCGACCGGTGCCGGCGTGGGCCGCGTCCGCGACTACGACGAGGGACTCGACCAGTACGTCGCCCACCTCGTCGGTGTCCTCCCGAACCGCCTCGACGGGCTGAAGATCGTCCTCGACGAGGCGCACGGCGCGGCCTCCCGGGTCTCGCCGGAGGCGTTCGCGCGGGCCGGCGCGGAGCTCGTCACCATCGGCGCGGTGCCGGACGGCCTCAACATCAACGACGGCTGCGGCTCCACCCACCTCGACCTGCTCAAGGCCGCCGTCGTCGAGCACGGCGCCGACCTCGGCATCGCCCACGACGGCGACGCCGACCGCTGCCTGGCCGTGGACCACACCGGCGCGGAGGTCGACGGCGACCAGATCCTCGCCGTGCTCGCGCTCGCGATGCGGGAGCGGGACGCGCTGCGCTCCGACACGGTCGTGGCGACCGTGATGTCCAACCTGGGCTTCAAGCTGGCCATGGAGCGCGAGGGCATCCAGTTCGTGCAGACCGGGGTCGGCGACCGGTACGTGCTGGAGGAGATGAAGGCCAACGGGTACGCCCTCGGTGGCGAGCAGTCCGGCCACGTCATCATCCTCGACCACGCCACCACCGGTGACGGCACGCTGACCGGCCTGATGCTGGCGGCGCGGGTCGCGCAGACCGGCCGTACGCTGCGGGACCTCGCGTCCGTGATGGAGCGGCTGCCGCAGGTGCTGATCAATGTGCCCGACGTGGACAAGGCGCGGGTCACGACGTCCGCGGAGCTGGCGACCGCCGTCGGAGAGGCGGAGCGGGAGCTGGGCAGCACGGGGCGGGTGCTGTTGCGGTCCTCGGGGACCGAGCCGTTGGTGCGGGTGATGGTCGAGGCGGCGGACATCGAGCAGGCTCGGTCTGTCGCGGGGCGGTTGGCCGATGCGGTGAAGTCGGCGCTGGGGTAGTTCTGCGGCGCCGGGTTCGGGGTGGGGGTGCTGTGCGTTGCCGGCCGCGGCGTCGTCGTGGCTGGTCGCCCACGCGGCGGAGCCGCATATCGGCACAGCCCCGCGCCCCCGGAGGCGCCGACCCTCAACCGGCGTTGTCAGGCTTCGTGAGGCGGCCGCGCTGGGTCGCCCACAGGGCCTTCTGGGCGAGAAGCGTCAGAGTGCCGGCCACGACGATGCCGAAGAGGTTGAGCACGAGCTGTTCGCTGGACCCCACGGTCTGCCCCATGTCCCCGAAGCTCAGGGCGACGGCCGCGTTCGCGGCGGCCGGGACCGTGGTGACCGAAATGGCGACGCCCACCAGGGCGCCGGACTTCGCCGAGGTCAGCGACAGCGTGCCGGCGATTCCGGCGAGGACCGCCACCACGAAGGAGAAGGCGTCCGGGGCGTAGACGAAGCCCGTGTTGGGGCGATCTCCCTCCAGCTTGCCCTCGCTGAACAGGTCGAAGCCGGACATGATCCAGCTGAAGCCCACCGTCACCGCCATCGCCACCGCGAAGCCCACCAGCAGGGCGATCGCCGAGCGCAGCGCCAGGCGCGGCGCGCGCTGGACGATGGCGGTGCAGATGCCCGCCAGCGGGCCGAACTCCGGACCGACCGCCATCGCGCCCACGATCAGGATGGCGTTGTCGAGCACCACACCGCAGGCCGCGATCATCGTGGCGAGCGTGATGAAGGCGACGTAGGTGACGGAGAGGGTCGACTCCTCGTGGGTCGCCTCCTCCAGCTGCTCCCACAGCACGGCGTCCGCGGGCTCGCCGGGGGCGTCCCGCTCCGCCTTGTCGGCGCGCCTGGACAGCGACAGGTCGATGTTCTCGGCGGTGATGGCACCGCAGTCGTCGATGCCCAGCGCCCGGAGCCGGCTGATGATCTCGTCGGCCGCCTCGCGGGCCACGTCGCACATGACGACGTCGCCCTTCGGGTCGCGGGCGGCGCCGGCCAGGACGACGAGGTGGGTGGTGCCGACCGTCCGGTCGATCAGACGGACCACCTCGTCGGTCCGGTCGGCCGGAGTGATCAGACGCAGATGCAGCATCCGGTATTTCTACAGGCAGCGGGCGGTCGTCGTCACAGCTTCCGCAGGCTCAGGCGCTGCACCTTGTGGTCCGGTCCCTTGCGCAGGATCAGGGTGGCCCGCCCCCGGGTCGGGGCCACGTTCTCCAGGAGGTTCGGCTTGTTGATGGTGCGCCAGGTGGTGCGGGCGTAGTCGAGGGCCTCCTCCTCCGAGACCTGGGTGTACTTGCGGAAGTACGAGGACGGGTTCTGGAAGGCGGTCGCGCGCAGCTTGCGGAAGCGGCTGAGGTACCAGTGCTCGATGTCCTCGGTGCGGGCGTCGACGTACACGCTGAAGTCGAAGTAGTCGGCGAGGCCGACCCTGGTGCGGCCGTCCTTGCCGGGCAGTGCGGGCTGGAGCACGTTCAGGCCCTCGACGATCAGGATGTCGGGGCGGCGCACGACGAGCTTCTCGTCCGGGACGATGTCGTAGATGAGGTGCGAGTAGACGGGGGCGGTCACCTCGGCCTTGCCCGCCTTGATGTCGGCGACGAACCGGGTGAGCGCCCGGCGGTCGTACGACTCGGGGAAACCTTTCCGCGACATCAGGCCGCGGGCCTCCAGCTCCTTCGTCGGCAGCAGGAACCCGTCGGTCGTGACCAGCTCGACGCGCGGATGCTCGGGCCAGCGGGACAGCAGCGCCTGGAGGAGGCGGGCGACGGTGGACTTGCCGACCGCGACCGAGCCGGCGACCCCTATGACGAAGGGCGTGCCGGACTGGGAGCCCTGCTCGCCGAGGAAGGTGTTCAGCGCGCCGCGCAGTCCGTCGGTGGCGCCGACGTAGAGGTTGAGGAGCCGGGACAGCGGCAGGTAGATGTCCCGCACCTCGTCGAGGTCGATGACGTCGCCGAGGCCGCGCAGCTTCTCCACCTCCTCGGCGGTCAGCGGCAGCGGCGTCTTGTCGCGCAGCGCGCTCCACTCGGGGCGGGTGAGGTCGACGTAGGGAGTCGCCTCCGGCCGGGACCGGTGGGCGCTCCGGGGCATCGAGGGGACCGGAGAGATCACAGTCCATTGTTAACGGAGTTTGAACAGGACGGCGGGTGGGCTGCGTCACGCCCGGCCGCGCTCCGCCGGGCAAGATCACGTGGGCGTCACGGTCGGGTACCGGGT
Organism: Streptomyces flaveolus; assembly: GCF_044765825.1. NCBI lineage: Bacteria > Bacillati > Actinomycetota > Actinomycetes > Kitasatosporales > Streptomycetaceae > Streptomyces > Streptomyces flaveolus. The sequence goes on along the minus strand of NZ_JBIWKU010000003.1, from coordinate 702,072 downwards.
GGTCATGGAGTGGTCGTCGGGTGATCGGCTGTGACATCGCTGTGAGTACAGTGCGCGCGATACATGCGGAGCTCCTCCGCTGTCCTGGCAGAAAGAGTCACCTCACGTGAGATCGACCGCTGTTCGCCGTACCGCCCTGGCGGCCTCGGCTGCCGCCCTGGCCCTTCTCGTCACCGCCTGCGGCGGGTCCTCCGACGACGGCGACAAGACCGGTGACGGCAAGGCCGACGCAGGCAAGAACGCCCCGGCCGGTGCCAAGGCGCTGACCGCCGCCGAGCTGGAGAAGGCGGCGCTGGCCCAGTCCGACGTCAAGAACGGCAAGGTCACCAAGGCCGCCGCGACGGACGACATCGCGCAGGACCAGGTGAAGGCGGAGAAGGCCGAGTGCCAGCCGCTCGTCTTCGGGCAGACCGGCGTCGCCGCGGGCGAGCCGGCTGCCACGGTGAAGCGGTCCTGGACGGAGGAGGCGAAGAAGCCGTCCGGGGACGACCTGTCCGAGGAGGCGCTCAACAGCGCGTTCGACCTGGACAAGGTCCTGGTGACGCTGGCCTCCTACGAGGACGGCGGAGCCGAGAAGGTCCTCAAGGACGTGAACGCGGCCGTGAGCGCGTGCTCGGGCGGGTTCGCCTACACCGCGGCCGGCGTCAAGAACCAGATCGACAAGGTGGTCACGGACAAGGCGCCCGCCGGCGCCGACGAGGCGGTCGCGATGACCATGACGATGGCCGCCGAGGGCGGCGACACGTTCCCGGTCAAGGTCACCGTCACCCGTAAGGGCTCCACCGTGGCGTCGTTCACCGTGCTCAACCTGGGCTCCGCCGCCACGGGCGAGGACTTCCCCTTCCCCACGGAGATCAGCGACGCCCAGCTCGCCAAGCTGGGCTGACCGCAACCGGCTGAAAATTCCCACCGGGGTGTTCGTACCCCGGTGGGAATTTCCGAATTCGGGCACGCGACGACAGGTTCGTGACGGAACCTGACCGTAGGCTGCCGGTCATGTGCGGAATCGTGGGATACGTGGGATCGCAGTCGGCACTGGATGTGGTGGTGGCCGGACTGAAGCGACTGGAGTACCGGGGGTACGACTCGGCGGGCGTCGCCGTGCTCGCCGACGGCGGGCTCGCCACCGCCAAGCGGGCCGGCAAGCTCGTCAACCTGGACAAGGAACTGTCCGAACACCCGCTGCCGTCCGCCGCGACCGGCATCGGCCACACCCGCTGGGCCACGCACGGCGGCCCCACAGACGCCAACGCGCACCCGCACCTCGACAACGCGGGCCGGGTGGCCGTGGTCCACAACGGCATCATCGAGAACTTCGCCGCGCTCCAGGCCGAACTGGCGGAGCGCGGCCACGAGTTGGTCTCCGAGACCGATACCGAGGTCGTCGCCCACCTGCTCGCCGAGGAGTACTCCGCCTGCGCCGACCTGGCCGAGTCGATGCGGCTGGTGTGCCGCCGGCTGGAGGGCGCGTTCACGCTGGTCGCGGTGCACGCGGACGAGCCGGACGTGGTCGTCGGGGCGCGGCGCAACTCGCCGCTCGTGGTGGGTGTGGGGGAGGGCGAGTACTTCCTCGCCTCCGACGTGGCCGCGTTCATCGCCCACACCCGGGACGCCCTCGAACTGGGCCAGGACCAGGTGGTGGAGCTGCGCCGGGACGGCGTGACGGTCACCGGCTTCGACGGCAGTCCCGCGGACGTGCGCTCGTACCACGTCGACTGGGACGCCTCGGCCGCCGAGAAGGGCGGCCACGACTACTTCATGCTCAAGGAGATCGCGGAGCAGCCCAAGGCGGTCGCCGACACGCTCCTCGGCCGCATCGACGGCTCCGGCTCCCTCACCCTCGACGAACTGCGGATCCCCGCGGGAGTGCTCCGGGAGGTCGACAAGGTCGTCATCGTCGCCTGCGGCACGGCCTTCCACGCCGGCCTGATCGCCAAGTACGCCATCGAACACTGGACGCGCATCCCCTGCGAAGTGGAGCTGGCCAGCGAGTTCCGCTACCGCGACCCCATCCTCGACCAGCAGACCCTGGTCGTCGCCATCTCCCAGTCCGGCGAGACCATGGACACGCTCATGGCACTGCGCCACGCCCGCGAGCAGGGCGCCAAGGTGCTGGCCATCTGCAACACCAACGGCTCGACCATCCCGCGCGAGTCCGACGCGGTGCTCTACACGCACGCCGGTCCCGAGGTCGCCGTCGCCTCGACGAAGGCCTTCCTGACCCAGCTCGTGGCCTGTTACCTGGTCGCCCTCTACCTCGGCCAGGTCCGCGGCACGAAGTACGCCGACGAGATCCGCGACGTCGTCCGCGACCTCTCCCGCGTCTCCGGCGCCGTCGACCGGGTCCTGGAGACCATGCAGCCGGTGCGGGAACTGGCACGCTCGCTCGCCCACAAGGACACGGTGCTGTTCCTGGGCCGGCACGTGGGGTATCCGGTCGCGCTGGAAGGCGCCCTGAAGCTCAAGGAGCTGGCCTACATGCACGCCGAGGGCTTCGCGGCGGGCGAGCTGAAGCACGGGCCCATCGCCCTGATCGAGGAGGACCTGCCGGTCGTCGTGGTCGTGCCGTCCCCGCGCGGCCGCTCCGTGCTCCACGACAAGATCGTGTCCAACATCCAGGAGATCCGGGCCCGGGGCGCGCGGACCGTCGTCATCGCCGAGGAGGGCGACGAGGCGGTCGTCCCCTACGCCGACCACCTCGTCCGGATCCCCGCCACCCCGACGCTGCTCCAGCCCCTGGTGGCGACGGTGCCCTTGCAGGTCTTCGCCTGCGAGCTGGCCACGGCCCGGGGCAACGACGTGGACCAGCCGAGGAACCTGGCCAAGTCGGTGACGGTGGAGTAGCCGTGCGGGTTCCTGGTGGTTCCCGCGCCGGATGGGACGAAGGTCACCGGACACCCCCCTGTGCCGGTGCGGCGCTGATCGCTAAGGTACGGGGGTTTGCGGTTGGTGCTGCAGTGACTACCCCTGCCCGCCGGCCGCCACCACACGCGGATACGACTGGTGGACCGTTATGACCACAGCCCCCCCGGCACCCACGACTCCGGCCACGGAGCGGCCAGGGCTCGCGGATCGGGCCGGTACCCTGCCCACGCGTCTGGCGTCGCTGACCAGCCTGCGCTTCTTCGCGGCCTTCGCGGTCTTCGTGCATCACTTCAACGGAGTGAGCGCGGGCGGCGGAGTGTGGCGGGTGCCCGACCTCTTCCCGTACTCGAAGATCGGCGCGCACGGCGTGACGTTCTTCTTCGTCCTCTCCGGCTTCCTGCTCACCTGGAGCCACAAGCCGACCAACGGCAAGGGGACGTTCTACTGGCGGCGCTTCGGCCGTATCTACCCCGCCCACCTGGTCGCGGCCGTCGCCGCCATCGCCGTCTTCTACGGCATGGGCAACGACCACACGGACGCGGTCAGCCTCATCTCCTCCCTGCTGCTGGTGCAGGCGTGGCTGCCGAACGCGATGCCCACCCTGCCGGGCAACCCCGTCACCTGGACGCTCAGCGTCGAGCTGCTCTTCTACGCGCTCTTCCCGCTGCTCATCGGCCGTCTGCGCGCCTGGCGGACCAGGACCCTGGCGGTGGTCACCGTCGCCGGCCTGGTCGCGATGTGGGGCGTGCACGTGGCGGCCGACCACTACCTGAACGCGCACGACGCGTCCTGGGTGATGCGGCACCCGGTGGTCTACCTGCCGCAGTTCCTCGTCGGGGTCACCTTCGCCATCGCCCTGCGCCGCGGCCACCGCGTCCCCCTGCGTCCCACCGCGGTGGTGGCGCTGCTCTTCGTGTACGCCGTGGCCTTCACCCGCGCACCCGACTGGGGCAGCCCCTTCGTCGCCCACCAGATGGAGTGCACCGTGCGCCCCGTCATCGCGGTGCTGTCCGTGCTGCTGATCGCCGCCTGTGTGCAGAACGAGGCCGCGGGCCGCGCCCGTCTGCTGACCAACCGCTCGCTGATCATGCTCGGGGCCAGCTCGTACGCCTTCTACCTGGTCCACCAGACCGTCAACCAGTTCATCCGCGAGTACTGGCCGCACCGGATGGCACCCAGCAACGAGGCGATCGTCTTCCTGCTGGGCACCTTCCTGGTCTCCCAGGCCCTCGCCTGGCTGCTGTACCGGTGGGTCGAGGAACCGGCCCAGCAGTGGTGGTCCAAGCGCGGTCCGAAGTCCCGCGCCCCCCGCGCCGACAAGGCCCCGGCGCCGATCGTCCCCTAGGGACGGGTCGGCACGGCCTCGTAAGGTGCTCGGCATGAGCATCATCGGGGTCGGGATCGACGTGGCCGAGATCGACCGTTTCGGGGCGTCGCTGGCGCGCACGCCGGCCATGGCGCGGCGGCTCTTCCTGGAGAGCGAGCTGCTGCTGCCGAGCGGGGAGCGCCGGGGTGTGGCCTCGCTCGCCGCCCGGTTCGCGGCGAAGGAGGCGGTGGCCAAGGCGCTCGGTGCGCCGGGGGGGCTGCACTGGACGGACGCCGAGGTGTACGTCGAGGACAGCGGACGCCCACGGCTGCGGGTCACCGGGACGGTGGCGGCGCGGGCGGCGGAGCTGGGGGTGAGGTCGTGGCACGTGTCGCTCAGCCATGACGCGGGGGTGGCGTCGGCCGTGGTGGTCGCGGAGGGGTAGGCGGCGCGGGGCCCCTCGCGGGGGCGAGTAGGGTCCTCTGATCATGGACGTGAGCGCGGGCATCGAGACGGTCCCGCTTCCGCCGGGACGGGTGACCCTGTCGGACCGGAGGACGCGGCGCAGCTGGACGGTCGAGGTCGCGGCCTGTCGGCTGGCCGCCTTCCCTGTCACCCGGGAGCAGTACGCGCGGATCACCGGCCGGCCGCAGCCCCCGGCGGGGGAGGAGCGGCGCCCCGTCGAGGGAGTCTCCTGGAGGGACGCGATCCGGTTCTGCAACGCCCTCTCGCACCGTGAGGGCCTGCGGCTCGCCTACCGGATCGCCGCCGACGGCGAGGGTGACGGCGAGGCTGACGGCCCCGGCGCGGACGGGGTCGCGTGGGACGCGTCCGCCGACGGGTACCGGCTGCCGACCGAGGCCGAGTGGGAGCACGCCTGCCGCGCCGGGACGCAGGGGCCGCGCTACGGCCCCCTCGACGACATCGCCTGGTACCGCGGCAACTCCGGCGAACGCCCCCACGCCGTGGGCGGCCGGCTGCCCAACCCGTGGGGCCTGTACGACATGCTCGGCAACGTCTGGGAGTGGTGCTGGGACCTGTACGACCCGGAGGTCTACGGCACCTACCGGGTGCTGCGCGGCGGCGGCTGGTTCGACGAGCACTGGAGCTGCCGGGCCTCCGTACGGCGTCGCAGCCACCCGACCTTCCGGGTCGACGACGTCGGCTTCCGCGTCGCCCGGTCGGTCCGGCCCCTCGGCGACTGAACCCGGAACGCCGACGGGTGGGGTGCGGACCTGCCTCTTCACCGCCGACGCGCGCAGCGGTCAGCCCGGCGTCCGTCTCCGAGGCCGTGGCGTTCCTCGAGAGCCAGGGCCTCGTCCGCCGCGAACGCGACGACCGCCCGGTCCGACGCCCGGCTCGCCGAGTCCGCGCGGCAGGGCGTCGGTGTCCTCGGTCCCGGCACCCCGTCCGCCTGGTGAACGTCGCCGCCCGCTTCATGGACTTCGTCGGCGAGCGCATCGCCCGCGCCGCCGAGCAGGCCCGCGAGACCCTCTCCACGAAGCCCGCGCCGACCGCGGGCGGGAGCGAACCGGACCGGCCCGACCCGTGACGTTCGCGGTGTACCGGGAAGACTCGACGGCATGCGGACTGCGTACAGCGTGGAGACGGTCAGGACGGCCGAACGGGAGTTGATGGCGAGGCTGCCGGAGGGGGCCCTGATGCAACGGGCGGCGGCCGGGCTCGCCGCCGCCTGCGCGGAGCTGCTCGGCCGCGTCGCCGGGCGGGTCTACGGCAGCAGGGTCGTGCTGCTGGTCGGCAGCGGCGACAACGGCGGCGACGCCCTGTACGCCGGGGCGCGGCTCGCCCGGCGCGGGGCCGGCGTGACGGCCGTCCTGCTCACGCCCGAGCGCGCGCACGCCGGCGGGCTCGCGGCGTTCCGGCGGGCCGGCGGCCGGGTCGCCGCCGACGGCGACGGGGAGCGGCTGGTCGAGCGGGCCGACCTGGTCGTGGACGGCATCGTCGGGATCGGCGGCCGGGGCGGGCTGCGGGCGGAGGCGGTGCCGCTGGCCGCCGCGGCCGGGCGGTCGCGGGCCGCCGTCGTCGCGGTCGACCTGCCGAGCGGGGTCGACGCCGACACGGGCGAGGTGCGCGGGGAGGCGGTCCGGGCCGACCTGACGGTGACCTTCGGGACGCACAAGCCGGGGCTGCTGGTCGACCCGGCGCGGGAGTACGCCGGGTCGGTGCGGCTGGTCGACATCGGGCTGCCGCTGCCGCACGACGCGGCCGAGCTGGAGGCGTTGCAGCACGCGGACGTGGCGCGGCTGCTGCCGGTGCCGGGCGCGGAGAGCGACAAGTACCGGCGCGGGGTGGTGGGCATCGCCGCCGGGTCGGCGCGCTATCCGGGGGCCGCCGTGCTCGCCGTCTCCGGCGCGCTGCGGGGCGGGGCCGGGGCGGTGCGGTACGTCGGGCCGGCCGGGGACGCGGTGATCGCGCGCTTCCCGGAGACGCTCGTGTCGGACCGGGGACCGAAGCGGGCGGGGCGGGTGCAGGCGTGGGTCGTCGGACCGGGGGCCGGGGACGACGCCGGGACCGTGGCGGAGGTGCTGGGCGCGGAGGTGCCGGTGCTGATCGACGCGGACGGGCTGCGGCTGGCCGACGCGGAGGCGGTGCGGGGACGTGCGGCGCCGACGCTGATGACGCCGCACGCCGGGGAGGCGGCGGCGCTGCTCGGGGTGAGCCGGGAGGAGGTCGAGAGGGCGCGGCTGGCCTCGGCGCGGGAGCTGGCGGGGCGGTACGGGGCGACGGTGCTGCTGAAGGGGTCGACGACGGTGGTGGCCGCGGCGGGCGGGAAGGGGCCCGTGCGGGTCAATGCGACGGGGACGTCGTGGCTGGCCACGGCGGGGAGCGGGGACGTGCTGTCGGGGCTGGCGGGGTCGTTGCTGGCGGCGGGGCTGTCGGCGGTGGACGCGGGGAGTGCGGGGGCGTATCTGCACGGGCTGGCCGGGCGGCTCTCGGCGGCGGGGGCGCCGGTGGGGGCGCATGACGTGGCGGAGGCGGTGCCGGTGGCTTGGCGGGACGTGCGGGGGGTTGTCGGCGGGCGGGGGTGACGTGCCGGCCGTCGGACCGGTTCTATGCGGGCGGCGTTGCGGGGGTGGGGGCGTCGGTGCGGGGGGTGGGTCGCGTGGCCCGGCGCTGCCGGGGTGCCTCCCCCACGCTCGGCTGCGCTCGCGCGGGGAGACCCCCACCGCCCACCCGTGCCGCCCTGGGGGTCCTCCCAGGCCGTTCAGGCACTGGGGGAGGCACGACTGCCCGCAGCTGGGGCGGCCACGGCGGCCGCGGCGGCTTTGCCCGCTGTGGTGGCTACGGCCGGGGGTGATCGGGGGCTCTGAGAGACTGGGGGCACGATGAGTGAGACTTCCGTCCAGTGGGCCGCGTCCCTGCGGGGCCGTGCCGAGATCGATCTGGCCGCACTGCGGGCCAACGTGCGCGCGCTGCGTGAACGGGCGCCCGGTGCGGCCCTCATGGCCGTCGTCAAGGCCGACGCCTACGGCCACGGCGCGATCCCCTGCGCCCGCGCGGCCGTCGCGGCCGGCGCGACCTGGCTCGGTACCGCCACACCCCAGGAGGCGCTCGCGCTGCGCGCGGAGGCCGGACTGCCGGACGACCTGCGGATCATGTGCTGGCTGTGGACGCCGGGCGGTCCCTGGCGCGAGGCCGTCGAGGCCCGTCTCGACGTCTCCGTCAGCGGGATGTGGGCCCTGGAGGAGGTCACCGCCGCGGCCCGCCTGGCCGGGCGCCCCGCGCGGGTGCAGCTCAAGGCCGACACCGGGCTCGGCCGGGGCGGCTGCCAGCCGGGCGGCGACTGGGAGGAACTCGTCCGGGAGGCCCTGCGCGCCGAGGCCGAGGGGCTGATCCGCGTCACCGGGCTCTGGTCGCACTTCGCCTGCGCCGACGAGCCCGGCCACCCCTCCATCGCCGCCCAGCTCACCCGCTTCCGGGAGATGACGGCGTACGCCGAACAGCAGGGCGTGCGCCCCGAGGTCCGGCACATCGCCAACTCGCCGGCCACGCTCACGCTCCCCGAGGCCCACTTCGACCTCGTACGCCCCGGCATCGCGATGTACGGCGTCTCGCCCAGCCCCGAGATCGGCACCCCCGCCGACTTCGGGCTGCGCCCCGTGATGACGCTGTCCGCCGCCCTGGCCCTGGTCAAGCAGGTCCCCGGCGGCCACGGCGTCAGCTACGGCCACCACTACACCACCCCCGGCGAGACCACCCTCGGCCTCGTCCCTCTCGGGTACGCGGACGGCATCCCCCGCCACGCCTCCTCCACCGGCCCCGTCCTGGTCGACGGCAAGTGGCGCACGATCGCGGGGCGGGTCGCGATGGACCAGTTCGTCGTCGACCTGGGTGGGGACCGGCCCCCGCCCGGCGCCGAGGCGGTGCTGTTCGGGCCCGGCGACCGCGGCGAGCCCACCGCCGAGGACTGGGCGCAGGCCGCGGGCACCATCGCGTACGAGATCGTCACCCGGATCGGCGCGCGCGTGCCCCGCGTCTATGTGAACGAGTGACGATCGCGGGCCCGCCTGACCAGTGACACGTGACGTGTGCCCGGCCCGGCGTGTATGACGTGCATGCCGCACGCGTTCGGGTGAATGAGGAACAAGAGGGGAATCCGCCCCGCGGCCCGGTGAAGAGGAGCGGTACGTGAGCGAGAGCAGCGCGGAGGGTGTCGCGGACGTCGCCGCGGCGGCCGTCGCCTCCGCCGCGGAGGCCGCCACCGACGTGGCCGCCGGAGGCTGGCGCCGGGCGACCGGCATCGCCGGTGTCGCGATAGGCGTGGTCGCCGCGGGTGCGGCGGCCGGCGTGGCGATAGAACGGCTCACCGTCGGCCGCGGGATACGCCAGAAGGCGCGGCTCGCCCTCGACTCGGCAGGGCCGTACGGCGGACTGCGCGGCACCCCCGGCAAGGCGTACGCCGACGACGGCACCGAGCTGTACTACGAGGTCGACGACGTCGAGCCGGACACCGAGTCCGCGCTCACCCGGCGCCGCCGGCGGCTCTTCGGCCGCAAGGCGCCCGCTCCCGTCACCGTCGTCTTCTGCCACGGCTACTGCCTCAACCAGGACTCCTGGCACTTCCAGCGGGCGGCGCTCAGGGGCGTCGTGCGCACCGTGCACTGGGACCAGCGCAGCCACGGACGGTCCGGGCGGGGCGTGGCCCAGGTGCGCGACGGCGAGCCGGTCACCATCGACGAGCTGGGCCGGGACCTCAAGGCCGTCATCGACGCGGCCGTGCCCGAGGGCCCCCTCGTGCTGGTCGGGCACTCCATGGGCGGCATGACGGTGATGGCCCTGGCCGACCGTTTCCCCGCCCTGATACGCGAGCGCGTCGTCGGCGTCGCCCTCGTCGGCACGTCGTCCGGGCGGCTCGGCGAGGTCAACTTCGGACTGCCCGTGGCCGGCGTCAACGCGGTGCGGCGGGTGCTGCCCGGGATACTGAAGGCCCTGGGGCAGCGGGCCGAGCTGGTGGAGAAGGGGCGGCGGGCGACGGCGGACCTGTTCGCCGGGATCATCAAGCGGTACTCGTTCGCGTCCCGGGACGTCGACCCGGCCGTGGCCCGGTTCGCCGAGCGGATGATCGAGTCGACGCCGATCGACGTCGTCGCCGAGTACTACCCGGCGTTCAACGACCACGACAAGACCGAGGCCCTCGCGTACTTCCGCGACCTCCCGGTGCTGGTGCTGGCCGGGGTGCAGGACCTGGTGACGCCCAGCGAGCACAGCGAGGCGATCGCCGGCCTGCTGCCCGACGCCGAGCTGGTCCTCGTCCCCGACGCGGGGCACCTGGTGATGCTGGAGCACCCGGAGCTGGTCACCGACCGCCTCGCCGACCTGCTCGCCCGCGCCCACGAGAAGGCGCGCAGCGCGGCCGTGTGAGCCTGGCGGTGGGAGACGGGCCGGTGCGCCGGCAGCGGCTACCGTTGATGGCTATGGAAGCACCAGCCACACCGCAGGGCCCGGCCGAGCCCGCCCCCGCCGTCGAGATCACCGTCACCTCCCCGGAGCAGATGCGGGAACTGGGCCGCAGGCTCGCCAAACTGCTCCGCGCCGGTGACCTGGTCATGCTGAGCGGGGAGCTGGGCGCGGGCAAGACGACGCTGACCCGGGGGCTCGGCGAGGGCCTCGGCGTGCGCGGCGCCGTCACCTCCCCGACCTTCGTGATCGCCCGTGTGCACCCCTCGCTCGGCGACGGTCCGCCGCTCGTCCACGTCGACGCCTACCGGCTGTCCGGCGGCCTCGACGAGATGGAGGACCTCGACCTGGACGTCTCCCTGTCCGACTCGGTGATAGTGGTCGAGTGGGGCGAGGGCAAGGTGGAGGAGCTCACCGAGGACCGGTTGCAGCTCCTGATCCACCGGGCCGTGGGGGACACCACCGACGAGGTGCGGCAGGTGACGCTGACGGGTGTCGGCGAGCGCTGGTCGGCGGTCGACCTGAGCGTCCTCGCCGCCTGATCCGCTCCTCGCGGCCGGGTTCCGACAACACGTCGGCAAGATGTTGCCAACGGGGTGCCGCCCGTGGTCACATGGTATCCAGCTCGTAGTTAGGCATGCCTTACTACGCCCGCCCCCGACCTTCAGGAGGCGTCCGTGCCGGAGCCCGTGACCCAGCCGCCCGCGCCCGCCGGGGTGTCCATGCAGGACCTGCTCGCGGCCTGTGCCGCGGCGGCCGCCGTCTCCACGCCGCCACGCGCGCCGGAACCGGAGGAGCGCCGCCCCGTCCGGGAGCACCGCGAGGCCGCCTGACCCGCCGGGCGGCCTCGGGTGACGTACCGGGGGATGCGTCAGGGGATGCTCAGGGGGCGCGCGCGACGCGGGGGATTCAGGGGATGACGACGACCTGCTGGCCGATCGTCGCGAACCGCCACATCGCGTCGCCGTCCGCGCGGGACTCCCGGATGCCGCCGGTCCGCAGGCCCGGATCGGGGTTCGGCGGCGAGTCGTCCACGGCCGCGCTGAAACCGACGACCACGCCCTCGACGCTGGTGAAGCGCACGACGTGCTCGACCGGGATGCCGTCCGATCCGGTGACCCTCTTCGAGCGCGAGGTGACCGCGTAGGTGCCCGGCACCGGGTCGACCTTGCCCGGCGTGACCGCGAAGGTGGTCTGCACCTTGTTGTCCGGGCCGACCAGCCACACCCGGTCGTCGTCCAGCGAGTACACCACCCGTTCGCCCCTGCCCGAACCCATCGGCAGGGCTTCCGGGTGCCGGGCGTCGCGGGGCGCCTTGGAGGCGCCGGGGGCGGGGGTGCTGGTCGCGTGCACCCTGCTCAGTTCGGCCGGCAGGCGGTCCGACGCCTGGTGGGCGAGGAAACCGACCGTGCCGAGGGCCGCCGCGGTGAGCGCGGCCACCAAACCGGCGCTGCTGCTTGCCACTGGGACCACCTAGGCGTCGGGCGTCGTACTCACGGCCACCGCGTCACGCACCGTATGTCTCGCGTCACGCGTCGTGCTCCCGGCGACGGTAGCAGCAGGTGGCCGTCCGACCCGGTCGTCCGACACGGGCCCGCGGGCGCCGTAGGCTGTTTGCGTGCTCTTGCTCGCTCTGGATACCGCCACGCCCGCCGTGACCGTCGCGCTGCACGACGGTACGGACGTCATCGCCTCGTCCAGCCAGGTGGACGCACGCCGGCACGGTGAGCTGCTGCTCCCCGCCGTCGACCGGGTGCTCGCCGAGGCCGGACTGCGGCTCGACGCCGTCACCGGCGTCGTCGCCGGCATCGGTCCCGGCCCGTACACCGGGCTGCGCGTCGGCCTGATGACCGCGGACACCTTCGGACTCGCGCTCGGTGTGCCCGTGCACGGCGTGTGCACGCTGGACGGACTGGCGTACGCCACCGACCTGGAGGGCCCCTTCGTGGTGGCGACGGACGCCCGCCGCAAGGAGGTCTACTGGGCGCGCTACGCCGACTCCCGCACCCGCCTCACCGACCCGGCGGTCGACCGCCCCGCCGACATCGCGGAGCAGGTCGCCGGGCTCCCGGCCGTCGGCGCGGGCGCGCTGCTCTACCCGGACACCTTCCCGCGCGCGCACGAGCCCGAGCACGTGTCCGCCGCCGCCCTGGCGTGCCTGGCCGCGGAGAAGCTGGCGGCGGGCGAGGAACTGCCCGCGCCCCGGCCGCTGTACCTGCGCCGGCCGGACGCGCAGGTCCCGAAGAACTACAAGGTGGTCACCCCCAAGTGACCGAGCCCGTGACTTCGCCCGTGGACGCCACGCTGCGCGAGATGCGCTGGTGGGACATCGACTCCGTGCTCCGGCTGGAGCGGGAGCTGTTCCCGGAGGACGCCTGGTCGCGGGGGATGTTCTGGTCCGAGCTGGCCCATGCGCGCGGGCCCGGGGCCACCCGGCGTTACCTGGTCGCCGAGCAGGACGCCGAGGTGGTCGGCTACGCGGGTCTGGTCACCTCCGGGGAGCAGGCGGACGTGCAGACCATCGCCGTCGCCCGCGACCACTGGGGCACCGGCCTCGGTGCGCGGCTGCTGACCGAACTGCTGCGGGCGGCGACCGCTTTCGAATGCACCGAGGTGCTCCTGGAGTGCCGGGTGGACAACACCCGCGCCCAGCGGCTGTACGAGCGCTTCGGCTTCGAGCCCATCGGCTTCAGACGCGGCTACTACCAGCCGGGGAACGTGGACGCCCTGGTGATGCGCCTGACCGACCCTTCCACCTCCGTACCGGGAACCGAGCGAGGAACCGACAACCATGGCTGACGAACCCCTGGTCCTGGGGATCGAGACCTCCTGCGACGAGACCGGCGTCGGTGTCGTGCGCGGCACCACCCTGCTGGCCGACGCCGTCGCCTCCAGCGTCGATGAGCACGCCCGCTTCGGCGGCGTCGTCCCGGAGGTGGCGAGCCGCGCCCACCTGGAGGCGATGGTCCCCACCATCGACCGCGCGCTGAAGGAGGCGGGCGTCAGCGCCCGCGACCTCGACGGCATCGCCGTCACCGCCGGCCCCGGCCTGGCCGGCGCCCTGCTGGTCGGCGTCTCGGCGGCCAAGGCGTACGCCTACGCGCTCGGCAAGCCCCTGTACGGCGTCAACCACCTCGCCTCGCACATCTGCGTCGACCAGCTGGAGCACGGGCCGCTGCCCGAGCCGACCATGGCGCTGCTGGTCTCCGGCGGGCACTCCTCGCTGCTGCTGTCGACGGACATCACCTCCGACGTCCGCCCGATGGGCGCCACCATCGACGACGCGGCCGGCGAGGCCTTCGACAAGATCGCCCGCGTGCTGAACCTGGGCTTCCCCGGCGGCCCGGTCATCGACCGGTACGCGCGCGAGGGCGACCCGAAGGCGATCGCGTTCCCGCGCGGGCTGACCGGGCCGCGCGACCCCGAGTACGACTTCTCCTTCTCCGGGCTGAAGACGGCCGTGGCCCGCTGGATCGAGGCCAAGCGGGCGGCGGGCGAGGAGGTGCCGGTGCGGGACGTGGCGGCCTCCTTCCAGGAGGCGGTCGTGGACGTGCTGACCCGCAAGGCCGTCCGGGCCTGCAAGGACCAGGGCGTCGACCACCTGATGATCGGCGGCGGTGTGGCCGCCAACTCCCGGCTGCGGGTCCTGGCCCAGGAGCGCTGCGAGGCGGCCGGCATCCGGCTGCGCGTGCCGCGGCCCAAGCTGTGCACGGACAACGGCGCGATGGTCGCCGCGCTCGGCGCCGAGATGGTCGCCCGCGACCGGGCCGCCTCCGACTGGGACCTGTCGGCGGACTCCTCGCTGCCGGTGACCGACCCGCACGTCCCGGGGCAGGGTCACACGCACGACCACGTCCACGAGGTCAGCAAGGAGAACCTGTACCCGTGACCGTCGCGCTGATGTGGGAGGCACGGGCCGTGCCCGGCCGGGGCGAGGACCTCTTGGCCTGGGCACGGGCGCAGCCGCTCGACGGCGAGCCGCTGCGCCGGGAGACGCTGCGCGCCCCGCAGGACCGGGTCCTCGTCATCACCTGGTGGGACGCCGCCTACGACGCCGACCTCCCCGAACTGCCGGAGCCGGACGGGGAACTGGTCATGCGGACGGTGCACCGGTGGCGGTTCGAGTCGGTGGCCGCGGACTGACCGGAGAGGCCGCGGGCGTCACGCCGGTGACACCTCCGTCCCGCAGCGCAGCCGCCGGTCCGGTCCGAGCACCCGTGCGGGCCCCGTGAGGGTCAGCCGTGCCGTGTGGCGGACGTCGGCGCTGGACGCCGCCAACCGCAGTTCCAGGGCGCCCGGTTCGACCGTGCGGCGGCCCGCGCGGTCGGTGAACGCCGAGAGGTCGGCGTGGAACCGGAACGTCACCCGGCGGGCCTCGCCGGGCGCCAGCTCCAGCCGCCGGTAGCCGATCAGGCGGACGTCCGGGCGGGTCACCGACGCCACCGGGTCGTGCAGGTACAACTGCACCACCTCGGCGCCGGCCCGGTCGCCGGTGTTGCGGACGGTCACCGACACGTCGTACGTGCCGTCCGTGCCGATCTCCGCGCCGTCCTCGGGGCCGCCGGTGCCGTCCTCCCACGCGAACGTCGTGTACGAGCGGCCGTGGCCGAAGGCGTACAGCGGGGTCGGGTCGAGGTTGCTGACCTCGCCGGCCAGGCCCAGCGGGGGCTGGAGGTAGGTCCACGGCTGGCCGCCGGGCAGGTGCGGAACGCTCACCGGAAGGCGCCCGGAGGGAGAGACCCGGCCCGACAGCACGCCCGCCACCGCGGGGCCGCCCTCCTCGCCGGGGAAGAACGCCTGCACGGCCGCGCCGAGCCGCCCGTGCCAGCGGCCGAGCGCGTACGGACGCCCGGTCAGCAGCACCAGGACCACGGGTACGCCCGTCGCGACCAGCGCGTCGAGCAGCGCCCCCTGGACGCCGGGCAGCCCCAGGTCGCTCACGTCGCAGCCCTCGCCGGAGGTGCCCCGCCCGAAGAGTCCGGCCCGGTCGCCCAGGACCGCGACGCACACGTCGGCCTCGGCGGCCCGTGCCACCGCCTCCTCGAAGCCCGAGGTGTCCGGGCCGGAGGTGTCGCAGCCCTCGGCGAACGTCACCTTGGCGTCGGGCAGTTCGGCGCGCAGGGCGTCCAGCACGGTCGGGATGTCGATGCCCGCCGGCACCTCGGGGTGGTGGGGCAGGACGTGGGACGGGAAGGAGTAGCAGCCCAGCATGGCCAGGGCGTCGGCGGCCCGCGGGCCGACCACCGCGATCCGGGTGTCGGGGGCGAGCGGCAGGACGCCGTCGGGATTGTCCAGGAGCACCACCGACTCCTCGGCCAGACGGCGGGCCAGGGCGCGGTTGGCGGGGGAGTCCAGGTCGACCGCGGCGGGGTCGCCGGCCGGCTCGGGCGTCCAGTCCTCGTCCAGCAGGCCCAGTTCGCACTTCTGGAGCAGCACGCGGCGGGCGGACAGCTCGATCAGTTCCTCGGGGACCTCGCCCGCGCGGACCGCCTCCAGCAGCGGCTTGCCGTAGCACCGCACTGTCGGCAGCTCCACGTCGATGCCGGCCGCGAGGGCCAGGTGCGCCGCCTCGGCGGGGGTGCCGGCGACCCGGTGCAGGGACTCCAGGAAACCGACGCCGAAGTAGTCGGCGACCACCGTGCCGGTGAAGCCCCACTCGTCCCGCAGCAGCGTGGTCAGCAGTGCCGGGTCGGCCGAGGCGGGGACGCCGTCGGTCTCCGTGTACGCCGCCATCACCGAGCGGGCGCCGCCCTCGCGCAGAGCCAGCTCGAACGGCGGGAGCGTCACGTCGGCGAACTCCCGCACGCCCGCCCGCACGGGGGCCAGATTGCGGGCACCGGCCGAGGAGGCGTACCCGGCGAAGTGCTTGAGCGTGGCGACGACCCCGGCCGACTCCAGGCCCCGCACATACGCCGTGCCGATCGTCCCGACCAGATACGGGTCCTCGCCGATCGTCTCCTCCACCCGGCCCCAGCGGGCGTCCCGTACGACGTCCAGGACGGGCGCGAGGCCCTGGTGGACGCCGACCGAGCGCAGGTCGTGGCCGATGCGCCGGGCCATCTCCTCGACCAGGTCCGGGTCGAAGGTGGCGCCCCAGGCCAGCGGCACCGGGTAGGCGGTGGCCCGCCAGGCGGTGAAGCCGGCCAGGCACTCCTCGTGGGCGAGCGCCGGGATGCCGAAGCGGCCGGCCTCGCGGATGCGGTGCTGGGCGCGGGCGAGGGCCTGCGCGCCCAGGGCCGGGTCGACGGGGGCGGTGCCGAAGGGGCGGGTGAGCTGGCCGAGGCCGTGGGTGATCAGCTCGTCCCAGTCGTAGTCGGCGGTCATCTGGTTCTGGAGCGGGGCGACGCCGTCGCCGTCCGTGGCGGCGCCCACCCACACGCCGTACAGCTGTGCGGTCTTCTCCTCCAGGGTCATCCGGGCCAGGAGGTCGTCGACGCGGGCGGCGGCGGGCAGGGCGGGGTCACGCCAGGGCGCGGTGGTCATGGAACTCCTGTCGGGTGGACGGGACGGCTGCCCTCTCACGAACGCTTCTTCGCGGACGAAGACCGCGAATGTTTCGACGTATCAATCGAATGTTCCGGAAACCTATGGCCACCCGAAGTCTTCGTCAAGGGGGTCAGCGGGGATACGATCGCCGCCATGACATCCCCGCAGCCCGCTGAAACCCGGTCGCAAAGGCGGTCCGCGCAGACCGCGACCCTCGCCGAGATCGCCCGCGAGGCCGGTGTGTCGGCACCGACTGTTTCGAAGGTCCTCAACGGCCGCGCCGACGTCGCCCCCGCCACCCGGGCGCGTGTGGAGGAGCTGCTGCGGGCCCACGGCTACCGGCGCAGGCGGGCCGAGGCGACCCGCTCACCCCTGATCGACCTGGTCTTCCACGAGCTGGAGAGCGCCTGGGCGATGGAGGTCATCCGGGGGGTGGAGAACGTGGCGCGGGACGCGGGGCTCAGCGTCGTGCTCTCCGAGAGCGCGGGCCGCCTCACACCCGGCAGGACGTGGGCCGACCAGGTCGCCGCCCGCCGCCCGCACGGCGTCGTCCTCGTGCTGTCCGGCCTCGACGAGTCCCAGCGGGCCCTGCTGACCAGCCGCTCCATCCCGTTCGTGGTGATGGACCCGGCCGGCGACCCGGGCGCCGACGTGCCGTCCATCGGTGCCACCAACTGGCAGGGCGGACTCGCCGCCACCCGCCACCTGATCGACCTGGGGCACACCCGTATCGGCGCGATCAGCGGCCCCACCCGGATGATGTGCAGCCGCGCCCGCGTCGACGGCTACCGGGCCGCCCTGGAGACGGCCGGGCTGCCGGTCGACGCCGGTCTGATCGTGACCGGCGACTTCCATCACGAGGCCGGCTACCGGCAGGGCCTGGAGCTGCTGCGCCGCCCCGACCGGCCGACCGCGGTCTTCGCCGGCAACGACCTCCAGGCGCTCGGGCTCTACGAGGCCGCGCGCGAACTGGGGCTGCGCATCCCGCACGACCTGAGCGTGGTCGGGTTCGACGACCTGCCGGTGGCGCGCTGGGTGGGGCCGCCGCTGACGACCGTACGGCAGCCGCTCACGGAGATGGCCGAGGCCGCCGCGCGCCTGGTGCTGGACCTCGGCCGCGACGACGGCTCGGCCGCGGCCACCCGGGTCGAGCTGGCCACCAGCCTGGAGGTCCGCAGCAGCACGGCAGCGCCTCCGTCCGCCTAGTCCTCGAAACTTTCGGGAAAGCTTTCGGTTCCGTCCGCCGCCCGCGTGGCGAGAAGTCTGAGAATTTCCGCAGAATGCCGTCCGCGGCTACCCGTTCCCAATAATTCGGACTTATGTTCCTCCCGGTGGGGCATCCGGGCGGGGACGCGAGCGGGACGGGCGGGGGCTGACGCATGGCTGCGCGGGCGGGGCGGAACGGACGTTCGGCGATGCTGAGGACCGCCGGCCTCGCCCTGGCGGGCGCCCTGCTGCTGGGCATCGCCGCGGCGGGCTGGGCGTACTGGCATCTGAGCGGCAACATCAGGAGCGTCGACATCGACGGCGCGCTCGGCGACGACCGCCCCGCCCGGCCCCTCACGGCCCCCTCCGCCTCCGCCTCCGAGCCCGCGCCGCCCACCGGAGCCCTGAACCTCCTGGTCCTCGGCTCGGACTCGCGCGGCGGCGAGGAGAACCAGGAGCTGGGCGGCGGCGACAGCGAGGGCGCCCGCTCCGACACGGCGATGGTCGTCCACCTCGACGCCGGCCGGACCTCCGCCACCGTCGTCAGCATCCCGCGCGACACGCTCGTCACCCGCCCCTCCTGCCCGCTGCCGTCCGGCGGCACGACCCGGGAGGCCGAGGGCGCGATGTTCAACACCGCGTACGCCCTGGGCGGGCCGGTCTGCGCGGTCAAGACCGTCGAGTCGCTCACCGGCGTCCGCATGGACCACTACATCGAGATCGACTTCTCCGGCTTCGCCGAGCTGGTCGACGCGCTCGGCGGCGTCACCGTCACCACGGACGTGGACATCGACGACGACAAGAGCCACCTCCACCTGGACGCCGGCACCCACCACCTCGACGGCACCCAGGCCCTCGGACT
Source organism: Streptomyces flaveolus (assembly GCF_044765825.1). Lineage (NCBI taxonomy): Bacteria > Bacillati > Actinomycetota > Actinomycetes > Kitasatosporales > Streptomycetaceae > Streptomyces > Streptomyces flaveolus. Next base: position 683,428 of record NZ_JBIWKU010000003.1, on the reverse strand, counting down.
GGCCCGCACCCGGTACGGACTGGCCGGCGGCAGCGACCTCGCCCGCATAGAGCTCCAGCAGAAGCTGGTCAAGGCGCTGCTGGAGCAGATCTCCGACGCCGGCCTGCTCACCGACCCCGCCCGGCTGTACCGGGTCGCCGACGCGGTCACCGGCAGCCTCACCACCGACACCGGCCTGGACTCGCTGGGCGAGCTGACGAACCTCGGCCGCAGCATCGGGGGCCTGTCGGCGGACGCCGTACGGACGGTGACGATGCCGGTCGTACCGGCCCCGTGGGACACCAACCGGGTGGTGGCCCGGGAACCGGACGCCCGGAAGCTGTGGGAATCCCTGCGCTGAACACCGCCTGACCTGCGCATATGTGCGCGGGGATGCGGACCCGGTGGCGGGCCGGAAAAAATCCTCGGGAAAAGTCGGGGCCCCTGTCGATCCACGGCCCTCCCGTTCGACGTACGGGTGAGAGGCCGGGAGCGACCCGGTCCCGGTCACCGACCCGAGGAGTCACCATGCCCCGTTACCTGTCGCTCGTCCGCATCGACGAGAACAACGCCCCCGCCGAAGGCCCCAGCCCCGAGCTGATGCGTCGCATGGGGGAGCTGATGGAGGAGATGACGAAGGCCGGCGTCCTGCTGGACACCGCCGGGCTGACCCCCACCGCCCAGGGCACCCGGGTCCACTACGAGGCCGGACAGCTGTCCGTCACCGACGGCCCCTTCACCGAGTCCAAGGAGGTCGTCGGCGGCTACGCGCTGATCCAGGCCAAGGACATGGCCGAGGCGATCGAGTGGACCAAGCGCTTCCTGAAGGTCCACGAGGAGCACTGGACGGTGACCTGCGAGGTGCGCGAGATCATGGAGGGCTGACTTCCGCTTTGTCCCGGGTGCGCGAGGGTGTTGCATGTGGGCTGTGAAGCCACAGCCCACCGCCGCCCCGCGCGACACCGCCGCCTCCGCCCGGACCGCGGAGGCGATCGAGACGGTCTTCCGGCTGGAGTCCCCCCGCGTGATCGCCGGCGTCGCCCGCGTCGTCCGGGACGTCGGCATAGCCGAGGAGATCGCGCAGGACGCACTGGTCGCGGCCCTGGAGCAGTGGCCCCGCGACGGGGTGCCCGACAACCCGGGCGCCTGGCTGACGACCACCGCCCGGCGCCGCGCCGTCGACCTGGTCCGGCGCCGGGAGACCTATGCCCGCAAGCTGGCGGAGATCGGCCGGGACCTGCCCGTCGCCGCGCCGCCCGAGGAGCCCGCCGACCCGGACGGCATCGACGACGACCTGCTGCGGCTCGTCTTCACGGCCTGCCACCCGGTGCTGTCCGCCGAGGCCCGCATCGCGCTGACCCTGCGCCTGCTCGGCGGCCTGACCACCGCCGAGATCGCCCGCGCCGTCCTGGCACCGGAACCGACGGTCGCGCAGCGCATCGTGCGGGCCAAACGGACGCTGGCGGCACGCAACGTCGCCTTCGAGGTGCCGTACGGGCCGGAGCGGGCGGCCCGGCTCGGCTCGGTCCTGGAGGTCATCTACCTGATCTTCAACGAGGGCTACGCGGCCACCGCCGGCGACGACTGGCTGCGGCCCGGCCTGTGCGAGGACGCGCTGCGCCTGGCCCGTGTGCTGTCCGCCCTGATGCCGAAGGAACCCGAGGTCCACGGGCTGACCGCCCTGCTCGAGTTCCAGGCGTCCCGCACCGCCGCCCGCACCGGCCCCGACGGCGCGCCCGTCCTGCTGAAGGACCAGAACCGCCGCCGCTGGAACCGCATGCTCATCGCCCGCGGCATCACCGCCCTCGACCGGGCGAACGCCCACGCCGCCGGCGCCCCGGGCCCGTACGCCCTCCAGGCCGCCATCGCCGCGTGCCACGCCCACGCGTACACCTACGAGGAGACCGACTGGGCGCGCATCGCCACGCTGTACGGCCTGCTCGCGGCCCGCGCCCCGTCCCCGGTCGTCGAACTCAACCGCGCGGTCGCCGTGTCGATGGCCGAGGGCCCGGCCCCGGCGCTCGCCCTCGTGGACGCCCTCGCCGCCGAGCCCGCGCTGCGCGGCTACCACCTGCTGCCCAGCGTCCGCGGCGACCTCCTGCTGCGTCTGGGCCGTACGGCCGAGGCCCGGGCGGAGTTCGAACGGGCCGCGTCCCTGGCCCGCAACGAACGCGAACGCGAACTGCTGACGCGCCGTGCGGGGGAGTGCGGCTGAGACGCGGTGGCCCGGCGGACCCGCCGCAGGCGCGGGCCCGGCACGGGGGCGTCCCCGCTCCGGCGGACCCGCGCTGATCAGGTGCCGTTCACGTCGCGCGGCCTGCTCCGCCGGAGGCCGTACGCACCGGATGCCCGATCAGCATCGTCGGCGCCCCCGCGACCCGGGTCAGGAACACCGTGGCGGCGTTCGGCCCCTGGGGTTTGACCTTGCGCCGCAGCTCTTCCGGCTCGACCGCCGAGCCGCGCTTCTTCACCGTCAGCGTGCCGACCCGACGCTCCCGCAGCAGCGCCTTCAGCTTCTTGACGTTGAACGGCATCCGGTCGGTGATCTCGTACGCCGTGGCGTACGGCGTCGGCACCAGCTCGTCCGCGGTGACGTAGGCGATGGTCGCGTCGAGCAGCCCGCCGCCGACCTGTTCGGCGACCTCGGCGACCAGATGGGCCCGGATGACGGCGCCGTCGGGCTCGTACAGGTACCGGCCGGGCGTGCGGACCTCCGGGTCGGGCAGGCCGGTGCCGAGCAGGGTGCGGGGCCCCGGCAGCAGCGTCGCCCGGACCGCCCCCGGCGCGGTGCCGAACCACAGCACCGCCTCCTTCACGTCCCCGCCGTCCGAGATCCACTCGGCCTCGGCGTCGTCCGGCACCGCCTCGTGCGGAATGCCGGGCGCCACCTTCAGCGCGGCGGCGCGGGACGCCCCACGGGCGGCCTCCACGGCCCAGGACAGCGGCGGCGAGTACGCCTCGGGGTCGAAGATCCGCCCGCCCGTCGCCCGGCCACCACCCCTCACCGACGTGCTTCGCGCGGCTCCTCCCGATCGCCCGCCGCGCCGCGCCGGGTCGGCGAACACGGCGTCGTACCCGGCCGTGTCCACCTCGGTGACGTCCGCCTCGCGGACCTCGATCAGTTCGCCCAGCCCCAGCGCCTCGGCGTTGGCGCGGGCCGCCCCGGCCGTCGCCGGGTCGCGGTCGACGGCCAGGACCCGGATGCCCGCGCGGGCCAGCGCGATCGCGTCGCCGCCGATCCCGCAGCACAGGTCGGCGACGGAGGTGATGCCCAGCTCCTTGAAGCGTCCTGCCCGGTACGCCGCCACGCTCGCCCGGGTCGACTGCTCGACGCCGTTCGGGGTGAAGAACATCTGCCCGGCGTCCTCGGCCCCGAACTTCGCCACCGCCCGCTGCCGCAGCCGCGCCTGACCGAGCGCCGCCGACACCAGGTCGGCCGGGTGGTCGCGGCGCAGCCGGGTGGCGACGGCCAACTCCCGCGCGGGGTCGGTGTCGCGGACCTCGTCGAGCAGGGCGCGGCCTTCGGGGGTGAGCAGGGAGAGGAGGGCATCGAGGTCGTTCACCGGCCCATTGTGGGCCAGTCGGTGGATGGTGCGCCTCCGGCGCGGTGTCGGGCGCGGGCGAAGGGCCCGGGGCTGCGAGGATCCGGCACCATGCGAGTAGTAGTACAAAATGACAAAAGCCGGGCACGCGGAGTGGTCCGGGCGGCCTCCAGGACGCCTTCGGGTGCCCGGGTGCGCGGCGGCCTCGCCGTGCTCCTCGCCGCCGCCCTCGCCTCCGCCTGCGCGCAGCACACCCCCGAGGTGCGGGGCGCCCCCGGCCAGCAGCCCGTCGAGGCGCCCCCGGCTCCCGCGCGCGACGGCCTCGCGCCCGAGCTGCGCGCGGCACAGGCCGCCCGGGTCGCCGCCGCCAAGCGCTGGAACCTGAAGGAGGTCCCGCTGACGGCCCCGCCGCCCCCGGTGAGGAAACCGGAGATCACGGCGCGCGAGGGCTTCGAGGTGCACGGGCAGGAGGACCTCCCGCCGGTCTTCACCACCGTCCCCACCGAGGAGAGGATCCTCTTCCTCACCATCGACGACGGCACCGAGAAGGACCCGGCGTTCCTGCGCATGATGAGCGAGCTGAAGATCCCGTACACGGTCTTCCTCACCGACGACGAGATCAAGGACGACTACGGCTACTTCGAGAAGATGCAGGCCCGCGGCGTCACCATCAACAGCCACACCCTGAGCCACCCGTACCTCCCGGGGCTCTCCTACGCGCAGCAGGAGCACGAGATCTGCGGCATGCAGGAGGTGATCGAGAAGCGCTACGGCAAGCGCCCCGCCCTCTTCCGCCCGCCCTTCGGCAACTACAACCGGGACACCCTGCGCGCCGCGAAGTCCTGCGGCATCAAGTACGCCCCGATCTGGAACGAGGAGGTCTACGTCGACCACTGGGAGTACCGCGAGGGGGACCAGGACCTCCACCCGGGCGACATCGTCCTCACCCACTTCCGGGGCCCCGAGGAGTGGGGCGGCACGATGACGGACCTGGCCCGCCGCTTCCTGGACCGGGTCACCGCCGAGGGATACGCGGTGGCCCGGCTGGAGGACTACCTGTGAGGCGGGGGCGGTTCCGGACGGCCGGGGCCGCCCTGGCCGCCGTACTGCTCACCGGCTGCGCCCAGTTCGCCGGCCCCGCCGGACACCCCACGGCCGGCCAGCCGGCCCGCGCGGGCGGGCGGGCCGCCCCCGCACCCCCGGTCCTGGACCACGTCCGCACCACCGACAGGGTCGTCTTCCTCACCTACGACGACGGCGCCGACCGGGACCCCCGCCTCACCGCCCTGATCCGCGAACGGCGGCTCCCGGTCACCCTGTTCCTGACCGACACCGTGGCCGGACCGGCTTACGGCCACTTCGCCCGGCTGCGCTCGGTCGGCGCGAGCCTGCAGAACCACACCCTCGACCACCGCTCCCTGCGCGGCCTGCCCTACGCGGGCCAGCGCGCCGAGATCTGCGGCCAGCAGGCCAAGCTCCACTCCCGCTTCGGCGTCCACCCGCGTCTCTTCCGCCCGCCCTACGGCCGGTACGACCCGACGACCCTGCGCGCCGCCGCCGACTGCGGCGTCACGGCCGTGGTCCTGTGGCGGGCCACGCTGACCCCCGACGGCCCCCTGACCTACACCCGCGGTGATCCCCGCCTGCACCCGGGCGACATCGTCTCGGTCACGGCCCCGGCCCGCACGGAGGAACTGCTCCAGCAGATCGAGGAACGGGACCTGCGGGTGGGCCGCCTGGAGGACTACCTCGGCCGATCCGGCCCGTCCGGCCGATCCGGCGCGGTCGGCTGATCCGGCCCGTCCGGCGTCTGAGGACGAGGCCGTCCAGGCCGAAGCGGGGGTCTGGGGGCGGCAGCCCCAGGACCGCCCACACCCACGCCGGGTGCGCCACAAGACCGGCGTTCGGCCGGGAAATTCCGCCGACGCGCCGCAGGCATTGGCACTCCGCTTGACCGAGTGCTAATCGCGGTCATAGTCTCAGGTCTGGCACTCCCCCCTGGAGAGTGCCAACAAAGCGACGGGCAGGTCCGGCACCCGCGACGACGGATCGACCTGGTCGCCACCTCAGACAGTTAACCCCGTGAGATCTCCGAAGGGGGAGGTCGGATCGTGACGACCGCCAGCTCCAAGGTTGCCATCAAGCCGCTCGAGGACCGCATTGTGGTCCAGCCGCTCGACGCCGAGCAGACCACGGCTTCGGGCCTGGTCATTCCGGACACCGCCAAGGAGAAGCCCCAGGAGGGCGTCGTCCTGGCCGTGGGCCCGGGCCGCTTCGAGGACGGCAACCGTCTTCCGCTCGACGTCACCGTCGGCGACGTCGTGCTCTACAGCAAGTACGGCGGCACCGAGGTGAAGTACAACGGCGAGGAGTACCTCGTCCTCTCGGCTCGCGACGTGCTCGCGATCGTCGAGAAGTAATTCACCGAAGCACCTTGCTTTCCAGCTGCGCCCCTGGCTCCCGCGACCATAAAAAGCCGGGCGTCGGGGGCGCAGTGCCGTATAACCCCAAGATTTCCGGAAGAGGGCTCACGCTCCCATGGCGAAGATCCTGAAGTTCGACGAGGACGCCCGTCGCGCCCTCGAGCGCGGCGTCAACAAGCTTGCCGACACGGTGAAGGTGACGATCGGCCCCAAGGGCCGCAACGTCGTCATCGACAAGAAGTTCGGCGCTCCGACCATCACCAACGACGGTGTCACGATCGCCCGCGAGGTCGAGATCGAGGACCCGTACGAGAACCTCGGCGCCCAGCTGGTGAAGGAGGTGGCGACCAAGACCAACGACATCGCGGGTGACGGCACCACCACCGCCACCGTCCTGGCCCAGGCCCTGGTCCGCGAGGGTCTGAAGAACGTCGCCGCGGGTGCCTCCCCGGCGCTGCTGAAGAAGGGCATCGACGCGGCCGTCAAGGCCGTCTCCGAGGACCTCCTCGCGACCGCCCGCCCGATCGACGAGAAGTCCGACATCGCCGCCGTGGCCGCGCTGTCCGCCCAGGACCAGCAGGTCGGCGAGCTCATCGCCGAGGCCATGGACAAGGTCGGCAAGGACGGTGTCATCACCGTCGAGGAGTCCAACACCTTCGGTCTGGAGCTGGACTTCACCGAGGGCATGGCCTTCGACAAGGGCTACCTGTCGCCGTACTTCGTGACGGACCAGGAGCGCATGGAGGCGGTTTTGGAGGACCCCTACATCCTCATCAACCAGGGCAAGATCTCCTCCATCGCGGACCTGCTGCCGCTGCTGGAGAAGGTCATCCAGGCGGGTGCCTCCAAGCCGCTGCTGATCATCGCCGAGGACCTCGAGGGCGAGGCGCTCTCCACCCTCGTCGTGAACAAGATCCGCGGCACCTTCAACGCCGTCGCGGTGAAGGCCCCGGGCTTCGGCGACCGCCGCAAGGCGATGCTCCAGGACATGGCCGTCCTCACCGGCGCCACCGTCATCTCCGAGGAGGTCGGCCTCAAGCTCGACCAGGTCGGCCTGGACGTGCTCGGCACCGCCCGCCGCATCACGGTCACCAAGGACGACACCACGATCGTCGACGGTGCCGGCAAGCGTGACGAGGTCGAGGGCCGCATCGCCCAGATCAAGGCCGAGATCGAGAACACGGACTCCGACTGGGACCGCGAGAAGCTCCAGGAGCGCCTCGCGAAGCTGGCCGGCGGCGTGTGCGTGATCAAGGTCGGCGCCGCCACCGAGGTGGAGCTGAAGGAGCGCAAGCACCGTCTGGAGGACGCCATCTCCGCGACCCGCGCCGCGGTCGAGGAGGGCATCGTCTCCGGTGGTGGCTCCGCCCTGGTCCACGCCGTCAAGGTCCTCGAGGGCAACCTCGGCAAGACCGGCGACGAGGCCACCGGTGTGTCGGTCGTCCGCAAGGCCGCCGTCGAGCCGCTGCGCTGGATCGCCGAGAACGCCGGCCTCGAGGGCTACGTCATCGTCTCCAAGGTGGCGGAGCTCGAGAAGGGCAACGGCTACAACGCCGCGACCGGCGAGTACGGCGACCTGGTCAAGGCCGGCGTCATCGACCCGGTCAAGGTCACCCGCTCCGCCCTGGAGAACGCCGCCTCCATCGCCTCCCTCCTCCTGACGACCGAGACCCTGGTCGTCGAGAAGAAGGAAGAGGAAGAGCCGGCCGCCGCGGGCCACGGCCACGGCCACGCCCACTGAGCGCTGCGCTGAGCTGAACGGTGCCCAGTCCCCTGCGGGGGGCTGGGCACCGTTTCGTCGGCGGCGGTGCCGGACACGCGTCTGCCCCGTCGGGTTCTGTGCCGGGTGCGGCGCCGTTGCGGCTGATCGCGCAGTTCCCCGCGCCCCTTCGGGCGCTTCGCTCCGCTACTGCGGCCCGTACTTCCGTCCCGTCCGGGACGAGATCCCGCCCAGCATCCCCCGCGGCACCAGCTTCGCCGCGCCCATCAGGGCCTTGTAGCGCGGGTCGGGGATCGACAGGGACTTGCCGCGGGAGAGGTCGGCGAGCGCCGCCGCGACCAGTTTGTCGGCGTCCAGCCACATCCAGTTCGGGATGTTGTCCGTGCCCATGCCGGCCCGCTCGTGGAACTCCGTGCGCACGAAGCCGGGGCACAGCGCCATCAGGCGCACGCCGCTGCCGGCCAGGTCCTTCGCCACGCCCTGCGTGAACTGCACGACCCACGCCTTGGACGCGCCGTAGGTGCCGCGCGGGACGAAGGCCGCGACCGAGGCCACGTTGACGACGCCGCCGCGGCCCCGCGCCCGCATCGCCTCCGTGGCCGCCGCGGTCAGCCGCAGCACCGCCTCGCAGTGCACCTTGAGCATCGTCAGCTCGTCGGCCATGGAGACCTCGAGGAAACGGCCCTTGTTGCCGAAGCCGGCGTTGTTGATCAGCAGGTCGACGGCGTTCCTGCGGTCGTCCAGCCGGGCGGCCACCGCCTCGATGCCCGCGTCCGTCGCCAGGTCGGCCGTCAGTACCTCGGCCTCGATGCCGTGCCGGTCGTGCAGTTCCGTCGCCTGCTCGCGCAGCCGCTTGGTGTCGCGGGCCACCAGCACCAGGTCGTGCCCGTCGGCCGCCAGCCGTCGCGCGAACGCGGCGCCGATGCCCGCCGTCGATCCCGTAATCAATGCCGTTGTCATGGCGCAAGGTTATGGGTCCGGACCGCGCAGGTCCGTTTCGCTCACCAGGACTGCGGTTCGTGAAGGACGAGTGAAGGCAGTCCTGGTGAGGCCCGGTCAGGCCCGCTGCGCGGCCAGGTACTTCCGCGCCGCCGCCAGAGCCTCCGAGTGCAGGGCGTCGCCGGCCGCGAGCAGCCGGGGCAGCAGCTCCCGCTCCGTCGTCACCGCACGGAACTGGAGCGCCACCGTCACCTCGTGGGCGGGGCGGTGCACGATCGCCACCGGGTCGCCCGCCCGTATCTCACCGGGCTCGATCACCCGCAGGTACGCACCCGGCGCTCCCTTGGCCGTGAAGCGCTTCACCCACCGTTCCTCACCCAGATGGCCCTGGAAGGTCCGGCAGGGGATGCGGCCGCTGGTGACCTCCAGGAGCAGATCGGGGCCGACGCGCCAGCGCTCGCCGATCAGAGCGCCGGAGACGTCCACGCCCGCCGTGGTGAGGTTCTCGCCGAACACGCCGTGCGGCAGCGGGCGGCCCAGCTCGCGCTCCCAGTCGTCCATGTCCTCGCGCGCCACGGCGTAGACGGCCTGGTCCACGCCTCCGTGATGGCGGGTGTCGCACACCGCGTCCCCGGCGAGCCCGCTCGCGCCGGTCCCCTTCGGCCCGGGCGCCGTCACCCGGACGGGCCCGTCGGCCGGCTGCTTGTCGATGCCGGTGACGCCGTCGGGCTGGTCGGTGTACGGCACGGCCTTCGGACGGCCCAGGTTGACTGACAGAAGCTTCATGACGGCACGGTAGGACAGCCCGTTCAAAGCGTCGACGCATTATTCGGCGTTCGGTCAAAGGGTCGCTTATCCTCGGCGGTGTGATCGAGGCCCGTCATCTCCGCGTGCTGCGCGCCGTGGCATCCACCGGTTCCTTCTCCGCCGCGGGGCGGGAGCTGGGCTGCACCCAGCCCGCCGTCAGCCAGCAGATGAAGGCCCTGGAGGCCTCCGTCGGCACGCCCCTGCTCGTCCGCACCGGCCGCGAGATGCGCCTGACCCAGGCCGGTGAGGCGCTGGTGCGGCACGCCGCCGGGATCCTCGCCGGGCTGACCGCGGCCGAGGAGGAGGTCGCCGCCATCGCGGGTCTGCGGGCCGGGCGGGTCCGCCTCGTCTCCTTCCCGAGCGGCAGCTCCACCCTCGTCCCCACGGCCCTGGCCGCACTGCGCGCCGCCCACCCCGGCACCCGGGTCTTCCTGGAGGAGGCCGAGCCGCCCAGGTCGGTGGAGCTGCTGCGCGAGGGAGACTGCGACGTGGCGCTCGCCTTCCGCTACGAGGGCGCTGCGGGTGTCGAGGAGTGGGACGACCTGGTCGTACGGCCGTTGCTGACCGACCGCCTCGTGGCCCTGGTGCCCGAACGGCACCGGCTCGCGCGCACCGGGGCCGACGGCAGCGTGGCCATCGGGGAGCTGGCCCGGGAGCCGTGGATCGCCGGCTGCCCGCGCTGCCGCGGTCAGCTCGTCGAGGTCTGCGAGGGCGCCGGCTTCACTCCCCGTATCGACTTCGCGACCGACGACTACCCGGCGGTGGTGGGCCTCGTCGGGGCCGGTCTCGGGGTGGCCGTCCTGCCGCAGCTCGCCGTCGAGTCGGTACGGCCCCGGGGCGTGCGCACGGTGGCGCTGGAGCCCGAGGTGCGGCGGGAGATCGTCGCGCTGACGCTGCCCGACCTGGCGCAGGTCCCCGCGGTGACGGCGACGCTGGACGAGCTGGCACGGGCCGCCTCCGGCCAGAACGCCCTGCACTGAGCGGCGCCCCGGCAGGAGCACGGCGCCCAGGGGATCACGACGCCGAAAAGAGAGGGCACGCGTGTGCGTGCCCTGGTCATCGTCGGTTGTCGGCGCGTTCTCGAAAAAACGTTCCTTCAGTGGTGTGCGGCGGCGTCTCCGCCGACCGACGCCGATGCCGGCGCGGATGCCGCCACCAGGCGGTTGCGCGCCCGTCCCATGAGTTCCTCGCGCTCGTCCTCGGTCAGTCCGCCCCACACGCCGTACGGCTCGCGCACCGCCAGTGCGTGCGCCGCGCACTCCGCGCGGACCGGGCACCTCATACAGACCTCCTTGGCCGAGTTCTCGCGAGCGCTCCGGGCCGCACCGCGTTCGCCCTCCGGATGGAAGAAGAGCGAGCTGTCCACCCCGCGGCAGGCAGCAAGGAGCTGCCAGTCCCACAGGTCCGCGTTCGGTCCGGGAAGGCGGGAGAAATCTGCCATTGCGTGACCCCTTGTAGCCGATCTGGGTGGATCCGGTGTCCACGACCGTACAACTACGATCTAAGGAGATGAAAATATGACTCATTACGAATCTAGCCGCAGACACCAGCTAAGTGGGAGAAAAACGGCTAAATGGGGCACTGCTTGTGATGAAAGAGCGTGGGTCGGCCGCGCATGTCTGCACCGTGAACGCCCCCTCACGTAGAGTGCCGAAGACGACACACAGCCCCGTAACTCTTTCGAGTGACCGTCGTTGAGAGTGCGGAGGCGGTTGAAGGAACAGGTGCTCGGGCGGGCGTCCGGGACGGTCGACCGCACAGGTGAGATTTCGTACCAGCCTGGAGGCTCAACGTGACGCGCATCAGCTGCGGAGGACGGCCATGACTTCCGTCCTCGTCTGCGACGACTCCCCGCTTGCCCGAGAGGCGCTCCGCCGCGCGGTCGCGACCGTGCCCGGCGTCGAGCGCGTGACGACGGCGGCCAACGGCGAGGAAGTCCTCCGCCGCTGGGGCGCCGACCGCTCGGACCTGATTCTGATGGACGTGCGCATGCCCGGCCTGGGCGGCGTCGAGACCGTGCGGCGCCTGCTGTCCGCCGACCCCGGTGCGCGCATCATCATGCTCACCGTCGCCGAGGACCTGGACGGCGTGGCCCTGGCGGTCGCCGCCGGTGCCCGTGGGTATCTGCACAAGGACGCCTCGCGCGCCGAGCTGCGCGCCACCGTCACGCAGGCCCTCGCCGACCCGACCTGGCGGCTCGCCCCGCGCCGGCTGCGCTCGGCCGAGATGGGCGCCGCCCCCACGCTCACCGCGCGGGAGATCCAGGTCCTGGAGGGCATGAGCCACGGCCGGTCCAACGCGGAGATCGGACGCGAGCTGTTCCTTTCCGAGGACACCGTCAAGACGCACGCCCGGCGGCTCTTCAAGAAGCTCGGCGCCTCGGACCGGGCACACGCGGTGGCGCTCGGTTTCCGCTGGGGCCTCGTCCGATAGGGCACCCCCGTGTCGTGGAGGCCCACAGGGCCCGACGGGGGCGCCCGGTTCCCCGCTTACCGCGAGGTGGGCGGGGGTGACAAGCCGACCCGCCGGGTGCCCGCTGCTCGTTTCGCCGCGGATGACGCATCCTTGAGGTGTGGAGTTCCTCGGGGACGAGTCGGTCGAGCGGAAGGGGAGGGCGCAGGGGATGAGTTCCGGCGCACCTGCTCATAACGCTTCGGTGCACAACAACGGGCACGGAGCCACGGATCGGACGGCCGCAAGGCACCATGGACCGATGCGTGACGACGAGGCGGCCCCCGACCAAGGGACGGTCGGTGGGCTCGTGCACCGCGCCGTCGACGGGGACGAGCAGGCCACGCACGACCTGCTCGCCCATGTTCACCCCTTGGCGCTGCGCTACTGCCGGACACGGCTGTCCCGGCTGCCCGGCGACGCCCGGCACTTCGTCGAGGACCTCGCCCAGGAGGTCTGCGTCGCGGTACTCCTCGCGCTGCCGCGCTACAAGGACACCGGGCGCCCCTTCGAGGCGTTCGTCTTCGCCATCGCCGCCCACAAGGTCGCCGACCTCCAGCGCGCCGCGATGCGGCACCCGGGCTCGACGGCGGTCCCGTCCGACGAGATGCCCGAGCGGCCGGACGACTCGCTCGGCCCGGAGGAGCGGGCGCTGCTCAACAGCGACGCCGCCTGGGCCAAGAAACTGCTGGCCAACCTGCCCGAGAACCAGCGGGAGCTGCTGCTGCTGCGCATCGCCGTGGGGCTCACGGCCGAGGAGACCGGGCAGATGTTGGGAATGTCACCCGGGGCCGTCCGCGTCGCCCAGCACCGGGCGCTGAGCCGCCTGCGGGCGCTCGCGGAGCAGTAGTCCGCCGCGTGAACGGGCGGCACGGCCGCTTCGTACAAAACCACGAACGTCGCAGGCTATCTTGATCGTGGAATGAGCCACGTCCACTTCCCGTTAGCATGGACATCCGCACCGATCAAGGCCATTTGGGGAAGGTGTCATGACTGCCAACGTCGACGGAGTGCCCGAGAAATTCGCGACACTCGGGCTGACCTACGACGACGTGCTGCTGCTGCCGGGCCCGTCGGACATGGCACCCGACGAGATCGACACCGCCTCGTACGTCTCCAAGAACGTGCGGGTGAACATCCCGCTGCTGTCCGCCGCCATGGACAAGGTCACCGAGTCGCGCATGGCGATCGCGATGGCCCGCCAGGGCGGCGTCGGTGTTCTGCACCGCAACCTGTCCATCGAGGACCAGGCCAACCAGGTCGACCTGGTCAAGCGCTCCGAGTCGGGCATGGTGGCCAACCCGATCACCATCCACCCGGACGCCACCCTCGCCGAGGCCGACGCGCTGTGCGCCAAGTTCCGCATCAGCGGCGTGCCGGTCACCGACGGCGCCGGCAAGCTGCTCGGCATCGTCACCAACCGCGACATGGCCTTCGAGAGCGACCGCACCCGCGGCGTGCGCGAGGTCATGACCCCGATGCCGCTGGTCACCGGCAAGGTCGGCATCTCCGGCGTGGACGCCATGGAGCTGCTGCGCCGCCACAAGATCGAGAAGCTGCCGCTGGTCGACGACAACGGCGTGCTCAAGGGCCTGATCACGGTCAAGGACTTCGTCAAGGCCGAGAAGTACCCGAACGCGGCCAAGGACGGCAAGGGCCGGCTGCTGGTCGGCGCCGCGGTCGGCGTCGCCGGTGACGCCTTCGAGCGCGCCCAGGCGCTGATCGAGGCGGGCGTCGACTTCATCGTCGTCGACACCGCGCACGGCCACTCCCGCCTGGTCGGCGACATGGTCGCCAAGATCAAGTCGAACTCCACCGGTGTGGACGTCATCGGTGGCAACATCGCCACCCGCGACGGCGCCAAGGCCCTCATCGACGCCGGCGTGGACGGCATCAAGGTCGGGGTCGGCCCCGGCTCCATCTGCACCACCCGCGTCGTCGCCGGCATCGGTGTCCCGCAGGTCACGGCCATCTACGAGGCGTCGCTCGCCGCCAAGGAGGCCGGGGTCCCGGTCATCGGCGACGGTGGCCTGCAGTACTCCGGCGACATCGCCAAGGCCCTGGTCGCGGGCGCCGACACGGTGATGCTGGGCTCGCTGCTCGCGGGCTGCGAGGAGTCGCCGGGCGAGCTGCTGTTCATCAACGGCAAGCAGTTCAAGTCGTACCGCGGCATGGGCTCGCTGGGCGCCATGCAGACCCGCGGCGACCGCAAGTCCTTCTCCAAGGACCGCTACTTCCAGGAGGGCGTCGCCTCCGACGAGCAGCTGGTCCCCGAGGGCATCGAGGGCCAGGTGCCCTACCGCGGCCCGCTGTCCTCGGTCGTCCACCAGCTGGTCGGCGGCCTGCGCCAGTCGATGTTCTACGTCGGCGGCCGGACCGTGCCCGACCTCCAGGCGAACGGCCGGTTCGTGCGGATCACCTCCGCCGGTCTCAAGGAGAGCCACCCGCACGACATCCAGATGACGGTCGAGGCACCGAACTACAGCCGCAAGTAGGCACAACGCCTTCCGAGGGCGGTCCCGGACGCGTTCCGGGACCGCCCTCGCGCCGTGTCCGAAGGGGACATCGGCGATACTGGAAGGCGCTGCAACGCATCAGGGAAAGGCCACAGACGTGACTGAGATCGAGATCGGGCGCGGCAAGCGCGGCCGCCGGGCGTACGCCTTCGACGACATCGCCGTCGTCCCCAGCCGCCGTACGCGGGACCCGAAGGAGGTCTCGATCGCCTGGCAGATCGACGCCTACCGCTTCGAGCTGCCGTTCCTGGCCGCTCCCATGGACTCGGTCGTCTCCCCGGCCACCGCCATCCGCATCGGCGAGCTGGGCGGCCTCGGCGTCCTGAACCTCGAGGGCCTGTGGACGCGGTACGAGGACCCGCAGCCGCTGCTCGACGAGATCGCCGAGCTGGACGCGGACACCGCGACCCGGCGCCTCCAGGAGATCTACGCCGCTCCCATCAAGGAGGAGCTGATCGGGCAGCGCATCAAGGAGGTCCGCGACTCCGGCGTCGTCACCGCCGCCGCGCTCTCCCCGCAGCGCACCGCCCAGTTCTCCAAGGCGGTCGTGGACGCCGGCGTCGACATCTTCGTCATCCGCGGCACCACGGTCTCGGCGGAGCACGTCTCCGGTTCGCACGAGCCGCTGAACCTGAAGCAGTTCATCTACGAGCTGGACGTCCCGGTGATCGTCGGCGGCTGCGCCACCTACACCGCGGCCCTGCACCTGATGCGCACCGGCGCCGCGGGTGTCCTCGTCGGCTTCGGCGGCGGTGCCGCGCACACCACGCGCAACGTGCTGGGCATCCAGGTCCCCATGGCCACGGCCGTCGCCGACGTGGCCGCCGCCCGCCGCGACTACATGGACGAGTCCGGCGGCCGGTACGTCCACGTCATCGCCGACGGCGGTGTCGGCTGGTCCGGCGACCTGCCCAAGGCCATCGCCTGCGGCGCCGACTCCGTGATGATGGGCTCGCCGCTGGCCCGCGCGACCGACGCGCCGGGCAAGGGCAACCACTGGGGCATGGAGGCCGTCAACGAGGAGCTGCCGCGCGGCAAGAAGGTCGACCTCGGCACGGTCGGCACCATCGAGGAGGTCCTCACCGGCCCGTCCCACACCCCGGACGGCTCGATGAACTTCTTCGGCGCCCTGCGCCGCGCGATGGCCACGACGGGCTACAGCGAGCTGAAGGAGTTCCAGCGCGTGGAGGTCACCGTCGCGGACTCGCAGCACCGGCGGTAATCACCCGGACGGCCTACCGAAGGGGCCCGGAGCGACCGCTCCGGGCCCCTTCGCGCGTCCGGGCGCCGCTCAGAGGCGGTGCGCCGCCCCCGTGGGCGTCGCCCCCCGGGTGTCCAGCAGCAGCTGGGCCTTCACCGACAGGCCCTGGAGGTCGTACGTGCGGTGCTGCTGGAGGAGGATCGTCAGGTCGGCGTCGGCGGCGGCCTCGTAGAGGGAGTCGACGCGGGGGACCGGGCGGTCCAGGACGTTCCAGGACGGGATGTGCGGGTCGTGGTAGCTGACCGCGGCGCCCATCGACATGAGCCGGGTCGCGATCTCCTCGGCCGGGGTGGCCTGCTGGTCGGCGAGGTCGGCCTTGTAGGTGACGCCGAGGAGCAGGACGCGGGCGCCGCGCGCCGACTTGCCGTGCTCGTTGAGGAGGGCGGCGGCGCGCTGGACCACGTAGCGGGGCATCTGCTCGTTGACCTGCTGGGCCAGTTCCACCATGCGCAGGCTGCGGGGGGCCCGGCCGGTCAGGTCCTGGGGGACGGAGTGGCCGCCGACGCCGGGGCCGGGGCGGAAGGCCTGGAAGCCGAACGGCTTGGTCTCCGCGCAGCGCAGGACGTCCCACAGGTCGACGCCCAGGTCGTTGCAGAGGACGGCCATCTCGTTGACCAGGGCGATGTTGACGTGCCGGAAATTGGTCTCCAGGAGCTGGACCGTCTCCGCCTCGCGGGGGCCGCGTGCGCGGACCACCTTGTCGGTGAGGCGGCCGTAGAAGGCGGCGGCCGACTCGGTGCAGGCGGGGGTGAGGCCGCCGATGACCTTCGGGGTGTTGGCCGGGGTGAAGTCGCGGTTGCCCGGGTCGACGCGGCTGGGGGAGTAGGCGAGGTGGAAGTCGCGGCCGGCGCGCAGTCCGGAGCCCTCTTCGAGCAGGGGGCGCAGGAATTCCTCCGTCGTGCCCGGCTGCACGGGCGATTCCAGGATCACCGTGGTGTGGGGGCGCATGTGGGCGGCCAGGGTGCGGGCCGCGGCCTCCACCTGGCCGAGGTCGAGGCCGCCGTCCGGGCCCGGCGGGGTCGGCGCGCAGATGACCGCGGTACGCACCCGGCCCAGCTCGGCGGGGCCCGCCGGGGTCCGGAAGCCCCCCGAGAGCATCCGGCGCAGTTCGGCGGGGCTGAGGGGCCCGGGCTCGGGTCCGGTCTTGTAGCCGAGCGTGGAGACACCGGCGGCGACGGCGGCCTGGGCCAGGGGCAGGCCGTACGGTCCGAGTCCGATGACGGCGAGATCTGCGGGCATGGCGTGGGCCGTCCTTCCCAGTAGCCGAAGCGGGACAGGTGCGCAAGCCCGGTGGACAGGATGGGCGAGCACAACGTCAGACTAGGAGTAAATATGACCGATTTGCGGGATTGATCGGCCGAGTCTCGGCGAGTGTCGACGGTGACCGGCGGGGAAGTTGTCCACAGGCTGGGGGCGCGTGGTGGCTGAAGTCGGGCAACACGGTCAGAATCTGGGCAGGGGGTACACGGAACCGGGCTTCGCCCGACGGGTGCGGCCGACGCGACCGAGAGCGGGAGGCAGCAGTGAGGACAGCGACACTGGGGCCGGCGCAGCGCGCCGAGGCGCTCGCGGCCATGGCCGAGCGTGAACTGGACGTGCTGGTGGTCGGCGCGGGCGTGGTCGGTGCGGGCACCGCCCTGGATGCCGTGACGCGCGGCCTGTCCACCGGCCTGGTCGAGGCCCGCGACTGGGCGTCGGGTACCTCCAGCAGGTCCAGCAAGCTGATCCACGGCGGCCTGCGCTATCTGGAGATGCTCGACTTCGCGCTCGTACGGGAGGCGCTGAAGGAACGCGGACTGCTGCTGGAGCGGCTCGCGCCGCACCTCGTGAAGCCGGTGCCGTTCCTGTACCCGCTGCAGCACAAGGGCTGGGAGCGGCTGTACGCCGGCTCGGGCGTGGCGCTGTACGACGCGATGTCGATGGCCCGCGGACACGGCCGGGGCCTGCCCCTGCACCGGCACCTGAGCCGCCGTCACGCGCTGCGGGTCGCGCCCGCGCTGAAGAAGGACGCGCTGGTCGGCGCGCTCCAGTACTACGACGCCCAGATGGACGACGCCCGGTTCGTGGCCACGCTGGTGCGCACGGCCGCGGCGTACGGCGCCCCGGTCGCCAACCGGGCCCGGGTGACGGGCTTCCTGCGCGAGGGCGAGCGCGTGGTCGGCGCGCGCGTGCAGGACGTCGAAGGGGGCGGCGAGTACGAGATCCGCGCCAAGCAGGTGGTGAACGCGACCGGCGTGTGGACCGACGACACCCAGTCGATGGTCGGCGAGCGCGGCCAGTTCCACGTCCGGGCCTCCAAGGGCATCCACCTGGTCGTGCCCAAGGACCGCATCCACTCCACCACCGGGCTGATCCTGCGCACCGAGAAGTCCGTGCTGTTCGTCATTCCCTGGGGGCGGCACTGGATCATCGGGACCACGGACACCGACTGGGACCTCGACAAGGCCCACCCGGCCGCCTCCAGTGCCGACATCGACTACCTGCTGGAACACGTCAACTCGGTGCTGTCGGTGCCGCTCACCCGCGACGACGTCGAGGGCGTGTACGCGGGGCTGCGCCCGCTGCTGGCCGGCGAGTCGGACGCCACCAGCAAGCTGTCGCGCGAGCACACCGTCGCCCACCCGGTGCCGGGGCTGGTCGTCGTGGCGGGCGGCAAGTACACGACGTACCGGGTGATGGCCAAGGACGCCGTGGACGAGGCGGTGCACGGACTCGACATGCGGGTCGCCGACTGCGTCACCGAGGAGACGCCGCTGCTCGGCGCCGAGGGCTACCAGGCGCTGTGGAACGCGCGGGCGCGGATCGCCGCGCGCACCGGCCTGCACGTGGTCCGCGTGGAGCACCTGCTCAACCGGTACGGCGCCCTGGCGGAGGAGCTGCTGGCGCTGATAACCGCCGACCCCTCGCTCGGCGAGCCGCTGCACGCCGCCGACGACTACCTGCGCGCCGAGATCGTCTACGCCGCCTCGCACGAGGGCGCGCGGCACCTGGACGACGTACTGACCCGGCGCACCCGCATCTCCATCGAGACCTTCGACCGGGGCACCCGCAGCGCCCGCGAGGCCGCCGAGCTGATGGCGCCGGTCCTGGGCTGGGACAAGGACCAGATCGAACGCGAGGTCCAGCACTACGAGAAGCGCGTGGAGGCCGAGCGGGAGTCGCAGCGCCAGCCGGACGACCTGACGGCCGACGCGGCCCGGCTGGGGGCACCGGACATCGGACCCAGGTAGGTGGGCACCCGGTCCCGGTGACGCGGGGTCAGTACGCCACGCGGCGCGTTTCCGTGGCTGCCGTGCGGGCCCGCGGAACGCGCCGTTCCCCGGGCCCCGGGCCGTGCCGGGCCGGGACGCGGCGCGAGAGGCACCCTGGGCGTCGAGCACTTGTCGGGTGAGAGACAATGAAGGCTCTGTCAGGGCGGGTTGCATGAGGGGACGCATGTCGGAGGCGGAGCGGGCGGGGACATCCCGTACGGACAAGAGCGCACGTCTCCTCGCCGGGCGGTACCGGCTGGGAGATGTGCTCGGCCGCGGCGGCATGGGGACGGTGTGGCGGGCCGAGGACGAGACCCTCGGGCGCACGGTCGCCGTCAAGGAGCTGCGGTTCCCGGGGAACATCGACGAGGAGGAGAAGCGCCGCCTGATCACGCGCACGCTGCGTGAGGCCAAGGCGATCGCGCGGATCCGCAACAACAGCGCCGTGACGGTCTACGACGTGGTCGAGGAGGACGACCGGCCCTGGATCGTGATGGAACTCGTCGAGGGCAAGTCGCTCGCCGAGGTCATCCGGGAGGACGGCCTGCTGGAGCCGAAGCGCGCCGCCGAGGTGGGCCTCGCCGTCCTCGACGTGCTGCGCTCCGCGCACCGCGAGGGCATCCTGCACCGTGACGTGAAGCCGTCCAACGTCCTGATCGCCGAGGACGGCCGGGTCGTGCTCACCGACTTCGGCATCGCCCAGGTCGAGGGCGACCCGTCCATCACCTCCACCGGCATGCTCGTCGGCGCCCCCTCCTACATCTCCCCGGAGCGCGCCCGCGGCCACAAGCCCGGCCCGGCCGCCGACCTCTGGTCCCTCGGCGGCCTGCTGTACGCGGCGGTCGAGGGCACCCCGCCCTACGACAAGGGTTCCGCGATCGCCACGCTCACCGCGGTGATGACGGAGAACCTGGAGGAGCCGAAGAACGCCGGACCGCTGCGGGACGTCATCTACGGGCTGCTCACCAAGGACCCCGCCCAGCGGCTCGACGACGCGGGCGCCCGCGCGATGCTCAACAAGGTCATCCACGCGCCCGCGGTCCGCGCGGACGAGCCGATGGACGCCACCAAGGTCGTTCCGCTGCCCGCGCAGCCGGACGAGCGCACGCGGCGCGGCGGTCCGGCGGGCGGCGCCGGCAAGCGGGAAGAGGCCGGGGAGCGGCTGCGCGGGGCACTGCGTTCCGTGCGGAAGGCGGCCGGCGCGGGCGCGGCGGGTGCCGCGGCCACGTCCCGCGCCGAGCCGGGCGGTGGCGACCGGACCCGGCCGGGCTCCGCCGCGTCGGGTCCCGCCGGGGCCGCATCCGCGCCGGCCCGCGCTACCGCGTCCGGCACCGGGACGGCCGGGGGAGCCGGTGCACCGAACGCCGGCGCGGGCGTCCGGAGTTCCGGCTGGCCCGTCGTGCCGCCGCCGGACCTGCCGCACCGGCCCGCGCCCCGCGCACCGCTCACCGACGTGGTGCCGAAGCGCACGCTCGTGATCATCGCGGTGATCGTCGCCCTCGCCGTCCTCGGCACCGTGCTCGCCCTCACCCTCGGCGGTGACGACGACAACGCGGCCAAGGGCGCGGCCGGCGGCGACACCACCGCCGCCACCTCCTCCGCGAGCGGCGACACCCAGCAGGACGGGACCGACGGTCCCGGCACCGACGGCTCCGCCTCCGGGCCGGCGACGGGCACCTCCTCGGACGCCGCGGGCACCCCCGCCGCGAGCGCTTCCGGCGACGCCGGGAGCGGCGCGGACGACGGGGGCAAGGACGACGGCGCGGCCACCACCCACCGGGGCGGCCAGGGTTACTCCATCGGGCTCCCCAAGGGGTGGAAGTTCCAGTCCTCGGGCACCGCCGGCGACCGGTTCACCGGGCCCGGCGGGCAGAAGCTGCTGATCGCCTGGACGACCACGCCCAAGGACGACCCGGTCGCGGACTGGAAGAACCAGGAGCGGTACATGGTCCGCTCCCAGTACAAGAAGATCCGCATCGAGAAGGTGGGCTACCGCGGCTGGAACGCCGCCGACTGGGAGTTCACCTACAAGGACGGCGGCACCGGGTACCGGACCGTCGACCGGGGATTCGTCGTCAACGACCACCAGGGTTACGCGCTCATGTACACGGCGAAGGCCGCCGACTGGGACAGTGACCGGCGCCGGGACAGCTGGCGGACGCTGACGAACACGTTCACGCCCAAGCCCTAGGTCCGGCGGGCCCGGGTTTGAGCGGTCCGAGATCTGGCATCCCCTCTTTGTGGGTTGCCTCCGGCACGTATCGTGAGTGCTTGCGGACCGTACGCAGCCGGAACGGCCCGCGAGGCGAACGGAATTGACCGACCGGTACCGACGACCGGGCTGCCGGGGGAGGCAACGTGGACGACTATGCGGGACGGGTACTCGCCGACCGCTACCGCCTGCCGCTGCCGCCCTCCGACGAGTACGAACTGACCGAGAGCCGGGCCTTCGACACCTACAGCGGCCAGGAAGTCCTGGTCCGGCAGGTGCCGCTGCCAGAGGTCGTCGAGGCGGAGGTCCTCGACGCGGACGGCCTGCCCGACGGTTTCACGGCCCGTGACCGCGGCGCCCGGCGCACCGCCCCGCGGCCCCAGGCGCCCCGGGGCGGCCCGAGGCGGCCGGCCGACCCGGTGGTGCGGCGTGCCGTCGAGGCCGCGCAGGCCGCGGCCGCCGTTCCCGATCATCCGCGTCTTGACCAGGTCTTCGACGTCTTCGCCGAGGGCGGCTCGCTGTGGATCGTCAGCGAGCTGGTGGCCGCGAGGCCCCTGGCCGCGCTGCTCGCCGAGCAGCCGCTGACCCCGTACCGGGCGGCAGAGGTCGCCTCCGACGTCCTCATGGCGCTGCGGGTGCTGCACGGGTACGGCTGGGTCCACCGGAACATCACCGCCCGCACGGTGCTGGTCTGCGACGACGGGCGCGTGATGCTGACCGGCCTGGCGGTCGGGGCGGCGGAGGAAGCGCTGTGCGGCTACGACCCGGTCCCCGCCCCGGAGGGCGAGGCGGGCCCCCCTGGGCGGGGAGGCCAGGCGGGGACGCCGGGTCCCGGCGGGGCCGGTCCCGCGGGCGGTGCGCCGAGGATCGCCGGGCGGACCGGCGTGCCGGAGGCACCGGGGGCGCCGGGGTCCGGTCCGACGGGACATGAGGCCGGGGCGCGGGGGCCTCGGGGGACCCGCGCCGGGGCCCTGGGGCCGGGCGGTGCGGACACGGGGGCCGGTGCCGACGCAGGCGGCTTCGGTCCTGGCACGGCAGCCGGTCCTGAGACCGGGGCGTTCGGTCCCGGTGGTGCCGGTCCTGAGACCGGGGCGTTCGGTCCCGGCGGTTCCGGTCCCGTGACCGGTGTGTTCGGCCCCGGCGGGGCCGATCCCGAGGCCGCTCGGCGGGCCGCCATCGAGGCGCGCAGCGAGCGCGGGCTGCCGGCGACCGGCCCGGAGGGCCCCCGCGGACTCCCCGCCGGCTTCACCCCCGCGTCGCTCGACACCGGCGGCGACATCCGCGCCGCCCGCGCCGGGGCCATCGCCGCCTACCGCGCCGGCGCCCGTGCCGCGGCCCGCGTGCAGGAGGCGCAGAACGGCCGCGCGGCCCTGCCCGGCGCCCGCCCCGCCCCCGACGACGGCACCGGCACGCACGGCAGCGCGCCCGCGCCGCCCGGACAGATCGCCGACCCCTACGGCGTCCGCACCACCCCGTGGCACGGCGCCACGCCCCGCACGACCGGCGACCCCGCGGACACCACCGCACCCGCATCGGCCGACGACCGCGCCGCCCTGCCCCCCGCCCCGCGCCAGGAGAGCACCCCCGCCCCGGCCACCGCCGGCTGGGACGACCCGGTCGCCCCCGCCCCCGCGCGGCGCGGACCGGGCACCGCACTCGCCGCCGAACGGGCACGGCAGGCCCGGATGGCCGTGGTCGGCCCCGTGACCGAGCGCTGGGCCCCGGAGCAGGCCGGGCCGGTGCACGAGAACTGGCAGCTCGCCGCGCCCATCGGCCCCGCCACCGACCTCTGGGCACTGGGCGCGCTGCTCTTCCGCGCCGTCCAGGGGCACGCGCCCTACCCGGAGGAGTCGACCGCCGAGCTGGTGCAGATCGTGTGCGCGGAGCCGCCCGCGTTCGCCGAGGAGTGCGGACCGCTGCGGCCGGTCGTGGAGTCGCTGCTGCGTCAGGACCCCACCGAGCGCATCGACTTCGAGGAACTGAGCGGCTGGATCCGCTCCCTGGTGCGTTCGGCACCCGAGCCGGAGGCCGGACTGCACGTCGTCGCCGCCCCGCCCGCCGACACCAGCCGGCTGCCCATCGTGCGTCGCCGGGGCGAGCTGGTGCGCAGGCGGCGCGCCGGGCTGCCCGCCCACCACGGACGGCACAAGAGGTCCCGGCAGGAACCCGACCGTTCGCCGCGCAGCCTCGGCCGGACCCTGCTCCTGCTGATACTGCTCGCCCTGGCCGGGGCGGTCGCGTACGCCATGTTCTTCATGCCGAAGAGCGACACCGACGGGGCCGGCGCCCCCGGCCGGACGGACGCCGCCGCCGAGACGAGCCGGGCGCCGTCCGAGCGGTCACCCCAGGTCAGCAGCGAGCCCAGGCCCGAGCAGTCGTCCCCCGAGGCCGAGCCCTCGGAGTCGGCCGGCTCCGCCGAGACGCAGACCACCGGGCCCGACGTCGCCGACGGGTTCGCGCTGCGCAAGGATCCGGAGGGCTTCCGGGTCGCCGTCGCCGAGGGCTGGACCCGCACCCCGCGCAACGGCAGCGGCCAGGTCGTCTACGCCAAGGGCGACTTCGAGCTCGTCGTCGTACCCGGCCGGGACGGCTCGGGCGAGTTCGGCACCGACCCGATGGCCTACCAGCGCGACAAGGAACGCGAGTTGGAGCCCTACCGCGCCTCCAGCTGGGCCACCTCCAGCGGGCTGAAGACCATCGAGGTGGGCGGACGGACCATGGCCGAGGGGCAGTTCACCTGGACCGGTACCAACGGAGGCGAGCTGTACGTGCGCAACGTCGCGATGCTGATCGACGGGCGCTACCACGTGCTGCAGGTGCGCGGACCCGAGGCGGAGCGCGACGAGGTGACCCGGCTGTACGAACAGGCGTCGGCGACCTACCAGTACACGGGCTGACGGCACTTGGGGCGGACGGGGGTCGCCGATGGTTGCCTCCCGGCGCGGGAAGCGACAACTGTCACAGAGCGGTCTTCGTGCCACCCCACCCGTTCCCCGAAGGGGTCCCGGTCCCTAGTCTGACCCTGACAAGACCATTGCGGGGCAACGTGAATCAGATGCAGGGCGGGCTCGTCGCGGGCCGTTACCGGCTCGGCGAGTCCATCGGCAGCGGCGGCATGGGCCGGGTGTGGCGCGCTCACGACGAAGTACTCCACCGAGTCGTCGCCATCAAGGAGTTGACCGCCGCGCACTACGTCTCCGAGAGCGACCGGGCCATCCTGCTGGCGCGGACCCGGGGCGAGGCGCGCGCGGCCGCGCGGATCAACCACTCGGCCGTCGTCACCGTGCACGACGTGCTCGAACACGACGGCCGGCCCTGGATCGTGATGGAGCTGGTCGAGGGCCGCTCGCTGGCCGACGCGGTCAAGGAGGACGAGCGCGTCGCCCCGCGGGAGGCGGCCCGCATCGGACTGTGGGTGCTGCGTGCCCTGCGCGCCGCCCACACCGCCGGGGTCCTGCACCGCGACGTCAAGCCCGGCAACGTCCTGCTCGCCGACGACGGCCGGGTGCTGCTCACCGACTTCGGCATCGCGCAGATCGAGGGCGACAGCACCATCACCCGTACCGGTGAGGTCGTCGGCTCCGTGGACTACCTGGCGCCCGAGCGGGTGCGGGGCCACGATCCCGGCCCCGCGTCCGACCTGTGGGCGCTGGGCGCGACGCTGTACACGGCGGTGGAGGGCAGGTCGCCCTTCCGCCGTACCTCGCCGCTGTCCACGATGCAGGCGGTCGTCGAGGAGGAGGTCTCCGAGCCCCGGCACGCCGGCCCGCTCGCGCCCGTCATCAGCGCCCTGCTGCGCAAGGACCCGGCCGGCCGGCCCGACGCGACCGAGACGGAACAGCTTCTCGCCGAGGCGGCCGAGGGGCGGCGGCCCCACGCGGCCCAGGCGTACGTGCCGACGCAGTACTCGGGCACCGGGCACGCGCCGGCTCCGGCCCACCCGGGTCCGCCGGGCACGGGTGGGCAGACGCCCTGTCCGCCGGTGACCGGACCGACGGCCGTGGGACACCCGACGGCGGGCGGCGGTACGGCACCCCTGGGATATCCACCCGCCCCTCCCGCACGGCCCCGGCGCCGCCTGTGGACGGTCGCGCTGGTGGTCGCGGTCGCCGCCCTGGTCGGCGGCGGCACCGCCGTGCTGCTCCAGGCGTCGGACAAGGGCCGGGACACGGACCGGGGAGCGGCCGTCACCTCGTCGCCCCTCCCGTCCGCCTCCGGGTCTCCCTCCGCATCCGGCTCCCCCTCCGCCTCCGCGGAGGGGCAGCCCACGGGGTCCGTCCCGGCCGACTGGGTCCGGTACGACGACCCGCTGGGTTTCAGCCTCTCCCTTCCCCCGGGCTGGGAGCGGGAGGAGCTCCCGGGCAGCGGTGATCTGCGGCAGGTCGACTACAGCCCCGACGGCGGCGAGCACTTCGTGCGCATCGCCGTCGACACCGCGCCCGACTTCAACGACCCCTATGCCCACCAGCTCGACCTGGAGCAGCAGCTCCAACGCCTCGTCGACTACCGGCGCGTGACGCTGGAGCACTCCACGTACCGCGACCGCGACAGCGCCCGGTGGGAGTACACCTGGACGGCGCTGGCCAAGGACATCGCCTTCCCCGGCCCGCGGCACGCCGCCGAGGAGATGTACATGTCCCGGGACGGCGTCGAGTACGCCCTCTACATCTCCTCGCCCGCCGAGGACTGGGCGGACACGAGCGAGCAGTTCACGTATCTGCTGCGGAGCTGGCAGGAGAAATCGGCCTGACCGGCGGCCCGCGCGGGCCGGGGGGCCGGCCGGTGGTGCCGGGATGCCCGTCGGTTGTCGGCCACCCGCGGTCCGGCGGTCCGGAGCCGACGCGTCCGGTGCGGCATGATGGGACGCATGGTGACCCAGGGGTCGGGTGGGCGTGTCATCGCCGGCCGTTACCGTCTCCATGAGCGGCTCGGCCGCGGCGGCATGGGCATCGTGTGGCGGGCGACCGACCAACTGCTCGGCCGTCAGGTGGCCGTCAAAGCGCTCCCGCGCGACGAGACCCTCTCCGCGGCGGAGGCCCGGCGGCGCCGTGGACGCACCCTGCGGGAGGCCCGCGCGGTCGCTCAGCTGCGGCATCCGCACGTCATCGTCGTCCACGACGTCGTCGAGGACGACGAACGGGCGTACATGGTCATGGAGTTCGTCGAGGGAGGCTCGCTCGCCGACCGTGTCCGCGACCACGGACCGGTCGACGCCGCCGAGGCCGCCCGGATCGGCGTCGCCCTGCTCGGCGCCCTGCGCACCGCGCACGCGGCCGGGATCCTGCACCGGGACGTGAAGCCGTCCAACGTGCTGGTCGCCGAGGACGGCCGGGTCGTCCTCACCGACTTCGGCGTCGCCCAGGTCGCGGGCGCCACCACGCTCACCGAGACCGGCTCCTTCGTCGGCTCGCCCGAGTACACCGCCCCCGAGCGGATGTCCGGTGCCGGGACCGGACCGGAGTCCGACCTGTGGTCGCTGGGCGTGCTGCTGTGCGCGGTCCTCAGCGGCGCGTCGCCCTTCCACCGCGACTCGCTGGGCGGCGTCCTGCACGCCGTGGTCTCCGAGGAGATCCGCCCGCCCGCACAGGCCGCGCCGATCCTGCCCGTCGTACGGGGCCTGCTGGAACGCGACCCGGGGCGCCGCCTGGACGCCGCCGAGGCGGAACGGATGCTGAGCGCCTACCTGGACACCGGCCGCACGCCCGCGCCGCCCCGCACCGGTGAGCCGCGGTACTCCACACGCGGCGTCCTCATGGCGGTGCTCCTCGTCGCCGCCGCGGCCGGGGCGGGCATCTCGGCGGCGGCGCTGCTCGCGGACGGCGGCGACGACGGCGGCGGAGGCGGCACGCCCACGACGTCCGTGCCCGGGACACCGCCGTCGGCGTCCCCGCCCGTCTCGTCGCCGGGGTCCGGCCCCGTGCCCTCCTCCGATGCCCCCGGCGGGCCCCCCAGGGAGCCGACTGCCACGGTCACCGTTACCCGCCAGGCGTCCGCGCCGGCGTCCGCGGACACTCCTGAATAGGCGATAAGTGCCAGCACGCGTCACGGGTTTGTGACCGCGGTCCACGGGCGGTGGATATCGGTGTGTCCGGCGCGATATGGATGGTCCATGAGCCACAACGGGGGAACCGGAAGAGGGTCGGACGAGCCGACGAGCTACGCCCTGCAACCACCGAATCCGCACGCCGCCGTACCGCATCCCGGCAACCCGTACGCGACGCCCGCCCACGTCGTGCCGCCGCGGTCGCCGGCCCCTGCCGGGCCGGAGCCGGCGCGGCCGTCCGCCCAGGAGCCGGGTGCGGGGCGGCTGATCGCGGGCCGCTACCGGCTGGTCGCCAAGCTCGGGCACGGCGGCATGGGCACCGTGTGGCGGGCGCAGGACGAGACCGTGGACCGCGAGGTCGCCGTCAAGGAGCCCCGCGTCCCCGATCACCTCCCCGAACGCGAACGGGCCAACGCCTACGAGCGGATGCGCCGCGAGGCGCGCGCCGCGGCCCGGCTCGACCACCCGGCCGTGGTCGACGTGCACGACGTCGCGGTGGTCGACGGCCGGCCGTGGATCGTGATGGAGCTGGTGCGGGGCCGCTCACTGGGCGACGCGCTGCAGGAGGGCACGCTGGGCGCGCGCGAGGCGGCCCGGATCGGCCTGGAGGTCCTCGGCGCGCTGGAGGCCGCGCACGCGGCGGGCATCCTGCACCGGGACGTGAAGCCCGACAACGTGCTGCTCGGCCGCTACGACCGGGTCGTCCTCACCGACTTCGGCATCGCCCGGATCGAGGGCGAGACCAACCTGACCGACACCGGCGGCTTCGTCGGCTCGCCCGAGTACATCGCCCCCGAGCGGGTGCTGGGCCAGCGTCCCGGCCCGGCGAGCGACCTGTGGTCGCTGGGCGTGGTGCTGTACGCGGCGACGGAGGGCGTCTCCCCGTTCCGCCGCAGCAACACCCCCGCCACGCTCCAGTCGGTGCTCAACGCCGTGCCGGCGCCGCCCGCCTCCGCGCAGGGCCCGCTGGCCGAGGTGATCACGGGTCTGCTGGACAAGGACCCGGCGCGCCGTCCGGACGCCGCCCGGGTGCGTGCGCTGCTGGAGGCCGCCGCGAACCCGCCCGCGCCGGGGCCCACCCAGGCCGTGCGGGTGCCCGTGCCGGGCGGCCGTGGCTTCCGGCCGGGCCGCAAGGTGTGGGCCGCCCTCGCCGCGGCCGTCGTCGCCGCGGCGGTGGCGGGGTACCTGGTGGTCGCGGACCCGTTCGCGGGGCCGTTGCCCGAGGGCTGGAAGACCCCGCACGAGAAGCAGCTCGCCGCCACCCTGGCGGTGCCCGAGGGTTACCAGCGGACCGTGTCCGAAGACGCCGGAGAGCACTGGGTCACGTACACCGACTGGAGCGGCGGCATCTGGATCGGCCTGAACCTGGACAGGAAGGCGGAGGACACCGGCGGCAACATCGCGGGTTCCGCCGCGGCCGAGATGTACGACGACGACGGGAAGTTCAAGGAGAGCGGCGAGTACGAGCTCTCCATGCCCGAGAACCCGAGGACCGACCCCAGGGAGACGACGTACAAGGGCGGGAAGTCCGCCGAGAACACGGTCGTCTACACCACCAACGACAGCCAGGACCCCCGCCCGCGTGAGGTGCGGATCTTCTACTACAGGACCACCGCCGGCGACATGTACAAGCTCACCGTCAGCTATCCGGGCAAGGGCGACTTCACCGAGCGGGGACGCGAGGTGGCCAGGACGGCCGTCGCCAATCTGGACATCGACGGCACCTGAGCGCCCCGCCCGTACAACGCCCTGATCAGCACGTTTGTTGCCAGTGATCGCTGGCGGTGTGTGAGCACCCGGTGAATCCCCGTTACCGACGGGTACACAAAGCCCGCCCGGCGTCATACCCTGCGGCTCATGACGGACGCGCAGGCCCCGGAAATCACCGGCACCAACCCCCTCGCCCCCGCCCCCGCGGGCGCCCGCACCGCGGCCGACGTGGTGACCCCCGAGCTGGTCGCCCAGCTCACCAAGGGCGTCGCCGGCTCCGGCCGGACCGCCAACCACACGCCGTTCACCGGCGAGAAACTGGCCGACCTGCCGGAGTCGACGCCTCAGGACGTGGCGGGGGCGTTCGAGCAGGCCCGCGCCGCCCAGGCCGTGTGGGCGCGGACGCCGGTGCGGCAGCGAGCCGCCGTCCTGCTGCGCTTCCACGACCTGGTCCTGGAACGGCAGGCCGAGGTCCTCGACCTCATCCAGCTGGAGACCGGCAAGGCCCGCCTGCACGCCCACGAGGAGGTCCAGGCCGTCGCCGTCGCCGCCCGGCACTACGGCCGCCGCGCCGCCGCGTACCTCAAGGCCAAGCGGCACACCGGCGCCATCCCGGCCCTGACGAAGGTCACCGAACTGCGCCACCCGCGCGGGGTCGTCGGCCAGATCGCCCCCTGGAACTACCCGCTGGAGCTGTCCGTCGGCGACGCGCTCCCCGCGTTCGTCGCGGGCAACGCGGTCGTCATGAAGCCCGACACCGAGACCTGCCTGACCGCCCTGTGGGCCCGTGACCTCCTCATCGAGGCCGGGCTGCCGGCGGAGGTCTTCCAGGTCGTCCTGGGCGAGGGCCCGGTCGTCGGCCCCGAGGTCGTCAAGCACGCCGACTACGTCTCCTTCACCGGCTCCACCCGCACCGGCCGCGAGGTCGCCCAGGGCGCCGCCGCCCGCCTGGTCGGCGTCTCCCTCGAACTCGGCGGCAAGAACGCCATGCTGGTCCTCGAGGACTCCGACATCGAGAAGGCCGCCGCGGGCGCCGTCCGCGCCTGCTTCTCCTCCGCCGGCCAGCTGTGCATCTCCATCGAGCGGCTCTACGTCCACGAGTCGGTCGCCGACGCCTTCCTGGAGCGCTTCGCCGCCCGCACCCGGGCGATGCGGCTCGGCACCTCCCTCGCCTACGGCGCCGACATGGGCTCGCTGGTGGGCGAGCGGCAGCTGGAGACCGTCGTGCGGCACGTGGAGGACGCCCTCGCGCACGGCGCGAAGCTGGTCGCCGGCGGCGTCGCCCGCCCGGACATCGGCCCGTACTTCTACGAGCCGACCATCCTCGACGGGGTCGCCGCCCCCATGACCGTCTGCACCGAGGAGACCTTCGGCCCGGTCGTCTCCGTCTACCGCTTCACGACCGAGGACGAGGCGGTCGAGCACGCCAACTCCACGCCGTACGGCCTGAACTCCTCGGTCTGGACGAAGGACGCCCGGCGCGGCCGCGACGTCGCCGCCCGGCTGCGCACCGGCACCGTCAACATCAACGACGGGTACGCGCCCGCCTACGGCAGCGTCCAGTCGCCGATGGGCGGCATGAAGGACTCCGGCCTCGGCCGCCGGCACGGCTCCGAGGGCATCCTCAAGTACACCGAGGCACAGACCGTGGCCCACCAGCGCCTGGTGCCGATGGCACCGTCCCTCGGCATGGACGACGAGAAGTACGCGGCGTTCATGAGCCGCAGTCTCCGGCTCATGAAGGCATTCCGGTTCAGGTAACCCACTCAGGGGCGCGGAGCCGTATCGACATGCGGCTCCGCCGCCGGAGCGCGACCAGCCACACACGACCCGCACGCGACACTCGAAGAGGAGACACCCGTGCCTCAGGACGACTACGACTACGACGTCCTCATAGTGGGTTCAGGCTTCGGCGGTTCGGTCTCCGCCCTCCGCCTGACCGAGAAGGGCTACCGCGTCGGCGTCCTCGAAGCCGGCCGCCGCTTCACCCGCGAGTCGCTGCCCAAGAACTCCTGGGACCTCAAGAACTACCTCTGGGCGCCGAAGCTCGGCATGTTCGGCATCCAGCGCATCCATCTGCTCGGCAATGTCATGGTCCTGGCAGGCGCCGGGGTCGGCGGCGGCTCCCTCAACTACGCCAACACCCTCTACGTGCCGCCGAAGCCCTTCTTCGACGACCCCCAGTGGCGGGACATCACCGACTGGCACGAGGAACTGACGCCCTATTACGACCAGGCCCGCCGCATGCTCGGCGTCCGCCTCAACCCGACGATGACCCCCTCCGACGTGCACCTGAAGGCCGCCGCCGAACGGATGGGCGTCGGCGACACCTTCCACATGGCGCCCGTCGGTGTCTTCTTCGGCGACGGCGAGGACGCCGACGGGACGGCGAAGGCCAAGCCGGGCGAGCAGGTGCCCGACCCCTACTTCGGCGGCGCGGGCCCGGACCGCAAGGCCTGCAACGAGTGCGGCGAGTGCATGACCGGCTGCCGGCACGGCGCGAAGAACACCCTCAACGAGAACTACCTGTACCTCGCCGAGAAGGCGGGCGCGGTCGTCCACCCGATGACCACGGTCGTGTCGGTCACCGAGGACTCACGCGGCGGCTTCGCCGTCGCCACGCTCCCCACCGACCGGAAGAAGAAAGGCGCCGGCCACACCTTCACGGCCCGCCGCGTCGTCCTCGCCGCCGGAACCTACGGCACCCAGACGCTGCTGCACCGCATGAAGGCGAACCGCCAGCTGCCCTACCTCTCCGACAAGCTCGGCGAGCTGACCCGCACCAACTCCGAGGCCCTGGTCGGCGCCCAGACCGACGACCGGCGCTACCGCAGGGCCACCGGCGAGCCCCGGGCCGACTTCACGCGCGGCGTCGCCATCACGTCGTCCATCCACCCGGACGCCAACACCCACATCGAGCCCGTCCGTTACGGCAAGGGCTCCAACTCGATGGGCAGCCTGTCCATCCTCCAGGTCCCGTACGCCGGTGCCACCGCCTCGGGCGCCTCGCGCGTCCTGGGCTTCCTGGGCCATGCGGCGAGGCACCCGAGCCGCGTCCTGCGGTCCCTGTCCAACCGCAAGTGGTCGGAGCGGACCATCATCGGCCTGGTGATGCAGTCGCTGGACAACTCCCTGACGACGTACCTGAAACCGGCGGGCGTCGGCAAGGGCCTGCTCACCGCCCGCGAGGGCCACGGCTCGCCCAACCCCAAGCAGATCAAGGCCGCGACGGACGGCGCCTCGGCCCTCGCGGCGGAGATCAACGGCTTCGCCGGTTCCAACGTCGGCGAGCTGATGGGCACGCCGCTCACCGCCCACTTCCTCGGCGGCTGCCCGATCGGCGCCTCCCGCGAGACCGGCGTCATCGACCCCTACCACCGGCTGTACGGCCACCCCGGCATCTCCGTCGTCGACGGCGCCGCGGTCTCCGCCAACCTGGGCGTCAACCCGTCCCTGACCATCACGGCACAGGCCGAGCGGGCGATGTCGTACTGGCCCAACAAGGGCGAGGAGGACCCGCGCCCGGCGCAGGGCGCGCCCTACCAACGCCTGGCCCCCGTCGAGCCCAAGTCCCCGGCGGTGCCGGCGGAGGCCTTCGGCGCGCTGCGGCTGCCGTTCCTCGGGATGCCGGCGGTGCCGCCGAAGAAGTAGCGGCCGCGTACCGCACAACGAGAAGGACCTGCGCCCCCCTCCGAGCGCAGGTCCTTCTTGTCTTGCGTCAAGCCGTGTGGTTCAGCGCTTACGCCTCGGCACCGGCCTTGCGGCGCCGGACGACGAACACCGCACCGCCACCGGCGAGGACGGCGAGCCCGCCGGCCAGACCGATCATCGGCAGCGCGGAGCTGGAACCGGTCTCGGCGAGGCTGCCGGTGACCTCCGGCGTGGTGGCGGCAGGCTTCTGGTCGGTGACGGGAGCCTTGCCGCCTTCCTGCGGCTTGGTGCCGTCCGTGTCCGTGCCGGCGGCGACGATCTGGAACTTGTAGGCGGCCTCGCCGGCGCCCAGGCACTGGCCGTCGGCGTCGCTGTAGAGGGTCGCGCCCAGGGTGAAGCCGGCACCGACCGGGGCACTGGCCTTCACGTTGATGCGCAGCGGGACGTCGACCTCGTAGTCGGGCTTCAGCTCGTCGGTGTAACCCGCCCAGCCGAAGGCGTAGCCGTACTCGTCCAGGTCGTCCCAGGCGTTGGTGTCGGGGTTCCAGGCCTGCAGGCTGACCTGCTTGCTCTCGAAGAGGTCGTAGCCGTCCTCGTCGGGGGACGCGCCGGTCAGGTAAGCCAGGTCCTGGAGGGTGGAGTCCGAGTTGTTGACCACGTTGAGCGAGAACTTGTGCCAGCCGCTGCCCGCCGCGATCTTGCCGGGCAGGCCCGAGAAGCTGACGTCGACCTTGGCGTCCGTGCACTCGGACGGCTCGGGCTCAGGGCTCTCCGACTCCTCGGGAGCGGAGGTGCTCGGCGCCGGAGACGTGGGAGTGGAGGTGCTGGTCGCCGACGCGCTGGGGGAGGCGGGGGCGGTTTCGGTCGCCGTGGTGCTCGGCTCGGCGGTGGTGGAGCCGCTCGGCGCGGGCGTGGTCTCGGTCTCGGACGCCGAGGCGCTCGGGGCCGTCGTCTCGGTCTGCTCGCCCGCGGGCGCGCTGGCGGAGGCGGACGGGTCCGGCGACTCGCCGGTCGCGTAGGCGGCCGGGGCCGCGAGCAGCGCCAAGGGGGCTATCACTGCCGTAGCAGCAGCGGCTGCCATGGCGCGACGAAGCTTCATGAAGACCTCAGAGAGTCCGGCGTACCGCGTGGTGCGGTACGGGGGCGAGTCATGGGAGGCCTCCGCGTGTGAGGCGCGGGTCGGCCCTTGGTTCATCTGTTCGGCGTGTTTGATCAGTGAGGGCTGTGAATGGTTGTCCCCGGACTCACAGAATTTTTATGTGTCCTGCGCCACACGTGCGAAAAGGGCCTCGCGGGCTGGAGCCGCGAGGCCCTCTCTCGGCCGGCACCGGCGCCGGTGCCTCGGAGCGGCGCCGGGGGAGGGGGCGCCGCTGGGCCGGTGAGTATGCGGATGCAGGAGGGGAGGCCCTGGGCGGGGCGGTTCCCGCCGGCCGGCCCCGGGCGTCCCCGGAGCCGGCCGTTCTCTTGGGTGACCGGGCTGCTGTCCCCTGCCGTCCGGTCACTTCCTGGAGCGAGGTCCCACGACGTACGGCACGATCCGTTCGTCTCATCGCCCCAGCGAGCCACGCGTGGTTCTTTCGGGCCCGCCCCTGGCTGGCACGGACACCGGGACCAACGAAGCGCCCCGCGCGACGGTCACGCGCCGTACGGGTGAGAGCGTGCCCGAACTCAGATGCGACCCCGGCACAGCTCCAGCAGCGTCATCGCCAGCGCCGTGCCCGGCTTGCCCAGCGCGTCCCTGTAGTGGCCGAGGACGTCCATCTCGCGGGAGAGGTTCACGCGCCGGCCGCCGGAGGTGATCCGCGCCTCCTGGATGACGGCGGAGACGGCCATCCGTTCCTGGATCAGCCCGATGATCCGGTCGTCGAGCGCGTCGATGCGCTCACGGGCGCCGGTGATCACGTCGGCGGCCTCGGTCGTGCGGGCGCCGGTCTTGTCTGCGGTGGTGACGGTCATCTCGGGGGCTCCTCGCCGGAGAGTCGGTGGCGGTGCCCCGAGTCGGCACGACCCGGAAACGGCAGGCGCCCCGGGCCTTGTCGGCCCGGGGCGCCTGGGAAGTCGCTTGTCAGTTGCTCAAGCAGCACGACCATGGCAGCCGGTGGGCCGGTTGCCATAGGTAAAGACGAAGGTCTGGTGCGTGAGCATGGGCCCAGTATGCCCCGGGGGCGGACCGTGTCCAAGCGGGTCTGCATGGTGAGACGTGGGGGCGGGTGCGGGCGGGGCACCGCGGCGGGACGTTCCACCTGCCCACCTCGGTAGAATCGGGAGCACAAGACCCCCGCCCGACCGCCGGAAGGCACCCCGTGTCATCAGCGACTCCCGCTGCCGCCGCCCCCGACACCGTCCTGGTCGTCGACTTCGGTGCGCAGTACGCCCAGCTCATCGCCCGTCGTGTCCGCGAGGCGCGGGTCTACAGCGAGATCGTGCCGAGCTCCATGCCGGTCGAGGAGATGCTCGCCAAGAACCCGGCGGCCATCATCCTCTCCGGCGGACCCTCGTCGGTGTACGAGCCGGGCGCCCCGACCGTCGACCGTTCCCTGTTCGAGGCGGGCGTCCCCGTCTTCGGCATGTGCTACGGCTTCCAGCTGATGGCGCAGGCCCTCGGCGGCACCGTCGATAACTCCGGTGCCCGCGAGTACGGGCGAACGGAGCTGACGGTCTCCAAGCCGTCCTCCACCCTCTTCGAGGGCACCCCGGCCGAGCAGTCCGTGTGGATGTCGCACGGCGACGCCTGTTCCGCCGCTCCCGAGGGCTTCACCGTCACCGGCTCCACGCACGTCGTCCCGGTCGCCGCGTTCGAGAACGACGTCAAGAAGCTCTACGGCGTCCAGTACCACCCCGAGGTCATGCACTCCACGCACGGGCAGCAGGTGCTGGAGCACTTCCTGTACCGGGGCGCGGGCCTGACCCCCGACTGGACCACGGGCAACGTGATCGAGGAGCAGGTCGCGGCCATCCGCGAGCAGGTCGGCGACAAGCGCGCCATCTGCGGCCTGTCCGGCGGCGTGGACTCCGCCGTCGCCGCCGCCCTCGTCCAGAAGGCCATCGGCTCCCAGCTGACCTGCGTCTACGTCGACCACGGCCTGATGCGCAAGGGCGAGACCGAGCAGGTCGAGAAGGACTTCGTCGCCGCGACCGGCGTGCAGCTCAAGGTCGTGGACGCTCAGGAGCGCTTCCTGAACGCGCTCGCCGGGGTCACCGACCCCGAGGAGAAGCGGAAGATCATCGGCCGCGAGTTCATCCGCGTCTTCGAGCAGGCCCAGGCCGAGATCATCGCCGACGAGGGCCCGGCCGTGGAGTTCCTGGTCCAGGGCACCCTCTACCCGGACGTGGTCGAGTCCGGCGGCGGCACCGGCGCCGCCAACATCAAGTCCCACCACAACGTGGGCGGCCTCCCCGAGGACCTCGAGTTCCAGCTCATCGAGCCGCTGCGCAAGCTGTTCAAGGACGAGGTCCGCATGGTCGGCCAGGAGCTGGGCCTGCCCGAGGAGATCGTGCAGCGCCAGCCGTTCCCCGGTCCGGGTCTCGGCATCCGCATCGTCGGCGAGGTCACCAAGGAGCGGCTCGACCTGCTCCGCGAGGCCGACGCCATCGCCCGCGAGGAGCTGACCGCGGCCGGCCTCGACCGCGACATCTGGCAGTGCCCCGTGGTGCTGCTCGCCGATGTCCGCTCGGTCGGCGTCCAGGGCGACGGCCGCACCTACGGCCACCCGATCGTGCTGCGGCCGGTCTCCTCCGAGGACGCGATGACGGCCGACTGGTCGCGCCTGCCCTACGACGTCCTCGGCAAGATCTCCACCCGCATCACCAACGAGGTCAAGGACGTCAACCGCGTCGTCCTCGACGTCACCTCGAAGCCGCCGGGCACCATCGAGTGGGAGTAGTCTCGGGCGGTCACGTCCGCTTGAGAGTGCGCACCGGCTCTCCGGGCTTCCAGACCTGTGTGACGAGATACGTGTCGTCCTCGACGTAGGTCCGTACGACCTCCGTCAGCTCGGTGCGGAAGAGGTGGAACGGCTCCGGCGGTTCCACCTCTTTCACGTATCCGCCCTTGGTCTCCGGGTCGTCGACCTCGACGGCCCGTCCGCAGATCCGCACGTCGCCGCCGTCCATGCCGGTGCCCTCCCCGGGGTTCGCCTGGAGCGCGAAGCGCGGGTCGCGGCGCAGGTCGAGCGCCTTGAGCGAGCCGGGCATCATGCCGAGCCACAGCTCGCCGCCGAGGAAACGCACCTCCAGGCCCGTGGTGCGGGGCGAGCCGTCCCGGCGCAGGGTCGCGAGCGTGTGATGCCGGTACGCGCCGAAGCGGGCCTCGGCCGGCGCGGCGAGTCCGGGTTCGGCGGACGTGAAGAAGGCCCAGTCGGGGCCCTTGGTGCTCGGTGTCATACGGGGAGTGTGACGCCGATACCCGACATCTCCTGTCGTCTTCCCTCCGGCCTCACCCGCGTGAGCCGGCCGGCCGGGCAGACGGTCAGCCGGTCCTGTCGTCGCCGGGCCCGAAACCCCGGAGCACGGCCGCCTTCGTCAGCGCGAACTCGTCGTCCGTGAGGACGCCACCGCGGTGCAGCTCACCCAGCTCGCGCAGCCGGCGCAGCAGTACGTCGTGATGCCCGGCCGGGGGCCCCACGGCGGCCTCCGAGCGGGGCCGGACCACCGCCGCCGGGGCGGCCGCTCCGTCCTCTCCGGGGGTGGCGGCGCGGGTCGACGGGTGCGGGAGGCGGGCCGTGACCGCGGTGGCGATCAGCGCGGTGAGCAGGTCGCGGCGGGTGTTGCCCCACAGGTCCAGGGCGTAGGGGTCCTTCTCCGGCGGCAGCTTGGAGAACGCCGTCTCCCGGGTCACGAACCGCAGGAAGCCGTCCTCGTACCCGGAGTTGGGCAGCCACTCGACCCGCACCAGGTCGTCGACGGCGATGATCCGCGGGCCGGTGGCGCGCTTGACGCGGTCCGAGATGTCGGCCCAGTCGATGCGCACCTGGCGGCCGTCGAAGGAGACGGTGCCGTCCGAGGAGCGGACCGAGACCGGCACCGGCGGCCCGGGCAACAGGTAGGCCCGGACGGGCTCCTTGGGGATCTGGTCGAGCAGCAGCGCGCGGCGGACCTCCTCGGCGACGTACTCGGCCACCCCGTAGCGGTCGGCGTCCACCGCCAGCCGGTACGGGTCCGCAGCGTCGGGCAGCCGCCCGCCGGTCGCCTGGAGCAGGGGGTCGGCGCCCTCGCGCAGCCGCAGTCGCAGGCGTCCGCGTCTGCGCTCGGGTTCGAGGACGATGCCCGAGACCGCCTCCAGCGGTACGGAGATCTCCCCGTACGTCTGCCGGAACAGCGGCACCGAGCGGTGGAGGCCCGGCGTGATCCGGACCGTGCTGCCGTCGAACGCCCAGGTCCCGTCGCGCTGGATGATCTCGGCCATGGGGGAATTCTCCCAGCCGGGTCAACACGGCGGCCCGCGCGTCACCCGCGCCGAGCAGAGGGGGACCGGGGGCGCCGGGCGCGCGGGGCGTGGTGTACGGCACAATTCGCTGTCGTCCCAAGGGATTTACGGGTGTCGGCACCTGTGTGTGCCGCGGGTGTTTCGGCAGGCTTCGGGAAGGCGGGCGTCGGGCGTGGCGGTACAGGAGGCGAGACGCGGGAGCGGCTCGGACAAGGGCGCGTACGAGGCGCCGCACGGAGGCGGCTGCACGTGCGGGGACTGTCCGCACGGAGCCCGTGAGGGGCACCGCCGGGCGGTCGCCGCGTTCCTGCTCAAGCGGGACGAGTTCGCCGCCGGGCAGGGTCTGCCGGCCGCGGTGGCCCACTCGGCCTCGGCCTCCCGGCAGTGGGTCTCCGAGGAGCTGACCCAGTCCGCGGACGTCGTCGCCGAACGCGGCCGGGCCGAGGGCGAGGCGTGGCTCGCGGGCCTGGGGCGTCGCACGGCGGTTGCCGTGTGGGCCGCGGTCGTGGTGCTGCTGCTCGCCCAGTCGCTCACCGCGATCGGCGCGGGCTGGTCGGCGGCGCGCACCGCCGGGCTGGCGGCGGCCGTGGTCGTGGCCGGCGCGCTGACGGCGGCGTCCTGGTTCCACCGGGCACGGGGCGGGGCGCTGGCCCCGGTCATCGGTGAGGACAACCGCCTCTCCACGTCCCGGGCCGTGGCCGCGGTCTGGGTGCTCTTCGTCGCCTACGCGGTGCTCGTCCTGGCCGGTCAGCTCGCGGTGGCCGCCGGGCACGCGCGGCGGGACGCGCTGATCTCCGGACTCGAACTCGCCCGCGGCGCCGGAGTGGTGACCGTGCTCGCGGTGGTGTGCGGCATCGCGGTGCTGGTGCGCCGGGTGGTCGGGCTGCGCGTGCTGGGGCAACGGCTACAGAAGGTGCGCGCCGACCGGCCGCGCGCGGCCGACCTGCTGACGGACGACGCGGGCCGCGGGACGTTCGCCGACATCCAGTACGTCGTGATCAGCGCGGTCGCCCTGGTGTTCGCGGCGGTACGGCTGGCCCGGCGGCCGGAGCAGCTGCCCGACCTGCCGTGGGGGCTAGCCGTGGTGGTGCTGGTGTCGGCGGCGACCTACGTGGCCGGCAAGTACGCGGAGGGCGGCCGGCCGGTCATCCTGTCCGTGGTCCGGGCGCGCGAGGCCGGTGACCTGGACGCCCCGATCCGCACCGGCGACGACATCGAGATCCGCGGCGCCGGCTTTGTGCCGCCGGGCGCCCAGCGCGCGGACCGCCTGTCGCGCATGGTCGTCCGCATCGGCGCCGTCAACGTCCACGTGCCCCTGGTCCCCGTGGCGGGAGGCTTCAGCAACCCGACGGACGCCCTGCTGACCGTGCCGGTACCGGCGGACGTGGAACCGGGCCGGGTGGAGGTCCAGGTCGTCACGGGCGCGGGCGTGGAGACGAACCGGTACGCGATCGACGTGACGGACTGACGGGCCGACCGCCGCCCCGCCCGGGGCCCGGTGTACGGCCACCTGTCGGAACCGACAGGAAGAAATCGGGCGTCAAGGATTGAGCGCGGCCCGTACGTCGTACGTATGGTCTGTCGAGGGGTTCGGCACGCATGGGCGAAAGGCGGCTGGCAGTGATGACTCACGGCATGCGGACGGACCCGCACACGTCCGGTCTCCAGGGTGGCCAGGACTGGCGTGACAACGCCACTCGATACGCCCTGCTGCCCCTGCGGATCTTCCTGGGCATCACCTTCGTCTACGCGGGCCTGGACAAGCTCACCGACAGTGCCTTCCTGAAGGACTCGGGAGCCGGGTCCATCGGCGACATGATGCGCGCCGTCCGCGACTCCTCGGCCATCCCCGCCCTGGTCGACCTGGCCCTGAAGAACCCGCCCGGCTTCGGCTGCGCCATCGCCCTGGGCGAGCTGGCCGTCGGCATCGGCACGCTGCTCGGGCTGCTGGCCCGCCTGGCGGCGCTCGGCGGCGCGCTGATCTCGCTCAGCCTGTGGCTGACCGTCAGCTGGGCCTCCGACCCGTACTACTACGGCAACGACCTCGCCTACCTCATGGCCTGGCTCCCCCTCGTCCTCGCGGGTGCCCCGCTGCTCTCGCTGGACGCGGCACTGCGCAGCAGGCGCCGCCGACGGACCGGCGGGTACCGGTAGGCGCCGCCAGCCCCTGAGGTCCGCCCGGGGCCCGTCCGCGTCCGCGTTCGTGCGCTGCGCCCGTCAGCGCCGGCGTACCGCCCGGGTCAGCACCCCGACCGCGCCGGCCAGGCAGAGGCCGCCGGTGACGACCGGGATGATCACGAACCACGGTGTGTCCCAGAGACCTCCCGCGTCACCGGCGTAGATCACGCCCGCCAGGGTCAGGAAGGCGCCGGCGACCAGGCGACCGGGCTGGAAGTCATGACGCAGCACGGGACACCTCCGCCTGTCCGAGGCCGACCTGAAGGTCGAGGTCGAGCGTGCCGGTGCCCTTGACGCCCTTGGCCGGGGGCAGCGTGACCTCCTTGTGCTTGCCGGGCGCCACGTCCACGTCCTTCGCGTCCTCGCCGGGGAGCTGGATGTCGCCCACGCCCACCTCGGCGCTCAGCCGCACGGTCACGTCCCGCGGCACGATCACCCGTATTCGCCCCACGCCCACATCGGCCCGGGCGGTCACCGTCTGTCCCTTCGCCAGGTCCAGGCGGGACAGGTCGAGGGTGCCGGTGCCGGTGCCCACGTCGTACTGCTCGTGGACGTCGGCGACGGTCGTGGGCGTCCAGGTGCTCCGCGTCCAGTCGGTTCCGGCGTCCTTCGGCAGGGCGGCCGACCCGGCGAGCAGGCCCGCCGTGATGATCGCCAGGAAGACCGAACCGGCTCCCGTACGGCCGAGGAACGCACTGACGGCGATCCCCACGCCGAAGACCGCCAGCGCACAGGCGAGCCCTGTCTGCAGGCTGGTGCCGAGCGGATGCTCGTCCCAGGTCAGGCGGGTGCCGAGGAAGCCCGCGAGCAGGGCGAGCAGGAAGATCCAGCCGCCGATGCCGTGGGCGCCGCGGGGCTGCGGGCGCCGGGAGGACGGGTCGGCCGGGGTGTCCCGGTCGCGGTACGCGCCGCGCCCGATGTTGACGGCCGCAGCGATGTCCCGGTCGCGGGAGTCCCGGGGGCCCCACAGGTATCCCGTGCCGCCGACGTGGGTGCCGTCCTTGACTATGGGATCGCGCCACCAGGACGGGTAGGTGACGGCGACCGGCGGTGCCTTGGCCTCGGGCGGGGCGTCGGCGACGGCCTGGGCGGCGAGCGGGTCGGGGCCCGGAGCGCCGCGGTGCCGCGACCAGTAGCCCGCCCCCGCGAGGAGGAGGGAAAGTATCACGGCGAAGGAGAGCACCCCGCCGTTGTTCAGCATGGTCAGGAACACTCCGCAGCCGACCAGCGCGAACAGCACGGCCGCCAGGGCCTGGCCGTCGACCCGGCCGGTCAGCAGCTTGCGCACCTCGTTCTCGTCCTCGTCGTCGTACGGGACGAAGAGCCAGGCGAAGCCGTAGAAGAGGAGGCCGAGGCCCCCGGTCGCGGCCAGCACCACGAGCGTGATGCGGAAGATCACCGGATCCATGTCGCACTGCCGCCCGAGCCCGGCGCACACCCCGGCGAGCGTCTTGTGCCGCCGGTCGCGGCGGAACCTGCGGGGAGGCTCCGAAGCGTCCGTGCCCACCGTGCCGGCGCCCGCGGACCCCCTGGCATCCCCGGCATCCGCGGCGTCCCGCGTGCCCGCGCCGCGCGGCGGGCGCGGTCCGGAGCCGGGTCCCGGGCCCGTCGCGGGGTGCTCGTGATCTGTCATGGCTCCATGGTGACGGGCGCGACGCCGTGGCGGCAGCCGGTACGACCCTGGTCGGACCCTGATATCGGCCCCGACACGGCGCCCGGGGAGCGTTCGAAGGGGCCGCGGCGCGAAGATCAGGGGAGTCTCCGGGGCCGACCCTGATGCTCCCCCTCGGCCGGCCGTGTGACCATCGGTGGCATGCCGGACGCCGCAGCACCACCCCTTCTCGAACCGCGGCCGCCGCGCAAGCTCTACCGCAGCAGCGACGGACGCTGGCTCGGTGGCGTGGCGCGGGGGCTCGCCGGGCACCTCGGGCTGCCCGTCATCTGGGTACGGCTGGTCTTCGTCGGCCTGTTCATGGCCGACGGCCTCGGTGCGCTGCTCTACGCGGCCTTCTGGTTCTTCGTACCGCTCGG
The DNA here is from genome assembly GCF_044765825.1 of Streptomyces flaveolus. Taxonomy (NCBI): domain Bacteria; kingdom Bacillati; phylum Actinomycetota; class Actinomycetes; order Kitasatosporales; family Streptomycetaceae; genus Streptomyces; species Streptomyces flaveolus. The sequence continues at coordinate 641,289 of NZ_JBIWKU010000003.1, read as the reverse complement.
TGTCGGCGGCGTCGACGCGCAGAAGCCGCCGTCCCTGGTCACGGCCGAGACCTCGCCGGACGGCCGCCGCAGACTCGTCGCCCGCAAGCCGGACAAGGGGCAGATCGTCGCCCTGCTCCTCATGGTCGTCGTGGCCATGGTCTTCGTGGGCAACGTGAATCTCGGCAACGGCGCCAAGGCCTACCTGTGGCCGGTCGTGCTCGTCGGCGCGGGCGTCGCCCTCGTCTGGCGCCAGGCGGACAACGCCCGCCGGGCCCGCTGGGCCGAGGTCGGCCGCGACCGGCGCACCGTCACGCTGCTGCGCTCGGTCGGCGGTGTCCTGCTGGTGACGGCCGGCGTCTCCGGCATCTTCGTCCTGCAGGGGTCGGCCGCCCACCTGGGCTCCGTACTGCAGGCCGCGCTCGCCGTCCTCGTCGGCATCACGCTCCTCGCCGGCCCCTACCTGGTGCGCATGACGCAGGACCTCTCCGAGGAGCGGCTGATGCGCATCCGCGCCCAGGAGCGCGCGGAGGTCGCCGCTCATGTGCACGACTCGGTGCTGCACACCCTCACCCTGATCCAGCGCAACGCGGAGAACGCGGGCGAGGTGCGCCGCCTGGCCCGCGCCCAGGAACGCGACCTGCGCGCCTGGCTCTACAAGCCCGAGGGCAACGGCAAGGACGAGGACGACGAGCCCACCACCCTCGCCGAGGCGGTCAGGCGCAATGCCGCGGAGGTCGAGGACAAGCACGGTGTGCCCATAGAGGTCGTCGTCGTCGGCGACTGCCCGCTCGACGAGAGGATCGGCGCACAGATGCAGGCCGCACGCGAGGCTATGGTGAACGCCGCCAAGTACGGTGGCGAGGGCGGCGCGGTTCAGGTCTACGCCGAGGTCGAGGGCAGGACGGTCTTCGTGTCCGTGCGGGACCGCGGCCCCGGCTTCGACCTCGACTCGATACCCGCCGACCGCATGGGCGTCAGGGAATCGATCATCGGCCGCATGGAGCGCAACGGGGGCACGGCGCGGCTGCGCGCGGTGCCGGACGGCGGCACGGAGGTCGAGCTGGAGATGGAGAGGGCGGAGAAGACGTCATGAGCGACGCGACCGAGGGCAACGCAGGGGCGGGACCGGCGGACGGAGGTGCGGGGGAGCGCCGGGTGCGCGTGGTCCTCGTCGACGACCACCGCATGTTCCGCACCGGCGTCCAGGCCGAGATCGGCCAGACCGCGCAGACCGGCGTCGAGGTCGTCGGAGAGGCCGCCGACGTGGACCAGGCCGTCACCGTCATCACCGCGACCCGGCCCGAGGTGGTCCTTCTCGACGTCCACCTCCCGGGCGGCGGCGGTGTCGAGGTCCTGCGCCGCTGCGCCCCCTTGATGGCGGACGCCGAGCGGCCCGTCCGCTTCCTCGCCCTGTCCGTCTCGGACGCGGCGGAGGACGTGATCGGCGTGATCCGCGGCGGCGCGCGCGGCTACGTCACCAAGACGATCACCGGCTCCGACCTGATCGACTCCGTCTTCCGCGTCCAGGAGGGCGACGCGGTCTTCTCCCCGCGCCTGGCCGGCTTCGTCCTGGACGCCTTCGCCTCCACCGACGCCCCGCCGGTCGACGAGGACCTCGACCGCCTCACCCAGCGGGAGCGCGAGGTCCTGCGCCTGATCGCCCGCGGCTACGCGTACAAGGAGATCGCCAAGCAGCTGTACATCTCCGTCAAGACGGTCGAGTCCCACGTCTCCGCCGTGCTCCGCAAGCTCCAGCTCTCCAACCGCCACGAGCTGACCCGCTGGGCGACGGCCCGCCGGCTGGTGTGACGGCCGGCGGGCGTCCTCGTGGGCGGTCCGGCTATCCGGCGTAGGTCTCGAACTCGGCGACCTTCGGGGTGCCCGACGCGCTGGTGATCGTGAAGGTGACCTTCTTCAGCGAGGTCGCGGGGAAGGTGATGACCCCCGCGCCGCTGCCCGAGGTCAGGGTGGCGCCGGTGTCACCGTTGACGACCTTCCAGGAGCCGATGGCGCCCGAGCTGCCCGCCGCCTCCTTGATGGCGACCTTCGACACGCTGGTCGCGGAGCCCCACTTGACGGAGATCGAGCCCGTCGAGCCGGCCGGTGACCAGTAGGTGCTCAGGTCGCCGTCGCGCACGTTGCCGTAGCTCGTGCCGCTGGCCTTGGAGGAGCCGTCGGCGCCGGCCCCGAGGCTGAGGTTGGTGCCGCTGGGCTGGCTCGGGCCGGGGGTGGGGTCGGTCGGGTCCGGTCCCGGGTCGGTGGGGCCCGGGGACTGGACGGAGCAGCTGCCGTCCGACACCGCGAGACCCTTGTTCGCGCCCGCCGTCCGGCTCACGATGCCGGGCACGCAGGACGCGTCGTCCAGGCTGTACGCGTACGGGATGGAGACGCTGGTGTTGGACTGCGGGTTCGGGCCGGCCGGGTTGTTGTCCTCGCCGCGCTCGGACCAGGTCACGTTGTCGAAGATGTTGCCGTTGACCTGCCAGGAGCCGGCCGCGTCGGTGTAGAAGGTGCCGAGGACGTCCTTGGAGTCCTCGAAGTAGTTGTTGTCGACCCTGGCCTTCGCCCCGGCCCGGGAGTTGATGCCGGACTCGTTCAGGTGCACGTAGTGGTTGTTGTAGATGTGGGCGATGCCGCCGCGCAGGAGGGGCGCGCGGGAGTCGAGGTTCTCGTACAGGTTGTGGTGGAAGGTGACGTAGCCGTTGGAGACGTCGCTCTCGCTGGAGCCGATGAGGCCGCCGCGCCCGGAGTTGCGCAGGACGCTGTAGGACAGCGTCACGTACTGGGTGTTGTCCTTCATGTCGAAGAGGCCGTCGTAGCCCTCCGCCTCCCCGCCGGACGCCTCCAGGGTGGCGTGGTCGACCCACACGTTGCGGACGTCGCTCTCCATGCCGATGGCGTCACCGCCGTTGGAGAGGGGCGAGCCGGACTTCTTGACGTTCCGGACGGTCACGTTCTGGATGATGATGTTGCTGGACTCCCGGATGTGGATGCCCAGTTGGTCGAAGACGGCGCCGCTGCCGACGCCGACGATCGTGACGTTGCTGATCTTCTTCAGCTCGATCTTGTCCGCGGCGGTGCTGCAACTGCCGCCCGAGACCTGGCTGGTGTTGCCGTGGTTGATGGTGCCCTCGACCTGGATGACGATCGGGGTGCTGCTGGAGGCCCGGTTGCACAGGGCCTGGTGGATCGCGGTGCCCGTGGTGGCACGGACGGTCTGCCCGCCCGCGCCGCCGGTGGTCCCGCCGTTCTGGGTCGCGTAGCCGGTGGCGCCGCCGGCCGCGGCCGATGCCTCGGGCGCCGACAGGACCGCGGTGGTCGCGGCCGCCAGGGCCAGCGTGCCCACTGCGGCCGAGAGCCGTATGGCGACTGGTCGTCTCATTCTCGCCTCGCCTTTCGTCTTCGCGCGGCGGCGGTCGCCGCTCGCTGTTGTGGTGGTTCGGCGGGGCCTGGAAGTTGCCGCCTGTCGCGCATTAAGCGGTTTCTCCAGGCCCCAGGTGCCTGGTGCCGTGGTGCGGTGACGTGCCCGGGTGGCAGCGGCTCGTATGCGGGCTCAGCTCGGGAGAGGCGTCGACAGGCCCAGAATGTTCTGAGCATGACAAATGAGAAAGCGCTTTCACCGATCGTGAGAGTAGGCCTGGACCTTTGGCGTGGCAAGGGTCCGCGCACGCATCGGTTCCCGCCGGCCTGCCTCACACCACCCGCGCGGCCCCCGCGAACGGCATCGCGTCGACGGGCGCGAGGCGGACCGGCGCCGAGGGGTTCGGGGCGTGGATCATCTGCCCGTTGCCGACGTAGATGCCGACGTGGCTGATGCCGGAGTAGAAGAAGACCAGGTCCCCGGGGACGAGTTCCGCGCGGGAGACGCGGCGGCCCGCACCGATCTGGGCGTAGGTCGTGCGGGGGAGGGAGACCCCGGCGGCCCGGTAGGCGGCCTGGGTCAGGCCCGAGCAGTCGAAGGCGTTCGGACCGGTCGCGCCCCACACATAGGGGCTGCCGAGCTTCTGGTAGGCGTACGCGACGGCCGCGGCGGCGCGGGAGTTCGGCGCCTCGGCGGCAGCCGACAGGCCTTCGCGGGCGCCCGCCGTGCGGGTGGCGCGGTCCGTGCCGGGGGTGAGGCCGGCGCGTTCCCCGGCCGTCAGCCGGGACAGCAGACGGCGTGCCGTCTCCAGCTTGTCGGTGATGGTGGTGCGGTGCCGTTTCAGCTCGTCCTGCCGCGACGACAGCGAGGCCAGCTCGATCCGGGCGGCCCCGCGCAGCTGCTCGACGTCCCGCAGTTCCTTGCGCGCCCGGCCGACGGCGGCCGTCTGCCGGCTGCCCACCCGCTCGACGAACTCGGCGCCCTCCAGAAACCGGTCGGGGTCGGCGGAGAGCGCGAGCTGCAGGGCGGGATCGAGGCCGCCGCTGCGGTACTGCGCCGCCGCGACCGAGCCCAGCGTCTCCCGCGTCGCGTTCAGCCGGTCCTCCTTGCGGGCCACCTCGTCCCGCAGTTCCTCCAGGCGCCGCTCGGCGGCGTCGGCCTTCTCCTTCGCGCCGTTGTACTTCTCGGTGGCGACCTCCGCCTCCTGGTACAGCTTGGCGACCTCGGCCCTGACCTGCGCCGGCGTCGGCTCGGGATCGGCGTGCCCGGTCCCGGCCAGCCCGGCCGCGGTGGCGGCGCCCGCGAGGGTGACCGTGACGGCGGTGCGGGCGGCCGTGCCGCTGCCCGCGGGGCGCCTCCGTGGCCTGCGATGCGCTGCCACCAGGGATCCACGTCCTTCCGTGCCCGTGCGCCGGCCGCTGCTCGGACCGGTCGTCTGCGGAGGGACGCTAGGCCGGTGGGTAACGAGCCGGTGACGGATTGCGCGGAACTGGCGGTACCGGACCGGCGGGCGACCGTAGGTGACCGCGGGCCGGACAGGAGGCCGTCCTCTTCACGCAGGGTGATGACCGAAGTGCCGGATCGGAGTCATGTGGGGACGAGGAGCTGCTATGGGGCGCATATATGCGACCGGGCCCCCTCGGGCCGGGCGGGCCGGTGTCGGAGCGTGTCCGGCCGCTGATTAGGCTCCGGCCTCATGGACGTACTCATCCACCTCTTCGTCGGTCTGCACATCGTCGGCATCGGAGCGCTGCTCGGCGGCTTCCTGACCCAGATGAAGGCGATGGGCCAGGGCACCGCCCGCTTCACCCCGGCCATGCTGCACGGCGCGCTGACGATGCTGGTCACCGGAGCGGTCCTGGTCGGCCTCAACCAGGCCCAGGACCACGCGGTCGACAACGTCAAGATCGGCGTGAAGCTGGCGGTGCTGATCGTGATCCTCGGCCTCGTCTACGTGAAGCGCGACGACGAGAAGGTGGACAAGCCGCTGTTCGGCCTCGTCGGCCTGCTGACCCTGGTGAACATCTTCATCGCCGTGCTGTGGACCTGACGCCCGCGGCCCCCGCCGAAGCGGACCGCAGCCCGGACCGGGCCGAGGCGACCGCCCCGACGGCGACCGCCAGCCACGCGGCCACCGCGATCCACACCAGGGCCTGACCGGGCCCCTCCAGCCACGGGACGTCCACGGCGGCGGCGACGGACAGCGTCGCCGCCGCCGTCATGCCGAGGGGGAAGACGGTCGACCACCGGCGCACGTCGTAGCGGAGGCGGGGCCACACGAGCTCGCCGACGAGCAGGACGACGTACCAGGCGAGGTCGAGCGCCAGCAGGGCGACCGTCGCGTCGTGCAGCACGGCACCGTCGTCGTCGTTCCACAGGTACGTTCCGGTGCCTGCCGCGGCGAGCAGCTTGGCCCCCGCGAGCGCCGAGATGGCGAGCGCGCCGCCCGCGACCCAGTGGTCCCCGGCGCCGCGGGCCACCTGCCGCGGGTCGAAACGGAACAGCGCGATGACGTAGAGCACGAGCCCCAGCCAGAACGGCACCAGCGCCACGTGCGCGAGCCAGGCCGTCGAGGTGGCCGCGGCCAGCGTGGCCCCCAGCACGGCGAGGCCCTCCGTCGCCACGCAGCCCAGGAAGACCGCCCCGGGCATCCGCCGCTCCCAGTGCTGCACGACCACCAGCAGCAGCCCCGGCCACAGCAGAGCGGCCAGTGCCAGCAGCGCCGCCGCCAGGGCCGTCCAGCCGAGCAGCGAGAAACGGGTGCCGAGCACCGTCGTCGCGGCGACGGCCGTCAGCGCGCCCGGCGTCCCCGCCTGCGTCACCCACTTCCCCCGGTCGGACAGCAGCAGGGAGACGAAGTTCACCGCGAGCGCCAGCCACGCGGCGCAGGCGAGCACCAGCGCGATGCGGGACAGCAACTCGTGGTGCGTCAGGTGCAGGCCGACCGACAGGATGCCGGTCGCCATCACCGCGGCCCCGGCCGCCGGCGGACGCTGCGCCCACCAGGCGCGCAGAGGGTGACGAGTGCCGGATGACATGGGTCGATGCTAGAGAGCGCCGCGCGTCAGGCCGGGCGCACCACGCTGTGGATCGACGACTCGCCGTCGTAGTAGACCGACTCCTCGCGGACGTACGCGCCCGGCTTCGGGGCGTGGATCATCATGCCGTTGCCGATGTAGATGCCGACGTGGCTGATGTCGTCGTAGAAGAAGACCAGGTCACCGGGTTGCGCCTGGGAGACGGAGACCGTCGTGCCGGACTCGACCTGGTCGTAGGTGGTGCGCGGGAGCGTCACGCCCGCGGCCTTCCAGGCGGCCTGGGTGAGACCGGAGCAGTCGTAGGAGCCGGGACCCGTGGCGCCCCAGACGTACGGCTTGCCGATCTGGGCGCGGGCGAAGGCGAGCGCCTTCCCGGCCTTGGTACCGTACGAGGGGTCCGGCGCGGAGGAGCCGCTTCCCGTGCCGTCCGAGGCCGAACCGGAGGTGCCGGCGGAGCCGGAGGAACCTGTCGAGGTGTCGTTCTCCTGCTGGGCGGCCTGCTCCTGCCGCTCCCGCTCCCGCGCCTGCTGCCGGGCCAGCTCGGCGGCCTTGCGGGCGGCCTCCTCCTGCTTCTTCTTCTCGATCGCCGCGAGCCGGGCCTTCTCCTCGGCGGTCAGCGTCGACAGCAGCTCGCGCGCGGTGGTGAGCTTCTTCTGGACCGTGGCCTTGGCCTGCTTCAGGTCGTTCTGCGAGTCGGTGAGCGTCTCGAGGCTCTCGGTGGCCTCCCGGCGCTTCTTCATCGTCTCGGACTGCTGGGTGACGTAGTCGTCGACCGCGTCTTTCTGGCGCCCGGTGAGCCGGTTCATCAGCTGGCTCTGGTCGACGTAGTCCTGCGGCGAGTCCGCGAGCAGGAAGGTCGCGGTCGACGGGACCAGGCCGCCCGTGCGGTACTGCGCGGAGGCGTAGGAGCCCAGCTCGTCGCGGGCCTCGTTGAGCTTCTGGGTGCGCTTGGCGACGTCGTCGAGGAGGGTGTCGACGCGCTCGCGCTGCTTCGCGGTCCTCTCCTTCGCCGCGTTGTACTTCTCGGTCGCCGACCCGGCCTGGCGGTAGAGGTCGTCGACCTTCTTCTCGACCTCTTCGAGGGTGGGCCTGTCGTCCGACGGTACGGCGTCGGCCGTCTGGGACAGCAGGGCGACGGAGGTGAGGGCCGCCGTGGCGAGGGCGGGGGTCCGTATGCCTGCTACGCGCGTACCGGTGGGGCGCGACTTGCGGTGCGACGCCAAGGGAGGCGACTCCTTCCGTGCTCCGCCTACCGGGTTAGCTGTCGGGTTCGGGCGGTGGTTCGGAAGGATTGCCCTACGGCGCCGCCCTCGTCGAGGGCGGGTGGCCGATTCACCCCAGGAATTCGGTCGGGTCCCCGGCTCCGGGCGCCGTACGGCACGCCGGACTCGGCGGAGGCCGCGCGGCCCGGCGACGTTCGCCGGAGGGGACGTGCGACCTGTCCGGCACCGTAGCCAACTCGTGCGGTGCCTGGGAAGGTTGCCGGGTGATATGCCCGATACATTTTCGTGACCTTCGGCGCGAGGGTCACTCCGTGTGATAGCGCCTGATCCGAGAGTCCCGATCTCCGCGATGCGGGCCATTTTCCGGGGTGGCAGCCGGTTGTCGGTGGGGCGCCCTAGACTCGGAGAGCGATGAGCAGCCTCTTTGACGACAGCTTCCTGGCGAGCCTCCAGACCCCGCGCGGTCACGAGGAGGAACCTCCGCCGCCGCCCGAGGACGATCACGTGACGGAGCCGGTTCCGCACGATCTGTTCGGCGGGAAGTTCGACGCGCCGCCGGAGCGGGACCCGTACTACCGGGACGGCGCCCCGCGCCCCGTCGTGGACCCGGCCGCGCTCCTGGAGGGGCTCAACGACAACCAGCGCGCCGCCGTCGTGCACTCCGGCTCCCCGCTGCTCATCGTGGCCGGCGCCGGCTCCGGCAAGACCCGGGTGCTCACCCACCGCATCGCCCACCTGCTGGGCGAGCGGGGCGTCCACCCCGGGCAGATCCTCGCGATCACCTTCACCAACAAGGCCGCGGGCGAGATGAAGGAGCGCGTCGAGCAGCTCGTCGGCCCGCGCGCGAACGCGATGTGGGTGATGACCTTCCACAGCGCGTGCGTCCGCATCCTGCGCCGCGAGTCCAAGAGGCTCGGCTTCACGTCGTCGTTCTCGATCTACGACGCCGCCGACTCCAAGCGCCTGATGGCGCTGGTCTGCCGCGACCTGGACCTCGACCCCAAGCGCTTCCCGCCCAAGTCCTTCAGCGCCAAGATCAGCAACCTCAAGAACGAGCTGATCGACGAGGAGGACTTCGCCGCCCAGGCCGCCGACGGCTTCGAGAAGACCCTCGCCCAGGCCTACGCCCTCTACCAGTCGCGGCTGCGCGAGGCCAACGCCCTCGACTTCGACGACCTGATCATGACCACGGTCAACCTGCTCCGCGCCTTCCCGGACGTCGCCGAGCACTACCGCCGCCGCTTCCGGCACGTCCTGGTCGACGAGTACCAGGACACCAACCACGCCCAGTACGCCCTCGTGCGCGAGCTCGTCGGCACCTCGGAGCACCCCGTCGACGTGCCGCCCGAGGCCGAGGTCCCGCCCGCCGAGCTGTGCGTCGTGGGCGACGCCGACCAGTCGATCTACGCCTTCCGCGGCGCCACCATCCGCAACATCCTCCAGTTCGAGGAGGACTACCCGGACGCGACGACGATCCTGCTGGAGCAGAACTACCGCTCCACCCAGACGATCCTGAGCGCGGCCAACGCGGTCATCGAGCGCAACGAGTCCCGCCGCCCCAAGAACCTGTGGACCAACCAGGGCGCGGGTTCGCAGATCACCGGGTACGTCGCCGACACCGAGCACGACGAGGCCCAGTTCGTCGCCGACGAGATAGACCGCCTCACGGACGCGGGCGAGGCCCGGGCCGGTGACGTCGCCGTGTTCTACCGCACCAACGCCCAGTCCCGTGTCTTCGAGGAAGTGTTCATCCGCGTCGGCCTGCCCTACAAGGTCGTCGGCGGCGTCCGCTTCTACGAGCGCAAGGAGGTCCGGGACGTCCTGGCCTACCTGCGCGTGCTGGCCAACCCCGAGGACTCGGTGCCGCTGCGCCGCATCCTCAACGTCCCCAAGCGCGGCATCGGCGACCGCGCCGAGGCGATGATCGACGCGCTCGCCCAGCGGGAGAAGATCAGCTTCCCGCAGGCGCTGCGCCGCGTGGACGAGGCGTACGGCATGGCCGCGCGCTCCGCGAACGCCGTCAAGCGGTTCAACGCGCTCATGGAGGACCTCCGCACGATCGTCGAGTCCGGCGCCGGACCGGCGACCGTGCTGGAGGCCATCCTCGAACGCACCGGCTACCTCGCCGAGTTGCAGTCCTCCACCGACCCGCAGGACGAGACCCGCATCGAGAACCTCCAGGAACTCGCCGCCGTCGCCCTGGAGTTCGAGCAGGAGCGGGCCGAGGCCGAGGGGGAGAGCGCCGGCACGCTGGCCGACTTCCTGGAGCGGGTCGCGCTGGTCGCCGACTCCGACCAGATCCCCGACGAGGAGGACGGCGACGGCGTCGTCACCCTGATGACCCTGCACACCGCCAAGGGCCTGGAGTTCCCGGTCGTCTTCCTCACCGGCATGGAGGACGGCGTCTTCCCGCACATGCGCGCCCTCGGCCAGGCCAAGGAGCTGGAGGAGGAGCGCCGCCTGGCCTACGTCGGCATCACGCGTGCGCGGGAGCGGCTCTACCTGACCCGGTCCACGCTGCGCAGCGCCTGGGGGCAGCCGTCGTACAACCCGCCCTCGCGCTTCCTCGAGGAGATCCCGGCACCCCACCTGGAGTGGAAGCGCACCGGTGCCAACGGGCCCGCGCCCTCCGCGCCGGTCTCGGGAGTGGCGGCCTCGCTGTCGTCGTCCCGGTCCCGCTCCTCGGCGTCGGGTGCTTCCGGCTTCGCCACGCGCCGGTCCGCCTCCGAGAAGCCGACGGTCTCGCTCGCGGTCGGCGACCGTGTCACGCACGACCAGTTCGGGCTCGGCACGGTGGTCGGGGTCAAGGGCACCGGGGGGAACGCGGAGGCGACGATCGACTTCGGGGACACCAAGCCGAAGCGGCTGCTGCTGCGGTACGCGCCGGTGGAGAAGCTCTGAGCAGGTGCCGAGAGCGCTCAGCGGGTGAGCCCCGTCGGTGGACGGGGCTCACGGCGGGCTACTGAGACGTTACTCCGTCACTGCGGGTCGAGACCGTGGCTGCGCAGCCACGGGAGCGGGTCGATCGCCCCTCCACCGGACGGCCGCACCTCGAAGTGCAGGTGTGGTCCGGTCGAGTTCCCCGTGTCGCCGGAGAGCGCGATCGGGTCGCCGGCCTTGACCTTCGCGCCGTAGGGAACCTGGTAACTGGAGAGGTGGCAGTACCAGGTCTCCGTGCCGTCCTTCGCGGTCAGGATCAGCATGTTCCCGTACGCGACGTTGTACTGCGTACGCACCGTGCCGTCGGTCACCGCCATCACCTTCGTGCCGTACGTCACGGGGAAGTCGATGCCGGTGTGGGCGGACATCCAGTTGATGCCGGCCTGGCCGTAGTAGGCGCTGAGCCCGTGCTGTTCGACCGGGAGCGCGAACTTGGGGCGCAGCCGCTCCTTGCGGGCCGCTTCCTGCGCCGCCCGCTTCTTCTCCGCCGCCTGCTCGGCCTTGAGGTCGATGCGCTCCTGCGTCCGGCTGGCCCGGTCGGCGAAGTCGTCGGCGCCGGCGGAGAGGCTCGCGAGCTGCGTGTCCAGCTTGTTGTTGGCGGTGGACGGCTTCACCGGCGCGGCGCCCGTGTCGGCCGCGTCCGCCGCCGTGGTCTCCTTGCCGTCCTCGCCGCTCAGACCGCCGACGGAGGCCGCGGCGATGCCGGCGACGCTCATCACGCAGGCCGAGGGGACGGCGATGGTCATCAGTGCCGAGCGCTTGGCCGGCTGGCGCCGGCGGGAACGCGACCCGCCCCGCGAGGCGGTGCGCGCGGCCGGGATCCGGGGGGCCGGGACGACCTCTTCCTGCTCCTCCAGCAGAGGGGCCACGGCGGGGAGTTCGCCGGTGGCGGTCAACCCGTCGTCGCGCGGGGCGGGTTCCTCGGCCGGGGCCGGAGGGGTGTCGGTCGCGGAGTCCTGCGCCGCGGTGTCCTGCGCCGAGCCGTCCGAGTTCCACTGCGTGGCGTCGTAGGCGCCGGTGTCGAAGGTGCCGGTGCCGAAGGCCACGGCTTCGAAGGCCCCTGTATCGAAGGTGCCGGTCTCGAAGGCCGCTGGTGCGAACGTCCCCGTGGTGAAGGTCTGGGTGCCCCAGTCCCACTGCTGGGTCCCGTCGGCGGGATCGCCGGACTGGTCGGGCTGGGCCCAGGCGGCCGTGTCCCACTGGCCCGTCGCTTCGACGCTCGTCGCCTGCGCCGGCACCATGACGGGCTGCTGACCGGCTGCCGTCCACGTGGTCGTGTCATAGGCGCCGGTGTCGTAGGCGGCGTGGTGCTGGGCCGCGTAGGCGTCGTGGTGCAGCGTCTGGTGGCTGCCGGTGGCCCACTGGGTGGAGTCGTACGTTCCGGTGGCGGCGTAGGCGCCCGTGGTGTCGTACGAGCCGGTGGTGTCGTAGCCGCCCGTGTTCTGGTCCGGGAGGCTGCCGAAGAGCGGATCCGCGGCGAAGGTCGCCGTGGCGTGGGGTCCGGTGGCAAAACCGGTGGCGTCGTAGCCGCCGTACGTGGTGAGGTCGCCGTACTGGGCTTCACCGGTGCCGTACGGCGCGTAGTGCGCCGGGTCGGCGTCGGAAGCCGAGGCCGGGGTGGTCATGCCCCCCGACGGGTGACGGTCGTTCACCAACTTCTCTTTCGCCTCGACAACAGGGCTGCCAGAGCAGTGCGGCGACTGTACCCGGCGGTATGCGGGCGCGACAATCTTCTGCAGGTTTCGCTCCCGCAGGAAACGGGCAATCGGCCGTGTTTTGGGGGACGGCGGGCGCGAGTTTGGCTTTGTGTTCGACGTTTGTTCGACTTTGACCTGGGTGTGTCGCGGTGATCGCGGCCGTGGTGAGCGCCTCGGCGGGGGCTTCGGAGGCCGTTTCGGCGGCCGATCGGGTGAGTGTTCCGCCCTCAGGCGACGGTGAGTCCGCCCGAACGGCTGTCGGCCGCCGTGCCCGCATCCGGCCCGGGCGTGTCGAGCGCCTGCCGGATCCCGGTGGCCACGGCGGGGTGCACGGGCAGGGCCAGGTGGCCGATGCCGCTCACCCGGACGTTCTGGACGGTCAGGTCGGGGTGGTCGAGACAGGCCGTCTCCAGCGGGTCCATCACGCGGTCCAGGTCGCTCCAGAAGCTGACGAACTGGGTGCGGCAGCCGGGCGCAGGCAGCGCCAGCTCCTCGATCACCGCCGAACCGGGGCGCATCTGGCGCACGATCGGGTGGGCGTTCGCCAGGGGTACCACCCGGGTGCCCGCGTGCGGGGTACCGAGCGTCACGAGCGTCCGGACGCGCAGATCACCGCCGAGGCGCTGCACGTAGTACCGGGCGATCAGCCCGCCGAGGCTGTGCCCGACGACGTCCACGCGGTCACTGCCCGTGCGCTCGCAGATCTCCTCGATGTGCCGGCCGAGCAGCTCGGCGGCACAGCGGATGTCGCAGGTCAGCGGTGAGTAGTTCAGCGACTCGATCTGTTGCCTGCCGTGCTGGGCCAGGCTGCGGCGCAGGAGGAGGAAGACCGAGCGGTTGTCGATGAAACCGTGCAGCAGGACGACCGGGGGGCTGGTGGGGCCCGGCAGCTGTGCGGTGGGCGCGGTGGAGGACTTCGGGTCCCGGGAGACCGCACGGGACGGCCCGGGGACGCACCGGCGCTCCTGGACGATGCCGGAGGGGTAGAGGAGGAGATGCCCGGCGAGGATCGCGGCCTCCAGGACCGTCGCCTTCAGGAGGGCCGTGGAGAGCCCCGTCACCCTGCCGGGAAGCCCGGCAAGGCCGGAGAGGCCCGAAAAGCCGGTCAGCGCAGACATTCCCGGGAGTCCTGGGAGCCCCGGCAGGGCGGTGAGCGCCGGGATCGCCGGGAGTGCGGGCAGAAATCGCTGACAGAACGGGGGAAGGGGCAGTGCTGCCGTCGTGACCTTCATGGGCCGACCTCCTGTCGGCACGCGGAGGAACGCCTCTGTCCCCGTGTGCCCTCGTGGAGAGCCGTGACACCAGTGATGGGTGGTGTTTGCGAGGTTTACGTAACCAGTGTGCCAGTGCGGTGGGCTCTGTGCCCTCCGGTGCCGTTGGATACGGCGACGAGGCCTGCGGCTGCCCCGTCCCGTCCTGCCCTCGCTGCGGCTCTCCGTGCGCGTGTTCACTCCGCGGTCCCTGCGGCGGTGCGCGGCGAACATGTCCCACCGTGTGATTTCCCCCTCTGTCTCCACCACGAAACTGCCGGTTGCGGGATGCTGGCGATAACGTTCGTTCACTTCCCCCGGACGGCATGGTGCGGGGTGTCTGTACCGCAATGGCGCACTTCGCGCACTTGGTGCGGAAATGTGCGACCCCTGCGCACCGTGCTCCTGTGTACGGGCACGGGTGATGTGTGCGGTACTTGTCGGTACGGATGGATGTAGTCGCTTCATGGAGGCAGTGATGGGTGTGGCAGCCGGTCCGATCCGCGTGGTGGTGGCCAAGCCGGGGCTCGACGGCCACGATCGCGGGGCCAAGGTGATCGCGCGGGCCCTGCGCGACGCCGGTATGGAGGTCATCTACACCGGCCTCCACCAGACACCCGAGCAGATCGTGGACACCGCGATCCAGGAGGACGCCGACGCGATCGGGTTGTCCATCCTCTCCGGTGCGCACAACACGCTCTTCGCCGCCGTGATCGACCTGCTCCGGGAGCGGGACGCGGCGGACATCCTGGTCTTCGGCGGCGGGATCATCCCCGAGGCGGACATCGCCCCGCTGAAGGAGAAGGGCGTCGCGGAGATCTTCACCCCCGGCGCGACGACGGCGTCGATCGTGGACTGGGTACGGGCGAACGTGCGGGAACCGGCGGAGGCGTAACCGCTCCGCTCGGCCGGCCGGGTACGGTCCCCGGCGCACGTCCCCCGAGAGTGGCGCACAGGGGCGTGCGGCGTGCGCCGGAGTGACGGCACGTCGGGTGACGGGACCGAGCGTCTGCGTCCCCCCCTCGGGCCGTAGTGCCGCACGCCCCGCCTCCGACCGTGGCGCCGTCAGGTGCGCCGGGCCGTGCTCCTGGCTCGCGGGCCGCGTGGTGCGGGCGGAGGTGCCGGGCCGCGCGCCCCATTTCGGGCTTCGGTGCCGTCGGGTGTGCCGGACGGCGCGAGCCCCGGCTTGCGGGCCGCGGCGTCGGTCGACGCACCTGACTGCGCACATCGCCCCGGGCGGGGCGCCCGCGTACGTCTTCGGCGCCGCCTGCGTCGCCGGGCCGAGGCGGACGGACGCCCGCCGTCGGGCCGTGTGCTGTCCTCTGCGCCCGTGGCACCGTCGGGTATGCCCGACCGTGTGTCCCGTGCGGCTGTACCGGCCCGGCTTCAGTGCCGCGCTCCCCTAGACCGCCCCCAACTCCTCGGTCATCGCCGCGCGCAGCCGCAGCGTCGTGACCAGGCGCTGGAATGCCTCCGCCCAGTACCCGCCCGCCCCCGGCGACGCGTCCTCCGGTTCGTCCGGTATCGCCAGCAGTCCGTCCAGCCGGCCCGCCTCACAGGGGTCGAGGCAGCGCTCGGCCAGGCCCATGACGCCGCTGAAGCTCCAGGGGTAACTCCCGGCGTCCCGAGCGATGTTCAGCGCGTCGACCACCGCGCGTCCGAGCGGCGGAGCCCACGGCACCCCGCACATGCCGAGCAGCTGGAACGCCTCGGACAGACCGTGCGTCGCGATGAACCCGGCGACCCACTCGGCCCGTTCGCCCCCGCTGAGCGTGCCGAGCAGCTTGGCCCGCTCGGCCAGCGACACCGCGCCGGGGCCGCCGGCCTCCGGCGCCGTAGGCGCTCCCAGCAGCGCCCGCGCCCACGCGGCGTCCCGCTGCCGTACCGCCGCCCGGCACCACGCCGCGTGCAGTTCGCCCTGCCAGTCGTCCGTCACGGGCAGCGCGACGATCTCCTCCGGTGTACGCCCGCCCAGCCGGGCCGGCCAGGCCCCGAGCGGTGCCGCCTCCACCAACTGGCCGAACCACCAGGACCGTTCACCCCGCCCCGCGGGCGGCTTGGGCACGACCCCGTCCCGCTCCATGCCCGCGTCGCACTCGTGCGGCGCCTCCACGGTGATCGCCGGCCGGTCCGTGGTGCGGTCCAGCGACACGCACGTCAGGGCGCGCGCCGCCATCCGCGCGGCCAGTGCCGATTCCGGCAGCGCCGACAGCAGCTCCGCCGCCGTCGCCCGCACGTTGCGGCTGCGGTCGGCCAGCGCCTGCTCCAGGAACGGCTCGTCCGCCGGCGCCAGCCCCGTCCGCAGGGAGTCGAGGAACATCAGCCGGTCCTCGGCCCGCTCCGTCGCCCAGGTGGACACCAGCAGGTCGCGGGCGGCGGCCGGATCGCGGGAGCGCAGGGACGCGAGCAGGGCGACGCGCTCGGCGAACAGGCCCTCCTGCCACAGCTGCCGGATCCGCTCCGTCGCCTCGGGGCCGGGCAGCGCGGTGCCGCCGCCCGGCGTCGCGCGCAGGGCGAACCGCCAGTCCGGATTCAGCCGGGCCAGCCACAGGGCGCGCGGCCCCGCGAAGGCCAGCGCCGCCGGGCGCAGGTCCGTGCGCCCCCGGGCCGCGTCCAGCAGGGCCGGAAGCGCCTCGGGCGGCGCCGCGAAACCGCGGGCGTTCGCCGTCGCCAGCCACTGGGGCAGCAGCTCCATCAGATCGGGTGCCGTGCCTCTGCGCCCGCCGCCCGCCGTTCCGGGGCGGTCGGTGAGGAGCATCGTGAGCCGGCGGGCGGCCGCGGCCGGCAGCGGCGGACGGTCGTCGTCGGGGGCCGGCTCCGGACGCCGGGCCGCACGGGCCGGGGAAAGTCCGGCGCGTCTGCGGACGGTTTCCACGGCCGCGGCGTCCAGCAGCGCCGCCGGTGCGTCCCGGCCGGGCTCACTGCCCCGGGGGGTGCGCCGCTGCGTGCCGAGCAGCGCCGAGGTGACGAGGTCCTCCCAGGCGCCCGGCAGGGGCGCCTCCGGAGCGGGCGTCCGGGTCATGCGGTTCCCTTCCGTGGGGTGCGTCAGCACAGCGTCACCGCCGGGCCCGGTCCGCCGGGCCAGGCCGTCAGCGGGGTGAAGCCCCGGTGGCCGCACTCGCCGAAGACCGTGACCGGCCTGCCGCCCGCCAGGGCGACCAGGCGCCACAGGCCGGGGCGGTTGCTGGCCGCGGGGGTGAGGGGCAGCGCCGTGTCCTCGTCGGCGTCCGCCAGCTGCCAGGAGTCGCCGTCCGGTACGGGCACGACCCGGCCCAGGGTCACCGGGACCGACTCCAGCCACGGGTCGGCGCCGAGGGCCTCGCCGTAGCGGACGGCCGCCTGGGAGGTCGTCATTCCCGGTGGGCGGGTCTCCGTCCACGCCGGAGCGGCGAACCGTGTGCCGAGGGCGACCCGTTGCCCGACCGCGCCCGGGTAGTAGGACACCTCCGCCTCCAGCGTCAGACCCACCGGAAGGGCGAGCTCCGGGGACCGGCCGGCGGCCCCGTAGGAGAGGAGCAGCGCCGTGCGCTCCGACTCGGCGCCGTACAGCCAGATACGCCGGGTCGTCAGCCGCGCGTCCGCCGTGTCGTACTGGGCGAGGACCAGCCAGCGGTCCCGCAGCGGCGGACCGTCCGCCGACGCCGGCAGGCCGACCCGGGAACGGACCGTCGCCGCCAGCGGGTCCGGGAGCCCCTCGCGGCGCAGCCAGCCCTGGTCGAGGAGGTGGAGCAGGGCGCACTCCTCCAGCAGCCGGACCGGCCAGCCGGGACCCGACGACGGCAGGGCGCCCAACTCGCGTGCCCGGGCCGCCAGTCCCGGCGCCTGGGCGTCGACCATGCGGGCCGCGGTCTCCTCCCACAGCGCGTACCCCGCCTGTTCGGCGCCGGCCAGGCCGTCGCGCAGCAGGTCCGCCAGGCGCTGCTCCAGCTCCGTCGCGCCCGCGGTGATCCGCTCGGCGCGGCGCTCCGCCCGGCGCCGCGCCGCCTCGCGGTCCCCGGTCCCGCCCGCGGCATCGGGAGAACCCCCCGCCTCCTTCTCCTTCGCGCGCTCGCGTCTGCCCGTGATCCACCCCTGAGCCCAGTCCGGTGCCTCGGCCCGCGGCACCGCGCCGGGGTCGCCCGCCCACAGAAGCAGCAGCCCGAGCGCGTGCTTGCACGGGAACTTCCGGCTGGGACAACTGCACGTGTACGCCGCCCCGGACACGTCCGAGACGTCGACGGCCGTCTGGTACGGCTTGCTCCCGCTGCCCTTGCACCACCCCCACAACGTCCCGTCGTCGGAACTCCCCGTGTCGGACCACGGCCCGGCCGCGCCGAGTTTGCTGCCCGCTTTGCGCGACGCGGCGTCAGGTGCCAGTGCCAGCACCTGGTCCGCGGTCCAGCGCACCCCCTGCTGAGTCATGTCCTCGAAGGTAGATCGTGCCACTGACAATCGACTCCGGGAGAGCGCCCGACGGGTCGTTTGTGCAGGTCAGAGCGATTGTCAGTGGTGTGGTGCACGGTTGGTGCCAGACCGAACCGGCCGAGCTGGAGGGGGACTCCGCCATGTCTGTGTCCGCAGAACCGACGTCCGTCGATCCGACCCGGAACGGGGCCGCCGCGGAGGCGTTGCGGCCGCACGCCGAGCACACCTTCGCGACCGAACTCGCCGCGCTGGCCGCGCAGGACGACCGCCCGCGCCCGGCCCGCTGGAAGATGTCGCCGTGGGCCGTCGCCACCTATCTGCTCGGCGGCACACTGCCCGACGGCACGGTGATCACCCCGAAGTACGTGGGACCGCGCCGCATCGTCGAGGTCGCCGTCACCACCCTGGCCACCGACCGCGCGCTGCTCCTGCTCGGCGTGCCCGGGACCGCGAAGACGTGGGTGTCCGAGCACCTCGCCGCCGCCGTCAGCGGCGACTCGACCCTGCTGGTGCAGGGCACGGCCGGCACCCCCGAAGAAGCCATCCGCTACGGCTGGAACTACGCGCGGCTGCTCGCCCACGGCCCCAGCCGCGACGCCCTGGTGCCCAGTCCGGTCATGCGGGCCATGGCGGAGGGCATGACCGCCCGGGTCGAGGAGCTGACCCGTATTCCGGCCGATGTGCAGGACACGCTCATCACCATCCTGTCGGAGAAGACGCTGCCGATACCGGAGCTGGGCCAGGAGGTGCAGGCGGTCCGCGGCTTCAACCTGATCGCCACCGCCAACGACCGCGACCGGGGGGTGAACGACCTGTCCAGCGCCCTGCGCCGCCGCTTCAACACCGTGGTGCTGCCGCTGCCGGAGAGCGCCGGGGCGGAGGTCGACATCGTCACGCGCCGTGTCGACCAGATCGGCCGGTCCCTCGACCTGCCGGCCGCGCCCGACGGCATCGACGAGATCCGGCGGGTCGTCACCGTCTTCCGCGAGCTGCGCGACGGGGTGACGGCCGACGGGCGCACCAAGCTGAAGTCGCCCAGCGGCACCCTGTCGACGGCCGAGGCC
Organism: Streptomyces flaveolus; assembly: GCF_044765825.1. NCBI lineage: Bacteria > Bacillati > Actinomycetota > Actinomycetes > Kitasatosporales > Streptomycetaceae > Streptomyces > Streptomyces flaveolus. Next base: position 622,330 of record NZ_JBIWKU010000003.1, on the reverse strand, counting down.
ATCTCCGTCGTCACCAGCGGCCTCGCGCTGGCCGCCCACTTCGGCGACGGAGTGCTGCGCTCCGGTGACGTCGCCGCCGGCATCCTCGGCGCCGTCGTCCGCGACCCGGCGGCCGACCGCGTCATCTGGCAGGAGTACCTGGAGACCGTCGTCCGCGAGCGGGACGGCTGGAAGGACTTCTACCGGGCCTGCCGGGAGGTGAGCGCGTGAACGGCGTGCGGACGCGGTCGCGGGCGGCCCTCGCGGTCACCGGCCCGACGGGGGACGACGGGGATTCGTCCCGGTCCAGGAGGCGAGGGGGACGGCGTGACGGGCACTGACAGGGCAGCCGGGTGGGAGCCCGGGGACGGGCCGCTGCTGCTCGGCGTGCGCCATCACGGGCCGGGATCGGCACGGGCGGTCCGGGCGGCCCTGGAGGCGGCCCGGCCGGGGGTCGTGCTGATCGAGGGCCCGCCCGAGGCCGACGCCCTCATTCCGCTGGCCGCCGACGAGGACATGCGGCCGCCGGTCGCCCTGCTCGCCCATGCCGTGGACGAACCCGGCCGCTCGGTGTTCTGGCCGCTCGCCGAGTTCTCCCCGGAATGGGTGGCCGTCCGCTGGGCCCTGGAACACGACGTACCGGCCCGCTTCATCGACCTCCCGGCCACCCACACGCTGGCGTGGGACGCCCCCGGGAGCGAGCGGCCGGACACGAGCCCGGAGGAGGGGGAGCAGCGCCCCGAGGCAGGGGCCACGGGGGAGACCGGCCCGGGGGAGGGGCGCGAGCCGGACGCCGGCGCCGACGTCCGGGTCGATCCGCTGGCCGTGCTCGCGGAGGCCGCCGGCTACGACGACCCGGAGCGCTGGTGGGAGGACGTCGTCGAGCACCGGGGCGCCGGAGAGGGGGACGCGTTCGCGCCGTTCACCGCACTGGAAGAGGCCATGGGGGCGCTGCGGGAGACGGAGCGGGACGGCGGGCGCGACCGGGATCTCGTCCGGGAGGCGTACATGCGGCTCCAGGTGCGGGCCGCGCGGCGCGAGTTCGAGGCGGGCGTGGCCGTGGTGTGCGGGGCCTGGCACGTGCCCGCGCTGCGCCGCAGGACCACCGTCGCCGCCGACCGGGCCCTGCTGAAGGGGCTGCCCAAGGCCAGGACCGACATGACCTGGGTGCCCTGGACCCACCGCAGGCTGTCCCGGGCCAGTGGATACGGGGCGGGCATCGACTCGCCCGGCTGGTACGGGCATCTGTTCAGTGCCCCGGACCGGCCCGTCGAACGCTGGCTGACCAAGGTGGCCGGACTGCTGCGGGAGGAGGGCCGGATCGTCTCCTCGGCCCACGTCATCGAGGCGGTACGGCTGGCCGGGACCCTCGCGGTGATGCGGGGCCGTCCGCTGCCCGGGCTGAGCGAGACGACGGACGCCGTACGGGCGGTGATGTGCGAGGGCTCGGACGTGCCGCTGGCCCTGGTGCACGACCGGCTGGTCGTCGGGGACGTGCTGGGAGAGGTGCCGGCGGGGGCGCCCGCGGTGCCGTTGCAGCGCGACCTCGCGGGGATCCAGCGACGGCTGCGGCTCAGACCGGAGGCGCGGGAGCGGGAGCTGGAGCTCGACCTGCGCAAGGAGACCGACGCCGGACGCAGCAGACTGCTGCACCGGCTGCGGCTGCTCGGCATCGGATGGGGCGAGCCGGCCGGCTCGCGGGGCAGCACGGGCACGTTCCGGGAGACCTGGCGGCTGCGGTGGGAGCCCGAGCTGTCCGTGCGGGTGGCCGAGGCCGGGGTGTGGGGCACGACCGTGCTCGCCGCCGCGACCGCCAAGGCCGAGGCGGACGCCGTCACCGCCCAAGGGCTCGCCGAGGTCACCGCGCTCGCCGAGCGCTGCCTGCCGGCCGGACTGCCGGACGCGCTCCCCACGGTGATGCGGGTCCTCACCGACCGGGCCGCGCTCGACACCGACGTCGGCCACCTCGCCCAGGCCCTGCCCGCCCTCGTCCGCGCGCTGCGCTACGGCGACGTCCGCGGCACCGACACCGGCGCGCTGGCCGAGGTCGCCGCGGGGCTCGCCGAGCGGGTCTTCGTCGGCCTCCCCGCGGCCTGTGCCGCGCTGGACGCCGACGCCGCCGAGGAGATGCGGCGTCACGTGGACGCCGTGCACGCAGCGGTGGGCCTGCTCGGCGACGACCCCGCGCCCGGCCACGGCGATCTGCGGCCCCGCTGGCAGGCGGTGCTGCGGGCGCTGTCCGCGCGGGACACCGTGGCGGGCGTCGTCCGGGGCCGCGCCGTGCGGCTCCTGCTGGACGACGGCGCGCTGGCGCCGGACGAGACGGCTCGGCACATGGCGCTCGTGCTCTCACCGGGGACACCGCCGGCGGACGCGGCGGCATGGATCGAGGGCTTCGTCGGAGGCGGCTCCGGGGGAGGGATGCTCCTCGTGCACGACGAGCGGCTGCTCGCCCTGGTCGATGCCTGGCTGACCGGCGTACCGGCGGACGCGTTCACGGACGTGCTGCCGCTGCTGCGACGCACCTTCTCGGCCTACGAACCGGGGGTGCGCCGCACCCTCGGTGAGCTGGTCCGGCGCGGACCGGAGGGGCGGGGTGCCGTGACGACGGCCGGCTCGTCCGTACCCGGCTTCGCCGCCGTGCTCGACACCGCACGCGCGGACGCCGTGCTGCCGGTGGTCCGCCTCCTGCTCGGCCTGGACGCGAAGGACAACGATCTCGTGGGGGTGGACGCATGACGACCGAGCGTGCCGGGACGGACCCGGCGGGGGAGCGGCTGCGGCGGTGGCGGCTCGTCCTCGGCGGCGACACGGCCGACGGCACCGGATGCGCGCTGTCCGGACGGGACGCCGCGATGGACGGGGCACTCACCGCGCTCTACGGGAACAGCGGCAGACCGGGGACGCGACGGGACCGTTCGGCGGGGCTCGGGGCCTCCGCCCCGTCCGTGGCGCGCTGGCTGGGGGACATACGGACCTACTTCCCGTCCTCCGTGGTGCAGGTCATGCAGCGGGACGCCATCGACCGGCTGGGCCTCGCCTCCCTGCTGCTGGAGCCGGAGATGCTCGAGGCCGTGGAGGCAGACGTCCACCTCGTCGGCACGCTGCTGTCCCTCAACAAGGCGATGCCGGAGGAGACGAAGGAGACGGCCCGGGCCGTCGTCCGCAAGGTCGTCGAGGACCTGGAGAAGCGGCTCGCCACCCGCACCCGGGCCACCCTCACCGGCGCACTCGACCGCAGCGCACGGATCGGCCGGCCACGCCACCACGACATCGACTGGAACCGCACGATCGCCGCCAACCTCAAGCACTACCTGCCCGAGTACCGGACGGTGGTGCCGGAGCGGCTCGTCGGCTACGGGCGGGCGTCGCGGTCGGTGAAGAAGGAGGTCATCCTCTGCATCGACCAGTCGGGGTCGATGGCGGCGTCCGTCGTCCACGCCTCGGTGTTCGGGGCGGTACTGGCCTCCATGCCGTCGATCGACACCCGGCTGGTCGTCTTCGACACCGCGGTCGTCGACCTCACCGATCAGCTCGACGATCCGGTGGACGTGCTCTTCGGCGTGCAGCTGGGCGGCGGCACGGACATCAACCGGGCGCTGGCCTACTGCCAGTCGCAGATCACCCGGCCCTCGGAGACGGTGGTCGTGCTGATCAGCGACCTGTACGAGGGAGGCATACGCAACGAGATGCTCAAGCGGGTCGCGGCGATGAAGGCGGCGGGGGTGCAGTTCGTGACGCTGCTGGCCCTGTCCGACGAGGGGGCGCCCGCGTACGACCGGGAGCACGCGGCGGCGCTCGCCGCGCTGGACACGCCGGCCTTCGCCTGCACGCCGGATCTCTTCCCGGAGGTGATGGCGGCGGCGATCGAGAGACGGCCCCTGCCGGTACCGGACGCCGGGTGACGACATGTCGATGTACGGTGGCCCGTTTCCGTGCGGCAAAACGGACATGACTACCCATCGGTAACGGGGAGCTTGCGCAACCTCCGGAGTCCCGTGCGAGGATCGCGCGTCCGTTCGCCGCACCGGAGGAAACTCCCCCTTGATGCCGTCAGCAGCCCTGCCCGGAGCCGCTCTGCGCGTGATGCGCACGGCGGCCGGGTGGCGTGCGCTGCGCCTGGCGCTGCTGGTGGGCGGGTTGTTCCTGCTCGGTGTGGTCTGCGGGGAGCGGGCGCAGGCGGCCGAGGGCGGGCCGTCGGTGCCGGATGCCGTGGGCAGGGTGCTGGACGTCGTTCCGGTGGAGCTCGCGCAGGCGTCCCCCGCTGCCGAGGCGCCCCCCGCCGCACCGGACTCCCGGCCCGGCCGTACCGCCGGTCCGGCGGTACGGGACGTCCTCCGCCCGGTGACCGGTCACGTCGTCCGCACCGTGACGGACGAGGTCGTGCGGCCGGTCGGTGACGTGGTGGGAGCGGTGACCGAGGAGCTCGGGGCGGCCGTGCCGGCCGAGGTGCCGCCGCTGGAGGCGTTGCCGCAGCCGTCGCCCTCCCTGCCCCCGGTCCCCTCGTCGCCGCCGCTGTCGACGCTGCCGGACGTCTCCGGCCTGCCCGACGGATCCGACCTGCCCGAACTGCCTGTGCGGCCGGTCCCGGGTGACCAGCAACCGGACCCCGCGACCGCGCCGCCGACCGCTCCGGACGCCGGCGCCGGCGCCACCGAAGCCGACAGCACCGACAGCCGCTCTGCCTCCGACGCTCCGGCAGACGCGGCGACCGTCGCGGTCGCGTACGGGCCGAGGCTCGACGGGGACGGCGAGACGCGCTTCACGGCGCACGACGACCCCCGTGGCGTCACCTCGGGGCCCACCGTCCACACCCCCGCCCGCCAGGCGCCCGCCGGGGACGCCGACGGTGCGCTCGGGACCGGCGCGGGCGCCGACGGTGCCGCGCCGCGCCACGGTGACGCCCACGCGATCGCCCCGCACCACCAGGTACCGGTCCGGCTCGTGCCCGGCGCCGTCGCACACGCCGACGCGCCCGAGCCCCGGGAGCGGTACCGGGACATTCCCGTCTCTCCGGCCTAGGACAGGCGCCCTCCCTCCCGCCGCGGATCTGCCGCGCGGGTGTGGAGAGCCCGCCCGCCCGTCCGGGACGCCTTCCCCTGTCCCGGGACGGAAGCCGCCGGAGCCGTACGTACCCCAAGCCGTGGGTCGCCGGTCGTGAGCCGCCCGTGCTCGACGACGCGACCGCGATGGAGCGTCACCGGCCCGGCACCGGACATGTCCCCCGTCTTTCGAAGGACCTGACGTACCCATGAACAAGAACATCCGCCGTTCCCTCGTCATCGCCGCCGGTGTCTCCGGCGCCTGGGCACTGGGCTCGGCCGTGGCCGGCGCGCAGGAGCTGCCCGCCGCCCCCGTGTCCGTACCGGACGTGCCGCAGACCGCCGCGGACACGACCGCCGCGGACACGACCGCCGACGCCACGGAGGCCGTGGCCGGCACGGCCGACGACATCGCCACGGTCCGGGAGGACGCCGCCGCCCCGGCCGCCGGCGTCACCGCCGGGCCGGACCGCACGGTCCAGGGCGACGACGACGTCGACTACCTCTTCGGCCCGCTCTCCGCCTTCGCGCCCGAGCTGGAGCAGGCCCGGGCGCAGGCCCCGGCCGCCGCGCGGGAGACGGTCGACGCGGTCGCCCCGCCGGTCGCCGAGCGGGCCGTGACGGGCGCGGTGCCGGTCGCCGACCGTGCGGTGGCCGGGGTCGTCCCGGTCGCCGAAGGCGTCGTCGCGGACGTGCCGCCGTACGCCACCGGCCTGCTCGGCCAGGCCGCCGGCGACACCAGGGACGCCGTGCTGCCGCCGGTCGTGAACACCGCCGTGGACGGGGTCGTGCCCGTCGCCGGTCAGGCCGTGCGGGACGCCGGCGGGCTGGCGTACGGCGTCGTGGGCGACGTGCGGCCCCTCGCGGGCGGGGTCGTCGAGGAGGTGCCGCCGTTCGCGTACGGGACGACGGGGCAGGCCGGCCGGCTCGCCGAGGGCGTCGTGGGCGAGGTGCCGCCGTTCACGGCGGGCGTCACCGGCGCGGTGCGGCCCGTGGTCGAGGCCGTCACGGACACCGTCCGGCCTCTCGTGCGGGGCGTCGGCGGCAGCGCCGCGGAGCTGGCGTACGGGGCCGGGGGCCAGGCGGCGCCCTTCGCCGAGGGGGTGGCCGGTGAGGTCGCCCCGTTCGCCGACGGTGTCGCCGGGCGGACCGCGCCCGTCGGCTACGGCGCGGCGGGCGAGGCCGGTGCGCTGACCGGCCATGCCGTCACCGGCGCCGGCGGGCTCGCCGAGTCGATCACCCCGGGCTACGCGCAGGGCGCGTACCGGGTGGCCGCCCCGCACCGCCTCTGACCGACCCCGGCCCGCCCCCGCGCCCCGACCGGCGAACGGACGCCCGCACGCGCCCAGCGGCGTGGCGGCGAAGGGCGTCGGGGCGGGCAAGAGACTCCGCGAGGGCCTCACGGCCCCGGACGGGCGGCCGAAAGCCGTCGGCACCCGTCCGGCCGAAACCCCGCGGACGGTGCCGGTCGGTCCCCATTGGGGTGGGGATCGGCCGGCCCGCCCTCCGCAGAAACCGCACCCGTGCGGCCCGTGCGGAGGAGCACCACGGACCTCACCGGGTCAACCCCAGCCCGGTGAGGTCCCTCATCCGCCGGATGTCCGGCCCCCTCCCCACCCCTCACATCCGGCACCGCGTGCCAGTGAGGGCGGCATCATGTGACAGGTATCACCGCTCAGGTGTGACCCTCGATTTAGGGACCCCCCGCATGCGGCGATAACCTGCGAGACGGACATGCCGCGCGCTCGGTCACCGTGTGCGCCCCCCTTGTGACACAGCGGACGTCACGTTGCCCTTCGCGGCACGCCCACGCATCCAACGAACCGCGAGATCACTGATAGGGACGGAAGCGCGTGGACCTGTTCGAGTACCAGGCGAGGGACCTCTTCGCCAAGCACGATGTACCGGTGCTGGCCGGTGAAGTCATCGACACGCCTGAGGCGGCGCGCGAGATCACCGAGCGTCTGGGCGGCAAGTCCGTCGTCAAGGCTCAGGTGAAGGTCGGTGGCCGCGGCAAGGCCGGTGGCGTGAAGCTCGCCGCCACCCCGGACGAGGCCGTCGCCCGCGCGACGGACATCCTCGGCATGGACATCAAGGGCCACACGGTCCACAAGGTGATGATCGCCGAGACCGCTCCGGAGATCGTCGAGGAGTACTACGTCTCCTTCCTCCTCGACCGTGCCAACCGCACGTTCCTCTCCATCGCCTCCGTCGAGGGCGGCATGGAGATCGAGGAGGTGGCCGCCACCCGTCCGGAGGCCGTCGCCAAGACCCCGATCGACGCCATCGACGGTGTGACGCCGGAGAAGGCGCGCGAGATCGTCGAGGCCGCGAAGTTCCCGGCCGAGGTCGCCGACAAGGTCGTCAACGTCCTGGTCAAGCTGTGGGACACCTTCATCAAGGAGGACGCCCTCCTGGTCGAGGTCAACCCGCTGGCCAAGGTCGCCTCGGGCGAGGTCCTCGCCCTGGACGGCAAGGTGTCGCTCGACGACAACGCCGAGTTCCGTCACCCCGACTTCGAGGCCCTCCACGACAAGGCCGCGGCCAACCCGCTCGAGGCCGCTGCCAAGGAGAAGAACCTCAACTACGTCAAGCTCGACGGTGAGGTCGGCATCATCGGCAACGGCGCGGGTCTCGTCATGAGCACCCTGGACGTCGTCGCGTACGCCGGTGAGAAGCACGGCAATGTGAAGCCCGCCAACTTCCTGGACATCGGTGGCGGTGCCTCCGCCCAGGTCATGGCGAACGGCCTGGAGATCATCCTCGGCGACCCGGACGTCAAGTCCGTCTTCGTCAACGTCTTCGGCGGCATCACCGCCTGCGACGAGGTCGCCAACGGCATCGTCCAGGCGCTGAAGCTCCTGGAGGACCGCGGCGAGAAGGTCGAAAAGCCGCTCGTCGTCCGCCTCGACGGCAACAACGCCGAGCTGGGCCGCAAGATCCTCACCGACGCCAACCACCCGCTGGTCCAGCGCGTCGACACCATGGACGGCGCGGCCGACAAGGCCGCCGAGCTGGCCCACGCCGCCAAGTAAGCACTCAGGACGAGGACACCAACACACCATGGCTATCTGGCTCAACAAGGACAGCAAGGTCATCGTCCAGGGCATGACCGGCGCCACCGGCATGAAGCACACCAAGCTCATGCTCGGCGACGGCACCAACGTCGTGGGCGGCGTCAACCCGCGCAAGGCGGGTCAGTCCGTGGACTTCGACGGCACCGAGGTACCGGTCTTCGGCACCGTCAAGGAGGCCATCGAGAAGACCGGCGCCGACGTCTCCGTCATCTTCGTGCCGGAGAAGTTCACGAAGGACGCGGTCGTCGAGGCCATCGACGCCGAGATCCCGCTGGCCGTCGTGATCACCGAGGGCATCGCCGTGCACGACTCGGCGTCGTTCTGGGCGTACGCCGGCAAGAAGGGCAACAAGACCCGGATCATCGGCCCGAACTGCCCCGGCATCATCACCCCGGGCCAGTCGAACGTCGGCATCATCCCGGGCGACATCACGAAGCCGGGCCGCATCGGCCTGGTCTCGAAGTCCGGCACGCTGACGTACCAGATGATGTACGAGCTGCGTGACATCGGCTTCTCGACCGCCGTCGGCATCGGTGGCGACCCGATCATCGGCACCACGCACATCGACGCGCTCGCCGCGTTCGAGGCCGACCCCGAGACCGACCTGATCGTCATGATCGGCGAGATCGGTGGCGACGCCGAGGAGCGGGCCGCGGACTTCATCGCGAAGAACGTGACCAAGCCGGTCGTCGGCTACGTCGCGGGCTTCACCGCGCCCGAGGGCAAGACCATGGGCCACGCCGGCGCCATCGTCTCCGGTTCTTCTGGCACCGCACAGGCCAAGAAGGAGGCCCTGGAGGCCGCCGGCGTCAAGGTCGGCAAGACGCCGACCGAGACGGCGAAGCTCGCCCGCGAGATCCTCGCCGGCTGAGCGACCCGCACCACACGAGTGGGCCCGCTCCCCGCACGGGGGGCGGGCCCACTCGCGTTCCGGCGGCCCTCCCGCTCACCCGGGTCTCGGCACCAGCCTCTCCGGCCCGTCCTGCAGCTCGCCGCGCAGCTTCCGGCGCAGCTTCAGCTCCTTGTCCGACAGCGCGCCCGGCGCCACCCTGGCCGGTACGCCGTTCACCGCCTCGCCCGGGGGCACGGGCGGCTCGTAGTGGGTCGGAGCCGTGTGCAGCGTCAGGGCCGTGGTCCCGATCACGGTGACCGTGAAGGCGATCGCGGCCCGTGTCCAGAACCGCGCCCGGCGTTCGCTGCCCGCGCGCACCGTCGGCGGCCGGGACGCCCGCAGACGCGCGGTGGACGCCAGCTCGGCGAGCCGCCGGTGCAGCACCTCGGGGTCGCCCAGCTCGGGCAGCCGGTCGGCGACGGCCTCACGGGCGCGCATCAGCCGGCCGGCCGCCGCCGGGGTGCTCGCCTCCGTCTCCGCGGCCGTCTCGGGCAGGTCGAGGCCGACGCCGTCGTACAGCAGGAGCGTGCGGCGGTGCGGCGAAGGGAGCTTCAGCAGGGCCTTCAGCAGGGCGCGGTCGGCGGCATCGGCGGGCGGCGGTTCGGGCTGCCGGTGGCGCCGCCGGAACCGGTGCCACGGGGAGAGGGCGTACTCGTACGCCGCTGCGCGCACCCAGCCCACCGGGTCCCGGTCACGGGCCACCTCGGGCCAGTGCTCCCAGGCGAGTTGGAAGGCCCGCTCCACCGACTCGCACGCCAGCTCGCGGCGCCCCGTCAGCAGGTACGTCTGGCGTACGAGGGCGGGGGCGCCGAACTCGTACAGCGCGTCGAAGGCCTGAGCGGGCGTCAGCGCGGGCGGCTGCGCCCTCTTCGCCGGTCCGCCACCGACGGTCACGACCACGGGCACGGACTTCGGCGCCGGCTCGGGTACGGGCTGCGGCTGCCGCCGGGCCGGCGCCGCGCCGGCCAGGGTGCCCAGCAGCTTCGCGTACGCGTCCCGTTTCCGGCCGCGCGGAGCCTCGCGGCCGGACTCCCACGCGGCGACCGTCTCGCGGGTGACGCCCACCCGCTCGGCGAGCTGATCCTGCGTCATCGTGGCGGTCTCACGCACGCGTCGGCGCACCTCGGGAGGAGGGAGCGGGGATGCGGGGATCCGCTTCACAGAACACCCCTCCGTACGAAAAGGTACATAAGCGTATATTGAGCGACACAACGGTGCTTCGCTCGTTACGCCGCGAAAGCGCGTGTCGTTGGGAGCATGGCGGGCGTGATCCAGACAACCGCTCGCCGAGCCCCGCTGTCCCTGCTCCGCACCCTGTGGCACGACCGGGCGCCCGGAATGGCCGCCGGCCTCCTGGGCGGCGCGTTCGCCGCGGGCCTGGGGCTGGCCTCGGTCGCCGTGCTCGTGACGGTGCTGTGGATCACGTCGCCGTACCCCGTCCGCGGCCCCGGCGACGCCCTGCACGTCGCCGCCGCGCTGTGGGTGCTGGCGCACGGCGCCGAGCTGATCCGCACCGACACGCTCTCCGGCGTCCCCGCGCCCATGGGCGTCACGCCTCTGCTGCTGCTCGCGCCCCCCGTGTGGCTGGTGCACCGGGTGGCCCGGGACGCCACGGACCCTCGGGACGGCGTGGGGGTGGCCGTGGGCGCGGGCGCGAAGGCGGGTGTCGGAGTGCGCGTGGGCGGCGCCGGGGGGCGGGGCGACGGGCCGCACCCCCTCTCGGCGCGCCTCGCCTGGGCCGGGGTCGTCGTCGGCTATCTCGGCGTCGCCATGCCCGTCGTGCTGTACGCGGCGGGCGGCGAACTGCGGCCCTCCCTGGGCTGGACCGCGGTGTGCCTGCCGCTGGTCACCATGGTGGCGGCGGGCGCGGGGGCATGGACGGCGTTCGGCCGCCCCGGCGGTCCGGTGGGGCGGGCGCTGCGCGTGCTGCCCCGGCACCTGCGGGAGCTGCTCGTGCTGCCGGACGCGCGCCTGGGCGCCGCGACGCGCGCCGCGGCCGCGGGGGTGGCGGTGCTCGTCGGGGGCGGGGCGCTGCTGCTCGTGACCTCGCTGGTGTGGCACGGCGGCGCCGCGCGCGGTGCCTTCCTGCGGCTGAGCGAGGGGTGGTCGGGGCAGTTCGCCGTGCTGCTGCTCTGTCTGACGCTGGTGCCGAACGCGGCCGTCTGGGCGGCGGTGTACGGCCTCGGGCCGGGCTTCGTGCTCGGCGCCGGGCATGTGGTGGGGCCGCTGTCCTCCTCCGCCGCTCCGCTGCTGCCCCCGTTCCCGCTGCTGGCGGCGGTGCCGGAGGCGGGGCCCGGTACGCCGCTGCACTGGGCGGCGGGAGTGGTGCCGTTGGCGGCGGGGGCGGCGGTGGGGTGGTTCACGGCGCGGGTCGCCGCGGTGGGGGGCGGGGCGGTGGGGTTCGCCACGACGCAGTTCGTCACGGTGGGATCCGCCGCGACGGGGGTGCGGCGGGAGGCGGCCGGGGAGCGGGGTGGCGGTGCGGCCGAGCCGTGGGGCGTACGGCGGACCGTCGGCGCGGTGTGGGTGGCCGCGCTGTTGTGCGGGGGGCTGGTCGCGCTGCTGGCCGCGTGGGCCGGTGGGCCGCTCGGGGGCGCGGGGCTGGCGCGGTTCGGGCCGGTGTGGTGGCAGGCCGGGGGTGCGATGGTGGGGTGGGTGGCGGTGGTGGGGGCGCCGGTGGCCGTGGTGGGGCGGTGGTGGTTGCGGCGGGGGGACCGGGGCAGTGCCGGTGTCCGTGCCGGTGCCGGTGCCGGTGCCGGCGGGGGGCGGTGGGGGTGGGTGCGGATGCCCTCTGTGGGGGACTGGTGGGGGCGTGGTGGTGGGGGGCGGTCGTCGGAGGGTGGGGAGGCGTACGATCTGCTGCCTGTCGACGCTCCGGGGGAGCCGCCCCGGGCGCCCTGAGCGGAGAGCGGCCCGCGGTGTCCGTCCGCAGGGCTTTTTCGCCCCCGCCGCCCCTTCCCTCCCCGTCCCTGGGGGCTGCGCCCCCAGACCCCCCTTCGGCCTGGACGGCCTCGTCCTCAAGCGCCGGACGGGCTGGGGATGCGGGTCAGTCTTCCGGGCCCAGGACTCCGCGCAGGTGTTCCGGGAGCAGCTTGCTGCAGGTTTGCTTGGCTTCGTGGGTCAAGGCGTCGTTCTGGCAGGTGTAGTAGTCGCTGTAGACCAGTTGCGCGGTGAAGGACGCGGCGACGAAGAGGATGGCCAGGGAGGACGTGACCAGGCCGCTGATCGCGGCGGTCCGCTGGGGGCGGGTGTCCTGGGGGGTGGCCGGGGCCGGGTTGTCCGGGTCGGTGGCGGTGCGGGGCTTGGCGCGCAGGGAGCTGATGCCCCAGTACAGGGCGAGGGCGCCGAGCAGCAGGGCCACGTACGACCAGCTGAAGAGTGCGAAGAACAGGGCCCACATGCCGCACAGCAGGGCATAGCGGGCGCGCCGCTGGGCGGGGTCCGTCGGGTCCCAGCGCGGGCCCCCGCCGCCGCCCGGGCCCTCGGGGCCGGAACCGCCGGGCCGCTCGCCGAAGCCGCCGGAGGAACGGCCGGGCTGGCGGTCGCTCCACTGGCGGCCCCACGGGGAGCGCCCGCCGTCGCCCTGCGGGCCCTGCGAGCCGTCGTCGCCCGACGGGTGCCGCGGCTGCCAGGGGCGGTCCGGGGAGCCCTCCGGGGGCGGGGCGAACGGGTTGTCGTCCTGGGGGGTGCCGCCGCCCTGCTCGTCGCCGTTCTTCCGGTCCGAGGAGGAGTCGGGCGGCGTGGAGGGACGTTCCCGCAGCAACACGGCGCTGCGCTGGTCTGGCTGCGCCGACTGCTGGGGGAGCGTGAGCAGTCGCAGGCTGCGGTCCGGCATCAAGTGAGCGTCTTCCCCTTGGCGATAACGAACTGGCGACAACGGAGTGGAGGGTACGAGCGGGGCGGCACGACTGGTGAACGCGTGGCACGCGGGTCCCGTTCCCGGTCCGGCTCCACGCAGACGCTACCTGTCGGCCGCGCCCCCGTCCCGAGGGGGCCGTCCCGTGTGCCGGTATCGTTGCTGACGGTCGGCCGCTTCGTAGACTTCCCCGTATCCCGGGGCGCGAAGCATTCGTAGGACCGTACAAACCGGCGAATGCGGGGGCCGACCGCACAGACCCGCTCCCCCGAGAAAGGCCCCCACCGTGGCCGCCAAGCCCGTGGCCCAGCGAGCCAAGCGCCTCGTCGTGCTGGTCTCCGGATCCGGCACCAATCTGCAGGCGCTCCTCGACGAGATCGCCGCCACCGGCGTCGAGGCCTATGGAGCCGGGATCGTCGCGGTCGGCGCCGACCGCGACGGCATCGAGGGCCTCGCGCGCGCCGAGCGCGCCGGGCTGCCGACCTTCGTGCGGAAGGTCAAGGACTACGGGACGCGGGAGGAGTGGGACGCGGCGCTCGCCGAGGCCGTCGCCGCCCACGAGCCCGACCTCGTCGTCTCGGCCGGGTTCATGAAGATCGTGGGGAAGGAGTTCCTCGCGCGGTTCGGCGGGCGGTTCGTCAACACCCACCCCGCCCTCCTCCCCAGCTTCCCGGGAGCCCACGGTGTGCGGGACGCGCTCGCGTACGGCGCCAGGGTCACCGGCTGCACCGTCCACTTCGTCGACGACGGCGTCGACACCGGGCCGATCATCGCGCAGGGCGTGGTGGAGATCCGGGACGAGGACGACGAGAGCGCTCTGCACGAGCGCATCAAGGAAGTCGAGCGAAGGCTGCTCGTCGATGTCGTGGGGCGGCTCGCCCGCAACGGCTATCGCATTGAGGGACGAAAGGTAGTTATCCAGTGACCGCCACCGCCGAGAGCAACAAGCGGGCCATCCGTCGCGCGCTCGTCAGCGTCTACGACAAGACCGGGCTCGAGGAACTCGCCCGCGGGCTCCACGAGGCCGGCGTCGAACTCGTCTCCACCGGGTCCACCGCCGGCCGCATCTCCGCCGCCGGCGTCCCCGTCACCAAGGTCGAGGACCTGACCGGCTTCCCCGAGTGCCTGGACGGCCGGGTCAAGACGCTGCACCCGAAGGTGCACGCCGGCATCCTCGCCGACCTGCGCCTGGAGAGCCACCGGCAGCAGCTCGGCGAGCTGGGCGTGGAGCCGTTCGACCTGGTCGTGGTGAACCTGTACCCGTTCCGCGAGACCGTCGCCTCGGGCGCCACCGCCGACGAGTGCGTCGAGCAGATCGACATCGGCGGCCCGTCGATGGTGCGCGCCGCCGCCAAGAACCACCCGTCCGTCGCGGTCGTCACCAGCCCCGCCCGGTACGCCGACGTGCTCTCCGCGGTGAAGGACGGCGGCTTCGACCTCGCCGCCCGCAAGCGCCTGGCCGCCGAGGCGTTCCAGCACACCGCCGCCTACGACGTGGCCGTCGCCTCCTGGTTCGCCGCGGAGTACGCCCCCGTCGACGAGTCCGGGTTCCCCGACTTCCTCGGCGCCACCTACGAGCGCGCCCACACCCTGCGCTACGGCGAGAACCCGCACCAGCCGGCCGCGCTCTACGCCTCCCCCGAGGGCGGCGGCCTCGCGCAGGCCGAACAGCTGCACGGCAAGGAGATGTCGTACAACAACTACACGGACACGGACGCCGCCCGCCGTGCCGCGTACGACCACGACGAGCCCTGCGTCGCGATCATCAAGCACGCCAACCCGTGCGGCATCGCCGTCGGCGCGGACGTCGCCGAGGCGCACCGCAAGGCGCACGCCTGTGACCCGCTGTCCGCCTTCGGCGGCGTGATCGCGGTCAACCGTCCGGTGTCCCGGGAGATGGCCGAGCAGGTCGCCGAGATCTTCACCGAGGTCATCGTCGCGCCGGACTACGAGGACGGCGCGCTCGAAGCCCTCACCAAGAAGAAGAACATCCGCGTGCTGCGCGCCCCCGCGGCCCCCGCCGCCCCGGTCGAGGTCAAGCCCATCGACGGCGGCGCCCTCCTCCAGGTCACCGACCGCCTGCAGGCCGAGGGCGACGACCCGGCCACCTGGACCCTCGCGACCGGCGAGGCGCTCTCCGGGACGGAGCTGGCCGAGCTGGCCTTCGCCTGGAAGGCGTGCCGGGCGGTCAAGTCCAACGCGATCCTCCTCGCCAAGGACGGCGCCTCGGTGGGCGTCGGCATGGGCCAGGTCAACCGCGTCGACTCCGCGAAGCTCGCGGTCGAGCGCGCGGGCGCCGAGCGCGCGCAGGGGGCGTACGCCGCCTCCGACGCCTTCTTCCCCTTCCCGGACGGCCTGGAGATCCTCACCGCGGCCGGCGTGAAGGCCGTGGTCCAGCCCGGCGGCTCGGTCCGCGACGAACTGGTCGTCGAGGCCGCGAAGAAGGCCGGCGTGACGATGTACTTCACCGGGACGCGGCACTTCTTCCACTGATACGGCGGTACCGCGGATCCGGAGCGGGCCTCCGGCTCTCCCCCGAGGGAGCCGGAGGCCCGCTCCGCGCGTTCACCGTGCCGGGCGCCGGGTGACCGGGCCACCTCGGACCTCACAGGGTCACCTCGCGCCGGAAGGCGTGTACTCCTCGAGGTAGTGGGCGACGCGGTCGGCGTAGGCGCGGTACTGCGGGGGAACCCCGCCCGCGTCGTTCACCTTGTCGTACGACGTGCGGTAGGCGGCGGCGACCAGCACCCGGCGGTCGCCCGGCAGACCGGTGTTCAGCCGGGGCGAGATCCAGCACAGGTACCTGCCCATCGCCGGGATCGACTCGGCGGGCGGGAAGGGCGGCTCGGGCACGGTCTCGCCGGGCGTGCCGTCGGCGTTCATCCACCAGCGCAGCACCCGCGGGGTCCAGCGGGCGATGCCGTACTCGTCCTTCGCGGGGTCGGAGAGGGCGGGGTCGAAGTCGCTCTCGACCTTGAGCATCGCCGCGATGAGGCCCGGGGTGACCTCGTCGCGGTCGCAGTCGTGGGCCGTCTCGACGATCAGCAGGCGGTAGGCGGGCGGCACACCCCGGTCGGTGCGGAGCTCGGCCGCGCCGTAGGAGGCGGCGGCGACGGTGGTGGTGCCCCCGTGGCCCGGGGCGCCGGAGCCCCGGCCGGACGGGCCGGGGCCGCCGTCGGCGAGGGTGCCGACGGCGGAGCCGAGCGCGGCGAGCGCGACGACCCCCGCGGCCGACGCGGCGAGCAGCGCCCGCCGGGGACGCGCACGGAACCGGCGTACGGCCCCCGCCGCACCGCCCGCCCCGCCAGTGGCCGCCGCCACGCGGCGCAGCAGCGTGTCCGTGCCGACGCGTCCGGCGTGCGTACGGGTCAGGCAGTCCCGCACGATGTCCCGCCAGGCGTCCGGCAGCCCGGGCGACAGGCGCAGCTCGTCCGTACCGCGGGCGTAGGCGACGGCGGCGTCGCGGCGGGCGGTCGGGGTGCCGCCGGGCAGCGGGAAGGTGCCGGTGAGGACCAGGTGGGCCAGGACGCCGAAGGCCCACACGTCGGCGGACGGGCGGATCCGGCGGCCCCGTTCGCCGATCTCGGACCACAGCAGCTCGGGCGGCGTGTAGTCGGGCGTGGAGAAGGCGGGCGTGTAGGCGTGGGTGCCCTCCAGCTCGGCGGCCATGTTGAAGTCGGCGAGCCGGACCGAACCGTCGGCCATCAGCAGCACGTTGGCCGGTTTCAGGTCCCCGTGCACCCAGCCCGCCCGGTGCAGCTGGGCCAGCCCCGCGCACACCTGCGCCAGCACCGCGGGCCCGTCCGGCGGGCGGGGCGTCGCGGCCAGCCGGGCCGCGAGGGACCCCTCGGCCCGCTCCAGCACCAGCACGGTGGCGCCGTCGAGCCGGGGGTGGACCGGGTCGTCGACGGTGAGGGTCTCGTACATCCGGATCAGCCGGGGCTGCCGCAGTCGCCGCAGCAACTGGATCTCGCGCTCGATCAGTTCGCGCAGGTGGGCGAGCTGGCGCGGGGTGCCCGTGCCGGTGGGCAGGAACTTCAGGGCGGCCGTGCGGGGCAGGCCGCCGCCGTCGTCGTCGCCGGTGCGGCGGGCGGCGTACACGCTGCCGAAGGCCCCCGTCGCGATCGGCTCTCGCACCTCCCAGACGCCCACCCGGTACCCCCTGGGCACGGGCACGGCGTACGGCTCGGTCACCGCAGCGGCCGTTCGGACGGTGCCGCGAGGACCACCAGGTCGTCCTCGCGGACCAGGTCGAAGCGGAGCGCCAGCGAGACCAGCGACTCCTTCTTGCCGTTCAGCCGCGGCCCCGGCTCGGCCGTCTCCGGGCCCGGCTTGAGGCGCAGCTTCACGGCCAGGTAGTCGATGTTCCACTGCACCGACGTCCGGGAGGCGGCCGGCCAGGCCGGGCGCAGCCGCTCGACGACCTGGTCCATGGTGGGCAGCGGCGCGTGCGGCGTGCCTCGCAGCCGGGGCTCGCACAGGGCGGCCAGGACCGCGAAGTACCGCTTGGTGCGGTCCACGGAGAAGGCCGGGGCGGTCGGCTCGCCGTCGGCGCCGCCCCCGTCGCGCAGATAGTCGTGGCGCGGCGCCCACACCTCCAGGGGCAGCAGATCGCCCGCGGCGGGCAGCACGATCCGCGAGAACTCGAAGGGCACCGGCGCGTCCAGCCGCCCCGGCGCCACCTTGATGTGCTCGCCCGCGCCCTCCGGGTTCTCCACCACGTACGTCTGGTGGGACGACAGGTTGCTCAGCGTCCAGAAGGTGCCGTGGGCGGTGATCTCACCCGCTCTGCGGGACACCCCGTCGTGCCCGATCAGCAGGCCGCCCTCGGGCACGGACCGCCCGAAGGCGAGCCGTTCGCCGGGGGCGAGCCGGAACTGGGTGCGGCCGCGGTCGCGTTCGTCCTCCGTGGTCGGCGGAGGTACCACGATGATGCTGTACAAGGTGCGTCTCCCCGTGCCTGACGGCTACCCAGGCCAGATTAGGGCGACGCACCAGGGCCGTGTCTGCCCTCGTACGGGTGAGACACGGCCCTGGGAAGTGTTTGGCGCGAAGTGTTCAGTCGCCGCGTGTTCAGTAGCGCGGGCGCCTGAACCACTCGGCGCTGGCCCGCTTGGCGGCGAAGACGATCAGCAGGATGGAGACGATGATGACGAGCAGGCCGAGACCGTAGACGGCGAGCGTGAAGATGCCGGTGACGATCGCGAACGACCCGTAGACGATCGAGCAGACCCGGACCCCGTTGCCGCCCCTCGCATACTGCAGCAGCAGGGCGAGGCCGAGGAGCGCGAAGACGGCGGCCAGGGCGAGGAAGAAGACGACGACGCCCTTGCCCAGGTCGGCGTACCGCTCCGCCTCGGTGTCCCCGGTGATGCCCGCTTCCAGCATCGTCTCGTCCCAGCGCGACAGCGCGTAGCCGTAGACACCGGCGACGATCAGGTGGGCGAGGACGATCACGCCGAGCATGATCTGCGCCGCGCGCGTGATGCCCGGCATCTGCACCGGCCCGGGCGCGTAGCCGCCGCCGTACGGCTGCTGCACCGGAGGGGCCGCGGGGTAGCCGTAGCCGGGCTGGCCCTGGGGCTGCTGGGGATAGCCGTAGTTCGGCTGCTGGCCGCCCTGGGGCGGGCCGTAGGGGTTGTTCGGGTCGCCGAAACTCATGGCGGTCCTTCCTCCGATGTGCTCCTGTGCGGGGACGCGCGGCATGGTGCGGAGGAAGTTCTACAGATGCGGTTCGTCCCCCCGGTACAGTCCGCGGCACTGTGCCGCCCCATCGTTCTTGACCCAGCCGTTACTTGTCCAGCCGCGGTCACCAGGTGTTGTGCAAGTGCAACATCGCTGATCACGACCGGATACGGCGGGACCCGTCCCGGCCTGCCCGGGGCGCCCCCCGTCGGCGCCCGCACGGCGGCCGGATTGGAACAGGGGGCCGGTCATCCGCGAGGATGGGGGCATGACCGCCCAGATTCTCGATGGCAAGGCCACCGCAGCCGCGATCAAGTCCGAACTGGCCGCCCGCGTGGCGGCGCTGAAGGAGAAGGGCGTCACGCCCGGCCTCGGCACCGTCCTGGTCGGTGACGACCCCGGCAGCCAGAAGTACGTCGCGGGCAAGCACCGCGACTGCGCCCAGGTCGGCATCGCCTCCATCCAGCGTGAACTGCCCGGCACGGCGACGCAGGAGGAGATCGAGACGGTCGTCCGTGAACTGAACGAGGACCCGGCCTGCACCGGCTACATCGTCCAGCTGCCGCTGCCCAAGGGCATCGACGAGAACCGCATCCTCGAACTGATGGACCCGGACAAGGACGCCGACGGCCTCCACCCGATGAACCTCGGCCGCCTCGTGCTGAACGAGCCGGCGCCGCTGCCCTGCACCCCCAACGGCATCCTCACCCTCCTGCGCCGCTACGGCGTGGAGATCAAGGGCGCCGAGGTCGTGGTCGTCGGCCGCGGCGTCACCATCGGCCGCCCGATGCCGCTGCTGCTCACCCGCCGCAGCGAGAACGCCACCGTGACCCAGTGCCACACCGGCACCCGTGACCTGTCCGCCCACCTCAAGCGCGCGGACATCATCGTCGCCGCGGCCGGCTCCCCGCACCTGGTCCGCCCCGAGGACGTCAAGCCCGGCGCGGCCGTCCTCGACGTCGGTGTCTCGCGCAACGCCGAGGGCAAGATCCTCGGCGACGTCCACCCGGACGTGGCCGAGGTGGCCGCCTGGATCTCCCCGAACCCCGGCGGCGTCGGCCCGATGACCAGGGCCCAGCTGCTCGTCAACGTGGTCGAGGCGGCGGAGCGCAGTGCCGGCTGAGGGGCGGAGCACGGTGCCGGCCGAGGGGAAGAAGGGGACCGAGGGCGACGACGAGCGCCCGGAGGACGAGCTCACCGTCCGGGATCCCGTCAGCGCGCCCGACGCCGAGGGCAGACCGCGGCGCGCCACCCGGCGCTTCCCGCTCTTCACGCGCGACACCGCGCGCCCCGAGGGCGGCGGCCGGGCCGCGCCCCGTGACGCCCCGGCGCCCGCCCGGCAGTGGCCGGTGCTCACGGTGGTGACCCTCGTCGGGATCGGTCTGCTGCTGACCGCGCTGGACGTCTTCCGCTGGGGCACGCTGCTGATCGGCGTGGCGCTGCTGGTCGGCGCCGCGCTGCGCTGGGCGGTGCCCGACGTCGGCATGCTCGCGGTGCGTTCGCGCTTCACGGACATCACCACGTACGCCCTCCTGGGGCTCTGCATCTCCCTGCTGGCGCTGATGGCGCAGCCGAAGCCGGTGCTGCAGATCCCGTTCCTCAAGGACACCCTGCACTTCACGGTCAGCCAGTAACCGGCCCGCGTACGGCGGCCCGTCCTCCACCCCCGTGGGAGAACGGGCCGCCGCCGCGACCAACCCTCCTGCACGCGGAACGCCCTGTTCAACGCCTGACGGGGCGCTGTGGCACGGAAGTGACCGTTCCGCTACGGAGTCCGTGAATGGCGGGGTCGGTGTGCCGGGCGTGACCGCACATGTGCGTTCCGTGTGCCGAAGTGCCGACAAGTTCGCGGATGTGCCCCCAAGTCGCCCAACGGCGGGGCTAGCGTGGTCGATCGGGACGGTCCGGGACGTCCCGTACGGCGGTCGGGGGTCGTTCCGTACGACGGCAGGGGTTCCGTTCGATGCACGGGAACGCCGGTGGGAGACTGGACCACGGACCAGCGGGCGTGCGACGGTGCATGCTCGCGGCCTGTGTGCTCCTGTGCGCCCCCACCCCGGGAACTGAGATCCTGACCGGGCGCATCCCTGTGGGTAGCCAGAACGGGGACTCGGCGCGGGACGCCGCGCGCGAGGACCGCGGGGGAACGAGCGGGGAAAGAAACAGCACGTCACCGGGGGGAAGAGGGGGAAGCAATGCCTCGTTGGAAGGCCTTGCCGGAGGAACTCGATCCGCAGATCAGAGAGTTCGCCAGTCAGTTGCGCCGGCTCGTGGACCGCAGCGAGCTGAGCATCGCGTCGCTGGCCGATGCCACGGGCTACAGCAAGACGTCCTGGGAGCGCTATCTGAACGGCCGGCTGCTCGCGCCCAAGGGCGCGATCGTGGCCCTGGCCGAGGTGACGGGGACCAATCCCGTCCACCTGACCACCATGTGGGAGCTGGCCGAGCGGGCCTGGAGCCGCTCGGAGATGCGCCACGACATGACCATGGAGGCCATCCGGATCTCGCAGGCGCGTGCCGCGCTCGGTGAACTGGGCACGCCCGCGGCCGGCTCCCGGAACGGCCGGAGCGGCAAGGCGGGCCGGCACGGGGGCGGTGCGGCGGCGAAGCCGGGGATCGCCGGGCCTGCCGGTGTGGCGCCCACGCTGCCGCCGACGACGGTCCCCGCGCAGCCGACGGCCGCCGACAGCCCCGACTCGGCCGTCGGTCCGGTTCGGGGCGGCGGTGCGCCCGGCGGGCTCCCGGGCACGTCCTCCGGCGGTCCCTCCGACGGCAACTCGTGGGGGATCGCGGGATACCGGGGGCCGGCACCGACCGGCGAGCGCGCGCCGCGCAACGGGACCCGGGCCGGTTCCGTCTCCGGTTCGGGGGCGTACGCGGGCGGTCCGGCCGCCGCCGCGCCGGTGCCGGGCGGCCACGGGGCCCCGGGCACCCACGGCCGGCCCCCGCAGGGCGGCTCCGGGGCGCGGAACGGTGCCTCGGGGGGCGGCAAGCGGATGGGGACGTTCGTCGCGGGTGTCGTCGGCGTGCTCGTCGTGGTCGCCGGCGCCTTCCTCCTCCTCAACGGCGGCGGCGACAAGAAGAACGAGGGCACCAAGCCGTCCCCGTCGCCCACCGTGAGCACCAACCCCCAGCTGCCGCCCGGGGTGAAGTGCAGCGGCGACCAGTGCACCGGCAAGGACCCCGAGACCATGGGCTGCGGCGGCGAGCTGGTGACCACCGCCGCGACGGCCACCGTCGGCACGGCGTCCGTCGAGGTCCGCTACAGCAAGACCTGCGGCGCCGCGTGGGCCCGCGTCACCCAGGCCGGCCAGGGCGACGAGGTCCGGGTCAGCGCGGGCGGCAAGAACGAGCAGACGGGCAGCGTCGCCGGCGCCGGTGACACGGTCGCTTACACCCCGATGGTGGCGGTGAAGACCGCGGCCGACGCCAAGGCGTGCGTGACCCTGGCCGCGGGCGGCAAGGGCTGCACGGACTGAGCCCCCCAGTCCCACCCGGCCCGGGCCTCGTGCCCGGGCCGTCCCGGGCCGCATCTCGGACGGCGATGCGAGGGGCCGTTCGGGGGAACCGCGGGCGTCCGGAAGAAAATCTTCCTGTCATAGGCATGGGCGGCGGAGTCGCGGGCACGCGACAGGTATCCCCCCACGGGAGTCCGGCAACGGTCCCCGAACGGCGGTCGCCTCAGTCCCTCCCTCTCCCGGACCAGGCGGCCGCCTCTTCCTGTCCGCGGCCGGCGCACCGCATGGCCCCTCCGGGTGACCGGAAGCGGTGCTGTGGGGTGGGCCACACCGACCCCGACGTCCCGGACAGCGCGGGCGCGATAGCCTGACCGCTGGATCTCTCTTGACGCCAAGAGATCGATCATCCGTCGGTGATCCATCCGCACCGGTGATCGATCATCACGGCGGGCCGGTCACGAGCCGGAGCGGGATCCCGCACCCCGGGGCAGGGACCGCCCCACCGCCAGCTGTCATACGGAGAACGCCATGACCCGCACTCCCGTGAACGTCACCGTCACCGGCGCGGCCGGCCAGATCGGTTACGCCCTGCTCTTCCGCATCGCCTCCGGCCAGCTGCTCGGCGCGGACGTGCCGGTCAAGCTGCGCCTCCTGGAGATCACTCCGGCGCTCAAGGCCGCCGAGGGCACCGCGATGGAGCTGGACGACTGCGCGTTCCCGCTCCTGCAGGGCATCGAGATCACCGACGACCCGAACGTGGCCTTC
Source organism: Streptomyces flaveolus (assembly GCF_044765825.1). Lineage (NCBI taxonomy): Bacteria > Bacillati > Actinomycetota > Actinomycetes > Kitasatosporales > Streptomycetaceae > Streptomyces > Streptomyces flaveolus. The sequence continues at coordinate 599,576 of NZ_JBIWKU010000003.1, read as the reverse complement.
GACGGCGCCAACGTCGCCCTCCTCGTCGGCGCCCGCCCCCGCACCAAGGGCATGGAGCGCGGTGACCTCCTCGAGGCCAACGGCGGCATCTTCAAGCCGCAGGGCAAGGCCATCAACGACCACGCCGCGGACGACATCAAGGTCCTCGTCGTCGGCAACCCGGCCAACACCAACGCCCTGATCGCCCAGGCCGCCGCCCCGGACGTACCGGCCGAGCGCTTCACCGCGATGACCCGCCTCGACCACAACCGCGCGCTGACCCAGCTCGCGAAGAAGACGGGCTCGACGGTCGCCGACATCAAGCGCCTGACCATCTGGGGCAACCACTCCGCCACCCAGTACCCGGACATCTTCCACGCCACGGTCGCCGGCAAGAACGCCGCCGAGGTCGTCAACGACGAGAAGTGGCTGGCCGACGACTTCATCCCGACCGTCGCCAAGCGCGGCGCGGCCATCATCGAGGCCCGTGGCGCGTCCTCGGCCGCCTCCGCCGCCAACGCCGCCATCGACCACGTGTACACGTGGGTCAACGGCACCGTCGAGGGCGACTGGACCTCCATGGGCATCCCGTCCGACGGCTCCTACGGCGTCCCGGAGGGCCTGATCTCCTCCTTCCCGGTCACCACCAAGGACGGGAAGTACGAGATCGTCCAGGGCCTGGACATCAACGAGTTCTCCCGCGCCCGCATCGACGCCTCCGTCAAGGAGCTGTCGGACGAGCGCGAGGCGGTTCGCGGTCTCGGCCTCCTCTGAGCCGATCCGCTCCGCGGGCCGTACGTCACGACCCCGCACGGGCTCCGTTCCGGTTTCGGCCGGAACGGAGCCCGTTGCCGTTTTCGCCGCTACCTTCGGAACACCGGGTTCGACGTGTTCGGGGGTACGGATGAACGGCTGGCAGCGCGACGGTGCGGAGTCGGAGCCGGAGCCGGAGCCGGAGTCGCGAGCGGGGGCGCAGGCGGAGCCGGAATCGGGCTCGGGCCACGGGCCGAGTGAGGAGAGAGGCCGGGCGGCCTGGACCCCGGACGGCGGGGACGGCGCGGACGGGCCGGTCGAACCGCCCGCCTGGGCCTCCGCCCAGACCCGCACGAGCCTCACGCCGCCGCCCCCGCTGCCGTCCCGATGGACCCCCGCCCCGGCACCGCCGCCCGGCACGCCCGACGCCGGAGGCGCGACGCCCGCCGCGCCCGCCGCCACGGCCCCGGCACCCGCCGGCCCCGCGCCCGCGGCCCCGTGGATCTCGGCCCCCGCCGGTTCCGTGCCCGTGACCCCGTGGGCCCGGGACCCCGCCGGTTCCGCGCCCGCGGCCCCTTGGGTACCGGACTCCGCCGGTTCCCCGCCCGCGGTCCCTTGGGTACCGGACTCCGCCGGTTCCGCACCCGCGGTCCCGTGGGCCCGGGCCCCCGCCGGTTCCGCGTCCGCGGCCCCTTGGGTACCGGACTCCGCCGGTTCCCCGCCCGCGGTCCCGTGGGCCCGGGACTCCGGCGACTCCGCGCCCGTGACCCCCTGGGGCCCCGGCCCCGCCAGCCCGTCGCCCACCGCGCCGGGGGCGCCCCCGGCCCCCTGGACGTACGGACCTCAGCCCGCCCCCGCCGCGCCCCCGTACCAGCCGCCGCCCCCCGGACCGGGCACCGGCTCCGGGCTCGGGCTGCGCCGGGTGCTGGTCGCCCTGACCGCGACGGCCGTCCTCGGCGCGGGCGTCGGCGCCGGGGCCTGGGCGCTCACCCGCGACGACGGCACCGACCGGGCGGGCGACAACCGGGCCACGGGCGTCACCGTCACCGATGCCCCGACGGCCCCGGCCTCGGACACCGCGCCGGCCTCCGCCGCACCGGTGACCTCACCGGCCACCTCCTCCTCCTCCGCCACCACCGCATCCGTATCCCCGCCCGCCGCCCCCGGCTACCGCCGCGCCCAGGACCCCGTCGGCTACGCGATCACCGTCCCGGAGGGCTGGCGGCGCCACGAGAAGCAGGGCGAGTCCGCCGCCGTCGTGACCTACGACTCCCCGGACGGCGGCCGCCAGCTGCAGATCTTCGCGCTGGTGGAGGAGACCCCGGCCGCCTCCCTGGACCTGGCCGAGAACGCCACCGGCTACGGATTCGCCCGACAGCCCGGCTACCGCGCCCTCACCCGCAGCTCGGGCGGCGACGCGTTCTCCGAGCTCGTCTACCGCTACGACGACGAGGACCGCGGCCCCCGCCAGGTGATCGACCACCGCTTCCGGGCCGCCGACGGCACCCTCTACGCCATCCGTTCCAGCGGTCCCGAGACGCTCGACGGCGCGCTGCTGCGCGAGCCGCTCACCACGGCGGTGGACTCCTTCTGTCCGGCCGGCGGGGAGTGCGCCTGACGGCGGCGAAGACATGTCCGTGTTTCGCCGCTTTCGCCCTTCTTCCTCGTGACCCACCCCACGTTCGGGCATCGATCCTGCATGCAACAGGGGGAAGGGGGCAGGGGCTCCCGGTCCCGAGAGTGACATGCGTGTGACGCAGGGACACGGAACAGGAACGGAAGGCAGTACCGGATCATGGCGAACAGAACGGAAACCCGGGCGGCGCGGGCGCACCGGACCATTCACGCGGGCGGCGAGTGGCGGGAAGCGTCCTCCGGCGCGACGCGCGAGATCCTCGACCCCGCGGACGCCCTGCCCTTCGCCGTGGTCGCGGAGGGCGACGAGAAGGACACCGACCTCGCGGTGGCCGCCGCCCGGCGCGCCTTCGACGCCGGCGACTGGCCGCGTACCCCGGTCGCCGAACGCGCCGCCCTGCTGCGCCGCGTCGCCGACCTGCTCGTCCGCGACCGCGAGGAGCTCGGCCTGCTGGAGAGCCGCGACGCGGGCAAGACCGTCGAAGAGGGCCGGGTCGACATCGACTGCGTCGCCGACGCCTTCCGCTACTTCGCGGACCTGGTCGCCGGCGAGGCCCCCGGCCGGGTCGTCGACGCGGGCTCGCCCGACGTCCACAGCGTCGTCGTGCACGAGCCGGTCGGCGTCTGCGCGATGATCACCCCCTGGAACTACCCGCTGCTCCAGGCCAGTTGGAAGATCGCGCCCGCGCTCGCCGCCGGCAACACGTTCGTGATCAAGCCCAGCGAGATCACCCCGCTCACCACCGTCGCCCTGATCGACCTGCTGGTCGAGGCCGGACTCCCCACCGGCGTCGCCAACATCGTCACCGGCCCCGGCCACTCGGTCGGCGCCCGGCTCGCCGAGCACCCCGACGTCGACCTGGTCTCCTTCACCGGCGGCCTGGTCAGCGGCACCAAGGTCGCGCAGGCCGCCGCCGTCACCGTCAAGAAGGTCGCCCTCGAACTCGGCGGCAAGAACCCCAACGTCGTCTTCGCCGACGCCTGCGAGACCGAGGGGGGCTTCGACACCGCCGTCGACCAGGCCCTCAACGCCGCCTTCATCCACAGCGGCCAGGTCTGCTCCGCGGGTGGCCGCCTCATCGTGGAGGAGTCGGTCCGCGAACGCTTCGTCGCCGAACTCGCCCGCCGCGCCGGGAGGATCCGCCTCGGCCGCGGCACCGAGGACGGCGTCGAGTGCGGCCCGCTCGTCTCCGAGCAGCAGCGCGCCAGGACCGAGGACTACGTCGCCTCCGCCCTCGCCGAGGGCGCCGTCCTGCGCTGCGGCGGCAAGCGCCCCGAGCCGTCCCCCGAGCGGCCCGAGAGCGGCTACTTCTACGAGCCGACCGTCCTCGACCAGTGCCACCGCGAGATGCGGGTCGTCCGCGAGGAGGTCTTCGGACCGGTCCTGACCGTGGAGACCTTCCGCACCGAGGACGAGGCCGTCGCCCTCGCCAACGACACCGAGTACGGACTCGCCGGCGCCGTCTGGACCGCCGACGCGGGCCGCGCCCGCCGGGTCGCCGGCCGGCTGCGGCACGGCACCGTCTGGATCAACGACTTCCACCCCTACCTGCCGCAGGCGGAGTGGGGCGGCTTCGGCAAGAGCGGCGTCGGCCGTGAGCTGGGCCCCGCGGGCCTGGCCGAGTACCGCGAGACCAAGCACGTCTACCAGAACCTCGCGCCGCGGCCCGTCCGCTGGTTCGCCGGCTGACCTCCCCGCTCACCTCTCCCCGTCCCCACGCCCTTCTGGAGTACCCCCATGCCCGAGACCCCCCAGGTCTACGACTACGTCGTCATCGGCGGTGGCACCGCAGGCTCCGTCGTCGCCGCCCGCCTCACCGAGAACCCGGACGTCACCGTCGCCGTCATCGAGGGCGGCCCTAGCGACGTCGGCCGCGACGACGTGCTGACCCTGCGCCGCTGGATGGGCCTGCTCGGCGGCGAGCTCGACTACGACTACCCCACCACCGAGCAGCCTCGCGGCAACTCCCACATCCGGCACAGCCGCGCCCGCGTCCTCGGCGGCTGCTCCTCCCACAACACCCTCATCGCCTTCAAGCCGCTGCCGTCCGACTGGGACGAGTGGGAGGCCGCGGGCGCCAAGGGCTGGGGCGCGGTGCAGATGGAGGCGTACTTCGCCCGGCTGGAGAACAACATCGTCGCGGTCGACGAGAAGGACCGGAACGCCATCGCCCGCGACTTCGTCGACGCGGCGCAGAAGGCGCTCGAGGTGCCCCGCGTCGAGGGCTTCAACAAGAAGCCGTTCACCGAGGGCGTCGGCTTCTTCGACCTGGCCTACCACCCGGAGAACAACAAGCGTTCGTCGGCCTCGGTGGCGTACCTGCACCCGGTGATGGACGAGCGGGCCAACCTCACCGTCATGCTGGAGACCTGGGCGTACAAGCTGGAGCTGGACGGCACCCGCGCCGAGGGCGTCCACGTCCGCACCAAGGACGGCGAGGAGATCCTGGTCAAGGCACGCAACGAGGTCGTGCTCTGTGCCGGAGCCGTCGACTCGCCGCGTCTGCTGCTGCACTCCGGCATCGGGCCCCGCGAGGACCTCGAGGCGCTCGGCATACCCGTGGCGCTCGACCTGCCCGGCGTCGGCGAGAACCTGCTCGACCACCCCGAGTCGGTGATCGTGTGGGAGACGAACGGCCCCATCCCGGAGAACTCCGCGATGGACTCCGACGCCGGTCTGTTCGTGCGCCGCGACCCCGAACACGCGGGCCCCGACCTGATGTTCCACTTCTACCAGATCCCGTTCACGGACAACCCGGAGCGACTGGGCTACGAGCGACCGGAGTTCGGCGTCTCCATGACCCCGAACATCCCCAAGCCGAAGAGTCGCGGCCGCCTCTACCTCACCAGCGCCGACCCGGAGGTCAAGCCCGCCCTCGACTTCCGCTACTTCACCGACGAGGACGACTACGACGGCCGCACCCTGGTCGACGGCATCCGCATCGCCCGTGAGATCGCCACGACCGAGCCGCTCGCGCACTGGCTCAAGCGCGAGGTCTGCCCCGGTCCGGACATCACCGGCGACGAGGAGCTGAGCGAGTACGCGCGCAAGGTCGCGCACACCGTCTACCACCCGGCGGGCACCTGCCGGATGGGCGCCGCCGACGACGAGCAGGCCGTCGTCGACCCCGAACTGCGCATCCGCGGCCTGGACGGCATCCGCGTCGCCGACGCCTCCGTCTTCCCGACCATGCCCGCCGTGAACCCGATGATCGGCGTCCTCATGGTCGGGGAACGTGCCGTCGAGCTGATCGGTGGTGATGCCCGATGACCGCCACCGTCAACGGCACCACGCAGGTGCGGCCGCCGGTCTTCTCCGTGGACGGCCTGTGGAAGGTCTTCGGCCCGAAGGCCGCCAGTGTCCCCGGCGACCCGGAGCTGACCGCCCTGACCCCGGCCGAGCTGCGCTCCCGCACCGGCTGCACGGCCGCTGTCCGCGACGTCTCCTTCGACGTCCGCAAGGGCGAGGTCTTCGTCGTCATGGGCCTGTCCGGCTCCGGCAAGTCCACGCTGGTGCGCTGCCTGACCCGGCTGATCGAGCCGACCGCGGGCACCATCGCCATCGACGGCGAGGACGTCCGCGCCATGGACCGGTCCCGGCTGCGCGAACTGCGCCGGCACCGCGCCGCGATGGTCTTCCAGCACTTCGGCCTGCTCCCGCACCGCACGGTCCTCGACAACGTGGCGTACGGCCTGGAGGTCCAGGGCATGGGCCGCGCGGAGCGCCGCGAACGCGCCGCCGCGATCGTCGCCAAGGTCGGCCTGGAGGGTCTGGAGCACCGCCGCCCCGGCCAGCTCTCCGGCGGCCAGCGCCAGCGCGTCGGCCTCGCCCGCGCCCTCGCCGTCGACCCCGAGGTGCTGCTCTTCGACGAGCCGTTCAGCGCGCTCGACCCGCTGATCCGGCGGGAGATGCAGGAGGAGGTCGTCCGGCTGCACCGCGAGGAGGGCCGCACGATGGTCTTCATCACCCACGACCTCCAGGAAGCCCTGAAGCTGGGCGACCGCATCGCCCTGATGCGCGACGGCCGCGTCGTGCAGCTCGGCACCCCGGAAGAGATCGTCGGCTCGCCCGCCGACGACTACGTCCGTGAGTTCGTCCGTGACGTCCCGCGCGAGCAGGTCCTGACGGTCCGTACGGCCATGCGCCCCGCCTCCTCCTCCGACGAGGCCGGCACCGGACCCGCGCTGCGCCCCGAGGCCACGGTCACGGAGGCCATCGAGGCGGTGGCCCGCGCCGGCTCCCCGGCCCGTGTGATGTCCGACGGCCGCTGCCTGGGCGTGATCGACGCGGACGCCCTGCTGTCGGTGGTGGCGGGCACATCGGACACCCCCGCCGCCGCAGGCGCCGCACCCGCCCCCGCCCCCGCAGCGGACGCGGCAGCGGCACCGGCACCGGCCCGGCGCCGTGAGCCGACCGTCCCCGCCCCCGGCGGCGGCGCCCTCGCACAGCCCGAGCGCCGCGAGCCGGCCGCCCCCAGCGAGGAGCCGGTCTGATGGCAACGATCACCGCAACGTCCCAGAAGGTGTCGCCGCCGGGTGTCCTCACCCACCCCGCCGCTCGCAAGCTCCTCACGCTCGCCGTGGCCGCCGCCGTCCTCGTCCCCCTCGCCGTCACCCAGTGGCCCGGCGCCACCTGGCCCGCCGCCCTCACCGTCGACGTCTCCGCCCCGCTCGGCAGCGCCAGCGACTGGATCATCGACAACCGCGACAGCCACCCTCTCTTCCTCTACTTCTTCGGCCACGTCAGCAACGCCGTCACCATCGCCGTACGCGCCGTCTACCTCGCCCTCCTCGCCGTCGGCTGGGCCGGGGTCACCGCGATCGGCGCCCTGGCCGCCTGGCGCGCGGCCGGCGTGAAGCTGGCGCTGGGCACCGCCGCCGCGTTCCTGGCCTGCGGCCTGCTCGGCATGTGGGTGCCGACCATGCAGACCCTCGCCCTGATGGTCGTCGCCGTCCTCGCGTCGGTCGCCGTGGGCGCCCTGCTGGGCCTCGCCGCCGGCCTGTCCGACCGGATGGACCGCGTCCTGCGTCCCGTGCTCGACACCATGCAGGTGCTGCCCGCCTTCGCCTACCTCCTCCCCGTCGTCCTGGTCTTCGGCATCGGCGTCCCCGCCGCCGTCCTGGCCACCGTCGTCTACGCCGCCCCGCCCATGGCCCGGCTCACCGCCCTCGGCCTGCGCGGCGCCGACAAGGAGGTCCTGGAGGCCGTCGAGTCCCTCGGCACCACCGCCCGCCAGCGGCTGCTGACCGCGCGCCTCCCGCTGGCCCGCAAGGAACTCCTCCTCGGCCTCAACCAGACGATCATGATGGCGCTGTCCATGGCCGTCATCGCCTCCGTCATCGGCGCCGGCGGCCTCGGCGACCGCGTCTACCAGGCGCTCGCCTCCGTCGACGTCGGAGCCGCCCTCGCGGCCGGCATCCCGATCGTGCTGCTCGCCGTCGTCCTGGACCGCGTCACCGGCGCGGCGGGGGAGCGGCTGACAGAGACCCGCAAGTCCCCGGTGACCTGGCTCTACGCCCTCGTCGCCGCCGTCGTCGTGGCGGTCGCCGGACGTCTCGCCGGCCTCCTCGACTGGCCCGAGGCGTGGGAGGTGGACATCGCCGAGCCCGTCAACCGGGCCGTCGACTGGATGACCGCGCACCTCTACTCCGGCGTCCCCGTCGTCGGCGGCACCGCGGACTGGGCCGCCCACTTCACGAGCTGGGTCCTCAACCCGCTGCGGGACGGCCTCCAGTGGCTGCCCTGGTGGTCCGTGCTGCTGATCGTCGCCGCCCTGGCCTGGCTGATCGGCACCTGGCGCACGGCCCTCACCGCCGTCCTCGCCATGGCCGCGATCGGCGTGCTCGGCGTGTGGAACCCGTCCCTGGACACGCTCTCCCAGGTGCTGGCCGCCGTAGCCGTGACCCTGGTCATCGGCTTCGCCACCGGCATCGCCGCCGCCCGCAGCGACCGCTTCGAACGCCTGCTGCGGCCCGTCCTGGACGTCTTCCAGACGATGCCGCAGTTCGTGTACCTGATCCCGGTCGTCGCCCTGTTCGGCGTGGGCCGCGCCCCGGCCGTCGCCGCCGCGGTCGTCTACGCCCTCCCGGCCGTCGTCCGCATCACCACCCAGGGGCTGCGCCAGGTCGACCCGGCCGCGATGGAGTCGGCGCGCTCGCTCGGCGCGACCAGCGGACAGCAACTGCGCCAGGTCCAGCTCCCGCTGGCCCGCCGGTCCCTGCTGCTCGCCGTCAACCAGGGTGTCGTCCTCGTCCTCGCCGTCGTCATCATCGGCGGCCTGGTCGGCGGTGGCGCGCTCGGCTACCAGGTCGTCTTCGGCCTGGCCCAGGGCGACCTGGCGACCGGCCTGGTGGCCGGAGCGGCGATCGTCTGCCTCGGCCTGATGCTCGACCGGGTCACCCAGCCCACCGGACGCCGTACGAAGAAGGGAGCCTGAGATGTCCCGCAAGCGGATCACGGCGGCCGCCGCCGTGCTGGTGCTGGCCACCGGCTGCGGCGCCGCCGACATGACCAAGCAGGCCTCCCCGTTCGCGAACGCCCAGGGCGCGAAGACCGTCACCCTGTCCGTGCAGTCCTGGGTCGGCGCCCAGGCCAACGTGGCCGTCGCCCAGTACCTGCTGGAGCACGAGCTCGGCTACCGCGTCGACACCGTCCAGGTCGACGAGGTCCCCGCCTGGGACGCGCTCAGCCAGGGCCGGGTCGACGCCATCCTGGAGGACTGGGGACACCCCGAGCAGGAACAGCGCTACGTCGCGGACAAGAAGACCATCGCCGCCGGCGGCGACCTCGGCGTCACCGGGCACATCGGCTGGTTCGTCCCCACGTACTTCGCGAAGAAGCACCCGGACGTCACCGACTGGAAGAACCTGGACAAGTACGCCGAGCTGCTGCGCACCGCCGAGAGCGGCGGCAAGGGCCAGCTGATGGACGGCTCCCCGTCCTACGTCACCAACGACAAGGCGCTGGTGAAGAACCTGGGCCTGGACTACCAGGTCGTCTTCGCCGGCTCCGAGGCCGCCCAGATCACCCAGATGAAGCAGTTCGCCAAGGAGAAGAAGCCCTTCCTGACCTACTGGTACACGCCCCAGTGGCTGTTCGAGAAGGTCCCGATGACCGAGGTGAAGCTGCCGCCGTACAAGGAGGGCTGCGACGCCGACCCGGAGAAGGTCGACTGCGCCTATCCGGTCACGCCGCTGCAGAAGTACCTCAACGCCGGCTTCGCCAAGAACGGCGGCAAGGCGGCGGAGTTCCTCAGGAACTTCCGGTGGACGACCGAGGATCAGAACCAGGTCTCCCTGATGATCGCCGAGCAGAAGATGCGGCCCGAGGAGGCGGCGAAGAAGTGGGTGGACAGCCACGAGTCCGTCTGGCGGAAGTGGCTGCCCTGACCCTCACTTCGTCAGCTCGGCCGCGATCTCCCGCACCGCCCGCTCCGCGCGCCGCTGGAGACCCGGCCCGAACGTGACCCGGGTGGCCCCGAGTTCGCCGAGCTCGGCGGGCGAGGGGCCCTCCCCGGGCCGTGCGACGACGTTCACCGGCCCCTGGACACCGGCCCGCAGCAGCGGCACCACGTCGACGGGGGCGCCGATCGGGTACACGCAGTCGGCGCCCGCGGCGACGTACAGCGCGGCCCGCTCGATGGCCCGGTCCGGGTCGGCGATGCCCCGGACGAACGTGTCGATGCGGGCGTTGACGAACAGCCGGTCCCCGGCCGCCGCCCGCACCTCGGCCAGCCACCCGGCGTGCTCGCGCGGGTCCTTGAGCACCCCGCCCGTGGAGTCCTCCAGGTTGCAGCCCACGGCACCCGCCGCCAGCAGCCGCTCCACCAGCTCCCCGGGCGCCAGCCCGTACCCGTCCTCCACGTCCGCCGACACCGGTACGTCGACGGCCCGGGCGATCCGTGCGACCGCCGCGAACATCTCGTCGGCCGGGGTTCGCCCGTCCTCGTACCCGAGACAGGCGGCGACCCCGGCACTGGGCGTCGCCAGCGCCGGGAACCCGGCCTCCGCGAAAACCCGGGCGCTCGCCGCGTCCCAGGGGCCGGGCAGGACGAGGGGGTCTCCCGGAGCCCGGCCGTGGTGCAGGGCGCGGAAGATGCCGACCTTGCTCATGGTGTGTAACCCCCCGGCGGGACACGGCGGCCGACCATCACCCGGTTCCAGCTGTTGATGGCGGCGATCAGCCCGACGAGGTGGGCCAGCTCGCCGTCCGGGAAGTGCGCGGCGGCCCGCTCGTACACGGCGTCGGGCACGAAGCCCTCCGTCAGGACCGTCACCGCCTCGGTCAGCGCGAGCGCGGCCCGTTCCCGCTCGCTGTAGAGCTCCTCGGCCTCCTCCCAGGCGTCGAGCAGACCGAGCCGCTGCTCGCTCTCCCCGTTCTTCCGGGCGAGGGTGAGGTGCATGTCCAGGCAGAACGCGCAGTGGTTGATCTGCGAGGCCCGGATCATCACCAGCTCGGCCAGCGCCAGGTCGCCGAGCCCCTTCTTCGCCGCCGCGCTGAGCGCGGACATGGCCTGCGCGACCTCCCCGTCCAGGAGCCGCGTGCGGGCCGTCATCCGTGCTGTCCCGGCCGGTAGTGCCCCGGGGTCATGCGGCAGGTCACGCCGAAGCGGTTCCAGGCGTTGATCACCGTGATGACGGCGATCAGCTGCGCCAGCTCCGACTCGTCGAAGTGCTTCGCGACCCTCTCGTAGACGTCGTCGGGGACGAAACCGTCCGTCAGCACGGTCACGGCCTCCGTCAGCTCCAGCGCCGCCAGCTCCTTCTCGGTGTAGAAGTGCCGCGACTCCTCCCAGGCGCTGAGCTGGATGATCCGCTCCACGCTCTCCCCGGCCGCGAGGGCGTCCTTGCTGTGCATGTCGACGCACAGGGCGCAGCGGTTGATCTGGGAGGCGCGGATCTTCACCAGCTCGTACAGCGTCGGGTCCACCCCCCGCCGGGCGGCCGTGTCCAGCCGGATCATCGCCTTGTACACATCGGGGGCGTGCTTGGCCCATTCCAGCCGTACGGGCAGTTCGGAGGCATACTCCGCGGTCGTCGTGTCATCGGTGTGCGTCGTCATGCCTCGACCCTAGGAACGAAGCAGCCCAGGAGTATGGTCCATTTCCATGGCGAAACCCTGGGCCACTCTCGGCGTGGACCTGCACCTGGAACCGGCCGGGCCGGGCCTGCGCCGCGGGCTGACCGACGCCCTGCGCGAGGCCGTCCGCACCGGCCGCCTGGCCGCCGGCACCCGCCTGCCCTCCTCCCGCACCCTCGCCGCCGACCTCGGCATCGCCCGCAACACCGTCGCCGACGCCTACGCCGACCTCGTCGCCGAGGGCTGGCTCACCGCCCGCCAGGGCTCCGGCACCCGCGTCGCGGACCGCGCCGTCGTCCCGCCCGCCGGGCAGGCCCCGCGCCCCCGCACCCGCACCCGCCCCGCCTACGACCTCCGTCCCGGCACGCCCGACCTGGCCTCCTTCCCGCGCGCGGAGTGGCTCCGGGCGGCCCGCCGCGCCCTCACCGCCGCCCCGCACGACGCCCTCGGCTACGGCGACCCCCGCGGGCGCCCGGAGCTGCGCACCGCGCTGGCCGGCTACCTCGCCCGGGCCCGTGGCGTGCGCGCCGACCCCGAACGCCTGCTGGTCCTCGGCGGGTTCGCGCACGGCCTGACCCTGCTCGCCGCCCTACTGAAGGCGCGCGGCGTGCACACCGTCGCCGTCGAGTCGTACGGCCTCCATGTGCACCGCGACCTGCTGACCGCCGCCGGGCTGCGCACCGTCCCGCTGCCCTTCGACGCGAGCGGCACCGACCCCGTCGGACCGGCCGACGCGGGCGCCGTGCTGCTCACCCCCGCCCACCAGTTCCCGATGGGCGTGCCCCTGCACCCCGACCGGCGGGCCGCCGTCGTGGACTGGGCGCGGCGCACCGGCGGCCTGGTCCTGGAGGACGACTACGACGGCGAGTTCCGCTACGACCGCCAGCCCGTCGGCGCCCTCCAGGGCCTGGACCCCGACCGCGTCGTCTATCTCGGCACCGCGAGCAAGTCCCTCGCCCCGGGCCTGCGGCTGGCCTGGGCCGTGCTCCCGCCGGGCCTCGCCGACGACCTCACGGCGTCCCGCGGGGGCCTCGACACCTGCGGCGTGCTGGACCAGCTGACCCTGGCCGAGTTCCTCACCTCCGGCGCCTACGACCGCCACGTCCGCTCCGCCCGCCTGCGCTACCGGCGCCGCCGGGACGCCCTGGTCGCGGCGCTCGCCGACCGCGCCCCCGAGGTGCGGGTCACCGGGATCGCGGCCGGTCTGCACGCCGTCCTCGGGCTGCCGCCCGGCACCGAGCAGCAGGTGGTCCGCGCGGCGGCCTGGCAGGGCCTCGGCCTGTACGGCCTGTCCGTCTTCCGGCACCCCGAGGCGGTGACGGAACCGCGGGACGCCGTGGTCGTCGGCTACGGCACCCCGCCCGACCATGCCTGGGCGGGGGCCCTGGACGCGCTGTGCCGGGCGCTGCCGTAGAGTCCACCCGCGGCGGGCGCCGTACACTCGATCGGCCCAACTGTCGTACAGGTGCTTGGACAACGGGGAGACAAGGACATGGCAGAGACCCGGCGACGGCTGCGTTCGAGCACCGTGGTGCTCGGCGGCATGGGAGTGCTCGCGGCGGCCCTCAGCGCGTGCGGCTCGGACCCCGACCGCCGCTGCGTGGACCGCGACAGCTACGACTACCTCAACGGCTACAAGGTCGTCGCCGACAAGAACTGCAAGTCGGGCTCGTCGGGCAGCTCCTCCGGCAAGGGCCGCAAGACCTCGCGCGTCACGGACGCCGACTGGTACTACGACGCCGACGTCAGCAAGGGCTGGGCCGACTCCGGCACCTTCAGCCGCGACGAGGCCGTCGACCGCGGCGGCTTCGGCTGCTCGGGCTCCGGCAGCGGCGGCGGCTGAGCCTCCGTGGAGCGCCGCACCGTCGCCCCCCGCCCCGGCTGGCAGCAGACCGTCGAGGAACAGGGGCTCATCTACCCCCTCACCCGCTACCCCGACGACTCCCTGCGTCCCTACTGGGACGAGAGCGCCTACTACGTCTTCCCCCTGGACGAGGTCGAGGCGCTGGAGGAGGTCGTCGAGGAACTGCACCGCATGTGCCTCGCGGCGGCCGAGCACATCGTGACCGACGGCCGCTTCACCGACCTCGGCATCACCGACCCGCGCGTCGTCCAAGCGGTCACCGAGGCCTGGCGGCGGCGCGCCGAACTCCCCTCCGTGTACGCCCGCTTCGACCTGCGCTACGACGGAACGGGTCCGGCCAAGCTCCTGGAGTACAACGCCGACACTCCGACCTCGCTGGTCGAGGCGGCCTCCCCGCAGTGGTTCTGGATGGAGGAGCGCTTCCCCGGCGCCGACCAGTGGAACTCGCTCCACGAGCGCCTCGTCGACGCCTGGAAGAAGCAGGCCGCCCTCCTCCCGCCGGGCAGCCCCCTGTACTTCGCGCACTCCTCGGACGACGAGCTCGGCGAGGACCTGATGACGGTCGCCTACCTCAAGGAGACCGCCGAGCAGGCCGGCCTGGCCACCGACTGGATCTCGATGGAGGAGATCGGCTGGGACCGCCTCTCCGGCCGCTTCGTCGACAACAGGCTCCGCTTCATCCGCAGCATCTTCAAGCTCTACCCGTGGGAGTGGCTCACCACCGACCGCTTCGCCGACCACGTCCTGGACACCCTGGACAACGGCGGCGGCACCGGCACCACCCTGTGGATCGAACCCGCCTGGAAGATGCTGCTCAGCAACAAGGCCCTGCTGGCGATCCTGTGGGAGCTGTACCCGGGTCACCCCAACCTCCTCCCGGCCTACCTGGACGGCCCGCGCGAGCTGGCCGGCAGCACGGGCTGGGTCGCCAAGCCCCTCCTCGGCCGCGAGGGCGCCGGCGTCACGATCCACGCCCCCGGCACCGACCCGACGCCCCGCGACGAACCCTGCTGCTACCAGGAGCTGGCCCCTCTGCCCGCCTTCGACGGCAACCACGTCGTCCTGGGCGCGTGGGTGGTCGAGAACGAGTCGGCGGGCCTGGGCATCAGAGAGTCCTCGGGCTTGGTGACGGACGAGTACGCGAGGTTCCTGCCCCACGTGATCCTTTGAGGGGCCTAGGGTGAGCGCCCCTCAAGGGGCCCGGGGAACCGCGCGATCAGCCACAACGCACCGGCACCCCGCGATGCAGGAAAACCACGCAGACGCTCCCGCATCCCGGACACCTCCCGCACCCCTCCGCGGGCCCGGGTAGGCTGACCACGGGCCGTGACTGGCGCGCTGGGATGGGACCAACCATCGGGGAGCGGCCCGAGCAACGAGAGCCGTGCGCCTGGGCCGACCCGAACGCCGACCACTACGTCCGGAGGTCCCCATGTCCGCCGAGCAGCAGCTCACCCCCGAGTCCGTCGCCTACCGAGCCGCGCTCGACGTCATCCGCACGGTGGAACCCCGCGTAGCGGACGCCATCGGCCAGGAGGTCGCCGACCAGCGCGAGATGCTCAAGCTGATCGCCTCCGAGAACTACGCCTCCCCGGCCACCCTGCTGACCATGGGCAACTGGTTCAGCGACAAGTACGCCGAGGGCACCGTCGGCCGCCGCTTCTACGCCGGCTGCCGCAACGTCGACACCGTCGAGTCCCTGGCCGCCGAACACGCGCGCGAGCTCTTCGGCGCCCGCCACGCCTACGTCCAGCCGCACTCCGGCATCGACGCCAACCTGGTCGCCTTCTGGGCCGTGCTCGCCGACCGCGTGGAGGCGCCGTTCCTCCAGAAGACCGGCGTCCGCCAGATCAACGACCTCTCCGAGGCCGACTGGGCCGAGCTGCGCCAGGCCTTCGGCAACCAGCGCATGCTCGGCATGTCCCTCGACGCGGGCGGCCACCTCACCCACGGCTTCCGCCCGAACATCTCCGGCAAGATGTTCGACCAGCGCTCCTACGGCACGGACCCCGTGACCGGCCTCATCGACTACGAGGCCCTGCGCGCCCAGGCCCGCGAGTTCAAGCCGCTGATCCTCGTCGCCGGCTACTCCGCGTACCCCCGCCTGGTGAACTTCCGCATCATGCGCGAGATCGCCGACGAGGTCGGCGCGACCCTCATGGTCGACATGGCGCACTTCGCCGGCCTGGTCGCGGGCAAGGTCCTCACCGGCGACTTCGACCCGGTCCCGCACGCCCAGATCGTCACGACGACCACCCACAAGTCG
The DNA here is from genome assembly GCF_044765825.1 of Streptomyces flaveolus. NCBI lineage: Bacteria > Bacillati > Actinomycetota > Actinomycetes > Kitasatosporales > Streptomycetaceae > Streptomyces > Streptomyces flaveolus. The sequence goes on along the minus strand of NZ_JBIWKU010000003.1, from coordinate 584,000 downwards.
CTGCGCGGCCCGCGCGGCGGCATGGTGCTGTGCGACGACTCCCTCAAGGACCAGGTCGACCGCGGCTGCCCGATGGTCCTCGGCGGCCCGCTCCCGCACGTCATGGCCGCCAAGGCCGTCGCCCTCGCCGAGGCCCGGCAGCCCGCGTTCCAGGACTACGCCCAGCGCATCGTCGACAACTCCCGCGCTCTCGCCGAGGGCCTGACGCGCCGCGGCGCCACCCTGGTGACGGGCGGCACGGACAACCACCTGAACCTGATCGACGTCGCATCCTCCTACGGCCTCACCGGCCGCCAGGCCGAGCAGGCGCTGCTGGACTCCGGCATCGTCACCAACCGCAACGCCATCCCGGCCGACCCGAACGGCGCCTGGTACACCTCCGGCATCCGCATCGGCACGCCGGCGCTGACCACGCGGGGCCTCGGCACCGCCGAGATGGACGAGGTCGCGGGCCTCATCGACCGCGTCCTGACGGCCGCCGAGCCGGGCACCACCAAGTCGGGGGCCCCCTCCAAGGCGTCCCACGTCCTGGACGAGAAGGTCTCCGACGAGATCTCCCGCCGCGCGACGGACCTGGTGGCGGGCTTCCCGCTCTACCCGGAGATCGACCTGGGCTGACCACGCCCGAAAGGGGCGCGGGGAACTGCGTGCCCGGCCACGGACGGCCCGCAGTTCCCCACCCCGGGAGCCACCCTCCCGGCTCTGAGAGAATGACGGACATGGCCTCTGAACGCCCTCCCGTCTCCCACCCCCACCCTCAGGGGAATGGCTCCGCCATGCGGCATCGTCCCCGCGTGCTCTCCGGTATCCAGCCGACCTCCGGCTCGTTCCACCTCGGCAACTACCTCGGCGCCGTCCGCCAGTGGGTCGACATGCAGAACACCCACGACGCGTTCTACATGGTCGTCGACCTGCACGCGATCACGGTCCCGCAGGACCCGAAGGTGCTCCGGGAGAACACCCGCGTCGCCGCCGCCCAGCTCCTCGCGGCCGGACTCGACCCGGAGCACTGCACGCTGTTCGTGCAGAGCCACGTGCCCGAGCACGCCCAGCTCGGCTGGCTGATGAACTGCATCACCGGCTTCGGCGAGGCCTCCCGGATGACCCAGTTCAAGGACAAGTCCGCCAAGCAGGGCAGCGACCGCACCACCGTCGGCCTGTTCACGTACCCGATGCTGATGGTCGCCGACATCCTGCTCTACCAGGCCGACCAGGTCCCCGTCGGCGAGGACCAGCGCCAGCACCTCGAGCTGACCCGCGACCTCGCCGACCGGTTCAACCAGACCTACGGCGACACCTTCACCATGCCGAGCGCCTACATCCTCAAGGAGACGGCGAAGATCTACGACCTTCAGGACCCGACCGCCAAGATGAGCAAGTCGGCGGCCACCCCGAAGGGCCTGATCAACCTGCTCGACGAGCCGAAGGCCACCGCGAAGAAGGTCAAGAGCGCGGTCACGGACACCGACACGGTGATCCGCTTCGACCGTGAGCACAAGCCCGGCGTGAGCAACCTGCTGACGATCTACTCCACGCTCACCGGCACGACGATCCCCGAGTTGGAGCAGCAGTACGAGGGCAAGGGCTACGGCGCCCTGAAGACGGACCTCGCCGAGATCATGGTCGAGTTCGTGTCGCCCTTCCGGGAGCGCACCCAGCAGTACCTGGACGACCCGGAGACCCTCGACGCGGTACTCGCCAAGGGCGCGGAGAAGGCGCGCGCCGTCGCCGCCGAAACCCTCGCCCGGGCCTACGACGGCATGGGCTTCCTGCCCGCCAAGCACTGACCGGCGGTACCGCGCCGAGCGCCCCGGCACGCCGCCGTAGCGCTGCACATCACTCCGGTTGCGCCTGCCCGGGACAGGGTCGTGGCCGTACAGTCGATAACCGGGTGGCCGCATCGGCGGCCACCGCCGCGCGCCGGTGGGCGGGCGGCACCGACAGAACGACAGGGAGACGACGTGGGGACCGTAACGATCGGCGTGTCGATCGCGGTCCCGGAGCCTCACGGCAGCCGGCTTCAGCAGCTGCGCGCGGGCTTCGGCGACGCCGCGGCACACGGCATCCCCACGCACGTCACCCTGCTGCCGCCGACCGAGATCGACGGCGCGACGCTGCCCGCCGTCGAGTCGCACCTGGCGGAGGTGGCGGCCCGCGCCCGCCCCTTCCCGATGCGGCTGTCCGGCACCGGGACCTTCCGCCCGCTGTCGCCCGTGGTCTACGTCCAGGTCGTCGAGGGCGCCGCCGCCTGCTCCTGGCTCCAGAAGCGGGTCCGCGACTCCTCCGGGCCTGTCCCGCGCGAACTGCAGTTCCCGTACCACCCGCACGTCACGGTCGCGCACGGCATCGACGAGGCCGCGATGGACCGCGCCTACGAGGAGCTGGCCGACTACGAGGCCCAGTGGCCGTGCACCGGCTTCGCGCTCTACGAGCAGGGCGCCGACGGGGTGTGGCGCAAGCTGCGCGAGTTCCCCTTCGGCAGCGCGGTCGTGCCCCCGCAGGCCGAACGCGTGGAGACCGGCTCCCTGCCGACCCGCTAGCGCACGGCCCCCTACACCGGCAGCCGCCGGAACACCCCCCGCGGCAGGTGCCGCAGCGCAGACATCACCACCCGCAGCGCGCCCGGCACCCACACCGTCTCCGAGCGGCGCCGCAGCCCCAGCTCGATGGCCGACGCGACCGCCTCGGGCGTCGTGGCGAGCGGCGCCTCCTCCAGGCCGGCGGTCATCCGCGACCGCACGAACCCGGGGCGTACGACCATGACGTGCACGCCCGTGCCGTGCAGCGCGTCGCCGAGGCCCTGCGCGAAGGCGTCCAGGCCGGCCTTGCTGGAGCCGTAGATGAAGTTGGCCCGGCGGGCCCGCTCCCCGGCCACGGACGACAGCACCACCAGCGAGCCGTGCCCCTGCGCCTGCAGCGCGCGGGCGCTCACCAGACCGGCCGAGACCGCGCCGGTGTAGTTGGTCTGCGCGACCCGCACGGCGTTCAGCGGCTCGCGCTCGTCGTGCGCCTGGTCGCCGAGGATGCCGAACGCGAGCAGCACCAGGTCGATGTCGCCCTCGGCGAACACCTTGCCCAGCGCCTCCTCGTGGGATTCGGGGTCCAGCGCGTCGAAGGCGACGGTGCGCACCTGGGCGCCCAGCCCGCGCAGCTGCCCGGCCGCCGCGTCCAGCGCGGGGGAGGGGCGGCCGGCCAGCCACACGGTGCGGGTGCGGCGGGCGACCAGCCGGCGCGCGGTGGCCAGGGCGATCTCGGACGTACCGCCGAGGACGAGAAGGGACTGGGGGAGGCCGAAGGCGTCCTTCACGACAGCTCCAGAAGGGGTCACAGGGCGAGGCGCCGGGACAGGTCGGACATGAACACCCCGCGCGGGTCCAGCTCCGCGCGCAGTGCGCGGAAGTCGTCCAGGCGCGGGTACATCGCGGCGAGCAGCTCGGGCCGCAGCCGGGAGTCCTTGGCGAGGTAGACCCGGCCGCCGGCCGCGGCGACCTCCTCGTCGAGCTCGTCGAGGAAGGCCCCGAGCCCCGGCAGCCCGGCCGGGACGTCCAGCGCCAGCGTCCAGCCGGGCACCGGGAACGACAGCCAGCCCGGGTCGGCTACCCCGAAGCGCTTGAGGACGGCCAGGAAGGACGGGCAGCGGTGCGCGGAGATGCGCCGCACGATCCGGCGCAGGGTCTCCTCCCGGCCGTGACCGACGACGAACTGGTACTGCACGAAGCCGCCGCGGCCGTAGATCCGGTTCCAGTGGGGCACCCCGTCCAGGGGGTGGAAGAAGGTGGAGATCCGCTGGAGCTGCCCGCGGCGCGCACGGGGGGCCTTGCGGTACCAGAGCTCGTTGAACAGACCCACGCTCGTCCGGCTGAGCAGCCCCTCCGGCAGGAAACCGGGGGCGGCCGGCAGGCGCGAGGTGCGGAAGACCAGCGGCTCGCGCCGGGCCCGGGCGGGCAGCGCGTCCAGCGGGGCGTGGTCGCCGCGGGTGAGGACCGCGCGGCCGGTCGCCGCGCCGCGCGCGAGGAGGTCGATCCAGGCGACCGAGTAGCGGTAGCGGTGGTCGGTGGCCGTCAGGCGGGCCATCAGGTCGTCGAGGTCGGCGGCACGCTCGGTGTCGACCGACATCAGCGCGGTCTCGACCGGCTGGAGCCGCACGGTCGCGGTGAGGATCACCCCGGTCAGGCCCATGCCGCCGGCGGTGGCGTCGAACAGCGGCGTGCCCCGGTCCACGGTGCGGACCCCGCCGTCGGCGGTGAGCAGCTCCAGGGACAGCACGTGCCGGGCGAAGGAGCCGGACACGTGGTGGTTCTTGCCGTGGATGTCGGCGCCGATCGCCCCGCCGACCGTCACATAGCGGGTGCCGGGCGTGACCGGCACGAACCAGCCGAGCGGCAGCAGGACCTCCATCAGCCGGTGCAGGGAGACGCCCGCGTCGCACAGCACGGTGCCGCCGTCGACGTCGATGGCGTGGATCCGGTCCAGGCCCGTCATGTCGAGCACGGCACCGCCCGCGTTCTGCGCCGCGTCGCCGTACGCCCGGCCCAGGCCCCTCGGGATGCCGCCGCGGGCCCCGCAGTCCCGGACGGCCGCCGCGGCCTCCTCGTACGTCCGCGGACGGATCAGACGGGCCGCGGTGGGCGCGGTGCGGCCCCAGCCGGTGACGGGACCCCACTCGTCGACGGGAACGGTGTCGGCAGACATGCCGGTGACCGTATCCCCCTTGGGCGGACGATCAGATCCGGAACATTCCACCCCTCCCCGAAACGGGTGATTAATGGTATGTCGCCCGATAATGCCGGACTTACCGCAGCGTCGGCGTGAACAGTGAGTCCCCATGGACGACCTGGACGACATGGACCACCGGATCGTGACGGCGCTCAGAGCCTGCGGCACGGACCCGCGCGTGGCCGCTGCCGCGCGCACCCTGTCCTGGGCCGGGGAGCACGGAGCGCTGTGGCTCGCCGCGGGCCTCGCCTCGGCCGCCGTGGACGGCCCGCGACGGACGGCCTGGCTGCGGGGCACCGCGCTCACCGCGGGCGCGCACCTGGCCAGCATGGGGGTGAAGCGGGTCGTGCGCCGCCCCCGCCCCCCGCACGTCCAGCCCCTGGTGCGCACCGCGGGCCGGCACTCCTTCCCCAGCTCCCACGCCACCTCCGCCGCGGCCGCCGCCGTCGTCTTCGGCGCGCTCGGCGTGCGCGCGGCCTGGCCGCTGGCCGCCGCCGTGTGCGTGTCCCGGCTGGTCGTCGGCGTCCACTACCCGACCGACGTCGCGGCCGGCGCCGCGCTGGGCGCGCTCACCGCCCGGCTCGGTGCCGACTGGATGCGGGGAGGGACCCCATGACCGACACGGCCGTCCTGCGGCAGCGCGCCCCCGAACAGCCCCCGCAACCCGCCCCGCCCCGCCGCGGCGGCCTCGCGGGCGGCCTGCTCAGGACCGCGCGGCCCCGCCAGTGGATCAAGAACGTGCTGGTCGTCGCCGCCCCGGCCGCCGCCGGCGACCTGTTCTCCCGGCACGCCCTGGCACAGCTCGCCCTCGTCTTCGTCCTGTTCACCGCCTGCGCCGCCGCCGTCTACCTCGTCAACGACGCCCGCGACGCCGAGGCCGACCGCGCCCACCCGGTCAAACGCCACCGCCCGGTCGCCGCCGGCCAGGTCCCGGTGCCGGTCGCCTACGCCGTCGGGGCCACCCTGGGCGTCCTCGCGCCCCTCGTCGCGGCCCGGCTGTGCCCCCCGCCCGTCGTGGCCCTGCTGATCGCCTACCTCGCGATGCAGGTGGCGTACTGCGTCAGCCTCAAGCACGTCCTGGTCGTCGACCTCGCCGTCGTCACCACCGGTTTCCTGATGCGCGCCATGATCGGCGGGCTGGCGCTCGGCATCCCGCTGTCGCGCTGGTTCCTCATCACCACCGGCTTCGGCGCCCTGTTCATGGTCTCCGCCAAGCGCTACAGCGAGGCCGTGCAGATGGCCGGCAAGGCGGGCGCCACCCGCGCCCTGCTCACCGAGTACACCACCGGCTACCTCCGCTTCGTCTGGCAGCTCGCGGCCGGCGTCGCCGTCCTCGGCTACTGCCTGTGGGCCATGGAGGAGGGCGGAGTCCCGCACACCAGCGTGCTGCCCTGGCGCCAGCTCTCCATGGTCGCCTTCATCCTCGCCGTGCTGCGCTACGCCGTCTTCGCCGACCGCGGCACCGCGGGCGAACCCGAGGACGTCATCCTGCGCGACCGGGCCCTCGCGCTGATCGGCGTGGTGTGGGTGGCGATGTACGGCCTGGCGGTGGCCAATTGGTAGCCGGCCGGCGCGAACTGCTGGGCTTCGCCACCGCCGGACTGCTCGCCTACGCCGTCGACCTCGGTCTCTTCACCGTGCTGCGCGGCCCCGCCGGACTCGGCCCGCTCACCGCCAAGGCCCTGTCCTTCGTCGCCGCCTGCTCCGTGGCCTACGCGGGCAACGCGCTGGGCACCTACCGGCACACCCGCCCGCGGGGCCTGCGCCCGTACGCCGTGTTCTTCGCGGTGAACGCCGTTGGCGCCGCCGTGCAGCTGCTGTGCCTGGCCGTCAGCCACTACGGCCTCGGCCTCACCTCGCAGCGCGCCGACACCGTCTCGGGGGCGGGAATCGGCATGGCACTGGCCACCATCCTGCGTTTTTGGGGCACAAGGACACTGGTCTTCCGCTCCGGGGAGACGACCGGCCGCCGGCCGGGACCATGGACCGGGACGACCGGGGGCAGAGTCGGATCATGGACTGGCTGAAGAAGCTCCCCGTGGTGGGGCCGTGGATCGCACGGCTGATGACCACGCACGCGTGGCGGTCGTACGAGCGGCTGGACCGGGTCAAGTGGACGCGGCTGGCCGCCGCGATGACGTTCACCAGTTTCGTCGCGCTCTTCCCGCTGCTCAGCCTCGCCGCCGCCGTCGCCGCCGCCACGCTCAGCAAGGAGCAGCAGGACAAACTCCAGGACAAGATCGCCGAGCAGGTGCCGGGCATCTCCGACCAGCTGAACATCCAGGGCCTGGTCGACAACGCCGGCACCGTCGGCCTCATCGCCGGCCTCCTGCTGCTCTTCACCGGCATCGGCTGGGTCGACGCCACCCGGGGCTGTCTGCGCGCCGTCTGGGAGGTGCCGGACGAGGAGGAGAACCCGCTCCTGCACCGGGCCAAGGACGCGGGTGTCCTCGTCGGCCTCGGCGGCGCCCTCTTGGTCACCGTCGGCATCTCCACCGTCGCCTCGGCGCTCGTCGGCTGGATCATCCGCCAGCTGGGCATCGCCGAGGGCGGCTTCGGCAGCGTCCTGCTGTACCTGGCCGCCTTCGTCGTCGCCGTCCTCGCCGACTTCCTCCTGCTGCTGTACGTGCTGACCCTGCTCCCCGGCGTCCAGCCGTCCCGCCGCCGGCTGCTGGTGGCCGCCCTGATCGGCGCGGTCGGCTTCGAACTGCTCAAGCTGCTGCTGAGCGGCTACATGCAGGGCGTCGCCACGAAGAGCATGTACGGCGCCTTCGGCGTCCCCGTCGCCCTGCTGCTGTGGATCAACTTCACCTCGAAGCTGGTGCTCTTCTGCGCCGCCTGGACGGCCACGGGCAGCAAGGCCGAGGAACTCACGGACGGGACCGGCGACGCACCAGCTCCGGCAGCGGCCAGCGACGGTTGACCAGGAACGCGCCGCCCGCGAGCAGCACCAGCGCCCCGGCGGTGATGCCGGCCGCCATCCCGGCGCCGGTGGGGCCGTCCGCGGTCGGGGCCCCCGCCACCGGCTTCGTCCCCACGGCGGCCTTCCCGCTGACGCCCCCGGCCTGACCCGAGGCCTCGGGTCCCGGGCTCGCCTGCACCGCGCTCCTCGGCGGCACCAGCTCACCCACCGGCCTCACCTTGCCGGCCGCCTGGAAACCCCAGTCGAACAGCCGGGCGGTCTCCTTGTAGACCTCGTTGTGCTCGTTCTTCGCCGGGTTCATCACGGTGACGAGCAGCACCTTGCCGCCGCGCTCGGCGACACCGGTGAAGGTGGCGCCCGCGTTGGTGGTGTTGCCGTTCTTCACGCCGGCGATGCCGGGGTAGACCCCTATGTCCGAGTCGCCGGCCAGCAGCCGGTTGGTGTTCTGGATCTCGAAGGACTCACGGGACACCTTGCCCTTCTTGTCCTTGGCCGTCCTGCCCGGGAACTTCGCGCGGACCGTCGAGGCGTACTCGCGGAAGTCCTTCTTCTGCAGCCCCGAGCGGGCGAACAGCGTCAGGTCGTACGCGGAGGAGACCTGGCGCGGCGCGTCGTAGCCGTCGGGGCTGACCACCGTGGTGTCGAGGGCCTGCAGCTCCTCGGCGTGCGCGTTCATGTCCGCCACGGTCCTGTCGACGCCGCCGTTCATCGCCGACAGCACGTGCACGGCGTCGTTCCCGGAGCGCAGGAAGACACCGAGCCACAGGTCGTGGACGGTGTACGTCTCCTCCTCCTTGATGCCGACCAGGCTGGACCCGGCGCCGACGCCCGCGAGGTCGGACACCGCCACCTTGTGCCGCGTGGTCTTCGGCCACTTCGGCAGCAGCGTGTCGGCGAACAGCATCTTCAGGGTGCTCGCCGGGGCCAGCCGCCAGTGCGCGTTGTGCGCGGCGAGCACGTCGCCGGACTCGGCGTCGGCCACGATCCAGGAGCGGGCGGTGAGGTCCTTGGGCAGGACCGGGGCCCCGCCCGCGAGGTCGACCTGTGTCCCGGGCTGCCCGAGCCGCGTGCCGCCCACGGACGACATCGTCGCCGGGGGTGTGGCCGACGGACTCGCCGAGGGGCTCGTCGACGGACCGGGCGCCGCGTGTGCGGCCGGCATGAGGGACAGGGCGGTCAGGGCGGCGGAGGCGACCAGCAGGGATCGCCGGACGGTCTTCTCGGGTGCGGGCACGAGCGAGAACGTACCGCCCGGACGCGGCACGGGCCCAGCCACCTCCCCACCCCGGACACGGAACCGCACGGGCGGCGGAGATACTGAGGACATGAAGCTCAGCCGCCCCGTCTCCTGGTTCCTGCTCGCCTTCGGGGTGTGGAGCTGGATCATCTGGATCACTTTCGTCAAAAACCTGGTCAAGGACGGCAGCGGGCTGGCCTTCGAGGACGGCGACCCCACGGCGTACTTCTGGGTGCACCTGCTGCTCGCCGTCGTCTCCTTCGTATTGGGGACGGTCGTCGGGGTCATCGGGTTGCGCGGAGTGCGCGCACTGCGCCGAACGTCATAACGTCACGGACGTCACAACTGAGGGGATCCGACGGCATGGTGGTCGTCTTCGCGCTCGTCGCACTGGCCGTGGTGGGCGTCCTGGTGACGGCCAACTGGTACGTGTGGCGGCGCCTGTTCCGCGACACGACCCGCGGGCCCGGCACCGGGCGCCGCGTCGGCGCCGTCGTGATCGCCGGCGGCTGGGCGCTGGCCGTCGGCGCACTGGTCGCCGAGCGCACGGGCGCCCCGTTCTGGCTCCAGCGCGTCCTGGCCTGGCCGGGCTTCCTGTGGCTGGCCCTGTCGATCTACCTGCTGCTGGCGGTGCTCGCGGGCGAGGTCGTACGGCCGCTGCTGCGCCGCTTCCTGGAACGGCGGGCGGCCGCGCGGCCGGCGGACCCGGGTGAGCTGCGGGCGCCGGCCGCGGACCCGGAGCGGATACCGGCGGGGACCGCGCCGCCGAGGACACCCCCTGCCGGCCCCGAGCCGTCCGCCGCGTCCGGTGCCACGCCCGCGAGCCCCCTCGCCGTCCCCTCGCGCCGCCTGTTCGTCTCCCGTGTCGTCGCCGGTGCCGCGGCGGCTGCGGCCGTCGGGACGGTCGGGTACGGCACGTACGGCGTGCTGCGCGGCCCGAAGGTCAAGCGGGTCACCGTGCCCCTGGCCAAGCTGCCGCGCGCCGCGCACGGCTTCCGCATCGCCGTGGTCAGCGACATCCACCTCGGCCCGGTGCTCGGCCGGGGCTTCGCGCAGACGGTCGTCGACACGATCAACTCCACGCAACCCGACCTCGTCGCCGTCGTCGGCGACCTGGTGGACGGCAGCGTGAAGGACCTCGGCCCGGCGGCGGCCCCGCTCGCACGGTTGCGGGCCCGGCACGGCGCGTACTTCGTCACCGGCAACCACGAGTACTTCTCCGGCGCCGAACAGTGGGTCGCCGAGGTACGGCGCCTCGGCCTGATCCCGCTGGAGAACGCGCGCACCGAGCTGCCCCACTTCGACCTGGCCGGCGTCAACGACGTGGCGGGCGAGGACGAGGGCCAGGGCCCCGACTACGCCCGTGCCCTCGGCGACCGCGACCGGGCCCGCGCCTGCGTGCTGCTCGCCCACCAGCCGGTGCAGATCCACGACGCCGTCGACCACGGCGTCGACCTCCAGCTCTCCGGCCACACCCACGGCGGGCAGCTCTGGCCCGGCAACCTCGTCGCGGGCGCCGCGAACCCGACGCTGGCGGGCCTGGAGCGCTACGGCGACACCCAGCTGTACGTCAGCCGGGGCGCGGGCGCCTGGGGCCCGCCCACCCGGGTGGGGGCGCCGTCGGACATCACGGTGATCGAGCTGGCGTCCCGTCAGGCCTGACCGGTGGCCTTCCTGGCCGCCGGGTCGGGCAGCGCGCCGGTCATGCCGGGCAGGAAGTCCGTGAACAGCTCGTGCACCTCGCGCACCAGCGGGCGCAGCACCCGGAAGCGGGCCAGCGCGACACCCCGCGCGGTGAGCCGGGCGCCGCGCTCGGCGAGCCGGTAGCTGCGTTCGCGCCCCGGGGTGCGGTCGAAGACCCAGTACAGGACCAGCCCCATCTGGGAGAGCCACATCAGCTCGGGGAGGATGTCCCGCAGTTCCTCGGGCACCTTGGTCTTCGCGCCGGCCAGCACCGCGCGGTGGACGCTGATGGCCTCCACGCGCGCGTGCTCCGACTCCGGGGAGAAGGGGCTGAGCGGGCTGTCCGGGTCGGCGGCGTTCTTGAAGAACTGCACCGCGAACTCGTGGTACGGCGTCGCGATGTCCAGCCACACCTTCAGCACGCCCGCCAGCCGCGCCTCCAGGTCGGTCTCTCGCGCCAGGACCTCACGGACCGCCGCCTGGTGCTCGGCGGCGATCCGGTCGTAGAAGCCCTGGATCAGGTGTTCCTTGCCCGCGAAGTAGTAGTAGGCGTTGCCGACGGAGACGCCGGCCTCCTGGGCGATGGCCCGCATGGTCGTCCGGTCGTAGCCGCGTTCCTGGAACAGCCGCATGGCCGTCTCCAGGATCAGCGCGCGGGTCTGCTCGGACTTGCTGAGGGGGGCTCCGTCGTCGGGGCCGTCGTTCTTGGCAGGCACAGGAAGAGAGCCTAACGATTGACGCAGGCGCCGTCGTCGCAGCCCGGTCCGGTGTACAGCCAGCCGAGCCCCGGCTCGTACACCCACCCGTCGGCGCGGCGGTACCCGTTGCCGCCCCACCGCTTCTGCCCGTCCCGCCACTTGGCGGCGGCCAGGACGGCTCCGCGGGCCAGCCGGGCCCCGGCGGGTGTGCTGAGCCGGTGGGCGAGCCTGCGGTACCTGCGCAGCGCCCACAGCACGACGATCCAGGCGGCGGCGCCCCGGTAGACCTGCCCGGCGTCGCCGACGGCGGTGACCTCGTCGAGGGAGGCGCCGTGGTCGAGGCCGGGGAACCGCCGCCGGGCCTCGTCCGACCCGGCCGGGACCAGGTCCAGCGGCACCAGCCGGGGCTGGCGCAGCAGCCAGTCCCGTACATGGGCGCACAGGGAGCATTCGGCGTCGTAGAGGACGGTGAGCCGGCGCACGGGGGCGCCGGCCGTCCCGGGAGCGGGAGCCATCGGCTCAGGCCCCGGCCGTCGGGGCCGCCCAGCCCTGCGGCGGGACCGGCGGCACCTGCTCCCGCTCCATCATGCCGCGCCGCCGGATCTTGTTGAGCACGTACACGTTGCCCAGGTGCATCACGCCGAGCACCAGCAGCACCACGCCGATCTTGGTCGACAGCGCCTCGAAGATCCCCCGGGTGTCGGTGATCGTCTCGTCGCCGCTCAGGTACAGGGCGACGAAGCCGAGGTTGACGAGGTAGAAGCCGACCACCAGGAGGTGGTTGACGGCGTCGGCGAGCTTCTCGTTGCCGTGCAGGACGTCGGCGAGGAAGACCCGGCCGTTGCGGCTGAGCGTGCGGGCCACCCAGACGGTCAGACCGATGCTGACGACCAGGTAGATGACGTAGGCGATGACGGTGCGATCCATGCCCCACCCCTTCTTGAACGCGTTCAAAACGCTGACAGGGCTGACTGTAGACCTGCTTTTGAACGTGTTCAACTCAAAGAGGGGGTGGTCCGCGTCACGCGGCCGGCGGCTACGGCCGGCGGCCGAGCTCGGGGCGCTTGGAGTAGTCCGTGAGGCCGACGACGTTGCCCCAGGGGTCGGCGAACTCAACGGTCCAGCCGGTGGCTACGGGGAACGGTTCGTCGAGCGGCGTGACACCCGCCTCGCGCAGCGCCGTGGCGGCCCGGCGGGCGTCGGGAACCTCCAGCCACACCCGCGCGGAGGGCCACAGCGGCGGGCGCCGCCCGAACTCGTCCTCGGCCCGCAGCAGGACGCCCGGCGCCTCTCCGCCGACCTTCAGCAGCGCGATCCCGGCCTCGTCGAGCCGGAAGGCCACCGGGAAGCCGGCCCGCTCGTAGAACCCGACGGCCTCACCGAGGTCACCGACGGGCAGCAGCACGTTGTCGAACCCGAGCAGTTCGTACGACTCGTCATCTGACATGGCGTCAGGCTAGGACGGTCGTCGCCCGGAACGGCTGATTGTCAGCCCTCGTCGGGTGCGGGCTTAGGCCGTCCGGCGGCAAGGATCTCGGCGACGTCCAGGGTGACCTCGGCACCGAGGGAGTCGGGCAGGGTGACGGTCTCACCGGGGGAGTGGACGCGGTGGGTGGAGTAGTCGGCGCAGTCGGGGTCGGTGAGGACGTGGAGGCGCTGGTGCTTGCGGTCGACGATCACGTACACGGGGACCATGGCGGCGGCGTAGGCGGTGACCTTGGTCTTCAGGTCGTTCTTCCAGTTGCTGGAGGTGACCTCCAGGACGAGGCGGAAGCAGACCGGGTCGTAGCAGTTGTTCTCGACGAGGTGATCGTCGACATCGGCGTCCACGATCGCCAGATCCGGAATCGCGTAGTCCTCGGCGTCGGTGGGCAACCAGAGACCGATGCCCTGGACCACCTTCGAATGCGCGCCATGAAGGCCTGCGGCTGCGAAGGGCAGGATGAGGTCGGTCAGGACTACGGCGTGCGGGCCGTCCGGTGGCGGGGTCACGACGAGCTGGCCTCCGATGATCTCGACGCGGTAGCCCGGGAGCCGGTCCATGATGCGGTTCGCCTCCGCGATCAGCGGGAGTTCGCCGTGGGGCAGCTCGACGGATGCTGCGGACATCGCGTGCCTCCTGGGGGCTGGTGCCGAGGCCATCATCGTAGGCCGGACCGGGCCCGCGAGGCCCTTCATCGCCCCATCACCCGATCGTGTGGCATATGCCAGAGGGCCCCGCTTCCAGGGGAAACGGGGCCCTCACCGGCCTACGGCGGCGAACCGACGGACGTCAGAAGCGGCGCGTGATCAGCGCCCGCTTCACCTCCGCGATCGCCTTGGTGACCTCGATGCCGCGCGGGCAGGCGTCCGTGCAGTTGAAGGTCGTGCGGCAGCGCCAGACGCCGTCGCGGTCGTTGAGGATCTCCAGCCGCTGCTCCCCGGCCTCGTCACGCGAGTCGAAGATGAAGCGGTGGGCGTTCACGATCGCGGCCGGGCCGAAGTACTGGCCGTCGTTCCAGAACACCGGGCACGAGGACGTGCAGGCGGCGCACAGGATGCACTTCGTCGTGTCGTCGAAGCGCTCGCGGTCCTCGGCGGACTGCAGGCGCTCACGCGTCGGCTCGTTGGTGTCCTTCGTGATCAGGAAGGGCATCACGTCCCGGTACGCCTGGAAGAACGGCTCCATGTCGACGACCAGGTCCTTGAGGACCGTCAGGCCCTTGATGGGCTCGACCGTGATCGGCTTCTCGGGGCTGATGTCCTTGATCAGCGTCTTGCAGGCCAGCCGGTTCTTGCCGTTGATCCGCATGGCGTCGGACCCGCAGATGCCGTGGGCGCAGGAACGGCGGAAGGTCAGCGTGCCGTCCAGGTCCCACTTGATCTTGTGAAGGGCGTCGAGGACGCGCTCCTTCGGGTCGATCTCCAGCTGGAAGTCCTGCCAGGTCGCCTCCGCCGAGACCTCCGGGTTGAACCGGCGGACCCGCATGGTGACGGTGATGTAGGGGGAGTCGGCGAAACCGGGCTCGGGGGCCTTGTCGCTCTTCTCCATGACAGGGGTAGCCATCAGTACTTACGCTCCATCGGCTGGTAGCGGGTCTGGACGACCGGCTTGTAGTCCAGACGGATGGACTCGGTGCCGTCGTCGCCCACCTCGCGGTACGCCATGGTGTGGCGCATGAAGTTGACGTCGTCGCGGTTGGGGTAGTCCTCGCGGTAGTGACCGCCGCGGGACTCCTTGCGGGCGAGCGCGGAGACCGCCATGACCTCGGCCAGGTCGAGCAGGTTGCCCAGCTCGACGGCCTCCAGCAGGTCGGTGTTGAACCGCTTGCCCTTGTCCTGGATGGCCACGTTCTTGTAGCGCGCGCGCAGCTCGGCGATCTTCTCGACGGCCGTCTTGATCGTCTGCTCGGTGCGGAACACCATGACGTTGGCGTCCATGGTCTCCTGCAGCTCGCGGCGCAGCTCGGCCACCCGCTCGTTGCCGGTGGAGGTACGCAGCCGCTCGATCTGCTCGACGACCAGGGACTCCGGGTTCTCCGGCAGCTCGACGAAGTCCGCCTTCTGCGCGTACTCCGCGGCGGCGATGCCGGCCCGCTTGCCGAAGACGTTGATGTCCAGCAGCGAGTTGGTGCCCAGGCGGTTGGCGCCGTGCACCGACACGCAGGCGACCTCGCCGGCCGCGTACAGGCCCGGCACGACGGTGGTGTTGTCCGCGAGGACCTCACCCTCGACGTTGGTCGGGATGCCGCCCATGGCGTAGTGCGCGGTGGGCTGGATCGGGATCGGGTCCGTGTAGGGCTCGATGCCGAGGTAGGTCCGCGCGAACTCCGTGATGTCGGGCAGCTTGGCGTCCAGCTGCTCCGGCGGGAGGTGGGTGAGGTCCAGGTAGACGTGGTCACCCTCGGGACCGCAGCCGCGGCCCTCGCGGATCTCGGTGTAGATCGAGCGGGAGACGACGTCACGGGACGCGAGGTCCTTCATGACCGGCGCGTACTTCTCCATGAACCGCTCGCCGTCCTTGTTGCGGAGGATGCCGCCCTCACCGCGGGCGCCCTCCGTCAGCAGGATGCCCATGCGCCAGATGCCGGTCGGGTGGAACTGGAAGAACTCCATGTCCTCCAGCGGCAGCCCGCGCCGGTACACGGCCGCCTGGCCGTCACCGGTCAGCGTGTGCGCGTTCGACGTCACCTTGAAGAACTTGCCGGTGCCGCCGGAGGCGTAGATCACGGACTTCGCCTGGAAGATGTGGATCTCGCCGGTCGCCAGCTCGTAGGCCACCACGCCGGCCGACTTCTTGACGCCGTCGACCTCGGTGATGAGCTGGTCCAGGACGTAGAACTCGTTGAAGAACTCCACGCCCTCCTTGACGCAGTTCTGGTACAGCGTCTGGAGGATCATGTGGCCGGTGCGGTCGGCCGCGTAGCAGGAGCGGCGGACCGGGGCCTCGCCGTGGTTGCGGCTGTGACCGCCGAAGCGGCGCTGGTCGATGGTGCCGTTCGGGGTCCGGTTGAACGGCAGGCCCATCTTCTCCAGGTCGAGGACCGAGTCGATGGCCTCCTTCGCCAGGATCTCGGCGGCGTCCTGGTCGACCAGGTAGTCACCGCCCTTGACCGTGTCGAAGGTGTGCCACTCCCAGTTGTCCTCCTCCACGTTGGCCAGCGCGGCGGCCATGCCGCCCTGCGCGGCGCCCGTGTGGGAGCGGGTGGGGTAGAGCTTCGTCAGGACGGCGGTGCGGCTGCGCTTGGTCGACTCGATGGCCGCGCGCATGCCGGCGCCACCGGCGCCGACGATGACGGTGTCGTACTTGTGGATCTTCATGATTCTCGCAGCCCCGTGCCTAGCGGATGTTCGGGTCGAAGGTGAAGATCACCAGCGTGCCCAGCAGGATGGTGAACACCGTGGCGGTGTAGAGCAGGCCCTTGAGCCACAGTCGGGTGTTCGCGCGCTCCGCGTAGTCGTTGATGACCGTGCGCAGGCCGTTCGCGCCGTGCAGCATGGCGAGCCAGAGCATCAGCAGGTCCCAGACCTGCCAGAACGGCGAGGCCCAGCGGCCGGCCACGAAGGCGAAGCCGATCTTCGAGACGCCGCCGTCCAGCACCAGCTGGATGAGCAGGTGCCCGATGACCAGGACGACCAGCACCACGCCGGACAGGCGCATGAACAGCCAGCCGTACAGCTCGAAGTTGCCGCGCGTGGACTTCGGGGTCTTCTTGGTGCGCTGACGAGGGGCTTCGATCAGCGGCGCCGGGTTGTCGACCGTGTAGACGGAGGCACCCTCGACGGGGCCGATGCCGGAAGCGGACTTCTCAGTAGTAGACATGCGCGTCAGCTCCCGAACAGTTCACGAGCGGCGTGGCCGAGGACGGGGTAGATCGCCCCGAGCATCAGCAGGACCCAGACGGCGACGACGGTCCAGAGCATCTGCTTCTGGTAGCGGGCGCCCTTGATCCAGAAGTCGACGGCGATGACACGCAGGCCGTTGAGCGCGTGGAAGAGGATGGCGGCGACGAGGCCGTACTCCAGCAGCGCGACGATCGGCGTCTTGTACGTGGCCACGACGGTGTCGTAGGCCTCGGGGGACACGCGGACGAGAGCGGTGTCCAGCACGTGAACGAACAGGAAGAAGAAAATGAGGACGCCGGTGACTCGGTGAGCCACCCAGGACCACATTCCTTCCCGGCCGCGGTACAGCGTTCCAGCCGGCACGGAAGTTTCCTCCGGGAGCGGGGATTGGGGCCGCGCCGGCTTTCCTTGTCGGTCGGGCCCGGCCGGGTACGGTCCACCGGCCCCCAGCATCGTAGCGACGGTTGCCTGTGGTGCTTACGGGGGGCCTGCCTATGTGATCAAAGTTGCACTCAAAGGAGCAGTCCGTCGGCGGCGGGGCGGGCTGCTGGGGTGGGGTTTGTCCTGAATGCCGGGTGCGGGCCCTCAGTGGCCGGTCGCGCCCCGCGGCGGAGCCGCTGATGTGACGGCCCCGCGCCCCTGGAAGGCGTCGGTCAGTCTGCCTCTCGCGAGGCGCCGGAGCTCTTCCGCTGCCACCAGGCGTTCCTCGTCGGGATCGTTCGTCAATCGTGACCGGATGGCCGCCAGGACGTGGTCCAGTGCCTCGTCGGCGCTCAGGCCGTCCACGCAGATGACGAACACGTGTCCGAAGCGGGCCTCGTACGCCGCGGTCGCCGCGCTCAGGGCCGTGTGGGCCGCCGCGTACGTGTCCTCCGGCAGGGCGGGCAGGGTCTCCGCCGCCAGGGCCTCCGCCAGGTCCTGCGCGGTCAGGTCGTACGCCGCCTCGTCGGCCGCCGCCAGCAGGGACGGGAGGTCCGGGTAGGGGCGGTGGGCGGTCAGGCGGTGGGCCCAGTCACGGCTGTTCAGGCAGGCGAGGAGGGTCCGGGCGGCCTCGTCGGTGGGGGCCGCGTTGAAGCGCTCCAGCGAGGAATGCGTGACCTGTGGGGCGCGTGTTTGCACCGGCACGGGTATGGCGACTCGGCCGGAGAGGTCTGGGAGACGGTGCGCAGGCAGCGTGGGTCCTTGTGGGCGTCACGTGTGTGTCGGCAGGGGATTGTGCGAAATATGTGGCGACACGTTATCGAGAGAGGGCATCACATGTCCGTACGCTGCCCGAATTTCACCCGAACGGGAGAGTTTCAGAACATGTGGTGGACGCATGGTGGAGCCGGCGGCCTTAGGTTGGCGATGTGAGCCAGCACGGACGCCGGACACCGGCGCACAAGGTGAGGCAGCGGGCAGTGATCGCCGGCGCGGCGGTCGCGGCGCTCGGCGTGGGAGTCGGCCTGTGGGCCACCGACGGCGACGGGAACGACGGGCCCGCGGGCTCCACGGCGCGGTCCTCCGGCGAGGCGGCCGCCCCCTCCGTCCCGCCCAGTCCCAGTCGCTCCTACGCCCTGTCGAAGGAGCCGCGGACCGTACCGGCCGTACGGCAGCACACCCCGGCCCGCGGCCCCGGCTGGCAGCCCGGCCCCGGTCACCGGGTCCTCGTCACCGACCCGTCCCTCGCCGACGAGGGGCGCCTGGTGGCCGGCGAGCTGGGGATGACGTACGCCGGTGAGCAGGGCGACGCGCGCGCCGGGGACCTGCGGCTGGAGGTCAAGGCCGACAAGGGCGCGAACCCCGAGTCGTACTCCATGACCGTGCGCGACGGCCGCGTCACCGTCAGCGGGCCGGCCGAGGCGGGCGTCTTCTACGGCACCCGCACCCTGAAGCAGGCGGTGGACGGCGGCGGCACCGCGCCGGAAGGCGTCGTGAAGGACGAGCCGGCCAAGCCCAAGCGCGGCTTCATGCTGGACATCGCCCGCAAGCACTACGACGCCGACTGGATCAAGGACCGGGTCCGCGAGCTGGGCGATCTGAAGTACAACGAGCTGGGCCTGCACTTCTCCGACGACCAGGCCTTCCGCATCGAGTCCGACTCGCACCCGGAGATCGTCTCCCAGGACCACCTGAGCAAGGCCGAGGTCAAGGAGATCACCGACCTCGCCGCCTCCCGGCACATCACCGTCGTCCCCGAGATCGACTCGCCGGGCCACCTCGGCGCGGTGATCGCCGCGCACCCCGACCTCCAGCTGCGCAACGCCGCGGGCAGGGCCACGCGCGGCGCGATCGACATCTCCAAGCCGGAGGCCGCCGAGATCGTCGACGACCTGCTGAACGAGTACGCCGATCTCTTCCCCGGCTCCCAGTTCCATCTCGGCGCCGACGAGTACCAGGCGCTCGTGGTGCCGGACCCCGAGGCGTCCTACCCGACGCTGGCCGCCGCCGCCCGCAAGGCCTACGGCTCCGGCGGCACCGTCGCCGACCTGACCACCGGCTGGCTGAACGGCCGCGCCAAGACCGTCCTGGCCCACGACCGCACCCCGCGCGCCTGGAACGACGGCTTCTTCAAGGACACGTCCGTCACGCCCCTGAAGGACCTCAAGGTCGCCTACTGGACCGGCAAGGAGATCGGCGCCCGCCCGCCGGCGGAGTACCTGAGCGCGGGCCGCGACGTCCTCAACTACAACGACGAGTTCCTCTATTACGTGCTCGGCGAGCCGCAGACCTTCGTCTACCCGACCGGTGAGCGCATCTACGAGCAGTGGACCCCGCGCGTCCTGCGGGGCACCACGGCCGTCGACGCGAAGTACGACGACCAGATCCTCGGCGGCAGCTTCGCGGTCTGGGGCGACATCCCGAACGCCCAGACGCAGGCACAGGTCGCCGCCGGCATCCGGCTGCCGCTGGCGGCGACGGTCCAGAAGCTGTGGGACCCGGGCAAGCCCGAGCTGTCCTGGGCGGAGTTCAAAGCGCTGGCCGACCGGCTCGACTGACCACCGCCTGAGCGCCGCCCGACCGGGCGGCGCCGGATTGTCCGATACGGCTGCGAACTCCCGTACGGCTGTGGTGATGTTTGGGCGAGCCGAACCGACACGCCGGGGGGAGCCGGGACATGGGCTACTGGGGGTATTTCGTCGTGGGCCGCGCCGAGCGGCCGCTCGCGGAGCTGGACGCGCTGTCGGGCGCCGCGGACATGACCCTGCGGCTGTCCGCGCCGGACGGCTGGCAGGTGTGGGAGTACCCGGGCGGCGACGGAGACGTCGGGAACATGAACGACCTGGCCGCGCAGACCGGCGCACCCGCGCTGTTCGGGTACGTCATGGACAGCGACTGCGTGGTCGTCGAGGCGGCGGCGCCCGGGAGCGGGGCGTGGACCACCTGTCTGGTGCGGGCCGCGATGGCCGGGTACCTCGGCGCCGAGAACGAGGGGCTCACGCTGGAGGACTACTTCCTCGAGCCGCGCGACGCCGCCGAGCGCGCCGTGGCCTGGGCCGCCGAGGCCGGGCGCACCGCGGACGCCGGGGAACTGGCCGACGTGCTGACGGCCGATCCGGGGGACGACGCCGCTCCCGGCCCGGGCTCCGCGTCCGGGGCGGCCCCGACGGCCGAGGACCTCTTCTTCCGCTTCCTCGACCGGCTCGGCGTGGTGCCGCTGTGACACTCGCGGGCCGTCGCACGCAGTAGGGGGAAGTGCGGGTTCCGTGGCGGAGCGCGGGCCGGGGCGGTAGGGACGAGGAGGCACCGGATGAGTCTGGTGGAACTGATCGCGCAGGCCGACGCACGCGGGCTCGCCGCGAGCGGACTGGCCTGCCTGGACCGCTGCCTGCCTCTGCTGGACGGCGACGACGACGTGCTGCGGCCGTTGTGGGCGACCCTCGCCGACGGGGACGTGAGCGGCGACGGGCCCGCCTGGGCGCCGGCGTGGGAGCAGGTTCGCGGCAAGCTCACCGGGCCCGACGCGGCCGACGAGGACGAGGCCGTGCTGCTGGCCAGGCGGATGCTGGCCGCCGCCCCGGCCGGGTGCTCGGCCGCCGAGGTGCGGGTCTGGGCCGACGCCTGCTCCGTGGCCTCGCTGCGGATCCACCGGCTCCTCGACCCCGCGACGCAGACCACCGGTGGTGCCGGCGCCGGCCGCGAGGAGCCCGCACGGGGCACGTCGCCGCTGGTCGCCGCTGAACTGCGCCGCCAGGTCACCGTCCTGGAACTGCTCGCGGGCCACGGTCCGGCCGGGCTGCGGGGTGCCCTGGACGTGTCCACGGAGGGGCGCCGGGTGCTGCGCGCGGTGGTCTCCCGCAGGGCGCGCGGGCGGGGCTGACGCCGGCCGGGCTGTGACCGTCCTGCGGGGACGGCGCGGCGGTGGTGCGGTGGACGTGGGGGAGGTGGGGCGGTCCTGCGCCGGTTGCGGAACCACGGGCGAAACGGTGTGACGAAACGCCGCCGGGCGACGCTCTTGCGGATGTGACGACTGTGACCAGCGAAGCGACGGTGACCAGCGGAACCACTACCCCGACCGCCCCGGCGGCCGGGACCACGAGTGCCGGTCCGACGGTGGCGGAGCGGCCCCGGGCCGCCACCAGGCCGGTGCGATGGGCGGCCGACACGGTGGCCGTGATGCGCGAGGGCGCGCGGCTGCGCCTGGACTACTCACCCCAGAGCCTGTGGCGCGTCGACCGCATGATCGACGGCATCCGGGGCGAGGGAGCGCCCTACGCCGCGGTGGAGACCGTCCTGCGCGGGCTCGGCGCCTACGCCGGTGAGGTGATCGCGCGGGAGAGCGACGCCGAGTGGTGGGCGACCGGCGGCGACCACTGGATCCGCACCCGCGACGGCCGCCTCTGGGACCCGATCGACGAGGCCCGCCGCTGCTTCGCCGGCGACGGGTCGCTGCGCCTGCTGTGCCGGGAGGCGACGGCGGGCCGGTGACGCCCGGGCGCTCGCTGTGACACTTCCGTGCGGCCCGACGCTGATGACCTTGGGGGCGGGCTCGACGAGCGCGCCGGCAATCCGGTACGGACGAGGACGCTTCTTGGGCCGAGGAGGGGAACCCCGCCGCGTACAGGCGTACGACGGGGAACTGGGCGCGGCCGTCGCGCTGGCCCAGGAGGGTGACGAGGCCGCCTTCGCGGTCGCCTACCGGCTCGTGCAGCCCGGCCTGCTCGGCTATCTGCGCGGGCTGGTCGGGGATGACGCCGAGGACGTGGCGTCCGACGCCTGGCTGGAGATCGCCCGCGACCTGGGGCGCTTCCGCGGCGACGGGGCCGGTTTCCGGGGCTGGACGGCGACCATCGCCCGGCACCGGGCGCTGGACCACCTGCGCCGCCAGAAGGTGCGGCCCCGGGCGTCGGCGCTGGAGCAGGACGTGCTGGACCTGCCCGGCCCGCACTCCACCCACGACCAGGCGCTGGAGACGCTGTCCACCCGGGCCGCCTTGGACCTGGTGCGGGGGCTGCCGCGCGATCAGGCGGAGGCCGTGCTGCTGCGCGTCGTCGTCGGTCTCGACGGCCCCGCCGCCGCGCGCGTCCTCGGCAAGCGGCCGGGCGCGGTGCGCACGGCGACGTACCGGGGACTGAAGCGGCTCGCCCGGCACCTGGGTACCGACGGTGTGACGGATGAGGGGCCCAGGACGCTGGGGGAGTCGACATGAGGGACGCCGACGGCGGCGGCCCGGCGGACCGAGCGGGGACGGAAGCGGACATGGGTGCACAGCGGAGCGACGGCGGCCACGGCCACCGGCCTGCCCACCCAGACGCCCGGGACGCCCGGGACGCTTCCGGGGTCTCGCGGGCCGGCGGCGGCCGTTCCGGGGGCCACCGGTCTGCCGAGCCTGATGCCGGGGACGCCCGGGACGCTTCTGGGGTCTCGCGGGCCGGCGGCGGTGGTTTCCGGGCCCACCGGTCTGCTCGGCCCGATACCCAAGACGCCCGGCGTGCCGGGGGCGCCCGTGATGTGGCGGCGGTCGAGGGGCTGCTCGTCGCCGCCCTGCGCGGTGGCGGTGCCGAGGGTGAGCGCCGGGCGGTGGATGCCTTCCGGGCCGCCCGGGACGCGGGGGTCCACCGCGCGGCACGCACCGCGCGGGTCCGCCGCCGCGACGACTGGCGGCCCCGGGAACGGCGGCGCGCTCGGCGCTCGCTGAGGACCACCCTCTCCGTCGTGCTGGCGAGCCTCACGCTCGGCGGCGTCGCGTACGCGGCGATCGGGGCGGGTGACGCGGGCGGTTCCCCGGCCGAGGGCACCCCCTCCACCGGGAACCGCGGCCCGGCATCCGTCGCCGCCCCCGCCGCCCCCGCCGGCACGGACAGCACCGGCCGCCCCGCCGGGCCGGGATCCTCCGCCCCGTCCTCCGGCGCCACCGCCGTGTCCGGCGTCCCGGCCGCCGCAGGCCGGGACGTCGAGGCCCACTGCCGTGCCTACGAGCGGGTCGAGGGGCGCGGCCGCGCGTTGGACGCCACGGCCTGGCAGCGGCTCGTCGCGGCGGCGGGCGGTGAGCGCCACGTCGCGGCGTACTGCGCCCGGCAGCACACACGGCAGACGGAACCCGTCATCGGGAACGAGGGGACCACCGGGAACACCGGGACTTCCGGGAGCAACGGGACTTCCGGGAGCGGGGCGACCGGGAACAACGGGACCTCAGGGACGGCCGGGAACGCCGGAACCACCGGGAGTCGGCCGGGCGGGCAGGCCCAGGCGACCGGTAACCCCGGCAACGGCACCGAGGGCGGCGACACCGCCGACGGGAACGCCGAGGGCGGCCGGAAGACGGGCCAGGGCCGCGGCGAGGGCGAGTAGACCCGCGCCGGAGGAAAAGGCGGTGGCCAAGGCAACGGCCGGGGCCGCCACCCCCCACAGGAGAGGCCCCGGCCGTCGCGCGGCACGGGCCGCGCGGCGACCCGTACTCCCTACAGCGCCGCCGATGCGTTTTCTGTCACACCTCACTGCGTCACGGGTTAGTTGCGTCTTGTACGGCAATGCGATGAGGTCATGGACGAGCGACGGTTTCAAGACGTAACGTGCCTTTCGCGCCGACCAGCGGGGCCCTTTCCCGCATCGCAGCAGCGGTGGACCACCGCACCCACTCATTGAGGAACCACGACGGCGAGCACCCGGTCCGCGAGAGCGGCGCCGGCTTAGGCGCAAAGAGAGGCGCGTTCGGTGCTGGGGGACGACGCGGAGCTGACCGCCGCGGTGCGTGCGGCACAGGACGGGGACGAGACCGCGTTCCGGACTGTGTACCGCACTGTGCACCCGCGCTTGCTCACCTACGTGCGGACGCTGGTCGGTGACCCGGACGCCGAGGACGTGGCGTCCGAGGCGTGGCTGCAGATCGCCCGTGACCTGGAACGTTTCGACGGTGACGCGGACCGGTTCCGCGGCTGGGCCGCCCGGATCGCCCGCAACCGCGCGCTGGACCACATCCGCATGCGCGGACGCCGGCCGGCGATCGGCGGCGACGAGACCGAGCTGACCGGCAAGCCCGCCGAGTCCGACACCGCCGGCGAGGCCATCGAGGCCCTGGCCACCGACAGCACCCTCTCCCTCATCGCGCGACTGCCCCAGGACCAGGCCGAGGCGGTCGTCCTGCGCGTGGTCGTCGGCCTCGACGCCAAGAGCGCGGCCGAGACGCTGGGCAAGCGCCCCGGCGCCGTCCGCACGGCGGCGCACCGGGGTCTGAAGCGCCTGGCCGAACTGCTCGGCGGCGATGCGGAATCCACCGGCGTGCTCGACGCCCTGCCGCCCCAGCGAGAACCGCGCCGCCGTGCGGTGACGTCCGCGACTGTGACGCATACGCGTGCGCGGACGCAGAAGGACATGTGATGGCCGACGAGCAGGACGGGTGGCTGGACCGCGAAACGGCGGAGATCTTGCTGCGCGGAGAGTCGCTGAAAGCTGTCGACCCCGCGGTCCGGGACCGGGCCGAACGGCTCGCCGAAACCCTGGACGCGCTGGCGGCGTACCCCGCGCCGACCAGCGGAGAACTGCCCGGTGAGGCCGCCGCGCTGGCCGCCTTCCGCAAGGCGCGCGCCGACGACGCGGCGGAGTGGGCCGGCGCGCCGGCCGCCCTCGGTCACGGCACCGCGGCGCAGCCGTCCGATGCCGGGCTGGTCCGCATCGGCCCGCACCGCGACGGTGCCGGGCGCTCCCGCTGGAGCCGTCCCCTGCGCCTCGGACTGGCCGCCGCGCTGACCGCCGGCATGGTCGGCGGGGTCGCGGTCGCGGCCGGAACCGGAGTCCTGCCGACCCCGTTCGGCGGTACCGGTCCGGACCCCGCCGCCACCGTCTCGTCGGTGGCGACCCCCGGCCGCCCGCTCGGCTCACCCACCCCACTGGACGGCCTGCGGGGCGGGTCCACGCCCGACGGCGCCACGCCCGGCCCCTCCGGCAGCGGGACCACGCGCGACGAGGCGGGCGGCACGGCCGGCGACCGCGCCCCGGACGCCGACGACCGGGCGTCGGACGGCGCGGACGGCCATCGGCGGGACCTCGCCACGTCCTGCCGTGACGTGAGCGCCGGCAAGGCGCTCGACGGCGCCCGCAGGCGCGCGCTGACGGAGGCGGCCGGCGGCACCGCACGGGTGGGCACGTACTGCCGGAGCGTCCTCGCCGGCACCGGTGCCACGACCCGGGACCGGACCGGGGGCAGCGCCGGGGAGGCCGCGGAGGGCGCCCCGGGCGGGACGGCCGGCGACGTCGAGCCCCGCAAGGACACCGGCGGCACGAGCGGCAGCGACGACAAGAACGGCCAGGGCGGCAAGAGCGACAAGGGCGACAAGAACGGCCAGGGTGAGAACGGCCAGGGTGAGAACGGCGGCAACGGCAAGCAGAGTGGGGGAAAGCAGGGCGATGAGGGCGGCGACGGCGGCGACGAAGGCGACGAAGGCGCCCACATAGCCCCCCGCGTCCACGGGGCCCCGGCACTGCGGCCCGCCCACGCCACAGGTGCGCCCGCGGCCCTGCTGCCCCTGCCGGACCTGCGGCCGAAGGACGCTCCGCGGGAGCTGCCGTTCCTTGGCAAGACCTCCTGACCTGCGCTTTTGTGAGCGGACGGAATTTTTTCCGCCGTAGGTGTGACACTTTTGGCCACCGGGGCGCAGTACTGAGTGAGCCGACTGGTCATCGGCTTCCTGCACTGAGCCGGGGTTCCCCCCGTACCTGCGGCTCGTGCACCTCGGCGCGGGCGGGACACGTTCCCCCGGTCCCGCCCGCGCCCCATCCGCCACCGCGCCGTCTCACCGGTACACGACGACCTTGTCGCCGTTGCGCACCCGGGCGTACAGGGCCGCGATCGCCCCCTCGTCCCGCACGTTGACGCACCCGTGCGAGGCCCCCGCGTAACCGCGGGCGGCGAAGTCGTAGGAGTAGTGCACGGCCTGGCCGCCGCTGAAGAACATCGCGTACGGCATCGGTGCGCGGTAGAGCGTCGACCAGTGGTGGCGGGACTTCCAGTAGACGTGGAAGACACCCTCCCGGGTCGGCGTGTACTGGGAGCCGAACCGCACCGCCATCGTCGACACCGTCCGCCCGTCGACCATCCAGCGCAGTGTCCGGCTCGACTTGCTGATGCACAGCACCCGCCCGGTCAGGCAGCGCGGGTCGGGTGCGGCGGCCGGCTGGCCGCCCATCGCGTAGAGCTGCCACGTGCCCGGTTCGCGCGTCATCGCCACCAGCCGCTGCCAGGTGACGGTGTCCGTCCGGCCCGTCCGGGGCAGCCCGCGCTTGCGCTGGAAGCCGCTCACCGCGCGCTCGGTCCGGTCGTCGTACGTCCCCGTCGGCCCGCCGGCGAGCCAGCCGATCTGGCGCAGCCGCGCCTGGAGTTCGCGGACGTCGCGGCCCGTGTCGCCCCGCTTCCACAGCACCCGTGGCGCGGGGCGGGCGGGCGGAGCGGCGGCCGGCCGGCGGGCCGACGGGGCGCGCTCGGGCGGCACGGCGGGGGCGGCCCCGGGCGCGGCCGGGCGCCCCCCTGCGCCGTTGGCCCCGGCCGCCGGAGAGCGCGCCGTGCCGCTGACGCCGGGCGCCGGGCTGCCTCCAGGACCGTTGACGCCGGGCGCCGGCCGGCCCGTGCCGTCGATGCCGGGGCCCGTCACCGTGCAGCCGCCCGCCGCCAGCACCGCGCCCAGGGCGCACGCGACCGCGCCCGACCTGTACCGCGCACTCCTCGTGCCCCTCATACGCATCACTGTCCCCGTCGTCTCAGGGTTCCGCACGGATGTCCCCCAGAGATGCTCCCCGCGGATGACGCGCGGCGAACGGCGCGGCATCGTTGTGACCGGGACCGCAACACGCCTGTGAGCAAGGTCCCAGCGTGTGCCTCTCCACCCGGGCGCACGCCCGCCGATACAGTCCGTCGGAGGGTCGGTCTGTACTGGCGAGTAACTGACGGGTAGTTCGAGCAGCTCGAACACATGCTCAGCGGGAGGCAACACACCATGACGCGCGAGTCGGAGTCCGGACTGCCCATCGAACCGGTCTACGGGCCCGACACCCAGGCGGGCTGGGACCCGGCCGAGAAGCTGGGCGAACCGGGGCAGTACCCCTTCACCCGCGGCGTGTACCCGACGATGTACACCGGCCGCCCCTGGACGATGCGCCAGTACGCCGGCTTCGGCACGGCGACGGAGTCCAACGCCCGCTACAAGCAGCTGATCGCCAACGGCACGATGGGCCTGTCCGTCGCCTTCGACCTGCCCACCCAGATGGGCCACGACTCCGACGCCCCGATCGCCTCGGGCGAGGTCGGCAAGGTCGGCGTGGCGATCGACTCGATCGACGACATGCGGGTGCTGTTCGGCGGGATCCCGCTGGACAAGGTCTCCACGTCCATGACGATCAACGCGCCCGCCTCGCTGCTGCTCCTGCTCTACCAACTCGTCGCGGAGGAGCAGGGCGTCGGCGCGGACCAGCTGACCGGCACGATCCAGAACGACGTGCTGAAGGAGTACATCGCGCGCGGGACGTACATCTTCCCGCCCAAGCCCTCGCTCCGGCTGATCGCGGACATCTTCAAGTACTGCAGGGCCGAGATCCCGAAGTGGAACACCATCTCGATCTCCGGCTACCACATGGCCGAGGCGGGCGCGTCCCCCGCGCAGGAGATCGCGTTCACCCTCGCGGACGGCATCGAGTACGTGCGCACGGCCGTCGCGGCCGGCATGGACGTCGACGACTTCGCGCCCCGCCTCTCCTTCTTCTTCGTGGCCCGCACGACGATCCTGGAGGAGGTCGCCAAGTTCCGCGCGGCCCGCCGGATCTGGGCGCGGGTGATGAAGGAGGAGTTCGGCGCGAAGAACCCCAAGTCGCTGATGCTCCGCTTCCACACCCAGACGGCCGGCGTCCAGCTGACGGCCCAGCAGCCCGAGGTGAACCTGGTCCGCGTCGCCGTCCAGGGCCTGGCGGCCGTCCTCGGCGGCACCCAGTCGCTGCACACCAACTCCTTCGACGAGGCCATCGCGCTGCCGACCGACAAGTCCGCCCGCCTCGCGCTGCGTACGCAGCAGGTCCTCGCCTACGAGACGGACGTGACGGCGACGGTCGACCCGTTCGCCGGGTCCTACGTCATCGAGAAGATGACCGACGACGTCGAGGCCGCCGCCCTGGAGCTGATGCGGAAGGTCGAGGACCTCGGCGGCGCGGTCAGCGCCATCGAGCACGGCTTCCAGAAGAACGAGATCGAGCGCAGCGCCTACCGCATCGCCCAGGAGACCGACTCGGGCGAGCGGGTCGTCGTCGGCGTCAACCGCTACCAGCTCGACGAGGAGGAGCCGTACGAGCCCCTCCGCGTCGACCCGGCCATCGAGGCCCAGCAGGCCGAACGCCTCGCCAGGCTGCGCGCCGAGCGCGACCAGCCGGCGGTGGACACGGCCCTGGCCGCCCTGAAGAAGGCCGCCGAGGGCGAGGACAACGTCCTGTACCCGATGAAGGACGCGCTGCGGGCCCGGGCGACGGTGGGCGAGGTGTGCAACGCGCTGCGCGAGGTGTGGGGGACGTACGTGCCCTCGGACGCCTTCTGAGCGCGTTTCTGATCACCCGTCGGACGCGCTGCGTGCGCGTGCGTACCGACGGCTGAAACACCGGGGCGGAGTGTCGCACCCCCGTGCGACACTCCCTCCATGTTCGGCGTCATCGACCTCCCCACCTACCTGGCAGGCCTCGTCCTCATCGTCCTCCTGCCCGGCCCCAACTCCCTTTACGTCCTCTCCGTGGCCGCCCGCCGTGGCGTGCGCGCCGGGTACACGGCCGCCGCCGGGGTCTGGTGCGGGGACACGGTGCTGATGACGCTGTCGGCCGCCGGAGTGGCCTCGCTGCTCCAGGCCAACGCCCTGCTGTTCGGGATCGTGAAGTACGCCGGCGCCGGCTACCTCACCTGGCTCGCGATCGGGATGATGCGGGCCGCGTGGGGGATGTGGCGGACCCGCCGGGAGGAGGCGGCGCCGGACGCCGCCGCGCCCGTGGCCGGGGACGAACGGCCCTTCCGCCGGGCCCTGGTCGTCAGCCTCTTCAACCCGAAGGCGATCCTCTTCTTCGTCGCCTTCTTCGTGCAGTTCGTCGACCCCGGCTACGCCTACCCGGCCCTGTCCTTCGTGGTCCTCGGCGCCTTCGCCCAGTTCTTCAGCTTCCTGTACCTCAGCGCGCTGATCTTCAGCGGCACCAAGCTGGCCGCCGCCTTCCGCCGCCGCAAGCGGCTGTCGGCGGGGGCCACCTCGGCGGCGGGTGCGCTGTTCCTGGGCTTCGCGGTGAAGCTGTCGGTGGCCAGCGCCTAGGCGCGGGCCGTCAGACCAGGCCGAAGCGGGCCAGGTAGCCGCCGAGGCCGGCCGTGTCCTCGCCCGCCCAGCCGACGTAGCCGTCCGGCCGGACCAGGAACAGCCCCGTCCCGTACGCCCCGTGTCCGGGCCCCCGGACGACGGGCACCGACTCCGGCATCGGCGGCGCTTCGCGGCCCAGCGCGAGCAGCGTCCAGTGCGGTCCGCGGAAGGCGTCGAAGAGCCGGACGCCGTCCACCGTGCCGTCGGGCGCGCGGTCGCCGGCCCGCAGGGCACCGTCCGGGACGGTGCGCGTCTCCGCCGTCAGGGACGACTCCCGGTAGCCGAGCCCCAGTTGCCGGGTCGTGTCCCCGCGCCGCACCTCGCCGCGGTGGACGCCCGTCGACAGGCCGAGCACCCCGGCGGCGACCGGGCGACGCTCCTCCTCGTAGCTGTCCAGGAGGCCGTCCGGCGCTTCGCCCGCGAGTACCGCGCCGAGTTTCCAGCCCAGGTTGTAGGCGTCCTGCACGCTGGTGTTCAGGCCCTGCCCGCCGGCCGGCGAGTGCACGTGGGCGGCGTCCCCGGCGAGGAGGACGCGGCCCGCGCGGAAGCGGTCGGCCAGCGCGGCCCGGGGCCGGAAGTCGGAGGCCCAGCGGACCTCGGTGACGTCCTCGGGCGCCAGGTGGGAGCGGTCGGCGACGACCTTGCGCACGCCGTCCGCGGTGAGGTCCACGCCGGTGCCCTCCGGGAACTGCGCGGTCACCTGGAAGTCCTCGGTGCCGGCCAGCGGGCACACCGCGAGGAAGCCGGTGTCCCCGCGGGGCGGGAAGAGGTGCCAGTTGTCGCGGTCCAGCCCGCTGATCCGCACGTCCGCCACGAGCACCGGACTCGGGTCGACCGTCTCGCCCGTCATGCCGATGCCGAGCGCGCGCCGCACGGCCGACCGGCCGCCGTCGGCGGCGACGAGGTACCGGGCGCGGACGGGCTCCCCGGAGGCGAAGCGCGCGGTCACGCCGTCCGCGTCCTGTATGAGGCCGACGACCTCCCGGCCGAAGGCCACCGCGCCGCCCAGCTCCTGAAGACGGGCCAGCAGGATCTCCTGGGTCCGCCACTGCGGCACCATCCACGGCTCGTTGTACGGCGCGTCCTCGCTCGGCTCGGCCGGGTCGAACATGGAGTGCTCGCCGAGCCGCTCGCCCTCCTGCCAGACCATGCCGACCGGGTAGCCCCCGCCGGCCGCGTGGATCGCGCCGAGGACGCCGAGGTCGTCGAAGACCTCCATGGTGCGGGGCTGGAGGCCCTTGCCGCGCGAGCCGGGGAACAGCGTCCCGTCCCGCTCCACCACCAGCGCGTCCACACCGCGCCGGGCCAGGTCGATGCCGAGCGCGAGTCCGGTGGGGCCCGCGCCGACGATCAGAACGTCCGTGTTCATCCCACTTCTCCTTAACGCTGTTAAGTTGCGCTGGATCCCGAGCATCTCCTTAACGCTGTTAAGCTGTCAAGCTGTGGGCGTGGGAACGGAACGACGCGCCCCCCTCGACCGCCGACGGGTCGCGGACACGGCGCTGAAGCTGCTGAACGAGGTGGGCCTCGACGGCCTGACCCTGCGCACCATCGCCCGGGAACTGGACGTCAAGGCGCCCGCCCTGTACTGGCACTTCAAGGACAAGCAGGCCCTGCTCGACGAGATGGCCACCGAGATGTACCGGCGGATGGTCGCCGAGGGCTCGCTCGACCCGGGCGACACCTGGCGCGAACGGCTGCTCAAGTCCAACCGGGGCCTGCGCGCGTCGCTGCTCGGCTACCGCGACGGCGCCAAGGTCTTCAGCGGCTCACGCTTCACCGGCATGGAGCACGCCGAACAGATGGAGGACAGCCTGCGCCTGTTCACCGCCGCCGGCTTCACCCTCCCCCAGGCGGTGCGGGCGACCTCGACGACGTACGTCTACACGCTCGGCTTCGTCACCGAGGAGCAGGGCGTCGCACCCCTGCCCGACCAGCGGCGCGAGGGCTACGACATGGACGAACGCGCCCGCCGGTTGGCCGACTTCCCCCTGTCGGCCGCGGCGGGCGCGGAGATCTTCGCGGACTACGACCGGCACTTCGAAGAAGGGCTGGCGCTGGTGATCGACGGAATCGCGGCGCGCTACGGCCTCGACTGAGACCCGGCCCGTGCCCGCCGCCGTGCCGCCAGCCGGCGCCGTACGACCCGGGTGACGACCGGCGGCAGCAGGTCCAGGGCGAGGCGACGGGCCCGGCCCCGGGGGGACGGCGCCGACGCCGGGCGCGCCGCGCCTGCCTGCCGCACCGCCTGCGTCTGCTGCCCCGGTACTGACGCGGTCCCCGGCTGCCGGCCCTCCGGGCCCGGCACGGGCGCCCGGTGCCGGGAGACCGGAAGCGAGGGCAGCCGCATCGTCTTTCCCTTGGCGCGGAACCGGACCAGCCGGTGGCCGGCGGCCCACTCCACTGTCACCGTGCAGTCGTCGCGCTCACGCAGCGCGGCGAGCAGCCGCTCCTGGACGGGCTCGGGGTCGCCCCAGGTGGCGTACAGCTTCTGGGTGCTCAGGCAGACCGGACGCAGCCCCCGGTTGAGCACGGCCTCCCAGGCGGCGACGGCCACACCCGGGGTGTGCTCGGTGCGGTAGTCGTCGAGGGCGACGATGCCCTCGGGCAGCAGCAGGTCGCGGACCGCTCCGATGTCCCCCTGGACGTGCTCGTACAGGTGCGAGGCGTCGATGTGGGCGAAACGGCAGGTGCCGGGCGCGACCTCTCCCGTGATCGCGGAGCTCGGGGCCTGCACGATCGTCGGCAGGCCGTCGTGGAAGGACAGGTAGTTCCGCTCGAAGGCCTGCCGGGTGAGCGTGGAGTACGACTTCGCCGACTCGGCCCGGTTCGCCTCGTCCGGGGCGTCCGCCTCGAACAGGTCGCAGACGGTGAGCTTCTCGCCGTCCTGGAGACGGTGGCCCAGCAGGATCGCGCTCTTGCCCATGTAGGCGCCCAGTTCGAGCAGGTCGCCGCGGGTCCCCGCGGCCTCCTGCCGTTCCAGGAACCAGGAGAACAGCACCTGGTCGAGCGGCCAGAACCAGCCGGGGACGTCGTTCAGCTCAGCGGGATACGTGTGCGTAGCTTGCGCGGTCGCCATGAAGGGAGGATGCCTCCTCGGCATCGGAAAGGCAGCAGGTGCGCGCGGCCCGGTGGACGGAAAATCGCACGAATCGCTCAATGTGATCGGCTGAGTACGTTCCGCAGCCGTGGTGTCAGCGGCTTTTCTACGAACCGGTGCAGCAGCCAGGCCAGCCCCAGCATCCCGGCCACCGTCAGCACGAAGGTCGCCGCCGACGGGACGTGCAGCCCGCGGTGCAGGAAACGGATCGCCACCCAGCCCAGGTGCTCGTGGACCAGGTAGAACGGGTACGTCAGCGCACCGGCCACCGTCAGCCAGCGCCAGTTCGCCCGGTTCAGCCACCCCAGCGCGACCGCCGCGACCGCCAGGAAGCCGAAGGTGACGACCAGGACGATGCCGAACGTGGTGCGGTGCGCGAAGGCGTTCGGGTCGGTGGCGTTCCACAGGTCGCGCACCGCGTAGTGCTGGCCGATCAGGAAACCGGCGGCCACCAGGCCCCACGCGTGCGCGTCCCGCCGGTCGCGGTGGACGAGGTACAGGCCCACGCCGCCCACGAAGAACGGGGCGTACTCCGGCATCAGCACCAGCTCGAGCAGCGGCTCGTGCGCGGCCTGCGCGAGGGCCGCGGCCAGCAGCCAGCCGGCGCAGAACATCAGGACGCGCCGGCGGTTCGCGCCGGGCAGGACGACACACAGCGCGAACAGCGCGTAGAAGCGGATCTCCACCCACAGCGTCCAGCACACGCCCAGCACCCGGTCGGCGCCCAGCGGCTGCTGAAGCATCGTCAGGTTGACCAGTGCGTCGCTCGGCGACACCGCCTCGTAGACGACCACCGGCAGCGCGAACACCGCCGTCACAAGGATCACCGCCGCCCAGTAGGCGGGCAGCAGCCGGGAGGCGCGGGAGGCGACGAACGACGTCAGGGACCGGCCCCAGCCGCTCATGCAGATCACGAAACCGCTGATCACGAAGAAGACCTGGACGCCGAGACAGCCGTAGGCGAAGAAGGTGTGCAGCGTCGGGAACTGCAACTGGGCCGAGCTGCCCCACGCGTCGGTGACGGAGCCGCCGCGCCCGCCGTAGTGGTACGCCGCCACCATCAGCGCGGCCACCAGCCGCAGCCCGTCCAGGGCCCGCAACCGGGCCGGCGCCGCCTTCGCCCGCGGCACCCCCGGTATCGGTGCGCCGGGCGCCGGTGCGGTGGCCGCGCCGGGCCCCGCTGCCGTCGTGCTCACGACCGTCTCGGTCACTGCTGGTCTCCTTCGGCCGTTCCCTCACTCGTCGTCGGTCAGGACGCCCGCGGACAGGCCGAGTTGCGAACGGCAGTGCGGGGAACGCGTGTGTGGTGGGTGGGGCAAGGCTAGGCATGCCCCCGGCCGGGAACGGCGCCGCCGGGCGGACCACTGGGGGAATTTCCGCGGAACGCCGGATGACGGAACGGCGACGGCGGCCGGTCCTTCCGCGCGGTTCACCGTCCCGTCACCCGACATCACCTCAGCGTTTGATCGAGCGCCGAATGGCCCGCGCCCGCCGCACCACCTTCCGCGCGGTGGAATTCTGCGGCAGAAAGGCCAGCCGCTCCGGAATTCCGCCGGGCAGCCCCAGCGAGGTGAGCCGCCGCTTCTTGAAATACCGCCGGGTGCGCGTGTTCGGATTCCCGCGCAGGAATTCCTCCGCGTCCGGCCGCAGCTCGGTCAGGATCTTCGGCTGCATCGCGAAACCCACCGCCCGCACCAGCGCGCCGAGGGCCTCCGTGTCCAGCCCCCGGCGCCCCTCCGTGACGGCCGCCGCGTCGCCCGGCTCGGGCAGCAGAGCGTCGACGATCGTGACGGGCACCCGGTTGCTGTTCTCGTACGGCGTCAGCCGGTCCAGCAGCGTCTCGGTGCCGACCCGGGCGACCGGCAGGCCGTACAGCGCGGACGCGGTGAGCAGCGCCGTGGAGAAGCAGCCGACCACCAGCGCCGGGCGCATCCGCTGGTACAGCACCTCGGCGAGCACCGGCGTGTCCACCACCGTGAGGGCGACGCCGAGCCGCTCCGCCTCCTCCTCCAGGGTGCGGGCGAAGCGGGCCGGGGCCGTGGGGTGCGGCTTGAACACCACCCGGGTGTGCCCGAGGCCGACGGCGCCGGTGAGCATCCGCACGTGCAGGGCCTCCTCCTCCTCGGCGGAGAGGATGCCCAGCGCCGACAGGTACTGCCCGAGCAGCAGCGCGGGCCCCTCGACGTCCGGCAGACCGGCGCCGGTGTCCGCCAGCTCGGCCAGCACCTTGGTGAACGCCGGGGTCGGCACGAGCTCCGGGCCCACCCCGAACTCGGTCAGCAGCAGCGGGGTGAGCCCCGGTACCAGGTCCAGGTGGAGCAGGCGCTCCACGCGGGTGCCGACCAGCGGGTCGAGCTTGTTGCGGGTCGGCCCGTAGCTCATCAGGCCGTCCGCGTACACGGTCAGGGGCGCGTCCGGGAAGAGCTGCGCCACCCCCAGCGCCGGCTGCACCTGGAGGGACTCCACGACCAGCGCCACGTCGTCGTCCCCGAGGCCCCAGGCCAGCCGCAGATAGCGCTCCCATATCGGGGCGTCGTCCACGCGCGGCGCCCAGCCGCCCGGGTGGAACGGGAAAATGGTCTCGTTCCACGACACCACGTCGTCGAACCGGTCCCGCAGCCGCTCGAACCCCGGCATCGCGTCCGGGGCCGGCGTCGTCTCGGGCGTCGCCGCGTTGTTGGACACCAGCAGGATCCGCCGGTCGGCCGCCTCGAAGCAGCCGGCGTCCAGGGCGGCGGCGAGCGTGGCCGTGCCGTACAGCGTCGACGCCAGGAAGATCTGCGTGCTCACGCCGCCACCTCCGCGGCCGGCACCGGACGGCGGCGCAGCCGGCGCAGCCGCGTCGCGCGCTCGGTGTCCATCGAGGCGAGCACCTCGTCGAGCGCGTCCTGCGGCATCCGCCGCAGCGCGGCGGCGCTCATCGCCTTCAGTTTGCGTGCCACGGCAGGCTCGAACCTCTCGATGGAACCCAGATGGTGGGAGATGATCGCGCAGTACGTGCGCACCGCCTTCGGCAGCAGCCGCGCGGCGTCGGCGTCCGCGGCCGTCTCCGCGACGACCTGGTCGAAGGCGCGGATGAAGTCCAGCTGGCGGACGTCCCCGATCTGGGTGAGCGAGGACGCCACCCCGCGCCGGTAGAAGACGCCGAGCAGCCCGGTCACCGCGAAGGACTCCGCCTCCCGGTGCAGCTTCCAGATCCACGGCCGGTCCTCGGCCGTGCGCAGCCCGTCGGTGAAGTGCAGCAGGCCCCGGTCGGCCAGCCGGCGGTGATAGATCCCCGCCCAGGCGTACGCGTAGTCGACCGAGGTGGAGCGGTGGGCGGGCAGGATCGCGTCGCGCGGGCGCAGGGAGACGTTCCTGCGCCCGTGCGGCACCCGGAACACGGCCCGGGACCTGGCCGTGCACTGCACGTGGTCGGTGCGCACGAAGTCGCAGCCCAGGTCCTCGATCGCGGCGACCAGGCGGTCGTAGTGGCCGGGGGCCAGCCAGTCGTCGCCGTCCAGGAAGGTCAGGTACTCGCCGCGCGCCCGGTCGATGCCGGTGTTGCGGGCGGTCGCCAGGCCGCCGTTCTGTTCGTGGCGGACCAGCACCGCCCCCGGCAGTTCGTCCTCCGCGCGCGCGAGAAGGTCCGCGGTGCCGTCGGACGAACAGTCGTCGACGAGAATGAATTCGAAGTCGTCCCGCGCGTTCGCGCGCAGACTCCGCAGGGTGTCGGGTGCGTATTGCCGCACGTTGTAGAACGGCACGATGACGGAGAGCTTGGGCACGTCCGCGACGTTAGGCGGCGGCCCGGCATGCGGCTTTACCTGTGCCTTGATGCGAGGTGAACGAGGCGTGGCGAAGCCGTGAAGTGGATGGGATTTCCGGCGCCCGGCGGCCCGATTCGCCATTCGGCGATGTGCTGTTCACCGTTTGTTGCTTTCCGGTTGGGCGGTTACTAGAAATGGCTTCCTAGCGTCCTCGGTGTGCCAGCAAGTGCAACGAAGGCCCGGCGGATCGCCGTCCTCGCGGATTCCGACACCCGGTGGAAATGGGGCGCGCTCACCGCGTCCCGCATCTCCCCCGACGGTGCGGACCTCCACCTGGACGGCTACCTCCTGCGGGGCCGAGCCACCCCCACCGCCCGCCAGTTGGCGGAAGTCGGCGCCGACGCGGACTCGCTCCGCGAGGTGACCGCCGCCGAGTTCCTGCGCGCCATGGCCGAGGAGCCGTACGACGTGGTCGTCCTCGCCCTGGTCGGCGGCGGCGTCCAGGCCGTGCTGCACGGCCTGCGGCACGTGTGGGACGGCCGCACCGACCGGCCCGTCGTCGTCACCGGCTACGTCGGCGTCGTCTACGAGAAGCTCACCGACGGCCTGCTGCTGCGCCACGGCGCCGACCTCGTTCTCGCCAACTCCCGCCAGGACGCGGACCGTTTCCGTGCCGTGTACGAGGGGGTCGGCGCCGACGCCTCGGCGGTGACCGAGGTCGCACTGCCCTTCCTGGGCGGGGCGGAGCACACCGGCGAGCACGGCCACCCGTACACGGTGGTCTTCGCCGCCCAGCCCTCCGTCCCGGACAGCCGCCGGGACCGTACGTACCTGCTCGACCGGCTCGTCCGGCACGCCCGCCGGCACCCCGAGCGGGAGGTGCTGCTCAAGCTGCGCTCCAAGCCCGGCGAACACACCACGCACATCGAGGAGCTGCCCTACCAGAAGCTGGTGCAGAAGACCGACCCGCCGCCCAACTTCCGCCTGGTCTACGGGCACATGGGCGACGTCCTCGACCGCACCGACCTGCTGGTCACCGTCAGCTCCACGGCCGCCCTGGAGGCCCTGCACCGCCGCATCCCGACGGCCGTGCTGACCGACCTCGGGGTGCGCGAGGCCCTCGGCAACCACCACTTCACCGGCTCCGGCTGCCTCGCCTCCTGGGACCAGCTCGACGACGGCCACCTGCCCGTGCCCGACCCGGCGTGGGTCGCCCGGCAGGGCGTCGCGGCCGACGGCACGTACACCACCGCCTTCGACAGCGCCCGCGCCCGCATCACCGCGCTGCTCGGCCGGCCCGGCGGGCTGCCCCCGCTCCGCCCCTACTACACACCCGTCACCGCCCCCGGCTACCTGCCCGGCATCCTCGCCCGCCACCACCTCGCCCCGGACGGCAGCCCGCTGCCCGGCGCGCCCGCCGCCGACAAGGAGCCCGGCCCGGTCCGCCAGATCGTGCGCCGCGCCGCACGCGGCGCCTACCGGCACGGCGTCCAGCGCGTCGCCCCGGTGATCCGCCGGATGGGGGAGCTGTGACCGGCCCGCACCCCACCCGCCCCCAGACCCGCGTACCCGCCCAAGGAGACCGAGGAGCCCCTGCCATGACCCAGCCGGACGACCCGGAAGCGGGCCGAGGCGCCTCGGTGCGCCGCGTGCTCGCCGTCATCCCCGCGCGCGGCGGCTCCAAGGGCGTGCCCGCGAAGAACCTCGCGCCCGTCGGCGGCGTCCCCCTCGTCACCCGCGCCGTCCGCGAATGCCGGGCCACCCGCCTGGTGACGGACGTCGTGGTCTCCACCGACGACCGCGCCATCGCCGCGGCCGCCCGGGAGGCCGGCGCCGAGGTCGTGCTGCGCCCCGCCGCCATCGCCGGGGACACGGCCACCTCCGAGGCCGCGGTGCTGCACGCCATGGACACCCACGAGGCCCTGCACGGAGCCGCCGTCGACGTGGTGCTGCTCGTGCAGTGCACCAGCCCCTTCCTCGTCCGCGAGGACGTCGACGCGGTGGCCGCCGCGGTCGCCGAGGACGGCGCCGACACCGCGGTGACCGTCGCCCCCTTCCACGGCTTCGTCTGGCGGGACGGCACCGGCGAGGACGCCGGCGGCCACGGCGTCAACCACGACAAGTCCTACCGCCCCCGCCGCCAGGACCGCCCCCAGGACCTGCTGGAGACCGGCGCCGCCTACGCCATGGACGCGGCGGGCTTCCGCGAGCACGGTCACCGCTTCTTCGGCCGCACCGAACTGGTCCGCACCGACCCGGCCCGCGTCCTGGAGATCGACGACCCGCACGACCTGGCCCGCGCCCGCGCGCTCGCGCCCCTCTTCGACGGCGCCCGGCCCGGCGCCCTCCCGACCGCCGAGGACATCGACGCGGTCGTCCTCGACTTCGACGGCACCCAGACCGACGACCGGGTGCTGATCGACTCCGACGGACGGGAGTTCGTCTCCGTGCACCGCGGCGACGGACTCGGCATCGCCGCCCTGCGCCGCAGCGGCCTGACGATGCTGATCCTGTCCACGGAGGTGAACCCGGTCGTCGCCGCCCGCGCCCGCAAGCTCAAGCTGCCCGTGCTGCACGGCATCGACCGCAAGGACCTCGCGCTCAAGCAGTGGTGCGAGGACCAGGGCATCGCGCCCGAGCGCGTGCTCTACGTCGGCAACGACGTCAACGACCTGCCCTGCTTCGCCCTCGTCGGCTGGCCCGTGGCCGTCGCCGGCGCCCACGACGTCGTGCGCGGCGCCGCCCGCGCCGTCACCACCGTCCCCGGCGGAGAAGGCGCGATCCGCGAGATCGCCGGCTGGCTCCTCGGCCCTTCCCTCGACCCTTCCGCGACCCCCACTCCGCTCACCCAGTCCACGTAAGGAAACCCCCGGTCATGAGCATCAACTCCCGCATCCGCACCTTCGGTACCCGCGAGGCCGGCCCCGGCCGCCCCGTCTACATCACCGGCGAGATCGGCATCAACCACAACGGCGACATCGAGAACGCCTTCAAGCTGATCGACGCCGCCGCCGAGGCCGGCTGCGACGCCGTCAAGTTCCAGAAGCGCACCCCCGAGATCTGCACCCCGCGCGACCAGTGGGACATCGAGCGCGACACCCCCTGGGGCCGGATGACGTACATCGACTACCGCCACCGCGTCGAGTTCGGCGAGGACGAGTACCGCCGGATCGACGACTACTGCAAGAGCAAGAACATCGACTGGTTCGCCTCCCCGTGGGACACCGAGGCCGTCGCCTTCCTGGAGAAGTTCGACGTCCCCGCCCACAAGGTCGCCTCCGCCTCCCTGACCGACGACGAGCTGCTGCGCGCCCTGCGCTCCACGGGCCGCACGGTCATCCTCTCCACGGGCATGTCCACCCCCAAGCAGATCCGCCACGCGGTCGAGGTCCTGGGCAGCGACAACATCCTGCTCTGCCACGCGACGTCCACCTACCCGGCGAAGGCCGAGGAGCTGAACCTCCGCGTGATCAACACCCTCCAGCAGGAGTACCCGAACGTCCCGATCGGCTACTCCGGCCACGAGACGGGCCTGCAGACCACCCTCGCCGCGGTCGCCCTCGGCGCCACCTTCGTCGAGCGCCACATCACCCTCGACCGCGCCATGTGGGGCTCCGACCAGGCCGCCTCGGTCGAGCCGCAGGGCCTGACCCGCCTCGTCCGCGACATCCGCACCATCGAGGCCTCCCTCGGCGACGGCGTCAAGAAGGTCTACGACTCCGAGCTCGCCCCCATGAAGAAGCTGCGCCGCGTCACCGGCGTCGTCGCCGAGGCGGAGATCGCCACGGCGGCCGGCGAGCCGGTCACGGTCTGACCCACTCCCACCCCCACCACGCCCTACGACGGGACGGTCGCACGCCGATGAGCCCCCGCGCCGGGAACGCCGGCCCCCGCACTCTCGCCTTCGTCGAGAGCCCGGTGCAACTGCTGAACGTGCTGGAGTGGGCGCACACCCGTGCGCCCGGCGCGGAGCTCACCCTCGTCGTCCTGTCCCCGGTGGACCCGATGACCCGCGGCCAGCTGCGCCGCATGGCGGAACTGGCCCGCCGCGAGGGCCACGAGGTGCGCTGGGAGGAGGCGCGGGGCGGCGCCACGGCGCCCTTCCGCACGGTGGGGAGCCTGACGACCCCCCTGCGCCGCGCGGAGCGGGTCGTCATGGGCGACCCCTTCTCCCGCTACGTCCAACTGCTCCTGACCATCACCCGGGCCCGCGACCTGGTCGTCGTCGACGACGGCACGGCCACCATGGAGTTCGTCACCCAGCTCGCCCGCGGCGAACGCCTGGTCCGCTGGCACCGCAAGGGCAGCCGCCCCGGCCCCCGCGACCTGCTGTTCGCCCCGGTGTCGCGGTCCGCCCGGCGCCGCCTGACCCCGGCCGGGGGCCGCGCCGTGGAGGTCTTCTCCGCCATGCCGGTGGAGGAGGTCCCGGACGGCGTCACCGTCACCGCCAACGCCTTCGCCTGGACCCGCGCCCGCTTCGGCCCGCCCCGCATCACCAAGGGCGCCGACATGGTCGGCACCTCGCTGGTGGAGACGGGCGTCGTGGACGCCGACCGCTACCTGGACGCCGTCCGCTCCCTGGCGAAGACCCACGGAGCGGCCCGCTACTTCGCGCACCGGCGCGAGAGCACCGAGAAGCTCCACCGCCTGGCCGTGGAGACGGGCCTGGAGATCGTCCGCCCCGACCTCCCCCTGGAACTGATAGCCCGGCGTGGCCCGATCGGCCGTACCGTCCTCAGTTTTCCGTCCACGGTCGTCCACACCCTCCCGCTCGCGCTCGCCGGCACCGAGGTCCGCGTCGCCGTCTGCGACATCGACCCCGCCTGGCTCACCCGCTCCGCCTCCCCCCGGGCGACCGGCTTCCTGTCGGGCGTCACGGGCTCGGCCCGGGACGCACACCGGCTGTCGGCGGTGGCGGGGGCCGGTTAGCGGACACCCGGCCGGGCCACCACATGGACAGCCCGGCGTGGCACACCCGTACCGTGGTATGCGTGGAGGGAGCAAGGAAAGCGGAGACGGGTACGACGGCCAAAAGCGGGTGAGTTTACCCACCTCCGTCGGCACCCATGCGCCGTACGGCCAACTTTTCTTCCCCTAACGGGCTGAACTTTTGTTGATCGCAGGACAGTTGACCGCCTCGGCGTCCTACCCTTCAGAGGGTGAAGCAATTGATGTCCCGAGAGTCCGAGGCCGATCCGTCAGGGGAAGCGCTGCTTCCCGGCACCCTGCCCGAGGCGCTGCGCGCTGAGCTCGTGGCCTTCCGCCGCGACCTGCACATGCACCCCGAGCTGGGCAATCAGGAGTTCCGCACCACCGCCGCGATCAAGGAGCGGCTCGAGCGGGCCGGCCTCAAGCCGCGGGTGCTCCCCATCGGCACGGGACTCGTCTGCGACATCGGCACCGACTCGGGACAGTGGGCCGGCGGGCCGCGCATGCTCGCGCTGCGGGCCGACATCGACGCGCTGCCCATCCCGGACACCAAGAGCGAGTGCGCGTATCGCTCGATCGTCCCGGACCGCGCCCACGCGTGCGGGCACGACGTGCACACCACCGTCGTCCTCGGGACCGGCCTCGTGCTCGCCGCCCTGCACGAGCAGGGCCTGCTGCCCCGGCCCGTGCGGCTGATCTTCCAGCCCGCGGAAGAGGTGCTGCCCGGCGGCGCCGCCGACGCCATCGAGGGCGGCGCGCTCGACGGGGTGCGCCGCATCCTCGCCGTGCACTGCGATCCCCGGGTGGACGCCGGGAAGGTCGGGCTGCGGGTGGGCCCCATCACCTCCGCCTGCGACCGGCTGGAGATCTCCCTGAACGGACCCGGCGGGCACACCGCCCGGCCGCACCTGACGACCGACCTGGTCACCGCCGCCGCGCGGGTCGTCGTCGACGTGCCCGCGATCGTCGCCCGGCGGGTGGACAGCCGCAGCGGCCTCGCCATGACCTGGGGCCGGATCGACTGCGGCCACGCCCCGAACGTCATCCCGCAGCACGCCGAGCTCGCGGGCACCGTGCGCTGCCTCGACCTCGACGCCTGGCGGCAGGCGCCCGACCTCGTGGTCGGCGCCATCGACGAGGTCGCCAACCTGCACCGGGCCAAGTCCGAGATCACCTACGTCCGGGGCGTGCCCCCCGTCGTCAACGAGGTGACGAGCACCGAGCTGCTCCAGGCCGCCATGGCCGCCCGGCGCGGCACGGACTCCGTCGAGACCAC
This sequence comes from Streptomyces flaveolus, assembly GCF_044765825.1. NCBI lineage: Bacteria > Bacillati > Actinomycetota > Actinomycetes > Kitasatosporales > Streptomycetaceae > Streptomyces > Streptomyces flaveolus. The sequence continues at coordinate 541,585 of NZ_JBIWKU010000003.1, read as the reverse complement.
CGAGCAGAGCCTCGGCGGCGAGGACTTCTCCTGGTACCTGGAGCACGTGCCCGGCGCGATGGCCCGGCTCGGCGTCCGTCCGCCGGGCGAGCGCACGGTGCGCGACCTGCACCAGGGGGACTTCGACGTGGACGAGCACGCCATCACCGTCGGCGTGGAGATGTTCACCGCGGCCACCCTCATCGACGCCGTGCAGTAGCCCGCTTCGGTACCGTTCGGCCGCGTTCGGCCCGGTGGTTCACCGGGCCGTAACCGGCCAGCGGCACGAATGGGTAACGGCACCGCGGAACCCCGTTCCCAGGAGTTTCTACGCGCGTTAATGTGCGCCGAACCGAGCGCCCGCTGCGGGGCTTTGGAGAATGGGGAGCTTCAGATGCGTCGGATATCGAGACTGACCCGCGTCGCGGTGGGGGTCGCGTCGCTCGCACTCGCCGCCACGGCCTGCGGAGGCACCAGCAGCGAGAGCGACAGCGGCGACGACGGCAACAAGGACGCCAAGGGCCTCGCCATCGCGTACGACATCGGCGGCAAGGGCGACCAGTCCTTCAACGACGCCGCGTACGCCGGTCTGCAGAGGGCCCAGAAGGAGTTCGGGTACAAGACCGCCGACATCGAGCCCACCGAGGGCGAGACGGACGCGGACAAGGAGCAGCGCCTGGCCTCGCTGGCCAAGCAGGGCTACAACCCGGTCATCGGCGTCGGTTTCGCCTACGGCCCGGCGATGAAGGCCGTCGCCGAGAAGTACCCCGACACCACCTTCGGCATCGTGGACTCCGTGGTCGAGGGCAAGAACGTGGCGTCCCTCGTCTTCGCCGAGAACGAGGCCTCCTACCTCGCCGGCGTCGCCGCGGCCAAGGCCACCAAGACCAACACGGTCGGCTTCGTGGGCGGTGTGGACGTCCCGCTGATCCACAAGTTCGAGGCGGGCTACAAGCAGGGCGTCACCGACACCAACCCGAAGGTCAAGGTGCTGTCGCAGTACCTGACGCAGACCGCGGAGGAGGGCGGCTTCTCCAGCCCCGACAAGGGCCGGGCCGCCGCCGAGGGCCAGATCGAGAAGAAGGCCGACGTCGTCTACCAGGCGGCCGGTCTGTCCGGCCAGGGCGTGATCGAGGCCGCCGCGAAGGCGAAGGTCTGGGCGATCGGCGTCGACTCCGACCAGTACAAGCAGGAAGCCCTCGCCGCGTACAAGGACTACATCCTCACCTCCGCCCTCAAGGACATCAACGGCGCGGTGTTCGCCCTGGCCAAGTCGGTGAAGGACGGCAAGCCGTTGACCGGCACCCAGACCTTCGACCTGAAGTCCGACGGCGTGGGCCTGTCCGACAGCAACCCGAAGTTCGCCGAGGTCCCGGGCGCCAAGGACGCCGTGGCCAAGGCCAAGGAAGGCATCGTCAGCGGTTCGATCAAGGTCAAGACCGAGTAGCGGGCCGTACGGAACCTCACGAAGCGGGCGGGCGCCCCCGGCACCCGCCCGCTTCGGCGTTCCCACCGGCCTGCCCCAGGCTCGTCACGTCACCCTCCGCCGGCGTCTGCGCGCGGCAAGCCCCGGACGCCTCTCCGCGTCACCGAGGGCCTGCCGTTCGGATCACGCCGGCGTCGCGGGTGTGGCACGCGTGTCTGCCGCGTTGTCGTCGGTTGCCAGGGCTCCGCCCCGGCGCCCTCCTCCGCCTCGCAGCCGCACGCACCACACCAGCCCGGTCAGGCCGGGACGCGCCGTCGCGCTCAGCCGGCCTGATCCAAACGGCAGGCCCTTGCTCACGGGCGGATAACAAGGTGGACAGAAGGGGTTTTCAGGCAGGTCTACGCGCGTTAATCTGCGGCGAAGCCAGCGCCGAAGCCGAACCGTACGGCGCTTGTACGACAGGAGCTCCACAATGCGCCGGATTACCCGGATCACGGTCGCAGGCGCAGCGACCGCCTCCCTGGCCCTCGCCCTCGCCGCCTGCGGCGGTACCTCGACCTCCTCCGGGTCGTCGGAGTCGAAGGGGGACAAGGGTCTCGCCATCGCCTACGACGTCGGCGGCAAGGGCGACCAGTCCTTCAACGACGCCGCCTTCTCGGGTCTCGAGCAGGCGAAGAAGGAGTTCGGCTACGAGACGGCCGACATCGAGCCCACCGAGGGCGAGACCGACGCCGACAAGGAGCAGCGCCTCGCGTCGCTGGCGAAGCAGGGCTACAACCCGGTCATCGGCGTCGGCTACGCGTACGCCACCGCCATGAAGAGCGCCGCGGAGAAGTACCCGGACACCACCTTCGGCATCGTGGACGACGCCACGATCAACGCGAAGAACGTGGCGGACCTGGTCTTCAACGAGGAGGAGGCCTCCTACCTCGCCGGTGTCGCCGCCGCCAAGAGCACCAAGACCAACACGGTCGGCTTCGTCGGCGGTGTGGACGTCCCGCTGATCCACAAGTTCCAGGCCGGCTTCGAGCAGGGCGTCACCGACACCAACCCGAAGGTCAAGGTGCTGTCGCAGTACCTGACGCAGACGGCGGAGGAGGGCGGCTTCTCCAGCCCCGACAAGGGCAAGACCGCCGCCGAGGGCCAGATAGAGAAGAAGGCCGACGTCGTCTACGCCGCCGCCGGCCTGTCCGGCCAGGGCGTGATCGAGGCCGCCGCCGCCCACAAGATCTGGGCGATCGGCGTCGACTCCGACCAGTACAAGCAGGAAGCCCTCGCCAAGTACAAGGATTCCATCCTGACCTCGGCCACCAAGGACGTCGCCAAGGCCGTGTACAACCTTGCGAAGTCGGTCAAGGACGGCAAGCCCGCGACCGGTATCGTCAAGGGCGATCTGAAGTCCGGCGAGGTCGGCCTGGCGGTCTCCAACCCGAAGTTCGCGGACAACGCCGAGCTCCAGGCAGCCATCAAGACGGCCAAGGAGAAGATCGTCAGCGGCGAGATCAAGGTCAAGAGCAGCTGAACTGAGCTGAGCACCACCTCGAACAGCGTGTAACCGCGGGGTTGCGCCGCTCGGCGGGGTACGAGGAGGGCACCTCCAGGCCCTCCTCGTACCCCGTCGTGTCGATGTGCCGCCGCCGCTTCAGATGCCGTAGGGGCGCTACGCGCGTAGACGACCCCCGTCCCCAGGAGAGTGCGCCATCAACGCGTCCAGCAGCCCTCCGGCCGGAGCGGCGGTCAACGAATCGGTGACCGCCGTCGAACTCGCCGGGATCACCAAGCGTTTCCCCGGTGTCGTGGCCAACCACGACATCCACCTCACCGTCCGCAAGGGCACCGTCCACGCCCTGGTGGGCGAGAACGGCGCCGGCAAGTCGACGCTGATGAAGATCCTCTACGGCATGCAGAAGCCGGACGAGGGCACCATCGCGATCGACGGCGAGCAGGTCTCCTTCTCGTCGCCCGCCGACGCCATCGTCCGCGGCATCGGCATGGTCCACCAGCACTTCATGCTCGCCGACAACCTGACGGTCCTCGAGAACGTGGTCCTCGGCAGCGAGAAGCTCTACGGCATCGGCGGCAAGGCCCGCCGCAAGATCAAGGAGATCTCCGAGCGCTACGGCCTCGGCGTGCGCCCCGACGTCCTGGTCGAGGAACTCGGCGTCGCCGCCCGCCAGCGCGTGGAGATCCTCAAGGTCCTCTACCGCGGCGCCCGCACGCTGATCCTGGACGAGCCGACGGCCGTCCTGGTGCCACAGGAGGTGGACGCCCTCTTCGACAACCTGCGCGAGCTGAAGGCCGAGGGACTGTCCGTCATCTTCATCTCCCACAAGCTGGGCGAGGTCCTCTCCGTCGCCGACGACATCACCGTCATCCGGCGCGGCACCACGGTCGGCACCGCCGTCCCGTCCGAGACCTCCCCGCGCCAGCTCGCCGAGCTGATGGTCGGCAGCGAACTGCCGACGCCGGAGACGGCGGAGTCGACGGTCACCGACCGCCCGGTCCTCACCGTCGACACACTGCGCCTGGTGGCGCCGGGCGGCAAGGCCCTGCTCGACGACATCTCCTTCACCATCCACGCCGGCGAGGTCCTGGGCATAGCCGGTGTCGAGGGCAACGGTCAGACGGAGCTGGTCGACGCGCTGATCGGCCTCAGGCACGCCGACTCCGGCACCATCCGCTTCCTCGATCAGGACATCACCTCGCTGCCCACCCGCAAGCGCCGCGAGCAGGGCGTCGGCTACATCCCCGAGGACCGCCACCGGCACGGCCTGCTCCTGGAGTCCCCCCTCTGGGAGAACCGCATCCTCGGCCACGTCACCGAGAAGCCCAACAGCAAGGGCTTCTGGCTGGACCCGAAGGGCTCCCAGGAGGACACCCGCCGCATCGTCGAGGCGTACGACGTCCGCACCCCCGGCATCGACGTCACCGCAGCCTCGCTGTCCGGCGGCAACCAGCAGAAGCTGATCGTCGGCCGCGAGATGAGCCACAAGCCGCGCTTCCTGATCGCCGCCCACCCCACCCGCGGTGTGGACGTCGGCGCACAGGCCGCGATCTGGGACCACATCCGCGAGGCCCGCCGCGAGGGCCTGGCGGTGCTGCTGATCTCCGCCGACCTGGACGAGCTGATCGGTCTGTCCGACACCCTCCGGGTGATCTACGACGGCAAGCTGGTCGCGGACGCCGACCCGGCCACCATCACCCCCGAGGAGCTCGGCTCGGCGATGACCGGTGCCGCCTCCGGCCACCTGGAACACGACGAGACCCCCGAGATCCGCAAGTCTCCCGAGTCTCCGGAAGACGAGGCCCGCTGATGAAGAAGTTCGACAAGGAGCGCGTGCTCCTCGCGGTGGCCGGCCCGGTCATCGCGCTCGCCGTGGCCTTCGTGCTCAGTGCGATCGTGCTGATCGCCTCGGGCAAGAACCCCGTCGAACCGTTCGCCCTGATGTTCGAGCAGGCCGGGTTCTCCGACATCCAGGTCCTGATCGTCAACCAGGCGTCGATGTACTACATCGCGGCCCTCGCGGTCGCCATCGGCTTCCGGATGAACCTGTTCAACATCGGCGTCGACGGCCAGTACCAGCTCGCCGCGATGATGGCCGCGATCGTCGGCGCCCACGCGAACCTGCCGGCGTTCCTCCAGGTGCCGCTGCTGCTGCTGACCGCCGTGTGCACCGGTGCCTTCTGGTCCGGCATCGCCGGCGTCCTCAAGATCACCCGCGGCGTCAGCGAGGTCGTCGCGACGATCATGCTCAACGCCATCGCCACCGCCGTCATCGGCTACCTCTGGCTGCCGGACGTCTTCGGCGTCAAGATCGGCAACAACAACACCACCGGCGAGATGCACGAGTCCGGCTGGATCCCCGGCATCGACATGGGCGCGGCCGGCGAGGTCTACGGCCTGGTGATCCTCGCCGTCCTGCTCGGCATCGGCTACTGGGTCGTCCTCAACCGCACCCGCTTCGGCTTCGACCTGCGCGCCTCGGGCGCCTCCGAGTCCGCCGCCGCGGCCAGCGGTGTCGACCCCAAGCGCATGGTGCTCACCGCGATGCTCATCTCCGGCGGTCTCGCCGGACTCGCGGGCCTGCCGATCCTGCTCGGCGACACCCACACCTACAGCCTCAACTTCCCCACCGGCATCGGCTTCCTCGGCATCGGCATCGCCCTGCTGGGCCGCAACAGCCCGGTCGGCATCGCCTTCGCCGCCCTGCTGTGGGCCTGGCTCGACAAGGCCTCGCCCGAGCTGGACTTCCACGGCTACGACAAGGAGATCGCGGTCATCATGCAGGGCCTGATCGTCCTCTCCGTCGTCGTCTCCTACGAGGCCGTCCGCGAGTGGGGCCTGCGCCGCCAGCAGCGCCGCGTCGGCGCGGAGCTGGCCGCCGGTCACGTCCTCGGCGCCACCGACAACACCAAGAAGGAGGTGGCTGGCCGATGACCACCGCGACCGACCTCAACCAGCCCACGCTGCAGCCCGCGGCGCCGACCGGCCGCCGCATGTCGTGGCCCGTACTGCTCCTGGTCATCGTCGGCGCCCTGGCGCTGACCTCGATCGTCCGCCTGATCACCGGCGCCGACGGCATCACCAACGTCAGCCAGATGTCCACCGCGCTCCAGCTCGCCGTGCCCATCGGGCTCGCCGGCCTCGGCGGTCTGTGGGCCGAGCGCGCGGGCGTCGTCAACATCGGCCTCGAGGGCATGATGATCCTCGGCACCTGGTTCGGCGCCTGGGCCGGCTTCCAGTGGGGCCCGTGGACCGGTGTCCTCGTCGGCATCGTCGGCGGCGCGATCGGCGGTCTGCTGCACGCGATCGTCACCGTCACCTTCAACGTCAACCACATCGTCTCCGGTGTGGCCATCAACATCCTCGCGCTGGGCGCCACCCGCTACCTGGCCCCGCTCGCCTTCGAGGGCCACCAGGGCGGCTCGGCCAAGCAGTCCCCGCCGGTCGACTCCCTCGGCCACTTCACGGTGCCGGGCCTGTCCGACGGCCTCCAGACCCTCAACGACAAGGGCTGGTTCCTGATCTCGGACGTCGCCGGCCTGCTCGGCGGCCTGGTCACCGACGTGTCCTGGCTGACCCTGATCGCCGTCGCGCTGATCCCCGCCACCTGGTGGATCCTGTGGCGCACCCCGTTCGGCCTGCGCCTGCGCTCCTGCGGCGAGAACCCGATCGCCGCCGAGTCGCTCGGCGTCAACGTCTACAAGTACAAGTACCTCGCCGTGATCATCTCCGGCGGTCTGGCCGGCCTCGGCGGTGTCTTCCTCTCCATCGTGGCCAACCCCTTCTACCTGGAGGGCCAGACCAGCGGCCGCGGCTACATCGGCCTCGCCGCGATGATCTTCGGCAACTGGATGCCGGGCGGCCTCGCCATCGGCGCCGGTCTGTTCGGCTACACCGACAGCCTCAACCTGCGCGGCGGCTCCGCCAATGTGCACGCCCTGCTGCTGCTCGGCGCGCTGCTGCTGGTCGCCGGCGCCATCTGGCTCGTGGTCCGCAGGAAGTACGTCAAGGCCGCGATCACCTTCGTCGTCGGCGCGCTGGTCTTCGCCTGGTACGCGGGCACCAACGAGGTCCCGAACCAGGTCGTCTCCGCCACCCCGTACGTCGTCACCCTCGTCGTCCTCGCCCTGTCCGCGCAGCGGCTGCGGATGCCGAAGGCGGACGGCATGCAGTACCGGAAGGGGCAGGGCAAGTGACCGGCGTCGACTGGGAGGCCCTGCGCACGGCGGCCCGGGACGCGATGTCCCGGGCGTACGCCCCGTACTCCGGGTACGCCGTCGGCGCCGCCGCCCTGGTCGACGACGGCCGCACCGTCACCGGCTGCAACGTGGAGAACGCCAGCTACGGCATCGGCCTGTGCGCCGAGTGCGGCCTGGTCTCCCAGCTCCAGCTGACCGGCGGCGGCCGGCTGACGCACTTCGTCTGCGTCGACGGCCACGGCGAGATCCTGGTGCCGTGCGGGCGCTGCCGTCAGCTGCTGTTCGAGTTCGGCGGCCCGGAGATGCTGCTGGAGACGCCCGCCGGGGTGCTCACGCTCGCCCAGATGCTCCCGCAGGCCTTCGGCCCCGACCACCTCACGAAGTAAGGAAAGCCAGACATGGCCATGGACGTCATCTCCGTCATCCGCACCAAGCGGGACCGCGGCGAACTCAGCGGTGAGCAGATCGACTGGGTCATCGACGCGTACACCCGCGGCGAGGTGGCCGACGAGCAGATGTCGGCCCTCGCGATGGCGATCCTGCTCAACGGCATGAACCGCGGCGAGATCGCCCGCTGGACGGCCGCGATGATCGCCTCGGGCGAGCGCATGGACTTCTCGTCCCTGTCCCGCCCGACCGCCGACAAGCACTCCACGGGAGGCGTCGGCGACAAGATCACCCTCCCGCTGGCGCCCCTGGTGGCGGCCTGCGGCGCGGCCGTCCCGCAGCTGTCCGGGCGTGGCCTCGGCCACACCGGCGGCACCCTGGACAAGCTGGAGTCGATCCCCGGCTGGCGCGCGCTGCTGTCCAACGAGGAGATGCTGAACGTCCTGGACGGCGTCGGCGCGGTGATCTGCGCGGCGGGTGACGGTCTGGCGCCCGCCGACAAGAAGCTGTACGCCCTGCGCGACGTGACCGGCACGGTCGAGGCGATCCCGCTGATCGCGTCCTCCATCATGTCGAAGAAGATCGCCGAGGGCACCGGCTCCCTGGTCCTGGACGTGAAGGTGGGCAGCGGCGCCTTCATGAAGACCATCGAGGACGCCCGCGAGCTGGCCTCCACGATGGTCGGCCTCGGCACCGACCACGGCGTGAAGACGGTCGCGCTGCTCACCGACATGGCCACCCCGCTCGGCCTCACCGCGGGCAACGCCCTGGAGGTCCGCGAGTCGGTCGAGGTCCTGGCCGGCGGCGGCCCGTCCGACGTCGTCGAGCTGACCCTCGCCCTGGCCCGCGAGATGCTCGACGCCGCCGGCATCAAGGACGCCGACCCGGCGAAGGCCCTCGCCGACGGCTCCGCGATGGACGTCTGGCGCCGCATGATCGCGGCCCAGGGCGGCAACCCGGACGCGGCCCTGCCCACGTCGAAGGAACAGCACGTGGTGAAGGCCGCCTCCTCGGGCGTCCTGACCCGCCTCGACGCCTACGACATCGGCGTCGCCGCCTGGCGCCTCGGCGCGGGCCGCGCCCGCAAGGAGGACCCGGTGCAGGCCGCCGCGGGCGTCGAACTCCACGCCAAGCCCGGCGACACGGTCACCGAGGGCCAGCCCCTCCTGACCCTCCACACGGACACCCCCGACCGGTTCGCGTACGCGCTCGCGGCAGTGGAGGGCTCGTACGACATCGCCCCGGCGGGCACGGGCTTCACGGCGTCGCCGGTGGTGCTGGAACGTATTGCCTGACCAGGCATTTCCCCATTCGGGTGAACGGGATCGGTAGACCACTGCCGGTCCCGTTCGGCATGCTGGGATCGGTGACGCACCGATAGGAGAACCGCCATGAGCGCACTCACCGTGAGCCAGGAGCCCGACCAGAACTGGGACGACCTCGTCCGGTTCTGGGAGGAGATGGAGTGGCCCGAGGGCAGCAAGGTGGAGATCATCGAGGGGATCATCACCGTGTCACCAGCTCCGGGACTGCCGCACAACGTGATCGCTGCGCGTATCCAGCGTCGTTTGTATCCGACGATTCCGGAGGACTGGGAGATCTTCCAGACGCTGGCGATCGCCGTTCCCTCCCGTCTCGGCATGCTCATCCCGGACCTCGTGGTCGCGCCGTTGCCCGATCACGGGGATTCCGGCACCCACATCCCTGCCGCCCTCGCGGAACTCGTCGTCGAGGTCACCTCCAAATCGAACGCCCGCCACGACCGCATCAGCAAGCCTGCTGCCTACGCCACCGCGGGAATCCCCCTGTACCTCCTCGTAGACCGCTGGGCCCCCGGTGGCCCCACAGCGACGCTGTACGGCGAACCGAAGGGTGACGTCTACCGGGTGTTGAGTGCCGCGAAGTTCGGCGACCCCCTCACGCTCCCCGCCCCCTTCGGCCTGACCCTCGACACCGGCGAGTTCCCCGAGGCCTGACTCACCCCAGCACCGCGGCCACCCCCACCAGAACCGGCACCGACACCACCGTCGACACCAGGATCGCGTCCCGCGCCAGCCGCTCGCCCACCCGGTACGTCGACGCGTACGTGTACAGGTTCTGCGCGGCCGGCAGTGCCGACGTCACCACCACGTCCAGCAGCTGGGCGCCCCGCAGCCCGAACACTCCCGACGCCAGCGCCCAGGCCACCGCCGGCTGACCCACCGTCTTCAGCGCGACCGCGAGCAGCACGGGCCGCCGGTCCGCGCCCCGCAACGGCATCGTGGAGCCGCACAGGCCGATGCCGAAGGCCATCAGCACCGCGGGGACCGACATGTTGCCGATCAGCGTCACCGGGTCCATGACCGCGTCCGGCACCCGCAGCCCGCTCGCGGCGACCGCCACCCCGGCGAGCGAGCCCAGCGCTATCGGATTGCGCAGCGGCGTCAGCAGCCTCCGCCACAACGAGCCCTTCGCGCTCTTGCCCGACAGGTCCAGGACCGTCACCGCCACCGGCGTCACCAGCACCAGCTGGAACAGCAGCACCGGCGCCACCAGCGAGGCGTCGCCCAGCACGTACACGGCGATCGGGATGCCGAGGTTGCCGGAGTTGACGTAGCCGGAGCACAGCGCGCCGATCGTCGTGCGGCCCACGCCCCAGCCCCGGGCGGCACCCACCGCGACGAAGACCCCGGCCACCGCGACCGTGGACAGCGCGGTGACCAGGAGGCGGCCGGAGAAGACCACCGACAGGTCGGCCCCCGCGAGCGTGGTGAACAGCAGCGCCGGGGACGCCACATGGAAGGCGAGCTTGGTCAGCACCTCGCGCCCCTGATCGCCGAGGTGCCCGCGCAGCCCCAGCACATAGCCGACGCCGATCACCACCGCGATCACCGCGAAGCCGGTCAGCACCCCCTGCACGGCGACGCCTCCCCGGGGACGAGGAGGCGAAGGGCGTCGGGCAGCGCGGCACGCGGAGGTATGTGGGGCACATGCCAACCCTCCGGGGCGGGCCGTACCGAGGTCAACGTGATCTTCGACGTGCCCGCACCGATGAGTTCCACCGGTCCGCCCGGTCTACCGCACGTGGACGCCGTGACACCCGCCGTACTCGTGCTGCCGGGGCCTGTCTCCCGAGGGGAGACGCCCCGGCTCTGCGACGAGGTGCGCGCGCTGCTGGAAACCACCCGGGCCGGCGTGGTCGTCTGCGACGTCGGCGGGCTGGGACCGCCCGGCCTCGCCGTCGTCGACCTGCTGGCCCGGCTGGAACTCACCGCCCGGCGGGCCGGGGGCCGGATACGGCTGCGCGACCCCGACCCCGCCCTGGGCGCCCTACTCGACCTCGTCGGTCTCCGCTTCGAGGCGGAGCGGCAGGTCGAACAGCGGGAACCACCGCTTGGTGTCCAGGAAGCAGTGGAACCCGGTGATGCGGCCGTCTGAGATCTCCAGCACCTGGACCGCCCACGGCGCGAAGCCGCCCGCCTCCGGGTCGGGCTTGTAGTGCGCGAAGGCCGGCAGTCCGTTGGCCTCGACCGGCAGCAGCCGCGAACCCGCGCACGCGGCGCCGAGCGTCGCCATGAAACCGGTGATGTCCGCCGGACCGGCCAGCCACAGGTCGAACGGCGGCATGGTCATGACCGCGTCCTCGTGCAGCAGCGCCGTCAGCGCCGTCATGTCGTAGCCCTCGAAGGCCGCGACATAGCGCTCCAGAAGCTTCTGCTGCTCCTCGTCCAGCGGGTCGGACACCGCCGCGCCCGCCCCCCGCTCCTCCCGCTCGGCGAGCGTCGCCCGGGCCCGCTGGAGGGCGCTGTTGACGGACGCGACCGTCGTGCCCAGCAGCTCGGCGACCTCGCTCGCCTTCCACGCCAGCACCTCGCGCAGGATCAGCACCGCCCGCTGCTTGGGCGGCAGCTGCTGGAGCGCCGCCATGAAGGCGAGCCGCACCGACTCCTTGGCGACCGCGGCCTCCGCCGGGTCGGCCGTCGACGGCAGCACGCGCGCGTCCGGCATCGGCTCCAGCCAGGTGCTGTCCGGGCGGGGCGACAGGGCGGCCTGGGCGAGCGGCGTCGAGTCCGTCAGGTCCATCGGACGGGCCCGCTTGTTGCCCGCGGTCAGCATGTCCAGGCAGACGTTGGTCGCGATGCGGTACAGCCAGGAGCGGAGACTGGAGCGGCCCTCGAACTTGTCGTAGCTCCGCCAGGCGCGGACCAGGGTGTCCTGCACCGCGTCCTCGGCCTCGAAGGAGGAACCGAGCATCCGGTAGCAGTACCCCGTCAGCTCGACCCGGTGCTTCTCCAGCGCGGAGTCCAGCTCCGGCGTCATGGTGCCGTTGGTCATCGTCCACCCACCCACCCCTGGGCCGTCCCGTCGTGCGCGTTGTCGCGCCTCGCACTTCGGAAGCTACCGCAGGGGACTGACAATGGCCCGCGGAGTCAGGAAAGGCGCACGTCAACGCGTGGCGGGCAGACCTCGCACCGGGGCGCACACGCCCTGGCGGCGCGCCGCCAGCGACCCGAGGGCCGTGATCGCCACGACGCCCAGCACCGCCAGCAGCCCGACCCCGACCGTCCCGGCCCAGCCACCGGAGTGGAAGGCCACCGCGCCCACCGTGCTGCCCGCGCTGGAGCCGATGTAATAGGCGGACTGGTACAGCGCCGACGCCTGGGCGCGGCCGTGCGTGGCGGTCTTGCCGACCGCCGACGAGGCCACCGCGTGCCCGGCGAAGAAGCCCGCCGTGATCAGCACCAGCCCCAGCAGGACCAGCGGCAGCCAGGGCGCGAGGGACAGCAGCAGGCCCGCCGCCGTCGTGCCGCCGCCCAGGTACAGCGCCCCGCGGCGCCCGAGCCGGCCCACCAGCCGGCCCGCCGTGGACGCCGAGACCGTACCGACCAGGTACACCAGGAAGATCGAGCCGATGACACCCTGCGGCAGGGAGAACGGCGCCTCGGTCAGGCGGTAGCCGATCACCGTGTAGACGCCGCCGAACACCGTCATGAACAGCGCGCCGATCGCGTACAGGCGGCGCAGCAGCGGGTCGGCGAGGTGGTCGCGGACCGTGCGGACCAGGACCCGCGGGCGCAGCGAGCCCGCCGTGAAGTGCCGGGGCGCCGGCAGCAGCAGCCGGAAGGCCACCGCGCACGCCACCGCGACCAGGCCGATCACCCCGACGGCGACCCGCCAGCCCCACTCCTGCGCGACCCAGCCGGTGATGATCCGGCCGCTCATGCCGCCGACGCTGTTGCCCGCCACGAACAGGCCGATCGCGGTGACCAGCGCCCGCGGCCGCACCTCCTCCGCGAGGTACGCCGTCGCCGAGGCCGGCAGCCCGGCGAGCGCAGCGCCCTGCACCGCGCGCAGCGCGACCAGCGCCGGCAGCGACGGGGCGAAGGGCACCAGCAGCCCGACGGTCACCGCGACCGCCAGCGACGCCGTCATGACCGTGCGCCGTCCGAAGCGCTCCGACAGGGCGCTCATCGGCAGCACGAACACCGCGAGGCCCCCCGTCGCGGCGGCCACCGTCCAGCTCGCGTCGCTCGCCGTCACCCCGAGGTCGCCGGAGATCAGCGGCAGCAGGGCCTGGGTGGAGTAGAGGAGCGCGAAGGTCGCGACGCCCGCCAGGAAGAGAGCGAGACTCATCCGGCGGTAACCGGGACCGCCCGGGGTCATGCGCGAGTCGGAGGCGTCGGGGGCGGAGGGGAGGGAGACGGCAGACGCGGCGCCCACGGTGGTGGACGCCCCGGTATCGGCGGGAGTCATGCTGCGAAGGTAAGGACCACGGGACTCATCCGTCCAATGCATGGAATCGTCATAATCGTTCCCATGGTGCATCAGCAAAGCTCAGGGGCCCGCCTGTCACCGTCCGGTGACACAGAAGACATCGTCACGCTGCTCGCGCCGCGCCTCGCGCACTTCGCCGGCGTCGCCCGCACCGAGCACGTCACCCGGGCCGCGCAGGCGATGAACGTCCCGCAGTCCACCCTCTCCCGCGCCCTCGTCCGCCTGGAGGCGGACCTCGGGGTGGACCTGTTCGTCCGCCGGGGCCGCACCCTGGCCCTGACCCCCGCCGGGCACAGCTTCCTCGGCTCCGTCGAACGCGCCCTCGCCGAGATCGAGCGCGCCGCCGAGGAGGTGCGCGCGGACGTCGACCCGGCCACCGGCAAGGTCGCCTTCGGCTTCCTGCACACCATGGGCGCCGAGACCGTCCCCGGGCTGCTGCACGCCTTCCGCGCCGACCACCCCCGCGTCCGCTTCAGCCTCGTACAGAACTACGGCGAGGCCATGCTGGAGCGGCTGCGCGCCGGCGAGCTCGACCTCTGCCTGACCTCCCCGGTCCCGGACGCCCCCGACCTGGTCGCCCGCCGCCTGGACGAGCAGAAGCTGCGCCTCGTCGTCCCCGCCGACCATCCGCTGGCCGCCCGCCGGCGCATCCGGCTCGCCGAGGCGGCCGAGGAGAACTTCGTGACCCTGGAGCCCGGCTACGGACTGCGCCGCATCACCGACGACCTCTGCGGGGAGGCCGGCTTCCGGCCCCGCGTGGCCTTCGAGGGCGAGGAGGCGGAGACGCTGCGCGGCCTGGTCGCCGCGGGCCTCGGCGTCGCCCTCCTGCCACCGCCCACCGTGCCCCGCCCCGGCGTGGTCGAACTGACGGTCACGGCACCGCGCGCGGCCCGTGAGATCGGCGTCGCCTGGCTGGCGGGCCGCACGGACACGCCCCCGGTGGCGGCCTTCAAGAAGTTCCTGCTGTCCAGGAGGGGCCACCTCCTGCCGGACTGACCCCGGTCCCTCGCCCCTACCGGCGCAGCGACTTCCCGAACCCCACCGCCAGCGGCATCCGCAGCCCCAGCGGCGGTGGCGCGGCCAGCGCGTCCTCCACCGGCCGCGAGAAGGACTGCCCGAACAGCGCGCCCATCACGAAGTCCGCGGCCAGCGCGGAGACTTCGTCCCGGTACTGCCGCAACCCGTGTCCGTCGGAGTGCACTTCGAACCGGCACACGTCACGGTTGGCCTTCTTCGCCCGGGACGCCAGCCGGAACGACAGCTCGGGGTCGCTGCGTTCGTCGTTCGTGCCGTGCACGATCAGCACCTGGCGCCCGGCGAGCTGCTTCACCGGTTCGGGTGCCGCCGCCACGTCCTCGTCCGGCAGCCAAGGGGCGATCGCCAGCACGGAGTTGACGGCTTCGTGCCCGCCGGCGCGCAGCGCGGCCCGTCCGCCCATGCCGACGCCGACGAGGCAGACCGGGACGTCGCCGTAGCGCCGCACGGCCTCGGCGGCGGCCCAGTCGGCGTCGCGCGCCAGATGCGCCTCGGCGCCGTTCCAGCCCCGGTAGCGGTAGTGCACGACATGCGTGGCCAGGCCCTCGTCACGGCCCGCGCGTGCCAGCCGGCGCCCCAGCGCGCGCACCGACGCGCTCGCCAGCAGCGGAGACGGCCTGCGGCTGGAGACCTCGTCGCCACCGGGGAGCAGCAGCACCACGCCGCTGACCGCCGTCCCCTCCGGACCGAGCGTTCGCCCCAGCCGGGCCTGACGGACCGGCGTCGCTTGCTGTGCCATGACAGAACATTCTCAGAAGACGAGGTGGACGCGACCTGTCCTCGCAGTCACCGTTACATATCGGCGGTTCCGTACACCGATTCGTCGGGAAGTTCCCTACTCGCGGGTACTTCTGTCCCTGCTCGCCCGTACTCCTGCCGTTCTACGCGCGTGGAGCTAGAGTGCGGAAATGACGAGCCAGAACACCGCGAAGGCCGGCGCGAAGACCGCCGGGGGGACTCCGACGCCGGACCAGATCCGCCGGGCGCCGAAGGTTCTGCTGCACGACCATCTCGACGGCGGGCTGCGCCCCGGCACCGTCGTCGAACTCGCCCGCGCCGCCGGGTACGAGCATCTCCCCGAGACCGATCCCGACCGGCTCGGCGCCTGGTTCCGGGAGGCCGCCGACTCCGGGTCCCTGGAGCGATACCTGGAGACCTTCTCCCACACCGTCGGCGTCATGCAGACCCGCGACGCCCTCGTCCGGGTCGCCGCCGAGTGCGCCGAGGACCTCGCCGAGGACGGGGTCGTCTACGCCGAGGTGCGCTACGCCCCCGAGCAGCACCTGGAGGCCGGGCTGAGCCTCGAAGAGGTCGTCGAGGCCGTCAACGAGGGCTTCCGCGAGGGCGAGCGGCGGGCCCGGGAGAACGGCCACCGCATCCGGGTCGGCGCCCTGCTCACCGCCATGCGGCACGCCGCCCGCTCGCTGGAGATCGCCGAACTCGCCAACCGCTACCGCGACCTCGGCGTCGTCGGCTTCGACATCGCGGGTGCCGAGGCCGGCCACCCGCCCACCCGGCACCTCGACGCCTTCGAGTACCTCAAGCGGGAGAACAACCACTTCACCATCCACGCCGGCGAGGCCTTCGGGCTGCCGTCCATCTGGCAGGCCCTGCAGTGGTGCGGCGCCGACCGCCTCGGACACGGGGTGCGGATCATCGACGACATCCAGGTCCACGGGGACGGCACGGTCAAGCTCGGCCGGCTCGCCTCCTACGTACGCGACAAGCGCATCCCGTTGGAGCTGTGCCCCAGCTCCAACCTCCAGACCGGGGCGGCGGACTCGTACGCCGAGCACCCCATCGGCCTGCTGCGCCGGCTGCACTTCCGCGTCACCGTCAACACGGACAACAGGCTGATGTCCCACACGGGAATGAGCCGCGAATTCGAGCACCTTGTCGGCGCATTCGACTACACGCTCGACGACATGCAGTGGTTCTCCGTCAATGCCATGAAGTCGGCGTTCATTCCTTTCGATGAACGACTGGCCATGATCAATGACGTGATCAAGCCGGGATATGCAGAACTGAAGTCCGAATGGCTGTTCCGGCAGACGGCCTCCACCAGCGGTTCTTCCGAAGAATAGAGGCCGGGCGACGCCGGGAGAAAAGCGGGATGCGGACGGGCGTTCACGATCCGTCCGCATCTCGATGTTTGCGGCGGGCAGTGCCACGTGTTTACGGTCGAGAACCGCTCAGATCCCCCGTCATCCATTGCGAGGACGCATTTCATGAAGCAGTCTGCTGCCAAGACCCTCGGCGTCGCCGCCCTCGGTGCCGCCTTCGCCGCCGTCGGCGCCGGCGCCGCCAACGCCGCCCCGGTCGCCCAGGGCTCCGCACAGAACCTGAACCAGATCGCCCGGACGCTCCCTGCCGAGCACGTCGCGAGCGTGCTGCCGGCCGCGAGCAACACGCTGGACAAGGGCCCGGCCGACCAGGTCACCGGTCTGCTCGGCGGAGTGCCGGCGAAGGGCCTGCCCACGAAGGGCGTGACGCTGAACAGCGTGCCGCTCGGCTGAGCCGCACCCGCCACGACGCGCCGACGGGGCGCACCCGCTCACCGGGTGCGCCCCGCCGGCGTACGCGCTACCAGGCGGTGCGGGCCGCCTTCTCCTCCGACGGCAGGAGGATCCACAGGGCGAGGTAGAGCAGGAACTGCGGGCCGGGCAGCAGGCAGGAGACCACGAAGATCACCCGCATCGTGGTGTGGGAGGTGCCGAAGCGCCGTGCCAGCGCGGCGCACACTCCGCCGATCATGCGGCCGTGGGTGGGGCGGGCGAGGCGGGACATCGCGGCTCCTTCGTGAGCGTGTGGCGGAGGCGGCCGGTCGACTGCCTCTCATCTGCCCTCAACGCTACGGAGACGAACGGAACAAAGCGTCGCTCTACGGTGCGATACCGACCCTGGGAATCGTCGGGGTCCGACCCTGAGCGGGCTCCTCCTGGGGAACGTCCTCCCGATGACCCCGACCGGACCTGCGGCGCAGCCGCGCCCGGCCCGCGGGGACGACGGCGAGGTGGGCGAGGGCCACGCCCAGGGTGTTCAGCAGCAGCGAATCGACGTCCACGACCTGACCGGGCACCCCGGTCTGCAGCAGCTCGATGCCCAGCGACAGCAGGGCGCCCGCGGCCGTCGTGCGCAGCAGGGACGCCGTCGGCGAGACGGCCAGCCGTCCGTTCACCATCGGCAGCAGCACACCCAGCGGTGCCAGCAGGGCGAGCGCCCCGCCGAGGGAGCGGGCCGCGGCCGGCCAGCCCAGCGCCAGGTCGGCGCGGATACCGGCGAGCGGGTGCACGTTGGGCGGCAGCACCCAGGGCACGTCCAGGGGCCGCAGGGTGTACCAGGCGACGAACGCGAGGTGTGCGACGAGGAGGACACCCCCTGTCACACGGATGCGGTGCGCGGCGCTGCCGCCGATGAACCCTTGACGCTGCACGCCCCCCTAGACGCGGCGCCCGGCTCGGTCGGTTCCGGCCCCTCCCACGCAAGGGTGAGGCTTGCGCCACACGGGCCCCGGGCGCGGTGTCACCCGCCGGCGACCGCCCGCGACGGCGGCTCGTTGCTGCCGGGCCGGGCGCGGACCTCGTCCGTGCAGGTGTAGCGGCGCGGGGCCCGGTCGTCGGGCCCGGCCAGGATCACGGAACCGTCGCCCTCGGCCGCGGCCGAGTCGGCGAAGGTGCAGACCACCTGGGCGCGCGCGTAGGACGTGAGGTCGCCGGGCGCGGTGCCGAGCCGGAGGGTGTCCTCCGGGTCGCCGTGGCGGGGCCCCTTCACGGTGATGCCGGCGCGCACGTCCGTGGTGTACCCGGCCTGCTTCTCCGCGGCCGACGGCTGCGCGGCGAGCTGGTCCAGCAGCCCCTGGGCGACCAGCACCCGCCGCGCGGTGTCCGCGGCGCCGTCCGGCACCCGTACCGCCCGGTCCACGCTCACCAGCGACGAGCCGCACAGCAGGAACACCCGCACCGGCAGGCCGGGCGTGGCGTCCGACCCGTCCGGCTCGGCGAGCGAGCAGCGCATCCGCGAGGGCGCGGGGCCGTAGTCCGTGGGCACCTCCGTGGAGCGGATCCCGCACCCGGCGAGCAGCACGGCCAGCACCGGGAGCACGGCGAGTGCCGGCAGGCGGCGTACGGTCATCAGGCCTGTCCCTTCGCGTCCTTGCCCTGGTCCTGACCCGCGTCCCCGCCGTCCTCGCCGGCCACCGCGTCACCGGCGTCCTCCTCCGCGGGCACCGACGCGTCCTGCGGCAGCCGCAGCGTGAACACCGCACCGCCCTCCGGGGAGTTCTCGGCGGTGATCTCACCGCCGTGGATGTGGGCGTTCTCCAGGGCGATGGACAGGCCGAGCCCGCTGCCCTCGGAGCGGGGCCGGGAGGCACTCGCCTTGTAGAAGCGGTCGAAGACGTGCGGCAGGACGTCCTCGGGGATGCCGGGACCGTGGTCCCGCACCCGGATGACGACCTCGTCGTCCGCCCGCGTCACCGACACCCTGACCGGCGACCCGCCGTGCTTGAGCGCGTTGCCGACGAGGTTGGCCAGGATGACGTCCAGGCGGCGCGGGTCGAGGCGGGCGTGGATGCCGCGCTCGGCGTCCAGGTCGACCGCGTCCAGCCAGGCGCGGGCGTCGATGCAGGCGGTGATCTGGTCGGCGACGTCGACGTCGTCCAGGACCAGCCGGGCGGTGCCCGCGTCGAAGCGGGTGACCTCCATCAGGTTCTCCACGAGGTCGTTCAGCCGCCGCGTCTCGCTCACCACCAGCCGCACGGCCGGTTCGATCATCGGGTCGATGCCGCCGCCCTCGAACTCCAGCTCGTCCTCCAGCACCTCCGTGACCGCGGTGATGGCCGTCAGCGGCGTACGCAGCTCATGGCTCATGTCCGCCACGAAGCGCCGCGAGGCCTGCTCCCGGTCGGCCATGTCCGCGACCCGCTTCTCCAGCGCCTCCGCCGCGCTGTTGAACGTCCGGGACAGATCGGCCAGTTCGTCGGTGCCGGACACGCGCAGCCGGGTGTCCAGCTTGCCTTCGCCGAGCCGTCGCGCCGCGACCCCGAGCCGGTGCACCGGCTTCAGCACGGTCGTCGCCAGGGCCTGGGCGAGCAGCGCGGAGCCGAGCAGCGCGAGGGCGGACGCGATGCCCAGCGACCAGGCCAGCGAGTTCAGGTCCTTGGCCTCGGGCTCCAGCGACTTGAACATGTAACCGGTCGGCCCGCCGCCGATCACCTTCGAACCGGCCACGAGATACGGGGTGCCGTCCTCGACGACCCGCTGCCAGTACAGGTGGTAGGGGTACTTGTTGGCCGAGGAGACCTTCTGCTCCTTGTTCACCGCGGTACGCAGCGACTCGGGCACGTCGGCCAGCGAGAAGCCACCGAGTCCGCCGGAACTGCCGTACACGGCCTCGCCGTCGGCGTTCTCGGCGACGAGCAGCACGCCGAAGCGCTGGCTGCTGCTGGCCATCTGCCCCGCGGTGTGCTGCAACTCGTCCTGCGTGGGGCGCGCGGGCAGCGCGCCCGCCCGGTTCTGCATCTCCTGCTCGAAGTCGCGCAGCACGGCGTCCTGGGTACGGGTGAGCACCGCCTCGCGGTTCAGCCAGTACGCGATGCCCGACGCCGTCACGGCGGCGGTGAGCGCGACCAGTCCGAAGACGACGACCAGCCGAAGGCGCAGGCTGGTGAGGCGCAGCCGGGACCGGACTCCCTTGCGAGTCGCGGCCCAGCCGCGCGAACCCCCCTGGTGTTCCTGTGTCACTGAGGCGGATCCAGCCGGTAGCCGACGCCCCGCACGGTACGGATCAGGGTCGGCGACGACGGAACGTCCTCGACCTTGGCGCGCAGCCGCTGCACACAGGCGTCCACGAGCCGCGAGTCGCCCAGGTAGTCGTGCTCCCACACCAGGCGCAGCAACTGCTGGCGCGACAGGGCCTGCCCCGGACGCCGGCTCAGTTCGAGGAGGAGTCGCAGCTCGGTCGGCGTGAGCTGGAGGTCCTCGCCGTTCTTGGTCACGGTCATCGCGGAGCGGTCGATGACCAGGCTGCCGAAGCTCGCCGAGTCGCTCGACTCCCGCTCGCCGCGGCGCAGCACGGCCCGGATACGGGCGTCCAGCACCCGGCCCTGTACGGGTTTGACGACATAGTCGTCGGCGCCCGACTCCAGGCCGACGACCACGTCGATGTCGTCGTTGCGCGCGGTCAGCAGGATGATCGGCAGCTGGTCGGTGCGCCGGATGCGCCGGCACACCTCGAAACCGTCGATGCCGGGCAGCATCACGTCCAGCACGATCAGATCCGGCCGCTGCTCGCGCAGCAGCTTCAGACCGTCCTCACCACTGGCAGCGGTCGCCACGCGGTGACCCTGGCGCGTCAGAGAGAGCTCCAGGGCCGTCCGGATGGCGTCGTCGTCCTCGATCAGCAACAGGGAAGGCACGGGCTCATTCTGGCCCATGGAGGGGCCGGGGTTCGACCCGCGGGCCCGGATCAGCCCCCCACCTGCCGACGGGCCCTGTGAAGGATGTGTGGCGCAACCGTGGCCGACCCCTGTGACAGGTCTGTGACAGTCGGCGGACACGGCCATGAAGTCACCGCGGCAAGCTTTTCGGCACAGGCACCACAGCAAGCCGAACACCGGAAGTCCACGACGGGGGGCGCGAGATGAACACGCTGAAGGGCACCAGCACCAGCGCAGTGGTCACGCGTCTGCACGACGTGCACACTCACCGGTCTTCCGAGAAGTCCGGTGCCGTGAGCGGGCGGGGGTGCGCTCGCGGCACCGGGCGGCAGCACACCACCTACATGACGGTGGTGGACGCCGCCAAGGGGGGAACGAACGGGGGAACGGCGTACGGGGAGGTCCCGGGGGAGCGGAGCTCGCTGTCGGAGGCGGAGTTCACCGCCTACGTCCAGGAGCGCCGCGCCTCCCTGTATGCCACCGCCTACCACCTGACCGGCGACCGCTTCGAGGCCGAGGACCTGCTGCAGAGCGCGCTGTTCTCGACCTACCGGGCGTGGGACCGGATCAGTGACAAGGCGGCCGTCGGCGGATACCTCCGCCGCACCATGACCAACCTGCACATCAGCGCCTGGCGGCGCCGCAAGCTCAACGAGTACCCGACCGAGGAACTGCCGGAGACGCCCGGCGACACGGACGCCATGCGCGGCACCGAACTGCGCACGGTCCTGTGGCAGGCGCTGGCCCGGCTCCCCGAACTCCAGCGCACCATGCTGGTCCTTCGCTACTACGAGGGCCGCACGGACCCGGAGATCGCGGACATCCTCGACATCAGTGTCGGCACGGTGAAGTCCAGCATCTGGCGCTCGCTGCGCCGGCTGCGTGAGGACGAGGTCCTCAGCTTCGGCCGTGACCGGGAGGACGCCTTCGGCGAACTGGTCGCCTGAAGGTCTGGGGGGACCTGGGGGGGACCCCGAAAAAAAGTTGGAGCCCGGGTGTATCACGGGGGGAATCCCGGGCTCTTACTCACGGGGAAGCACCACGGGGGAACAACGGGGGACGGGGGAACACGGGGGAACGGGGAACACGGGGGAGCACAAAGAAGCGGGACTGGAGGGCCGGGGGGTCCGTCCAGTCCCGCTTCTCTTCGCTTACGCGCCTCCGCGTACGTCCGTCACACCGCCGTACGCGTCGTACGGGCCGTGGGGCGCCGGCCCGCCGCCGCGGCGGCCAGGCGGCCCATCGCCTCGTCCCGGTCGCAGGCGTGGGCGCCCAGGGCCGTCTGCCGGGAGATGATCGACCGTTCCTGACGCATCAGCCGCCAGCCGCGGCGCAGCAGGAACGGCACGGACTTGCGGCCCTCCCGCAGATCCCGCAGGAAGCGCCGGCGGAAGGTCGTCAGCGGCCCCCGGCTCAGACACAGCGCGTCGGCCAGCAGGCCCAGTTCACGGCAGCGCGAGACGATCTCGGCGGCGAAGATGCCCTCCGCGAGGAACAGCGGGGTGCGTCCGATGTCGACCGCGTCCTCGCCGGTGCGCGCGCTGAGCGAGATGTCGTAGACGGGCACGTGCGTACGGCCCGCCCGGCACAGCTCCGTGATCGCGGCGACGGCCGCGTCCGCGTCCCACGAGCCGGGGTGGTCCCAGTCGATGTCGGAACTCCCCGCCACCAGCGGCAGCGTCGGGTCGGAGCCCTCCTTGTAGAAGTCGTCGAGCCGCAGCACCGGGAGACCGGAGCGGGCGGCGAGGAGGGACTTGCCGGAGCCGGAGGGGCCGCAGAGCAGCACGACTCGCGTCGGTATGGGCGGATGGGAGGTCACGGGACACCAGTGTGAGGCATCGGCCGGCCGTCGTACGAGCCCGCGGACCGGCTTTGCAGCGTGCGTCACACTCCGGCCACGCCGCGCGGTGACCTGATCACCCTCCGCAGTGTTGTCCCGGTAGTCCGAAGCACCCCGTGGCAGACCGCAACAACAAGAGGTGGCACCAGCGATGGCCCGACACGTCTCCCCCCGCATCCCCAACGCCCAGCGTGCCCTGGTCGCCCTCGCGACCGCCGGAGCGGCCCTGGCGACAGGCGCGGCGACGGCCTGCGCGGCCGGCGGCGAGTCGGCCGCCGGCCCGGCGCACACCCGCGTCACCTCGTCGGGCCCCGTCGACCCGCAGGCGGGCGCACGCGCCCTGACCGGCAGCGTCGGCCACGTCACCGGCCCGGTCGCCGGCCTCAGGCCCAACCCGCTGGCCGGCACCGGCGTCGACCCCCTCGACAACGGCGTCGGCACGCAGGTGGTCGACTTCCGGCCGGTGTCCTCGACGGCGCTGACCCGGCCGGTGGCCCAGGCCAAGTCGCTCGGCGCCGTACCGGTGGCGGGGCGGGCGACCGAAGCGGTGCGCTGACGCCCGCCGCCCCATGCGTGCGCAGAGCCGCGCCCTCCCCGGACGGGGGGAGGGCGCGGCTCGCTCGGGCCTCGGTGCCGCGGGTGCCTCAGTACGCGGAGCCGGACGCGCCCAGCGAACCGGTCGGGTGCCAGACCGTCTTGGTCTCCAGGAACGCCGTCAGGCGGTCGGTGCCGGGCATCGCCGACCAGTCGTCCACAGGCTGTGGACGAAGAACGCGCTTGAGGTTGTCCGCCGCCGCGATCTCCAGCTCCTTCGCCAGCGCCTCGTCGGCGCCCGCGAGGTCGATCGCGTTGACGTCCTGGTGGGCGGCCAGCGGCGCGGCGATCTCCGCCGTACGGCCGGACAGGACGTTGACCACGCCGCCGGGGAGGTCGGAGGTGGCCAGGACCTCGCCGAGGGAGAGGGCCGGGAGCGGGGACTTCTCGCTCGCGATCACGACCGCCGTGTTGCCGGTGGCGATGACCGGGGCGACGACCGAGACCAGACCCAGGAAGGACGACTCCTGCGGGGCGAGGACGGTGACCACGCCCGTCGGCTCCGGGGAGGAGAGGTTGAAGAACGGGCCCGCGACCGGGTTGCCGCCGCCGACCACCTGGGCGATCTTGTCCGTCCAGCCCGCGTACCAGACCCAGCGGTCGATCGTCGCGTCCACGACCGCGGCCGCCTTCGACTTCGACAGGCCCTCGGCGTCGGCGACCTCCGCGACGAACTGGTCACGGCGGCCCTCCAGCATCTCGGCGATGCGGTAGAGGATCTGACCGCGGTTGTACGCCGTCGCCCCGGACCAGCCGCCGAACGCCTTGCGCGCGGCGACCACCGCGTCACGGGCGTCCTTGCGGGAGGAGAGCGGGGCGTTCGCCAGCCACTTGCCCTTTGCGTCGGTCACCTCGTACACCCGGCCGCTCTCGGAACGCGGGAACTTCCCGCCCACGTACAGCTTGTAGGTCTTGAAGACGCTCAGTCGGTTCTGGTCAGACATCGAGGTACGCCTCCAGGCCGTGGCGGCCGCCCTCGCGGCCGAAGCCCGACTCCTTGTAACCGCCGAACGGCGAGGTCGGGTCGAACTTGTTGAACGTGTTGGACCAGATGACGCCCGCGCGGAGCTTGTTCGCGACCGCGAGGATGCGCGAGCCCTTCTCCGTCCAGATGCCCGCCGAGAGGCCGTACGGGGTGTTGTTGGCCTTGGCCACGGCCTCGTCCGGGGTGCGGAAGGTGAGCACCGACAGCACCGGGCCGAAGATCTCGTCGCGGGCCACGGTGTGCGCCTGGGTGACGTTGGTGAACAGCGTCGGGGCGAACCAGTAGCCGGACGAGGGCAGTTCGCAGGACGGCGACCAGCGCTCGGCGCCCTCCGCCTCGCCCTGGTCGGCCAGCGCGGTGATCCGGGCCAGCTGCTCGGCGGAGTTGATCGCGCCGATGTCGGTGTTCTTGTCCAGCGGGTCGCCCAGGCGCAGCGTGGACAGGCGGCGCTTGAGGGAGTCGAGCAGCTCGTCGTGGAGCGACTCCTGGACGAGGAGGCGCGAGCCCGCGCAGCAGACCTGGCCCTGGTTGAAGAAGATGCCGTTGACGATGCCCTCGACGGCCTGGTCGACCGGGGCGTCGTCGAAGACGATGTTGGCGCCCTTGCCGCCCAGCTCCAGGGTGAGCTTCTTGCGGGTGCCCGCGACCGTGCGGGCGATCTCCTTGCCGACGGCCGTGGAGCCGGTGAAGGCGACCTTGTTCACGTCGGGGTGCGCGATCAGCGCGGCGCCGGCGCGGCCGTCGCCGGTGACGATGTTGACGACGCCCCTGGGCAGCCCGGCCTGGCGGCAGATGTCCGCGAAGAACAGGGCGGAGAGCGGGGTCGTCTCGGCGGGCTTCAGGACCACCGTGTTGCCGGTCGCCAGCGCCGGGGCGATCTTCCACGCCAGCATCAGGAGCGGGAAGTTCCACGGGATGACCTGGCCGGCCACGCCCAGCGGACGCGGGTTCGCGCCGAAGCCGGCGTGACCGAGCTTGTCGGCCCAGCCCGCGTAGTAGAAGAAGTGCGCGGCGACCAGCGGGAGGTCCGCGTCGCGGGTCTCCTTGATCGGCTTGCCGTTGTCCAGGGTCTCCAGGACGGCCAGTTCGCGGCTGCGCTCCTGGATGATCCGGGCGATGCGGAACAGGTACTTCGCGCGCTCGGAGCCGGGCAGCGCCGACCACTTCTCGAAGGCCTTGCGGGCGGCCTTCACCGCGCGGTCGACGTCCGCCTCACCGGCCTCGGCGACCTCGGAGAGGACCTCCTCGGTGGACGGCGAGACGGTCTTGAAGACCTTGCCGTCGGCCGCCTCGGTGAACTCGCCGTCGATGAACAGGCCGTACGACGGGGCGATGTCGACGACGGCGCGGGACTCGGGCGCCGGTGCGTACTCGAAAACAGGTGTCTGCTTGTCCATGGTCATGAGGTCTCAGTCCACCGTCACGTAGTCGGGGCCGGAGTAGCGGCCGGTGGCCAGCTTCTGGCGCTGCATCAGCAGGTCGTTCAGGAGCGAGGAGGCGCCGAAGCGGAACCAGTGGTTGTCCAGCCAGTCTTCGCCCGCCGTCTCGTTGACCAGGACCAGGAACTTGATCGCGTCCTTCGCGGTGCGGATGCCGCCGGCCGGCTTCACGCCGACCTGGACGCCCGTCTGCGCGCGGAAGTCGCGGACCGCCTCCAGCATCAGGAGGGTGTTGGACGGGGTCGCGTTGACGGCGACCTTGCCGGTGGACGTCTTGATGAAGTCGGCGCCCGCCAGCATGCCGAGCCAGCTCGCGCGGCGGATGTTGTCGTACGTCGACAGCTCGCCGGTCTCGAAGATGACCTTCAGACGGGCGGACGTCCCGCAGGCCTCCTTCACGGCGACGATCTCGTCGTACACCTTCAGGTAGTTCCCCGCGAGGAAGGCCCCGCGGTCGATGACCATGTCGACCTCGTCGGCGCCCGCCGCGACGGCCTCGCGCACGTCGGCCAGCTTGACGGCCAGCGAGGCGCGGCCCGCCGGGAACGCCGTGGCGACCGAGGCGACCTTGACGCCGGACCCGGCGACGGCCTCCTTGGCCACGGGCACCATGTCGGGATAGACGCAGACGGCCGCCGTGGCGGGGCTCGTCCGGTCCGTCGGATCGGGTCGGACCGCCTTGGCGCCGAGCGCCCGGACCTTGCCCGGGGTGTCCGCGCCTTCCAGCGTCGTCAGATCGACCATGGAGATGGCCAGGTCGAGCGCGTACGCCTTCGCGGTGGTCTTGATGGAACGGGTGCCGAGCGAGGCGGCGCGCGCCTCCAGGCCGACCGCGTCGACGCCGGGCAGCCCGTGGAGGAAGCGGCGCAGCGTGCTGTCGGACGCGGTGACGTCCGT
Source organism: Streptomyces flaveolus (assembly GCF_044765825.1). Taxonomy (NCBI): domain Bacteria; kingdom Bacillati; phylum Actinomycetota; class Actinomycetes; order Kitasatosporales; family Streptomycetaceae; genus Streptomyces; species Streptomyces flaveolus. The sequence continues at coordinate 515,110 of NZ_JBIWKU010000003.1, read as the reverse complement.
GAGTCCGTGGGCGGACGCAGCGGATGCAACGGGTGCAGCGGATGCAGTGGTGGGCATGGTCACCAGACGAGCATATCTACGCGCGTAGCGGCTGTACAGTCCCCGGCGCTCGTCCCCCCGACCGGCACCGCGGCCGAGGGGCGCCCGGCCCGTCGGGCACAATCGGCAGCATGACGACCCCGGAGCCCCAGTCACCCGCGCCCCAGCCCTCGGAACCCGCCTCCAAGGACAGGGTCTACCGCTCGCTCGCGGGCATCGTCGGCGGCGTCCTGCTGCTCGCCCTCGTCGCCTGGCTCGGCATCGACGCGGTGGTCTCGGGCGAGGGGAGCACCCCGTGGAAGGCGCTCGCCACGATGCTGTTCCTCGTGCCGCTCGCCGCCGCCTACACCCTGCGGCCCGCCGTCTTCGCGAACGAGGAGCGGCTGCGCGTCCGCAACCCCCTCCGCGTCCTCGTGCTGCCCTGGGACCAGGTCGCCTCGCTGCGGGCCGGTTACTCCAACGAGGTCTTCGACAAGTCCGGCACCAAGTACCAGCTGTGGGCCATCCCCGTCTCGCTGCGGGCCCGCAAGAAGGCGGCGCAGCGGGAGGACCGGCGCCTCGCCGGGGACACCCGCGGACGCGGCGGCCTCGGGGGGATGACCGGCGGCGCCCGGCCCGGGGCCATCGAGGACGGGCCCGTGCGGGCGGAGGGCGACCGGGCCATGGACGAGTTGCGCGCACTGCTGGCAGCGCATGAGCAGCGGGCCTCGGAGAGGACCGACACCGCGCAGGGCGAGGTCACCGTCCGCTGGGCCTACGAGATCGTCGCACCGGCGGTGGCCGGGGCCGTGCTGCTGGCGGTGCTGCTGGCCGTGGGGTGACGCGGCCCGGAGACCGGCGGCCCGGAGACCGGGCGTCGCGGTCCGTTTCGAACAGCGACCAGGCCGCGCACGCCGTGAACAGGGACTCCGTGTACCCCATCCACTGCACCGCGCCGACCGGGAACGCGGCCCACAGCGTGGTGAGCAGTACGCCGACGCGCCGGCCGTACAGACGGTCGCCCACCGCGAAGATCCCCCGGGCGGCGACCAGCGAGGCGACGACCGCGAGGCCGAGGCCCGTGGAGGCGCGGGTGCCCGGGGTGAGGACGGCGACGGCCTTCACCAGCACCGGATGGAGCGGGAAGAAGGCCAGGTCGTTGGCGTTCAGGGCGGTGCCGAGCTCGCGGGCGTAGCCGTGGTCGGCGCCGCCGAGATACCGGTCGGAGTCCCACTGCGCGGCCAGGACCACCCAAAGGTCCTGGTGCCGGCGGTGGGCCCAGACGGCGAGCAGCAGCAGGCCCGTGCCGCGTACGGCGAGACAGGCGCCGAGGGCCGGGGCGGCGTGGCGCGCGGTGCGGTGCGCGGCGCGCAGCAGCCGCCGGACGCGGGGGCGGGTGCCGCGCTGCGGGGGTGCGGGTGTGAAATCACCCGATGGGGTGCCGCCGGGCGGGGGCACCCCATCGTCGGGGCCTGTGCGGTGCCGGAGTCGGGCCTCCGTGGGGCCTGGGCGGCCTCCGTCAGATGCCCGCCGCTGCCGAGAGGTCCCGCTTCAGTGCCGTCAACAGCTCCGTCGCCTTCGTGCGGGCCTCGGGGAGGCCGGCGTGCGCGGCGACCGGGACGACGACCTCCAGGTAGCACTTCAGCTTGGGCTCCGTGCCGCTCGGGCGGACGATCACCCGGGCACCGTCGAGCGTGTAGCGCAGGCCGTCCGTGGGCGGGAGCGTGTCCGTGCCCCGGGTGAGGTCCTCGGCCTTCGTGACCGGCAGACCGGCGAGCCGGGTGGGGGGCTGCTCGCGCAGGCGGTGCATCGCGGCGGCGATCAGGGAGAGGTCCTCGACGCGGACCGAGAGCTGGTCGGTGGCGTGCAGGCCGTGCTCGACGGCGAGGTCGTCGAGGAGGTCGAGGAGGGTGCGATTCTCCGCCTTGAGGACGGAGGCCAGCTCCGTGATCAGCAGCGCCGCGGTGATGCCGTCCTTGTCGCGGACGCCCTCCGGGTCGACGCAGTAGCCGAGGGCCTCCTCGTAGCCGTAGCGGATGTTCTCCACGCGGGCGATCCACTTGAAGCCGGTGAGGGTCTCCTCGTAGGGCAGGCCGGCCTTCTCGGCGATGCGGCCGAGGAGGGAGGAGGAGACGATCGACTCGGCGAACGTGCCGTGCGCTCCGCGGGTGACCAGGTGGGCGGCGAGGAGCGCGCCGACCTCGTCGCCGCGGAGCATGCGCCAGTCGGTGCCGTCGTGGACCGCGACGGCGCAGCGGTCGGCGTCCGGGTCGTTGGCGATGACCAGGTCGGGGGCGGTCTCGCGGGCCTTCGCGAAGGCCAGGTCCATCGCCCCGGGCTCTTCCGGGTTGGGGAAGGCGACGGTGGGGAAGTCCGGGTCGGGCTCGGCCTGCTCGGCGACGAGGGCGGGCTCCGGGAAGCCGGCGCGGGCGAAGGCGGCGAGGAGGGTGTCCTTGCCGACGCCGTGCATCGCCGTGTAGACGGTGCGGGCGGTGCGGGGGGAGTCGGGGGCGAGGACGGCGTCCGTGCGGGCGAGGTAGGCGTCCAGGACGTCGTCGTCCAGGGTCTGCCAGCCGGTGGCGGGGCGCGGGACGTCGTTCAGGGAGCGTACGGCGTCGATCTCCGCGGCGATGTCGGCGTCGGCGGGGGGCACGATCTGGGAGCCGTCGCCGAGGTAGACCTTGTAGCCGTTGTCGCGGGGCGGGTTGTGGCTGGCGGTGACCTCGACTCCGGCGACCGCGCCGAGGTGCCGGATGGCGAACGCCAGGACGGGGGTGGGGAGGGGGCGGGGGAGGACGGCGGCCTTCAGTCCGGCGCCGGTCATGACCGCGGCGGTGTCGCGGGCGAAGTCCGCGGACTTGTGGCGGGCGTCGTAGCCGATGACGACGAGGCCGGCAGTGTCGTCCCCGTGGGGGGTCCCCTGCTTCTTGAGGTACGCGGCGAGGCCGGCGGCGGCCCGGATGACGACGGAGCGGTTCATGCGCATCGGGCCGGCGCCCAGTTCGCCGCGCAGGCCCGCGGTGCCGAACTGGAGGGTGCCGGCGAAGCGTGCGGTGAGCTCGGCGTGGTCCTCGGTCTCGATGAGCTTGGCGAGCTCCGCGCGGGTGTCCGCGTCGGGGTCCTCGGCCAGCCATGCCCTGGCCCGTGCGAGCAGGTCGTCGTGCACGTCGGTCAGCCTCTCGTGTGGTCGGTGGGTCTGGGTCGGTCGTACGTCATGCCTGCGGCGGCCTGTGGGGGTTCGGTGGGGGTGCGGGCAGCGCCTTCGGTGGTGGGTGGGTCGGGGGGGGGGGGGGGGGGGGGGGGGGGGGGGGGGGGGGGGGGGGGGGGGCGGCCGGGGCGCGGGGGGCGGGGGGCGGGGCCCGCGCCGCGCGCCCCGCCCC
>NZ_JBIWKU010000003.1:494430-511702 GCF_044765825.1 Streptomyces flaveolus | reverse complement strand
GGGGGGGGTCGGGGGGGGGCGTCGGGGGGGCGGGGGGGGGCGGGGGGGGGTGGGGGGGGGGGGGGGGCCGCGCTTGGGGGGGGGGGGGGGGGGGGGCCGTGCCGGGGGGTGTCCGTCCTCGGAACGGCGCGGAATCGGTCCCTTCCCAGCAGGCGGGGCGTCGACGCGCCAACCGCTGCGGGCGGACACCCCCCGGCACGTCCCCTTCCCGCCGTACGCGTCTGCCGGCCGTCGCCACGTCGCCCTCCGCTCCGCTGCGGGCAGTCGTGCCTCCCCAGTGCCTGAACGGCCTGGGAGGTACCCCCGGGGGCGGCACGGGTGGGCGGTGGGGTTCCCCCCGCTCATGGGGTCCCCCCCACCCCGCGAGCGGAGCCGAGCGTGGGGGAGAAGCCGAGTGGGAGAGGCACCCCGGCAGCGCCGGGCTGCGCGACCCACCCCGGCCCGCAGCCGCGCCGGGTGCGCGGGAACTCCGGGTCACCTGACCCACCCGCGCGTCCGGCTACAGCCGGCCCAGCACCTGCGTCAGCAGCGCACCCATCCGCGTCGCGGAGTCGCGGCCCGCCTGGAGGACCTCCTCGTGGTTGAGGGGCTCGCCCGTCATGCCCGCCGCCAGGTTGGTCACCAGCGAGATGCCCAGCACCTCCGCGCCGGCCTCGCGGGCGGCGATCGCCTCGAGGACCGTCGACATGCCCACCAGGTCGGCCCCGATGACGCGCGCCATGCGGATCTCCGCCGGCGTCTCGTAGTGCGGGCCGGGGAACTGGGCGTAGACGCCCTCCTCCAGCGTGGGGTCGACCTCCTTGCACAGCGCGCGCAGGCGCGGGGAGTACAGGTCGGTGAGGTCGACGAAGTTCGCGCCGACGATGGGGGAGGTGGCGGTGAGGTTGATGTGGTCGCTGATCAGGACCGGCTGGCCCGGGCGCATGCCCTCGCGCAGGCCGCCGCAGCCGTTGGTCAGGATGATCGTCTTGGCGCCGGCGGCGACGGCCGTGCGGACGCCGTGGGAGACGGCGGCGACGCCGTGACCCTCGTAGTAGTGGGTGCGGCCCAGGAAGACCAGCGCGCGCTTGTCGCCGATGGAGTACGAGCGGACCTTGCCGCCGTGACCCTCCACTGCGGGCTTGGGGAAGCCCGGCAGGTCGGTGACCTGGAGATCGGCCTCGGGGTCGCCCAGGGCGTCCACGGCCGGTGCCCAGCCGGAGCCCATCACGAGGGCTACGTCGTGGGTCTCGGCGCCGGTGAGTTCGCGCAGGCGGGCCGCGGCGGCGTCGGCGGCGGCGTAGGGGTCGCCCTGGATGTCGTCCGGAAGAAGAGATGCGTTCACGCCGATGAGGGTAGCCGGTTTACGCCTACGCGCGTAGATGACGGAGCTCACGGGATTGCGATTGTTGTTTTGTTGTTTCTGACGAGGGCGCCGCTCAGCAGGGGCGCTTGCGGAGTTCCATGACGTAGTCGTGGGGCGCGCCCGCCGATTCCGCCGCGTCGGCCACCTCGCCCAGGTAGCGGGCCGAGGGCAGGCCGCCCTCGTAGGCGTTCAGGACGTATGTCCAGGCGCCCTCCTCGCCGTCCAGGGTGTGGACGCGGACGCGCATCCGGCGGTATATGTCCATGCCCACGCCCTCCCAGCGGTCGAGCGAGTCCTCGTCCATCGGGGCGACGTCGTAGAGGGCCACGAAGACCTGGGAGACCGGGTCCTCCACCAGGGTCGCGAGCGCGCCCTCCCAGCCCATGTGCTCGCCCCCGAACGTCAGCCGCCACCCGTTCAGCCAGCCGGTGGCGCGCAGCGGCGAGTGCGGGGCGCGGCGGGTCATCAACCGCGCGTCGAGGTTGCCGGCGTATGCGGCGTAGAGCGACATGGGGAGAGCGTACGGCAGGCGTCCCGGGCGTCGCTCTTGCAACAGACGTGCCCCCGGGCGGTCCCACTTCGAGCGGTGCGGGACAATGGAGTACGTGACTCGGATCGTGATCATCGGTGGCGGACCCGGCGGATACGAAGCGGCCCTGGTGGCCGCGCAGCTCGGCGCGGAGGTGACCGTCGTCGACTGCGACGGCCTGGGCGGGGCGTCGGTGCTGACCGACTGCGTGCCGTCCAAGACTCTGATCGCCACGGCCGAGGTGATGACCACCTTCGACTCGTCGTACGAGGAGCTGGGGATCATCGTCGCCGACGACACCCCGCCGATGGAGCAGGCCGCCCGGGTGGTGGGGGTCGATCTGGGCAAGGTCAACCGGCGCGTGAAGCGGCTCGCGCTGGCGCAGTCCCACGACATCACCGCCTCCGTGACCCGCGCCGGTGCGCGGGTGATGCGCGGGCGCGGGCGGCTGGAGGGCATGCAGGCCCTCGACGGGTCGCGCAAGGTCGTGGTCCGTGCCGCCGACGGGACCGAGGAGACGCTGACCGCGGACGCGGTGCTGATCGCGACCGGCGGGCACCCGCGTGAGCTGCCCGACGCGCGGCCCGACGGTGAGCGCATCCTGAACTGGACCCAGGTCTACGACCTGGAGGAACTGCCGGAAGAGCTCATCGTCGTCGGCTCCGGTGTGACCGGTGCCGAGTTCGCCGGTGCCTACCAGGCGCTGGGGTCCAAGGTGACGCTCGTGTCCTCGCGGGACCGGGTGCTGCCCGGCGAGGACCCGGACGCCGCCGCCGTCCTGGAGGACGTGTTCCGGCGGCGCGGCATGAACGTCATGGCGCGGTCGCGGGCCCAGTCCGCCAAGCGGGTGGGCGACCGGGTCGAGGTGACGCTGGCCGACGGGCGTGTCATCACCGGGTCGCACTGCCTGATGGCCGTCGGCGCCATCCCCAACACCGAGGGCATGGGCCTGGAGGAGGCCGGGGTCAAGCTCAAGGACTCCGGGCACATCCGCACCGACCGGGTCTCGCGGACCTCGGCTCCGGGCGTGTACGCCGCCGGTGACGTCACCGGCGTGTTCGCCCTCGCCTCGGTGGCGGCGATGCAGGGACGCATCGCCATGTACCACTTCCTCGGCGACGCGGTCACCCCGCTGAACCTCAAGACCGTCTCCGCCAACGTCTTCACCGACCCCGAGATCGCCACGGTCGGGTACTCGCAGTCCGACGTCGACTCCGGCAAGATCGACGCCCGTGTGGTGAAGCTGCCGCTGCTGCGCAACCCGCGCGCCAAGATGCAGGGCATCCGGGACGGCTTCGTCAAGATCTTCTGCCGGCCCGGCACCGAGATCGTCGTAGGCGGCGTGGTCGTGGCGCCGCGTGCCTCCGAACTCATCCATCCCATCTCGATCGCGGTCGACAACAACCTGACCGTCGAACAGATCGCGAACGCCTTCACCGTGTACCCCTCCCTGTCGGGGTCGATCGCCGAGGTGGCGCGACAGCTCCACACCCGGAAGGCCAACGGGGAGGGCTAGGGCAGACAGGCCCTAGGGCCTGTCGTTCGGATCAGGCCGGCCGAGAGGGACTGCGCCCCTCAGCCAACGGCGGCCGGATCCGACTCCCCCTCGGTCACGGGGAGTTGTGGGGCTTGCGGGCGGCATAGTCGCGCGTATACCACTCCCGTCCCTGCCGTGCGAACAACTTCTGTTATTCGGCGCATACTGCTGAAAGCAGACGGTCGTTGGGGTTACTGTCAGTTTCGTGTTCGCTGCAGAACGTCGCCAATTGATCCTCGAAATGGTGCGAGCGAACGGGGCCGTGTCGCTCCGTGAGCTCGCCCGCGTCGTCCAGACCTCCGAAGTGACCGTACGGCGGGACGTGCGCGCACTGGAGGCAGAAGGACTCCTCGACCGCCGGCACGGCGGTGCGGTACTGCCGGGCGGGTTCACGCGAGAATCCGGCTTTCCGCAGAAGTCCCATCTCGCGACCGCCGAGAAAACGGCCATCGCCGACCTCGCCGCGGGTTTCGTCGAAGAGGGCGAGGCCATCGTGGTGGGGGCGGGGACCACCACCCAGGAGCTGGCGCGCCGGCTCGCGCGGGTGCCCGGGCTGACCGTCGTCACCAACTCGCTGCTGGTGGCCCAGGCCCTCGCCCACGCCAACCGCGTCGAGGTCGTGATGACCGGCGGCACCCTGCGGGGGTCCAACTATGCCCTGGTCGGCAGCGGTGCCGAGCAGTCCCTCCAGGGGCTGCGGGTGTCCAAGGCCTTCCTGTCCGGGAGCGGTCTGACGGCGGAGCGGGGCCTGTCCACGTCCAACATGCTGTCGGCGTCCGTCGACCGCGCGCTGGTGCAGGCCGCCGCCGAGGTCGTCGTCCTCGCGGACCACTCCAAGCTGGGCACGGACACCATGTTCCAGACCGTGCCGACGGACCTCATCACCCGCCTGGTGACCGACGAGCCGCCCGGTCACGACGACCGTGCGGCCACCGAGCTCCAGGCCCTGGCCGACCAGGGCGTGCACATCGCCGTGGCCGGGGCGTCGGGGGGTGCGAGCGGCGCGGGAAACCCCCAGGCCGCCGGGGCTGACACCGTCCCGGCACGTCAGCAGCGCCGGGACGTGCCGCTGCCCGGGCCGCGCCGTCAGGTCCCCGGCGCGGGGGCGGCGCTGCGGACGGCCACGGCACTCGGTGAGCCGGGCGCCGGGACCGAACGGGCCCGGGTCGCGGATCTGCGCCGGCGCTGAGGCACGGTCCGTCGCGTCCCCGTGAACGGCGGGGCGCCCGGCGGACCGTGTGAGGTGGTCCGCCGGGCGCCCCGGTCGTGCCGCTGTCGTGCGGGTGTCAGTCCTTGATCTCGCAGATCGCGGCGCCGGAGGTGATGGATGCGCCGACTTCGGCGCCCAGGCCCTTGATGGTGCCGGACTTGTGGGCGTTGAGGGGCTGTTCCATCTTCATGGCCTCCAGGACGACGATCAGGTCGCCTTCCTGGACTTCCTGGCCCTCCTCCACCGCGATCTTCACGATGGTCCCCTGCATGGGGGAGGCGAGGGTGTCGCCGGAGGCCGCGGGGCCGGACTTCTTGGCCGCGCGGCGCTTGGGCTTGGCGCCGGCCGCCAGGCCGGTGCGGGCCAGGGACATGCCCAGCGACGAGGGGAGGGAGACCTCCAGGCGCTTGCCGCCGACCTCGACGACGACCGTCTCGCGGCCCGCGTCCTCGTCGGCCTCGGTGTCGGCGGGCGAGGCGAACGGCTTGATCTCGTTGACGAACTCGGTCTCGATCCAGCGGGTGTGGACCGTGAACGGGTCGCCGGAGCCGGTCAGCTCGGGGGCGAAGGCGGGGTCACGCACGACCGCGCGGTGGAAGGGGATGGCGGTGGCCATGCCTTCGACCTGGAACTCCTCCAGCGCGCGGGCGGCGCGCTGCAGGGCTTCCTTGCGGGTGCGGCCGGTGACGATCAGCTTGGCCAGCAGGGAGTCCCAGGCCGGGCCGATGACGCTGCCGGACTCGACGCCGGCGTCGAGGCGGACGCCGGGGCCGGTGGGCGGGGCGAAGGTGGTGACGGTGCCGGGGGCGGGCAGGAAGCCCCGGCCCGGGTCCTCGCCGTTGATGCGGAACTCGAAGGAGTGGCCGCGCAGCACGGGGTCGCCGTAGCCGAGTTCCTCGCCGTCGGCGATGCGGAACATCTCGCGGACCAGGTCGATGCCGGCGACCTCCTCGGTGACCGGGTGCTCCACCTGCAGGCGGGTGTTGACCTCCAGGAAGGAGATCGTGCCGTCCATGCCGACGAGGAACTCGACGGTGCCGGCGCCGACGTAGCCGGCCTCCTTCAGGATCGCCTTGGAGGACGAATACAGCTCCTCCATCTGGGCGTCGGACAGGAAGGGGGCGGGGGCCTCCTCCACCAGTTTCTGGTGCCGGCGCTGCAGGGAGCAGTCACGGGTGGAGACGACGACCACGTTGCCGTGCTGGTCGGCCAGGCACTGGGTCTCCACGTGGCGGGGCTTGTCGAGGTAGCGCTCGACGAAGCACTCGCCGCGGCCGAACGCGGCCACCGCCTCCCGCACGGCCGAGTCGTACAGCTCGGGCACCTCTTCGAGGGTGCGGGCGACCTTCAGGCCGCGTCCGCCGCCGCCGAAGGCCGCCTTGATGGCGATGGGCAGGCCGTGTTCCTTCGCGAAGGCCACGACCTCCTCCGCACCCGAGACGGGGTCCGGGGTGCCGGCGACCAGCGGGGCGCCGGCGCGCTGGGCGATGTGCCGGGCGGCGACCTTGTCACCCAGGTCGCGGATGGCCTGCGGGGGCGGGCCGATCCAGATCAGACCGGCGTCCAGGACGGCCTGCGCGAACTCGGCGTTCTCCGAGAGGAAGCCGTAGCCGGGATGGATGGCGTCCGCGCCCGACTCGCTCGCGGCCTTCAGTACCTTGGCGATGTCCAGGTAGCTGGTGGCGGGGGTGTCACCACCCAGGGCGAACGCCTCATCAGCGGCGCGGACATGCAGAGCGTCCCGGTCCGGGTCCGCGTAGACGGCCACGCTCGCGATCCCGGCGTCCCGGCAGGCCCGGGCCACGCGGACAGCGATTTCGCCACGGTTGGCGATGAGCACCTTGCGCACGATTGAGGCTCCCTCCTTGAAACAAGCCGAGTTTAGGGACTGCCGACACGGCACTTCGACCCGTCCCCAATGGTGAGCTTGCCCACACGGAGCGTGATTCGAGGCTCGCTCGACCGCGAAATCCCTTGCAGTACCGCGATACGCAGGACTCCTCGGGCAAACCCTAGCCCTCTCATGTGGCCAAGGTCTCTGTAAGAGCGTGCTGCGGGCCACTCCGTTTCTTTGTGGAGTCCCTACGAATGGCCCAATGATTCTTTGCTCGCGGCAGACCCCTTGTCCCGAGGTTTACCCGTTAGTAGCGTTCAGGTCGTCTCGAACGTACTTGGGGTAACAGCTGTCCTGTGCGGCAGCGGTCGAAAGTGGGTGGGGACCGGTGACGGTGCGCAGGCCGGTGGCGTGGATCGTGGCGGTCGTCCTCTTCGCGGAGGCGCTCGGCGTCGCCGCGCTGAACTGGTTCCTGGGGATCGTCGTCGACCGGCAGGACATGTCCCTGGCCGGCCTCGACCCGGACACCATGTCCGTGTCCTCGAAGATCGGCGGCGTTGTCTTCGGTCTCTACTTCGCGCTCTGCGGGCTGGTCGCCCTGCTCGTGGCGCTGCGCGACCGTCCTCCCGCCGGTGTGGGCCGCGTCCTGCTGATCAGCGCGGCCGTGGTGCACGGGCTGCTCGGCGCCTTCACCTGGGGCCTGGTGGGCTGGAGCGCCTTCCTGTTCATGCTCCTGGTGCTCGGCCTCATCGTGCTGCTGCTGATGACCTACGACGGCCGGGAGGAACCGGCCGCCGGGCCGGCCGAGGACGGCAAGGGCGACGGCGGCTCCCCGGTCAGCCCTCCGCCGGCGCCCACAGCTCCGTGATGCCGACCCCGAGCTGGGCCAGCAGGCGCCGGACGAGGGGCAGGCTGATGCCGATCACGTTGCCGTGGTCGCCCTCGATGCCGTCGATGAACGGCGCCGAGCGGCCGTCCAGGGTGAAGGCCCCGGCGACGTACAGCGGCTCGCCCGAGGCGACGTAGGCGGCGATCTCCTCGTCGGTCGGCTCGCCGAAGCGGACGACGGTGGAGGCGGTGGCCGAGACGTGGCGGTTGGCAGCGGTGTCCCAGACGCAGTGGCCGGTCTGCAGCGTGCCGGCCCGCCCGCGCATCGCCTTCCAGCGGGCGGTGGCCTCCTCTGCGTCGGCGGGCTTGCCGAGGGCCTGCCCGTCCAGGTCGAGCACCGAGTCGCAGCCGATCACCAGGGCGCCGTGCACCTCGGGCTTCGCGGCCACCACGGAGGCCTTGGCCTCGGCGAGGGCGAGGGCCAGCTCGGCGGGGGTGGGGGCGGTCACGGCGTCCTCGTCGACGCCGCTCACGAGCACCTCCGGATCGAGCCCGGCCTGACGCAGCAGCCCGAGCCGGGCGGGGGACTGGGAGGCGAGGACGAGTCGGCGGCGCGGCTGCTGGTCTGTCATGCGGCCAGCGTAGCGGCGGAGCCCGGGCGGGCTACTTGAGACCGGTCACGATCATCGCGAGCACCATGGCCAGCGCCAGGAACACGCCCAGCCGCCGCAGCATGACCTGCATGTCGCGCAGTTCCTCGGGCGGCTCGTTCTCAGGATCGGACCACAGCATTCCACCAGCGTGCGGCTGAGCGGCGGAGGGGCGCCTGAGTACGCGTACTCAAGAAGGGGCGCGGGGTTCCACTTCCGGTGTGCCCACGCGGCGCAGCCGCGGACGGGCACAGCCCCGCGCCCCTGGGGGCGTTTTCCTCAGCCGGGCCAGTACGTCCGGCCCCAGGACGCCGGACCCGGCTGGGGCAGCCGGTGTGCCGCGATCCGGGACGGGTCGGACCATGAGTCCCGCGGGCCCGGTGCGCCGGACGGCTCGGGCTGGGCCGTCGCGGCGCGGGCTCGGACCACCGCCAGGGCGGCGGCGAGCTCCTCGGGGGTCGGGTTGCCCCGTACGACCTTGATCGTCACAGCGGCTCCTTAGAGGGGGATGTTGCCGTGCTTCTTCGGGGGCAGGGATTCCCGCTTCGTACGCAGCTGACGCAGGCCGCGGACGATGTGGCGGCGGGTGTCGGACGGCATGATCACCGCGTCGACGTAGCCGCGCTCGGCCGCTGTGTAGGGGTTGAGGAGGGTGTCCTCGTACTCCTGGATCAGCCGGGCCCGCACCGCCTCGACGTCCTCGCCGCCCGCCTCCGCCTCGGCGAGGGTGCGGCGGTGCAGGATGTTGACGGCGCCCTGGGCGCCCATGACGGCGATCTGGGCGGTGGGCCAGGCCAGGTTGAGGTCGGCGCCCAGGTGCTTGGAGCCCATGACGTCGTAGGCGCCGCCGAAGGCCTTGCGGGTGATGACCGTGATCAGCGGGACGGTGGCCTCGGCGTAGGCGAAGATCAGTTTGGCGCCGCGGCGGATGATGCCGTCGTGCTCCTGGTCCACGCCGGGCAGGAAGCCGGGGACGTCCACGAAGGTGATGACGGGCACGTTGAAGGCGTCGCAGGTGCGCACGAAGCGGGCGGCCTTCTCGGACGCGGTGATGTCCAGGCAGCCGGCGAACTGCATCGGCTGGTTGGCGACGACGCCGACGGGGCGGCCCTCCACGCGGCCGAAGCCGGTGAGGATGTTCGGCGCGAACAGCGGCTGGGTCTCGAAGAACTCGGCGTCGTCGAGGACGTGCTCGATGACCGTGTGCATGTCGTAGGGCTGGTTCGCCGAGTCCGGGACGATCACGTCCAGCTCGCGGTCCTCGTCGGTGGCGGTGAGGTCCGCCTCCTCGGGGAAGGCGGGGGGCTCGGAGAGGTTGTTGGACGGCAGGTACGACAGCAGCTGCTTGACGTACTCGAAGGCGTCCTTCTCGTCGCCGGCCATGTGGTGCGCGACGCCGGAGGTGGAGTTGTGGGTGCGGGCGCCGCCCAGCTCCTCGAAGCCGACGTCCTCGCCGGTGACGGTCTTGATGACGTCGGGGCCGGTGATGAACATGTGCGAGGTCTGGTCGACCATGACCGTGAAGTCGGTGATGGCGGGGGAGTAGACCGCGCCGCCCGCGCAGGGGCCGACGACCAGGCTGATCTGCGGGATCACTCCGGAGGCGTGGGTGTTGCGGCGGAAGATCTCGCCGTAGGCACCGAGGGAGGCCACGCCTTCCTGGATGCGGGCGCCGCCGGAGTCGTTGATGCCGATGACCGGGCAGCCGGTCTTCAGCGCGAAGTCCATGACCTTGACGATCTTCTGGCCGTAGACCTCGCCGAGGGCTCCGCCGAAGACGGTGAAGTCCTGGGAGAACACCGCGACCGGGCGGCCGTCGACGGTGCCGTAGCCGGTGACGACGCCGTCACCGTAGGGGCGGTTCTTGTCCAGGCTGAAGTTGGTGGACCGGTGCTGGGCGAACTCGTCCAGCTCGACGAAGGAACCCTCGTCGAGGAGGAGGTCGATGCGTTCACGCGCCGTCAGTTTGCCCTTGGCGTGCTGCTTCTCGACGGCGCGTTCCGAACCGGCGTGCGTAGCCTCCTGGATACGGCGCTGGAGATCCGCGAGCTTGCCCGCGGTCGTGTGGATGTCAGGCTGCTGCTCTTCCGGCTCGGACATCGGGATGCGGCTCCCTGCCTGCTCAAAAGGGGGGACGGTTACTCATCCGTAGAGTAGTAGGGGGTCCTCCGATCGGCAGTGCGGTGTTTCCCACACCTAGTGTGGGTTGCATGACACCCCGAGATGCCTCCGACCCCTCCCACAGCCGCTGGTCCGACCTGGAGCGGCCGCCCCTCAACATCACGGCACTGCGCCGGGGGCTGGTGCGGGAGGGAGGGCTGTGGCGGCAGGTGGACGTGGTGCAGCGCACCGGGTCCACCAACTCCGATCTGGTGGCGCTCGCCGCCGAGGGGAAGGCGGACGAGGGCGCCGTACTCGTCGCCGAGGAGCAGACGGCCGCGCGGGGGCGTCTCGACCGGCAGTGGACGGCACCGGCCCGTTCCGGTCTCTTCTTCTCCGTGCTGCTGCGGCCCACGGAGGTGCCGGTGGCCCGCTGGGGCTGGCTGCCGCTGCTCACCGGCGTCGCGGTGGCGACCGGGCTGGCCCGGGCGGCGGGGGTGGACACGGCCCTGAAGTGGCCCAACGACCTGCTCGTCACGGTGGGCGGCGAGGAGCGCAAGGCCGGGGGGATCCTGGCGGAGCGGGCCGGTGACGGTGTGGTCATCGGTGTCGGCATCAACGTCACGCTGCGGGCTCAGGAGCTTCCCGTCCCGCGCGCGGGGTCGCTGGCGCTGGCCGGGGCGGTGAGCACGGACCGTGATCCGCTGCTGCGGGGGGTGCTGCGGGCGCTGGAGGACTGGTACGGGCGGTGGCGGTCGGCCGGGGGCGACCCGGCGGTGAGCGGACTCCAGGAGGCGTACGCGGCGGGGTGCGCGACGCTCGGGCGGGTGGTGCGGGCGGAGCTGCCGGGGGATCGGTCGCTGGTGGGGGAGGCGGTGGCCGTGGACGGGGACGGGCGGTTGGTGCTGGCCACGGAGGCGGGGGTGCAGGAGCCGGTGGGGGCGGGGGACATCGTGCACTTGCGGTTGGCGTGAGGGTGCGCTCGCCGTGGGCCTGAGGTGGACCGGGCCGGGACTCGGGGCGGATGCGCTGCCCGGCGTCGCCGGGCGCCACCCCCGGCGCCCACAGGCACGGGGGAGGTACGACTGCCCGCAGGGTGCGCCTTCGCGCCCGGGCTGCTCGGGAGTGAGCTGGGGCACACCTGACGTAAAGTTGGGGCCGGTCGAACCTGACCGCGGCAGATCGGAAGGGCAGCAGGCGTGACCGTCGACGACACGGGCTCCGGCGCGGACGGGGACGGCCGGGTGGACCCCGAGCCCGACCCGGATTCCGTCGATTCCGGCGAGGACCCGCTCGCGCTGCGCCTCGAGGGACTCATCCTGGGCGCCGAGCGTCGCTACACCCCCTTCCAGGCCGCCCGCAGCGCGGGCGTCTCCATGGAACTGGCCTCCCGTTTCTGGCGGGCCATGGGCTTCGCCGACATAGGCCAGGCCAAGGCGCTCACCGAGGCCGACGTCCTGGCCCTGCGCCGCCTGGCCGGTCTGGTGGAGGCGGGGCTGCTCAGCGAGGCCATGGCCGTGCAGGTGGCCCGGTCCACCGGGCAGACCACCGCCCGGTTGGCCGAGTGGCAGATCGATTCCTTCCTGGAGGGCCTGACCGAGCCGCCGGAGCCGGGGATGACCCGCACCGAGGTGACGTATCCGCTGATCGAGCTGCTGCTGCCGGAGCTGGAGGAGTTCCTCGTCTACGTCTGGCGCCGTCAGCTCGCCGCCGCGACCGGCCGGGTCGTGCAGGCCGGTGACGACGAGGAGATGGTGGACCGGCGCCTCGCGGTCGGCTTCGCCGATCTGGTCGGCTTCACGCGGCTGACCCGACGGATGGAGGAGGAGGAGCTCGGCGAGCTCGTCGAGGCCTTCGAGACCACCGCCGCCGACCTGGTGGCCGCCCGCGGTGGGCGCCTGATCAAGACCCTCGGCGACGAGGTGCTGTACGCCGCCGACGACGCGGGCACCGCAGCAGAGATCGCGCTGCGCCTCATCGAGACGATGGCGAACGACGAGACCATGCCGGAGCTGCGCGTCGGCCTCGCCTTCGGCACGGTGACCACCCGTATGGGCGATGTCTTCGGTACGACCGTGAACCTGGCGTCCCGGCTCACCTCGATAGCCCCCAAGGACGCCGTGCTCATCGATTCCGCCTTCGCCGAGGAGCTGATCCGCACCGGGGACGCCCCGTCCTCCGAGGCGGAGGCGGCCGAGGAGGCCGCCGCGGCGGAGAAGGAGGGCGAGGAGCCCCCGGCGTACCGCTTCGCGCTCCAGCCGATGTGGCAGCGGCCGGTGCGTGGTCTCGGCGTCGTCGAGCCGTGGCTGCTCACCCGGCGGGGCGAGGGCGGGGAGTAGACGGCCGGGAGCGGACGCGGCGGGTGTCAGCCGTCGCCGTCCAGCAGGTCCACGCACAGCCCGAGCAGCGGCACGCACAGTCCGCCCGGAGGCTCCGGTCGCGGGGCGGGCGTCGTGCGGCCCGGTGCGGGCGTGGGCGTGGGGCGCGGCGCGGGAGTGCCGGCGTCCGGCGGCTGCGGGGGCTGCGGCTCGGCGGGCGTCGGATCACCCGCGCCGGTGCCCGGCGTCTGCGGGGTGTCCGGGACGTTCGGGCGCTGCGGGACGGTCGTGGAGCCGGCCGCCGACGGATCCGCGGCGGAAGCACCCGACGCCGGCGGGCGTGGTGTCGTGGAGCCGCTCGCGGAGGGGCCCGGTATCGGGTCGCCCGGTCGGGGGGACGCGCTCAGGCCGCCCATGACGGACGTCGCCGACGGGCTCACCCCGGGCGTGGCGCCGGTGCCCGCGGCGGAGCCGGTGCCCCGGTGCTTGTCGGCGTCCCCCGTGCCGTTCCTGCCCGTTTCCACGCGCGGTGCGGCCTCGGCGCGGTAGCCGTCGAGTGCGCCGCCCCCCGGCTCGGGGACCAGGCGTACGAGGCTCAGGGCGCCGGCCGCCAGGGCCAGCCCGCCGGCCGCGAGGACGGCCTTGCGCGGGCGTGGCCGGCGGTGACGGCCCCGGATCCGGGGAAGCCGCGGTCGCGGTGCGGTCGGCGTGTCCGTCGTCGTCATGATCCCTCCCCGGTGCGCAGGTGCCCCCGCCGCTGCGCCTGGCGAGCGACCATAGGCGCTGCGGGGTGCCGGGCCGGCGGCATCGACCGGATGTCACTCGAACGGGTGGACGGAGGTGTGGTGCCCCGGCGGCACGCGCCCGGCCTTTCCCCGCGCCCCCGCGCCTGCGATGATCGGGCCGTCCAGTTGTTAACCCGCGTTAACCGGAGGGTGTCATGAGCGAGGAGCGGTTCGGAGAGTTCGTCCTGGTGCGGCGGCACGGGGACGGGCATGTCGCGGAGCTCGCCCTCGACCGGCCGAAGGCCATGAACGCCGTCTCGACCGCGATGGCCAGGTCCATCGGCTCGGCGTGCGCGGCGCTGGGCGAGGACCGGAGCGTACGGGTGGTGGTGCTGACCTCGACGCACGAGCGGGCGTTCTGCGTCGGCGCCGACCTGAAGGAGCGCAATTCCTTCTCCGACGCCGACCTGCTGCGCCAGCGGCCGGTCACGCGGGGCGCGTACACCGCGGTGCTGGAGCTGCCGGTGCCGACGGTCGCGGCCGTGCACGGGTTCGCGCTGGGCGGCGGCTTCGAGCTGGCGCTGTCGTGCGACGTCATCGTGGCCGACCCCACGGCGGTGGTGGGCCTGCCCGAGGTGTCGGTCGGGGTGATCCCGGGCGGCGGCGGTACGCAGCTGCTGCCGCGCCGGGTGGGGGCGGCGCGCGCCGCCGAGCTGGTGTTCACGGCGCGGCGGGTGGAGGCCGCGGAGGCACGCGAGCTGGGCCTCGTCGACCAGCTCGTGGGTGAGGGGCAGGACCGCGAGGAG
The DNA here is from genome assembly GCF_044765825.1 of Streptomyces flaveolus. Classification (NCBI taxonomy): domain Bacteria; kingdom Bacillati; phylum Actinomycetota; class Actinomycetes; order Kitasatosporales; family Streptomycetaceae; genus Streptomyces; species Streptomyces flaveolus. The sequence continues at coordinate 497,820 of NZ_JBIWKU010000003.1, read as the reverse complement.
GCGCTCGGCCTGGCGTCCCGGATGGCCGCGAACTCGCCCGTGGGACTGCGGGCGGCCAAGCGGGCGCTGCGGCTCGGGCACGGGCTGGATCTGCGGGCCGGCCTCGAGGTCGAGGACGCGGCGTGGCGGGCGGTGGCCTTCTCCGGGGACCGGGCGGAGGGGGTCGCGGCGTTCAACGAGAAGCGGGCGCCCCGCTGGCCCGGGGAGTGACGGGCAACGGGCCCGCTCCGGTCCCCGTTCGCGTCGCCCATGTCCACTTTTGGGTAAAACGTCCCTAGCCTGGAGTGATGGGTGAGGACAGACGGCTCGCGGCCGTCGTGGCGTTGGCGCAGGGCATGGCCGCGGCGCACAGTTCCCGGGAGGCGTGGCGGGCGGCGGCCCTCGGCGCCTGCCGGGCGCTGGGCGGCAGCTTCGCGGCCCTGTCGGTGTGGGAACGCGAGCTCGGCCGGCTCCGGGTCCTGGTGAACGTGGGCGAGCGGGCCGAGGACGAGGAGGAGTTCCCCGAGGACGAGTCCTACCCCGTGCACCAGTTCGCGGAGATCACCGAGTTCCTGCACGAGCGCTGGGCCGGCGGCGGTGAGCCCGACGCCTGGGTCGAGACGGCCGCGGGACCCGCGGCGGGGAGCCCCGGGTACGTCCATCAGCGCGTCGCGGCCCTGCGCCGCCGTGGGCGCGGCTGCTGCGTGGTCGCGCCGATCGTGCTGCACGGCCGCGCCTGGGGCGAGCTGTACGTGGCCCGCCCGGTGGGCGAGGCCGTCTTCGCGCGGGGCGACGCGGACTTCGCCACCGTCCTGGCCTCGGTGGTGGCCGCCGGGATCGCGCAGACCGAGCGGCTGGAGGAGGTCCGGCGCCTCGCGTACACCGACGCGCTCACCGGGCTCGCCAACCGCAGGGCGGTCGACGCCCGTCTGGACGAGGCGGTGGAGCGGCACCGCACGGAGAATGTCGTCGTCAGCCTCGTCGTGTGCGATCTCAACGGGCTCAAGCGGGTGAACGACACCCATGGGCACGCCGTCGGCGACCGGCTCCTGGAGCGCTTCGGGTCGGTGCTGTCGCTGTGCGGTGCCATGCTGCCGGGCGCGCTCGCGGCCCGGCTCGGCGGTGACGAGTTCTGCCTGCTGGCGGTCGGGCCGTCCGCCGACGCGGTGGTCAAGGCGGCCGAGGAGCTGTGCCGCCGGGCGGCCGAGCTGGAGCTGGGCGACGGCGTGGCCTGCGGGGTCGCGTCCACCGAGGATCCGGTGGGGCCCGTTCGCTCCGCCCGCCGGCTGTTCCGGCTGGCGGACGCCGCGCAGTACCGGGCCAAGGCCGAGCGGGCCGACCGGCCGGTCGTGGCAGGCCGCGAGGGACCCGACGATCCCGTCGTACGACTGGCGGACGAGCCGCCCCGGGAGGAGAACGGGGAGCGACGGCGTTTCCGCGGGCGCCATTCGCCCTAGGCCGTGTCCGCACAGTCCCTCCTGCCTCACGATGCCCGCTCCACGACGCCCGCCCCACGACGCCTGGCACGAGCTCTCGCCGCACCGGACCCCGTACGAGGGACTGCGCCCGGCACCCCGAAGCACGCACCGGACGCCGCGGGGCCCGCCCTCCGGGCGGCGGAGGGACGGTGCGGACACGCCCCAGGGCCCGTGCGGCCGCTCCGCACCGACCGGGTAAGGGGTGCCCCCCGCGACCAGGGGTGACATCATCGAATTCACTGCGTACGCTCCTGAATATGAATATGCACACTGTGGTGGTGGGGACGTCCGGGGTCACCGCGTCCGACGTCCTCGCCGTGGCGCGGGCCGGCGCCCGGGTCGAGCTCTCCGAGGAAGCGGTGGCGGCGCTGGCGGCGGCCCGCGGCATCGTGGACGCGCTGGCCGCCAAGCCGGACCCCGTCTACGGCGTGAGCACCGGCTTCGGCGCCCTGGCGACCCGGCACATCAGCCCGGACCTGCGCGCCCAGCTGCAGCGCAACATCGTCCGTTCGCATGCCGCCGGGATGGGGCCGCGCGTCGAGCGCGAGGTCGTGCGCGCCCTGATGTTCCTGCGGCTGAAGACCGTCTGCTCCGGGCACACCGGCGTCCGCCCCGAGGTCGCGCAGACCATGGCCGACGTCCTCAACGCCGGCATCACCCCGGTCGTGCACGAGTACGGCTCCCTCGGCTGCTCCGGCGACCTCGCGCCGCTCTCCCACTGCGCCCTCACCCTCATGGGCGAGGGGGACGCCGAGGGCCCCGACGGCACCGTGCGGCCGGCCGGCGAGCTGCTCGCCGAGCACGGGATCGCCCCCGTCGAACTGCGCGAGAAGGAGGGCCTCGCCCTCCTCAACGGCACCGACGGCATGCTCGGCATGCTGGTCATGGCCCTCGCCGACCTCGACACCCTCTACAAGTCCGCCGACGTCACCGCCGCGCTGACCCTGGAGGCCCTGCTCGGCACGGACCGGGTCCTCGCCCCCGAGCTGCACGCCATCCGCCCGCACCCCGGACAGGCCGCGAGCGCCGCCAACATGGCCGCCGTGCTCCAGGGCTCCGGCCTGACCGGCCACCACCAGGACGACGCCCCCCGCGTCCAGGACGCCTACTCGGTGCGCTGCGCCCCGCAGGTCGCCGGTGCCGGGCGCGACACGATCGCCCACGCCCGCCTCGTCGCCGAGCGGGAGCTCGCCGCGGCCGTGGACAACCCCGTCGTCCTGCCCGACGGGCGTGTGGAGTCCAACGGCAACTTCCACGGCGCTCCGGTCGCCTACGTCCTGGACTTCCTCGCCGTGGCCGTCGCCGACCTCGGCTCCATCGCCGAGCGGCGCACCGACCGGCTGCTCGACAAGAACCGCAGCCACGGCCTGCCGCCGTTCCTCGCGGACGACGCCGGTGTGGACTCCGGCCTGATGATCGCCCAGTACACGCAGGCCGCCCTGGTCAGCGAGCTGAAGCGGCTCGCCGTACCGGCCTCGGCGGACTCCATCCCGTCCTCCGCCATGCAGGAGGACCACGTGTCCATGGGCTGGTCGGCGGCGCGCAAGCTGCGCACGGCCGTCGACAACCTCACCCGGGTGATCGCCGTCGAGCTGTACGCCGCCACGCGCGCGATCCAGCTCCGCGAGGGCCTCACCCCGGCCCCGGCCTCGCGGGCGGTCATCGACGCCGCGCGGGCGGCCGGTGTCGAGGGCCCCGGACCGGACCGGTTCCTGGCCCCCGACCTGGCCGCCGCGGACGCCTTCGTGCGCGCGGGGAGCCTGGTCGCGGCGGCGGAGACGGTCACCGGACCGCTGCGCTAGCCGAGCCCACGGGGGCGCGGGGGGCCGCCCCCCCGCCCCCCCCCCCCGGCGGGGGCCCCCCCCCCCCGCGGCGCCCCCCCCCCCCCCGCGGCGGCCCCCCCCCCCGGCAAAAAAAAAAAAAAAACCACATC
>NZ_JBIWKU010000003.1:291337-494420 GCF_044765825.1 Streptomyces flaveolus | reverse complement strand
GGTTCCTGCCCCCCGAGTGGGCCGCCGCGGCGGCATTGGTGGGGGGGGGGGCGGGGGGCGGGGGGGGGGGGGGGGGCGCCGCCCGGGGGGGCCCCCCCCCCCCGGGGGGCCCGGGCCCCCCCCCGCCCGCGGGGCCCCCGTGGCATGACGGCGACTCCCCGGGCGACGGCGCACACGCGGGGGCGGCGCCCGGCAGGGTCAAAATTTCCAAAAGAACGTCAAGTGATCTCAAAAATCAAGGCGTTCCCGACGCACCGAGTACACGACGAATCCCGCACCGAGACCGAGACAGGCGGTGCCGCCGATGACGTACGGCGTGCTGTCGAAGGTTCCGGTGTCGGCCAGCCGGGCGCTCTCCTCGCCGGCGGCCGCCGTGTCCGTCGACACGACTCTGGCCTGCTCGGTGATCTGCGGGGACGGGCTCGTGGAGGCGGTGCCCGCGGCCTGGGTCCCGGGTGTCGCGTTCGCGGACGGGACGAACCACAGGGCGCACAGCAGGCCCCCCGCGGCGGCGGCGGTCAGCAACGGACGGCGAGCGGATGACACGGAATATCGATCCCCTTGTGGCGCTGGCGAATTGGCCGTGTGGGCAGATGTTAGTGAAAGGCGCGGGTCACAGGAAAGTCACGGGAGCGGTCGGTCGTACTCTCCGGGCATGAGCACTCCAGAGACATCACGTTTTGTGCGGCTTCGCGTGGACCTCGTGCTGGCGATCGACGACGAGGAGGCGGTCACCGGCGCCGCGCTGCAGACCCTCGCGGACGACTCCACGCTGCCCGACGCGGAACGGGCGCACGCCGAGCGCGCTGTGACCGAGGACACCGCCGAGGCCCTGGCCTATCTCGTGGATCCGTTCGACCTGGTCAGCGCGGTGCCCGGGATCGAACTCCAGCAGGCCTCCTGGAGCAGTGAGCAGATCGACTACGACCCCGACTCGCCCGATTGGGACGTGGACGAGGATGATGGCGGCCAAGACGATCCGGAAGACGGGGAATCGGCGGCCGGCTGACGCGCCGTGGGGAAAATCGTGGCCCCCGGCGGCAACCGCCGTCAGGGGTTTCGCCGTCTCAAGGGGCGCACCGACCGGCCCCCGCACCATCACCGCCCCGAGGCGGAGTGGTATGTCCCACACCGGCTGACGATATGGAACGGGACGAACCGGTCGTAGCGTTGAACGTCTTGACGGGGGAGCTCGGGGTTTCGGGAATCGGCAACGATGGAGAAGCGTGTGATGACGGACGGTAAGCGGCGCAAGGGCCTGGCGGCCGCGTCCGCACTGCTCGGCGGTGTGCTGGTGCTCTCGGCATGTTCCAGCAATGACGCCGACGCCTCCGGGGGTGACGGCAACACCTCGCAGGCGCAGGTCGACGAGGCGGCAGCCAAGAAGACCTCCGAGGCCCAGATCAAGATCACGCCTGAGAACGGCTCGGACAACGCCTCCATCAACAACTCGGCCACCGTCACCGTGAGCAAGGGCACGCTCACGGAGGTCAAGATGACCACGACGGACGGCACCGAGGTCAAGGGCGAGATATCCGCCGACAGGACGAGCTGGAAGCCCAGCGCCCAGCTGGAGCGGGCCACCACCTACAGGCTGACGGCGACCGCCCAGGACTCCGAGGGCCGCGCCGCCCACGAGAACTCCTCGTTCACCACGGTCTCCAAGAGCAACAGCTTCATCGGCACCTTCACCCCGGACGACGGCAAGACCGTCGGCGTCGGCATGCCCGTGTCGATCAACTTCGACAAGGAGATCACCAACAAGGCCGCCGTCCAGAAGGCGATCACCGTCAACACCACCAGCGGCCAGGAAGTCGCCTGCCACTGGTTCAGCACCCAGCGCATGGACTGCCGCCCCGAGAACTACTGGCAGGAGGGTTCCACCGTCACCCTCAAGCTGGCGCTCGACGGTGTCGAGGGCGCCGACGGCGTCTACGGCGTCCAGCAGAAGACGGTCACCTTCAAGATCGGCCGCAACCAGGTCTCGTACGTCGACGCGAAGACCAAGCAGATGAAGGTCACGCAGGACGGCAAGACCATCCGCACCATCCCGATCTCCGCGGGCTCGCCCGACAACAAGACCTACGAGGGCCAGATGGTGATCTCCGAGAAGTACAAGGAGACCCGGATGGACGGCTCGACCGTCGGCTTCACCGACGACGACGGCAAGGGCGAGTACGACATCAAGGACGTGCCGCACGCCATGCGTCTGAGCACCTCCGGCACCTTCATCCACGGCAACTACTGGGGCAAGGGCATCTTCGGCAGCGCCAACACCAGCCACGGCTGCGTGGGCCTGGAGGACGCCAAGGGCGCCGGCGACCCGAACACGCCGGGCGCCTGGTTCTACAACAACTCCATCGTCGGTGACGTGGTCGTCGTCCAGAACACCGGCGACAAGACCGTCGCCCCGGACAACGGCCTCAACGGCTGGAACATGGACTGGGCCCAGTGGAAGGCGGGTTCGGCGGTCTGACGCCGAACCTCCCGCGGCTCACCGCGACTTCACGGCGGACGCCCGTCGCCCCTCACCGGGGGCGGCGGGCGTCCGCCGTTGCCCCCGCTTCTCATCCTCCTTTTACGCGGGCCTTATCCCTTCATCACGGGCCGTCCCTACCTTGCGGCCATGTTCTTCACCTACCTGAGGCGCGAGCTGCGCCGCCGCAGAAAGGCGGCCCTCGTCGTCGCCTCCGGCCTGGCGCTGGGCATCGCGCTGGTCATCGTCGTCGACTCCGTCTCCTCCGGCATGGGCAGGGCTCAGGACAAGGTCCTGCAGTCCCTGTACGGCCTGGGCACGGACATGACGGTCACCAAGGCCGCGTCGCCCGCCCCCAGCACCTCCGACCGGCCGCGCTTCCGCTTCGACGCGCAGGACGACGGCTCCGAGGCGGAGCAGAGCACCGACCGCGTCATGGTGCAGGGCCTGCAGACACTGGCGAGTTCGACCGTCGGCAAGGTCGCCGGGCAGAGCGGCGTCGCGGACGCGGTGGGCGGGCTGAGCCTGCAAGTCGTCAAGGTCAGCGGACAGTTCACGCGCGGTCAGTTCCAGCAGGACGGCTCGGGCGGCGGCCAGGGCCAGGGGCGGGGCGGCGGGCCGGGCGCCCAGCAGGCCCCCGAGGGCCGCGTCCAGGGCGGCGGCGCGGACTTCGACGTCAACAGCTACTCCGTCTACGGCACCGACGTCACCGAGCCCGCGCTCGGCCCGCTGACCTCCTCCTCGATCACCAGCGGCCGTACCTTCAAGACGTCGGAGACCGACGCCGAGGTCGCCGTCGCCGACGCGGCGTACGCCAAGGAGAAGAAGCTCAAGACCGGCTCCACGGTCACCATCAAGAGCACGAAGTTCCAGGTCGTCGGCATCGCCACGGCCGACAGCGGCGACGCGGCGGCCGACCTCTACGTGCCCCTGGCGCAGGCCCAGACGCTGGGTGACGCCAAGGACAAGGTCACCACGATCTACGTCAAGGCGACCGACTCGCAGAAGATCGACGGCGTCAAGTCCGCGATCCAGAAGAACATCTCGGGTACCACGGTCACCACCTCCGCCGACCTCGCCGACACCGTCTCCGGCTCCCTGTCCACCGCCTCCTCCCTCGCCGCCGGCGTCGGCAAGTGGCTCTCCGTCGTGGTGCTGGCCGCCGCGTTCCTCGTCGCCGGCCTGCTCACCTCCTCGGCGGTCTCCCGCCGGGTGCGCGAGTTCGGCACGCTCAAGGCGCTGGGCTGGCGCTCGGGCCGGGTGACCCGGCAGGTGGTCGGCGAGGCCGTCGTCAACGGCCTGGTCGGCGGCGTCCTCGGCATCGCGCTCGGCCTGGCGGGCGCGTACGCCGTCACCACGGTCAGCCCGACGCTCGAGGCCCAGCTCGGCGGCGGCACCAGCGTCGGCGGCGGCTTCGGCGGTGGCGGCGGCATGGGCGGCCCCGGCCGGCAGACCGCCGCGAAGACCCTGGACATCGCCCTCACCGCGCCCGTCAGCCTCACCACCATCGCCCTCGCGGTCGCCCTCGCCGTGGCCGGCGGACTCGTCGCGGGCGGCTTCGGCGGCTGGCGCGCCTCCCGGCTGCGCCCCGCGGACGCCCTGCGCCGCGTCGAGTAGCGCCAACCTCCACACCCTTCCCAGGAGTTGCACCATGTACGAACTCAGCGGCGTCACCAAGCGCTACACCCGCGGCAAGGACACCGTGCACGCCCTCGACGGTGTCGACCTGACCATCGCCGACGGCGACCGGCTCGTCATCCAGGGCCCCACCGGCGGCGGCAAGTCCACCCTGCTGCAGATGCTGGGCGCCCTGGACCGGCCCACCTCGGGCGAGATCGTCCTCGACGGCACCGACCTGGCCGAGCTGCCCGAGGCCCGGCTGACCCGGGTGCGCAGCGAGAGCATCGGCTTCGTCTTCCAGTCCTTCAACCTCATACCGACCCTGACCGCGCAGGAGAACGTCGAGACCGCGCTGGTCCCGCTCGGCGTCAAGGCGAAGGAGCGGCGCGAGAAGGCCGCCGAGGCGCTGGCGTCCGTCGGGCTCGGTGAGCGGCTCGGCCATCTGCCCGGCGAGATGTCGGGCGGTCAGCAGCAGCGGGTCGCCATCGCCCGTGCCCTGGTCAAGCAGCCGAAGGTGCTGCTCGCCGACGAACCCACCGGAAACCTCGACGAGTCGACGCGCGACGAGATCATGGACGTACTCGACCGCATGTGGAGGGAGCTGGGGCTCACCTTCGTGATGGTCACCCACGACTCGGCGATCGCGAAGAAGGCCCCGCGCCTGGCGACGATCCGCAAGGGGCGGATCAGCATCAGGGAGAACGCCTCCGCGTGAGCCCCGGCCGTCACGGCCGGGCGAAGGCCCCCGCCGCCGCGGCCAGCGTGGCCGTGGCGGCGGCCTGTTCGGGCAGCCGCGGGTCGGGAGCGGCCCGCAGCAGCACCAGTTGGTGGTAGAGCGGCGCGGTCGAGGCGACCAGCAGGCGCCGGGCGTCGGTGTCCGGCGGGAGTTCGCCGCGCCGCACGGCACGCTCCACGACGGCCTCGCACCGCGTGTACCGGTCCTCCCACAGCCGCTGCTGGGCCCGGGCGGCCTGCTCGGAGCGGAACGAGGCGGCGATCAGGGCCGCGGCGACCGACGGCCGGGCGACCAGGGACTCCTGGATCTCGGCGTTGAGCGCCGTCAGGTCGCCCCGCAGGGATCCGGTGTCCGGGGGCTGCCAGTCGTCCTCGCCCGCGGCGTCCAGGACGTCGGCGAGCAGGCCGCCGACATCCCGCCAGCGCCGGTAGACCGTGGTGCGGTGCACGCCCGCGCGGGCCGCGACGCCCTCCGGCGTGAGCCCTTCGAAACCGTGGTCACCGAGTTCGGCGCACACCGCGGCGATCACCTGGGCCCGGACACGGGCGGTACGGCCCCCGGGCCGGCGCGCGCCCGGGGCGGAGGGCGCGCCGTCGGTGCGCCGGTCGTCGGGGTCGTCGCCGGTGGGGCGGGCGCGGTCCGGCCGAGGGCCCGGCGGGTCGGTCATGGGAAATCCCGATTGCTCATGGACGTGGGGACGTGGCAGCATCCTAATGCATCAGTCGTCGCATTAATGGAGCCGAAATTCCGATGCCACTCGTCCCCGCCGATCCGACCGTGCTCCATCCGATGCCCGGGCAGCCGCGCGTCGTGCAGCTCAAGCCGCTGGTGAAGTCGCCGCTCATCGAGGTGGGGGAGTACTCCTACTACGACGACCCGGACGACCCGACCGCGTTCGAGACCCGCAACGTGCTCTACCACTACGGCCCGGAGAAGCTGGTCATCGGCAAATTCTGCGCCCTGGGCACCGGCGTGCGCTTCCTCATGAACGGCGCCAACCACCGCATGGACGGCCCCTCCACCTTCCCCTTCCCCACCCTGGGCGGCTCCTGGGCCGACCACTTCGACCTGCTCACCGGCCTGCCCGGCCGCGGGGACACCGTCGTCGGCAACGACGTCTGGTTCGGCCACGGCGCCACCGTGCTGCCCGGCGTGCGGATCGGGCACGGCGCGATCATCGGCACCGGCGCGGTGGTCACCTCGGACGTGCCCGACTACGGCATCGTCGCCGGCAACCCCGCCCGGCTGATCCGCACCCGCTACGACGCGGCCGACACCGCCCGGCTGCTCGCGGTGGCCTGGTGGGACTGGCCCGTCGAGCACCTCACCGAGCACATTCGCACGATCATGTCGGGCACCGTCGCCGAGCTGGAGGCCGCGGCCCCGTGACACCGGCCAGGCCCCGTGAACCCGGCCGGACCCCCGGCCCCGCCCGCCCCGCACCCCGGAACGAGGTGTCGTCGTGCCCCGACGTCCTGCCCATGTCGCGATGGTCGGCATTCCCGTCGTCAGTCACGTCCTGCCCAGCCTCGCGGTCATCCGCGAACTGGTGGCACGCGGCCACCGGGTGACCTACGCCAACGACCCGGCGGTCGGCGACCTGATCGCTTCCACCGGTGCCGAGCCGGTCCCCTGTCCCTCCGTTCTGCCGGTCGCCGACAACGACTGGCCCCAGGACCCCGTCGCCGTGATGAATCTCTTCCTCGACGACGCCGTCCAGGCACTGCCCCGACTGCGCGCCGCCTACGACGACGACCCGGCCGACCTGTACCTGTACGACATCGGCGCCTACGCCGCCCGCGCCCTCGCCGAGTCCCGGAAGCGGCCCGTCCTCCAGCTGTCCCCGACGTTCGTGGCCTGGGACGGCTACGACCAGGACGTCGCGGCACACCTGCGGAAACTGCCCGGCGCCGACGCGTACCGGGCGAGGTTCGCCCGGTGGCTCGCCGACTGCGGGGCGGCCACCACCGACGTCGACGCCTTCTCCGGCCCCCCTGCCCGGGCCCTGGCCCTGATCCCCCGGGCGATGCAGCCGCACGCCGACCGGGTCGACCCCGGCACGGTGACCTTCGTCGGCCCCTGCCTCGACGCCCCGGAGGACGCGGACGCGTGGACCCGCCCCGCGGACGCCGAGACCGTGCTGCTGATCTCCCTGGGCTCGGCGTACACCCGGCAACCGGAGTTCTACCGTCAGTGCCTCGCTGCCTTCGGCGACCGGCCCGGCCTGCACGTCGTCCTCCAGATCGGCAAGTACACCGACCCGCGGGAACTCGGTGACATCCCGCCGAACGTCGAGGTCCACTCCTGGGTCCCGCAGCGGGCGATCCTGGAGCACGCCGACGCGTTCGTCACCCACGCCGGCATGGGCGGCAGCGGCGAGGGACTGCTGGCGGGCGTCCCGATGATCGCCGTACCGCAGGCCGCCGAGCAGTTCATGAACGCCGACCGGCTGGTGGAACTGGGCGTGGCCCGGCGCGTCGACACCGCCGACGCCACCGCCGAGACCCTGCGGGCGGCCCTGCACGGCCTGCTCACCGACCCCCAGGTGCGCCGCCGGTCGGCACGGCTGCGTGCCGAGACACGCGCCGAGGGCGGCACCCGGCGCGCCGCCGACCTCATCGAGGAGGCGTTGACCTGAGAGCGGGGGCCGGCCGTCGGGTCACGTCGTCAGCGAGGCCGCCGCGTCCGTGCCCCAGCTCGCCAGCAGCCGCAGCGCCTCCGCCGACGGCGAGCCCGGCTCGGCGTGGTAGGTGATGAACGCCTGCTCGTCGTCGTCGACCAGGCGGAACGTCTCGAAGGACAGGGTCAGGTCGCCGACCAGCGGGTGCCGCATCCGCTTGACGCCGTAGCTCTTCTCCTTGACGTCGTGCGTGGCCCACAGCCGCCGGAACTCCTCGCTCTTCACGGACAGCTCGCCGACCAGGGCGGACAGCCGTGGGTCGTCCGGGTGCCGGCCCGCGTCCATGCGCAGGAAGCTGACCATGTCGTACGCCTTCTGGTCCCAGTCGACGAACAGCTCGCGGTACTCCGGGTTCAGGAAGACCAGCCGCGCCCAGTTCCGCTCCTGGGCCGGCAGTTCGCCCCAGTCGCCGAAGAGGGCGGCGGCCATGCGGTTCCAGGCGAGGATGTCCGACCGGCGGCCCGTCACGTAGGCGGGCACCGTGTCGATCGACTCCAGCAACTGGAGCAGCGCCACCCGCACCGGCTGCTGCGCCCGCCCCGCCGAGGCCCGCCTGCGCTGCTGCTTCGGCTTGGCGAGGTGCGTCAGGTGGGCGTGCTCGGCGTCGGTGAGCCTGAGCGCCCGGGCGATGGAGTCCAGGACCTCCGTCGACACGTTCTGCCCGTTGCCCTGCTCCAGCCGCGTGTAGTACGCCACGGACACCCCGGCGAGCTGCGCCAGCTCCTCGCGGCGCAGTCCGGGCACCCGGCGGTGCCGTCCGTACTCCGCCAGCCCCACGTCCTCCGGCTTCAGCCGGGCCCGCCGGGTCCGAAGGAACTCGCTCAGTTCGGCACGCCGGTCCAGCTGTCCATCCATGCCTCCAGTATTCCCGGTCGTACGCACAGGAGCCTGTCCCCGTTGGTGGTAGGCACGCTGGACGTAGGCAGAACCGTGGTCTGGGTGGAGTCCGGCGGGACAGGCAGGGTGGAGAGCGAACACCCCTCTACGAGAATCCCGGAGACTCCGGCATGACCACCACTGTCGCCGCATACGCGGCCCCCGCCGCCAAGGCTCCGCTGGAGCGCACCACCATCGAGCGGCGCGAGGTGCGCGAGCACGACGTCCTGATCGACATCAAGTTCGCCGGCATCTGCCACTCCGACATCCACCAGGCCCGCGAAGGGTGGGGCGAGGCCATCTTCCCGATGGTCCCCGGCCACGAGATCGCGGGCGTCGTCGAGGCGGTCGGCTCCGGCGTGACGAAGTTCAAGGTCGGCGACCACGTCGGGGTCGGCTGCATGGTCGACTCCTGCGGTGAGTGCGAGAACTGCGTGGCGGGTGCCGAGCAGCACTGCGTCCGCGGCAACGTGCCGACGTACAACGGCGTCGGCAAGGACGGCGAGCCCACCTACGGCGGGTACTCGCAGAAGGTCGTCGTCGACGAGGCCTTCACCCTGCGCATCCCGGACGGACTGCCGCTGGACGCGGCCGCGCCGCTGCTGTGCGCCGGCATCACCACGTACTCCCCGCTCAAGCACTGGGGTGCGGGCCCCGGCAAGAAGGTCGCCGTCGTCGGCCTGGGCGGCCTCGGCCACATGGGCGTCAAGATCGCCCACGCCCTCGGCGCCGAGGTGACGGTCCTCTCCCAGTCCCTGCGCAAGAAGGACGACGGCCTCAAGCTGGGCGCCGACCACTACTACGCCACCAGCGACCCGAAGACCTTCGAGGAGCTGGCGGGCTCCTTCGACCTGATCCTCTCCACGGTCTCCGCGCCCCTGGACTTCGGCGCCTACCTGGGCCTGCTGAAGACGGGCGGCGCCCTGGTGAACGTCGGCGCTCCGGAGGAGCCGATCTCGCTGAACCTCTTCTCCCTCATCGGCGGCAACAAGACCCTCGCCGGTTCGATGATCGGCGGCATCGCCGAGACCCAGGAGATGCTGGACTTCTGCGCGGAGCACGGCATCGGCGCCGAGATCGAGCTGATCGCCGCGTCCGAGATCAACGAGGCCTACGAGCGCGTGCTGGCGAGCGACGTCCGCTACCGCTTCGTGATCGACACGGCGACGATCTGACACCGGACGCGGGCCGGCCGGCTGCGTCGTTCCCGCGGAAAGCCCCGGCGAGACGCTGAATACGGCAGCAACGCCCACCGGTCCCGGTGGGCGTTGCTTCGTCGAAAGGCGCCGCACGAGCCGCGAACGGGCCGTCCAGGGCGGGCCGGTGCGAGGGCCTCGGCGAAGGGGGGTTCGAGCACGTCGATGTCCTCGCCCTCCTCCTCCGGCCCGCCGCCGTTGCCGGTGCGGTGAGTCGGGAGGCAGGGGCCGCGCAGAAGCGCAGGCGCTCGGTGACCGAGCCGGGGCTCATGCAGGCGTCGACGACGTGGGTGAGCGGGCCGAGCGTCCACCCCGAGTTCCTCCTCGGCCTCGCGCCGGACGGCGGCCGGCGGGTCGTCGCCGGGTCACGCGGCCCGGACGCCCTCCGGCGGAGAGGTGGGGACGGGGCCGGTCATGTGCGTCCGCCGGGGCAGCAGGAGCGGGGTGGCGAGCAGGAGGACGCCCGAGACGGTGATCGCGGTCAGGGGGCTGGTGAGGCCGGCGAGGACGCCCCAGATCGTCATCAGAGCGGCCTGCACGAGTCTGCTGCTGACGCTCCAGGTGCCGATGACCCGCGCGGCACGGTCCGTGGGGGTCCGTTGCAGGCGTTCCGTGGCGTAGATCGGGTTGAAGACGCCCATGCAGGTGATCAGCAGGGCCTCGACGACGATCACGGTGAGGAGCCCGGGGACGCCGGGCCGGACGAACGCGAGACCGAGCGGGAAGAGGGACCGCAGCCACCCGGAGACGGCCATCACCCGGTACCGGCCGTAGCGCTTCACCAGGCGGGCCGAGAGGCGGGCGCCCACGAAGCCGCCGAGCGCCGGGATGCCGAAGGCGATCCCGTACTGCCAGGCCGGGAAGTGGTACTCGCCCAGCAGGAGGACGGCCAGGAGCGGGACGGTGGCCATGATCAGGCCGCCCACCAGGACCGAGTTGAGGAACAGCCGCCGCAGGACCCGGTCGTGGAGGATGAACCGCCAGCCGCCGAGGAGGCCGGCTCGGCCCGACCCGGTCGCCGGGTCGCGTGGTGTCGCCACGTCGCCTCCGCGGATGCGCAGGATGCCGAGCGCGGACAGCAGATAGCTGAGGGAGTCGGCCAGGACCGTGACGACCGGGCCGAGCAGCCCGACGAGCGCGCCGCCGATGGGCGGGCCCGCCGCGGTCGCCACCCAGTTGGTGCCCTCGAACCTCCCGTTGGCGACGAGGAGGCGATCACCGCGGACCAGGTGTTTCAGGTAGGCGCCGGACGCGGCGGTGAAGGCGATGCCCGCGGTCCCGGAGACGACCGAGACGACCAGCAACTGGACGTAGGACAGCAGGCCGAGGAAGTACGCGACCGGGACGCTCACCATGGCGAGGAACCGGGCCAGGTCCGTCGCGATCATCACCGGACGCTTGGGCCGGTGCTCGACCCACGGCCCCAGCGGGAACGCGACGATCGCCGCGACGGCGAGCCCGGCCGCCTCCAGCAGCGACACCGCGAACGCCGACGAGTGCAGCACGCGCACCGCGATGAGCGGGAACGCGCCGAACGCCGTCCACGTGCCGTACGTGCTGATGGCGTAGGCCAGCCACAGCCGGCCGAAGTCGGACCCCGGTCCCACGCGCACACGACTCCTTCGGAACAACCGATGTTTGGGTCCGCCCATCACATCGGTCACAGCAGTGCTGGATCAAACAACCGCCCTTCGGTGAGCCACAACCATCGGTTGAGCACGCATAGGCTGCGCCCATGGACACCGAGGCAGTGCGATCGTTCGTCCGGGCGGCCGAGCTGGGACAGCTCCAGCACGCGGCCGACGAGCTGGGCGTGACACAGCAGGCGGTCTCGAAGCGGATCGCCGCCCTGGAGCGCGAGCTGGGAGCCCGTCTGTTCACCCGAACCGCCCGAGGGGTCGAACTGACGCTGGACGGCCAGGCGCTCCTCCCGCACGCCCGGAGCGTCGTCGCGGGTGTCGACCGTGCCGTCGCCGCGGTCAGGCCGGCCTCGCGGGCCCTGCGGATCGACGTGCTCGGCCTGCGGAGCGCGCAGGCCGTCGTTCTGCACGACTACTGGCGCTCGCGTCCCGGGACCGACCTCGACGTGGTGACCCTCAGGGTCGACGACCCCCACGTGGCGGCCGCCGCCGTCCAGGCGGGTGAGATCGACGCCTCGTTCCGCAGCGTCACCGATCCGGCCACGCTGCCGCCCGACGTACGGATGATCCACGCCTTCGACTCTCCGCTGGAACTCCTCGTCGGCCCCCGGCACCCGCTCGCCTCCGCACGCACCCTGACACCCTCCCGGCTGCGCGGGCTGCGGATCTGGGTGCCCGGCATCGCGCCACGCAGCGAATGGGCGGACTTCTACGACCAGCTCACCGAGGCCTTCGACCTGCGCATCGACGCGGCCGGCCCGAACTTCGGCAACGAGGTGCTCCTCGACACCCTCGCGGACTCCGCCGACGTCGCCACCCTCGTCGGCACGCGCGACCGGTACATCTGGCCCGCCCATCACGACCTGCGGCGCATCCCGGTCGTGAACCCGACGCTCGCCTACCCGCTCTCCCTCATGCTCCCCGCGACCAGTCCGCACCCGGGCCTGAGGGCGGTCATCGACCACCTCGCCACCCTGCCACCGCCCCCCGGGCCGTCCTGGCGGCCGTCCTGGGCCCTGACAAGGTGAGCGGCCGGGCGGGCACGGAATCGCGCGGAACCCTCACGCGTTGAGAGAAGCGGGCAAGGAATGCCGGCGGTGTGCGAGCCGGGCAGCCCGAGCGACCGGACCGAACGATTTTGGAGGGGCCGTAATGGCTGCGCAGACGCAGAGGGCCGTGCTGGCGGGCGGATGCTTCTGGGGGATGGAGGAGCTGATCCGCCGTCTTCCGGGTGTGACCGCGACCCGGGTCGGATACACCGGGGGTGACGTGCCGAACGCGACGTACCGCAACCACGGCACGCACGCGGAGGCCATCGAGATCCTCTTCGACCCGGAGGTGACCGACTACCGCGCGATCCTGGAGTTCTTCTTCCAGATCCACGACCCGAGCACCAAGAACCGCCAGGGCAACGACATCGGCCTCAGCTACCGCTCGGCGATCTACTACGTCGACGACGAGCAGAAGCGGATCGCCGAGGACACGATCGCCGACGTGGACGCCTCCGGGCTCTGGCCCGGCAAGGTCGTCACCGAGGTGGAGCCGGTCGGCCCCTTCTGGGAGGCCGAGCCCGAGCACCAGGACTACCTGCAGCGTTACCCGGAGGGCTACACCTGCCACTTCCCGCGCCCGGGATGGCGACTGCCCGCCCGCACGGAGGGCTGACCCGAGGGGCCCGGCCGTCGTCCCGGCCGGGCCGCCGCGCGGGGACCGCTCAGTGCGGCAGCGTCGCCGGGCTGCCGCCGTTCGCCTCGTAGCCCGCCACCGCCAGGGCACGGTAGACCGCGAACTCCGCCGCCGGGTCGGGCGACAGGGTCCAGGGCAGGGCGCCGACATGGCCGTCGATGACTATGAGCTGGTTCATGGCCTCGGCCCAGCGCTCGCCGCGGACCAGGAAGAAGACCAGCAGATGGCGCACGTGCGCCTGCGTCGGGTCGTCGGGACGCGCCGAGTGGACCGCGTGCAGCGCGCCGTGGACCGCCTTGGTGACGACCTCGCTCTGGTAGAAACCGCTGACCAGATTGACCTCGGGCAGGTGCTCGAAGACCGCGAACAGCGGCATCGCCGCCAGCAGTGACCCCCGGGGCGCGCGGGCCGCGGCGGCCTCCGCGAACGAGTACGCCAGGTCACGCGAGCCGTGCCACTTCTCGCACCAGTAGGGCAGGGCGGCCAGGTGCGCGCCCATGTGGGCCGGGGCGCGGTCCAGGATCTTCAGCCACAGCTGCTCGAACTCCTCGCGCGGGTAGGCCAGGCCGCGCGCCACCGACAGCTCGATGATGTACGGGACCGGGTCGCCGGGGGCCAGCAGCGCCGCCTCACCGCACGCGGCCTTCGCCTCCTCCATGATGATCCGGAACTCGTCCGTGCCCGGCGTCGCCGTCCGCCACGCCTGCTGCACCAGGAACTCGGCGTGCACGGCCGCGCCCCCCGCGTCCTTGGGAGCCTCCGCCCGCCACACCCGCAGCCACTGCCCGCCCGGCATCTCGCCGACCCCGCCGGGCCGCTGCCGCAGCTCCAGCGACGCGGCGCCCGCGAAGGCCTGCACGCGCTGCCAGCGGCGCTCGCCGTCGGTCTCCGTGCCGGCGAGCAGCTGCTGCGCCCCACGGTAGTCCTGCGTGCGCTGGACCAGGTCCAGGACGTCCAGCAGGTCCTGGTCGGGACCGGGCATGCGGACGTCCAGCTCCTCCTCGCGGGCGAAGCCGTAGTTCGCGGGGTCCGCGGCGTCCGGGTGGCCGGGCGGGACCAGCCCGACCGCGCTCCGTCGGCGCCGCAGCACGGGGAGCAGCACGAAGCCCAGCATGACCAGGGCGATCAGGACCCAGAGAATCTCCATGTCACCAGCGAACCAGACGCCGCCGACAATTGGCCAACCTGTGCCGGGCGCATGTGGAAAACGCGCGGAGCCGCCCGCGGCACTACTCTCGGTGCTCATGAGCGACACGCACTTCAGTCAGCACTTCGAGACGCTCGCGATTCACGCGGGCAACACCGCCGATCCCCTGACGGGAGCGGTGGTTCCGCCGATCTACCAGGTGTCGACCTACAAGCAGGACGGCGTCGGCGGCCTGCGCGGCGGCTACGAGTACAGCCGCAGCGCCAACCCGACCCGGACGGCGCTGGAGGAGAACCTCGCCGCCCTGGAGGGCGGCCGTCGCGGCCTCGCGTTCGCGTCCGGACTGGCGGCCGAGGACTGCCTGTTGCGTACGCTGCTGCGCCCCGGCGACCACGTGGTCATCCCCAACGACGCCTACGGCGGCACCTTCCGCCTCTTCGCCAAGGTCGCCGCCCGGTGGGGCGTGGAGTGGTCGGTGGCCGACAGCGGCGACCCCGCCGCCGTACGGGCCGCCCTCACGCCGAAGACCAAGGCGGTGTGGGTGGAGACGCCGTCCAACCCGCTGCTCGGCATCACCGACGTCGCGGCCGTCGCCCAGGTCGCCCGGGAGGCCGGGGCCCGGCTCGTCGTCGACAACACCTTCGCCACGCCGTACCTCCAGCAGCCGCTGGCGCTCGGCGCGGACGTCGTCGTGCACTCCCTGACCAAGTACATGGGCGGCCACTCGGACGTCGTCGGCGGCGCGCTGATCGTGAACGACCAGGAGCTGGGCGAGGAGCTGGCGTTCCACCAGAACGCGATGGGCGCCGTCGCCGGGCCCTTCGACTCCTGGCTGGTGCTGCGCGGCACCAAGACGCTCGCGGTGCGCATGGACCGGCACAGCGAGAACGCCGGCAAGGTCGCCGAGATGCTCACCCGGCACGCGCGCGTGACGAGCGTGCTGTACCCGGGACTGCCGGACCACCCCGGTCACGAGACCGCCGCCAAGCAGATGAAGGCGTTCGGCGGCATGGTCTCCTTCCGCGTCGAGGGCGGCGAGGAGGCGGCCGTCGAGGTCTGCAACCGCGCGAAGGTGTTCACGCTCGGCGAGTCCCTGGGCGGCGTCGAGTCGCTGATCGAGCACCCCGGCCGGATGACGCACGCCTCCGCGGCCGGTTCGGCCCTGGAGGTGCCCGCCGACCTGGTGCGCCTCTCGGTCGGCATCGAGAACGCCGACGACCTGCTGGAGGACCTCAAGCAGGCGCTCGGCTAGGGGTTCACCAGCCCTCCCAGCCCGTCACGGGTGGGGTCGTCTCGGACGGCGGCTCCACCCAGGGCTGGACGGTCAGCGCCCACACCGTGAACGCCACGGCCGCGGCGCACAGCACCAGCCACAGCAGACGGCGGGCCACCGCCCTGCGCCGCAGCATCCGGCTCCCACGGCGCAGGACGTCCCCGTACAGCTCGGGCGGTACCTGCGGCGGCGACTGCTCCATGATCCGCCGCGCGGTGGCCTCCCGTTCGAGGCGGTTCACCGCCGCCCCCCGGTGTCCCGCACGGTGTCCCGCGCGCGCGTGCCGGTCACGACGTCGCCGCCTTCGCCACCCGCCGGGAGGGCTCCGGCCGCGGATACAGCAAGGCGGCCATCGCCCGCTCGTGGACCGTCCGCACCCTTTCCACGGGCAGGGCCAGCAGGGCCGCCACCTGCTCCTCGGCGACCCCTTCGTACAGCCTGAGCACCAGCACCAGGCGCTCCTGCGGGGTGAGTCCGCCCAGCGCGCCGGCGGGGCGCCGACGGGTCAGGCCGAGGGCGCCGCCGTGACGGTGCCAGGCCTCGCGGGCGAACCGGGTGGCCAGGTACTGGCGAGCGCGGTCGTAGGGATCCTCGCCGCGCAGCCCGTCCCAGCACGCGTACGTGTGGGCCAGGGACAGCGCCAGCAGGCGCCGCGCGCCGGGGTTGTCGTCCGGCGGCTCGGCCGTGAGCAGGGTGGCGGCGTGCAGCAGCCGGCCCGCCGCGCCCGCGACGAACGCTTCGAACTCCCGGGTCCGCAGGGCGCCCCGGACCGCATGCCGTTCTCGCACCGCGCCTCCCGCCTGATGGGCGACACCCGTGACCTCCGGCCGCCTGCACCGGCGCCCGGTCTCATATCAGGCCAGGGTCGGCCCGCCGGTCAAGAGTGCGGGGCCGTCCGTCCGGGAGAGCCCGGGGAAGTTCGGGGAAAGCCGCGGAAACCCGGGGCTCGGCGGCTCAGGAGGCCGACGACGACTCCGGGCCCCCCGCGCTCTGCGGGGCCGTACGGGCGGACAGGGCGCTGTTGAAGCGCGACAGGAGCGTGCAGAACGCCTCGCGCTCCTCCGGCGCCCAGTCGTGGGTCAGCTCGGCCATCAGCTGACGCCGCGAGGACCGCACCTCGCCCAGTCGCGACACACCGCGCGGGGACAGCTGGAGC
Source organism: Streptomyces flaveolus (assembly GCF_044765825.1). NCBI lineage: Bacteria > Bacillati > Actinomycetota > Actinomycetes > Kitasatosporales > Streptomycetaceae > Streptomyces > Streptomyces flaveolus. Next base: position 477,934 of record NZ_JBIWKU010000003.1, on the reverse strand, counting down.
ACCACCGCGCGTCCGTCCTCGGGGTGCGACGTCCGCTTGACGAGTCCGGTGTCGACGAGCGGGGCCACCTGCCGGGTGACCGTCGAGGAGTCGATCCCCATGCTCGCGGCGAGGGCCTTGACCCCCATCGGGCCCTCTTTGTCGAGGCGGTTCAGGAGCAGGTAGGCGGCGCGGTCCATGGAGTTGCGGACCTGCCCGACCCCGCCGAGCCGGGTCTGTTCCGCGCGGCGGGCGAAGAGCGCCACCTCGTGCTGGAGCGTCTCGAGAAGACCGGGGTCACCGGCGGTCGTCATGTCCATCGACATTTCAGGTGTTGTGGGCATGGCCGGGGGCTCACTTCGTGGAGGGCTGCTAATTGGGGGACAGGGTACGCGGCCGGGCGGCGAGACGTACCGGCGCTGCGCAAAGCGGGTCTCGGAGGTTGGTCACAACGATCGCGGGCGCCCGTGAACTGCGATGCTGGTCGCATGAGCTACAGCACCGCCGCCGCTGTCCGATCCGTCACCCTCGACGATGTGCGCGGAGCCCAGAAGATGCTCTCGGGTGTGGCGCGGGTGACGGCGATGGAGGGCAGCAGGTACCTGTCGCAGCTGGTCGGGGCGCCGGTGCACCTCAAGTGCGAGAACCTCCAGCGGACGGGTTCGTTCAAGCTGCGCGGGGCGTACGTCAGGATCGCCGGGCTGCTGCCCGAGGAGCGGGCCGCCGGGGTCGTCGCGGCCAGCGCGGGCAACCACGCGCAGGGCGTCGCGCTGGCGTCGACCCTGCTCGGTGTGCGTTCGACGGTGTTCATGCCCAAGGGCGCCCCGCTGCCGAAGATCAGCGCCACCCGGGACTACGGCGCCGAGGTGCGCCTGCACGGCCAGGTGGTCGACGAGACGCTGGCCGCCGCGCAGGAGTACGCGGAGCGCACGGGCGCGGTGTTCATCCACCCCTTCGACCATCCCGACGTCATCGCCGGTCAGGGGACGGTCGGGCTGGAGATCCTGGAGCAGTGCCCCGAGGTGCGGACCGTGGTCGTCGGCATCGGCGGCGGCGGGCTGGTGGCCGGGACGGCGGTCGCGGTGAAGGGGATCCGGCCGGACGTGCGGATCGTGGGCGTGCAGGCGGAGGGCGCGGCGGCGTATCCGCCGTCGCTGGCCGCGGGGCACCCGGTGGCCGTCGAGAACCCGGTGACGATGGCCGACGGCATCAAGGTGGGGCGGCCCGGTGACGTGCCGTTCGGGATCGTCGGCGATCTGGTGGACGAGGTCCGCACGGTCTCCGAGGACGAGCTGTCCACCGCGCTGCTGCTGTGCCTGGAGCGGGCCAAGCTGGTCGTGGAGCCGGCCGGGGCGAGCCCGGTGGCGGCGCTGATGAGCGATCCCGGCGCCTTCGAGGGGCCGGTGGTGGCCGTGCTGTCCGGGGGCAACGTGGACCCGGTGCTGATGCAGGGCGTGCTGCGGCACGGCATGGCCGCCCAGGGCCGCTACCTGGCGGTCCGGCTGCGGCTGACGGACCGGCCGGGCGCCCTCGCCACGCTGCTCGGGGTGTTGTCGGTGGTCGATGCGAACGTGCTGGACGTGAGCCACGTCCGGACCGACCCGCGCCTCGGGCTCACGGAGGCGGAGGTCGAGCTGCACCTGGAGACGAAGGGCACGGAGCACTGCGCCGAGGTCGGCCGGGCGTTGCAGGACGCGGGATACCCGGTCATCGGCTGACCCGGGCGCCGGCGCCTTCCGCATCGAAGCTCCCGGCCGGAGCCCCGCTCGTCACTCGTTCGGGGAACTGCATTGTGAGACGCGATACATCGCGTTAGTGTGTGTCCCGTGCCACTCGGCCGTTCCGTGTCCGGCGGTCGTGGGCGGAGCGCGCCGGAGAACCGGCAAAAGAACAAGCGGAAAAAATCGCACGATCCTAGGCTTTCCGAAGAATCCCCGACGACGTGGAGACTCATATGCCAGGCGCCATCTACGCCGAAGGCCTGGTGAAGACCTTCGGTGACGTAAGGGCTCTGGACGGCGTCGACCTCGAGGTCCCCGAGGGCACGGTCCTGGGCCTCCTCGGGCCGAACGGCGCGGGCAAGACCACCACCGTCCGCTGCCTGACCACCCTGCTGCGGCCCGACAGCGGCAAGGCCGTCGTCGCCGGCCTCGACGTGCTGAGGCAGCCCGACGCGGTACGCCGCTCGATCGGACTCTCCGGCCAGTTCGCCGCGGTCGACGAATACCTGACCGGCCGGGAGAACTTGCAGATGGTCGGCCAGCTCTACCAGATGCGGGGCAGGGAGGCGAAGCGCCGGGCGACCGAGCTGCTGGAGCAGTTCCACCTCGCGGACGCCGCCGACCGCCCCACCAAGACCTACTCCGGAGGCATGCGACGCCGGCTCGACCTCGCGGCGGCCCTCGTCGTCTCGCCGCCCGTGATGTTCATGGACGAGCCGACCACGGGCCTGGACCCGCGCAACCGCCAGCAACTGTGGGAGGTCATCAAACAGCTGGTCTCCGGCGGCACGACCCTGCTGCTGACCACCCAGTACCTGGAGGAGGCCGACCACCTCGCGCACGAGATCGCGGTGGTCGACCGCGGCCGGGTCATCGCCAAGGGCACCTCCGACCAGCTCAAGGCCCGCACCGGCGGCGAGCGCGTCGAACTGGTCGTGCACGAGCGCGAGCACATCGGGACCGCGTCGGAGGTGCTGCGCGGCTTCGGCAAGGGCGAGACGACCGTCGAGGAGCACATGCGCAAGCTGACCGTGCCCGTGACCGGCGGCGCCAAGCTGCTCGCCGAGGTCATCCGCGAACTCGACACCCGCGGCATCGAGATCGACGACATCGGCCTGCGCCGCCCCACCCTCGACGACGTCTTCCTCTCCCTCACCGGCCACGCGGCAGAAGCGGCGGACGAGGCGAACGAGGCGAACGGCCCGGCGGAGGGGGCCGGTCGCCGGCCGGAGGGCACCGGTCACCCGCAGGAGAAGGAGGTCACCAAGTGAGCATGATGGCCGACTCCCTGGTCATTGCCCGCAGAAATCTGATCCGGATGACCAGGATCCCCGAGATGGTCCTGTTCGGGGTCATCCAGCCGGTGATGTTCGTGATCCTCTTCACGTACGTCTTCGGCGGCTCGATGCAGATCGGGAACACCACCGACCCGGGCGTCTACAAGGACTTCCTGATGGCCGGCATCTTCGCCCAGACCGTCACCTTCGCCACCGCCGGATCGGCGGCCGGCATCGCCGACGACATGCAGAAGGGGCTGGTCGACCGCTTCCGCTCCCTGCCGATGGCCCGCGGTGCCGTGCTGACCGGCCGCACCGTCGCCGACCTGGTGCAGACGGCGATCACGCTGCTCGTCCTCGCGATCGTCGCGCTGATCGTGGGGTGGCGCACCGGCTCCGCGGAGCCGACCAACGCCGGACGGATCCTGGCCGGCTTCGGCCTGCTGCTTCTCCTCGGGTACGCCTTCACCTGGATCGGAGCGCTGATCGGCCTGTCCGTGCGGACCCCGGAGGCGGCGACCTCGGGAGGGATCATCTGGCTCTTCCCCGTGACGTTCGTGTCGAACGCCTTCGTGGACTCCAGTCAGATGACGCCCTGGCTCCGGCACATCGCCGAATGGAACCCGTTCAGCGCCACGGTGCAGGCCTGCCGGCAGCTGTTCGGCAACCCGGGGGTCGTGCAGTCCGATGCCTGGCCCATGCAGCATCCCGTCTGGGCCTCGGTGATCTGGTCCGTCCTGATCATCGCGCTCTTCCGGACACTGGCGGTGCGCAAGTACCGCTCGGCCGACGGCTGAGCACTCCCCGGGGACGACGAAGCCCCCGGCGTCACGAGGACGCCGGGGGCTCGTGAAGGACAGGGATCAGCCGTTGTAGGGCTCGGCCTTGAGGATCTTCACGGAGGCCGACTTGCCGTTCGGCAGCTCGTACTCCGCGTCCTCGCCGACCTTGTGGCCGTTGACGCCGGAGCCCAGCGGGGACTGCGGCGAATAGGTCTCGATGTCCGAGCTCGCGTACTCGCGCGAGGCGAGCAGGAAGGTCAGCGTGTCGTCCTCGTCGCCGTCGAAGGCGATCGTGACGACCATGCCGGGCGCCACCACGCCGTCCGCGGCGGGGGCCTCGCCCACCTTCGCGCTCTCGAGAAGCTGGGTCAGCTGGCGCACGCGGAGCTCCTGCTTGCCCTGCTCCTCCTTGGCAGCGTGGTACCCGCCGTTCTCGCGCAGGTCCCCCTCCTCGCGCGCCGCGGCGATCTTGGCAGAGATCTCGGTGCGCGCGGGACCAGTAAGGTACGCAAGCTCCTCCTTGAGCTTGTTGTACGCCTCCTGGGTCAGCCAGGTGACGTTCTCGCTGGTCTGGGTCACAGGTGCTCCTCGTCGGTACTGGGAATACAAAGCAACGCCCTACCCAGAAGGATGTTCCTCCACGGAAGGGCGAAACCACGAGCCTAACAATTCAGTGGGCAAAGGGGGAGGACATAAGCCACTAGATTCACGTCAACGCAGGTCAGCGTTGACGGATTCCCGGGGGTGTCACTCCGCGTGGCAGCCGAGCAGCTCGGCCGACGTGCCGCGGGCCTTCGTGCGCAGCGTGACGACCTTGTCGATGCGCTTGGCGTCCCCGTCGAAGCGGAAGTCGGCCCGGCCCACCTCGTCGCCGTTCTCGGCCTGGGAGCGCATCGTGCAGTAGCCCGCGGCCCCGGCGTCCTTGTGGACCTCCAGATGCACCTGGACCGCCTTGTCGGTGATCTCGAAGCTGATCACCTGTGCGCTGATCTTGTTCTGGCCGACGTAGTGGTAGCCGAACCAGCCGATCACCACGAGCAGCACGGCACCGAGCACGGCGCCGACGACCTTGAGGGTGCGGTCGGACCGTTCGTCCGAGGAGCGGCCGTAACGGCCCTCGGGCGCTCTCGTGGTCGCCGTGCTCATGATCGTCCTCTCGGCAGGAGCGGGAGAATGTCCCGAAAGGGGCCCCGAAGCGTGTTGTTCCCGGACCCCGGAATTATTCGCCCCCCGATTCGGTCACTATAGAAGCCTCCCGCCCGACACCCGACCGCCGCCCCTGAACGACGACGCCCCTACGGGGCGGCACCTATTGGATCGCGCCACCGCACTCAGGGCGCCGACTGACCGAGGATTGAGTCTTGACTGACCAGCTGCGACTGATGGCCGTCCACGCCCACCCCGACGACGAGTCGAGCAAGGGCGCGGCCACCATGGCGAAGTACGTGTCCGAAGGGGTGGACGTGCTGGTGGTGACCTGCACGGGCGGCGAGCGCGGCTCCATCCTCAACCCCAAGCTGCAGGGCGACGCGTACATCGAGGAGAACATCCACGAGGTGCGCAAGAGGGAGATGGACGAGGCCCGGGAGATTTTGGGCGTCAAGCAGGAGTGGCTCGGCTTCGTCGACTCCGGCCTGCCCGAGGGCGACCCGCTGCCGCCGCTGCCGGAGGGCTGCTTCGCCCTGGAGGACGTCGACAAGGCGGCCGGTGAGCTGGTGCGCAAGATCCGCGCCTTCCGTCCCCAGGTGATCACCACCTACGACGAGAACGGCGGCTACCCGCACCCCGACCACATCATGACCCACAAGATCACGATGGTGGCCTTCGAGGGCGCGGCCGACACCGAGAAGTACCCGGAGAGCGAGTACGGCCCGGCGTACCAGCCGCTGAAGGTGTACTACAACCAGGGCTTCAACCGCCCCCGCACCGAGGCGCTGCACAACGCGCTGCTGGAGCGCGGCCTGGAGTCGCCGTACGGGGACTGGCTCAAGCGCTGGGCGGAGTTCGAGCGCAAGGAGCGCACGCTCACCACGCACGTGCCCTGCGCCGACTTCTTCGAGATCCGTGACAAGGCGCTGATCGCGCACGCCACGCAGATCGACCCGGACGGTGGCTGGTTCCGGGTGCCGATGGAGATCCAGAAGGAGGTCTGGCCCACCGAGGAGTACGAGCTCGCGAAGTCCCTCGTGGACACTTCCCTCCCCGAGGACGACCTCTTCGCGGGCATCCGGGACAATGCCTGACATGAGCGCAAGCGCAAGCCTGGCAATGACGCACCTCGTCACCCTCGCCGAGATCGACGAGGACAAGGTCACCCCCGGCGTCCTCGGCTTCATCGTCTTCGCGGTGATGGCCCTGGCGGTGTGGGGTCTGATGAAGTCCATGAACCGGCACATGGGCAGGGTCGACTTCAAGGAGTCCCCGGACCCGGAGGCCGGTGCCCCCGGCGGCGGGACGGGCAAGACCTCCGGCCGGGCCGAGCCGCAGCAGGGCTGAACCCGGGACGTGCGCGCACCGGGCCGGAGCGGCAGCCGTGCCGCCCCGGCCCGGCGAGCGGCAGGGTTCACTGCCCCGCCGTCACCGCCACGCCCATCACCTCACGCGCGTGCCGGTTCGGGATCATGCCGAGACGCCAGGCCTGCCAGCCCGCCTCCAGCTGCACACCCCGCTCCAGCAGCAGCTGGTACGCCTCCACGTAGTCGTCCAGCTTCGTGTCGCGTGCCGGATGCCGGGCGCGGGACAGCTGGGCCAGCTCCTCCTGCGCCACCGCCGTGCCGACCTCCACCCCGCCGGGGGCGGCGTACGGCAGCAGCGTGCAGCGCAGGAAGCGGGCCCAGTCCTCGCCGCGCCGGTCGCCGTACGCCGCGAACAGCGCCGCCGCCTCGTCGCACAGGGCCAGCGCCTGCGGCGTACGGGCGTTGCCGGCGTCCACCACGGCCAGCTCCAGGCACGTCCACGCCTCGCCGTGGCCGACACCGATCCGCTGGAAGTCGGCGCGCGCGTCGACGAGGAGCTGGCGGGCGAAGCCCGAGTTCCTGAGCGAGCCCGTCTGGGCGGCCCGCTGGTCCCGGGTCACCCGCGCCGAATGGTGCCGGGCACAGGCCAGGCCGTACACGTCCCGCATCCGCGAGAACATCGTGCGGGAGCGTTCCAGCTCACGGACCGCCCGGTCCAGGGCGCCCGTCTCCTCGAGGGCCTGCCCCAGGTAGTAGATGCTCCACGCCTCACCGCGCGCGTCCTCGTTCTCGCGGTGGCGGGCCGCGGCCTGCCGCAGCTCCTCGGCCGCTTCGGAGGCGTCGCCGTCCATCAGCCGGGCCCGCGCCAGCTGGGTCAGCGCCCATGCCTCGCCGCGGGCGTCCTGGGTACGGCCGTACAGGTCCAGGGCGGCCCGCAGCTCCGACTCCGCCCGCGGCACGTCGCCCATCCGCAGCCGCAGCTGGCCGAGCTGGAAGTGGGCCCACGCCTGGCCGTGCACCGACTCGCCCGCGCGGTGCAGGACCAGTGACTCGGTGAGCAGGTCCATGGCCTCCGCCAGCCGGGCCCGGTCCCGCTGCACGGCCGCCAGCGCGTGCAGCGTCCACGCCCGGTCCGTGGCCAGCTCCGGCGAGGCCTGGAGGTCCAGCGCCTCCCGCAGCTTCGCCGCCGCCTCGGTCAGATTGCCCTGGTGGTGCAGCGTGATCCCGAGCGAGCACAGGGCACGCGCCGCCCCCGCGTCGTGATGGGCCTCCCTGTACAGGTCGACCACGGAGGTGAGCGTGGTGCGTGCCTTGTCCAGCTCGCCGAGCTGCCGGGCCGCGATACCGGTGCGCCACTGCACGGAGCGCACCAGCAGCCCCTGGTCCACGGACTGCGCCAGCTCGCTGATCTCGCCCAGCCGGTACAGGTCGCCCCGCAGCAGGCAGTAGTCGCACAGCGCGCCCAGCAGGTTCAGCACCGTGCCCTGGTCGACGCCCTCCGCGTGCCGCAGCGCCGCCGTGATGAAGCTCGACTCGTCGTCCAGCCAGCGCAGCGCCTCGTCCAGGGACGTGAAGCCGTGCTGCCCGAACCGGTCCGAGCGGGTCGACATGTTGCCGTCCACCAGGCGCAGCACCGAGTCGGCCAGCTCGGCGTAGTTCGCGATCAGCCGTTCCTGCGCCGCCGCGGTCTCCGCCGGCTCCTCCTCGTCGAGGAGGCGGGCCCCGGCGAAGGACCGCACCACGTCGTGCAGCCGGTACCGGCTGCCCCGGACGTGATCGAGCAGCCCCGCGTCCGACAGCGCCGCCAACTGCCGCGCCGCCTCCGTCTCGTCGGTGGCCAGCAGCGCGGCCGCGGCGGCGGCACCCAGCGAGGTGCGCCCGGCCAGCGCCAGCCGGCGCAGCAGCCGCCGGGCCTGCTCCGACTGGTCGGTGTAGCGCAGCCACAGCGCCCGCTCGACCGGCTCCACCGGACCGTACGCGCCCAGGTCGGCGGCCAGCCGGCGCGGCGAGCGCGGGCCCAGTGACGAGCCCGCGATGCGCAGCGCCAGCGGCAGCCCGCCGCACAGCTGCCGGATCCGCTCGGCGGAATCCGCGTCGTAGGGCCCCGACGCGTCCTCGGCGGCGGCGCCGAGCAGTTCCTCCGCGCCGGCCGCGTCCAGCGGCTCCACCGGCAGCCGGAACACCCGCGCGGGCAGGTCGGGCGGCAGCTCCAGCGCCTTCCGCGCGGTGACCAGCACCAGGCTGTCCGACCGCTCGGGCACCAGCGCGCGCACCTGCTCGGGGTCCGAGGCGTCGTCAAGTACGATGGTGACCGGCACGCCCGTCAGATGCTGGTGGTACAGCTCGCTCAGCCGCTTGACCTGCTGGTCCGCCGAGGACCGCTCCCGGAACAGCAGCTGCTCGCGGGGCGCCCCGAGCCGGTTCAGCAGATGCAGCAGGGCGTCCCGGGTGGTCAGCGGCGACTCGCCCCCCGACGAGGCGCTGTCCCCGCGCAGATCGACCACGCACGCCCCGCGGAAGTGGTCCCGCAGTTCGTGCGCGGCCCGCACCGCGAGCGTCGTGCGGCCGCTGCCGGGCGCCCCGTGCAGCACCACGACCGTCGGCTGCGTCTCCGTGCTCGCCCGGGCCGCCTGCACCCACTGCCGCAGCCGCGCCATCTCCTGGCGCCGCCCGGCGAACACGCCCTCGGGCTGCGGCAGCTGCGCGAACGACTGCTCCAGCACACTGCGCCCCCGGGCCGCCGCGCTCTTGTCGGCGCCCCGCAGCTTCGGCCCCGCCTTCTTCGGCCCCGTGGACGCGGCGAGCACCCGCTGCTGGTCCAGGAACGGCCGGATGCCGCGCACCTCCAGCGCGGTGAGCCACTGGAGCCGCAGCTGCTCGGGCCCGCCCGGCTGGCTCACCGCACCGGCGCGGTGATGGGCGGCCGGCACATGGGAGCCGGCCACCTTGACCACGGTCGCCGCCGCGCCGGCGACACCCACGGCCACGCCCGCGCCGACGGCCGTGCCCGTGCCGGTGCCGAGCGCCACGTCGGCGACGACCGCCGAGACCGCCGCCACGGCGGCCACCAGCAGGGGAGTGCCGCCGCCCTCCTGGGCGTAGCGCTGCCGGAAGGTGAGCTGTCCGGCCGACGCCTCGTCCAGGGCGCGGGTGTAGGCCTCGTACTCCTCGGCGGCCGTCTCCGCCATGGTGTCCAGGGCGCCGCGGGCCCGCGACAGCAGCGCGTTCCCGTCCGTGCGCCCGCCCGAGCGCCGCACCTCCTCCTCCACGGCCCGCGTCAGCAGCCGCTCGGCCTCCACCCGATGACTGTCCCGCATGTCCCGTCCCCCTCCGGCGGCAATGGCATCCCCCTGGTGTCCCCAGGCATGGCCGGTCCCTCCCGGCCCGCCCCCGGGTCCTTCCCCGGTTGTCCGCCGGTCAAATGTGCCGCGGTGAGGAGACCCTGCGGAGAGGACCGGGCGGACGGCGGTGTGCTGTCCGGCGGGGCGGGGGTACTGGGGCAGGATGGACACCATGCCGAACCGACTGGCGCACGAGACGTCCCCCTATCTCCTTCAGCACGCCGACAACCCCGTCGACTGGTGGCCCTGGTCGGACGAGGCCTTTGCCCAGGCGCGGCGACGGGACGTGCCGGTGCTGCTGAGCGTCGGGTACAGCAGCTGCCACTGGTGCCACGTGATGGCGCACGAGTCGTTCGAGGACGGGCCGACCGCCGAATTCCTCAACTCGCACTTCGTCAGCGTCAAGGTCGACCGCGAGGAGCGCCCCGACGTCGACGCGGTGTACATGGAGGCGGTGCAGGCGGCGACCGGGCACGGCGGCTGGCCCATGACCGTCTTCCTCACCCCGGACGCGGAGCCCTTCTACTTCGGCACGTACTACCCGCCCGAGCCCCGCCACGGCATGCCGTCCTTCCGGCAGGTGCTCCAGGGCGTCCAGCAGGCGTGGACGGAGCGGCGGGGCGAGGTCACCGAGGTCGCGGGCAAGATCGTGCGGGATCTCGCCGGGCGGGAGATCTCCTACGGCGACGCGCAGGCGCCCGGCGACGCCGAGCTCGGACAGGCGCTGCTCGGGCTGACCCGTGAGTACGACGCGCAGCGCGGCGGGTTCGGCGGGGCGCCGAAGTTCCCGCCGTCCATGGTGATCGAGTTCCTGCTGAGGCACCACGCCCGCACCGGCGCCGAGGGCGCGCTGCAGATGGCGCAGGACACCTGCGAGCGCATGGCACGCGGCGGGATCTACGACCAGCTCGGCGGCGGCTTCGCCCGGTACTCCGTGGACCGGGACTGGGTGGTGCCGCACTTCGAGAAGATGCTGTACGACAACGCCCTGCTGTGCCGGGTCTACGCCCATCTGTGGCGTGCCACGGGGTCGGAGCTCGCCCGCCGGGTCGCCCTGGAGACCGCCGACTTCATGGTCCGCGAACTGCGCACCGCCGAGGGCGGGTTCGCCTCCGCGCTGGACGCGGACAGTGACGACGGGATGGGCCGGCACGTCGAGGGCGCGTACTACGTGTGGACGCCCGCACAGCTCACCGAGGTGCTCGGGGCCGACGACGCCGCGCTCGCCGCCCAGTACTTCGGCGTCACCGAGGAGGGCACCTTCGAGCAGGGCTCCTCGGTGCTGCAACTGCCGCAGGAGGAAGGCGTGTTCGACGCCGAGCGGATCGCGTCCGTACGGGAACGGCTGCTGGCCGCCCGCGCGGAGCGTCCCGCCCCCGGCCGCGACGACAAGGTGGTCGCCGCCTGGAACGGCCTGGCGATCGCCGCGCTCGCCGAGACCGGCGCCTACTTCGAACGCCCGGACCTGGTCGAGGCCGCCGTGGCCGCCGCCGACCTGCTGGTGCGGCTGCACCTCGACGAGCACGGCCGGCTCTTCCGCACCAGCAAGGACGGCCGTGCGGGCGCCAACGCCGGGGTGCTGGAGGACTACGCCGACGTGGCGGAGGGCTTCCTCGCCCTCGCGTCCGTCACCGGTGAGGGCGTCTGGCTGGACTTCGCCGGGCTGCTGCTCGACCACGTCCTCACCCGCTTCACCGACGACTCCGGCTCCCTCTACGACACCGCCGCCGACGCCGAGCGGCTGATCCGCCGCCCGCAGGACCCGACCGACAACGCGACCCCGTCCGGCTGGACCGCCGCCGCGGGCGCCCTGCTGTCCTACGCCGCCCACACCGGTTCCGAGCCCCACCGCACCGCCGCCGAGCACGCGCTCGGCGTGGTGAAGGCGCTGGGCCCGCGCGTCCCGCGCTTCATCGGCTGGGGCCTCGCCGCCGCCGAGGCCCTGCTCGACGGGCCCCGCGAGGTCGCCGTCGTCGGGCCGGACCTCGGTGACGGCGCCACCCGGGGTCTGCACCGCACGGCACTGCTGGGGACGGCGCCGGGCGCGGTGGTCGCCGTCGGGGCCGAGGGAAGCGACGAGTTCCCGCTGCTCGCGGACCGCCCGCTGGTGGGCGGCGCGCCTGCCGCGTACGTCTGCCGCAACTTCACCTGCGATGCGCCGACGACGGATCCGGAGCGACTGCGGACCGCACTGAACAGCTGAAAGGACACGGACGAAACCCACCGCAACGGAACCGGTGGGCGAACTGTTCACAACCGGCTCCTGTTGTGAGGAAACACGCTCTTCACCGAAACGGCCGATGTGTTTCACAGAAGACCCCTAGCCTCTTCACCGTGACGTGGCGGACGCCTGATCCGGGCGGGCCGTCGCGCAGGGGGAGTTTCGAAGATCTGGGGGGATCTTTTCTTGCTGACGTCTGTCTTCGTCGCCGCCGTCTCGCTCGCGCTCTTCTGGATGGCGGCCTTCACGCTGTGGTGGCAGATGCACGCCTGGCGCACGCCAGAGGTGCTCGCCTCCACCCGGTTCAGCAGACCCGACGGCGACGAGCACGTGTCGTTCTCGCTGCTGCTGCCCGCACGGCACGAACAGGCCGTGCTCGACCACACCATCCAGCGCCTGCTGACCTCGACGCACACCGACTTCGAGATCATCGTGATAGTCGGCCACGACGACCCGGAGACCACCGCGGTCGCCGAGCGGGCCGCCGGCCGCGACCCGCGCGTCCGGGTCGTCGTCGACACCCACGAGAAGAAGAACAAGCCGAAGGCCATGAACACGGCGCTGCCGCACTGCCGCGGTGACGTCGTCGGGGTCTTCGACGCCGAGGACCAGGTCCATCCCGAGCTGCTCGCCCACGTCGACCACGCCTTCCGCACCACCGGCGCCGACGTCGTCCAGGGCGGCGTCCAGCTGATCAACTTCCACTCCAGCTGGTACAGCCTGCGCAACTGCCTGGAGTACTTCTTCTGGTTCCGCTCCCGGCTGCACCTGCACGCGCAGAAGGGGTTCATCCCCCTCGGCGGCAACACCGTCTTCGTGCGCACGGACGTGCTCCGCGAGGCCGACGGCTGGGACCCGGACTGCCTGGCCGAGGACTGCGACCTCGGCGTCAGGCTCTCCAGCACCGGCAAGAAGGTCGTCGTCGCCTACGACTCCGACATGGTCACCCGGGAGGAGACCCCGGGCACGCTGATGTCGCTGCTCAAGCAGCGCACCCGCTGGAACCAGGGGTTCCTCCAGGTGTACCGGAAGAAGGACTGGAAGCAGCTGCCCACCTTCACCCAGCGGCTGCTGGCCCGCTACACCCTGATGACGCCGTTCCTCCAGGCCTTCACCGGTGTGATCATCCCGCTGAACGCGGCCGTCGCGCTCTTCCTGGACGTGCCCGTCGGCATCGCCTTCATCACCTTCCTGCCGGCCGTCACGGCCCTGGTCACCTTCGTCTTCGAGGTCGTCGGCCTGCACGACTTCGGCAAGCAGTACGGACTCCGCGTCCGCCTCACCCACTACCTGAAGCTGATCGTCGGCGGCCCCTTCTACCAGGTCCTCCTCGCCGGAGCAGCCGTCCGCGCCGTATGGCGCGAGCAACGCGGCCGCAACGACTGGGAGTTGACCAGCCATGTCGGCGCCCACCTCGCGCCCGTGGACCGAGAGGACGTTCCCGCGTGACCTCCACCCTTCCCGCGGCGACCGGCACCACGGTCCCCGCGCAACGCCGGCCTGCCCACGACACCGGCCCGGCACCCCGCGGCGCCGCGCCGCCGGGCCGGCTCCGCTCCTCCCGGCCCGACCTGCTGCTGTGCGGGGCGCTGCTCCTGGCGATCATGGTCGTGCAGGGCTGGAACATCTCCGACTACCCGGCCCTCAGCGACGACGAGGGCACCTACCTCGCCCAGGCCTGGGCCGTCCAGCAGGGCGACGGCCTCGCCCACTACACCTACTGGTACGACCACCCGCCGCTCGGCTGGATCCAGATAGCCGTGCTGACCTGGATCCCCACGCTGATCAGCCCCGAGTCGATGACCGTCGGCACCATGCGCGCGGTGATGCTCCTGATCAGCGCCGTCTCCGCGGTCCTCGTCTACGTCATCGCCCGCCGGCTCTCCCTGCCCCGCTGGGCCGCCGGGCTCGCCATGGCCCTGTTCGGGCTCTCCCCGCTGTCGGTCGTGCTCCAGCGGGAGATCTTCCTCGACAACCTCGCGGTGATGTGGACCCTGCTGGCGTTCGCGCTGGCCGCCTCCCCGAGCCGCCACCTGTGGCACCACTTCGGCGCGGGCGTCGCCGCCGCCACGGCCGTGCTCACCAAGGAGACGATGCTCGTCGTCCTGCCCGCCCTGCTGGTCACGATGTGGCGCCACAGTCACCGCGACACCCGCAAGTTCGCGCTGACCGGCGCCGTCACGGCCTGCGCGCTCATCGGCTTCTCCTACCCCTTGTTCGCCCTGCTGAAGGGCGAGCTGCTGCCGGGCGGCGGACACGTCTCCCTGTGGGACGGCGTCGCGTACCAGATGACCAGGCCCGGGTCGGGCTTCATCCTCGACCAGGGCTCCGGCTCCTGGGGCGTCCTCCAGTCCTGGCTGTACTACGACCGCGTGCTGCCCCTCGGCGGCCTCGCCGGGGCGCTGCTCCTGCTGGCCACCTGGCGCTGGTCGGTCACCGCACGGTCCCTGGCCGGGCCGGCCCTGACGGTGGCGATCCTCGCCGCCCTCGCCCTGCGCCCGAACGGCTACCTGCCCGCCATGTACGTCATCCAGGCCCTGCCCTTCCTCGCCCTGGTCCTGGCCGGCGGCGCGGCGAGCATCGCCCACGCCGTGCTGCGCCGATGGCGCTCCGAGGCCGAGAAACGGGGAGTCACCGCGGGCCGGTACGCCCTCGCCGGCGTCCTGGTGCTCGCCGCCGGCGCCTACGTCGTGCCCCGTTGGTACGACGGCGACCGCACCGCCGTCACCGCCGACGCCAACGCCCCCTACGAGACCGCCGCCGACTGGCTGGCCGACGAGGTGGCGGACCCCGCCGACACCCGGGTGCTCGTCGACGACGCGCTGTGGCTGGATCTGGTGCACGCGGGTTACCGGCCCGGACTCGGGGTCATCTGGTTCTACAAGGCGGACCTCGACCCCGCGGTGACGAAGACGATGCCGGGCGGCTGGCGCGACCTCGACTACGTCGTCGCCTCCCCGACGGTGCGGCGCGACGCGGCCGACCTGCCCAACGTCCTGGCCGCGATGAACCACTCCACCCCGGTCGCCGTCTTCGGCACCGGCGCGGACCGCATCGAGATCCGCCGTATCCAGTCCTCCGGAGCCGCCCGATGAGCCACGAGTCCACCGTTCCCGGCGAGCTGGGCCGTCCGGCCGTGCGCCCCACGGCCTCGGAGGTGCCCGAGCCGGGCGCCGTCACCATCGTCGTACCGACCTTCAACGAGTCCGCCAACGTACGGCAGTTGCTGCACCGGATCACCGAGTCGGTGCCGGCCCGGCTGCCCTGCGAGGTCGTCTTCGTGGACGACTCCACCGACGACACCCCGGACGTCATCCGGGAGGCGGCCCTGGACTGCCCGTTCCCGGTCACCGTCCTGCACCGGGACGAGCCGGCCGGCGGGCTCGGCGGCGCGGTCGTCGAGGGCCTCAAGGCGGCCGGGTCCGACTGGATCGTCGTCATGGACGGCGACTGCCAGCATCCGCCGTCCCTGGTCCCCGAGCTGGTCGCCACCGGTGAGCGGGCGGGCGCCGGGCTCGTCGTCGCCTCGCGCTACATCAAGGGCGGCAGCCGTGCCGGACTCGCGGGCAGCTACCGGGTGGCCGTCTCGCGCGCGGCGACCTGGCTGACCAAGGCCCTCTTCCCGCGCCGGCTGCGCGGCATCAGCGATCCGATGAGCGGCTTCTTCGCCATCCGCCGCAGCGAGGTCACCGCGGACGTCCTCCAGCCGCTCGGCTACAAGATCCTCCTCGAACTCGCCGTCCGCAGCCGCCCGCACGCCGTCACCGAGGTGCCGTTCGTCTTCCAGGAGCGGTTCGCGGGCGAGTCCAAGTCCACCGCGCAGGAAGGGCTGCGCTTCCTGCGCCACCTGGCCGGGCTGCGCACCGCCTCGGCGCCGGCCCGCATGATCGCCTTCGGCCTGATCGGGCTGAGCGGCTTCGTGCCCAACCTGGCCGCCCTGTGGGCGCTGACCGCGGCGGGGCTGCACTACCTGCCCTCCGAGATCCTCGCCAACCAGTTCGGGGTGGCCTGGAACTTCCTCCTGCTGGAGCGGCTGCTCTTCCGCGACCGGCGCCGGCACCGGCACTGGGCCGACCGGACGCTGCGGTTCGCGCTGATCGCCAACGCCGACCTGGTGCTGCGCATCCCGCTGATCGCCCTGCTCGTCGGCCAGTTCGGGCTGGCCGTGCTGCCCGCCACCGCGCTGGCCCTCGTCATCACCTTCGTCCTGCGCTTCGCCGGCACGGAGGCGCTCGTCTACCTCCCGCGCCCGCGCCGAAGCCGGAAGGGCCTGCCGGAGAAGGCGCCGGAGCGGCAGAGCGAGGACAGCCGCACGGCCCGCACAGCGAGGAGTGAGGCATGAGAAGACCACAGGGGAGAACCTCCGCCCTCCTGGCGGTGTCCGCCCTGACCGGCGGCCTCCTGCTCACCGCCCCCCAGCCCGCCTCGGCCGCCAATCTGATCAAGAACCCCGGCTTCGAGACCGCCGGCACCGGTGACATGCCGTACTGCTGGGAGAAGTCCGGCTGGGGCGACAACGACTTCACCTTCGCCACCACCGCCGACGCGCACACCGGCTCCAAGGCCATGAAGGTCGAGCTGACCCGCCGGCTGGACGGTGACCGCAAGGCCCTGATCACCGAGTCCGCCGAGTGCGCGCCGGTGGTGACGGCGGGCAAGCAGTACGACCTGTCCCTCTGGTACAAGACCACCACTCCGGACGCCTCCCTCACCGTCTTCCGGCACGACGCCACGGCGGGCTGGCAGTACTGGACCGACCTCAAGACCCTCGGCCTGGCGGCCGGCTGGACCGAGGCGAGCGTCCGCACGCCCGAGGTCCCGGCCGGCACCGACCGCATCAGCTGGGGCGTCTCCGTCTACGGCACCGGCTCCGCGACCACCGACGACTACACGATGGAGCAGGCCGCCGACCCCATCCCCGAGCCGGAGTGCACGGGCACCGCCGAGGAGTGCGCCAATGGCCACTGGGACGTGCTGCCCACCGAGAACCCGGTCCGCTCCATGCACTCCGTCGTCCTCCACAACGGCAAGGTGCTGCTGATCGCGGGCTCCGGCAACGACACGGAGATGTTCGAGGCGGGCACCTTCACGTCGGCGGTGTACGACCCGGCGACCGGTGCGTACCGGACGATCCCGACGCCCAAGGACATGTTCTGCGCCGGTCACGTCCAGCTCCAGGACGGCCGCGTCCTCGTCATGAGCGGCAACGCCGGCTACCCGTCGGCGGACGGCACCATCGGCTACCAGGGCTTCAAGGACTCGTACGTCTTCGACCCGGAGACCGAGACCTACACGAAGACCAACGACATGAACGACGGCCACTGGTACCCGTCGGCGACGGTCCTCGGCAACGGCGACGTCCTCTCCTTCGGCGGGCTGCGCGAGGACTCCACCGGGTCGGTGACGGCCGAGCGGTGGTCGGACGCGCAGCAGAGGTGGCTGCCGACCTGGCAGGTCAACCAGACCTGGTCGTACTGGGGCCTGTACCCGTCGATGATCCTGATGCAGGACGGCCGCCTCTTCTACTCCGGCAGCCACGTCTTCGGCAACAACATCCCCGGCACCGGTTCGGCGATCTACGACTACGACGCCAACACCGTCACCCAGGTGCCGGGCCTCCAGGACAAGGACGCACGGGACCAGTCGGCCAGCGTCCTGCTGCCGCCGGCGCAGGACCAGAAGGTGCTGACCATCGGCGGCGGCAACATCGACTCCAACCCGGAAGCGAACCGCCTGACCGACATCATCGACCTCAAGCAGCCGAACCCCGCCCACGTCGCCGGGCCCCCGCTCCCGCAGGGCACGGTCGACCTCGGCGCCGGGCCGGTGCCGCAGACCGGTAACCAGGGCAAGATGTACGTCTCCGCCGTGCTGCTGCCCGACGGCAAGGTGCTGGAGACCGGCGGCGCGCTGCACAACCGGGCGAACCCGGTGTTCGAGTCCTCGATCTTCGACCCGGCGACGGAGACCTTCGACCCGGTGGCCGCCGACCCGGAGGCCCGCGGCTATCACTCGTCGTCGTTCCTGCTGCCCGACGGCCGGGTGATGTCCACCGGCGACAACCCGGGCAACGGCTCCTGGAACCACGACGTGTCCCTCTACACGCCCCCGTACCTCTTCAAGGGCGAGCGGCCCGTGATCACTTCGGTGATCGACACCGAGTGGACCTACGGCGACACCCAGCGGATCACCGTCGACCGGCCCGTCGTCAAGGCCGAGCTGATCCGTCCGGCCGC
The DNA here is from genome assembly GCF_044765825.1 of Streptomyces flaveolus. Classification (NCBI taxonomy): domain Bacteria; kingdom Bacillati; phylum Actinomycetota; class Actinomycetes; order Kitasatosporales; family Streptomycetaceae; genus Streptomyces; species Streptomyces flaveolus. Next base: position 459,921 of record NZ_JBIWKU010000003.1, on the reverse strand, counting down.
CGTCACCCACTCCTCCGACCCGAACCAGCGGTTCGTGGACCTGCCGCTGTCCGTGGACGGCGGCAACGTCGACCTGAACGTCACGAGCAACCCCGACCTGGCCCCGCCCGGCTGGTACATGCTCTTCGCGGTCGACGCGAACGGCGTGCCCTCGGTGGCGAAGTGGGTGCACCTCCAGGGCCCCCGGGCCCTCGCCGCGAAGGACGCGTCGGCGCACGTCCACTCCTTCGCCGACGCCCCGCAGGGCAAGGTCACGGGCCCCGGCAGGAAGCGTGCCTCGCAGCCGGTCAGCCCCACCGTCTCCGGCTGCGACCGGCACTACGGCTCCGCCAACGTCTGCGTGCCGACCGTCTTCCCGGCCGAGGTGAAGAAGACGACGACCGCCCGCTGCGCCTGGCTGGCCCGCAACGACTACGGCCGCCTGGAGGTCAACGGCAAGGACGACCCGCTGCGCCTGGACCCGGACCGCGACGGTGTGGCCTGCGGGAAGGGGGATGTGCGGACGAAGCGCTAGGGCTCCCGCCTGGTCCCGGCGAGGGCGCGCTCCACGATGGCCTCCAGCTGCTCGTGGTGCGCGCCCTTCCAGTACGCCCTCCCGCACGCGGTGCACTGGGCGAACACGTCGTAGGACCGCTCGGTGCCGCCCTTGAGCTGGTCCGCCACCTCTTGCTTGGTGGCCTTCCTCAGCAGGCCGTTGCAGGCGGTGCACCGGGTCCAGGGCCGCAGCTCGGGCCGGAAGCGGTCCAGGACGTCGTGGAGCTGGTCGTCCGGGCGGGTGCTGTAGACGTAGGCGCCGGCCCACAGCTCGCGGCGGCGCAGCAGTCCCCGGTCGCGGCTGAGCATGACCCGTTTCTCGGCCGCCGACAGCGCGGCGAGCGCCGGGTCGCCGAGGTCCGTCGACTCGTACGCCGTGTCCACGCCGAGCAGCCGCAGCCGGCGGGCGAGGGTGCCGAGGTGCACGTCGAGGAGGAAGCGCAGGGGCGCGCCCGGCACCCGCTGGGGGTGTTCGACGGCCCGCACGGTCACCGACTCGCCGCCGGTGGGGACGTGCCCGGGCGGCACCTCGCGGCCGTCCACGAGGAGCGCGCCGACCTCGGTCAGGGGAACGCCGAGGGACTCGACGACGTGGCCGAGGGTGGAGACGCCGTCGGTGGCGGTACGGGTAGCGCCGGTGGGGCGGGCCCGGGGCACGAACAGGCGCAGTTCGGGGGCGAATTCGACGTGGATCTCGGGACCGTTCACCTGGTCAGGATGCCACGCGGGAGGCCGGAGCCCTCAGGGTTCTCCGGGGGCCGGCAGGCCGTGCTCCAGGACGTCTAGGGCGCGTTCGGCCAGGTCGGCGAGGTCCTCCTGGTGATCGTGCTCGGCCCAGTACCGCGAGACCTCCATCAGGCCGGCGACCAGGGACGCCGACAGGACCCGCAGCTCCAGGGCCTCGGGGTCGAGGCCGGTGCGGTCGGCGATGGCCCGGCCGAGCAGACGGCCGGTGACGGACATGCTCTCCAGCATCCGGGAGTGCACCGCGGGCACCTCGGACATCAGCCGGGTGCGCAGCCGGGCCGCCTCGGGCTCCGTCTCGACGCCCTGGCCGATGACCTTGCGCAGCACGTGCCGGACGGTGTCCGGCCACGGCTCGTCCGCGGGCCGCGCCCGGAGCTCCTCCAGCATGACCGGGTCGTAGGCGTCCGTGAGGACGATGTCCTCCTTGACCGGGAAGTAGCGCAGGACGGTGGACGGCGACACCTCCGCGCGGTCGGCTATCTGCTCGACCGTGGTGGTGTCGTACCCCTGCTCCCGGATCAGCCCGTACGTCGCGGCGCGGATCGCCTCGCGGGTCTTGATCTTCTTGCGTTCCCGCAGGCCGGGCCGCGGACGGTCGGCGGGGGAGAGGGGGGAGGCAGGTGCGGCCGTCATACGGACCATTGTCGGACACCGCCGGGGCCGCGGCCACGCCCGTGAGGCGCTACGACTGCTGGTACGCGACCAGCGAGATCCCCACGTAGTGGGCGATGAAGGCGGCCAGGGTGAAGGCGTGGAAGACCTCGTGGAAGCCGAACCAGCGCGGCGAGGGGTTCGGGCGCTTGAGGCCGTAGATCACGCCGCCCGCGCTGTAGAGGAGTCCGCCCACGATCACCAGGACGAGTACGGCGACGCCGCCGGCCCGCATGAACTCGGGGAGGTAGAAGACGGCCGCCCAGCCCATGGCGAGGTAGCAGGGGGTGTAGAGCCAGCGCGGGGCGCCGACCCAGAAGACCCGGAAGACTATGCCGGCCGCCGCGGCGGCCCAGATGCCCCACAGCAGCCACTGCCCCTGGGCGCCGGGCAGGAGGAGCATCGTGAGCGGGGTGTACGTGCCCGCGATGATCAGGAAGATGTTGGCGTGGTCGAGCCGCCGCAGGACGCCGTCCATGCGCGGGCTCCAGTTGCCCCGGTGGTACAGCGCGCTGACGCCGAACAGCAGGCAGGCCGTGATGGCGTAGATACCGCAGGCGATGCGCCCCTCGGACGTGTCGGCGAGGGCGGTGAGCGCCAGGCCCGCGACGAGGACGGCCGGGAACATTCCGAGGTGCAGCCAGCCGCGCAGCTTGGGCTTGACGGGGTGCGGCAGGGAGAGCGCCACGGGACCGCGGCCGGCGGCCGTCGTGTCCCTGGGCGCGTCGGAGGCGGACGCAGTCATGTTCGTATCGTACCTACGGGACCGTAAGTTACGCATCAGTACAGACGTCGGACGCGTGTCAAGTGGTCATGGTCTCACGGGAGTACCCGTCCCGGCATCTCCCCGTCGCGCCGTCCGCGTCCTCGCGTACGCGCCGTCGGCCGCCGAAGTAAAGAAAGTTTCAGGCGAACTCCAGACGCACGCAAAAAATCACGGAGGCAATCGCTGGTACGTGGCGATCCTCACCCCGCTCAGGTGTGAGGCCCTCTGGACATATGGGCACTCTCATCGGATGATCAAATGAGTGCGGTCGGCACCGGATGAGCAGCGTGAGCTCCTCGCGTGACGCATCCGGGTCGCAGCCCCCACGGGGCCTCCAACACAAAACCCCTCATTTAGGAGCAATCGTGGCGCGCGACATTGCGGCTCCCCCCGTTGTCCCCACCCAGCACCAGGAGCTGATCTCGTGGGTGAACGAGATCGCCGAACTGACGCAGCCGGACAACGTGGTCTGGTGTGACGGATCCGAGGCCGAGTACGAGCGACTGTGCGAAGAGCTCGTGGCGAAGGGCACCTTCCGCAAACTCGACCCGATCAAGCGCCCCAACTCCTACTACGCGGCCTCCGACCCGTCCGACGTCGCCCGTGTCGAGGACCGCACCTTCATCTGCTCCGCCAAGGAGGAGGACGCCGGCCCGACCAACCACTGGAAGGACCCCGCCGAGATGCGGGAGATCTTCCGGGGCACCGGCGGCGAGGGCGGCCTGTTCCGCGGCTCCATGCGCGGCCGGACCATGTACGTCGTGCCCTTCTGCATGGGCCCGCTCGGTTCGCCGCTGTCCGCGCTCGGCGTGGAGATCACCGACTCCGCGTACGTGGCCGTCTCCATGCGCACCATGACCCGCATGGGACAGCCGGTCCTGGACGAGCTCGGCGACGACGGCTTCTTCGTCAAGGCCGTGCACACCCTCGGCGCCCCCCTCGCGGAGGGCGAGGCGGACGTCCCGTGGCCGTGCAACAGCACCAAGTACATCTCGCACTTCCCCGAGGACCGCGAGATCTGGTCCTACGGCTCCGGCTACGGCGGCAACGCCCTGCTCGGCAAGAAGTGCTACGCCCTGCGCATCGCCTCCGTCATGGCCCGCGACGAGGGCTGGCTCGCCGAGCACATGCTGGTGCTGAAGCTGACCCCGCCCACCGGGGAGCCCAAGTACGTCGCCGCCGCCTTCCCGTCGGCCTGCGGCAAGACCAACCTCGCCATGCTCGAGCCCACGATCTCCGGCTGGACCGTGGAGACCATCGGTGACGACATCGCCTGGATGCGCTTCGGCGAGGACGGCCGCCTGTACGCCATCAACCCCGAGGCCGGCTTCTTCGGCGTCGCGCCCGGCACCGGTGAGCACACCAACGCCAACGCGATGAAGACCCTGTGGGGCAACTCCGTCTTCACCAACGTCGCCCTCACCGACGACGGCGACGTGTGGTGGGAGGGCATGACCGAGGAGACCCCGGCCCACCTCACGGACTGGAAGGGCAATGACTGGACGCCCGAGTCCGGTACGCCCGCCGCGCACCCCAACGCCCGCTTCACCACGCCCGCCGCGCAGTGCCCGATCATCGCGCCGGAGTGGGAGGACCCCAAGGGCGTGCCGATCTCGGCGATCCTCTTCGGCGGCCGCCGCGCCACCGCGGTCCCGCTGGTGACGGAGTCCTTCGACTGGAACCACGGCGTCTTCCTGGGCGCCAACGTGGCCTCCGAGAAGACCGCCGCCGCCGAGGGCAAGGTCGGCGAGCTGCGCCGCGACCCGTTCGCCATGCTGCCGTTCTGCGGCTACAACATGGGCGACTACATGGGTCACTGGATCGACGTGGCCAAGGACAAGGACCAGTCCAAGCTGCCGAAGATCTACTACGTCAACTGGTTCCGCAAGGACGACGAGGGCAGGTTCGTCTGGCCCGGCTTCGGTGAGAACGGCCGCGTCCTGAAGTGGATCGTGGAGCGCCTGGAGGGCAAGGCGGACGGTGTCGAGACCCCGATCGGCGTGCTGCCGACCAAGGAGTCCCTGGACACCGCCGGCCTCGACCTGGCCGACGCCGACCTGGACTTCCTGCTCAGCGTCGACAAGGAGGTGTGGCGCGAGGAGGCGGCGCTCGTCCCCGAGCACCTGAACACCTTCGGCGACCACACGCCCACCGAGCTGTGGGACCAGTACCGGGCGCTGGTGCAGCGCCTGGGCTGATCCCCCCTGGTTCCGCGGCCGGTCCGGCTAGCCCTGACCCGCGAAGTCGTCACGAAGGCCGGCCGCGAGGGGTCTCCTCACGCTCCAGTAGCTCGATGTCCCGGAGCACGGAGAGACCCCGCTCGGGCCGGGTCCCCGCACAACGGCGTGCGACGGACCCGGCCCTTCGACATTCTTCGGCTTCACCATGAGACGCCGGTGGCCGACGCGCCCCGAAGGGGCGCGGGGAACTGCGCGAGCAACCACACACGACCGGTAGCCGCGAACCGACGAACACCCCCCGGCGCCGCCGCGACCCGGCGAAAGCCACGCAGTGAATGGCGCCCGGTCCGCGCGTCGCTGCGGGTGCGCGCGGACCGGGGCCGTCGGAGGGAGCCCGGTGAGGGCTCAGCGGGACGCCAGCTCGCGCGGCTCCAGGGCCGCGGCGTGGGCGTCCATGCGCTCGGCGGTCAGGATCGCGACCGCCGTGTCGGCGCGGGAGGCGGCCACCACCAGGGCACGGCTCGCCAGGGTGTGCGCCCTGCGGTGCAGGGCCGCCAGGTGCGGCGCGGGCGGCGCGGCGGTCACCGGCACACGGGCCGGCGCGTGACCTCCCCGCAGCCGGGCGACCTGCGCCGCGAGCCGGTCGGCCGCCGTGTCCAGATCTTCGGAGGGGCCCAGGGCGCGCAGCTCGTCCGTGGCGGCGAGCAGGGCCGCGAGATGACCCGCGAGCTGGATGTCCAGCTCCTCCTCACGGGACCGGTGGGGGAAGTCCGAGGTGCTGCCGGCCACCGTGCTGTGGACCGACTTGCTGCGGATCGGTTCGTACATGGGACGGCCTCCTGAGTGCTTCAGGAAACCATCCTACATTGGATTCAATCTAAAGTTGAGGGGCGTCGGGATTTGGCTCAGGGCTGTCCGTAGCCGTCCAGGAAGTTCCCGATCCGGCCCACCGCCTCGCGCAGATCGCCGGCCGTCGGCAGGGTCACCACACGGAAGTGGTCGGGCTCGGGCCAGTTGAAGCCGGTGCCCTGGACGACCATGATCTTTTCCTGGCGCAGCAGGTCCAGGACCATCCGCCGGTCGTCCTTGATCTTGAAGACCTTGGGGTCGAGGCGCGGGAAGAGGTACAGCGCCCCCTTCGGCTTCACGCAGGTCACGCCCGGGATGCTGGTCAGCGCCTCGTGCGCGGCGTCGCGCTGCTCGCGCAGCCGGCCGCCCGGCAGTACCAGGTCCTTGATCGTCTGCCGCCCGCTGAGCGCCGCGACCACGCCGTGCTGGCCGGGCATGTTGGCGCACAGCCGCATGTTCGCCAGGATCGTCAGGCCCTCGATGTACGACTCGGCGTGCGCGCGCGGTCCGGAGACGGACATCCAGCCGACCCGGTAGCCGGCCACCCGGTACGCCTTCGACATGCCGTTGAAGGTGAGGGTGAGCAGGTCCGGGGCGATCGCGGCGGTCGGGGTGTGCACCGCGTCGTCGTAGAGGATCTTGTCGTAGATCTCGTCGGAGCAGACCAGCAGGTTGTGCCGGCGCGCGATGTCGGTGAGCCCGCGCAGCATCTCCTTGTCGTACACCGCACCCGTCGGGTTGTTCGGGTTGATGATGACGATGGCCTTGGTGCGGTCGGTGACCTTGCGCTCCACGTCCGCGAGGTCCGGCATCCAGTCGGACTGCTCGTCGCAGCGGTAGTGCACCGCGGTGCCGCCGGACAGGGAGACGGCGGCCGTCCACAGGGGGTAGTCCGGCGCCGGGACGAGGACCTCGTCACCGTCGTCCAGCAGGCCCTGCATCGCCATCACGATCAGCTCGGAGACGCCGTTGCCGATGAAGACGTGCTCGACGTCGGTCTCGATGCCGAGGGTCTGGTTGTGCATGACGACCGCCCGGCGCGCGGCCAGCAGGCCCTTCGCGTCGCCGTAGCCGTGTGCCGTCGAGACGTTGCGGAGGATGTCCTCCAGGATCTCGGGCGGGCACTCGAAGCCGAAGGCCGCCGGGTTGCCCGTGTTCAGCTTCAGGATGCGGTGACCGGCCGCCTCCAGCCGCATCGCCTCCTCGAGCACAGGGCCCCGGATCTCGTAACAGACGTTGGCGAGCTTGGTCGACTGGATCACCTGCATGTCCGCGAGCTTACGACCCGGTTACGGCCCCTGGGTCGTGTTTTCCACCACGTGAGACGTGCGGGTCCGGGTGGCTGTCGCCGTCCTCGGCCGTGCCCGGTGGGCCGGATCGCGCCAACTGGCGGCCGAATACCGCTCCTTGTCCGCACCCCCTCTCCGTCATGACAATGCGCATGACAATCAGGGTGTCGTCCGGAAGACCTCCGGCCGGTGCCCTCCATAGAGGGGACCCCCACATGAACAAGCCTCTCCTTGCCGCGCTCGCGACCCTGGCCGTCACCGGGGTGGGCGTGGCCCCGGCGGTCGCGTCACCCGCGGCTCCCACGTCGCGTACGGCTCCCGCGTCACCCGCGGCTCCCGCCGTCCGCGCCGTGACCTTCGCCGGCACCGTCTCACTCAGCAACTGCTCCGGCTCCGTCGTCCGCCTGCCCGCCTCCGAGGACGACGACCCGGCGCTGGTCATGTCCAACGGCCACTGCCTGGAGACCGGCTTCCCGGCAGCCGGCGAGGTCGTCGTGGACCAGCCCTCCAGCCGGAGCTTCGGGCTGCTCAACGCCTCCGGCACCCGCGTCGGCACGCTGCGCGCGAGCAAGATCGCCTACGCGACGATGACCGACACGGACGTCTCGCTGTACCAGCTCACCAGCACGTACGCCCAGATCCGCGGCACCTACGGGATCAGCCCGCTCACCCTCAACGACACCCACCCCACGGCCGGCACCGCGATCACCGTCGTCTCCGGCTACTGGAAGCGGACCTACGCCTGCAACATCGACGGGTTCGCCTACCGCCTGAAGGAGGGGGAGTGGACCTGGAAGGACTCGGTCCGCTACACCTCCGCCTGCCAGACCATCGGCGGCACCTCCGGTTCGCCCGTCGTCGACAACGCCACGGGCAAGGTCGTGGCCGTCAACAACACCGGCAACGAGGACGGTGGACGCTGCACCGACAACAACCCCTGCGAGGTCTCCCAGAACGGCACGGTGACGGTCCGCAAGGGCATCAACTACGGCCAGCAGACCTACCAGATCCCGGCCTGCTTCGGCCTCGACAACAAGCTCGACCTCGGCCGCAGCGGCTGCGTCCTGCCCAAACCGTAGTCAGCGCGGGATCCGGCGGACCGAGCGTCCGGCCAGGACGTCCGTCCGGTGCCCGTCCTCCATCACGAACCGTCCGTCGACCAGCACGTACGGGATGCCCGTCGGGAGCCGGCGCGGCTCCTCGTACGTGCTGCCGGCCGCGACCGTCGCCGGGTCGAAGAGGACCAGGTCGGCCCGGTACCCCTCGCGGATCCTGCCCCGGTCCGGCAGCCGCAGCCGGGCCGCCGGGCGGGCGGTGAGATGGGCCACGCACTCCTCCAGCGACAGCACGCCCAGCTCCCGCACGTAGTGGCCGAGGTAGTGCGGGAAGGTGCCGTACGCACGCGGGTGCGGCTTGCTGCCCTGGAGGATGCCGTCCGAGCCGCCGGTGTGGACGCGGTGGCGCATGATCGCCCGGACGTTCTCCTCGTGGCCGACGTGCTGGAGAATCGTCGGGGCCAGCCGGTCGGCCAGCAGCAGCCGCCGGACGACCGCCCACGGGGTCTCGCCGCGCAGCCCGGCCGACTCCAGGACCGTCCGGCCGACGTACTCCCCGAGGGCCGGGTCGCTCACGCCGGAGATCTCGATGGTCTCCCACTCCACGGGCACGCCGTGGCAGCCGTCGGAGCCGATCCGCTCCATGTGGTGCCGGATGCGCTCGGCGGTCTCGTCGTCCGCCAGCCGTTTCAGGATCCGCTCCGGGCCGCCCTCGCTCGCCCAGCTCGGCAGCAGCGCCACCAGCGTCGTGCAGCCGGGGGTGTACGGGTAGGTGTCGAGCGTGATGTCGGCGCCGGTGGCCAGCGCGTCGTCCAGCAGCGTCAGCAGCTCGGGCGCCCGGCCCTTGTTCACGCCGAAGTTCATGGTGGCGTGCGCCAGGTGCAGCGGACAGCCCGCCTCCCGGGTCAGCTCCACCATCTCCTCGTACGCCTGGAGCGCCCCGGCGCCGTAGGAGCGGTGGTGCGGGCAGTAGTAGCCGCCGTACGACGCCACCACCCGGCACAGCTCGGTCAGCTCGGCGTCCTTGGCGTACATGCCGGGCGTGTAGGTCAGCCCGGACGACATGCCGACCGCGCCCTGCTCCATGCCCTCGGCGACCAGCCGGCGCATCCGCTCCAGCTCGGCCGGTGTCGCCTCCCGGTCCTCCCAGCCGACCGCGAGGGCGCGGACCGTGCCCTGGGGGATCAGGTAGGCGGCGTTGACGGCGATGCCCCGGTCGAGCCGGTCCAGGTACTCGCCGACCGACCGCCAGTCGAAGTCGACGTCGTCCCCGGGACCGTTCCACCCGGCGATCGCGCGGCGCACCTCGCCGAGGGTGCGGTCGTCGACCGGGGCGTACGACAGTCCGTCCTGCCCGAGGACCTCCAGGGTGACGCCCTGGGCGGCCTTCGCGCTGTGGTCGGGGTCGCGCAGCAGGGCCAGGTCGCTGTGGGCGTGCATGTCGATGAAGCCGGGGGCCAGGACCAGGCCCTCGGCGTCCAGCTCGCGGCGGGCCCGGGGGCGCTGGCAGCCGGCGGCCGCCGCCTCCTGGACGATCGACACGATGCGGCCGCCGTCGACGACCACGTCGGCGCGGTACGAGGGCTCACCGGTGCCGTCGACGACCTCGGCGTCCCGGATGACCAGCTCTTCCACCAGGGCCTCCTTCTAGAAGAACGTGCGGATGTAGTCGACGACCGTCCCGTCGGCCTCCGCGACCGGGATCAGCTGCCACTTGTCGAAGGACGTGCACGGGTGGGACAGGCCCAGGCCGACCCAGTCGCCGACCTCCAGGTCCGCCTCCGGGGCGGTGCGCAGCCAGGCGTGCTGGTCGGACAGGCCCGTCACCGTGACGCCGTCCGCCTCACGCTCGGGGCCGCCGGACGCGGGGCGGACCACCTGGGCGAAGGGCAGGTGGAGGTCGTAGGCCGCGTCCCGCTTGCCGGCGTTGGTGAAGGCCTGCTCGGGAGCGGGCCGGGAGACGACCTGGGTCCACAGGCGGAACGCGGGCTCCAGGGCGCCCTCGGCGGGGACGCGGTTGAAGGGGGTCAGCTCGCGGTAGTGGCCGTCGTCGTGCGAGACGTAGGCGCCCGAGCGCAGCAGCTTCAGCACGGGCAGGGAGAGGTCCGGGACCTCGGCGAACACGTCGGCCACCGCGTCGAACCAGGCGCTGCCGCCCGCGCTGAGCACGATCTCGTCCAGCCCGGCGAACCGCCCGGCCTTGTCGAAGTCCACGGCCAGGGCGACCAGCCGCCGCAGCCAGGCGTGCACCTTCTCCGGGCCGGCGTCCGGCACCTCGCCCTCGTACCCGGCGACACCGGCCAGCCGCAGCGTCGGTGCGGCGGCCACCGCGTCGGCGACCGCCGCGCACTCCGCCTCCGTGCGCACCCCGGTCCGGGCGCCCTCGCCGGCGGCCAGTTCGACCACGACGTCCAGCGGGCGGGAGGCGCCCGCGTCGGCCAGTGCCGCGTCCATCAGCCGCACGCCGCGGACGGAGTCGACGTAGCAGACGAAGCGGAAGTCCGGGTCGGCGTCCAGCTCCGCGGCGATCCGGCGCAGGGCGGAGGCGTCGACCAGCTCGTTGGCCAGGAAGATCCGCCCGATGCCGAAGGCGCGGGCCACCCACACCTGGTGCGGCACGGCGAGCGTGATGCCCCAGGCGCCGTGCTCGATCTGCCGGTGGAAGAGCTGGGGGGCCATGGAGGTCTTGCCGTGCGGGGCGAACGCGAGCCCGTGCCGTGCGGCGTACGTCTCCATCAGCTTCAGATTGTGCTCCAGGCGCTCGGCGGAGAGGGCCAGCACGGGGGTGGTGAAGCCGCCGGTGAAGAGGTTGCGGCGCTGGGCGGCCAGCTCGGCCACGGTCAGGCCCGCGGCGTCCGGCGGGAGGCCCTTGAAGCGGTGGTCGACATGCTCCTCGGCCAGACGGGCGAGGGCTTCGGTGCCGGTGTCGAGGGCCATGGAGCCTCCCTGAGGTGGGCTGTTGCGTCTGCTGCAACGGCCGTTGCGTATATCGCTCACTGCTGTCTAACATCTCGGCCAGCGCGGGGTCAACGGAGCCTCCGCCCGCGACAGGACAAGGAGCCCCACCATCGTGACCGCCGACGGCCCCACCAGCACCACCCCCGACGTCGTGGACGTCGTCGCGCTCGGCGAGTCCATGGTCACCTTTCTGCCCTCCCGCCCCGGACGCCTCGCCGACGTGCCCTCCTTCGACCGCGCCATCGGCGGCGCCGAGTCCAACGTGGCCTGCGTGCTCGCCGCGGCCGGGCACACCGTCCGCTGGGTCAGCGCGGTCGGCGCCGACGGCTTCGGCGACCACCTGGTCGAGGCGATCGGCGCGTACGGCGTCGACGTCCGCGCCGTCCGCCGCGACCCCGACCGGCCGACCGGCATCTACTTCCGCACCGCCGGGGACCGCGCCACCGACGCGCACGAGGTGGCCTACTACCGCGCCGGCTCCGCGGCCTCCGCGATGTCGGCCGCCACCCTGGACCTCGACGCGATCCGCTCCGGACGCGTCCTCCACCTGTCCGGCATCACCGCCGCGCTCTCCGCCGACTGCCTCGGCCTGATGCGCGAACTGACCGCCCGCCGCCCCGGCCGGCCCCTGGTCTCCTTCGACGTCAACCACCGCCCCGGACTGTGGCGGGACGGCGACGGCCCCGCCGTGCTGCTGGAGCTGGCGCGCGGCGCCGACCTGGTGTTCGTCGGCGAGGACGAGGCCTGGGGACTCGGCGGCCCCGAGGCCGTGCGCGCCGCGCTGCCCGAACCGGAGCTGCTCGTCGTCAAGCAGGGCGCGACCGGCGCCACCGCCTTCCACGGGGAGCACGTCACCTCCGTCCCCGCCCTGCACGTCGACGTCGTCGCCGCCGTCGGCGCGGGCGACGCCTTCGCCGCCGGGTTCCTCTCCGCCACCCTGCGCGGACTGCCCGTGCGCGAGCGCCTGCGCCACGGCCACCTGATGGCCGCCGCCGCCCTCACCGTCCCCGGCGACCTCGCCACGCCGCCCGCCCGTCACCACGCCGACCGCCTGGCCGCCCTCGACGACGACGCGTGGGGGAGACTGCGACTCGGCCCCGGCTGGACACAGGCCGACGAAGGGGCCGACGAGGAGGTACGCACACCATGAGCCAGACCGTCGACCGCGCGCTCAGCATCCTGCCGCTGCTCGCCGAGGGCCCCGCCGACCTGGGCAAGGTCGCCGACCGGCTCGGCGTGCACAAGTCCACGGCCCTGCGCCTGCTGCGCACCCTGCACGAGCACGGCTTCGTCTACCGCCAGTCCGACCAGCGCTACCGCCTCGGCGCCCGGCTCATCGCCCTCGCCCAGGAGGCGATGGAGAACCTGGACGTCCGCGAGATCGCCCACACCCACCTCGTACGCCTCAACGAGCAGTGCGGACACACCGTCCACCTCGCCGTCTACGAGGAGAACGAGGTCCTCTACATCGACAAGGTCGAGAGCCGCTACCCGGTCCGCATGTACTCCCGGATCGGCAAGCCCGTCGCCATCACCGTCGCGGCCGTGGCCAAGCTGCTGCTCGCCGACCTCCCCGAGAGCGAGCGCCGCGACATCGCGGAGAAGCTCGACTACCCCCTCTACACGGCCCGTTCGACACCGAACGCCGACGCCTTCCTCAAGGAGCTGGCCAAGGTGCGCGAACAGGGCTGGGCCACCGACCTCGGCGGCCACGAGGAGTCCATCAACTGCGTCGCCGCCCCCATCCGGGGCGCCGACGGCAGGGTGGCCGCAGCGATGTCGGTCTCCGCGCCGAACGTCGTCGTCACCGCCGACGAACTCCTCACCCTGCTCCCGCTGGTGCGCCGTACGGCGGACGCCATCAGCGGCGAGTACTCCGGCAGGACCCCCGTGCAGCACCCCGAGCACCACCCCGAGAAGGACACGGTATGACCGACAAGACCGAGAAGACCGCCCTCACCCCCGCGACCCACACCGTCCCGCCGGCGAAGTTCTCGCACGGCGTCCGCAAGGGCAACATCCTCCAGGTCGCCGGCCAGGTCGGCTTCCTCCCCCACGAGGAGGGCAAGGCCCCCACCCCGGCCGGCCCCACCCTGCGCGAGCAGACCCTCCAGACCCTCGCCAACGTCAAGGCGATCCTCGAAGAGGGCGGCGCGAGCTGGGACGACGTGATGATGATCCGCGTCTACCTCACCGACGTCGACCACTTCGCCGAGATGAACGAGATCTACAACGCGTACTTCGAGGAGCAGGGCCTCACCCAGCCGCCCGCCGCGCGCACGACGGTCTACGTCGGTCTGCCCGCCGGACTCCTCATCGAGATCGACGCGCTGGCCGTCCTCGGCTGACCTTCTCCACCCCGCCTGTCTGTGAACGGCACGGCGCCCCACACCCCCGGGGCGCCGTGCCGCGCCCCTCCCTGCCCGAAAGTCGTATGTGTTTACCCAGAGGACCCCCGAATGTCCTACATGTCCCTCCAGCTCGCCGCCTCCGAGACCCCGCCGCACACCGGCGGTCTGCTCACCCTGATCGACGGAACGGCGGGGCTGCTGACCGTCGCCGCGATCGGCATCGCGCTCCTGCTCTTCCTGATCATCAAGGTGCGACTGCAGCCCTTCGTCGCGCTGCTCGCCGTCTCCATAGCCGTCGGCCTGCTCGCCGGCCTGTCGGTCACCGAACTCTTCGGCACCGTCCAGAAGTCCGACGCGGTCTCCACCATCGAGTCCGGCATGGGCGGCATCCTCGGCCACGTCGCCATCATCATCGGCCTGGGCACCATGCTCGGCGCGATCCTCGAAGTGAGCGGCGGAGCGGAGGTGCTGGCCTCCCGCCTGCTCGGACTGTTCGGCGAGAAGCGCGCCCCGCTCGCCATGGGCCTGACCGGACTGATCTTCGGCGTCCCCGTCTTCTTCGACGTGGGCATCTTCGTCCTCGCACCCATCGTCTACGCCGCCGCCAAGCGCTCCGGCAAGTCGGTCCTGCTCTACTGCCTGCCGCTGCTCGCCGGCCTGTCGATGACCCACGCCTTCCTCCCGCCGCACCCCGGCCCGGTGGCCGCCGCCGGACTGCTGCACGTGGACCTCGGCTGGGTGATCCTCATGGGCATCGTCTGCGGTGTCCCGGCCGTGCTCGCCGCCTGGGCGTACTCGGCCTGGGTCGGCCGCCGCATCTTCGTCCCCGTACCGCAGGACATGGTCGAGGCCGCCGAGGAGGCCAGGCAGGCCGTCATCGACGAGCAGCGCAAGGCCGGTGTCGCGCCCCGCGAGACGCCGGTGCCGCTCGGCACGGTCCTCGGCATCATCGGCACCCCGCTGGTGCTCATCCTCGCCGCGACCTTCTCCTCCATCGCCCTGGACCCGTCCACCACCCGCTCGGTGATCGAGTTCTTCGGCAACCCCTTCGTGGCCCTGACCATCGCCCTGTTCCTCGCCTACTACCTGCTCGGCATCCGGCGCGGCTGGTCCCGCAAGTCCCTGGAGACCGTCTCGACGTCCTCGCTGAAGCCGGTCGGCAACATCCTGCTGGTGGTCGGCGCGGGCGGTGTCTTCGGCGCGGTCCTCAAGGCCAGCGGCGTCGCCCAGGCCCTCTCCGACACCTTCCACGACGTCGGCCTGCCGGTGATCGTCCTGTCGTACCTGATCTCCCTGGTGCTGAGGGTCGCCCAGGGCTCGGCGACGGTCGCCATCGTGACGACGGCGGGTATCGTGGCGCCCCTGCTCGCCGAGGGCGACCACTCCCAGGCGTTCGTCGCGCTGGTCATCATGGCCATCTCGGCGGGCTCCATCTTCGCCTCGCACGTCAACGACGGCGGCTTCTGGATGGTGGCCAAGTACTTCGGCATCAGCGAACGGGACACCCTCAAGACGTGGACCGTGCTGGAGAGCGTGCTGTCCCTGGGCGGCTTCGTGATGGCGGCGGTGCTCAGCCTGTTCGTGTAGGGCCTGCCCGGCAACTCCCGTCCGCCCGCCCGGGATCCGCCCGGAAGGAGCCCCGGCCCCGACCGGCCCGTGCGGTGCAATGGAAGCACGGGGGGAGCACCGGACCGGGCTTGTGAGGGCGGAGGCGGCGATGGGATTCTTGATGCCATGCCGCATCCCCCTCACAGGCCCGATCACGCCACGGTGCTCGCCGAGGTGAGAGCGGTGCGGCGGGCCGGAGTCGTCAGGCTCCGCGGGCTGGACATCCCGGAGCTCTCCCGCATCGCCCGGGAACGGCTGGGGACACCGGGGGAGTTACCCGGCCTCGCGGTCGAACGGCTGCTCCGGGACGCCGTCGCCGGCATCGGCGGCGGCACCCTCCAGACCGCCGCCGAGTACACCCTCGGCCTCGCCCAGGGCACCCGTGACTGGCCCCCGGCCGACCGGCGCCGCCGGGCCGCCGAGGTGTACGGCGTCAGCGTCGAACGGTTCCGCAAGCACCACGAGGTGATGGTGCTGGACCAGATCACCGAGCAGATCCTCGGCCTCACCGCCACCGCCACCGCCACCGCCACCGTCGCCACGGCCGCCGAGGACGACGCCGCCACGGCCCACGACGCGGCCGGCGGCCGGGACGCACCGGCCCCCGGGACGCACCGGCTCGCCCCCGCCCACCGCGTGATCAAGCCGCGCGTCCACGACCGCGTCGTCCCCGTCACCCTGCACGTCCACTCCGTCGACCTCCTGCGCGGCGTCGACGTCGTCGTCTCCCCGTCCAACACCTACTTCGCGCTCCCCGCGCCCTACAAGGCCTCGGTCGCCGCGGCCCTGCGCCGGGCCGCGGCCCGCACCGACGCCACCGGGGGAGTCGTCGAGGACCACGTCCACGACGAACTGCGCGACTGGGCCGTGCGCCACGGCATCCCCGGCCGCGCGGCCCTGCCCGGCACCGTCGCCGCCACCTCCGCCGGGGCCATGGCCGCCCAGGGGGTGCGCCGCATCTACCACCTCGCCGTGGCCGTGCCCCGCCCCGGCACCAACGACTACGACGTCCAGCCCGCCGACATCACCCGCGCCGTCGACCGGGCCTTCACGCTGCTCGCCGCCGAGTCCGCGCGCCACGACCCGCCGCTCGCCTCCGTCTGCCTGCCGCTGCTCGGGGCCGGGCGCGGAGGCCTGCCCGCCCTGGAGAGCTTCGGCGCGCTGTGGACGGCCGTGGAGGCCGAACTGGCGCGCGGCGCCCCGTGGGACATCCACCTGGTGATGCGCCGCCAGGCCCGCGCCGACCTGGTGGAGCGGCTCCTCACCGGGCGGCGCCCATAGCCCACCGGTCGGGCGGGCGGCGGCGCCCGGCCCGACGACCGGTACCGACGACAAGGGGGACCAGTGAATCCGTACGCCGTGCTGGCCGCGGCGGCAGCCGAATGGCACCGGCTGGCCGACCGCGTCACCGGACACACCCGCGAGCGCCTCGCCGCCCTGCTGACCGTCGTACGCCACCGCGAGGCCGGCGAACCCGCTCGCCGCGGCGCCGCGGAGGAGGCCGCCGGGCTGCTCCGCCGGGCCCTGCCCGACGAGTTCGGCACCGCGCAGGAGGCCCGGCTCGCCACCGGCGTCACGACCGGCACGGGCAGCGCCACCGACACCGGCACCGACCCGTCCTATCTGGGCTTCCGCGCCGACGACCTCGCCGTCCTGCTCCTCGACGGGCACCGCATGGTCGGTCCCGTGCTCGGCCCGGTCCGCGACCGGCTGCTCGCCGAACCCGCCCTGGACCCGGCCACCGTGCTGCGCGACGGCGGCGACCCGTACGCCCGCGACCTGATCCGGCTGCCCGGACGCGGCGGACTGGCCCGGCTGCCCCGGTTCCAGTTCTCCGATGGCTGCCTGCCCTGGCTGGTCGTCCTGGAGGTCAACGGGCTCCTCGACGCCGCCCGCGACCCGTGGGGCGCCGCCGACTGGTGGCTGGCCGGCAACGCCTGGCTCGGCACCGCGCCCGCCGCCCTCCTCGGCACCGGACAGGAGCGACGGCTCGCCGACACCGCGCGCCTGCTGATGGAGGACGTGTGACCACACCGACCGCGCAGTACGAGGAGGCAGACCCGCCGTGCCCAACTACCGGCCGCCCGAGAACCTGACGGGCACCCCGGCCAAGGCGACGCTCGCGCAGGGCACCCTGCTGCACCGCGTCCACGCCCTGCACCGGAACGCCACCGCCTTCAACCCGCAGCCGGCGCACTGCCTCTACGGCGGCGGACGCTTCGACGCCACACCCTGCGACCGCTACGGCTACCTCTACGCCGGTACGACCCCGGGCGCCGCCGTGTGCGAGACCCTGCTGCGCTCCCTGCCCTTCGACCCGGAGGGAGGCCCGCGCCTGGTGCCCGGCGTCGGCGTCGCCCGGCGCGGCCTGAGCACCCTGCGGCTGACCGCCGACCTCACCGTCGTCTCCCTGATGACCGCTCAGGACCTCGCCGGAGTACGGCAGGACAGCTGGCTGGTGCAGACCGAGGCACAGGACTACGCCTACACCCGGGACTGGGCGCACTGGATCCGCCGTCACACCGACCCCTGGGCCCAGGGCTTCGTCTGGGCCTCCAAGCGCGAGCCCGGCGACCGTACGGTGGTCCTCTTCGGCGACCGCTGCCCGCCCGGCGCCCTCGAAGCCCTCCCCGGCCACACCGTCGACTTCTCCACGGCCGACGGACGCCACTACCTCGACTCCGTGCTCCAGCCCTACCACGCGCAGCTCGCCCCCCAGTAGAAGGCCCGCCCCGTGCCCGACACCCCCGTCTCCCCCGAGGAACTCGCCGCCGAACGCGAGCGGACCCTCGACGCGCTCGCCGGGCTGTCCGCCGACGACCCCGACGTGCCCGGCATGTGCGCGTACGTCGGCGAACTCAGCTACCGGCTGTGCCACCTGGACGGAACCGACCCGGAGGGCGAGGACCTCGCCCTGGCCGTGGAGGCCTTCGAGCGTGCCTTCCGCAACCCCGGACCCGAACCCGGCTGGTCCGCCTGGCGGATCCTGTACGGACACCTGCTGGCGATCGAGTACGACGGGTCCCAGGACCCCGAACTCCTGGACCGGGCACGGGAACTGCTGGGGGCAGGCGTCGACGGCCTCACCCCCGACGGCCCCACCGCCGGCGACCCGGACTTCGACGAGGTCCGCGTCCTCGGCCGCCGCGTCCTCGCCAACTGCGCCAAGGAGCGCTACGTGCGGCGCGGCGCGGACGACGACCCGGGCGCCCTGCTCGACGAGGCGGTGCTCCGCCACGCCGACGCCCTGGACGACGCGACACCCGGGGACGAGGACGAGACCGAGCTGCACATCTCCCTCGGCTTCCTGCATCTGCAGCGCGCCGAGCTGCGCTCCGAGCCCGGCGCCGCCGCCGAGTCGGCACGCCACTACGCGGCGGTCCTCGACGCCGGCCCGCCGGGCGTCGACCTGCCGCACGTCCGGCACAGCCTGGGCCTCGCCCTGCTGCTGCGCGGCCGGGCCACCGCCGACCGCGCCCTGCTGGAGGCGGCGCGGGACGCCTTCGGCACGGCCCGCGCGGAGCTGCGCCGGGCGGGCCGGACCGGCGGGGAGGAACCCGGCTGGGCGTTCCGGTCCGAGGCCGACGCCGTCTTCGTACGCGCGCTGATCTGGACCTCGTGGCGGGACAACGGCCAGTGCGCCGCCGCCGAGGTCGAGCTGCGGGACCTGCTGGCCCGGCCGGACGCCGAGGACCGGCTGCCACCCCCCTACCTCGACCTGTTCGGCCGGCTCCTCTACGAGCGGGCCGCCGACCGCGACGACGACGCCGGCCGGGACCGGGGCATCGCGCTCGTGCGGCTGGCCCTCACCCGGTGGGAGCCGGCCCACGACGGGGACCTCACCCCGACCGCGTTCTTCCTCGCCGCGTTCCAACAGGCCAGCTACACCCGCGATCCCGACCCGCGACGCCTCGACGACGTACTGGAGGCGACCGGGCGGCTGCTGGAGCGGACGTCCGTGGACTCGGAGATCGGCCGGATGGCACGCGCGCTGGACGGCTGGGCCCGGTACATACTCGCCGGCCGCGGGATGCTGCCGGAGGTCGACGGGCAGCCGCAGGGTCTCGACCTCGACGCCCTCAAGGAGGCCACCGGCGGCCTCCTCGCGGACTTCAAGGAGGGCCGGTCCTTCGTCGACTTCGGCGAGGACGAGTTCCTGCGCGGCATCGGCCGGGACATGACGTCACGGCGCGCCCGCACCGAACACCTCGCCTGGCTGCTGGAGCAGTTCCACGCCGCCGAGCCGGGCGGCGAGGCCCGCGCCCACGCCGCCGCGATGATCCTGAGCAACCTGCCCATGATCGACCCGGAGGGCGACCTGCTCGCCCCCGACATCCGGCGGGAGCTGACCGAGTCCGTGCTGCAGCGCGCCGAGACCGACCCCGGCTGGGCCGGCCGGGCGCACGCCGTCATCGGCTTCGCGCGCCTCCACGAGGAGACCAGCACCGGCTCCGGTGCCGGGCTCGACGAGGTCCTCGCCCACTTCGACCGGGCCGAGGAGGCCGGCGGGCAGGACGACTACGGGCTCGCCCTGGCCCGGTTCATGGCGCGGACCCAGCGCGGCCAGACCGGCGGCGCGGCGGACGACATGGAGGAGGGCGCGGCCGTCTGGCGGCGGCTGCGGGACGACCCCGAGCTGCCCGCGCACGTGCGCCGCACGCTGGACCTCCAGCAGGCGGGCTTCGACGCGCAGACCGCCGTCCGGCGCGGGGACCTGGCCGCGGCCGACCGGCACATCGCTGCCCTGACCGAGGGGCACGCCGCGATGCCGGACGAGGACCCCTCGCGGATCGAGGTCCTCACCGCCCTGGAGAACGTGCGGGACGCCCGCGACGCCGTCGCCCGCAACCTGGGGGCCGCGCCGCTGCCCCCGCTCGCCGGCCGTCCCAGCGCGGCCCGGCTCCGGCTCGAGGCCAAGCGCCTGCCGCGCGACCACCGTGCCTGGGTGCTCGGCGACAACGGCATGCGCCGGTTCCTCCGGGCCGGGGAGGCGAACGACGGGCCGGGCCTGGTGGACGCCATCGGCCTGCTCCAGGAGGCCCACGACCTGTCCGCCGAGGGCAGCGACGACCGGCTGCGCTACGCCTACTCCCTCGGCGTCGCCCACTGCGCCCTGTCCACGCTCCAGGTCGACCGGCTGCACAGCCGGGAGCGGCTGGCCAAGGGCATCACGTACCTGGAAGCCGTCTTCGAGGGGGCCGGCGGACCCGAGCACCGCCTGTACGCGGAGATCGGCCTCGCCCTGGCCCGTGCCTACCGCACCCGCGACGACCTCCACCGGCGCGACCGCCCCACCGCCCGGCGCGTCGGCCTGTCCTCGCTGCGCGGACACACCTGGGCGGCGCTGCTCCAGACCGGTACCGACCACGCCGCCCTGGCCGTGACACAGGCCACCGGGGCGGCGCTGGAGATCGCCGGCTGGTGCCTGAACGACGGCAGGCCCGAGGAGGCCCTCCAGGCGCTCGACGCCTGCCGCGGGCTCGTGCTGCACGCGGCCGTCGCCTCGACGACCGTGCCCGGCCTGCTGGCCGCGGCCGGCCGCACCGACCTCGCCGACGAGTGGCATGCCTCCGGCGCCGCCGCCGAGAATCCGGCCGACCCGCTCACGGCCGCGCAGACCCCGCCGAGCGTGCCCAGTTCGCTGCGCCGGCGGGTGTTCGCCGCGCTCACCGCGGGCGACGCCCCGGGCGCGGCGCAGCTCCTGGACCCGCCCACGCCGAAGGAGATCGGCCGGGCCCTGCGCGCCGTGGACAAGGACGCCCTGGTCTACCTGGTCCCGGCCGGCGACGACGTCCCCGGCACCGCCCTGGTCGTCACCTCCTCCGCCCAGGTGCACGCCGTACCGCTGCCCACGCTCAGCCAGGAGGCGGCACCGCTGAGGGCGTACACCCCGGCGTCCCAGGCGTTCAACCGCACCGACGGGACCGCTCCCGGCCGCGACCTCGGTCCCGTGCCGGGCTACACCCCCGGCGACGGCGGCCGGCCCCAGGACGCGCAGACCCGGCTGCGGGAGCAGCTCGACCGGCTGTGCGGCTGGGCCTGGTACGCGGCGATGCGGCCGCTGCTGGAGGCGTTCCAGATGCCGGGCGGACGGCCGCCGCGCCTGGTGCTGGTGCCGATGGGCACGCTCGGGCTCGTACCGTGGCACGCCGCCTGGGAGCCCGGCGGGCCCCGGGGCCGCCGCTACGCCCTCCAGGCCGCCGAGATCTCCTACGCGGCCTCGGCCCGTCTGCTGTGCCAGGTGGCGGCCCGGCCCGCCGCACCGCACACCGGCCCCGCGCTCGTCGTCGGCAACCCCACCGGCGACCTGCGCTACGCGGGCGAGGAGGCCGACGCCGTACAGCGCGTCTTCTATCCGCACGGCCGCTTCCTCGGCCGCCGCACCACCGTCGCCGCGGACACACCGGACGGCGCGGGCACCCCGCGGGAGGTACTGGACTGGCTGCGCGGCCCGGCGGCGGACGAGGGCGGCGGCGTGCTGCACCTCGCCTGCCACGCCGCCGTCGCCGCCAACGCCCGCCGCAGCGCCTATCTCGCCCTGAACGGCGGCAGGCTGGCGGCGGAGGAGCTGACCGACGCGGCCGGCGGTCAGAACCGCCGGCTGTCGCTGGTGCTGCTGGCCGCCTGCAGCAGCCATGTGTCGGGGCGGGGCCACAACGAGGCGTTCAGTCTCTCCACCGCGTTCCTCGTGGCCGGCGCGGACTCGGTCGTCGGCTCGCTGTGGCCGGTCCCGGACGAGGCGACCTCGGTGCTGATGTTCCTCACCCACCACTTCCTGCGCACCCACGGCGAGCCCCCGGCCAAGGCGCTGCGCCGCGCCCAGCTGTGGATGCTGAACCCCGACCGGGAGCTCCCCGACGACCTCCCCCCGGCCCTGGCGGCCCGCTCCCGCCGCATCGACCCGCACGACCTGACCGCCTGGGCCGGCTTCACCCACCTGGGCCGGTGACCGGCCCGGCCTGTCCGGCCGGTACGAGCGTGCGCAGCGGCACGGTGAGCGTCGTCCACTGTCCGGGGGCGGGCCCGAGTGCCGGGCCCAGGTCGCGGGGGGTCGGGACGGTGCGCGGATCCCACGCGGGCAGCTGGAAGGGCACCGTGTTCAGCTCGCGTTCGGCGACGATCAGCTTGAGCCAGTCGCGGACCTGAGCGCCGGGCGACGCCGGCCGGCTGCGCGGCAGGGCCAGCTGAACGGGCCTGCCGTCCAGGACGTGGCCCGTGCGGCCGGGGCCGATGAAGTGCCCCGGGTACAGCAGGGAGTGGCAGGCGTAGCTGTCCGTCAGATCGAGCAGCAGGCACCACAGGGTGCGGTCGGGTGAGCGGTTGTGCAGCCGGATCGACACCAAGGGCGCCTCCGGCCCGTAGGGACCGGGCGTGTACGGGCAGACGATCTCCCCGCCGCCGTCCGGCAGCAGCACCTCGCCCGGCGCCGCGTTCCACGGCGCGATCTCCACGCGGACCAGGCCGTCCAGCGGTGAGGGCCGGGGGGTGAGGTCCCGGATCTCGTGCCAGCGGGTCAGGTGCTGCAGGCAGAGGGCCACCCGCGTGGCGTCGCCGCCGTTCCTGTACGGCAGCGGCGCGGTGAACGGCGTCCCGTCGCGCCGCTCCACGTGCGCCGCTCCCTCGGTCACCCGCACCCGGAGGTCCAGGACGGCTGGCTGCCCGGGCCCGTCGACCACCCGCAGCAACGGCAACGGCGCCACCGCCTCGGCCAGCTCCCGCACCGCCCCGGAGGGGCCCTCCAGCCGCACACTGCCCGGCGCCAGCGCGAGCGCCGAGACCACTACGGGGTAGACCCGGCCCCGATCGGGCACCCAGCCCACCGGATCGACGAGCGTCCGCTCCATCCGCACGTCCCGGGCCCGCAGAACGAGTCCGCCCCCGACGGTTCCGGCAGCACCGGCCCCGGTGCCGACCGACTCGGCCACGGCCTGACCGGCCCCACCCGGCCCGGCGTCGGGCAGCCGGGTTCCGTTCGGCCGGGCACCGGTGGGTCCGCTCCCGTCCGGACCGGTCAGGGCCGCCCCGGCCTCGGCACCGATCGGCTCGGTCGTGGCCCGCGTGGTTCCCTTCGGCCCGGCGCCGGTGGGCCCGCCCCCGCCCGGCCCGGTCACGCCCGCCTCCGTGCCGGCCACCGTGAACTCCGCCCCGTCGGTCACCTCCCGGAGCCCGTGGACCGTGCCGCAGTCGACCTCCCAGCCGTCGGGGCCGTAGCGCAGCAGGTGCGCGCCCGGGCCGTCCGGGCCGTTGCGCAGCGACTGTGCGCCCGCCGGTGCCGGGCGGGGGCTGAGCGGACCGAGGAACGGCTGGTCAGCAGGACCGCCCGGCGCGTCCGGCAGGAGTACCGGCTGCTGCTCGCGTCCGGCGCGCGCGACCCGCCCGGCCGCGGCCGCCAGCAGCTGCCGGCAGGTGGCGTCAGGACCCGCGGCACGCGCCGCGCCGATCAGGGCGTGCGTGAAGACACCGTGCTGCCGCCCGTCGAACCAGTCCTCGTACGACGGCTGGTTCAGCCGGCTCGCCGCCATCAGCACATGCCCCCCGGGCGCCTCCACCACCGCCTCCCGCGCCGCCGCACCGTCCACCGGGACCTTCCAGGCGGGGCTCGGCGGGGCGTAGCGCAGCCCCGGCCACCGCGTCGCGCCGCCCGAGTGGCAGCAGTCCAGCACCGCCGTGACCTGGGCGCCGCCCGCCGCGACCGTGTTCAGCAGCGCACCGAGCCGCTTGTCGAGCAGCGGGCCGTCCACGCACAGCACCGCCTGGTTCATGCCGGTCGCCTCGACGAGCAGGTCCGCCCCCGTGGCGGGCATCTGCGTGCCGTGCCCGGAGAACCACAGCAGCGCCGTGTCCCCGGGGCCCGCCTTCCCCAACTCCCGTACGACCGCGTCCTCCACCGCGGCCACCGTCGCCGCACCGTCCAGCAGCACGGTGACGACCGCCCGTTCGCCCGCGAGGTCCGCGACCAGCCGGCGCGCCTCGGCGATGTCGTTGCCACAGCCCGACAGCGCCGGCGCCACCTCGGCCGGATAACCGTCCACTCCCACCAGGAGCGCATGGATCTTCCCCATGCCGGAGAGTCTGTCAGTGCCCGCGACACCACGCCCCGCGTACGCGGCGACCGAACCGGCCCCGTTCCGGGCGTGTTCGGGTCACCCCCAGGTCGTTCGGTGGAGGGAGTCGCGCTCTTGACGGTTCGTCACTAGGCTTCACTTCCCGTGCATCACGCAACCGGTCCTCCGGTGCGCGCCACCCATGACTCTCGGGGGACACCATGGGGTACGCAGAACACCCACGCCGCATCGTCCGGCCCGGACAGCAGGGGCCACAGGGGCAGTCCGCCCGGCCCTTGTCGTCACCGGGCGCCGGCCGCCGCCTGATCGGCGACCTCGGTACACCCCGGCGCCAGGCCACCGGCGCCCCGGGCCCGGACGTGACCCGCCGCGAGCTGTACCGGCCGCGCCCGCTGGCACTGCGCGACGCCCTGCACCGGCTGGACGCGGGCCTGGACGACCAGGCCTGCCGCTCCCTGGCCGAGTGGATCCGCGAGGAGTACACGACCACGTACGGCGCCGTCCCGCTCGGCTTCGTCGCCCGCTGCTACCTCGGTCCGCCCTACGTGGACCACATGCTCAACCTCTTCGGCGTCATCGTGCGGCACTTCGCCCCCGCCGAGCCCATGCCCGACCCGTACTCCTCGGCCCGGATGCCGGCCCGCTCCGGCGGCTACGCGTACATCGAGGTGTACAGCGACGGACTGATCCTGCCGGTCCTCGAGGACGGCACGGTCGTACGGCCCTGACACAGCCCCGCCCCGAGAAGAACGCCGGCACCCGAAGCCCCCGCACGTGAACGGAGTTCGCGCATGTCCGAGGTCGACTACGCACTGCACCGCAAGGTGCAGGAGGTCAGCAACCTCGTCGTCAGACTCACCGAACAGGTCGGCTCGGTGTCCGGCCAGGTCTCCGCGGTCGAGGCCAACCAGCAGCAGGCCCGCACCGAACTCCAGGCACTGCGCGACGAGTTCCTCGCCTTCGTGCGGCAGGCCGAGACCACGGCCAACGTGCAGCGCGCCGAGACCCGCATCGGCGTCATCGAGGACAAGATCGACCACGAGTTCGGCCACCACAAGACGGTCCGCCGCACCGCCGTCGGCATGCTCCAGGCCTTCGACGTGGGGCTCGTCTCCGAGGACAACGTCCGGATGGTCAGCGACCAGCTGATGATCCAGACGCCCCGCTACTGGCTGGCGCCCGCCCTCGTCGCCCTCGCCTCCTGGTCGGCCGACGACCGGGACCTGTGCGAGCGCGCCGTCGACGAGGCCTTCCGCCGCTCACCCGACCGCACCGCGCTGTTCTTCGCCCTCGTCCTGCGCCGCCAGGGACGCCGCGAGGGCGCCGTGCGCTGGCTGCGGCACTACCTGCTGGCCCAGGACCCGGCCTCGCTCGGCCGCGAGTTCGCCGTCATCCTGGAGGCCATCGCCCAGGGCGCCTTCGGCGTCGTGGGCCGCGACCTGCTGGACCGCACCCTCGCCGAATGGCGCTCCCAGCTCGCGGACAGCGCCGACGCGCAGACCAAGCAGATCACCCGCTGGCGCGAAGAGATCGCCGCCCTGCGCGGCCCCTCCAGCCAGCAGGAGTTCCCACGGCTCGCGGCCGTCTCACCGCAGTGGGGTCAGCTCGACGGCGTGCTCTCCGGCGCCCGCGGCCAGCAGCTTCTGCTGGACAAGTACCGGGCCGTCCTCGACCGGGAGTTCACACCCTCCGAACGCATCGAGGACGCCGTGGACGACATCCTCGACCGGCTGGTCTCCGAGTACGACAACGAGGAGCTGCCGCTGCGCCGCGACCTCGCCTTCCACCAGGCGGTCGTCGACCACGACGGCGACCTCGACTCCGCGCGCCGGGTCGCCGACGCGGACGCCGCCTCGTACGAGGAGACCCTCGACTACCTGACCGTGCAGACCACGGCCGCCCTCAACCCGGAGGCCATCGGCACCTCACCGGCCACGCAGCGCCTGGCCGTCGCCGCCTGCCACGAGTGGTTCCAGCAGGCCCACGCCGGTCACACCCGCGACTACCGCGCGGCCATGCCGCAGGACGTCCAGGCGCACTTCGACACCGCGTACACCGTCGCCGCCCAGTCCTTCCGGCTGCCGCCCTGGACCGGCTCGTTCACCCAGCCCCTGGCCGCCCTGGAGAAGTCCCTCGCCGACCACTGGGACCGGCACATGACCCCGTTCATCGAAGCGCTCGGCTACCCGTGGCTGA
Organism: Streptomyces flaveolus; assembly: GCF_044765825.1. Lineage (NCBI taxonomy): Bacteria > Bacillati > Actinomycetota > Actinomycetes > Kitasatosporales > Streptomycetaceae > Streptomyces > Streptomyces flaveolus. The sequence continues at coordinate 433,672 of NZ_JBIWKU010000003.1, read as the reverse complement.
AGAAGGCCGCGCCGCTGGTCGCGGTCGTGATCGGCATCCTGCTGATCGTCACCCAGGCCGGCGTCGGCTTCGCGCTCGGCGCCGCCGCGGTCGTCGGCGTCGTGTGGGGCCTCGTCCTGAACAACGGCGCCCAGGCCGCCCGGCGCAACCAGGACACCGCCCGCCAGGCCCTGGAACAGGCCAAGACCGAGTCCCTGCACGCCCTGCGCGGCGCCTCCGCCGAACTCACCGACTGGTACGAGAAGTTCCGCGCCGCCGACCAGGTGGAGGCGAAGGTCCGCGAACTGATCGCGTCCCTGCGGACCGAGGGCGGACCGGCCTCGCCGTTCGAGGGCCGCACCGTACGCCAGGAGGACGACAACCGATGACCACCCCCAGCACCCCGCCGGCCGGCTCCCCCACCCCGCCCCACCCCCGCACGCCCCCGGGCGCGTCCCCGTGGGCGGGCTCCGCCGACGCCGGACGGACCCAGTCGTCCCCGTGGGGCGCCGTCCGCCGGCCGCAGCAGGAGCGCGTCACCAGCAGGCTGCGCAAGCTCGTGGAGGGCCTGCCCGACTGGGAGCCGCTGCCGCCCGGCGAGACCCTCGTGCGCCGCCCCGGGAGCACCGCCCCGTGAGCGGACTGTGGGGCGACGGCGGCGCCTACCAGGCCTGGGCCGAGTTCCTGCGCCGCTGGGCGGCCCGCCAGCCCGTCGACCCGGCCGCCCTGCCCGCCCTCACCGACGAGCAGTACGACGCCGCCACCTGGGTACGGCTCGGCGCCCACCTCACCAGCGCCTTCAACACCCGCCTCGGCTCCTGGGCCGACGCGCTGGTGCGGGCCCTTGACCAGGCGCGCGACGAGTTCAGCTACGGCCGCGAACTCACCCAGGCCCGCGCCGGCCTGCGCGAGGTGCGCGCCCTGGCCGCCCACCCCGGGCTGCCCGAGTCCCTGCGCACCGAACTGCTCCGACTCGTCGACCAGCAGATCCCCCACGTGCAGGAGCAGCTGGAGCACCAGCTGGCCGAGGAGGAGCGCCGGGGTGCCGACCGGCGCCTGCTGGAACGCCGCCGCCGCACCCTGCGGGACAACGCCCTCACCGGCGTCCTCGCCGCGCCCCCGCCGGCCACGCCGACCGTGCCCGACCCCTGGGCGGCCGACGTCCCCGGCAGCCCGCCCCGGCGCCGGATCGTCCCCGGCTGAGCCCTCCCGGGGCCGCCCGCACCGACCCGCCCCGCACCGGCACGCGCACCCCGCCCACCCTCGCCCCGAAGGCCGTACCCGTATGTCGAACTACGCCGAGAGCCTCACCCACCTCGACAGCTACATCTCCGCCCGCGTCCCGGTCATCGCCATGCGGACCATCGAGCAGCAGCGCGCCCTGAGGCTGCTGCGGGAGGCGGCCACCCAGTCCCGGCGCAGCAACATGCCGTTCTGGATCTACACCCGCGCCACCGGCCTGCGCGACCTGCGGACCAACGCCTCCGTCCAGGACGACCGCTCGCTCACCGGCGCCATGGACTTCGCCGCCACCCAGTTCGGCAGCCGCGCCAACGCCACCGTCGTCTTCGTCGACCCCGACGAGCTCGAGTCCGACACCCCGGTCACCCGGCACTTCGCCGAGCTGGCCCGGCTCGCCGACAGCAACATGGGCAGCATCGTGATCATCACGGACACGCCCGTCTGGAGCGGCCTCCAGCGCCTCGGCATGAGCCTGAGACTCGACCTGCCGGACTCCGAGGAGATGTACGCCATCCTCAGCGGCTTCCTCGGCGACCACCACGGCCACATCCCGATCGAGTGGACCGAGGAGGACGCCCGCCGCGCCGCCGAGTTCCTCAGCGGCGTCACCGAGGCCGAGTGCATCAACCTGATGGCGACCATCGCCGCCAAGGGCGCCATCCTCAAGGAGGACGTCCTCGGCCTCGCCCAGGCCAAGGACCGCATCTTCAGCGACCTGACCGGCCTCGAACGCGTCCAGCTCCGCGACAGCGACTACGCCGTCGGCGGCCTCGTCGGCCTGCGCACCTGGCTGCGCCGCAAGAACGACATGATCTCCCGCGACCTGCGGCAGACCGCGCTGCGCCCGCCCCGCGGCGTTCTGCTGGTCGGTGTCCCCGGCTGCGGCAAGTCCCTGTCCGCCAAGGCCATCGCCCACGAGTGGCGGCTGCCGCTGTACCGGCTCGACATGGCCAGCATCCACGGCAAGTACCTCGGCGAGTCCGAGGGCCGCTTCCGTGAGGCGCTCGCCATGGCCGACCGGGTGGCGCCCTGCATCCTGTGGATCGACGAGATCGAGAAGGGCCTCGCCGGCCGCGACGACATGTCCGGCGTGCCGCAGCGCATCATCGGCCAGTTCCTGTACTGGCTCCAGGAGTCCCAGTCGCGCGCCTTCGTCGTCGCCACCGCCAACGACATCCGCAGCCTGCCGCCCGAACTGCTGCGCAAGGGCCGCTTCGACGAGCTGTTCTTCGTCGACCTGCCCGACGCCGAGGACCGCCGGGAGATCCTCGGCATCTACTACCGCCGCTACCTGGAGACCGAGCCGGAGCCCGAGCTGATCAACCGGCTCGTCGACCTCTCGGAGGGCTTCGCGGGCTCCGACATCGAGGCCGCGCTGCACGACGTGGGCGAGGAGGCCCTCGTCCGCGGCGGTGTCGCGGCGCTCAAGGACTCCTTCGTCCTCGACACGTTCGCCGACGTACGGCCGCTGAGCGTGAGCAACCCCGAGCAGATCGAGGAGATCCGCGCCTGGGGCCGCGAACGCGCGGTACCGGCCGGCCGCGGCGCGGTGACGCCGGTCCCGGGCGACGGGGCGCGCACGCGGCGGATCGTGTTCATGGACGAGTGACGGCGCGGCGGGGGCCGACGCACAACTGTGACGTGCGGGAACGCGGGTGACGTACGGTCCGGCTGTTCCCGGCACAGGAAAGTCGTCCATACTTCCGCCGTGGAGCAGCGCATAGGTTCGAGCAGCAAGCCCCTGGAAGGCGCCGGTTTCGACCCGGCCTTCATCCCCGGGCTCACCTCGCCCGTGTCCGGCGAGCCGGAGGACGCGAAGCCGGAGGAGGTGGAGGAGAAGCCACCGGCGGCCGCGGAGCCCACCGCCGGCACGGCCACCGCCGAGGAGCCCGGCCCCGACGACGACGCGGAGCCCGGCACCGAGGAGGTCCCCGACGGCCCGGTCTTCGAGGCGTCCGACCGCCGCGCCCGCATCGTCGCCGACCACAAGGGCGTACGCCTGGCCCTCGACGACCAGGAGTGCGAGTTCCGCTGGGACGAGATCGGCGCGGTGGAGACGGAGACGGGACGCTTCGGCAAGCGGTTCACCATCACGGTGCACACGCCGGACCGCCGTTGGTACCCGATCGAGATCGAGGCCACGTCCCGCAGCCGCTTCAAGGACTGGGAGTCGGCACTGGACGAGGTCCTCGACGCGTACTTCGAGGACGGCGAGTCCGAGACCTCCGAGAAGCCCGAGCCGGCCGCCGCCGAGTAAGCCCATCGCGTGAAGATCCCCGCACGCCCTCTTGCCCCACCGGCCGCTTTCCGCTTCCTTGACTCGCATGGCGGACACCACGGGCAACACCAGGGACACCGGCGCACCACTCGGAGCCGGGGCCGACTCGGCCTCCCGTAAGTCCAGTTGGCGCCACATCGGACCCGGCATCGTCGTCGCCGCGACCGGTGTGGGCGCCGGCGACCTCGTGGCCACCCTGATCGCGGGCAGCAACTTCGGCTACACGCTGCTGTGGGCCGCGATCATCGGCTGTCTGGTGAAGATCTCCCTCGCGGAGGCGTGCGGCCGGTGGCACCTGGCCACCGGCCGCACCCTCTTCGACGGCTGGGCGAGCCTCGGCCGCTGGACCATGTGGTTCTTCGCCGTCTACGCCGTGATCTGGGGCTTCGTCTACGGCGCGGCGGCGATGTCGTCCAGCGCTCTGCCGCTGCAGGCCCTGTTCCCGGACGTGATGGACCTCGAGTGGTGGGGCGTGGCCTGCGGCCTGGTCGGCCTGGTCTTCGTCTGGTTCAACAAGTACGCAGTCTTCGAGAAGGTCATGACGGTCCTGGTGGGCGTCATGTTCGTGGTGACGGTCTACCTGGCCGTCAGGGTCACACCCCACCTGGGCGACGCCTTCGCCGGCCTCCTCCCGGTCCTCCCGGACGAGAAGGACTCCGTCCTCAACACGCTCGGCCTGATCGGCGGAGTCGGCGGCACCATCACGCTGGCCGCCTACGGCTACTGGGTCAACGCCAAGGGCTGGACCGACACCGGCTGGATGAAGGTCATGCGCCTCGACAACCGCGTCGCCTACGCCACCACCGGCATCTTCGTCGTCGCGATGCTGTTCGTCGGCGCCGAGCTGCTGCATTCGGCGAACATCGCCATCGCGAGCGGCGACAAGGGCCTGATCCAGCTCGGCGACGTCCTGGAGGACCAGTACGGCACCGCGACCGGCAAGCTCTTCCTGATCGGCTTCTTCGCCACCTCCTTCACCTCGCTGATCGGCGTCTGGCACGGCGTGAGCCTGATGTTCGCCGACTTCCTGGCCCGGCAGCGGGGCGAGCGGGAGGCGCGCGGCGACGAGCTGGCCTCGGGCCGCCGTGAGCGTTCCTGGGCCTTCCGCGCCTACCTGCTCTGGCTCACCTTCCCGCCCATCGTCCTGCTCTTCCAGGGCCAGCCCTTCCGTCTGATCATCATCTACGGCGTCCTGGGCGCCGCCTTCATGCCCTTCCTCGCCCTCACCCTGCTCTGGCTCCTCAACTCCGCCCGCACACCGCGCGAATGGCGCAACGGCGCGCTGAGCAACGGCATGCTCGTCGTCGCCGGCCTGCTCTTCCTCGTGCTGTGCGTGAAGCAGGTCTGGGACCAGCCGTGGGCGGAGTTCTTCTGACCGTTCTGCCGGGCCGCGGACGGGATCAGCGCAGCCGGTCCCACTCCGGGCTGAGCGCGATCTCCTGGAGCTGTTGCAGGGTCAGCGCGGGGGCGTCACGGGTGGCGTCCTCGTGCTGGGCGCCGCTGTTGAAGGCGCTGATGACGACGCGGAGGCCGCCGGGCCGCATGGTGTCGGCGGTCCACATCACGACCCCGGCGCCGCCCTTCTCGCCGGGTCCCTGAGAGGTGGCGACCAGGGTGCCGTCGGGGCGGGTCACGGCGGAGCCGTAGAGCTGGTCGGCGACGTCGCGCATGTCGGGCTGCACGTTGATCTGGACGAGGCTGCTGCCCTCGCCGTCGTCGAGGACGAGGTAGGCGTATCCCGTCTCCTGCTCGCCCCGCGAGACGACGTCGACGCCGTCGGGCAGCAGCGACACCAGCGTCTTGCCGATCGCCGTGCCCGACGCCTCGGGCCTCCGGCTCGGTTCCGCGGACTGCGACGCCTTCGCCTTGGCACCCGCCTTCGGGTCCTCGGGGATCGCGTCCACGACCCGGCGCCACACGTCGGCGGTGACGACCTTCTGCAACTCGGCGGGCGACAGCGGCGGCTGGGGCCGCGTGATCGCGGCGTCCTTCTCGGCCGGCGCGTTCCACTCGCTCACCGACACGTGCTGTCCCCGGGCCGTGACCAGTTCCGCCGACCACCACTTGGTGTCCACGCGCCGGTCGGGATACTCGTAGCCCTGGTAGACCATGAGCACCGAGCCGTCGGCGAGCCGGCTGGTGGTGCAGTCGTTGTACGCGACGATCGTCCTGTCCGGGCAGGTCGTCCGCTCCCGGACGTCCCGGCTGCCCGGCTCCACCCGGTCGAGGCTGATGCCGACGGCCGCCGCGCCCTCGCCGTCGTCGAACACGACGTGGGCGTACGGGGGCAGCCCCGGCCCGGTGCCCTGGGCCTGCTCCTCGCTGACCGTGCCCTCGGGCAGCAGCTCCTTGAGGGCCTGGACGAGGTCGTCGCCGGAGAAGGAGGCGGTGGGTGCGGGGCTCGCGGTGGTGGCGCTCGGCGGGGCCGCGACCGACGCCTGCTGCGGTCCGGCGGAGCCGCCGCCCGGCAGCAGCAGTGCACCGCCGACGCCGACCAGGGCGATCCCGGCCGCCCCGCCGAGCACACCGGCCCGCCGCCGCAGCCGGGCCCGGCGCCCGCGGATCTGCCCACCGGCGGCCAGCGCGGCCCGGTCGGCGTCGAAGCTGTCGCCGGTGACGCGCAGTGCGGCGCCGAGCCGGTCCTCGAAGGGATCCTGGTGCTGGTTTTCGGACATGGCGAACCACCCTTTCGACAAGGTGAGAGGAGAGAGGTGAGGCGGACGGCGGCCGTCAGGGTCTGGCGTACTCCGCGAGATCCTCGCCCAGCAGCTCCCGCAGCCGGCCGAGCGCCCGCGAGCACCGCGTCCGCACGGCCGCCGAGCTGACGTCGAGCACATCGGCGGTCTGTTCGACGGACCGGTCCTCCCAGTACCGCAGGACGATGACGGCCCGGTCCTTGGCGGGCAGGCGGGCGAGCGCGGCCAGCAGCGTCAGCCGCAGCGGCGCGTCCCCGTCCGCGGCGCCCGGCAGGTCGGGGAAGACGTCCGTCGCCCGCTCGCCGCTGCTGCGCCGCCGCTGGTGGGCGAGGAACGCCCGGGTGAGCACGGTCTGCGCGTACGCGGCGGGGTTCTCGGCCCGGGACACGCGGCTCCAGCGGACGTACAGCCGGCCGAGGGTGTCCTGCACGAGATCCTCGGCCAGATGCGTGTCCCCGGCGGTGAGCAGACACGCGGACCGGTACAGATGCCCGGCCCGCGCCCCCGCGAACTCGGCGTAGTCGTCCGCCCGCCCCTGCCACATACGACGCGTCCCCCTGCGCTCGCCCGGTACTGCCTACACCTCATTGATGCGGTGGGGCGCGGGAAATGTTTCATACGGCTTCGCGGGCAGGCGTGTGAACTACTGAACGGCGCAGGCCCCTGCCCACGTCGCCGTGGGCAGGGGCCTGCGGGGAGCCGGACGGGTCACGGCAGGGCGTGCACGTGCGCTCCCACCGCGTTCGACCAGGCGTTGCCCGCCGTCGCGTCCCAGTTCGTGGACCAGGTCATGGCGCCCCGCAGGGACGGGTACGTCCTGGACGGCTTGAAGGTGCCGCAGTTCGTGCCCTTGGTCAGGCAGTCGAGGGCGTTGTTCACGACGCTCGGCGACACGTAGCCGCCGCCGGCGGCGCGGGTGGAGGCCGGCAGGCCCAGGCCGACCTGGGACGGGTCGAGGCCGCCCTCCAGCTGGATGCAGGCCAGGGCGGTGAGGAAGTCGACGGTGCCCTGGGAGTACACCTTGCCGTCGCAGCCCAGCATGGAACCGCTGTTGTAGTACTGCATGTTGACGACGGTGAGGATGTCCTTCACGTTCAGCGCGGTCTTGAAGTACCCGCCGGACGTCGACTGCATGTCGATGGTCTGCGGCGCCATGGTGAGCACCATGCCCGGGCCGGCCTTCGCCGACAGCGCGCGCAGGGCCTGCGTCATGTACGTCGGGTTGAGTCCGTTCTCCAGATCGATGTCGACGCCGTCGAAGCCGTACGTCTGCATCAGTGAGTAAACGGAGTTCGCGAAGTTGGTCGCGGAGGCGGAGTCGTTCACCGAGACGGTGCCCTTCTCGCCGCCGATGGAGATGATGACCTTCTTCCCGGCCGCCTGCTTGGCGCGGATGTCGGCCTTGAACTGGTCGACGGTGTAGCCGTTCAGCCCGGCCGAGTCGAGGTTGAAGGTGACGGCGCCCGGCGTCGTGGTCGCGTCCGCGAAGGACACGGCGATGATGTCGTACTGCGGGGAGACGTCCGAGATCTTCTGGACGGCGGCACCGTTGTTGAAGTTCTGCCAGTACCCGGTGACGGCGTGCTTGGGCACGTTGCCGCCACCGCCGCCGGACTCCGCCGTGCGGGCGGTCACGGCCGCCGACCTGGCGGACTCACCGGCCGCGTTGGTCGCCGTGACCTGGAAGGAGTACGACGTCGAGGCCGCGAGGCCGGTCACGGTGGCCGAGGTGCCGGTCACGGCCGTCACCTTCGTACCGTCGCGGTAGACGTTGTAGCCGGTGGCACCGGAGACCGCGTTCCAGGCCAGCGACGCGGAGGAGGAGGTCGTCCCGGAGACGCTCAGCCCGGCCGGGGCGGCCGGAACGGTCGGGTCGGGCTCCTGGCTGCCGCCGCCCCCGTCGGGGCCGTACACGGACACGTCGTCGACGTAGTACGCCGACTGCCCGTACCAGCCGTGCGTGTACACGGACACGGAGGTCGTCGAGGCGCCGGTCCTGAAGCTCGTCGACAGCTGCTTCCAGGAGGCCGCGTCCGGGGTCCAGGTCGACACGTCCGTCGTCCCGGTGCCCGTGACGCCCAGGTAGGAGTAGCCGCCCTGGACCCACGCGCTGAGTGTGTAGGTGGAGTTGGGCTGCACCTTGACCGTCTGCGCGCACCGGGCGTTGTCCTGCCCGCCGGGAGTCGCCTTGAGCGCGGCGCTGCCGGAGTGCGCGGGGGAGGCGACGGTCGTGCCGCTGTTCGCGGAGCAGGTCCAGTTGCTCAGGCCGGCCTCGAAACCGGCGTTCTTCGCGTTGTTGACGTCCGCGGCGGACGCCTGGCCGACGGCGCTCACGGTGAGCGCCAGAGCGGCGGCCACGGCACCGGCCGCGGACCCGACCCGCATCCGTCGTTGTCCGCGCCGTCTGTGTACGGGCTCCACTGGGGCCTCCGGTGGGGGAGTGGGGAGGAAGGGGGGACTCACGAACTGCCGACGGTGGCCACCGCGTTGACGTACAAGGTGGTCCAGACCAATTGAAGGTGTCAAGAGGTAGGTACGGACCAAGTCGTCACCTGGGCGTGGAAGATGGTGAGGGAGGGCTCACGCTTGCCCGGTCGCGAGCGTGCGCGCGTTGCGGTCGGCAAGCCGGCGAACCGGCGGATACGTCCGTCCCCGCAGACGCCCGGGCGCGCGGGACGGCCGGTTCGGCAGTGGTCTCGACGCTTCGCACCACCGCGCGATCACCCCGGGCCGCCGACCGAACTCTCGCCCGCCCCGTCTCCAGTGGCCGCAGCACGGCCCCGACAGCCTCGTTCACCCTGAGCGAGCCCGTGAGCCCGTACCGCCCCCCGCGAGCCCCCGATTGCTCAACCTGTCCCGTTTTGCCGCCTCTTGTGCCCCGTAAGTTCCCCTTGAGGTACAGAAACGCTGTTCTCCGGTCACAGACGCGTGGTTACAGTGCTCACGTAGTCACGCAGTGAAGTCGTCCGGGTGGGCCGGAGTGATGCCGGCCGGCCCAGGGGCATGGGGAGACGGGGAGCCGCGCGTGCCAACTGCCATTGCCGTGACCAGTGCCGACATGGCGCTGCCGCCGCAGGACGAACGGACCATGCCCGCGGTGGTGCTCCAGGACGTCGACCAGCGTCCCCTGGAGCAGGCCCTGGGTGAGATGCAGGCGCTGGTCGAGCAGCACGGGCACGTGATCGTCGTGTCCCCGCAGGGCGTCTCCCCGGGTGTGGAGCGACGGCTGCACACCGTCCGGTCCCTGCTGGAGACCGACCGGATCGCCCTGTTCCGGCCGGCCCTGCCTCCGCTCGGGCTCGCCGTACTGGCACGCCAGTTACGGCAGCTGGCGTCCTGCGACCTCGGCCCCGGCGTCCTCGCCTCGGCCGGACGGCTGCTCACCCACTACATCCACGCCGGCGCGCTGCTCGGCTCCGTCGCCCGGCTCGACCACGTTCCCGTGGGTCTGAAGTCGCACGCCAAGTCATGGATGCCGGGCAGCCAGTTCGGCGTCGTCGCGCACCCCGAGCCGCAGCTGGTGCGGATCGGCCCGGGCGCGGCCCTGGCCGGACCCGAGTTCGGGACCTGGATGCTCCTCGCCAAGGGCCAGCTCGCGTCCGACTGGGTCACCGGCACCCTGGCCCCCTCCTGGAACGTCCAGGGGCTGCACGAGACCCCGCTCCCGGCGGAGTCCCCCGGCTGGTGGGGGACCGGCAGGCTCACCGAGTTCTGCGCGTACCTGCCCGACCTGTCGGTCCTCTACCAGCTCGTCACCTCGGTACGGCAGAGCACCTGCCACTGGTGCGGCATCGACGTCATCGGCGACCGCTGCGTCTTCTGCTCCGCGACACCACCCGTCGACGACGGCCACGCCGGTCCCGGTCCCCGCCGCGAGCTCCAAGGCGGCAGACGCGCACTCACCGGGTAGGCCCGAACCGTCCCATCGACCCACCCTCCGATCCGGCTCAACCGATTCCCCCAATGAGGTTGCACGGCCCATGAACTCCCGTCAGCGCCGCGGCATCATCCTGCTGATCCTGTCGGTCCTCTGCGCCCTCGGCGCCTTTGCCGGCGTGCTGTCCGTCATCAACGACGTGAAGTCCAAGGTCGGCCCCGAGGTCACCGCGTACCAGGTCAAGAGCCAGGTGGCGCCCTACACGTCCCTTCGCGCGGACCAGTTCGAGAAGATCGAGATGCCCGAGCGCTGGCTGTCGGAGAACGCGGTCACGGACCTCTCCCGGATCCGCGGCAAGATCGCCGTGACGACGCTGAAGGCCGGCTCGCTGCTGCAGAGCGACATGATCGTCGACCAGCCCGCCCTCCAGCCGGGGCAGCAGGAGGTCGCCATCATGATCGACGCGGCGACCGGTGTCGCCGGCAAGATCACGCCGGGCGCCACCGTGAACGTGTACGCCACCTTCGAGGGAGAGCGCGAGGGCGCCCCCGATCTGTCCAAGATCATCGTCACGAACGCCAAGGTCATCGACGTCGGCGAACTCACCTCGCTCCAGCCCGGCGCCAAGAGCGACGACCGCCGGCCCACCGACGCGGTCCCCATCACCTTCGCCCTGTCCACCATCGACGCCCAGCGCATCACCTACGCCGAGTCGTTCGCCCAGCGGGTCCGGCTCGCGCTCGTGGCGCCGGGCAGCGACACCACGGTCCCGGACCAGGACCGTACGTACGAACTCGCGAAGGACAAGTGAGAGGCCCGCATGCCCACGAGGATCCTCCCGGCAGTCGGCGACGCGGACGCCGTACGGTCCATCACGACCCTGCTCAGCCAGCTCCCGGACGCCGAACCGGTCGCCCCGGTGACCGACTCCACCCAGCTCGTCGACACCCTCGCCCGGCTGGCCGCCGAGTCGGTCGACGAACTGCCCGAGGTCGTCGTGGTGCACGAGCGGATCGGCCCGGTCCCCGCGCTGGAGCTGATCCGCGAGGTCGCCCTGCGCTTCCCGGCCGTCGGCGTCATCCTCGTCACCTCCGACGCGAGCCCCGGCCTCTTCCAGGCCGCCATGGACTACGGCGCCCGCGGCCTGGTCGCCCTGCCGCTCAGCTACGAGGAACTCGCCAGCCGCGTCCAGGCGGTGGCCCAGTGGTCGGTGGGCGTACGCCGGCACCTCGGCAGCGGCGGCGACGTGTTCACCGGCGTCGGCGGCACCGTCGTCACGGTCAGCGGCGCCAAGGGCGGGGTCGGGGCCACCCTGACCGCCATCCAGCTGGCGCTCGCCGCACAGGCGTCGGGCCGCGCCACCGCCCTCGTCGACATGGACCTCCAGGCCGGCGACATCGCGTCCTACCTGGACGTCCAGTTCCGCCGGTCCGTGGTCGACCTGGCCGCCATCAACGACATCTCGCCCCGGGTCCTGGCCGACGCCGTCTTCCGCCACGACACCGGCCTCGCCCTGCTGCTCGCCCCCGGCGAGGGCGAACGCGGCGAGGAGGTCACCGACCGCGCCGCACGCCAGGTCGTCAGCGCCCTGCGCTCCCGCTACGAGGTCGTCGTCATCGACTGCGGCGCCCAGCTCGGCGGGGCCGGCGCGGCGGCCGTGGAGATGGCCGACAAGGCGCTGCTGGTCACCACCCCGGACGTGATCGCCGTCCGGGGCGCCAAGCGGGCGGTGCGGATGTGGGACCGGCTGCAGATCCGCAAGGCGGAGGAGACGACCGTGGTCGTCAACCGGCACACGCGCGCCACGGAGATCCAGCCCCCGCTGGTCCGCAGGATCACCGGCACGGCGGTCGCCGCCACCACCGTCCCCGCGGGCTTCAAGGAACTCCAGGGGGCCGTCGACTCCGGGCGCATCCACGAACTCGACAGCCGGAGCACCGTGAAACAGGCCCTGTGGGCTCTCGCGGGCGAGCTGGGGCTCGCCAAGGCGGCCGGAGGCGACCGGAAGGGCGGCCGGTTCCGCAGCGACCGGGGGTCGGTGAGCCTCCGGCGCCGGAAGGACGGTGGCGGATGAGGACCTACGGCCTACCCCTCCGACGGGCAGGCGACGGGGACCGCTACGGCGACCGCGGCCAGGTCACCGTCGAGTTCCTCGGCATGACACCGACGATCATCGTCACGCTGGTGGTGCTGTGGCAGCTCGTCCTCGTGGGATACACGTTCACCCTCGCGGGTAATGCTGCCGACGAGGCGGTACGGGCGGCGACGGCGGCCGGTCCGGGGGCGCGGCAGGGGGCCTGCCAGGACGCCGGCCGGGACAAGCTGCCGGGGGCCTGGGAGGGAGGCGCCGGTGTGGACTGCGGCACCGCGAACGGGTACGTCACGGCCGACGTGCGGCTCGAGGTCCCCATCCTCTTCCCGGGTGTCGTCGGCTTCCCCTACACCGTGCACGGGCACGCGGGCGCCGTCGAGGAAGAGGAGGACGACTGAGATGCCGTACTCCCCCCGGCGCGGACGGGCCGGCGACCGCGGCCAGGTCGCCATCGAGTACCTCGGCTTCCTCCCGATCCTGATCATCGTCGCCATGGCCGCCGTACAGCTGGGCCTCATCGCGTACACCGCCCAGCAGGCCGGCACCGCCGCCCGCGCCGGGGCCCGGGGGGCCTCGCTCCAGGAGAGCGCCCAGGAGGCCTGCGCCACGGCGGTCAGCGACTGGCTGGCCGACGGCACGGACTGCCCGCCCGAGTACGGCGGGGACGAGGTGACGGTCACCGCCTCCGTCGACATCCCCTCCATCGTCCCGGGCTGGGACTTCGGGGACGCGACCAGGACGGCGACCATGCCGCTCGACCACCGAGCGGACGAGTGACCGCGTGAACGAGGAGCAAGGAGCACCGGACGCATGAGCCTGCGCGCACGCATCCACTCGCCCGAGGAGCACGGCAGCCGGGGCGAGGACGGACACCTCGTCGCCTCCTACCGGGCCAAGCTCCTGGAGGAGATCGACCTCGCCGAGATGAGCTCGCTCGCCATGGCCGAGCGCCGGGCCCGGCTGGAGCGCGTCCTCGGGCACATCATCAGCCGCGAGGGCCCGGTCCTGTCCACGGTCGAGCGCTCCCAGCTGATCCGCCGGGTCGTGGACGAGGCCCTCGGGCTCGGCATCCTCGAACCCCTGCTGGAGGACGCCTCGATCACGGAGATCATGGTCAACGGACCGGACTCGATCTTCGTCGAGCGCGGCGGCCGCGTGGAGCAGCTCCCGCTCCGCTTCGCCTCCAACGACCAGCTCATGCAGACCATCGAGCGGATCGTCTCCACCGTCAACCGCCGCGTGGACGAGTCGAATCCGATGGTCGACGCCCGCCTCCCCTCCGGCGAGCGCGTCAACGTCATCATCCCGCCGCTGTCCCTGACCGGCGCCACGCTCACCATCCGCCGCTTCCCGCGCTCCTTCACCCTCCAGGAGCTGATCGGCCTCGGCTCGCTCGACGAGCACATGCTGTACCTGCTGGCCGGACTGGTGCAGGCCCGCTTCAACATCATCGTCTCGGGCGCCACGGGCACCGGCAAGACGACCCTCCTCAACGCCCTGTCCGGCCTGATCCCCGAGACCGAACGCATCATCACCATCGAGGACTCCGCCGAACTCCAGCTCCAGCAGGCCCATGTGATCCGCCTGGAGTCGCGCCCGCCCAACGTCGAGGGCAAGGGCCGCGTCACCATTCGCGACCTGGTCCGCAACTCGCTGCGCATGCGCCCCGACCGCATCGTCGTCGGCGAGGTCCGCGGCGGCGAGTCCCTGGACATGCTCCAGGCCATGTCCACCGGCCACGACGGCTCGCTCGCCACCGTCCACGCCAACAGCGCCGAGGACGCCCTGATGCGGCTCCAGACCCTGGCCTCCATGTCGGACGTCGAGATCCCCTTCGTGGCGCTGCACGACCAGATCAACAGCTCCGTCGACGTCATCGTGCAGCTCACCCGGTTCGCCGACGGCGCCCGCCGCATCACCGAGATCGCCCTGCTGGCCAGCCACGGCGGCGAGCCCTACCGCCTGGCCACGGTCGCCCGTTTCAACGCCCGGCCGATGACCGCCGACGGCCGCATCTACGGCGCCTTCGAGTACTACCCCCTCCCGCGCCGCACCGCCGAGCGCCTGTACATGGCGAGCCAGCCCATCCCGCAGGCCTTCGGCGTGGCCCACTCCGCAGAACAGCTCGCCACCCGAGAAGCCAGGTAGGACCGCCCGATGGAACTGCACACGCTCGTCACGCTCACCACCGGCATCACGCTGCTGACCTGCGCCCTGGCGGTCATGGGCCTGCACTCCTACGCCGCCGGAAAGGCCCAGCGCGAAGCCCTGGTCGACCGCCTCTCCGCCACCGGACAGCTCCCCTCCGCCGGCCGCAGGCGCCGCTTCCGCACCCTGGACCGCCGCCTGCGCCGCACGGGGCTCGGCAGGAAACTGGAACTGCGCCTGGCCGCGACCGGCCTGGACATCACCCCCGGCGAGTTCTTCGCCTACATGCTCGCCACCGTCGCGGGCCTGTGGCTGGTCGGCCAGGCCGCCCTGGCACCCTTCTTCGGCCCGCTCGCCGGCCTGCTGGGCGTCTGGGCGGCGATGCAGTTCCTCACCTGGCAACGCCAGAAGCGCATCGAGAAGTTCATCAACCAGCTCCCCGAACTCGCCCGCATCCTCGCCAACGCCACCCAGGCCGGCCTCGCCCTGCGCACCGCCATCGGCATGGCGGCGGAGGAGCTGGAGGCCCCGGCCGGCGAGGAACTCGGCAAGGTGGCCGACCAGCTGGCCATCGGCTCCTCGATGGACGACGCCCTCGGCGAACTCGCCGAACGCCTCCCCTCCCGCGAGCTCGTCGTCCTGGTCACCACCCTCGTCCTGTCCAACCGGGCGGGCGGCCAGGTGGTCAGCGCACTGCGCAACCTCACGGAGACGCTGGAGGAACGCAAGGAGACCCGGCGCGAGGTCCGCACCCAGCTGTCCCAGGTCAGCATGACGTCGTACGCCGTGCCGGTCCTCGGTGTCGGCTCGTTGTTCCTGATGAACGGGGTGAAGGACGGTGCCCTGGAGCGCATGACCGGCTCGCCGGTCGGCCAGATCGCGGTGATCACCGCCTTCGGCCTCTACGCCGTCGGGTTCGTCCTCATCCGCCGCCTGTCCCGCATCGACGTCTGAGGAAGGAGGAGCCATGGGACTGCTGCTCGCACTGGGCATGGGCCTGAGCGTCTGGGGCGCGTTCGCCGGCATCCGGATGTACCGCGCCGACGCCAAGCTCCCCGGCGACCTCGCCCTCGCGCTGGAGGTCGGCTCCACCCGCACCGGCGCCGTCGACTCCCTGGTCGACCGCCTGGGCATGCGCTACGCCCCCGGCGTGCTGCGCCTCATGGGCCCGGCCCTGGTCGCCAGGTACCGCCGCCGCATCGACCTGGCGGGCAACCCCGGCGGCCTGACCATCGACCGCTACGCCGCCCGCCGCGCCGTCTACGGCTTCCTGGGCGCCGTCGGCTTCCTGGTCTTCCTGCTGCGCGGCCAGTACCTCGTCGCGCTGCTGCTGCTGGCCTTCGGGGCGTTCTGGACGGAGGTCGGCATCTGGTCGGCGATCCGCATCCGCAAGGACGTCATCGAGCGCACGCTCCCCGACTTCCTCGACGTCCTGGCGGTCGTGGTCAGCGCCGGACTCGGCTTCCGCCAGGCCCTGGACCGCGTCGCGATGCGCTACGAGGGTCCCTGGGCCGACGAACTGCGCATCACCCTGCGCCAGATGGACCTCGGCATGAGCCGCCGCCAGGCCTTCGCGGAGCTGCGCCGGCGCAACGACTCCGAACAGGTGGCGATGTTCGTGACGGCACTCCAGCAGGGCGAGGAGCTGGGCGCCCCCATCGTGGACACCCTGGTGTCCCTCGCCAAGGACATGCGCCGCACGGACGCCCAGAACGCCCGCCGCAAGGCCGCCCGCGCCGTCCCCAAGGCCACGATGATGATCACCACGTTCATGGTCCCGGCCACGATGATCCTGCTCGGCGCCGGGCTGATCCTCGGCTCGGGCACGGACTTCGGCACGATCACGGGCGAGTAGGGGAGGACGGACGGCATGGCCACGACCAACCCCCCGGCGAGGGACCTGACGGCACGCCAGCCGGACGACAGGCCCACCCGCACGCGGCGCCGCCACCGCCCGCCGCGGCCGGCTCCGCCGATCACCGCCCCACCCGCGGACGCGGTCCCGCCGGCCCGCACCGCCCACGAGGCCGCACCGGACGGCCCGGCGACGCCCGTACTGCCGCCGGGCTGGGAACCGCTGGAGTCGCCGACGGGGCCGCCGCCGGGCCGGGAAACGGCGGAACCCCCGCCGGGGACGCCAACGGCACCGGACCGACCGGCGGCCGGCACCGACGTACGCCCGCACGCCCGGGACACGACGCGGGGGCCGCTCCCCGCGCCCGGCCCCGAGGCCACACCGCAGACCCCCGCGTTCACCCTCCAGGTGAACGCCCTCCAGGCCCTGTGCCGCCAGGTCTTCGGCTTCCGCCTGGCCATGATCGCGCTGGCCGCCCCCGCCGCCCTGCTCAACGCCAGCCCGGGCCTGGGCGCCCGCCTGGTCGGCGCCGCCGTGGTCGTCACCTTCATGGTCTCGTACGTCCTCGTCCGCGACTGGGAACGCTTCGGCCCCCTCCTCCTGCGCCACCCCACGCTCCTGGCGGTGGACACGCTCTTCGGCTCCCTGCTCCTGATCTCCGCCGGCCCCGACACGACCCTCGCCTACGTCAGCGTCTGCACCCCGCTCCTGGCCGGACTCGTCTACGGCTGGCGCGGCGCGGCCGTCTTCGCCTCGCTCCAGTCGCTGATCCTGCTGCTGGTCCACGCGACCCTGAACCCGCACCCGGGCGTGGCGGAGGCGTCACTTCTGCCGGGCCTGTGCGTCATCGCCGGGGCGGCGGGCTCCAGCCTGCGCGGGCTGCTGCTGCGCTTCGGCTCCGCCACCGAGGCCCTGACCGCGGTCCGGGCCCGACTGGCGGTCGCCGAGGCGGTGAGCGCCGAACGCGCCCGCCTCGCCCGCGAACTGCACGACTCCGTCGCCAAGACCCTGCACGGCGTCGCCCTCGCGGCCGACGGCCTGGCCGCCACGGCGGGCAGCGACCGCATGGATCCGGCGCTGGCCAGACGCCAGGCGGAACTGGTGGCCCGCTCGGCCCGCAGAGCCGCGGCCGAGTCCCGCGAACTCCTGACCGACCTGCGCCGCGAGACGGACCCGGCGCACGGCACGGACCTCGCCGCGGAACTGGGCGAAAGAGTCCTGGACTTCACGGCCCGCACCGGCGTCCCCGCCACCTGCCACCACCCCGCGCCCGACGCGCCGGTCCCGCCGGTGCCCCCGGCGGTGGCCCGCCAGCTCCTCACCATCGTCTCCGAGGCCCTGGAGAACGCCCACCGCCACGCCGCACCCGCCCACGTCCACGTCCGCACGGCCGTACGGGACGACTTCCTGCGCATCAGCGTGCACGACGACGGCACCGGTCTCCCCCCGGGCACCGACCTCGAACGCCTCCGCGGCTCAGGACACTTCGGCCTGGTCGGCATGGTCGAGCGGGCCGCCTCGGTGGGCGCCCGCATCCGCATCGGCCGGGGCGGTCACGCGCGGGGCACGGAGGTCCGCGTGGACCTGCCCCTGTCCGCCCTGACGCCCGCCCCCGGCACGAGCACGAGCCCGCCCGCATGAACACGGCGCACCCGACGACCCCCCGTGCCAGGAGAGGAGCACCCCCGATGCCGGACGACGAGACGAACCGGAACGGCCACCCACTCCACCCCTTCCCGCCGCCCGCGCCGGCCGCCGCCCTACGGGTCGTCGTGGCCGACGACAACCCGGTCGTCCGCGCCGGTCTCACCGCGCTGCTCTCCGGCCGCCCGGACATCACGGTCGTCGCCGAGGCCGCCGACGGCCGCCAGGCCTGCGAGGCCGCGCAGCAGCACCGCCCCGACGTGGTCCTCCTCGACGTCCGCATGCCCGGCGTGGACGGCCTCTCCGCCCTGCCGTACCTGGTGGGCATCGCGCCGGTGATGATGCTGACGTACAGCGGGGAGTCGGAGATCGTCCGGGAGGCCCTGCGACGCGGTGCGGGCGGCTACCTGGTCCACGGCGAGTTCACCGCGGACCAGTTGGTGACGGCGGTACGGGACGTGCGGCAGGGCAGGGCCCACTTCACCCCGACGGCGGCGGACGCGCTGCTGGCCCAGCTGCGGGAGCAGGGGCGAGGGAGTGCGAGTGCACACGCCACAGGTAGACCCAACTCGCCTGTGAGTCCGCCCGATAGACGGGTATCCGCACAGACCCTTTCGCAACTGCAACCGAATGTGGGACAGTCGTCGTCTGGTACTCCCGACAGGTCGCGGTTCCAACTGAGCACGAGGGAGGTGGAGATCATGGGCCACATCGCATCCGGCATGAACAACCAGCAGATCGCCGCCACGTGCTTCATCAGCGAGAAGACGGTCAAGAACCACATCAACCGGATCTTCGCCAAGCTCCACAGCACGAACCGCTCCGAGGCCACCGCCAAGTGGCTGGGCCTGGGGTGAGCGCGATGAGCCGACCCTCGGTACGGAATTGGGCCCGCGATTGGGCCCTGGGGCCCTCGGAGGGGCGGACGGTCCCGCCGTACGTTCCGGACGACGAGCGCGGCACCGGCCACCCTGGAGGACAACACCATGAGCAACTGGCTGCACACCACCGTCACCCACCTGAAGTCCCGCGCCGCGCGGAACGACAAGGGACAGACGGCGGTGGAGTACCTGGGGATCATCGCGGTGGTGGTGGCGATCGTGCTGGCGATCACGGGAACGGACATCGGGCAGACGATCTTCGACGCGATCACGGCGAAGATCGGCGAAGTCACCGGTGGCTGACCCACCTCCGTAACGGCACGGATGCAGGGCAGGCTTTCCCCATCTACATCACGGTGGTGGGAGGCCTGCTTTTTCTGGCGCTCGCATACTTTGCGGTTGGCCAAGCCGCGGCGACTCGTAACGAGGCACAGACGGCGGCAGACGCTGCGGCGCTCGCGGCGGCTCTGGAGACGCGCGATCAACTTGCGGACCAGTGGCTGGCGAACGTACTGAAACCCGACTCATGGCAGGACATCTTTGACGGTGAGGTGCCAGTTCCCAGCGCCTGTTGGCGTGCTCAGGAACTGGCGGCGAGCAATGACGCGAGCGTGAGTTGCCAACCGGACGGGCCACTGGGCTACTCCGTCGTTGCGGAGACCAACGAGGCCGTCGGAGACACCATCATTCCGGGCACGGAGGATCAGAAGGCCTCGGAGTCGGCGACCGCCGTCATCGAACCCCGCTGCACGTTCGCCATGCCCGGTGAGGACGCCGGCGACGATGAACTGCCCGTTCTCTCCTGTGAGGGCGAGAAGTGGGATCTGGAGCCGGATGATCTCTTGGACCTGCCGAAGCCCGAGGACCTGTTCGACGTCCACCTGGCCGATTGACGAAGGCAACGACGAGTGATGAAGGAATTCACGACATGAGCATTCGGATCGCGACGACGGCCCGTCGGGGGACGCTCACATTGGCCGTTCTAGTCAGTCTGGCCTTCGGCGCTGTCGGGTGTGGTGGTGGCGGTGACGACGAAAAGCCGAAGGCTACGGCTTCCGCCTCCACGGAGGGCGGCTCCGGACCGAGTGCTCAAGAGGGCAATGCGGAAGAACCCTTGGCCGAACTGAAGGGGAGCAACGGACTGCTCTTGCAGATCACCTCTGCTGAGCGGGATTCCGGTGGCTTCGTGACAGTGAACGGTGAGCTGAAGAACGACGGCGCCAAAGGTGTCGCGATCCCGTCCGCGCTGAGCGGGAACGAGACGGAGATCATCAGAAACGGCAGGTCGCTCGGCGGCGCCACACTCGTCGACGGCAAGGGCAAGAAGCGGTACTACGTGCTGCGTGACACAGAGGGCCGTCCATTGACGACCACAGGTTTCTCGACCATCAAGGCTGGTGACCGCCTGGCGGTCTTCATGCAGTTCCCGGCCCCACCCGCGGACACGACCGAGGTCACCTTCCAACTGCCCACCTTCGCCAGCGCGACCATCTCCATCTCCGGGTGAGGCCCACCATGACCCCGTACCCCCGTCTCACCCTGGCCCTCACCACCGCCACCCTCCTGCTCGCCACGAACCTGTACGGCGCCGCCGCGGCGCACGCCGACGACGACCCGGCCGGCCCCCCAGGCACCGAAGCCTCCGCCTCCGCACCCGTCGACGTCGACCCCAACGACCCCGACCTCAAGCTCCCGGACGGGGCCACGCTCGCGCAGGCCAAGGTGTTGGACATCAAGTCGGTGGTCGAAGACCAGAGCGGTGACGAACGCCGCGAGGACACCAACACCAACGTGACCTTCGCACTCCAGGCCGAGGTGCTGTTCGGCAAGGACAGCGCCAAGCTCAGTGGCGAGGCGAAGTCCCGTGTCGCGGGGATCGCCGAGGAGATCAAGAACCAGAACGCCGGCAAGATCCGCGTCTTCGGCTTCACCGACAACCTGGGCTCCTCCGCCCACGGCGACGTCCTGTCCAAGCAGCGCGCCAACGCCGTGCAGGAACTCCTCGCCCAGACCCTGAACGACGCCGGCATCACCTACGAGGTCCGCGGCTACGGCGAGGACTACCCCATCGCCGACAACTCGACGGAGGCGGGCCGCAAGAAGAACCGCCGGGTCGAGGTCTCCTTCCCCCGCACCTCGTGAAGCCCGGCCCCCGACCGCCGGCCGGCGTCGCCGTCACGGCGCCGGCGGCCGTCCCTGCTCCTCCACCGCCTCCACCCGCACCCCGGCCCGCACCCCCCACCCGGCCATCGCCCCCGCCTCCGACTCCAGGACATGCCGGGCGCGCAGCCGTGGCAGGCCCAGGCGGCCCGGGGGCATGGTGCGTACGGCGATGACCGTGAGACGCCGGTCCAGGTAGGCCACGTCGATCGGGAAACGCATCCGGAACGTGTGCACGCTGTTGGCCGGCGACAGCAGCAGCGCCCCGTCGATCGCGTCCCGGCCCAGCAGTCCCCTGGTGCGGGCCCGATAGGACGCGGCGATCTCCAGCGGCACGGTGACCGCGCTCCCGTCCGGCCCGCCTTCCACGACCAGGCGCCCCCGACCGTCCCGCCAGCGTCGCCCCATGCCGACTCCCTCCCCGCGCCACGCCCCCGACGGCTTGCCGGACCGCGAAATGTCGTTGTCCCGCGCCCCGGGCCAAGTGTAGGAAGGGCCCATGACCGCACTCGGCGTAGTGTTCCGCCCCCAGCTCGCCCCCGAACGGCTGCGTGCCGTGTCACGCGTCGCGGAGGAGGCCGGGCTGGAGGAGCTGTGGCTGTGGGAGGACTGCTTCCTCGAGGGAGGGATCTCCACGGCCGCCGCCGCCCTCGCCTGGACCGAGCGGCTCCGGGTCGGCGTCGGACTGCTGCCCGTGCCCCTGCGGAACGTGGCCGTGACCGCGATGGAGGCCGCCACCCTGCACCGCATGTTCCCCGGCCGCCCGATCCTGGGCGTCGGGCACGGCGTGCAGGACTGGATGGAACAGGTCGGGGCGCGGGCCGAGTCGCCCGTCACCCTCCTGCGGGAGTACCTGCTCACCCTGCGGGCCCTGCTGCGCGGGGAGCGGGTGACGACCGAGGGACGGTACGTCCGGCTCGACGACGTCGCCCTCGACTGGCCGCCCGCCCAGGGAGCCGAGGTGCTCGCGGGGGTCACCGGGCCCCGTTCGCTGCGGCTCGCCGGGGAGGCCGCCGACGGGACGATCCTCACCGCGGCCAACCCGCCCGACGCCGTGCGGCAGGCCCGCCGGCTCATCGACGAGGGGCGGACGGCGGCCGGGCGGACGGAGCCGCACAAGGTGGTCGTGTATCTCCTCGCGGCCACCGGCCCCGGCGCCGCCGAACGGCTGCGGGCCGAACAGCGGGCGGAGGGCCTCGGAGCGGTGCCGGACCTGGGTGTCGCCGGGGACGCCGACGCCGTGGCCAAGGCCGTCCGGCGGCTGGCCGAGGCCGGCGCCGACACCGTCGTCCTCCAGCCTACGGGCGACGAGCCCGACCCCGAGGGCTTCGTCCGGTTCGCCGCCGAGCAGGTCCGGCCCCTGGTGGACTGATGTCCCGGCCGTTGGCCTCCAGCCAGGACCGCCGCAAGGACCACACAGACACAGATCGGATCGACCGTCCCATGGCCCCCGCCTCCTCCCGCTCCTTCGACGACCTCCTGGCCGAAGGCGCCGCCGTGCCCACCGAGGGGTGGGACTTCTCCTGGTTCGAGGGGCGGGCCACCGAGGAACGGCCGTCCTGGGGATACGCGCGGTCCATGGGCGGGCGGCTGGCCGGAGCCACCGCCGTGCTGGACGTGCAGACCGGCGGCGGCGAGGTTCTGGACATCGCCCTCGGTGTCGCCGCCCCGCACCGGCCCCCGCTCGTCGTCGCCACCGAGGGATGGGCGCCGAACGTCGCCAAGGCCACCGAACTGCTCCGCCCGCGCGGCGTCCCCGTCGTCGCCTCGCCCGACGAGGCGCGGTTCCCCTTCGGGGACGGGGCCTTCGACCTCGTCGTCAGCCGGCATCCCGTCCGGCCGCACTGGGACGAGATCGCCCGCGTGCTGCTGCCCGGCGGCACGTACTTCGCCCAGCACGTCGGCCCC
The DNA here is from genome assembly GCF_044765825.1 of Streptomyces flaveolus. Classification (NCBI taxonomy): domain Bacteria; kingdom Bacillati; phylum Actinomycetota; class Actinomycetes; order Kitasatosporales; family Streptomycetaceae; genus Streptomyces; species Streptomyces flaveolus. The sequence continues at coordinate 410,912 of NZ_JBIWKU010000003.1, read as the reverse complement.
GCGAGCGTCTTCGAGCTCATCGAGTTCTTCCTCGGCCCCCTGCCCGAGGAGAACCACCGCCACCGCCACCCCGACCGTGAGCGTGCCGACGCGGAGGCCGCCGGGCTGGAGATCGTCGACGTGCGGGCGGAGCGGCTGCGGATGGAGTTCCATGACATCGGCGCCGTCGTCCACTTCCTGCGCAAGGTCGTGTGGATGGTCCCCGGGTTCACCGTCGAGGAGTACCGGCCCCGCCTCCGCGAACTGCACGACCGCATCGAGGCCGAGGGACCCTTCGTGGCCCACAGCGCACGCCACCTCTTCGAGGCCCGCAAGCCGAACCCGTAGGCCGCGGCGGGCTCCGGGGCTCACGCGTGGGCGCCCACCTCGCCCACCACCAGCTCCACCTCGACCTCCAGCACGTCCCCGACCCGGGTGGCCTGTGCCGCCGGCTCCCGCCGCTGCCGAGCCGCCAGACGGCCCAGCGGCTCCACCGTGCCGCGCGGACCGTGCGTCTTCGCCAGCGAGGCCGGCGCGGCGGGTGTGGCCGGCTCCTCGGCCTGCCACAGCGCCGTCCGTACGTCCATCCGGGTCACTTCCGGCCCGCATTCCGACGGACAGCTCGGCCGTCGACAACACCTGGGCGTGGGCGCCGAGCATCGCGGCGACCCCCCCGGCGACCGCTGGGCCCGTTCGGGTGGACTTGGCCAGGAACTGTCGTTCGAGCCGCCGTGCGCTCGCCGCGGCCCAGGTGATTCCCGCGGTCTTCGTCCTGGAGAGACGTGAGAACCGGAATGGGTCACAAACTGTTCTCGTAGCCGGAGGCGCGCGCCCGGTCGGGGGGAATGTTCCGGGCGTAAGCGACCTACCTTCGCAAATATCCGCGCTCCGGAGGGAGCGTGCGGAATCGCCCCGCGATCCTCACAGGGTTTCCACATCGTTATCCACCGGTGCCCCGCGCGGGTCGAAACCGTCCGCCATGATCGCGTAAATTCGAGGCAGGTAATTCGCGTGAGCAAAGCTGCGCGTGTGGCACCGCGCAGTGGAGGGGGCTGCGCGGTGCCCGGTCAAGCGGGCGTTCGCCGCCCGTATCACCCGGTGGAGGGATGCGGGGGCACTCCGCCGTACCGGACCCGGCGCGCATCCGGCCCTCCGTATCGCCACTCCTGTCACCCGTTTCCCTGTGAATTTCGTGGGAGCGGCCGCCTTTTGGCCATGATTCAGGGCGGAATAGGCGATTCCGTGAGCACCCGGGCGTCGCCGGACGATTCCGGAGAGTAGTTGTGGCACGCCGATGCACGCAGCATCACTTACGAAGGGTTATGGTGGAAACCCCCCCTCGGGCCGGTCCGTCTCCCCCCCACGGACCGGCCCGTTTTTTCTGCCGCATGCGCCGCCCGGTCCCAGGGACCCGCACCCCGGCCCGCCCGAGTGCCCTCGTGGGGCGCCCGTCATGAGGAGTTCACCGGTGCGTCGTCCTGCGTCATTGCATGGCGGAGCTCGTTCGAGGGCATAAGGCAAGCAGGTCGACGCCCGAACCACGGGCATCGGATCTCAGCGGACGGCGCAGAGCCGTACGCCCGGGAGGCCCTTTGCACCAGCCCTACCGTGCGGTCACGGCGCGGAAGAAGCGGCGGAGGGCCGGTTCGCGGCCCACGCCCGTGCAGGGCGGCCGACGACCGGCCGGCTCGCTCCCGCCCTCCCGGCCCAGCATCCACTCCGTCGCTCCCCGACCTCTTCCGAGGGGGTACGTCCTTCCGTGGTGACCAGCACAAAGCGCCACAAGCCAGATCGGCGCACCTACGTTCTCGACACCAGCGTCCTGCTGGCCGACCCCAACGCCCTGAACCGCTTCGACGAGCACGAGGTCGTGCTCCCGATCGTCGTGGTGACGGAGCTGGAGGCCAAGCGGCACCATCCCGAACTCGGCTACTTCGCCCGGCAGGCCCTGCGCCTGCTCGACGAGTTCCGCGTGCGGCACGGTCGCCTCGACGCCCCCATCCCGATCGGGGATCTCGGCGGCACCGTGCGTGTCGAGCTCAACCACTCGGACCCCAGCGTGCTGCCCACCGGCTACCGCCTGGGGGACAACGACTCCCGCATCCTCGCGGTCGCCCGCAACCTGCAGGCCGAGGGGTTCGACGTCACCGTCGTGTCGAAGGACCTCCCGCTCAGGATCAAGGCGTCCTCCGTCGGCCTGCTGGCCGAGGAGTACCGCGCCGAGCTCGCCATCACGGACGCCTCCGGCTGGACCGGCATGTCCGAACTCACCCTGCCGGGTGAACAGGTGGACGTGCTCTTCGAGGAGGGCCGGGTCTACGTCCCCGAGGCCGCCGAGATGCCCGTCCACACGGGGCTGACCATCCAGTCGGAGCGCGGCAAGGCGCTCGGCCGCGTCACGCCCGACGGCAACGTCCGGCTGGTGCGCGGCGACCGGGAGGCGTTCGGCATCAAGGGCCGCAGCGCCGAGCAGCGGATCGCGCTCGACCTGCTGCTCGACCCGGACGTCGGCATCGTGTCGATGGGCGGCCGGGCCGGCACCGGCAAGTCGGCGCTGGCGCTGTGCGCGGGACTGGAGGCCGTGCTCGAACGCCGGCAGCACCAGAAGGTGATGGTCTTCCGTCCGCTGTACGCGGTCGGCGGGCAGGAGCTCGGCTATCTGCCCGGCTCCGAGGCGGAGAAGATGAGCCCCTGGGCCCAGGCCGTCTTCGACACCCTGTCGGCGGTCACCAGCCGCGAGGTCATCGAGGAGGTCACCGCCCGCGGCATGCTGGAGGTCCTGCCGCTCACCCACATCCGCGGCCGCTCGCTGCACGACGCGTTCGTGATCGTGGACGAGGCCCAGTCGCTGGAGCGGAACGTCCTGCTGACCGTCCTGTCCCGGATCGGCGCCAACTCGCGGGTCGTGCTGACCCACGACGTGGCGCAGCGGGACAACCTGCGGGTGGGGCGGTACGACGGAGTGGTCGCCGTCGTCGAGAAGCTGAAGGGCCATCCGCTCTTCGCCCACGTCACGCTGACGCGGTCCGAGAGGTCCCAGATCGCGGCACTTGTGACCGAAATGCTGGAGGACGGGCACATCTGAGAACTCCGACCCGACACGGGTCCGTTGCCCCGACGGTCGACGCCGTCCGGAAAGGCCAAGAGCCTAGCCGGGCGGCGTCTTCGCGCGTGGAGGTTTCTCGAAATCCCCAGACCCAAACGGGATGTGAGCTTTCACACGCAACACAGAATTGCCTCACCCCGTCGGGTTACGGCAGAGTCTCATTCCTGTCAGGCCCCGCATACGACACATCTGTACCCCCAGCGGTACGGCACCACAGAAGCACCAGTCCAACTCCATAGCAGCGTCGTATGCCGCCCGAGCACCACGCGGCGCTCCCGTCGAGGGAGTTGTCCACCGGGCCCGTGCCTCCCGTGACCCGTAGTTGGGGAGGCCAGTGCCAGGGGCACGATTGCGTCCGCGAGGGTCACCGAAGCGGGCGATGCTGGAAGGAAACCGTGTGAGCCGGATCTCGGTCCGGGGATTCGCAGTGGCCTCGGCCACGGCGGTCACCGCAGTCGGAAGCGTCGTCGGCGTTGCCTCGGGCAGCACCGCGCAGAACCACGACGCGGAGGCGACGGCAGCAGGCACGACGCTGCTGGCGGACATCCCCATGGGCGAGCAGGCGCAGGTGCAGACCGCGTCCCTGACGCAGCAGGCCGACGTACAGGCCATCGCCGCGGACGCGAGCGCCAAGAAGGACGCCGAGGAGGCGGCCCGCAAGGCTGCCGCCGAAACCGCCGTCGCCAAGCAGGAGAAGGCGAAGAAGGCGAAGGAGGCGGCCGAGGAGGCCAAGAAGCGCGAGGCGCAGCAGGAAGCCGCCAGCCGCGACGCCGAGCGCGAGTCCACGACCTTCGCCGTCCAGAGCTCCTACACCGTCGGCCAGATCCAGGCGATGGCGCGTCAGATGGTGCCCAGCGGCCAGTTCCAGTGCTTCAGCAACATCGTGGACCACGAGTCCAGCTGGAACTACCAGGCCGTCAACGCCTCCTCGGGTGCCTACGGTCTCTTCCAGGCCCTGCCCGGGTCCAAGATGTCCTCGGTCGGCTCCGACTGGCAGACCAACCCGGCCACCCAGATCAAGTGGGGCCTCAACTACATGGACAGCCGCTACGGCAGCCCGTGCGACGCCTGGGCGTTCTGGCAGAACAACCACTGGTACTGAGCCGGCCCGGCACGGCCACCGCTCAACCTCGCGCAGCCCCTCACCGTCCTACGGTGAGGGGCTTTCGCGCTCCCGCCATGTACGGTCGGATGGGAACGACTCCAGGGGGGAGTGGTGGGGAGAGACGGGGGAAGAGGACGGATCATGTCGCGAGTGCCAGGGTGGCTGGACCGGCTCGGCGCCGGACTGACCCGGATGAGCAGGCAGTTGGACCAGCGTCGTGCCGAGGCGGAGGGCGAGGACCCCGAAACCCACGACGCTCTACCCGGGCACGCCCCGGACCACGTGTCCTTGCCGGACGCGGACCACGGGTCCGGCGGGCACGGGCACGCGTTCGTGGATCACACGCCTGTCTTCCGGGAACGGCCCGACCCCGCGCAGGCGGTGCCGTGGGGCATGCGGGTCGCGGCGGAGGCCGGATGGCGGCTGCTGGTCCTCGCGGGCACCCTCTGGGTGCTGATGAAGGTGATCAGCGCCGTACAGCTGGTGGTGCTGGCGTTCGTGGCCGCGCTGCTGATCACGGCCCTGCTCCAGCCCTCGGTGGCGTGGCTGCGACGGCACGGGGTGCCCCGCGGGCCGGCCACGGCGCTGACCGCCATCCTCGGCTTCGTGGTGATGGGCCTGATCGGCTGGTTCGTCACCTGGCAGGTCATGGAGAACATCGACAACCTCTCCGACCAGGTCCAGGACGGCATCGACGAGCTGCGGAACTGGCTGCTGAACAGCCCCTTCCACGTCACCGACAAGCAGATCAACGAGATCGCCAAGAACCTGCGCGACGCGGTCGGGGCCAACACCGACCAGATAACTTCCGCCGGACTGGAGGGCGTCACGGTCGTCGTCGAGGCGCTCACCGGCATCCTGCTGGCCGCCTTCTCGACGCTGTTCCTCCTCTACGACGGCAAGCGCATCTGGCAGTGGACGCTGAAGCTGGTGCCGGCCGCGGCCCGGCCGGGCGTCGCCGGTGCCGGTCCGCGCGCCTGGCGGACGCTGACCGCGTATGTGCGCGGCACGGTCGTGGTCGCGCTGATCGACGCCATCTTCATCGGCCTCGGCGTCTACTTCCTCGACGTGCCGATGGCCGTTCCGCTGGCCGTGTTCATCTTCCTGTTCGCCTTCATCCCGCTCGTCGGCGCCGTGGTGTCGGGCGCCCTCGCGGTCGTCGTGGCGCTGGTGACGCAGGGCATGTTCGCGGCGGTCATGACGCTCGTCGTCGTGCTGGTGGTGCAGCAGATCGAGGGCCACATCCTGCAGCCGTTCATCCTCGGGCGCGCGGTGCGGGTGCATCCGCTGGCCGTGGTGCTGTCGGTGGCCGCCGGCGGCATGGTGGCCGGCATCGGCGGCGCGGTGGTCGCCGTACCACTGGTCGCGGTGACGAACACCGTCGTGGGCTATCTGCGGGCGTACTCCCGCGAGGCCGCCGTACGGCAGGCACCCAGGCCGCGCGGCGCGACGTCGACGGACGCGTCCCCGGCGGCGGAACCACGGCCGGAGCCCGCCGCCGAGGCCGAGCCGTCACCGGAGACGCCGCCGGCCTAGCGACGCGAAGGGCCCCGCTCACCAGGACGGTGAGCGGGGCCCTTCTTGCCGGGTCCGGCGGGACTACTGGGCGAGAACGGCCTCGGCGTCCAGCGTGGCGCCGACGGCCTCGATCACCGCGGCGATCTTGAAGGCCTCCTGGATGACCTCGCGGTCGATGCCGGCCTTGCGCAGCACCTGCTCGTGCGAGTCCAGGCACATGCCGCAGCCGTTGATCGCGGAGACCGCGAAGGACCACAGCTCGAAGTCGACCTTGTCGACGCCCGGGTTGCCGATGACGTTCATCCGCAGACCGGCGCGCAGGGTGCCGTACTCGTGGTCCGACAGCAGGTGCCGGGTGCGGTAGAAGACGTTGTTCATCGCCATGATGGCGGCGGCCGACTTGGCGGCCGTGTACGCCTCCGGCGTGAGGTTCGCCTTCGCCTCCGGCTCCAGCTCGCGCAGCACGATCGGGGAGCGCGAGGCGATGGCGGTCGCCAGCACGGTGCCCCACAGCTGCTGCGCCGGGAGGTCGGAATTGCCGATGACCGAGCCCAGGTTGAGCTTCAGGTCCTTGGCGTAGTCCGGTACGGCGGACTTCAGGGAGTCGAGGGACATGTCAGATCACTCCCCGGCCAGCAGCGCGACCGGGTCGAGGGTCTCGTCGCCCTTGCTCCAGTTGCACGGGCAGAGCTCGTCGGTCTGCAGCGCGTCGAGGACCCGCAGGACCTCCTTGGGGTTACGGCCGACCGAGCCCGCGGTCACCATGGTGAACTGGATCTCGTTGTTCTGGTCCACGATGAACACGGCGCGCTTGGCGAAGCCGTCCTCGCCCTCGATGCCGAGGTCGCGCATCAGCTCGTGCTTGGAGTCCGCCATCATCGGGAACGGCAGGTCGGTCAGGTCCGGGTGGTCCTTGCGCCAGGCGTGGTGGACGAACTCGGAGTCGCCGGAGAAGCCGAGGACCTGGGCGTCGCGGTCGGCGAACTCGTCGTTCAGCTTGCCGAAGGCGGCGATCTCGGTCGGGCACACGAAGGTGAAGTCCTTGGGCCACGCGAAGATGACCTTCCACTGACCCTCGTAGGTCTTGTGGTTGATCTGCTGGAACTCCTTGCCCTTCTCCAGCGAGACGCAGGCGGTCAGATCGAACTCGGGGAACTTGTCACCGACAGTGAGCACGCGCTCTCCTTGCAGCGAAGAAACACCCCTTTTGCGAGTGTTTCCCATGGGTTGGACGTTGTTGATGTTGGCACACAGTGCATTGATTAGTGAAATAGCTACACTCGGTCGAGTTGATCGGAGGTGGCTATTAGTGACAGGTAAGAAGAGGCAGCCCAGCCTCGCCCAGCTGCGGGCCTTCGCCGCGGTCGCCGAGCATCTGCACTTCCGCGATGCCGCCGCCGCGATCGGCATGAGCCAGCCGGCGCTCTCCGGCGCCGTCTCGGCCCTGGAGGAGGCACTCGGTGTCACCCTCCTGGAGCGTACGACGCGCAAGGTGCTGCTCTCACCGGCGGGCGAACGGCTCGCGGTGCGGACGAAGGCGGTCCTGGCGGAGGTCGGGGCGCTGCTGGAGGAGGCGGAAGCGGTACGCGCGCCGTTCACCGGGGCGCTGCGGCTCGGCGTCATCCCGACCGTGGCGCCGTATCTGCTCCCGACGGTCCTGCGGCTGGTCCACGACCGCTACCCCGACCTCGATCTCCAGGTCCACGAGGAGCAGACGGCGAGCCTGCTGGACGGCCTCGGGTCCGGCCGCCTCGACCTGCTGTTGCTGGCGGTGCCGCTCGGTGTTCCCGGCGTCACCGAACTCCCGCTCTTCGACGAGGACTTCGTGCTCGTCACCCCGCTCGACCACCGGCTCGGCGGCCGGGAGGGCATCGAGCGCGGCGTGCTGCGCGAGCTGAAGCTGCTGCTGCTCGACGAGGGGCACTGCCTGCGCGACCAGGCCCTCGACATCTGCCGGGAGGCCGGCCGCGCGGACGTCCCCGCGACCACGACGGCGGCGGGCCTGTCGACGCTGGTGCAGCTGGTGGCGGGCGGCCTCGGCGTGACACTGCTGCCGCGCACGGCGGTCCGCGTGGAGACGTCCCGCTCCAGCCAGCTGCTCACCGGCTCCTTCGCCGACCCGGCCCCCACCAGGCGTATCGCCCTCGCCATGCGCACGGGCGCGGCCCGCTCCGCCGAGTACGAGGAGCTGGCGGCGGCGCTGCGGGAGGCGATGGAGGACCTCCCCGTGCGGACGGTCCACGGCTGACGGGCGCACCGGCGGACCGGCGGGACGGGCGTCCCGTCCGGGCGCGCGGACGCCCGGACGGGCACGGGGTGCGTGCCGCGTCCGGGCGTCGGGACGGACGGGACTACTCCGTCCGCAGCCCCTCCGGGCGCATCAGGCGCAGCAGCGGCGGCAGGCTGGCCAGGGTCACCACCAGGACGACCGCGGCGCCGATGCCGGTCATCGACAGGACCCCGACCCAGTCGACGGAGACCGGGGTGTCCGTCATCTTCAGCAGCACCGTGCCCAGCGTCAGGCCGACCACCGCGGCCAGCACCAGGCCCAGCGCGATCGGTATCGCGGTCTGCCACAGCACCGACAGGCTCAGCGTGCGGCGCCGGGTGCCGAAGGCGACCAGGGACGACAGCAGCTTCCTGCGCTCGCGCAGCTGCTCCAGCTGCGACACCAGCAGGCTCGCGCCGATCAGCGCCAGCACACACGCCGCTCCCACGAACAGACCGGTGCGGATGGCGTCGAACCGGCCGGTGCGCTCCGTCGCCGTCCAGACCATCGGGTACGCCAGCGGGTCGACGGCCGCCGCGGTGTTCCGCACCCGGTCGTGCACGTCCGGCGCGGACTCGTCGAGCCGGAGGTAGGCGTGGCCGTCCAGCGCCGGGGCGAGCGAGTCCGGCAGAGCCTTCGGGGTGATCAGGAACCCACCGCGGTCGATCCCGGCGAGCAGGCCCCGGCGCGGAGCCGCCTCCTTGACGCCCGACGGCACCTTCCAGGGGATCTCCCGGCTCTTCGGGCCGCCCTCGTACGACGGGTCGAGGTACATCGTCCGACCGTCCTTCGCGAGCGCCATCACGTCGACACCGGCGTCCCACTCGGCGCCGCGCACGGCGAACACGTCACCGTCGCGGCACGAGGTCAGCGTCGCGATCTCGCGCAGCGCCGCGCAGTCGCCCACGGTGAGCATCGTCGAGTTCTGCGGGTCCTCGCGCCGGTCGCCGGCGTAGCCCTCGGAGTAGGAGAAGACGGCCTCGACGCCCGGGGTGGCCCGGAACTTCGCGGCGGCCGCGGCCACCGGTGTCTCACTCGGCAGCGCCACCTCCATCTGTGCCTGCGTGACGTCCTTCCCGGTGCTCTTGGTGTAGTCGTCGTCCACGCCCGCGAACAGCATCTGCAGGGCGATCGCACCGGCGACGGCCACGGCGATGCCGTTGACCATGCGGGCCGCCGTACCGCTGCTCAGCTGCAGCCGGCGCACGGCCAGCTGCCATGACACGCCGCCGGGGCCGAGCCGGGCGACCACCGTCTCCACGATCCACGGCAGCAGCGCGGTGACGCCGACCAGCAGCAGGACGACGCCGCCGGTCACCAGGTACTGGTTGAAGTCCCCGTTGCCGCGGCCCTTGCCGATCATCGGGTACAGCATCGCCAGGCCGGCCACCGGCAGCAGCAGCCGCCACCACAGCCGCCGGCGTGCGGGCTTGGCCGTACGCACCACGCCGAGCGGTTCGATGACCACCCCGCGCAGGGCGAACAGCGTCACCAGCACCGCCGCCGCCGGTACCGCCACCGCCACCAGCAGCGCCAGCAGCGGGGAGGGGTTGAGGTAGCTCGGGAAGACGCTGATGCGGAACACCTCGGCCGTACCGGCCAGCTGACGTCCGATCATGAAGAATCCGGCACCGAAGACGAGTCCGAGCAGCGCGCCCGCCAGCGCCTCGCCGGCCGCGATCCGCCGGGTCATGCGGCTGTCGGAGCCCACCAGCCGCAGAGCGGCGAGCCGCCGGTCGCGCCGCTCGCCGCCGAAGCGCACGGCGGCGGCGATGAACACCGCGACCGGCATCAGCAGCACCACGAAGACGACGAGGACGAGCAGCAGCAGCACCGGGTCCGACTGCTCGGGCCCCGGGTCGGGGTCGCCGAAGTGGTCGATCCGGGCGATCCGGCCGCTCTGGATGTGGGGCGCGAGATCGGCGGCCCCCCGGAAGAAGGCGAGTTCGTGCGAGCCGATCAGCCCGCTCTCCCCGATCGTGCCGGTGATCCGCTCCGGCAGCCGTTCCCGCAGCAGCTTGCCGGAGTCCGACTCCAGGAGCTCCTTGAGCGCGGGGGAGACCACCATCTCGCCCACGGCCGGGAACTTCTCCACCCCCGGCGGCAGCGGCGCCCGCGGCCCCTCGGCCTCCAGGGCGCGGCCCCGGACGGTGTCGTCGCGGAAGTCCGTGTCGACGTTGGCGACGATCAGGGTGTCGTCCGCCTTCGGCGTCCGCCCGTCGTCGAAGGTGATGTCGGTGCGCGCGGCCTCCCGCTCGTGCCGGACGGTCAGCGCGTTCGGCAGCGCCGTCGTCAGCAGCAGCAGCGCCACTCCGAGGCCGACGCCGACGGCCGTCAGCAGGGCCCGGGTCCACCCTTCACGCCCGCCGGTGACGGTGAAGCGGACGCCCATCGCCAGGTCGCGGGCCCACTGCCCTGGGTTCATACGGCGCGCTCCATGTCCCGCGACCTGCCGTCCCGTACGACGACCTCGCGGTCGGAGTACGCGGCCACCCGCGCCTCGTGCGTGACCAGCACGACGGCGGCGTTGGTGGAGCGGGCGGCGTCCGTGAGCAGTTCCATCACCCGCTCGCCGTTGAGGGAGTCCAGCGCGCCGGTCGGCTCGTCGGCGAACAGCACGCGCGGGTTCGTGACCAGCGACCGTGCCACGGCGACGCGCTGTCCCTGGCCGCCGGAGACCTCGCCGGGCCGCTTCTTGCGCAGGTCGTCGACCTCCAGCCGCTCCATCCAGGTCAGCGCGGCCCGCTCGGCCTCCTTGCGGGAGGTGCCGTTCAGACGCAGCGGCAGGGCCACGTTCTCGATGCAGGTCAGCTCCGGCACGAGCTGCCCGAACTGGAACACGAAGCCGAACTCCGAGCGGCGCAGCGCACTGCGCTGGGAGTCGGTCATGGCGGACAGTTCCCGCCCGTCGTACGTGATCGTCCCCGAGTCGGGGGTCACGATCCCGGCGAGGCAGTGCAGCAGCGTCGACTTGCCGGACCCGGAGGGGCCCATCACGGCGACGACCTCGCCCGGGTGGATGGAGAACTCGGCGCCGTCGAGGGCGAGCGTCGGGCCGTAGGCCTTGGTCAGCTTCTCGGCCGAGAGCAGGGAACCTGCGGGAGCGGTCATCGGGCCACCACCTCACGGAGCTTGTCGAGGCGCGCGGCGGTGAGCTCCAGCCAGCGCAGGTCGGCCTCGAGATGGAACAGGGCATGGTCGCAGATGAGCTGGTCGGCGAGGTCGCCCTTGCGCTTGCGGTCGGTGAGGATGCGCATGCTGCGCAGGTGTTCCGAGCGCTGGGTGTCGAGGATGTCGGCGGCGTCGCGGTGGGTGAGCAGCGCGAGGACGACCTTCGTGTACAGCGTCGACTGGAGGTACGGCTCGGGCTTCTCCGGCGTGGCGAGCCACTGCTGCACGTCGGTGATCCCGGCGTCGGTGATCGCGTACCGCTTGCGCTCGGGACCGCCGCCCGCCTCGATGCCGTCGACGACGACGAGGCCGTTCTTCAGCAGGCGGGACATCGTCGAATAGACCTGGCCGTAGTGCAGCGGCCGGTCGTGACCGAACTTCTCGTCGAAGGCACGCTTCAGGTCGTAACCGTGGCGCGGCCCGGACTCCAGGAGTCCCAGGAGGGTGTGACCGATGGACATGCCCCGCACTCTACACACGGTGTATACGCACCATGTATACGCGGTGTGCAGAGACCGTGGCTCGGGGTACGGGACCGCAGGTCGGGGCCGAATGTCACGGTTCCGCTACGACGGAGGCCGCGCCCCCGCGATCACGCGGAGGCGCGGCCGGTCACGGCGGCGGCGCCGCCCCCGGGCCGCCCCTCGGAGGGCGCCCCCGGCGCGGCAGCGGCCCGGTGTCCCCGGGCAGCCGGCCCGCCTCCGCGAGCGCCCTGCGCAGCAGGAACTCGATCTGGGCGTTGGCCGAGCGCAGCTCGTCGCCCGCCCAGCGGGCCAGCGCCTCGTAGACCTGCGGGTCCAGCCGCAGCAGCACCTGCTTGCGCTGCTGCGGCCGGCGCTTGGGGGCCGGGCCCTCGGACGGGGGCGTGCCCTCGGGCGGGGTCGTCACTGGTAGAGCGTCCCCGTGTTGAGGACCGGCTGGGCGGCGCGGTCACCGCACAGCACGACCATCAGGTTGGACACCATCGCCGCCTTGCGCTCGTCGTCCAGCTCCACGATGTCCTGCTCACTGATGCGGGCCAGCGCCGCCTCGACCATGCCGACCGCGCCGTCCACGATCTGCCGCCGCGCCGCGACCACCGCGCCGGCCTGCTGCCGCTGGAGCATCGCCGAGGCGATCTCCGGCGCGTAGGCGAGGTGCGTGAAGCGGGACTCGATGATCTGCACGCCGGCCGCCTCCACGCGCGCGTGCAGCTCGACGGCGAGCTTCTCGGTGATCTCCTCGGCGTTGCCGCGCAGCGAGAGGCCGTCCTCCTCGTGGGCGTCGTAGGGGTACTCGATGGCGATGTGCCGCACGGCCGCCTCGGTCTGGGTGGAGACGAACTCGATGTAGTCGTCCACCTCGAAGGTGGCCTGCGCGGTGTCCTCCACCCGCCACACCACGACCGCCGCCAGCTCGATCGGGTTGCCGTAGGCGTCGTTCACCTTGAGGACGGCCGTCTCGTGGTTGCGCACCCGCGTCGAGATCTTGGTGCGCGAGGTGAACGGGTTCACCCAGCGCAGCCCGTCCTGCCGGATCGTTCCCCGGTACCGCCCGAAGAGCTGCACCACCCGGGCCTCGCCCGGCGCCACCATGTTCAGCCCGCACATCGCCAGGAACGCCGCCAGGGCGATCACGATGCCCCCGATGATCAGACCGGCCTTCGCGCCGGTCGCCGGGACCGCCGTGGCGGTGACGATCAGCCCGGCGCCGACGAGCAGCCCGAGCAGCCCCAGCAGCAGCGCCAGCCCGCCGCCGATGCTGGGCGCCTGGGTCTCCCGCACCCGCGGCGCCGGCATCTGGGGCACGTCGGCTGCGACCTGCGGTGATTCCTGTACGGACATGGTGGTCCCCCCTTCTCGTGGGGTGCGTTCGCATGCACTCCCATGATTGCTGTGTTCTAACTAAGTGATATCACTTTTCCCTGTCATGACAACCCTCAACCCCTCTCGGACGTCGGTTCCCTTGGAACGGGTGCTGATTCTCACGTCCGTACAAGGCCGGATCCGCAGCCGTTTGCCATATCTCCCGGTGTTAGCTTTCTGAGCTGACCTGAGCGGCGAACCTGTGTGACGGGTGAGCACACACGACCGAATCGGAGCGGATCGGACCCATGGGACGAGCGGAAGAGAGAAGAGCGCGCCAGCGCGGTGGCCGCCGCGCGGCGCCGAGTCGACGCCGCTCGTCACCGACGGCCGACCGGAGCCTCATACGCCGGCTGTTCACCTGGAAGAAGATCCTCGGCACGTTCTTCGGCCTGATCCTGCTCGGCATGGGCGCCTTCATCGTGCTGTACATGGTGATCGACATCCCCGAGGGGAACGCCGACGCCCAGCGGCAGGGCAACGTCTACAAGTACAGCGACGGCTCGATCATGGCCCGCAAGGGCTACAACCGCGAGATCGTCGACCTGGCCAAGGTCCCCAAGGACGTCCAGCACACCTTCGTCGCCGCCGAGAACAAGACCTTCTACAAGGACTCCGGCGTCGACCTCAAGGGCACCGCGCGCGGCGTGCTCAACACGCTCTCCGGCAAGGGAGCGCAGGGCGGTTCGACGATCACCCAGCAGTACGTCAAGAACTACTACCTGACCCAGGACCAGACCGTCTCCCGCAAGCTCAAGGAGCTGGTCATCTCCCTGAAGCTGGACCGGGAGAAGCCCAAGGACTACATCCTCGCCGGGTACATCAACACCAGCTACTACGGCCGCGGCGCCTACGGCATCCAGGCCGCCGCCCAGGCCTACTACCGCGTCGACGCCGAGGACCTCACGGTCGAGCAGGGCGCGTACCTCGCCGCACTGCTCCAGGCGCCCAACCAGTACGACTGGGCGATCGCCAGCGACACCGGCAAGAGGCTCGTCCAGGAGCGCTGGAACTACGTCCTGAACAACATGGTCGAGCAGAAGTGGCTGAACAAGGCCGACCGCCAGGCCATGACGTTCCCGGTCCCCAAGGAGCCCAAGCCGGCACCGGGGATGGAGGGCCAGACCGGTTATCTGGTGGAGGCGGCCAACTCCGCGCTGAAGAAGCAGCTCGTCGCCGGCGGCACCGCCGAGGACATGAAGCAGGCCGAGGCGATGGTCGAGGAAGGCGGCTGGACCGTCACGCTCAACGTCGACAAGAAGAAGCAGACGGCGCTGGAGAAGGCCGTCAAGGAGCAGCTCACCAGCAAGCTCGACCCGGCCAAGCGCGACGTGGACGCCGACGTCCAGGCCGGCGCGGTGTCCGTGGACCCGAAGACCGGCGCGGTCGTGGCGATGTACGGCGGCGTGGACTACGTCAAGCACTTCCGCAACAACGCGACCCGCGACGACTACCAGCCCGCCTCCACCTTCAAGCCGGTCATCCTCGCCGCCGCCGTGGACGAGGACGCCGAGACGCAGGACGGCGTGCCGATCACGGCGAACACCCTGTACGACGGCACGAGCAAACGCCCCGTGGTGGACGGCGGCCAGGAGGTCGGCTTCGCCCCCGAGAACGAGGACGACGCCGACTACGGCGACATCGACGTCCAGGAGGCGATGAACAAGTCGGTCAACTCCGTCTTCGCGCAGATGGGCGTCGACGTCGGCATGTCCGAGGTCGTGAACGTGGCCGGCAAGCTCGGCATGGAGACCGAGGGCATGGAGGCCGTCCCCGCGCAGACGCTGGGCAGTATGGGCGCGAGCCCGCTGGAGATGGCCGGCGTCTACGCCACCCTCGACAACCACGGCAAGAAGGTCACCCCGGCCGTCGTGAAGTCGGTCGAGCACAACTCCCGCAAGGTCGACTTCCCCGACCCGATCGGCGACCAGGTCATCAGCCGCGAGGCCGCCGACACGGTGACGTCCGTGCTGACCGGCGTGGTCGACGACGGTACGGCCCGGAAGTCCGTGCGCGACAACCCGATGCGCGACGGCCAGCAGGTGGCCGGCAAGACCGGTACGTCCGACAACAACAAGTCGGCCTGGTTCACCGGCTTCACGCCCGGCCTGGTCACCTCCGTCGGCCTGTTCGGCGAGGACTCCAAGACCTCCGCCCAGGTCCCGATGTACGAGGCGGGCGGCCAGCCCCGCGTCAACGGCGGTGGCTTCCCGGCGCAGATCTGGGCCGCGTACACCTTCGGCGTGATGACGGACGTCGCCGAGTTCGACCTGGAGACCAAGCAGGGCGCCGCGGTGCAGCCCACCACCTCGCCCACGGTCACCGAGTCGCCGTCCGAGTCGCCCTCGGAGGAGGAGACGGCCGAGGAGACGCCGACCGAGGAGCCGACGTCACAGGAGCCGACCGAGGAGGAGACCTCGGAGGCGCCGGAGGAGTCTCCGTCGATGTCCCCGTCCAACAGCCCGTCGACCGAGCCTCCGACGGGCGGGGCGTCCACGGAGCCGGAGGACCCGCTGTTCCCGGACAGCGACCGGCGCGAGCAGTAGCCCGCAGGCCGCCGGAAGGAATGGGAAAGGGCGCCCGGTGCTCACCGGGCGCCCTTCCGCGTACCTCTCAGCCCCGGTTCAGCTCGAACCAGACCACCTTCCCGGTGCTCAGCCGGGTCGCGCCCCAGCGCCGGGCCAGCCGGTTCACCAGGTACAGCCCGCGCCCGCCCTCGTCCGTGGCGCGCGCCTGCCGCAGCCGCGGCAGCTGCGGCACGTCGTCGCCGACCTCGCAGCGCAGCACGTCGGTGCGCAGCAGCCGCAGGGTGACCGGCTTGGTCGCGTACCGCACGGCGTTGGTCACGACCTCGCTGACCAGCAGCTCCACCGAGTCCGTGAGGTCCTCCATGCCCCAGCGGGCCAGGGCGCGCCGGGCCAGGCGGCGGGCCCGGCCGGGGGCCGCGTCCTCCGGCTCCAGGAACCAGTACCCAACGTCACTGGGCGCGATGCCGTCGAAGCGGGCGGCGAGCAGCGCGATGTCGTCGTCCCGGTCGCCCGGCCCGAGCATGTCCAGCACCTCGTCGCACAGGGCTTCCAGGGGCGGCGGATGGTCCGGGCCGGTGAGCTGCGCGGTCGCCGCGAGGCGCTCCCGCAGCTGCTCTATGCCGGTCCACACGTCCCGCAGGCGGGACTCGACCAGACCGTCCGTGTAGAGCAGCAGGGTGGCACCGGCCGGGGCGTCCAGCTCCACCGCCTCGAAGTCCACGCCGCCGACGCCGATCGGGGCGCCCGCGGGCACCCGCAGCACCTCGGCACGGCCGCCCAGGTGCAGCAGCACGGGCGGCGGGTGCCCGGCGTTGGCGACGGTGATGCGGTGCGAGACCGGGTCGTACACGGCGTACAGGCAGGTCGCCATGCGGTCGGTGCCGAGGCGCTGGGCCTGCTCGTCCAGGTGGTGCAGCACCTCCTGCGGGGGCAGGTCGAGCCCGGCCAGGGTCTGCGCGGTGGTCCGCAGCTGGCCCATGATGGCCGCCGACGTCATCGAGTGGCCCATGACGTCCCCGACGACCAGCGCGACCCGGCTGCCGGGCAGCGGGATCGCGTCGTACCAGTCGCCGCCGACCCGCGCCGTCTCGGCGGCCGGCAGATAACGGGAGGCCAGCCGTACGCCGGTGCAGCGCGGCAGGTTCTCCGGGAGCATCGTGCGCTGCAGCTCGTCGGCGATGTACGCCTCGCGCCCGTACAGCACCGCCTTGTCGATGCCGAGCGCGCTGTGCGTCGCGAGCTGGGCGGCGACCAGCAGGTCGTCGCCCTCGAAGGCGATGCGCTCCGGGCCGCGCAGGAACAGGGCCGCCCCGATCACCCGGCGCCGGCCGCGCAGCGGCGCGAGGATCGCGCGCCGGCCGCCGGGCACGGCGAACTCGCCGCCGTCGCCGAGCAGGTCGGGCAGGGCGGCACGGGCCGCGGGGGTGTCCGTGAAGACCGGGCGGACCCCGCGCAGCACCTCGGCGAGCGCGCTGCCGGGCCGTACCTCGCACAGCTCGGACCCGACCGCTTCCAGCTCGGAGGGCTCGGGCTGGGCGGCGGGCAGGAAACCGCCCTCGGTGTCCCGCTCGGCCGGTATCCGGTCGGTACGGCGCAGCCGCAGCACCAGGGGGCCGGTGGGCCGCTCGTCGCCGACGGGCAGCGGCTCGCGCAGATAGACGAGGATGGCGTCCGCGAAGGTCGGCACGGTGGCCCGGCACAGCCCCATGACGATCTCGTCCAGGTCCATGCCCCGGGCGATCCGCCGGGTCGCGGCGCCGACGAACCGCAGCCGGTCCCCGTCACGCCGCATGGGCGTCGGCCGTCCGGGCGCGGTGGGCTGCCCGGTGCGCCGGTCCGGCTCCGGGGACGTGTCACGGCCGCCCTGCCCCGCCGGTGCCCCCGCCCCGCCCGAGGCACCACCGGGCTGGAGCGGGACGCCCTCGGTCGTGGGCCGCGGGCGGTGGGTGTCGGGCTCGGCGGCGTGCTCCGCACCCGGCTGGGAGTGCTCGAAGGCGGCCGCGCCGGGGACGGGCGGCGTCTCTCCGGTGCGTCCCTGTGCCGGTAAGGCGGCCTCGGGGGCCCGCGGCGGCACGGGGGCACTCAGGAACGCCCCGCGGGAGTCCGTGGGGTCGGCGCCCGTCGGGGGGCGTTCGAAGGAGGTCGGGTGCTCCGTCACGCGTGTCGAATCCATCCGTCCGGGACTGCGCGCGGCGCGTGCAGTTCGTCCCGCAGAAATCCCGATACCCGCAAGACGGGCCCCAGGAACGGAATTCCCGCGTGGTCAGAGGCTGTTCCTGTGCCACCGGCGGGCCGCTTGCGACCCGTGCCGGTATTGCCCTCGTACCCCTCGCTCACGTCCTGCCGCCCCTCGGTGACGATCGGTCAAGCACAGTGCACGCTCCGCCGGTTGCCGCTGCGCACCCTTGCGGAGGACGATCCTACGTTTCTTGCCCGGGGGCGCATCAAGGGTCTCATGGGGACACGTGCGCGGGAGTGCGATCCCAGTCGCCGGGCAGCGACGGTACCGGCCAGGACGGATCCGGTCGCCACTGTTCCCAGCCGTCCGAGAACGGCGGCCCCCAGGCCCGGATCACCTCGACCGCCGCGCGTCCCGCCCTGCGCACCTGCTCGGCGAGGCCGGCGTCCACCAGCCGGTCCCGCTGGGCCTGCGCGAACTCGTCCTCGTCCCGCCAGTGCCAACTGCGGTCCGGCTGCACGGTGATGTCCAGAAAGTGATCCTCGGAGTCGACACCGCCCTCCCAACGGGTCAGCGGTTCCTCCAGGTTCACGTACCAGTTCTTGAAAACCCAGCCCGGGTCCCAGAACAGCCACACCGACCAGGGGTCACCGGGCCGGGCCAGCTTCAGCACACCGGTGCCGAACCAGCGGTCGCGCTGCACGGTGCGCGGCTTGGTGTAGCGCGACCCCAGCGGCTCCAGGTGCACGGGCGTGCCGTCGGCGAGCACCGGCTTCACGCACTCGGTGCCGGGCGCCATCCACACGGCGAGCAGGTCGGCGTCGTCGCGGACGACGGTCACGGGGCGCGCGATGTGGAAGTGCCGGCCGCCGTTCTCCCGGTACCGCCACAGGATGTGACTGCCGGGCGCCCAGTACCCCGCCGGGGCGGCCGGACCGCCCGCCTGTGCCCCCGCGCTCACCGCTTCACCGTCTGCCATGGACAGATATTAGGTGCCCAGGCCATCCGATGTGCGGGTGATCGCGAGGAGCGTCCGCGTCCACGACGGCCCTCCGGTCACGGGTGGGTCATCCGCAGCACGTCCAGGGCCTCGTCCAGTTGCTCGTGGGTGAGGTCGCCGCGCTCGACGTACCCGCCCTCCAGCACCACCTGACGGATCGTCTTCCGCTCGGCCAGCGCCTTCTTGGCGACCTTGGCGGCCTCCTCGTACCCGATGTACTTGTTGAGCGGCGTGACCACGGAGGGCGAGGACTCGGCGTACTCGCGGGCCCGGTCGCGGTGGGCGACGATGCCGTCGACGGTCCGGTCGGCCAGCAGCCGCGAGACGTTGGCGAGCAGCCGCACCGACTCCAGCACGTTCTTGGCGATGACCGGCAGCATCACGTTGAGCTCGAAGTTGCCGGCCGCCCCGGCGGTGGCGACGGTCGCGTCGTTTCCGGTGACCTGGGCCGCGACCATGAGCACGGCCTCCGGGATGACCGGGTTCACCTTGCCCGGCATGATGGACGAGCCGGGCTGGAGGTCGGGCAGCGAGATCTCCGCGAGGCCGGTGCGCGGCCCGGAGGACATCCACCGCAGGTCGTTCGCGATCTTCGTCAGCCCGACGGCGATGGTCCGCAGCTGCCCGCTGGTCTCGACGATGCCGTCGCGCGCGCCCTGCGCCTCGAAGTGGTCGCGCGCCTCGGTCAGCGGCAGCCCGGTCGCGCGGGCCACCTCCTCGATGACGGCGGCGGCGAAACCGGGCGGGGTGTTGATGCCGGTGCCGACCGCGGTGCCGCCCAGCGGCAGTTCGGCGAGCCGGGGCAGCGACGCGTTCAGCCGCTCGATGCCGTACCGCACCTGGGCCGCGTAGCCGCCGAACTCCTGGCCCAGGGTGACGGGCGTGGCGTCCATGAGGTGCGTACGCCCGGACTTCACGACGTCGGCGAACTCCCCGGCCTTGCGCTCCAGGGCGGTGGCGAGGTGGTCCAGCGCGGGGACGAGGTCCCGGCTCACGGCGGCGGTGGCGGCGATGTGGATCGACGACGGGAAGACGTCGTTGGACGACTGGGAGGCGTTGACGTGGTCGTTGGGGTGCACGTCCCGGCCGAGCCGCTCACTGGCCAGGGTGGCGATGACCTCGTTGGTGTTCATGTTGGACGAGGTCCCCGACCCCGTCTGGAACACGTCCACGGGGAAGTGCTCGTCCCACTTTCCCTCGGCGACCTCGCCGGCCGCCTCCTGGATCGCGGCGGCGACGTCCTCGTCCAGGACCCCCAGCTCGGCGTTGATCTTCGCCGCCGCGCCCTTGATGCGGGCCAGCGCCTCGATGTGCGCGCGCTCGATGCGCTGTCCGGACACCGGGAAGTTCTCCACCGCGCGCTGCGTCTGCGCCCGCCACTTGGCGTGGGCGGGGACCCGCACCTCGCCCATGGAGTCGTGCTCGGTGCGGTACTCGGTCCTGTCCTGCTCGTCGGCCATCGACGATCACCTCCACGTGTCACAGCGTCCGCGCCGGGACCACTGTTCCCCGTGGAGGCGAATCGTCACCGCCCTCGTCAGGCGAGTCCGGGACCGCGTACCGGAATGGACGTGAAGGTGGGCGCCGGCGCCGGGTCCTGGAAGAAGTCGTTGCCCTTGTCGTCCACCACGATGAACGCCGGGAAGTCCTCGACCTCGATCTTCCAGACCGCCTCCATGCCGAGCTCCTCGTACTCGACGACCTCGACCTTCTTGATGCAGTCCTGCGCGAGACGGGCGGCCGGGCCGCCGATCGAGCCGAGGTAGAAACCGCCGTGCGTGCCGCAGGCGTCGGTGACCTGCTTGCTCCGGTTGCCCTTCGCCAGCATCACCTTGGAACCGCCCGCCGCCTGGAACTGCTCCACGTAGGAGTCCATCCGCCCGGCCGTGGTCGGCCCGAAGGACCCGGACGCGTAGCCCTCCGGCGTCTTCGCCGGACCGGCGTAGTACACCGGGTGGTCCTTCAGGTACTGCGGCATCTCCTCACCCGCGTCCAGCCGCTCCTTGATCTTGGCGTGCGCGATGTCGCGCGCCACGACCAGCGGGCCCGTCAGGGACAGGCGGGTCTTGACCGGGTACTTGGTCAGCTCGGCCAGGATGGCGTCCATCGGCTGGTTGAGGTCGATCTTCACGACGTCACCGGACTCGTCGAGCTGCTCGTCCGTCGTCTCCGGCAGGAACCGCGCCGGGTCGGTCTCCAGCTGCTCCAGGAAGACGCCCTCGGCGGTGATCTTCGCGACGGCCTGCCGGTCCGCGGAGCAGGACACGGCGATGGCGACCGGGCAGGAGGCGCCGTGCCGGGGCAGCCGGACCACGCGCACGTCGTGGCAGAAGTACTTGCCGCCGAACTGCGCGCCGATGCCGATCTTCTGCGTCAGCTCGAAGACCTTCTCCTCCAGCTCCTTGTCCCGGAAGCCGTGCCCGAGGTCCGAACCCTCGGCCGGGATCTCGTCCAGGTAGTGCGCGGAGGCGTACTTCGCGGTCTTCAGCGCGTACTCGGCCGACGTACCGCCGACGACGATCGCCAGGTGGTACGGCGGGCAGGCGGCCGTACCGAGCGAGCGGATCTTCTCCTCCAGGAACTTCATCATGGAGGACTCGTTGAGGACGGCCTTCGTCTCCTGGTACAGGAACGACTTGTTGGCCGAGCCGCCGCCCTTCGCCATGAACAGGAACTTGTAGGCGCCGCCGTCGGTCGCGTACAGCTCGATCTGGGCCGGGAGGTTGGAGCCGGTGTTCTTCTCCTCCCACATGGTGAGCGGAGCCATCTGCGAGTAGCGCAGGTTCAGGTTCTGGTACGCGTCGTAGATGCCCCGGCTCAGGGCCTCCTCGTCACCGCCCGCCGTCAGGACGTTCTGGCCGCGCTTGCCCATGACGATCGCCGTGCCGGTGTCCTGGCACATCGGCAGCACGCCCGCCGCCGCGATGTTCGCGTTCTTCAGCAGGTCCAGCGCCACGAACTTGTCGTTGCCCGACGCCTCGGGGTCGTCGATGATGCGGCGCAGCTGCGCCAGGTGGGCCGGGCGCAGATAGTGCTGAATGTCGTGGATGGCCTCCTCGGCCAGCTTGCGCAGCGCCTCCGGCTCCACCTTGAGGAAGGTCCGCCCGTCGGCCTCGAAGGTGGAGACACCCTCGGCGGTCACCAGCCGGTACGGAGTGGTGTCCTCGCCCTGGGGGAGCAGATCGGTGTACGCGAACTCAGGCATCTCGCCCATTCCTCACTCGACATCACGCGCGGCTGGATTCCTCAGCAACGACGGCTGGCCTCCGTTGGCAGCGTCCACCAGCGTAAAACCTGTCGTCGGCGGCGAGCTTGTGAGGTAAGGCTCAGTAGGCCGCGGGGGAAGCGGACCGCGACAAGGTTGTCCACACCCCTGGTCGCGATCTATCGCGTTTCGGTACGCTGCGGGCGTGGACCTTCAGAAGCACGACCGACAGCCGCAGGCGGGCACGGCGCCGCACGTCACCGAGTTGCGCGCCTCGGACGCCGACCGTGACCGCATCGCCGACATGCTGCGCGACGCCCTCGCCGAGGGGCGTCTGACCGCCGAGGAGCACGCCGAGCGCGTGGAGGGCGTGCTGGCCGCCAAGACGGTCGGCGAGCTGGACGTGTTCGTGCGCGACCTGCCCGCCGCGCACGGCGGACGGGGCGCCACCGCGGCCCCGGCCCCCGACCGCCCCACCCTCGGCGCGATCCCGGCGGACCCCGAGGAGAACGTGGTGGCGGTGTTCAGCAGCGCCGTCCGCAGGGGCCGCCGGCGCGCGAGCCGCCGTATCCACGCGTACGCGGTGTTCGGGAGCGTCGAGATCGACCTCAGCGAAGCGCTCTTCGAGCACCAGCAGGTCGTGATCAAGGCGTTCGCCGTCTTCGGCAGCGTCGACGTGCGGGTCCCGGAGAACGTGTCGCTGCGCGGCGCGGGCGGCGGCGTCCTCGGCAGCTTCGAGGTGGCCTCCCTCGACTCGACCGAGGCCGAGGCCCCCGTCATCTACGTGGACGGCTGGGCCGTGCTGGGCAGCGTCGAGGCGCGCCCCAAGCGCGGCAAACTCGTCGCGGACATCCTCGACCGGGTGCAGCGCAAGGTGGAGAAGGGTTTGCGCAAGCACGTGTAGCGCGGCGCCCGCCGCGGTGGGAAACCCAGTGCATAGGCGCGCGCACAGCGGGTAAGCCTGACGCATCGTCTCTCGCTCGCGAAGCCGTCGTCAGGAGTAGACCGTGCTGCAACCGCCGCATTCGTCCCTGCAGGTAGCTGCCGTTCCGGCCCAGCGGGTACCCGTGCGGGACAGGGACCAAGACGCTCCGTGGCACACCGAGGCGGTGTGCCGGCGCGACGAGGCCGGACTGTTCTTCGCACCCTCCAAGGAACCCACCGCCGCCCGGCTCTCCCGCGAGGAGGCGGCCAAGCGCGTGTGCGCGCGCTGCCCGGTCATGGTCGAATGCCGCGAGCACGCACTCCTGCAGCCCGAGCCCTACGGCGTCTGGGGCGGTCTCACCGCCGCCGAACGCCGAGTGGTCCTGGCCCGCCGTCGGCGCCGCGAGCTGGAGCTCCAGAAGACGACCCGCACAGCAGCGGGCCGCATAGCCGCGGCCGGCTGACCCCCGACACGGCAAAGGCGCCCCCTCCGCACAGGGGGCGCCTTTCGTCACGCCGGGCAGGACAGCTCGCCCAGGGGCGAGGGGCGGGTTTTCTCACGCCCTGGAGTCAGCCGACTCAGGGGCGCGGGGCTGTGACATGTGCGGCTCCGCCGCGCGGGCACGACCAGCCACGACACAGCCGCACCCGCCATGCGTCGGCACCCCCTCGCTTCAGAGGGCGCCCTGCGAGACCGACGGCGTCACTTCGCCCGGTCGAAATCGATCGCGCTGTACGCCCGCAGCTTGCTCAGCCGGTGCTCGGAGTCGATCCGCCGCACCGTGCCCGACTTCGACCGCATCACGATCGAGTCGGTCGTGGCCGTCTCGGACCGGTACCGCACCCCGCGCAGCAGTTCGCCGTCGGTGATGCCGGTCGCGACGAAGAAGACGTTGTCCCCGGAGACCAGGTCGTCCGTGGTCAGCACCCGGTCCAGGTCGTGCCCGGCGTCGATCGCGCGCTGCCGTTCCTCGTCGTCCTTGGGCCACAGCTTGCCCTGGATGGTGCCGCCCAGGCACTTCACGGCGCAGGCCGAGATGATGCCCTCGGGCGTGCCGCCGATGCCGAGCAGCAGGTCGATGCCGGTGCCCTCGCGCAGCGCCAGGATGGAGCCGGCCACGTCACCGTCGGAGATCAGCTTGATCCGGGCGCCTGTCTCCCGGACCTCCTTGATCAGGTCCTGGTGCCGGGGCCGGTCGAGGATGACGACCGTGACGTCCTCGGGGGTGCGGCGCTTGGCCTTGGCGACCCGGCGGATGTTCACGGACACGGGCGCGTTGATGTCGACGAAGTCGGCGGCCTCCGGCCCGGTGACCAGCTTGTCCATGTAGAACACGGCCGACGGGTCGAACATGGAGCCGCGCTCGGCGGCGGCCAGCACGGCGATCGCGTTGGTCATGCCCTTGGCGGTCAGCGTGGTCCCGTCGATCGGGTCGACGGCGATGTCGACCTCGGCCCCGGTCCCGTCCCCGACCTGCTCTCCGTTGAAGAGCATCGGGGCCTCGTCCTTCTCACCCTCGCCGATGACGACGACGCCGTTCATCGAGACGGTGGAGACGAGGGTGCGCATGGCGCGCACCGCGGCACCGTCGGCGCCGTTCTTGTCGCCGCGCCCGACCCAGCGGCCGGCGGCCATCGCCGCGGCCTCGGTGACCCGGACGAGCTCCAGGGCGAGGTTGCGGTCGGGGGCCTCTGAGGGGACGTCCAGCTCGGACGGCAGATGATGATGCTCGGTCATCGGAGCGCACCTTTCTGATACGACGACGGCCGGATGAGGGTATGAGGCGCACTCTATCGTCAGTCCGACAAAATGAGCAGGGGACCCCACGGATGAGCGGATCAGGGACCTGCGACGATAGGGGCGTGGCAGGTACGAAAGGCAAGCAGAAGACGGCCCGGGACATGATCTTCTCCCTGGGGGTCATCGTGCTCGTGGGGCTGGGCATGTGGCTCTTCATCCCGCACGACGAGGGCGAGCCCGACATCAAGCGGGTCGACTACCGGGTCGAGCTGCTCACCGCGCGCCGCGCCGCGTCGTACCCGATCGCGGCCCCCGAGGGACTGTCCAAGGACTGGAAGCCGACCTCCGTCCGGTTCCGCGGCGACGACTTCGACGCCTGGCACCTGGGCTTCCGCGCTCCCGACGGCGAGTACGTCGCGGTCGAGCAGTCCACGGAGAAGCCGGCCACCTTCATTGAGGAGGCCAGCCAGGGCGGGCGGAAGACCGACGCCACCGAGCAGATCGCCGGCCGCACGTGGACCCGCTACGAGGGCGGCCGGTACGACGCGCTGGTGCTCCAGGACGCGGACGGCGCCAAGGGAGCGACGACCGTCGTGGCGGGCACCGGGTCGTTCGAGCAGCTGGCCGACATGGCGGCGGCGCTGAAGACGGGCTGAGTCCCGGCCGGGACAGACGTACGACGAAGGCCCCCGGCTCGCTGCCGGGGGCCTTCGTCGTACGGTGACCGCGGCGCACCGCGGGCGTCGTCTCAGACGGTGGTGACGACCTGCTCGTACGACAGGCGCGGGGAGCGCGGGAACCAGGCGTCCGGGCCCGGGCGGCCGATGTTGACGACCATCAGCGGGGTGTGGTCGTCGTCCAGGAACTCCTTGCGGACGCCCTCGAAGTCGAGGCCGGTCATCGGGCCGGCGGCCAGACCGGCGGCACGGACGCCGACGATGAAGTACGCGGCCTGGAGGGCGGCGTTCAGCGTGGCGGAACCCTCACGCACGGGGCGCTCGCTGAAGAATGCGTCCTTGGCCTGCGGGAAGTGCGGGAAGAGCTCCGGCAGCTCGTCGTGGAACTCGTTGTCCGCCGACAAGATCGCGACCAGCGGAGCGGTGGCGGTCTTGGGCCGGTTGCCCTCGGCCATGTGCTGGAGCAGACGCTCGCGGGCCTCGGGGGAGCGGACCAGCGTGATGCGCAGCGGGGACTGGTTGAAGGCGGTCGGACCGTACTTGACCAGGTCGTAGATCGCCTGCACCTGCTCGTCGGTCACCGGCTCGTCGGTGAAGGTGTTGGCGGTGCGGGCCTCGCGGAACAGGAGGTCCTGGGCGGCGGGGTCAAGAACGAGAGACATACGTGAACTTCCTCGGGATGTGCGTCGGCCACGTGGTTCGGCACGGAAGCCGTTGACGGGGACGACGCTACGCGAAAGAAGTTCAAGCTTCAACCAATAGGGGAGTGGAGTGATCCGCTTCACGTGATCAGGGATCGAAGAGTGACGCAGGTCACGAACGGTGGGCGATCATTTCGCGCGCCGGCCGCCGTCCTACCAGGCGACAGACCGCCAATCGCACCGATGGGACCGCGCCGACATGACCAGCACCGTGAAGGGCCCCGCCTCCTACTTCCCGTCGATCGAGAAGAAGTACGGCCGGCCGGTCGCGGAGTGGAAGGAACTGATCCGCTCCTCGCCGCTCAGCAAGCACATGGAACTCGTCGCCTGGCTCAAGACCGAGCACGGACTGGGCCACGGACACGCCAACGCGCTCGTCGCGCACACGCTCGCCGAGGACAGCGGGAAGTAGAGGAGAGGGCGAGAAGCGGGGGGAGCGGGAGGGGGCTACGCGTCCCCGCCCTCGTCCCCCGCCCCGGTCTCCTCGGCCAGCGCCGCGTCCAGGCGGGCCCGGGCGCCCTCCAGCCACCGCCGGCACACCTTCGCCAGCTCCTCGCCCCGCTCCCACAGGGCGAGGGACTCCTCCAGGGTCGTACCGCCGGCCTCCAGCCGCCGTACGACCTCGATCAGCTCGTCCCGCGCCTGCTCGTATCCGAGCGCCTCGGACACGGCCGCCGGCTGCTCCACCTCGCTGGTCATCCACCCACCCTATGCGTCGACTCGTACGGAGAAATCACCCTCGGAGACACGGGCGCGCAGCGTCTCGCCCGGCTCCACCTCGCCCGGGTCCCGCACCGCGTGGCCGTCGGCCCGTTGCAGCACGGCGTACCCGCGCTTGAGGGTCGCGGCGGGGGAGAGGGCCACCACGCGTGCGTGCGTGTGCGTCAGCTCGGAGTCGGCCCGGTCGAGCTGGTGCCGCAGCGAGCGGCGTCCCCGCTCCAGCAGGGCCGTCACCTGCTCGGCCCGCTCGTCGATCATCCGGTGCGGGTCCTGTATCGCCGGCCGGGCCAGCGCGTGGGCCAGCCCTCGCTCCTCGCGGTCGACGAACGCCGCCACACAGCGCCGCGCGCGGTCCCGCAGCTGCCGCACCCGCTCGTACTCCTCGCCGACGTCCGGTACGACCTTCTTCGCGGCGTCGGTCGGCGTGGAGGCGCGCAGGTCGGCGACGAGGTCCAGCAGGGGACTGTCCGGCTCGTGCCCGATCGCCGAGACGACCGGCGTACGGCAGGCGGCGACCGCCCGGACCAGCTGCTCGTCGGAGAACGGCAGCAGGTCCTCCACGCTGCCGCCGCCGCGCGCGACGACGATCACGTCCACGTCGTCCCTCGCGTCCAGCTCCTTCACCGCCTGCACCACCTGCGGCACGGCGTGCACGCCCTGCACGGGGACGTTGCGCACCTCGAAGCGGACGGCGGGCCAGCGGTGCCGGGCGTTCTCCAGCACGTCCCGCTCGGCCGCGGAGGCTCGCCCGCAGACGAGGCCGATCAGCTGCGGCAGGAAGGGCAGCGGCTTCTTCCGTTCCGGCGCGAACAGTCCCTCGCGGGCGAGCGACTTCTTCAGCTGCTCCAGCCGCGCGAGCAGCTCCCCGACGCCGACCGGCTTGATCTCGGCGGCCCGCAACGACAGCTGGCCCCGCGGCGCGTACCACTCCGGCTTGGCGTGCACGACCACGCGGGCGCCCTCGCCGACCACGTCCGCCACCGCGTCGAAGACCTGGCGGTAGCAGGTCACGCTCACGGAGATGTCGTACGACGGGTCGCGCAGCGTCAGGAACACCACCCCGGCGCCCGGCCGCCGCGACAACTGCGTGATCTGCCCCTCGACCCACACCGCGCCGAGCCGGTCGATCCAGCCCCCGATCAGCCGTGACACCTCGCCGACGGGCAGGGGAGCTTCGGGAGACGTGTTCGCAGCCATGCGCCCGAGCGTAACGGCCACGTACGACAACGCTCCCCGCCCTGACACACCCGCGGCGCCGACCGTCCCGCCCATGCGCAACCGGACGGTGCCGCCCGCGGGGCCCCCACCGCTCCGGTCCGGACCGGAGCCCGGGCCGACCTTTCCCGCCGCACTCCGGAGCCGGGCCACGCCGGGGTGACCGTTTCACCCTGCGCAA
Organism: Streptomyces flaveolus; assembly: GCF_044765825.1. NCBI lineage: Bacteria > Bacillati > Actinomycetota > Actinomycetes > Kitasatosporales > Streptomycetaceae > Streptomyces > Streptomyces flaveolus. Next base: position 382,849 of record NZ_JBIWKU010000003.1, on the reverse strand, counting down.
GCCGACGGTGCGGCCGGGCCGAGGCGACCGTGCCCGCTGCCTGTGCCGCGCTCCGGAGCGGGGCCGCGCGGGGGTGAGGGGTCCGCCCCTGCGCAGGCCGGCGGTGCGGCCCGCGCCTGCCGCTTCCGGCTGCGTTGCGGGGCCGGGCCGGGGTGAGGGTTCCGCCCCCGCGCAGGCCGGCGGTGCGGCCGGGCTGAGGCGACCGTGCCTGCCGCCGCCGGCCGCGTTCCGGACCCGGGGCCACGCCCGTGGTGACCGTTCCGTCCCGCGCCGGGGGCCGCTCCACCGCCTCGCCCGGCGGCCCCCCCCCGTGCGCCGAGGCCGGCCCTCACGTCCCCGCCCGACTCCTCCGCGGCCCCTGCACCGCCAGGACCACCAGGCCGATCGCCAGCCAGATCGCCCCCACCACCTGCGCGGTCCCCGACGCCTCCACGATCACCGCGATCGTGATGGCCGCGCCGAGCACCGGCACCAGCACATGGCGCCACCAGCTCACCGGACCCCCGCGGCGCCGGACCGCGAACCAGCCCACCACGCTCGCGTGCAGCAGCGTGAACGCGGTCAGCGCGCCGACGTCGACCACCGACACCAGATGGTCGAGGCCGTCGTCCCGCCGTGCCGCCCACACCGCCGCCACCAGCGTGATCACGGCCGCGACCAGCAGCGCCACCCGCGGCACGCCGGCGTCCGTGCGCGACAGCGCCCCCGGCAGCCGCCGGTCGCGGCCCATCGCGAACAGCAGCCGCCCGGCCGCCGCCTGCCCGGCCAGCGCCGCGAACGCCGCACCGATCGCCTTGCTCACCGCCACCAGGTCGTGCAGCCACGTCCCCACGGACGAGTCCACCGCGTCGTAGAACGCCGACCCCTGACGACCCGGATCCGCCGCCAGCCGCGCCGACGTCACCGGCTCCAGCAGCGCCACCAGATACGTCTGCGCCACGAACAGCACGCCCGCCAGCGCCAGGCAGAACAGCAGCGCCCGCGCCACCTTCGCCGACCCGCCGGTGACCTCCTCCGCGAACGTCGCGATCGCGTCGAAGCCCAGATACGACAGCACCGCCACCGACACCGCGCCGACCACCGCCGACAGCGCGAACGCCCCCTGCGTGCCGTCCCCGGACAGCGGCGACAGCCAGCCCCGCTCGGCGCCGTCGCGCGCGAGGACCACGATCGCCGATGCCACGAACACCAGCAGGACCGCGATCTCCAGGGCGAGAACCAGGAAGCCCACCCGGGCCGCCGTCCGCACCCCCCACAGGTTCAGCGCCGTCGTGACGACCACCGCGAGCGCCGTCCACACCCACCGCGACACCTCCGGGACCAGCGCCTCCATGGCGATACCGGAGAACAGATAGGCCACCGCCGGGATGAGGACGTAGTCCAGCATCGCCATCCACCCGGCGATGAACCCGGCCCCGTTGCCGAGCGCCGCGCGCGCGTAGGCGAACACCGACCCCGCCTGGGGGACCACCCGCACCATCTGGGCGTAACTGAAGGCGGTGAACGCCATCGCGACCGTGGCGACGACGTAGACGAGGGCGACCGCGCCGTGCGACTTGGCGTCCAGCGTGCCGAAGACGCCGACCGGCGCCATGGGCGCGATGAACAGCAGCCCGTAGACCACCAGGTCCCGGAAGCCCAGGCTGCGCCTCAGCTCCTGTTCCTCACCGGCCCCGGGGGCCTTCGTACCGGACTCGGACATCGTGCCTCCGCCAGCGCATCGGACTGTGCCTCGGAACGTTCCCGTCAGTGTCCCCGCCGATACCGCGCCCACGCGATCTTTGACCCGCCGAACGCGGCCTTACGATGGGTGCCATGACCGCTTCGCCTGGCCGCCGTGTCCTGCTCGCCGCCCCCCGTGGTTACTGCGCGGGTGTGGACCGCGCCGTGATCGCCGTCGAGAAGGCCCTGGAGCAGTACGGGGCCCCCGTCTACGTCCGGCACGAGATCGTCCACAACAAGTACGTCGTGCAGACCCTCGAGAAGAAGGGCGCGATCTTCGTCGAGCAGACGGAGGAGGTCCCGCCGGGGAACATCGTCATGTTCTCCGCGCACGGCGTGGCCCCCGTCGTCCACGAGGAGGCCGAACGCGGCCGGCTCGCCACCATCGACGCCACCTGCCCGCTCGTCACCAAGGTGCACAAGGAAGCCGTCCGCTTCGCCAACGACGACTACGACATCCTCCTGATCGGCCACGAGGGCCACGAGGAGGTCATCGGCACCTCCGGCGAGGCCCCGGACCACATCCAGCTCGTCGACGGCCCCGAGGACGTCGCCAAGGTGGAGGTCCGCGACCCGTCGAAGGTCGTGTGGCTGTCGCAGACCACCCTCTCCGTCGACGAGACCATGGAGACCGTCGACGCGCTCAAGGACAAGTTCCCGCAGCTCATCTCCCCGCCGAGCGACGACATCTGCTACGCCACGCAGAACCGCCAGCTCGCGGTCAAGCAGATGGGCGCCGAGGCCGACCTGGTGATCGTCGTCGGCTCCCGCAACTCCTCCAACTCCAAGCGCCTGGTCGAGGTCGCCAAGCAGGCCGGCGCGCGCGCCGCCCACCTGGTGGACTTCGCCGACGAGATCGACGAGGCCTGGCTGGAGGGCGTGACCACGGTCGGCGTCACCTCCGGCGCGTCCGTCCCGGACGTCCTGGTCGAGCAGGTCCTGGAGTGGCTGTCGCCGCGCGGCTTCGAGGACGTGGAGATCGTCAAGGCCGCCGAGGAGTCGATCACCTTCTCGCTGCCCAAGGAGCTCCGCCGCGACCTGCGCGAGGAGGCCGCCGCGCTGGTGGCCGAGCGGGGCGGCGCCGGTACGGCAGGGGCGTGACCGCCGGGAACACGCCCCCCGCGTGACGGTCGGTGGCCCGTCGTAACGTGGAGCCATGCAGATCTTCGGCGTGGACATCGGCGGATCCGGGATCAAGGGCGCCCCTGTGGACCTCGACAGGGGCGACCTGGCCCAGGAGCGCTGCAAGGTGCTCACCCCGCACCCGGCCACCCCCGACGGGGTGGCCGACGGGGTGAAGCAGGTCGTCGACCACTTCGGCTGGACCGGCCCGGTCGGACTCACCTTCCCGGGCGTCGTCACCGGCGGCGCCACGGTGCGTACGGCGGCCAACGTCGACAAGAGCTGGGTCGACACGGACGCGCGTGCCCTGTTCAGCGAGCGGCTCGGCGGACTGGACGTCACGGTCGTCAACGACGCGGACGCGGCCGGCGTGGCCGAGATGAACTTCGGCGCCGGGCGCGGACGGCAGGGCACGGTCGTCCTGCTCACCTTCGGCACGGGCATCGGCAGCGCCGTCTTCACCGACGGCGTCCTCGTCCCCAACAGCGAGCTGGGCCACCTCGAGCTGGAGGGCCACGACGCGGAGAAGCGGGCCTCCAGCAAGGTCAAGGACGACCACGACCTGTCGTGGGAGCAGTGGGCCCAGCGGGTGCGGAAGTACCTCGCCCATGTCGAGATGCTGTTCTCGCCCCAGCTGTTCATCATCGGCGGCGGGGTCAGCCGCAAGTCCCACAAGTTCCTGCACTACCTCGAGGGCATCCAGGCGGAGATCGTCCCGGCGCAGTTGCAGAACAACGCGGGCATCGTGGGAGCGGCGATGCGCGCGGCGGGCTGAACGGACGGCACGGCCCCGGGCCGGTGCGCACCGGGAGGCACGGCGCACCGGCCGCGCTCCCTCGTACGGAGGCCGGCGCGGCGCAGGGCCGCACGCCTCCCGACCTTCGTGCGGAGGGCCGACGCGGCACCCCTGCCACCTCGCGCACCTGGCCACGTCTCGCCCTCGTGCCGAGGCCGCCGCGGCACCCCGGCCGCACCCCTCGTCGCACGGCGCCTGTCACGGCGCGGCTGTGGCGCCGCACCCCTCACGAGGCCGTCGACCGGTTCCGGGCGGCAGCGGCCCGGCGGCGCACCAGCCGGATCCGCCGGGCGAGCACGATCGACCCGGCGACCAGCGTCCCGCCGTACAGCCAGCCGGCCTCGGTGGCCAGCGCGGTAACGAGCCCCATCAGCCGCCCGCCGACACCACCGTCACCGCGGTCGGCGACGGTCGACAGACCCGCCGCGAAGGAGATCGGCACGACGACGGGCGCGATCAGCAGGTCGCCCCTGCGCACCCAGAACGCCGTGAGCACGCACACCGGCAGGAACAGCACGCCGTACACCGTCAGGGACCCGCCGACCAGCACCTGGTCGAGGAACCCGAGCACGACCATCACCGCCGCGCAGAACAGGCCGCTGCCGAGCCCGGTCAGCCGGGGATTGGGCGTCGCGCGCACCCGCCGCAGGACCCGCAGCACCAGCGGCGCCGACGCCCCCGCCCCGGGCCGGGACCCCGCCGCCGGACGACGCGGCCCGCGCCCCGCGCCCGGCAGGACGGGCCGGACCGGCGGTCTCGCCGCCTCGCCGCCGGCACCCCGCCCCTGCGGGGGCAACGGCGTCCGGCCCCGTCGCGGTCCGTACTGCGCAGGTCGCGTCCCGTGTTGCTCCACTGGACCAACTTAGGTCGGTTTATGTGCCGAATAGCCCGACAGACACGCCGTGGGGCGATGCCTGGCCAAGCGTTCGACGCCCGGCGTGGCCGTTACCGGACACCCCGTAGACTGGTGGATCGGCCCAGTCTGGCCTGCCCCGCCCTCCGCATCCTCACGTACGGGAAGTCGCAACGTGTCGCTCACGATCGGAATCGTCGGTCTGCCGAATGTCGGCAAGTCGACCCTGTTCAACGCCCTGACCAAGAACGACGTGCTCGCGGCCAACTACCCGTTCGCCACGATCGAGCCCAACGTCGGCGTCGTGGGCGTCCCCGACCCCCGTCTGACGAAACTGGCCGAGATCTTCTCCTCCGAGAAGATCCTCCCGGCGACGGTCGACTTCGTCGACATCGCGGGCATCGTGCGCGGCGCGAGCGAGGGCGAGGGCCTGGGCAACAAGTTCCTGGCGAACATCCGCGAGTCCGACGCGATCTGCCAGGTCATCCGTGCCTTCAAGGACGAGAACGTCGTCCACGTCGACGGCAAGGTCTCGCCCAAGGACGACATCGAGACGATCAACACCGAGCTGATCCTCGCCGACCTGCAGACCATCGAGAAGGTCCTCCCGCGCCTCCAGAAGGAGTCGCGGATCAAGAAGGACGTCGCGCCGAAGGTCAAGGCGGTCGAGGAGGCCAAGGAGATCCTGGAGAAGGGCGACACCCTCTTCGCCCACGGCATCGTCCAGGGCAGCGAGCGCGCCGAGCTCCTCCACGACCTGCACCTGCTCACCACCAAGCCCTTCCTCTACGTCTTCAACGTCGACGAGGACGAGCTCACCGACGAGGACTTCAAGAACGAGCAGCGCGCGCTGGTCGCCCCCGCCGAGGCGATCTTCCTCAACGCCAAGCTGGAGGCGGACCTCGCCGAGCTGGAGGAGGACGAGGCCCTGGAGCTCCTCCAGTCCGTCGGCCAGGACGAGCCCGGCCTGGCCACCCTCGCCCACGTCGGCTTCCGCACCCTCGGCCTGCAGACCTACCTGACGGCCGGCCCCAAGGAATCCCGCGCCTGGACCATCAAGAAGGGCGCCACCGCCCCCGAGGCCGCCGGTGTCATCCACACCGACTTCCAGAAGGGCTTCATCAAGGCCGAGGTCATCTCCTTCGAGGACCTGGTCGAGACGGGCTCGGTGACGGAGGCCCGCGCGAAGGGCAAGGCGCGCATGGAGGGCAAGGACTACGTGATGCAGGACGGCGACGTGGTGGAGTTCCGCTTCAACGTCTGAGTAAGCCTTCAGAGGCCCCCTGACCTGCGGCGACGCGAGTCAGGGGGCCTTGCCGTCCGCATCAGTCCGCGCGATGCTGCGACCAGTGCGTGTCGGTGCCGACCGTCGAATCCGGACGGGATCCGGTAAGCGTGGACGTGCAGCTCCCAGGGGACCTGACCAATGCCCTCGCGTGCAGGGCCGGTCTGCTCAGCGCAGTGCAGCCTCCGCTGCCGCCACGACCGTGCGGGCCTGGTGTTCCACCTGGTGGCGCACGGGAACCCAGCGCAGGCGCAGGGCCTTCTCGAAGTCCGCGCACCACGTAGTGAAGAGCCCTTGCATCTCGCGGTACAGCTCCGGGGCGGCGGGGTGGGCCGCCTCGTCCAGCAGGCGCAGCAGCAGGCCTGCCGCGCGCAGCGGTTGCCGGCGGGCCACGACGTCCAGGGCGGAGACCCGGGCCGTCGTCAGGTGCCGCGGATCGTCGGGGCCGGTTGCCTCGGCCGCCTGCCGGGCGAGTGGTTCCCAGGAGTCGGCGACCAGGTCGTAGAGGTCGTCGGCCATCCACTCCAGCACGCGTCGTGGCGCGTTGTCCGCGGCCGGCGGCAGGAAGCCCCGCGCCTTGTCGAGGAGGGCCGTCACCTGCCGTCCGCCCTCCCGTACCAGCGCGGACAGGTCGCGCAGTACGCGGGTGGCTTGCGGGTGGGGAGAAAGGTCGTCGGCCAGGTCGGTCGCCCACATGGGCACTTCGATGATCGCGGTGGCGCCGCCGTACCGCTGAGGAGCGCACCAGGTGGACAGGCCGATGTTCTCGGACCCGGCCGCCGGCCGGTCGGTGCCGTCCGGCGGAGGCAGGACGTACACGCCGGGGCCGGGGTTCTCCCAGTAAAGGGCGTCGTACGTGCCGTGCTGCACCGGGATGCCGAGGGCGCGGGCGGAGGTCTGGAAGGGGGCGGCGAGGCCGGGGAGGTCGCCGGTCAGCTGGATCCAGCTGCCGCCCGCTTCGACGTTGTGCAGGGAGCACTGCAGGAACGGCCGCTGCTCGTCGATCACGTCGAACAGCGCGCGGCTCTCCGGGAGCTGCCGCGAGACGATCGGTGCCCATTCCGGCTGTTCCGCCGCGACCGGGCGGAAGGCGGCGCGGTAATAGCCGTCCAGGGTGGGGCAGGGGCCGGCCGTCGCCGCTTCGAGTCCCTCGCTCAGCGCGGCACCGTCCGGGTCAAGGCACAGGATGATGTCCCAGGTGACCAGGGCGGGGTCGGTCGCCGTGGACAGCCGGTCGCCGCGTGCCGCATGCTCCGCCAGCGCGAGCGCGGTCACGCCGCCGACCGGCTCGTCGGGGTGCGGCCGGGCGACCACCAGGACGTGACGCGGCCCGTGCCCCACGGACAGCATCAGGAGCGGCCGGCCCGCGCGGGACGTCCCGATCCGGCGCAGGCGGGCGACGCCGGGGAACCGGGCGGTCAGCCGCCGCGCCGCCTCGGTGACTTCGGGGACCGTGAGGTAGCGGTCCAGGCGTTCCGGGCGGCCGTCATCCACGGGCGATCACCTGTCGGCACGCCTCCACGTACCCCTGTACCAGCGGGCGGTCCTCGTCCTCCCGGCGCCAGGCGAGCGCGTAGCGGCCGGGGCTCAGCCCGCGGACCGGGCGGGTGGTGACGCCGCCCAGGGTGATCAGCGGGGCGTTGCCCGTGGCGACGAGGCAGATGCCGAGGCCGGCGACGAGGGCCTCGTAGGTCTCCTCCGTGCCGGCGATCTCCGCGCCGATGCGCGGTGGGCGGCCGGTGCCTCCGGCCGGGCCGCCCCGTTCGTCGAGGCCGCGCAGTTCGTCAAGGCCGCGCCGTTCGTCCAGCGCCAGCCAGAAGTCGCGCAGGACGCCCGCCTCCGGCGGCAGGGCGAGGAACGGCTCGTCGGCCAGGTCCGCGAAGTCGACCTCGGCGCGGGCCGCGAGCGGATGGGTGTCGGGGAGGGCGACCAGGCGGGGCTCCTCGGCGACCGTGGTCCAGGCGTAGCGGTCGGCGTCGGGCAGCGGCAGCCACACGAAGGCGACGTCGGCCGTGCCGTCGGCCAGGCCCGCCGTCGGGTCGTGCCAGCTCAGCTGCCGCAGCCGGGGCAGTGCCTCCGGGTGGGCCGCCGTGAAACGGGAGCGGATCGCCGGCAGCAGGCCACCGCGTCCGGGGCTGGTGCTCATGCCGACCACCAGGGTGCCGCGCCGCGCCGCCTGTGCCGCCCGCACCGCCGCCGCGCCCTCGGTCCAGCCGGCCAGCACCCGCCGGGCGTGCGGCAGCAGTGCGGTGCCCGCCTCGGTGAGCGTCACACCGCGCGGCTCGCGCCGGAACAGTTCGGCGCCCAACTGCCGCTCCAGCGCCCGGATCTGCTTGCTCAGCGCCGGCTGGGACACGTACAGCCGCTCGGCCGCCCGCGTGAAGTGCAGTTCCTCGGCCACCGCCGCGAAGTAGCGCAGCTCCCGCACATGCACGTCCGTCGTCATGTCCGTTGGCTATCACTGTGGGTCTTGGACGGGCAACCGGCTTTTCCAGCAGGGTGGTTGGCGGTTGCAGACGGACGAACGGTCAGGGAGTCGGCATGAACAAGGTGTGGCTGATCACGGGTGCGAGCAGCGGCTTCGGGCGGGCGATCGCCGCGGCGGCCCTTGCCGAGGGTGATGTGGTCGTCGGCGCGGCACGGCGGCCCGAGGGGCTCGACGACCTGGTGGTCGCCCACCCCGACCAGATGGAGGCAGTGCGCCTGGACGTCGCCGACACGGCCGCCGCCGAGGCCGCCGTACGGGACGTGGTGGAGCGGCACGGGCGGATCGACGTGCTGGTCAACAACGCGGGCCGCACGCACGTCGGCGCCTTCGAGGAGACGGGCGAGGACGAGCTGCGTGCCCTGTTCGACGTGCACGTCTTCGGGCCGGCCGCGCTGACGCGGGCCGTGCTGCCGCACATGCGCGGGCGGCGCTCGGGCGCGATCGTGCAGATGAGCAGCATGGGCGGCCAGATGTCCTTCGCGGGCTTCTCGGCGTACAGCGCGACGAAGTTCGCGCTGGAGGGCATGAGCGAGGGACTCGCGGACGAGGTGCGGGAGTTCGGGATCAAGGTGCTGATCGTGGAGCCGGGCGCCTTCCGCACCGGCCTGTTCGCGAGCGGCACGGCCGGGCTCAGCGCCGACAGCGGTGTGTACGCCAAGGTGAGCGAGACCCGCGGGCTCGTCACCGGCGGTGACGGCAGCCAGCCCGGCGATCCGGCCAAGGCGGCGGCACTCGTCCTCGCCGCGCTGGCGGCCGACGACACCCCGCTGCGGCTGCCGCTCGGCGACGACGGTGTCAGCGCGGTCCTCGGCCACCTGGACCAGGTCCGGGCGGACGTGACGGCGTGGGAGAAGCGCACCAGGGCCACGGACTTCGACGACTGAGGCACACGCCGGCCGGGGACCCCCTCCCGGGTCCCTCTCCGCCCCCCCTCGCGGACCGTCCTTCCGGACCGCCGTACCCGATCTCGCGTACGCCCCCGACCCCGATCTCGCGTACGCCCCCGACCGGCACGCGCATACGATGCGCTCAGTCACGCGGCCGTGCGTTCCGGGCGGTCGCTCTCACTCGCGGAGCCTCCGCGTCGCCGCACGGATCAGGAGCACGGCACCCGTGTCCATACCGCCGCCCCCCGGTCCCCAAGGGCCTTACCCCCAGGGGCCGTACGCCCCGCAGCAGCCTCCACCGGTCTGGGGCGGGCCCTACGGGGCGTACCCGCGGCAGGCACCCGTCAACGGCGTGGCCATCGCGGCGCTCGTCCTCGGCGTGCTCTGTTTCGTACCCGCGGTCGGACTCGTGCTGGGCCTGGTCGCCCTGCGCCAGATCAGGAGGAAGGGCGAGCGGGGCAAGGGGCTCGCGGTGGCCGGTTCCGTGCTCTCCTCCGTGGGTCTCGCCCTGTGGGTGCTGTCGCTCTCCACGGGTGCCGCCGCCGACCTCTGGCAGGGCTTCAGAGAGGCCGCACGGGGCGAGGGCACCGCGTACGCGCTCTCCGAGGGCCAGTGCTTCACCACGCCCAGCGGATCCCTGCAAGGGGTCACCTACGACGTCGACGTGGTGCCCTGCGAGAAGGAACACGACGGTGAGGTGTTCGCCGTGTTCGATCTGCCCGGCGGCTCCTACCCCGGCGACGACGAGATCACCCGGTCCGCCGACGACCGGTGCTACGCGTTCCAGGACACCTACGCCATGGACCGCTGGGCCCTGCCCGCCGACGTCGACGTGTACTACCTGGCGCCGACCCGGCAGAGCTGGCGCGCGGGCGACCGGGAGATCACCTGCCTGTTCGGCAACACGGACGAGCAGGGCACGCTCACCGGTTCGCTGCGCAACGACGCCAGGACGCTCGACCCGCACCAGGTCACCTATCTGACGGGGGAGGGCGCCCTCAACCGGGCCATGGACGAGGTGCCCGAGGCGGAAGCCGTCGAGGACGACTTCCCGGCGTACGGGGTCTGGGCGGGGCAGGTGTCGGAGGCGCTGCGCCACGAGCTGTGGGTCCTGCGCCGGCACGACTGGCCCGCCGCGTCCGAACGGCAGGTCGCGGCCCTGATCGAGGACCTGGACACGGCACAGGAGGAGTGGGGCGAGGCGGCCAGGGCCACCGACGTCGACACGTACTACGAGCACTACGACAAGGGTTTCGATCTCATCGAGGCCGACACGACGGTCACCGCACGCAAGGCCCTGGGACTGCCCACGACGCCGCCGGACTACGGGACGGGCGGCGCCGACGGGGGAGACGGCACCGGCATGGAGGTGTGAGGGCGTCCCCAGCGGGGAGAAAGTGCCTGCGTGAAGCCCTCGACGGCACACGTCATCACTTCGAGTGAATCTCTGGCCTGCGCTTGCCTGGCACAACCTACGGTTGCCACGCTGTTGCTGTCTGTACAACCTGATGGGAGCGGCCAGTGACATTCGGTGAGCAGCCGGCGTACCTGCGTGTCGCGGGTGATCTCCGCAAGAAGATCGTCGACGGCCTGCTGGCGCCGCACACCCGCCTCCCCTCCCAAGCCAGGATCCGCGAGGAGTACGGCGTCTCGGACACCGTCGCCCTGGAGGCGCGCAAGGTGCTCATGGCCGAAGGGCTGGTCGAGGGCCGCTCGGGGTCCGGCACCTATGTGCGCGAGCGGCCCGAGCCCCGGCGCATCGCCCGCTCCGGGTACCGGCCGGCCGGCGGTGCCACGCCCTTCCGGCAGGAGCAGGCCGACGCCGGGTCCCGCGGCACGTGGGAATCCCGCAGCGAGCAGGCCGAGGCGAGCGGTGCCGTCGCCGAGCGGCTCGGGATCAAGCCCGGGGACCGGGTGATGTGCACGCGGTACGTCTTCCGGGAGGGCGGCGAGGCGATGATGCTCTCCACCTCCTGGGAGCCGCTCGACCTCACCGGCCGCACGCCCGTGATGCTGCCCGAGGAGGGCCCGCTCGGCGGCATGGGCGTCGTCGAGCGGATGGCCGCCATCGACGTCGTCGTGGACAACGTCACCGAGGAGGTGGGCGCCCGCCCCGGCCTCGCCGAGGAGCTGCTCGCCCTGGGCGGTGTCCCCGGGCACGTGGTGCTGGTCGTCCGGCGCACCTTCTACGCCTCGGGCCGCGCGGTCGAGACGGCCGACGTGGTCGTCCCGGCCGACCGGTACCGGGTGGCGTACCACCTGCCCGTCAAGTAGGGCCCCGGGCCCGTCTGCGGCGGACGTCCGCCGTCAACCGGGCCCGCCGCTCTGTGAGATGGCGCACGCCTCCGTGCGCCTCTCGCGCCCCCTCACCCGCGTGAGTACCGCGCCCGCAGCCCCCTTCCGCGTCCCCCGGTACCGCCCCGCACCGCGGAAATCCCGTCGTTCTCGCAGGTCGCCTCCGTCGTGCCGCGTACGCCCCCCGACCGGAAGCATCGGTGGCCCAGGACGGCGCATCGGGCATCGTGCGCCCCCTGCGTTCTGGCTGGTTGCGTACCTCTTTGTGAAAAGCCGTATTCGGTGCGTGAAGGTTAGGCGTAGGGTCGGGCATATGCGGATTGCGGTTTCCTCGGCGGGCGGGGCGTGACGAGGGCCGCGGTGGGAAGCGGAGGGGCGCGATGAACGACAGCACGGTCACTCTTCCCTGGCTGGTCTTCCGCCAGGACGACAACGGCAATCGCTATCGCGTGGGCCGGTACGCGACGCGGGCCGAGGCCCAGAACGTCGCGGACACGCTCGACGGTCGCGGTCACAAACAGCTCTACTGGGTCGAGAAGCTCGGCCCGAACACCGCCGGCCCGGCCGACTGACCGGGCGTACCGCCGCGTCGTCGGACACCGCGGGGCAACTAGGCTCCGCTGCATGACGGAACGGATCGTGGTGGGCGCCGCGCTGGTCGACGGCGGGCGCCTGCTTGCCGCACGGCGCAGCGCGCCGGCCGAGCTGGCCGGGCGCTGGGAGCTGCCCGGCGGCAAGGTCGAAGCGGGCGAGACGCCCGAGGCGGCCCTCGTGCGTGAACTGCGCGAGGAGCTCGGCGTGGCGGCCGAGACCGGCGAGCGGGTCCCGGGGCAGTGGCCGCTGAGACCCCCGTACGTCCTCCAGGTGTGGACCGCCCGCCTGCTGCCCGGCTCCCCCGCCCCCGAACCCCTCCAGGACCACGACGCCCTGCGCTGGCTCACCCCCGGCGAGATCTGGGACGTGCCGTGGCTCGACCAGGACGTGCCGGCGGTCGAGCGGGCGCTCGCGCACCTGACACCCGAGGCGAACGACGCGCGGGGCGCGTAGGGGGAGCCGGTGCGGGCGCCCCCGTACGCCGCCGGTGCTTCCATGCGCCCGCGGGTCTCCAGGTGCCCTCATGGACGGTAACGGGCCCCTGATGTCGGGTATGAGCCCATTGACCCCATGAAACCGGACATCGTGGGGTTGCCGGCCGGGGAAGTGATCGGGGTGATCGGGACCGAAGGCGACCGCGTCGAATGGGTCTTTCCCGGGGAGCCGGGCGCCGTGCGGACGGCGCGCTCCCTCGTCCGCGACCGGCTGCGCGGCTGGGACCTCGACAGTGTCGGCGACATCACTGCCCTGCTGGTCAGCGAGCTGGTCACCAACGCCCTGCGGCACGCCACCGGCCCCATCGGCGTCCGTCTCGTACTCCGCCCCGACGGCCTGCACGGCGTCCTGCTCGTGGAGGTCTCCGACCCGCTCCCGGACCTGCCCCGCGAACGTGCCGCCCGGCCCGAGGACGAGGGCGGCCGGGGGCTGCAACTGGTGGCCTCCTCCGCCCGCCGCTGGGGTACCAGGCCAGGTGGGACGGGCAAGACGGTCTGGTTCGAACTCGCGCTGCCGGAGTGACGGGGTGACGGCTGCGCCGAAATGTCCCGACATCCGGTACCGTCCCGTCGGCCGACCGGTTCAGGCCAGTGGCAGTTGTCGGCGTACGTGATTCGATGCCGTGTCCGCTGGTTAGAAGACTGGAAGTGTTGTCACGGTCCGGACCGAAAAGCATCGGGACCGTGCTGTGATCGTGAACACCGTGTTGTGCGGCGCCGTAGTGCTGGATACTGCGGGCAGCCGCCCCCGGTGACCGGTGCCGGGTGTGGTGAGCTGGAGGGGACGGTTCGCGTGAGCGAGATACCAGCGAGGGCCACGGGGTCCGAGGGTCCGTCGGCCGCTGCCGGGGCCGGCGCCGCGGGCGCTGCCGGGGTCCCGACGGGCACCGGTCCCGGCGGCGGCCTGTCCGGTGACGCGCCGTCCGGTGACGCCGTGTGGCAGAGCAGCCCGCCCGGCTCCATGTACGACTACATCAAGGTCGCGTCCTTCTCCATCGGACCCGACGGCCTCGTCGACCAGTGGAGCCTGCGCGCCGAGCAACTGCTCGGCATCCCCGCCGAACACGCCGTCGGCACCGACCCCATCGAGACGTTCATCGACCCCGACCTGCGGGAGCGGGGCCAGCGCAAGATGGCCGAGATCCTCGACGGCCGCGAGTGGACCGGCGTGGTCCCCTTCCGGGCACCGGCCGTCGCGACCGAGGACGGGAAGCGTGAACGCCGCGGGCCGCGCGGGCTCGCCGAGGTGTACGTCATGCCGACGCGGACGGAGGACGGCGAGAAGGCCGCCGTCTGCATCGTCGTCGACGTCCGCACCCTGCGCAGCATCGAGACCGACCTCGCCGCTTCGCAGGCCATTTTCGGCCAGTCTCCGTTCGGCTTCCTCCTGATCGACTCCGAGCTGCGGGTGCGCCGCGCCAACCAGCGGTTCGCCTCCATCTTCGGCGGCACACCCGACACCCACCGGGGCAAGGGCGTCCACGACTACCTGTCGCGCGCCGAGGCCGACCGGGTCTCCGCCACCCTGCGCCGGGTGCTGGAAACCGGCGAGTCCATCACCGACATGCACGTCACGGGCTTCGTGCCCGGCTCCGACGAGCGCCGCCACTGGTCCGTCAACCTCTACCGGGTGCACAGCGGTTCGGGGCGGCCCATCGGCATCGCCTGGCTCGGCACCGACATCACCGCCCGCCGCGCCGCCGCCCGCGAGGCCGCCGCCGCCCGGCGCAACCTCGCCCTCCTCAACGACGCCGGCGCCCGCATCGGCAACTCCCTCGACCTGGAGACCACCGCCCGCGAACTCCTCGACGTCGTCGTGCCCGGCTTCTGCGACCTGGCCACCGTCGACCTCTACCAGGGCCTGCTGGCCGGTGACGAGACGCCGCCCGGCCTCGCCGACGGCAGCGCCGAACTGCGCCGCGTCGCCTTCTCCAGCGCCGTCTCCGACGCGCCCTTCCACGGCGCCGGCGAGCGGGTCAAGCTCGGCGCCGTCCACCACTACCCCTTCAACTCGCCCTGCGCGGACGCCCTGCGCACGGCCCGCCCGCGCACCGTGCCCGCCGAGGACGGCGGTCTCGTGCAGTCCACGCTCGCCGTCCCCATGGTCGCCCACGACACGGTCGTGGGACTCGCGCAGTTCGCCCGGACCAAGGGCAGCGAGCCGTTCGGGGACCGCGACCGCGACCTCGCCGTGGAACTGGCGGCGCGGGCCGCCGTCTGCATCGACAACGCCCGCCTCTACCGGCGCGAGCACGAACGCGCGCTGATCCTCCAGCGCTCCCTGCTCCCGCCCGGCGACCCGGAGGCCTCCGGACTCGACATCGCCTGCCGCTACCTGCCGGGGAACGCGGCCACCGACCGGCCCAGCGAGGTCGGCGGCGACTGGTTCGACGTCATCGAACTCCCCGGCCACCGCACCGCCCTGGTCGTCGGCGACGTCATGGGACGCGGACTGCGCGCCGCCGTCGCGATGGGCGAACTGCGCACCGCCGTAAGGACGCTGGCGCAGCTCGACCTCGAACCGGCCGAGGTGCTCTCCCACCTGGACGAGATCGCCCGCGGCCTCGGCGCCCCCGGGGGCGTGCAGCAGGCGACGCGGGCGGCCCGCCGCCCCCGCGAGGCCGACCTGTCCGAGGTCTACCTTGCGACCTGCGTCTACGCCGTCTACGACTCGGTGACCCGGCGCTGCACCTTCGCCAACGCGGGCCATCTGCCGCCCGTCCTGGTCGAGCCCGGCGAGTCCGCGCTGATGCTGGACGTCCCGCCGGGCCTGCCGCTCGGCGTCGGCGGCGAGCCCTTCGAGGAGGTGGAGGTCGAACTGCCCGAGGGCGCCCTGCTCGCGCTCTACACGGATGGACTGGTCGAAAGCCGCGATCACCCCCTGGACGAGGGCCTGCAGGCCTTCGTCGGCGCGCTCACCGATCCCGCCCGGCCCCTCGAGGACGTGTGCGACCAGGTCCTCAACACCCTCGACAGCCACCACGGCGAGGACGACATCGCCCTGCTGATGGCCCGCGTCCAGGGACTGCCCGCCGAGTCCGTCGGCGACTGGACCCTGCCGCGCGAGCCGCGCAGCGTGGGCCGGGCCCGCGAGTACGCCCGCGCGCAGCTGCTCAGCTGGGACATGGAACCCCTGGTCGACACCACCGAGCTGCTGGTCAGCGAGCTGGTCACCAACGCGCTGCGGTACGGCGAGGGCGAGATCAGGCTCCGCCTGCTGCTCGACCGCACCCTGGTCTGCGAGGTCTGGGACTCCGGCCTGGTCCAGCCCCGCCGGCGCCGCGCCCGCGACACCGACGAGGGCGGCCGCGGCCTGCAACTGGTCGGGCTGCTCAGCGCCGCCTGGGGCTCACGCCGTACGCCGCACGGGAAGACGGTGTGGTTCGAGCTGCCCCTGCCGGGCGACGACACCCCGCTGACCGACCCGGCGGAGGCCCTGCTGAGCCTCTTCTGACGCGCCCCGGCGTCGTCCGGGTCCGGGCGCGCCGGGCGCGGCGGATCCGGGCGTACCCGGCGAGCAGCAGCGCCGCCCCGGCCGTGACCAGGGGCGGCACCAGGTCGGCGGAGATCATCGCGAGACACCCCTGACCGCAACCGGAACACCGGTTCGAGTCGTCCCCGGTGGCAACACGCTCGGAGCGTATGCGCCGGAACCGGCCACCGCGACCGGGGACGGCCACAGGGAGGGGACACCGTGGAGGACACGGAGCCGACAACCACCGAACCGGCAGCCGCCGACGGCGATCAGACTCCCGAGGGGCCGCCCGCAGGAAAGCGAAGGCTCCGCCGCATCCGCCGCACCGCCCTCGTCGTTCTCCTCGTCCTGCTCGTCCCCCTCCTCACCGCCGAGACCGCCCTGCGCGTCAACTACATGGGCGACCCCGCCGACGGCACCTACACCAGGAACCGCGACGCGATCTGGCTCGGCCACGCCTGGGTCGACGGCCGCAAGGACGACGCGGACGTCACCGCGCTCGCCCGCCGCCTGAAGACGACCGGCATCCGCGACCTGTACGTCCACACCGGCCCGATGGAGCACGACGGCACCCTGCCGAAGTCGCTGTACCCGAAGGCGCGCTGGTTCACCGACGCCGTGCACCGGGAGATGCCCGGTGTCCGCGTCCAGGCCTTCCTCGGCGACGTCCTCGCCACCGAGAGCCCCGACGGCATGCGGCTGGAGAAGGCCGCCACGCGGGCCGCGGTCGTCCGCTCGGCCCGCCAGGTCCTGGACGTCGGCTACGACGGTGTCCACCTCGACCTGGAGCCGCTCCACTCCGGCGACCGGAACTACCTGTCCCTCCTGGACGACGTGCACGCGGTGACCCGCGCCGAGGGCGCGCAGCTCTCGGTGGCCGCCCACCAGATCGACCCGCTCCCCGCCTTCCACTCCTTCTGGGGCACGGTCGCCGGACACCCCAAGTGGTGGTCGCAGGAGTTCTTCGGCCAGGTCGCCCGCCGGGTCGACCAGATCGCCGTCATGTCGTACGACACCATGCAGCCCCTGGAGAGCCTGTACGGCGGCTACGTCGCCCAGCAGACCTCCCTCGCCCTGGAGGTCACGCCGCCCACCACGCACCTGCTGATGGGCCTGCCCTTCTACCACGAGAACCGATTCGGCCACTGGAATCACGCCGAGACCGTCGCCGCCGCCGTCCGCGGCGTCCGCCTGGGCCTGTCCCGCACGGACGCCGACCGCGCCCGCTTCGGTGTCGCCGCGTACATCGACTTCGCGGCGACGGAGGAGGACTGGACGGCGTACCGCGAGGGCTGGGTGCGCTGAGCGGGCCGCGGAGCTCTAGGATCGGCGCCTGATCTTGGAGCCCAGCCACACCAGCGGGTCGTACTTGCGGTCCACGGCCCGCTCCTTCAGCGGGATCAGCGCGTTGTCGGTGATCCTGATGCCCTCGGGGCAGACCTCCGTGCAGCACTTGGTGATGTTGCAGTAGCCGAGGCCGTGTTCGTCCTGGGCCGTGCGTTTGCGGTCCAGGCCGGCCTCCGGTGCCGCGTCCAGCGGGTGCATGTCCAGCTCGGCGACCCGCATGAGGAAACGCGGACCGGCGAAGGCCGGCTTGTTCTCCTCGTGGTCGCGGACGACATGGCAGGTGTCCTGGCACAGGAAGCACTCGATGCACTTGCGGAACTCCTGCGAGCGGTCCACGTCCTCCTGCATCATCCGGTACTCGCCCGGCCCGAGGTCGGCGGGCGGGACGAACGACGGCACCTCCCGGGCCTTGGCGTAGTTGAAGCCGACGTCCGTCACCAGGTCCCGGACGACCGGGAAGGCCCGCAGCGGGGTGACGGTGACCGTCTCCTCGCGGCCGAAGACCGACATGCGGGTCATGCACATCAGCCGGGGGCGCCCGTTGATCTCCGCCGAGCACGAACCGCACTTGCCGGCCTTGCAGTTCCAGCGCACGGCGAGATCGGGGGCCTGGGTCGCCTGGATGCGGTGGATGATGTCGAGGACCACCTCGCCCTCGTTCACCTCGACGCGGAAGTCCTCCAGTCCACCGCCCTCGGTGTCGCCCCGCCACACCCTGAAGCCGGCCTCGTAGCCGCTCATTCGGACAACTCCTCCTCGGCGAGGTACTTGACCAGCTCGTCCTTCTCGAAGAGGGCGAGCAGGTCGGGGCGGATGGGCTCGGTGGTCTGCCGCTCCAGGCTGATCTGGCCGCGCTCCGGGTCCGTCGCCGCCAGGCCGCCCGTCGGGTCGGCCAGGGTGCACAGCAGGTTGACCGGACGCCACCGGGGTTCCATCGAGGGGTGGTCCTCGCGGGTGTGCCCGCCGCGCGACTCGGTGCGTTCCAGCGCGGCCCGCGCCACGCACTCGCTGACCAGCAGCATGTTGCGCAGGTCCAGGGCGAGGTGCCAGCCCGGGTTGAACTGCCGGTGCCCCTCCACTCCGGCCCGGCGGGCCCGCAGCCGCAGCTCGGCGAGCTTCTCCAGGGCCTGCTTCATCTCCGGCTCGCGGCGGATGATGCCGACCAGGTCGTTCATCGCCTGCTGGAGTTCCTGGTGGAGGGTGTACGGGTTCTCCGGCGGCCCCTCGTCGGGCTGCTCCGTCTCGGCGGAGAACGGCCGCAGCGCCTCCGCGGCGGCGGCGGCGACCTGGTCGTCGTCCACCCGGGGCCGCTCACCGGCCTCCCGGGCCGCCGCGTACTGGGCCGCGTGCCGGCCCGCCCGGCGCCCGAAGACCAGCAGGTCGGACAGCGAGTTGCCGCCGAGCCGGTTGGAGCCGTGCATGCCGCCGGCCACCTCACCGGCCGCGTACAGCCCCGGGACCCCGCGCGCGGCGGCCGTGTCGGAGTCCACGGCGACACCGCCCATCACGTAGTGGCAGGTGGGCCCGACCTCCATCGGCTCGGCCGTGATGTCGACGTCGGCCAGCTCCTTGAACTGGTGGTACATCGAGGGCAGCCGGCGCTTGATCACCTCGGCCGGCATCCGGGTCGACACGTCGAGGAAGACCCCGCCGTGCGGTGAGCCCCGGCCCTCCTTCACCTCGGCGTTGATCGCGCGCGCCACCTCGTCGCGGGGGAGGAGTTCGGGCGGACGCCGGTTGTGGTCCGGGTCGTCGTACCAGCGGTCGGCCTCCTCCTCCGACTCGGCGTACTTCTCCTTGAACACGTCGGGGACGTAGCCGAACATGAACCGCTCGCCGTCGGAGTTCCGGAGCACCCCGCCGTCGCCGCGCACCGACTCGGTGACGAGGATGCCCTTGACCGACGGCGGCCAGACCATGCCCGTCGGGTGGAACTGCACGAACTCCATGTTCAGCAGCGGCGCACCGGCCAGTAGCGCCAGGGCGTGGCCGTCGCCGGTGTACTCCCACGAGTTCGACGTCACCTTGAAGGACTTGCCGATGCCGCCCGTGGCGATCACCACCGAGGGCGCCTCCAGGACGAAGAAGCGCCCCGACTCGCGCTCGTAGCCGAAGACCCCGGAGACCCTGTTGGCCTCCTTCAGCACCCGCGTCACCGTGCACTCCTGGAAGACCTTGAGGCGGGACTCGTAGTCCCCGGTCTCCCGGGCGTCCTCCTGCTGGAGGGAGACGATCTTCTGCTGGAGCGTGCGGATCAGTTCCAGGCCGGTGCGGTCGCCGACGTGCGCGAGGCGCGGGTACTCGTGGCCGCCGAAGTTGCGCTGCGAGATCCGGCCGTCCCCGGTCCGGTCGAACAGCGCGCCCCAGGTCTCCAGCTCCCACACCCGCTGCGGGGCCTCCTGGGCGTGCAGCTCGGCCATCCGCCACTGATTGAGGAACTTGCCGCCGCGCATGGTGTCGCGGAAGTGGACCTGCCAGCTGTCGCCGGAGTTGACGTTGCCCATGGCCGCGGCGATGCCGCCCTCGGCCATCACGGTGTGCGCCTTGCCGAACAGCGACTTGCAGATCACGGCCGTACGGGCGCCCCGCTCGCGGGCCTCGATCGCGGCGCGCAGTCCGGCGCCGCCCGCGCCCACCACGACGACGTCCCACTCCTGCCGGTCGACCACGGACATCAGCAGCCCTCACTCATCAGAAGAAGCGCGGATCGTCGAAGACACCGGACGCGACGAGATACACGTAGAAGTCGGCGAGCGCCACGCTCACCAGCGACGCCCAGGCGAGGGCCATGTGCCGGGCGTTGAGCTTCCCGACCAGCTGCCACATCCGGTAGCGCACGGGATGCCGGGAGAAATGCCTGAGCTTGCCGCCGACGATGTGCCGGCAGGAGTGGCAGGAGAGGGTGTACGCCCAGATCAGCACGATGTTCGCCAGGAACACCAGGGTGCCCAGACCCATGTGTCCCCAGGCGTAGTGCTCGTCGCGGAAGGCGAGCACGGTGTCGTAGGTGAGGATGCCCGCGACCAGCAGCGCCGCGTAGAAGAAGTACCGGTGGACGTTCTGCAGGATCAGCGGGAAGCGGGTCTCGCCGGTGTACCTCTTGTGCGGCTCGGCCACCGCGCAGGCCGGCGGGGACGCCCAGAAGCCCCGGTAGTAGGCCTTGCGGTAGTAGTAGCAGGTCAGGCGGAAGCCGAGCGGGAAGATCAGGATGATGATCGCGGGGGAGACGCCCCACCAGGTGCCGAAGAGCTCCCAGTTCGGACCGGCGCGCATCGGCTCGCAGTTCTCCGCCAGACACGGGGAGTAGAACGGCGAGACGTAGGGGGCCGCGTAGTAGTCGGCGTTCGCGAAGGCCCGCCAGGTCGAGTAGACGACGAAGGCCAGCAGTCCGGCGGCGGTGGCGGCCGGTGCCAGCCACCAGCGGTCGGTGCGCAGGTGCGGGGCGCGGATGGCGGCGCGCGTCGGGGCGTGCACGCCGCCGCGGGGACGGGGTTCCGTGTCGGGTGGTTCCGTTCCAGTGGCCACGGGTCGGCTCCGGGTCGGTGTCAGGGGGCGCGGCGGTCGCGGGCGCCGAGGCCCTCGTCGTCCGAGTCCGTCCACAGGGAGCCGTCGTACGGCGTGTCGGGGATCGGGACGAGGTCGGGCCGCTTGGCCGCGTCGGGGGAGGCCGCCGCCGCCCGCAGCAGCGCCACGCTCTCCCGCAGATGGTCGGCGTCGGTGCGGACCCGGCGCATCTCCAGGCCGTCGCCGCCGAGCTGCTGTGCCAGACGGCTCACCGACCGGGACAGGTCGTCGAGGCAGCGCTGGAGGGATGACAGGTCGTCGTGCACGGACATGACGTGACCTCACTTCCGTAGGACCCGGCACGCGGCCGGCCCTGGATGGCGACGTTCATGCGCCTGCGAGTGTCGCGCGTCACACCTGTCGCTGGGAAGGGACGTGCAGCGATTGGCCGGGGCGTACAGGTGCGCGATGCGGTGCGTTGCGCCGCACGGGTGGGCTTGAGCACCGTCACCGCCGTGTCTCCCCGTGTCGCCGAACCGTTTCCTCTTCAGTGGCCGGATACCGCACCAATACAAATGATCAACTCCATATACCGCAAAAGCGATCACCACGGACGTGATCACCACCCCCGCGGCCCACCGGAGGTAGCAGAGATGTCCCACGTCGGCGTCGGACCCCGCGCGGTCATGCGCTCGGTCGCCTTCCTCACCGCGGGTGCGCTCGCGCTCCCCGCGCTGGCCGGCTGCAGCTCGAAGGACCCGTCCGGGAAGCCGCTCGCCGGGCAGGACATCGCCCTCGCGGCCCGCGCCCGGATCGCCGACGGAGGCACCCTGCACTGGGCCGTGGACTCCGTGCCGGAGACCCTGAACACCTTCCAGTCGGACGCCGACGCCACCACGGCCCGCGTCGCGCAGGCCGTGCTGCCCTCGATGTACCGGACGGACGCGACCGGCCGCCCGGTGCGCAACCCCGACTACCTGGAATCCGCCAAGGTCGTCGACACCGAGCCCAAGCAGGTCGTCCTGTACAAGCTCGACCAGCAGGCCGTCTGGAGCGACGGCCGGGAGATCGGCGCCGCCGACTTCGCCGCCCAGTGGCGCGCCCTTTCCGGCCGGGACAGCGCCTACTGGACCGCCCGCAACGCCGGCTACGAGCGCATCGAGAAGATCGAGCGCGGCGACAACGACCTGGAGGTCAAGGTCACCTTCAGCCGGCCCTACGCCGACTGGAAGTCGCTGTTCACGCCGCTGTACCCGAAGGACGTCATGGGCACCCCGGACGCCTTCAACGACGGTGCCCGGCGCAAGCTCAAGGTCACCGCGGGGCCCTTCTCCCTGAAGAAGGTCGACACCAAGGGCGACGAGGTCGTCCTCACCCGCAACCCCCGCTGGTGGGGGGCCCAGCCCAAGCTCTCCGAGATCGTGCTGCGCGCCGTGCCGCGCGACAAGCGGGTCTCCGCGCTGGCCGGCGGCGAGATCGACCTGGCCGAGATCGACCCGGACACCGCCGAGCAGGTCGCGCTGGCCGCCGGGCCCCGGGACGCGGCCACGGGCACCGGCACCCCGGTCATGGGCGCGAGCGGCAGCCCGGCCCCGGGACCGGGCGGTACGCCGCTGCCCGGCCCGGACGGCAAGCGGTCCGCCGCCGACGACCTGCGCTCCTGGGCCGTCGCCAACGGCTCCGACGAGGACGCCGCCGACAAGGAGACCCTCGCCCGTGAGAAGCGCCGCGAGGCGGCGGAGAAGTACCGGCGCCGGCAGCAGGCCCTGAGCGGATTCGAGCTCCGCAAGTCGCTGGAGCCCGCCTACACCCAACTCGCCCTCAACGGCGCCGACGGCCCCCTCGCCGACGAGCGCGTCCGCCGCGCCGTCGCCCGCGCCCTGGACCGGAAGGCACTGGCCAAGGCGGTGCTGGGGCCGCTGGGCCTGCCCGCCGAGCCCGTGGGCAGCCACCTCGCCCTGGCCGGCCAGCCCGTGTACGCCGACAACAGCGGAGCGCTCGGCGGCCAGGACGCCAAGGAGGCCCGCGCCCTCCTCGCGGACGCCGGGTGGGTGTCCGGCGGTCCCGTGGACAAGCGGAAGAAGGGGGAGGAGGCAGCCGGCTCCGAGGGCGAGAGGACCAAGGAGGACAAGGGCGGCAAGGAGACGGAGAAGTCCGACGGTGGCGACGACGGCACCTACATCGTCGGCGAGGACAACAAGAACGACGACACCGACCGGGAGAGCGGCGAGAGGCACCGGAGCGAGAAGAACACCGCCCAGGGCGCCTACGCCCCCAAGGGCACCGCCGCCCCGGTGGGCTCGGCGGTGAAGCCGCTGGCCAAGGACGGCAAGGCCCTCACCCTGCGCTTCGTGCTCCCCTCCGGCCCCGGCTCCGAGGCGCTGCGCACCGTGGCCGACCGCATCTCCGACATGCTGAAGAAGGTCGGCGTCGGCACCGACATCACCAAGGTCTCCGACGAGAGCTACTTCAAGGACCACATCGCCTCCGGCGAGTACGACCTGGCGCTCTACTCCTGGCCGACCACCGCCTTCCCCGCCACCGACGCCCGCCCCATCTACGCCAAGCCCGTCCCGGCCGCCGACGGCTCCCTGAACGTCGCGCAGAACTACACCCGGGTCGGCACCGACCAGGTCGACCAGCTCTTCGACCAGGCCCTGGCGACGCTGGACGAGAAGGAGGCCCGCGACCTGCTGCGCAAGGCCGACTCGCGGATCTGGGCGGCGGCGGGCTCCATTCCCCTCTATCAGCGCCCCCAGCTGACCGCCGCCCGCGACAACCTCGTCAACGCGGGGGCCTTCGGCTTCGCCACCCCGGTCTACGAGGACATGGGCTTCCTGAAGAAGGGCGCCGAGGGCGCGCCGCGGTCGGCCGGCCCCTCGTCCTGACCTGGCTTCCCGGCCCCCGGACACGGCCCGGCAAGCCCCTGCCCTCGCGGCCCCGTACCATTGGGTGAGGCCGTGGCATGTATCGCCCGGCAGGCCCGCGTGACACGGACGTCCGCGAGGGCCGTCCTCACACCCTCCGGGAGTACGCCACACATGGCTGTGTCTGTTACGCGTCACAACATCCGCAACGTCGCCATCGTCGCCCACGTCGACCACGGCAAGACCACCATCGTCGACGGGATGCTCAAGCAGGCCGGTGCCTTCGCCGCGCACCAGCTCGACTCCGTCGACGACCGCATGATGGACTCGAACGACCTGGAGCGTGAGAAGGGCATCACGATCCTGGCCAAGAACACGGCGGTGAAGTACCACCCGAAGGATGGCGGCGACGTCATCACCATCAACATCATCGACACCCCGGGCCACGCCGACTTCGGTGGCGAGGTCGAGCGCGGTCTGTCGATGGTCGACGGCGTCGTCCTGCTCGTGGACGCCTCCGAGGGCCCGCTGCCGCAGACCCGCTTCGTGCTGCGCAAGGCGCTCCAGCAGCGGCTGCCGATCATCCTCTGCATCAACAAGACGGACCGTCCGGACGCCCGGATCGACGAGGTCGTCAACGAGACGTACGACCTCTTCCTCGACCTGGACGCCGACGAGGAGCAGATCGAGTTCCCGATCGTCTACGCCTGCGGCCGGGACGGCGTCGCCTCCCTCACCAAGCCCGAGGACGGCACGGTCCCGTCGGACTCCACCAGCCTGGAGCCGTTCTTCTCGACGATCCTGGACTACATCCCGGCTCCGACCTACGACGAGGACGCCCCGCTCCAGGCCCACGTCACCAACCTGGACGCCGACAACTTCCTCGGCCGCATCGCGCTCCTGCGCGTCCACCAGGGCGAGCTGAAGAAGGGCCAGACGGTCGCGTGGATGAAGCGCGACGGGTCCGTGCAGAACGTGCGGATCTCCGAGCTGATGATGACCGAGGCGCTCACCCGCAAGCCCGCCGAGAAGGCCGGCCCCGGTGACATCTGCGCGGTCGCCGGCATCCCGGAGATCATGATCGGCGAGACCCTGGCCGACCCGGAGAACCCGGTCCCGCTGCCGCTGATCACGGTGGACGAGCCCGCGATCTCCATGACCATCGGCACCAACACCTCCCCGCTGGTCGGCCGCGGCGCCACCGGCAAGGGCGCCGACAACAAGGCGGTCGTCAAGGACCGCAAGGTCACCGCCCGCCAGGTCAAGGACCGCCTGGACCGTGAGCTGATCGGCAACGTCTCGCTCCGCGTCCTGGACACCGAGCGCCCGGACGCCTGGGAGGTGCAGGGCCGCGGTGAGCTGGCGCTGGCCATCCTGGTCGAGCAGATGCGCCGCGAGGGCTTCGAGCTGACCATCGGCAAGCCCCAGGTCGTCACCAAGGAGGTCGACGGCAAGACGTACGAGCCCGTCGAGCGCATGACGATCGACGTGCCCGAGGAGCACATGGGCGCCGTCACGCAGCTCATGGGCGTGCGCAAGGGCCGGATGGACAACATGTCCAACCACGGCTCCGGCTGGGTCCGCATGGAGTTCGTGGTCCCCTCCCGCGGCCTGATCGGCTTCCGCACGGAGTTCCTGACCCAGACCCGCGGCACCGGCATCGCCCACTCCATCCACGAGGGCCACGAGCCCTGGTTCGGCACCCTCACGACCCGCAACAACGGCTCGCTGGTCGCCGACCGCTCCGGCGCCGTCACCGCGTTCGCGATGACGAACCTCCAGGAGCGCGGCGTGCTCTTCACGGAGCCCGGCACCGAGGTGTACGAGGGCATGATCGTCGGCGAGAACTCCCGCGCCGACGACATGGACGTGAACATCACCAAGGAGAAGAAGCTCACCAACATGCGGTCGTCCTCGGCCGACTCGTTCGAGGCGATCGTCCCGCCGCGCAAGCTCTCGCTGGAGCAGTCGCTGGAGTTCTGCCGCGACGACGAGTGCGTCGAGGTGACCCCCGAGGCCGTCCGTATCCGCAAGGTGAACCTGGACGCCCGTGAGCGCGCCCGCGCCGCGAGCCGCGCCAAGCACGGCTGATCGCACCGCCCGCAACGGCGCCGGGCACCCCTCTCGTCGAGGGGTGCCCGGCGCCGTTTTCGCGTTCGTGGTGCGACCATCTGGAGAAAGGCTCGCGAAAGCGTAGGGAAAACCCTCGATTTCGCGGGGAGACGCCGTCCGGGGCGCCGGCTCGCACTACCCTGCCCGCAAGTCGGGCGGCGGTACGGGCCGGTGGGGACGGGGGCCGCGTCACCGAGGTCAACGGCCTTGCACACGGAGCGTGCTGAGCGCGGGACATGCCTGGGGCACCCTGCACGGCGGGCACGTTACTCGCAATCTCTTTTCCTGACACAGGTGTCCGCTATTCGGGCACCGCCTCCCGATAGATGTGTAACAAGTCCGTTTCGCAGTGATCTCTCACCAAACCCTTTGTCCGGATTTTGGAAGATCTAGCCCCTATCTGTGATCGAACCGAGACCTCGAGAGTGTGGTTCGGTCCCTGGCGGATGGCAGATAGTTAGGCGCGTAGAGCTCGTATGAACGGGTCACGCGCTGACGGCGCAGACTCGCGAGCGCGGGGGCACTTGACGGATCTCAGGCACCGGTGACGGGGCCGGAAGCTGTCGTGTGCTCCTCTTTGCGGTGAACCAGCGGATTCATGAGGAGGAACCCATGCGAGGTGCCACAAGCGCCATATGGGCCGCGTCGTCCCCGGTGGCAGGTGCAGGTCCCGTGGGTGGGTTCAGTTCCGTTGCCTTCGCCGCGGTGGCGATCCGGTGGCGCGAACTTCCTTGACGGCTCGTTCCCGCGGCCGGCCGGTGCCGGCCGTGAGCCAGGGTTCCCCGAGGGCGGGTTCGCCCCCAGTCGTTGTTCCCCTCGCGCGCTTCGAATGACATACGCCGTGCGAAGGCCGTCGGACCACTCGTGCACTGCCGACGGTCTCCAACACCTGTGAAATGGACGAATCATGACGAGTCCAATCGAGATTGAGGGTGCTGAAGCCTCTTCCGTCTTGGACAAAGAGAGCGCACCGCAGGGTGACGCCAAGGAGTCGAAGAAGTCAGAGGGGCGCAGCCCGGGGCAGTTGATGTGGGGTCGCTTCAAGCGCGACCGAGCCGGTGTCGTCTCTGCCTTCGTCGTCCTGTTCTTCTTCGTGGTCGCTGCAGCGGCGCCGCTGATCTCGAAGGTGTACGGCAAGAACCCGTATACGCTCTACGGCCAGGACAACCCCGACCTCCTGGACATGTTCACCATGCCGGCGAAGCCGGCCGGCGGCATCGACGGCGAGTTCTGGTTCGGCATCGAACCCGGCCTGGGCCGCGATGTCTTCACCCAGCTGCTGTACGGCATGCGGACCTCGATCGCCACGGCGCTGGCCGCGACGATCATCATGACGATCGTGGGCGTGCTGATCGGCCTCGCCGGAGGCTACTTCGGCGGCAAGACCGACTACTGGCTCGGCCGGGTGACCGACTTCTTCATGGCCCTGCCCAGCCAGCTGTTCTTCGTCGCCGCGATGCCCGTGATCACCACGGTGTTCGTCGCCCCGGACGAGGAGACGCCCACCTACGTGCGCACCTGCGCGATCATCATCGTGATGGCCTTCCTGGGATGGATGAGCATGGCGCGGATCGTCCGGGCCGCCACGCTGTCCCTGCGCGACCGGGAGTTCGTCGAGGCGGCGCGCATCTCCGGCGCCTCGTCCTGGCGGATCATCCGCAAGGAGCTGCTGCCCAACATCGTCACGCCGACGCTCGTGCAGGCGACCCTCACGCTGCCGAGCACCATCCTGAGCATCGCCTTCCTCTCCTTCGTGGGTGTGGGATACGTCGAACCCACGCCGGACTGGGGACGGATGTTCGCCATCGGCGCGAACATCGTGGAGCAGGACCCGTACTACATGCTCTTCCCCGGCATCGCCATGGTGATCTTCGTCGTGGCCTTCAACCTCCTCGGCGACTCGGTACGGGACGCCTTCGATCCCAAGACGGGCCGCTGAGCCCCCACGGGGACTCCTCGCTCTGCCCCAGGTCGGGCCCGGTGCCACACAGCCCGTCTCCGGCCGCGTACCAGCAGTGCTCACTACTCACAGGCAGGTGGATTCGACTCCATGAGCATCTTCCGAAACCGCACCGCTACGGCCGCGCTCGTCGCGGTGGCGGCGGGCGCCCTGACCCTCACCGCCTGCGGCGGCGGCGACAGCGGCAACTCGTCCAAGGACAACAGCAAGAGCAAGAAGGACGCCGCGTCGCAGTCCAAGCCGGTGCAGATCGGTGACGCCCAGGCGTCGACCGGTCCCGCGGCCGAGGTTCCCGGTGCCAAGCCCGGTGGCGTCGCGACCGTGTACCAGGAGGACGACTTCTCCCACCTGGACCCGGGCCAGATCTACGTCTCGGACGGCAAGCTGCTCAGCCGCCTCATCTACCGCGGCCTGACCCAGTACTCCGAGGACGACAAGGGCAACCTGACCGTCGTGGGCGACCTCGCCACCGACGCGGGCAAGGCGTCCGACGGCGGCAAGACCTGGACGTACACCCTCAAGGACAACCTGAAGGACGAGAACGGCAACCCGATCAACTCGGCGGACATCCGCCACACGGTCGAGCGCCTGTACGCGTCCTACATCACCGACGGTCCGGTCTACCTCCAGCAGTGGCTGTCCGGTGCCGGCACCACGTACCGCAAGGCGTACGAGGGTCCGGACAAGGGCAAGCACCTGCCCGACAACGTCCTGGAGACGCCGGACGACAAGACGGTCGTCTTCCACTTCAAGGACGCGCAGCCCGACCTTCCGCAGATGCTGACCATGCCCGGTTACAGCGTCGTCCCGGAGGAGACGGACACCAAGGAGAAGTACGACACCGACCCGGTCGCCACCGGTCCGTACAAGATCTCGGACTTCAAGCCGGGCAAGTCGATGACGCTGGTCAAGAACACCCAGTGGGACCCGAAGTCCGACTCGGTGCGCCACCAGTACGTGGACGGCTTCAACATCGAGATGAACCACGATGACGAAGACCAGACCAAGACCCTGCTCGCCGACCAGGGCGCGGCCAAGAACGCGATGATGTTCACGGGCCAGGTCGCCACCACGCAGCTGCAGAAGGTCGTCAGCGACAAGAACGCCATGAACAGCCGCACGATCCAGGGCTACGCGCCCTACGTGTGGCAGCTCAACTTCAACATGGACCGCGTCAAGGACAAGAAGCTCCGTGACGCCATCGCCCTGGCCCTGCCGGCCTCCTCGGTCTTCAAGGCCGACGGTGGCGCCTACGGTGGTGAGGTCGCCAACTCGCTGATGTCGCCCACCACTCCGGGCTACGACGAGTCGTACGACCCGTTCAACCGCGCCAAGAAGCCCAACGGTGACATCGAGGCCGCCAAGAAGCTGATCAAGGAAGGCGGCTTCGAGGGCAAGAAGCTCGTCTACGCCTACGGCAACACGCCGACCCGTCAGCAGCAGGCCGTCCTGATCGCCGACGCGCTGGGCAAGATCGGCCTCGACATCCAGAAGAAGGAGATCGACGCCGCGACCTGGTACGAGCAGGTCGGCAAGGTCAACAACGGTCTGGACCTGTACATGACCGGCTGGGGCCAGGACTGGCCGTCCGCGTCCACGGTCTTCCCGCCGGTGTACGACGGCACGCAGATCCAGGACGGCGCGTCGAACTACTCGCACATCAACGACCCGCACGTCAACTCGGAGATCGCCCGCATCCAGAAGATCACCGACACCGCCGAGGCCACCAAGGCGTGGGGTGAGCTGAGCACCTACATCACCGAGAAGATCAACCCGGCCGCGCCGATCTACTACACCAAGGTCTTCCAGATCTTCGGTTCGAACATCGGCGGCATCCGCTACAGCTCCGACTCGAGCTACGTGGACGTCACCCGGGTCTTCCTCAAGAAGTAACCCGCCCTGTCGGGAAACCGGTGGTGGGCGCGCGGCGGAGCGCCCACCACCGGGGCCCGGATCCCTTCAGACCTCCCAACCGATTGCCGCCGTCCTGAGAGCAGCTGCCTGCCATGCTTCAATTCCTCATTCGCCGGACGTTCGGCGCGGCGCTGATTCTGCTGTTGATCAGTGCGTTCACGTTCTTCATGTTCTTCGCGATCCCGCAGGACCCGGCCATGCTGGCCTGTGGCAAGAACTGCACCCCGGACGCGCTGGCGATCATCCACAAGAACCTCGGCCTCGACTCGCCGGTCCCCGTTCAGTACTGGAACTTCATCGTCGGCATCTTCGCCGGCCGTGACTTCGCCGTCGGTCACTGCGCCGCTCCTTGCTTCGGTGTCTCCTTCGCGAACAACCAGAACGTCTGGGACACGATCGTCGACCGCTTCCCGCTGACGCTCTCGCTGACCGTCGGCAGCCTCCTGGTCTTCCTCATCGTCGGTCTCGGCGCCGGCATGCTGGCCGCGAAGAACCGCGGTACCTGGCTGGACAAGACGTTCAGCTCGGGTTCGCTGGTGATCAGCTCCATGCAGATCTACTTCCTCGGCCCGCTGGTCCTGCTGCTCTTCGTCTACAACACCGGCTGGCTGGACAAGCCGAAGTACGTGCCGTTCTCCGAGGACCTCGGCGGCTGGTTCATGGGGCTGCTGATCCCCTGGCTCGTCATGGCGACGATCTTCACCGCCAACTACACCCGTATGAGCCGGTCGTCGATGATCGAGCAACTCCAGGAAGAGCACGTGAAGGCGGCCCGCGCCAAGGGCATGTCGGGCAACTACGTCTTCTTCCGCTACGCCTGGCGCGGCTCCCTCATCCCCATCGTCACCATCCTCGGCATCGACCTGTCCTCGCTGCTGTCCGGTGGCATGGTGACCGAGCTGACGTTCGGTCTGGCCGGTCTCGGCCGGCTGGCGCTCGACTCCGTCACCAACAAGGACCTGCCGATGCTGATGGGCGTCATGCTGGTCAGCGCCGCGCTCATCATCGTCTTCAACCTGATCGTGGACGCCCTGTACGCCGTCATCGACCCGCGCGTGCGCCTGTCCTAGGAGAACCACCGTGACCACTCAGACCAAGCCCGAAGAGGCCGCGCCCGCCGCCGCGGGGGACGCCTTCCTGTCGGTGCGCGACCTCAAGGTCCACTTCTCCACCGAGGGCGGCATCGTCAAGGCGGTGGACGGGCTCTCCTTCGATCTGGAACGCGGCAGGACGCTCGGCATCGTGGGCGAGTCCGGCTCCGGCAAGTCGGTGACCAACCTGGCCGTCCTCGGCCTGCACAACCGCAAGAAGACCGCCATCGACGGGTCGATCACACTGGACGGTCAGGAACTGACCGACGCCAGTGAGAAGCAGATGGAAAAGCTGCGCGGCAAGAAGATGGCGATGATCTTCCAGGACGCGCTGACCGCGCTGTCGCCGTACTACACGATCGGCCGTCAGATCGGCGAGCCGTTCATGAAGCACACCGGCGCCTCCAAGAAGGACGCCCGGGTGCGCGCCATCGACCTGCTGGAGAAGGTGGGCATCCCGCACCCGCAGCAGCGGGTCGACGACTACCCCCACCAGTTCTCCGGCGGTATGCGGCAGCGCGCCATGATCGCCATGGCGCTCGCGTGCGACCCGGACCTGCTGATCGCCGACGAGCCGACCACCGCGCTCGACGTGACGGTGCAGGCGCAGATCCTCGACCTGCTCAAGGACCTGCAGCAGGAGTTCGGCTCCGCGATCATCATGATCACCCACGACCTGGGCGTGGTCGCCAACATGGCCGACGACATCATGGTGATGTACGCCGGCCGGGCCGTCGAGCGCGGCACGGTGCGCGAGGTGCTCAAGTCGCCTCAGCACCCGTACACCTGGGGCCTGCTGGGATCGATGCCGAGGCTCGCCTCCGACGTCGACGAGCCGCTGATGCCGATCCCCGGATCGCCGCCCTCGCTGCTGAACCCGCCCTCGGGATGCGCGTTCCACCCGCGGTGCGCGTTCACCGACAAGGTGTCCGGCGGCCGTTGCTCGGGTGAGCGTCCGACGCTCGCCCCGGGCCGCGCGGCCGCCTGTCACCTGACAGGGGAACAGCGGCAGCAGGTGTTCATCGAGACGATTCAGCCCCGGCTGGGCTGAGCGGAAACCGGCGACTGGGGCATCACCATGAGCGACAACAGCAAGACGAACACGGCGGTCGCCGACTCGATCCCGCAGCAGCGGGACGGCGGCAGCGCACCCCTCATGCGGGTCAAGGGCCTGAAGAAGCACTTCCCGATCAAGGGCGGCTTCCCGATCCGGCGCACCGTCGGCGCGGTCAAGGCCGTCGACGGCGTCGACTTCGAGGTCTTCGCGGGGGAGAGCCTCGGCCTGGTCGGCGAGTCCGGCTGCGGCAAGTCGACGACCGGCCGGCTGATCACCCGCCTGTACGAGCCCACCGAGGGCACCATCGAGTACAACGGGCAGGACATCAGCCACGCGAACCGGTCGCAGCTGGCGCCGATCAGGTCCGAGATCCAGATGATCTTCCAGGACCCGTACGCGTCGCTGAACCCGCGGCAGACCGTGGGCACGATCATCTCGGGCCCGATGGAGATCAACGGCATCAACCCGCCCGGCGGCCGTGAGAAGCGGGTCCGGGAGCTCCTGGAGATCGTCGGTCTCAACCCGGAGCACTACAACCGCTTCCCGCACGAGTTCTCCGGCGGCCAGCGCCAGCGCATCGGTGTGGCGCGTGCCGTCGCGCTCCAGCCGAAGCTGATCATCGCCGACGAGCCGGTCTCGGCCCTCGACGTGTCGATCCAGGCCCAGGTGGTGAACCTGCTGCAGGAGGTGCAGCGGGAGATGGGGATCGCGTTCGTCTTCATCGCGCACGACCTGTCGATCGTGCGGCACTTCTCGCAGCGCGTCGCGGTGATGTACCTGGGCAAGATCGTGGAGATCGCGGACCGCGACTCCCTCTACGAGCGCCCCCGCCACCCGTACACGCACGCGCTGCTGTCGGCCGTGCCGGACGCGGACATCGACGCGGAGAAGAAGGAGCGCATCCGCCTCCAGGGCGACGTGCCCTCGCCGATCGCCCCGCCGTCCGGCTGCCGCTTCCGTACGCGGTGCTGGAAGGCCCAGGACAAGTGCGCGACCGAGGAGCCGCCGCTCGTCCGCATCGAGGGCAGCAAGGCCGGCCACCTGACGGCCTGCCACTTCCCGGAGGAGCCGACCGTCGAGGCCCGCGCCGAGGACATCGTCCTCGACCCGGCTCTCGCGGCCCTGGAGGAGGGCACCGGCGGCGGGGCGGGAGTCTCGAAGAGCTGACCCGGCGGGTCCGGCCCCGGCGGCCGGGGACCTGACGGCCCATGGACCGGGGGCGGGAGGACATCCTCCCGCCCCCGGTCCTTCGCGTGCCGCCGGGCAGGTGCCGGCCGCGGACCCCGGGCCGCTGCCCTTGTGCCGTACGTCCGTCCGGAGGACGCCCGAACCCGTACGGACCGGACGAATGTGCGCCACAGGATTCGCCCCCCGATGCTGGCCGACAAGGGACCAGCGGACGAGCCAGGCACTGGGAGGCACTCCATGCGCGGAGCCACGCACGCCACACGGGCCGCATGCGCGGCGGCGGCAGCCCTCGCGGTGACGGCCTGCGGGGGCGGCGACGGCGGCTCGGACAGCGCTGCCGTGCTCAGTTCCTCCTGGGGCGACCCGCAGAACCCGCTGGAGCCGGCCAACACCAACGAGGTGCAGGGCGGCAAGGTCCTCGACATGATCTTCCGGGGGCTGAAGAAGTACGACCCGGAGACCGGCGAGGCGAAGGACATGCTCGCCGAGAAGATCGACACCTCCGACTCGCAGAACTTCACCGTCACGGTCAAGGACGGCTGGACCTTCAGCAACGGCGAGAAGATCACCGCCCAGTCCTTCGTGGACGCCTGGAACTACGGCGCGAGCCTGAAGAACAACCAGCGCAACGCGTACTTCTTCGCGTACATCGACGGCTACGACAAGGTGCACCCCGAGGACGGGAGCAAGCAGAGCGCCGACACCCTCTCCGGGCTGAAGGTCACCGGCCCCCGCACCTTCACCGTCAAGCTCAGCCAGAAGTTCTCGACCTTCCCCGACACCCTCGGCTACCCCGCCTTCGCCCCGCTGCCCAGGGCGTTCTTCGACGACCACGACGCCTGGGTGAAGAAGCCGGTCGGCAACGGTCCGTACCAGGTCGACCACTACGCCCGCGGCTCCCAGATGTCCCTGCGCACATGGGAGCAGTACCCGGGTCCGGACAAGGCCGACAACGGCGGTGTCGATCTGAAGGTCTACACCGACAACAACACCGCCTACACCGACCTGATGGCCGGCAACCTCGACCTCGCCGACGACGTCCCCGCCGCCCAGCTCAAGAACGTCAAGAGCGATCTCGGCGACCGGTACATCAACACCCCCGCGGGCATCATCCAGACCCTCGCCTTCCCGTACTACGACCACGACTGGAACAAGCCCGGCTCCGACAAGGTCCGCACGGGTCTGTCGATGGCGATCGACCGCAAGCAGATCACCGACACGATCTTCCAGCGGACCCGCACCCCGGCCACCGACTGGACCTCGCCCGTCCTCGGCGAGGACGGCGGCTACAAGGCCGGCCTGTGCGGGGACGCCTGCGAGTACGACCCCGGCCGGGCCAAGAAGCTGATCAAGGAGGGCGGCGGCCTGCCCGGCGGCCAGGTCAAGATCACGTACAACGCCGACACCGGCTCCCACGGACAGTGGGTCGACG
Source organism: Streptomyces flaveolus (assembly GCF_044765825.1). Taxonomy (NCBI): domain Bacteria; kingdom Bacillati; phylum Actinomycetota; class Actinomycetes; order Kitasatosporales; family Streptomycetaceae; genus Streptomyces; species Streptomyces flaveolus. The sequence goes on along the minus strand of NZ_JBIWKU010000003.1, from coordinate 348,366 downwards.
CCGTCTGCAACTCCATCAACAACGCCCTGGACAACGACCGCGCCTGCGTCGGCAACCCGGTCGGCACCTTCGCCGACTTCCGCAACCAGATCACCGGCAAGAAGATGAGCGGCCCCTTCCGCGCCGGCTGGCAGATGGACTACCCGCTCATCCAGAACTTCCTCCAGCCGCTCTACTACACCAACGCCTCCTCCAACGACGGCAAGTGGTCCGACAAGAAGTTCGACGGCCTCGTCGACCAGGCGAACGGCGAGTCCGACACCGCCAAGGCCATCCAGACCTTCCAGCAGGCCGAGGAGGTCGTGCGGGACAACATGGCCGCCATCCCGCTCTGGTACCAGAACGGCAGCGCCGGCTACTCGCAGCGGCTGTCCAACGTCAAACTCAACCCCTTCAGCGTCCCCGTCTACAACGAGATCAAGGTCAGCTGAGGAGGCGCCATGGGACGGTACGTCGTCCGGCGGCTGCTCCAGATGATCCCGGTCTTCATCGGGGCCACGCTGCTGATCTTCCTGATGGTCAACGTGATGGGCGACCCCATCGCGGGCCTGTGCGGCGACCGGGAGTGCGACCCGGCGACCGCGGCCCAGCTGAGAAGGGAGTTCGGCCTCGACAAGCCCGTGTGGCAGCAATACCTCACCTACATGGGCAACGTCTTCACGGGCGACTTCGGCACCGCCTTCAACGGCCAGCCGGTCACCGAGCTGATGGGGACGGCGTTCCCGGTGACCATCCGGCTGACCATCGTGGCGATCCTCTTCGAGATCGTCGTCGGCATCGTGCTCGGCGTCGTCACCGGCCTGCGCCGCGGACGCCCCGTCGACACCGGGGTGCTGCTGCTCACCCTCGTCGTCATCTCGGTCCCCACCTTCGTCACCGGCCTGCTGCTCCAGCTCCTGCTCGGCGTCACATGGGGCTGGATCGACCCGGCGGTCTCCACGGCGGCCCCTTTTGACGAGCTGATCGTCCCCGGCCTCGTCCTCGCCTCCGTGTCCCTGGCGTACGTCACCCGGCTGACCCGCACCTCCATCGCGGAGAACCGGCGCTCCGACTACGTCCGCACGGCCATCGCCAAGGGCCTGCCCCGCCACCGGGTCATCACCCGGCACCTGCTGCGCAACTCCCTCATCTCGGTCGTCACCTTCATCGGCACCGACATCGGCGCCCTGATGGGCGGCGCCATCGTCACCGAGCGGATCTTCAACATCCACGGTGTCGGCTACCAGCTCTACCAGGGGATCCTGCGCCAGAACACGCAGACCGTCGTCGGCTTCGTCACCGTCCTGGTCCTCGTCTTCCTCGTCGCCAACCTCGTCGTCGACCTCCTGTACGCCGTACTCGACCCGAGGATCCGCTATGCCTGAGCAGGAGGCCTACGAGCCCGAACGCGCCATCGCCGGGACCGGTACGGGAGGCACCATGGACCTCGCCGCCGACGAGGCCATCACCCTGGAGAAGCCCCCGGTGAGCCCCGACGGCGCCGGGCCCCAGGACAAGCCCCGCAGTCTCTGGTCCGACGCCTGGCACGACCTGCGCCGCAACCCCGTCTTCATCATCTCGGGCCTGGTGATCCTCTTCCTGGTCGTCATCTCCATCTGGCCGTCCCTGATCGCCTCCGGCAACCCCCTCAAGTGCGACCTGGCCAAGGCCCAGGAGGGCTCCCAGCCCGGCCACCCCTTCGGCTTCAACGGCCAGGGCTGCGACGTCTACACCCGCACCGTCTACGGCGCCCGTACGTCGGTGGAGGTCGGCGTCCTCGCCACGCTCGGGGTCGCCGTCCTCGGCAGCGTGCTCGGCGGACTCGCCGGGTTCTTCGGCGGAGCGGGGGACGCGGTCCTGTCCCGGATCACCGACGTCTTCTTCGCGATCCCGGTCGTCCTCGGCGGCCTGGTGCTGCTCTCCGTCATCACCAGCAACACCGTCTGGCCCGTCATCGGCTTCATCGTGCTGCTCGGCTGGCCGCAGATCTCCCGTATCGCCCGCGGCTCCGTCATCACCGCCAAGCAGAACGACTACGTCCAGGCCGCCCGCGCCCTCGGCGCCTCCAACTCCCGCCTCCTGCTGCGGCACATCGCGCCCAACGCCGTCGCCCCCGTCATCGTCGTGGCGACCATCGCGCTCGGCACCTACATCTCCCTGGAGGCGACCCTGTCCTTCCTCGGCGTCGGTCTGAAGCCGCCCAGCGTCTCCTGGGGCATCGACATCTCCGCCGCCGCGCCCTATGTCCGCAACGCCCCGCACGCACTGCTCTGGCCCTCCGGAGCCCTGGCCGTCACTGTCCTCGCGTTCATCATGCTCGGCGACGCGGTGCGCGACGCCCTCGATCCGAAGCTGAGGTGAGCCGCCGCCATGCTGCTCGAAGTGCGCGACCTGCACGTGGAGTTCCACACCCGGGACGGCGTCGCCAAGGCCGTCAACGGCGTCAGCTACGGCGTGGACGCCGGCGAGACCCTGGCGGTCCTCGGCGAGTCCGGCTCGGGCAAGTCCGTCACCGCCCAGACGATCATGGGCATCCTCGACGTCCCGCCCGGCCGGGTCACCGCCGGCGAGGTGCTCTTCGAGGGCCGGGACCTGCTGAAGCTGAAGGAGGAGGAACGCCGGAAGGTCCGCGGCGCCGAGATGGCGATGATCTTCCAGGACGCGCTGTCGTCGCTGAACCCCGTCCTCACCGTCGGCGACCAGCTCGGCGAGATGTTCACCGTGCACCGCGGCATGTCCCGCAAGGACGCCCGCGCCAAGGCCGTCGAGCTGATGGACCGGGTGCGCATCCCCGCCGCCGGGGAGCGGGTGAAGCAGTACCCCCACCAGTTCTCCGGCGGCATGCGCCAGCGCATCATGATCGCGATGGCGATGGCCCTCGAACCCAAGCTGATCATCGCCGACGAGCCCACCACCGCCCTCGACGTCACGGTCCAGGCCCAGGTCATGGACCTGCTCGCGGAACTCCAGCGCGAACTGCACATGGGCCTGATCCTCATCACCCACGACCTGGGCGTGGTCGCCGACGTCGCCGACAAGATCGCCGTGATGTACGCGGGCCGGATCGTGGAGACGGCCCCGGTCCACGACATCTACAAGGCCCCCGCGCACCCGTACACCCGCGGCCTGCTGGAGTCCATCCCGCGCCTGGACCAGAAGGGCCAGGAACTCTACGCCATCAAGGGCCTGCCGCCCAACCTCACCCGCATCCCGCCCGGCTGCGCCTTCCACCCCCGCTGCCCCATGGCCCAGGACGTCTGCCGCACCGACGTACCGCCGCTGTACGACGTGACGGAGCCGGAGTGGAGCGGCGCGGAACGCGGGAGCGCCTGCCACTTCTGGAGGGAGTGCCTGCATGGCTGAGGCCACCGAACCGATCCTCGAGGTCCGCGGGCTGGTCAAGCACTACCCGCTCACCTCCGGCATCCTCTTCAGGAAGCACGTCGGCGCGGTCAAGGCGGTCGACGGAGTGGACTTCGAGCTCGGACGCGGCGAGACCCTCGGCATCGTCGGTGAGTCCGGCTGCGGCAAGTCCACGGTCGCCAGGATGCTGGTCAACCTGGAGAAGCCGACGGCGGGGGAGATCCGCTACAAGGGCGAGGACATCACCCGCCTGTCGGGCAAGGCCCTCAAGGCCGTACGCCGCAACATCCAGATGGTCTTCCAGGACCCGTACACCTCCCTCAACCCCCGGATGACGGTGGGCGACATCATCGGGGAGGCCTACGACATCCACCCGGAGGTGGCCCCGAAGGGGGAGCGGCGCAAGCGGGTCCAGCACCTGCTGGACGTGGTCGGCCTCAACCCGGAGTACATCAACCGCTATCCGCACCAGTTCTCCGGGGGGCAGCGCCAGCGCATCGGCATCGCGCGCGGACTCGCCCTGCGCCCGGAGATCATCGTCGCGGACGAACCGGTCTCCGCCCTCGACGTCTCGGTCCAGGCGCAGGTCATCAACCTGATGGGCCGGCTCCAGGACGAGTTCGAGCTCTCGTACATCTTCATCGCCCACGACCTGTCGATCGTCCGGCACATCTCGGACCGGGTCGGTGTGATGTACCTAGGCCGCATCGTGGAGACCGGCCGCGACGCCGAGATCTACGACCATCCCACGCACCCCTACACCCAGGCGCTGCTGTCCGCCGTGCCCGTGCCCGACCCGGAGGCCCGGGAACACCGCGAGCGGATCATCCTGGCCGGTGACGTGCCCTCCCCGACCAACATCCCCTCGGGCTGCCGCTTCCGCACCCGCTGCTGGAAGGCGCGGGAGCGGTGCGCCCTGGAGGTGCCCGCGCTGGCCGTGCCCGCCGAGTTCCGGGGTGTCCCGGGCCCCGCGGCGCACGACTCGGCGTGCCACTTCGCGGAGGAGAAACAGGTGGTCCCGCCCGAGACGGAAGGCGAGGGGAACGGCAGCGGGCCGGGGTGACATGGCGCTCCCCGGCCCGCTTACGGCACCCGCACGGCCGTACACCGATCAGCGTGACGCGTCCGTATATCGGTACCGCTTCGGTGAAGTTGCCCGCGTGTTACGGCGGTTGGTGCCTTCGGGTGAGGTCAGGCCAGCGACCGCTTCAGGAAGTCCACCTGGAGCCGCAGCAGGTTCTCGGCGACCTCCTCCTGCGGGGTCATGTGCGTGACGCCGGACAGCGGGAGCACCTCGTGCGGGCGTCCGGCCGCCAGCAGGGCCGAGGACAGGCGCAGGGAGTGCGCGACCACCACGTTGTCGTCCGCCAGCCCGTGGATGATCATCATCGGGCGGTGCGGCTCGGCGGCGTCCACCAGGCCCGCGTCGTCGATCACCGAGTTGCGGCGGTAGACCTCAGGCTGCTCGTCCGGGTGACCGATGTAGCGTTCCTGGTAGTGGGTGTCGTACAGCCGCAGATCCGTCACCGGGGCGCCCACGATCGCCGCGTGGAAGACGTCCGGCCGGCGCAGCGCCGCCAGCGCCGCCAGATAGCCGCCGAAGGACCAGCCGCGCACGGCCACCCGGTTCAGGTCGAGCGGGAAGTCGGCGGCGAGGGCCTGGAGCGCGTCCACCTGGTCCTGGAGGACGACCGCGGCCACGTCGTCCTTGACGGCCTTCTCCCAGGCGGGCGAGCGCCCCGGCGTGCCCCGCCCATCGGCGACCACCACCGCGAAGCCCTGGTCGGCGAACCACTGGGACGTGAGGTGGGCGTTGTGCGCGGCCACCACGCGCTGGCCGTGCGGACCGCCGTACGGGTCCAGGAGCACCGGGAGGGAGGTGTCACCGTGGTAGTCCGTTGGCATAAGCACGGCGCACGGGACACGGCGTGCGCCCCCTTGGGTGAGTGTCACGCGCGGGGACAAACCGGGGTGTTCGGCGTGCGAGGCGACGGTCGCCACCGGCTTCCCGTCCCGCAGGACCTGCGCCCGGGCCCCCGGCCGGTCGAGCGTCGCGGAGACGAGAACGGTCACGCCCCCGGCGCGCACCGCCGAGTGCACGCCGGGCTCCTGCGAGACGCGCTCCACGCCGAGCTCGTTGACCCGGTACACGTGGACCTCGCCGGTCTCCGCGTCGGCCGCGTCCTCGCCCGCGGAGGCGGAGACCAGCACGTCGTCGCCGGAGACGTCCAGCACCGCCCGCAGGTGCAACTGCGCTCCGGTGAGCGGCCGTTCGCCGACCGCCAGCACCCGCGCCCCGCCCTCGTCGGCGATCCGCACGAGCTGCCCGGACGGGCTCCAGCAGGGCACACCGGGGAAGAGTTCCAGCCAAATCGGATCTTCATCCGCGTGCACCATCCGGGTCGCCCCGGACGCGGTGTCCACGGCCAGGAACAGCTGGCTGCGCTGGTCGCGCGCCTGTACGAGGATCAGTGGCGCGCCCGCCGCTGACCAGTGCACTCGCGCCACATACGGGTAGCGCGCACGGTCCCAGAGGACCTCCGTGCGCCCCCCGTCCAGCCCGATCACGAACAGCCGTACGTCCGCGTTGGCGGTGCCCGCCGCCGGGTACGGGACGTGTTGTGGATCACGTCCGGGGTGGGCCGGGTCGGAGATCCACCACCGCTCGACCGGCGTGTCGTCCACCCGCGCGACCAGCAGCCGGTCGGACTCCGGGCCCCACCAGAAGCCCCGCGCCCGCCCCATCTCCTCGGCGGCGATGAACTCGGCGAGCCCGTAGGAGACGCCCTCGGCGTCCGGCTCGGCCAGCGCCCTGTCCCCGTCCCCCTCGGCGCCCACCACCCGCAGGGTGCCCCGGGCGACGTAGGCGACGTGCCGTCCGTCGGGGGAGGGGCGCGGGTCGATCACCGGGCCGGGGGTGGGGAGTTCACGTGCCGTCCCCGCGCGCAGCTCGGCCGTGAAGAGCCGCCCCGACAGGGCGAAGGAGGCCAGTTCGACGGCCGCGTCGGTGGCGTACCCGACGATGCCGGCGCCGCCCTCGCGGCTGCGCTCGCGCCGCGCCCGCTCCTCGGCCGACAGGCGTTCCTCGGCGCCGCCCAGGAGGGCGCGCGGGTCGGCGGCGACGCGCTCCCCGCCGTCCGCGACGTCGAGGACCCACAGGGAGTTGGCCCGGTCCGTACCGGAACCGGAGCGCAGGAAGGCGACCCGTGAACCGTCGGGTGCCACGGTGAACGAACGCGGCGCGCCGAGCGTGAACCGCTGGGTGCGGGCGTGCCGTTTGGGGAAGGAGTCGGACTCGGTCGTCATGCCCTGACCATATTGGCCATGCGCCCCCTTGTGCGGCCGTGCGCCGATCGATGCGCGCGTACGGATAGTTATGATCACTAGCGCATAGTGGGTATCAACTGGGTGCCCGCTGCGTGGATTTATCTGCTCCTGCGTACCGAAGCGTTCCGATAGTCCGACCGCGTCCGACCTTCCCATGTCCCTGGGTTCTTTGGAGGTGAGCCGCCGTGGCACTCTCGATTTCGGCGGTGGTGCTGCTGGCGATCATCGTCTTCCTGCTGGTCAAGAAGTCAGGACTGAAGGCCGGGCACGCAGTGGTCTGCATGCTGCTCGGCTTCTACCTGGCCTCGTCGACCGTCGCCCCCACGATCAGTGAGGTGACGTCGAACATCGCGGGGATGATCGGGAGCATCAACTTCTGACGGCCGGCTCAGTCCTGGGCGGCGACGTCCAGGGCCGTCCCGTACAGCCGGGAGACCCTCAGGAGGATCACCACACGGCGGTCGGGCAGCGGCTGCTCGCCGGGGGCCGCCCCGTCCGCCGGGTCCACGATCTCCGCCTCGCCCTCCGCCACGGCGAACGACCAGACGTCCGGGCCGTTGACGTGGAGTGAGGCGTGCGGGTCGCGGCGCAGTTGGCGGACCTTGAGGCGGTCCGCGGTGGAGGAGACGCGCAGCACGCGTTCCTCGGCGTCCCAGTCGTAGAGGACGGTCGACAGGTGCGGGTGGCCGCTGCTCCTGACGCTCGCCAGTACGCCGAACCGCTGCCCGCCCAGCAGCCGGGAGAGTTCCTGGTCGGTGAGCGCCCGGGGGGCCGGTCCGTCGTTCCTGGTGGTGCCGGCCGGGGCCTCGGTGGCGGTGTTCTCGGTCATGGGGATCGGCCTTTCGTCGGTCGGGGCGGGGTGCGAGGGCGGGGTCACACGGCGGCGGAGCGGCCGGGCCGCGGTGTGCCGGCAGCCGGCTCCTCGGAGGCCTGCCGCCCGGGGCGGCGCAGCATCGTGAAGGCGACGGCGAACGCGGTGATCAGGAGTCCTGCGCCCACCGCGAAGGCGAGGCGGTAGCCGCCGGTCAGCGCCTCGGCGGCTGTCCGGCCGTGCGCCGTCAGGCTCTCGGTGCGGGAGGCGGCCAGGGTGGACAGGACCGCGACGCCCAGGGCCATGCCGATCTGCTGGGTGGTGTTGAACAGGCCGGACACGAGACCGGCGTCCTCCTCGCTCGCGCCGGACATGCCGAGCGTGGTCAGCGCCGGCAGCGCGAGGCCGAAGCCCGCGGCGAGCAGCATGACCGGGAGGAGGTCGACGGCGTAATCGGCCCGGACGGGGACCCGGGCGAGGAGACCTAGGACGCCGACGAGGAGCGCGATGCCCGCCAGCAGGACGTTGCGCTCACCGAAACGGGCGTTGAGGCGGGCCGAGACTCCCAGGGAGACCGCACCGATGACGGCGGCTGCCGGGAGCATCGCGAGGCCGGTCTCGGCGGCACCGTACCCGAGCACCTTCTGCAGGTAGAGGGCGACGAGGATCTGGAAGGAGAAGAGCGCGGCGACCATCAGGACCTGGACCAGGTTGGCGCCCGAGACGCTGCGCGAGCGGAAGACCCTCAGCGGCATGAGCGGGTTCTTCGCGGTGGCCTGACGGACGAGGAACGCGGCGAGCAGTACGGCGGCGAGGGCGCCGAGGCCGAGGGTGCGCCCCGAGGCCCAGCCGTGCTCCTCGGCCTTGACGACGGTGGAGATGCCGAGCATCAGGCCGGCGGTGACCAGCACCGCGCCGAGAACGTCCGCGCCCGCCCCGAGGCCGAGACCGCGGTCACCGGGCAGGACGCGTACGGCGATCGCGAGGGCGGCGATGCCGATCGGCAGGTTGATGAAGAAGATCCAGTGCCAGGTCAGCGCGTCGGTGAGGACCCCGCCGAGGACCTGGCCGATGGACGCGCCCGCCGCACCGGTGAAGCTGAACACCGCGATGGCCCTGGAGCGCTCCCCGGGTTCGGTGAACAGCGTCACGAGGATGCCCAGGCCGACGGCGGAGGCCATCGCGCTGCCGATGCCCTGGAGGAAGCGGGCGGCGATCAGCGCGGCGGGCGAGGTGGCCACGCCGGCCAGCAGCGAGGCGGCGGTGAAGACGGCGACGCCGGCCAGGAACATGCGCTTGCGGCCGATCATGTCGCCGAGCCGGCCGGCCAGCAGGAGCAGGCTGCCGAACGCGATGAGGTAGGCGTTGACGACCCAGCTGAGGCCGGCGGGGGTGAAGTCCAGGTCGCTCTGGATGACCGGCATCGCCACGGTCACGATGGAGCCGTCGAGGATGATCATCAGCATCCCGGTGGCGATGACTCCGAGGGCGAGCCGGCGTGTACGCGGGCCGGGGGGAGAAGCGGGAGGAGCGGGCGACGGCGCGGGGCCGGATACGGCAGACATGGCGCTCTCCTGTCAGTCGGGGCGACAGGAGAGACCGTAGCAGATTGTTTTGTTGCAGACTATTTTTATCGGTCCTACTTCGGCTGGCGTGCGCGGCGGGCCGGGCGCGGGGTCTCGACGGGGTTCGCCAGGGCGTCGTCGACCAGGTGGTTGAGGATCCGCAGGAGGGCTTGCGCGTCCCCCTCGGTGAGCGAGGCCAGGGCTTCGCGGTGCACGCGGTCGACGATCTGCTGGCTCCGTGCGGCGACACGGGCGCCCTCGTCGGTGACGGCGATGATCCGGGCGCGGCGGTCCGTACTGGAGGGGCGGCGCTCGGCCAGGCCCGCCTTCTCCAGGGCGTCCACCGTCACCACCATGGTGGTTTTGTCCATGTCACCGATCTCGGCGAGCTGGATCTGGGTGCGCTCCTCCTCCAGGGCGTGCACCAGCACACAGTGCATGCGGGCGGTCAGGCCGATCTCGGCGAGGGCGGCGGCCATCTTGCTGCGCAGGACGTGGCTGGTGTGGTCGAGGAGGAACGACAGGTCCGGTTCGGTGCGCGAGGGTGTCATGGCGGTCATGTCCGCCAGCGTAGGGCCATTCGATCCGTGGCGGATTATCCGGCAGAGACCTTGATGCGTCGCTGTGGAGCGCGCCCCCGCACCTGCACCGGCGCCTGACCCGTCCCCACGGACGGTCTCCCCGCATGACGAGGACGAGCGCTCGGCCTCATAGGGTGGCCCCATGACGGAACTCCCCGCCCGGCGTCTGCTGCTGGTGCACGCGCACCCGGACGACGAGTCGATCAACAACGGCGCCACCATGGCCAGGTACGCGGCCGAGGGCGCGCACGTGACGCTGGTGACCTGCACCCTCGGCGAGCGCGGCGAGGTCATCCCGCCCGGACTCGCCCACCTCACCGGGGCCGCCCTGGGCGGGCATCGCAGGGGCGAGCTGAGCGAGGCGATGCGCGCGCTCGGCGTGCACGACTTCCGGCTGCTAGGCGGACCCGGCCGGTACGCCGACTCGGGGATGATGGGCCTGGCCGACAACGACGACCCCGGCTGCCTCTGGCAGGCCGACCTCGACGAGGCCGCGGCCCTCCTCGTCGAGGTGATCCGCGAGGTGCGGCCCCAGGTCCTCGTCACCTACGACCCCGACGGCGGCTACGGCCACCCCGACCACATCCAGGCCCACCGCATCGCCATGCGCGCCGTCGAGCTGGCGGCCGAGGCGGGCTGCCCGGTCGCCAAGGTCTACTGGAACCGCGTGCCGCGCACCGTCGCCGAGGACGCCTTCGCCCGGCTCCGCGACGACCTGCCCGGCCTGACGTTCGAGAAGGCGGCCGGAGTCGAGGACGTACCGGGGGTCGTGGACGACGAGCGGATCACCACCGAGATCCGCGCCGAGGGCACCGCGTACGCCGCCGCCAAGGCCGCGGCCATGCGCGCGCACGCCACCCAGATCACCGTGGCCGAGCCGTACTTCGTCCTCTCCAACGAACTGGCCCAGCCGGTCTTCACCACCGAGTACTACGAACTGGTGCGCGGCGAGCGGGCCGGTGACGACGGCGGGCGCGAGAGCGACCTGTTCGCCGGGATCCGGATCGAGGAGGCGTCATGAGCGGGCGTACCGAGCCGACGGCCCCCGCCCTGGCCCAGCCGCTGCGACCGCCGTCCCCCGGGCGGGCCGCCCTCTACCTCGGGCTCTTCGTCCTCGGCGCGGTGACCGGCGTGGCGGGAGCGCTCGTGCAGCCGGCCTGGTTCCCGGGCGGGCTGCTGCTCGCCCTGGCCGCCGAGGCCGGACTCTGCCTCGGTGCCGGCCGCGCCCTGGGCCGCCGCGGCGGGGCCGTGGCACCCGCCGTCGGCTGGGCGGTCGCCGTGGTGCTGCTCACCGCCAGCCGCCCGGAGGGCGACTTCGTCTTCGCCGCGGGCGCCGGCTCCTACCTCTTCCTCCTCGGCGGCATCGCCGTCGCTGTGATGTGCGCCACCCTCGCGCCGGTGCGGCAACCGGACGGCGGCGGCGCCCGACTTGGCAAATGACGTACTACTTCGCCGTGGCACGGGCGTGCGAGTCCGGTGCGGGTTTCCCCGGCAGTCATGGGATACGCGTGAGAAGTGGCCAGTATGGTGGTGCGCGCCGCCGAGCCGCCCGCTTTCTGGTGTGCCGGGCGGCGGAGCCAACCGGGAGAACCTGCCTTGAGTCGTGAAACTGACAGTCCGTCCTCCGGGCCCCACGGGCGCGGTGGAGCCGCGTACCCGTCGGGCACCCCGCCCTACGGGACCCCCGTGGCTTCCGGCGCCGGTGCGGACGCGGGCCGTTCGGCCACGCGGCCGGAGGAGCGCAAGACCGAGACGACGCTGACGACCCGGATCCGGATCAACATCCCCGGGTCGCGGCCCATTCCGCCGGTCGTCGTGCGCAAGCCCGTCGCGGACGCCGAGAGCGCCGCCGCCGACACGGAGACGGCCGAGCACCCCGAGCCGGGCGCCACCGCGCCCACGGGCGCCGTCGAGTCTCCCGCCGAGCCCGCCCAGCCGGCCGAGGACAAGCCGACCAGCGACTGGTTCGCGCCCCGCAAGTCCGCGCCGGGCACACCCGGTCAGGGCGGCGGCTCCACCAACGGCGCGGGTCTGCCCGGTGGTTCCGGGGCCGGCAGCGCCGGTCCGGGTCGGGCGCCCTCGGGCGCCGGTACGGCCGGCGGTGCGCGCCCGGGCGGCGGGAGTGGCCGCCCCGGTGGCGTGGTCGGCTCCATGAGCGTGCCGGGTGGTTCCCGGTCCGGTTCCACCAACGGCGCCGGCCTGCCCGGCGCGACCGGCGGACCCGTGGCGCCCGGACACGGCGGCGGCACCGGTTCCTTCGACGTGACCGAGGCGCTGACGGCCGGACCGCTCGGCGGGAACGGTGCGCGCCCGGGCGGCAGCGGCACCGCCGAACGCGGCCGTGACGGCCTGCCGTTGTCCCCGGAGGACGGGCGCGGCGGGCGGAGCGTCTTCGACGGACTGGACGCGCAGAACCAGCAGAGCGGCCAGAACCGCCAGAACGGGCGGCCCGTTTCCGGCGGTCCCCAGGCGCCCGCGGGCCCGACGACCGGCCCGGTCACCGGGGACGGTCCTGCGCCGGTGCCCCCGCTCGACGGGCCGGGCGTACCCGGCCGGACCGACGCCCAGCGCGGCCCCGCACCCACCGGCCCGCGCGACCCCGGCGGCGCCCTCGGCGTACCGGGCGGACCCCAGGGGCCCGGCACCGGCACCGGCACCGCCCGTCCCGGTCCCGGTGGCGGGCTGAGCGACGACACCGCGATCCTCACCCCGCAGCGGCCCGCCCCGGGACCGCTGGGCGGCGCCCGCTACGGCAACCCGGACAACGTCTCCGGCAATACGGTCACCAGCGGCATCCCCGTCGTACCCGGCGACCGCAACACCCCGTTCCCCGGCGCGTCCTCCGACGGCCCGCGCCCGCACACGCCGCCGAAGGCGCCCGCGCCGGCCCCCGCGCCCCCGGCGAGCTCCGCCAAGCCGGCCGCCAAGAAGAAGGGCCGCAAGAAGCTCCCGCTGCTCGTCGGCGGCCTGATCGTCGTCGCCGGCGGTGCCTACGGCGCCGGCCTGCTGATGAACCACTCCGACGTGCCCAAGGGCACCACCGTGCTCGGCGTCGACATCGGCGGCGGCACGCGCGACGACGCCGTCGAGAAGCTGGACGACGCCCTCGGCGCGCGGATGAACAAGCCGCTGAAGCTCACGGTGGGCGGCGACACCGTCTCCCTCAAGCCGGACCAGGCGGGGCTCCAGTTCGACACCCAGGCCACGGCCAGCGCGGCGGCGACGAGCGACTACAACCCGGTCTCCGTGATCGGCTCGCTCTTCGGCAACCACCGTGTCGTCGACCCGGTGATGCCCGTCGACGAGGAGAAGCTGCACGCCGCCCTCCAGGGCGCGGCGGGCGGCGCCGGCTCGGCGACCGAGGGCACGATCAGGTTCGAGTCCGGCAAGGCCGTCCCGGTGTACGGCAAGGCGGGCAAGGGCATCGACGTCGCCAAGTCGACCGACGCGGTGGAGCAGGCGTACCGCGCCCAGGTGGAGACCGGCGCCTCCACCGCGGTGAACGTGCCGACGACCGACCGCCGGCCGACGGTCTCCGACGCCGAGGTCGACCGGATGATGAAGGAGTTCGCCGAGCCGGCGATGTCCGGCCTGGTCACGGTCCGGACCGACGCCGCGCACACGGTCTCCTTCAGCCCCGGCAAGTCGCTGTGGAAGTTCCTCGCCGTCAAGCCGCAGAACGGCAAGCTGGTCGAGTACTACGACCAGGCCGCCCTGAAGGAGCTGTACGGTGACACCTTCGACGGCGTGCTCATCACCCGCGCCACCGGCCAGAAGACCCCGGTCACCGTCCAGGACGTGATCGGCGCCCTGCGCCCGGCGCTGAAGAGCACCGGCAACCGCGTCGGGGTCATCGACACCAACCCCAGCTGACGCACGGCGACACGACGAGGGGGTACCCGGCGGACACCGGGTACCCCCTCGCCGCATGACATCTGTCATCCGTCACTCGGGACCGCCGACACTGCCGCGCACCCGGCCGCGGCGGCCACGATGGCTGCCATGACGACGACAGAGGCGGTCGGGTTCGACCGGGTGACCAAGAGCTACGGGGACGTCCGCGCCGTCGACGGCCTGACCCTCACCCTGCGCCCCGGGGAGACCGTGGCCCTGCTCGGGCCGAACGGGGCGGGCAAGTCGACCACGCTCGACCTGCTGCTCGGCCTCAAGCAGCCCGACACGGGCACCGTCCGGGTCTTCGGCACCGGCCCGCGCGAGGCCATCGTCGCCGGGCGCGTCGGCGCGATGCTGCAGAGCGGCGGGCTGATGGACGAGATCACCGTCGCCGAACTGGTCCGGCTCGGCTGCGCGCTCCACCCCAGGGCCTACCCGGTCGCCGACGTCCTGGCCCGGGCCGGCCTCACGAAGATCGCCGACCGCAAGGTCGACAAGCTCTCCGGCGGCCAGGCCCAGCGTGTCCGCTTCGCGCTCGCCACCGCCGGCGACAGCGACCTGATCGTCCTGGACGAGCCCACCACCGGCATGGACGTCTCCGCCCGCCAGGCCTTCTGGGCCACCATGCGCGAACAGGCCGACCAGGGCCGCACGGTGCTGTTCGCCACGCACTACCTGGAGGAGGCCGACGCCATCGCCGACCGGGTGCTCGTCCTGCACCGGGGCCGGCTGCTGGCCGACGGCACCGCCGCCGAGATCAAGGCCAGGGCCGGCGCCCGCCGGATCTCCTTCGACCTGGAGGGCGCGATCGACGAACAGGCGCTGCGCGCACTGCCGTTCCTGACGTCCCTCACCGTGTCCGGCCGGGCCGTCCGCATCCAGTCCTCCGACGCCGACGCCACCGTCCACGCCGCGTACGGCCTCGGCCTCTACCCCCGCAACCTCGAAGTCGCCGGCCTCGGACTCGAGCAGGCCTTCGTCGCCATCACCGCCGCCGAGGAGGCCAAGCAGCCGTGAACAGCCTGATCAAGCTGGAACTCACCCGCGCCCTGCGCAACCGCAAGTTCCTGTTCTTCTCGGTGATCTACCCCTCGGCCCTGTTCCTGCTCATCGCGGGCAGCGCCGACGCCACCACCGAGGTCGACGGCACCGGCCTGACCCTGCCGACCTTCTTCATGGTCTCCATGGCCTCCTTCGGCGCCCTGACCGCCGTCCTGATGGGCAACAGCGAACGCATCGCCAAGGAACGCGAGAGCGGCTGGGTACGGCAGTTGCGGCTGACCACGCTCCCGGGCCGCGGCTACGTCCTCGCCAAGACCGCGAGCGCCGCCGTCGTCAGCCTGCCCTCCATCGTCATCGTCTTCGTGGTCGCCGCCGCCGTGAAGGACGTACGCCTGGACGCCTGGCAGTGGCTCGCCCTGACCGGCGCGATCTGGGCGGGCAGTCTGGTCTTCGCCGCCCTCGGCGTCGCCATCGGATACCTGGCGACCGGGGACGCGGTCCGCCCCATCACGATGATCGTGTACTTCGGCCTGTCCATGCTCGGCGGCCTGTGGATGCCCACGACCACCTTCCCGGGCTGGCTGCGGAACATCGCCGAATGGCTGCCCACGCACGCGTACGCTGCCCTGGGGCAGGCGATCGAACAGAGGCACGCCCCGCACGCACAGGATCTCGCCGTCCTCGCCGTCTCGTTCGTCCTGTTCACGGGCGGCGCGGCGTGGCTGTACCGGAAGGACACGCTGAAGGCGTGAGCGGCGTCGGCATCGGGCAACGCCCGGAGAACCTCAGGCAGAAGGTCATCAAGTCGCTGTGGGCCGGCATCTGGCTGGTCTACCTGAGCGCCCCCGTCGTCGACCTGCTGAACGGCGGCCACAGCACGGGCGCGCGGATCGTCGGCTGGGCGGGCCTCGTCGGATTCGTCGTCTGGTACATGCTGCTGCTCTTCCGCACCGGACGCGGTGACCGCACCGACGTGGTCCTCGGCTCCCTCGCCGTCCTTGCGGCCGAGTCGACGCTGCTCGCCCTCACCCTGGGCCGGGAGTGGCTGGTCCTGTTCGTGTACGTCTCCATCGCCTCCGGCGCCGCCCTGCCGCTGCGTCTGGCCCGCTGGACGGTTCCCGGCGCGTCCGCGCTGATGACGGTCCTGGCGTTCGTCGTGCCGGACGCCAGGAGCTTCCTCGGCGGTCTGCTCGTCCCGGCGCTGCTGGGCGGCTTCGCCATGACCGGCGTACGCGAGCTGATCCGGACGACGATCGCGCTGCGCGAGGCCCGCGCCACCGTCGCCCACCTCGCCGCCAACGAGGAGCGGCTGCGGCTCGCCCGCGACCTGCACGACCTGCTCGGGCACTCGCTGTCCCTGATCACGCTGAAGAGCGAACTGGCCGGCCGCATGCTTCCCGGCCACCCGGACAAGGCCGCCCAGCAGGTCGCCGACATCGAGCAGGTCAGCCGCCAGGCCCTCGTCGACGTCCGTGAGGCCGTCACCGGCTACCGTCGCGCCCGTCTGACCTCGGAACTCGCCGGGGTCCAGGTGGCGCTGACGGCCGCCGGCGTGGACCCCGAGCTGCCCGCCGAACCCGACCTCACCGGGGTCCCCGAGGAGTCCGAGTCGGCGCTCGCCTGGGCCCTGCGCGAGGCGGTCACCAACGTCGTACGGCACAGCGGCGCCCGGCGCTGCACGGTGGAGCTGCTCCGGCGCCAGACCCTGGACGGGCAGGTGCTCGAGCTGTCGGTGGAGGACAACGGCTCCGGCGGCCCCGGCTCCGCGGACGCCCCCGGCAACGGCCTGACCGGACTCGCCGAGCGCCTGGAGAAGGCCGGCGGCGAGCTGGAGGCCGGCCGGACCCGGCACGGATTCCGGCTGGTCGCCCGCGTCCCGGCCGGCGTGGTCGCGGACGTAGGATCCGGGGCATGACCCGCACGATCAAGGTCCTGCTGGCGGAGGACCAGGCGATGGTCCGCGAGGCACTGGCCGCCCTGCTCGGCCTGGAGGAGGACATCGAGGTCGTCGCCCAGGTGGCGCGCGGCGACGAGGTACTGGAGGCCGCCCGCGAGCACGGCGTGGACGTGGCGCTGATGGACATCGAGATGCCGGGCGCGACCGGCATCGAGGCGGCGGCCCTGCTGCACCGCGAACTCCCGGCGGTGAAGCTGATCGTCCTCACCACCTTCGGCCGACCCGGCTATCTGCGCAGCGCCATGGAGTCCGGCGCGGACGCCTTCCTGGTCAAGGACGCCCCGGCGGCCCAACTTGCGCAGGCCGTACGGAAGGTCCTGGCGGGCGAGCGGGTCATCGACCCGACCCTGGCGGCCGCGGCCCTCGCCGAGGGCGCCAACCCCCTCACCGACCGCGAACGCGAGATCCTGCGCGCCGCGTCCGACGGCTCCACCAACGCGGAACTCGCCGAGGCCCTCCACCTCTCCCAGGGCACGGTCCGCAACTACCTCTCCACAGCCATCCAGAAACTGACGGCCCGCAACAGGGCGGAGGCGGTCCGCATAGCGAGGGAGAAGGGCTGGCTGTAACACCCACCCGCGCCCAGCTCGGGGCGGCACGGATGGGCGCAGGCGGCACCCCGCAACGCCGGGCCGCGCACCCCCCGCCCTCGCCGGACCGGCGTTCAGTTCAGCAACGCCCTCGCCGCCCGCGCCTCCCCCCGCACGAGCTCCGCCGCCCCCTCGTCCACCGCCCCGACCACGTCGGCATACGCGTCCAACTCCACCGCCCCCGCCACGAACTCCCCCCGCTGCACCAGCAACTGCGCCCGCTCGTACCGCAACCGCGCCGCATGCGACGGCAACAGCAACGCCAGGTCGATCGCCCACAGCCCCACGTCCGACCGCTCCGGACGAGCCGCCGCCCACGCCCGGACGTTGTTCAGGATCCGCGTCACCACGTCCAAGGGCGCCGCAGGCTCCAGCATCGACGGATGCAGCCCCGCCCCCGTCGCCCCCGCCACCAGCACCTCCGCGTCGTTCCCGCTGAGCACCCGCCCCCCGTCGAACGGATCGGCGAGCACCCGCTCCCCCTCCGGCCCGAACCCGACCACGAAATGCCCCGGCAGCGCGACCCCGTACACCGGAGCCCCCGCACGCCGGGCCACCTCCAGCCACACCACCGACAGCAGGATCGGCAGCCCCCGCCGGCGCCGCAGCACCTCGTGCAGCAGCGACGACTCCAGGCGCCGGTAGTCCGCCGCGGCCCCGTGGAACCCGTACCGCTCGCCCAGCAGGTCCCGCAGCGCGACCGCCCAGGCCCGCGGCGAACCCGGCCGGAACGGCACCTGCCCGGCCAGCCGGTCGAGCTCCATCTGCGCGGCGTCCAGACCCGCCTCGTCCAGCCCTCCGTCCGCCACGGCGCCCACCAGGAGGCACAGCGTCGACAGATCGGGCCGCTCGGACCGCGCCTCTTCGGCGAACCGACGCCGCACCTCGGCGGAACGCTCGGGCGACGGCGGATGGGGGAGGTGACGCATATCAGGCTCGTGCCCTCTCACGGCGGTCAGCGAACGACGAACGACACAGGGGCGGCACTCAGCCCCGCCCCGTCCCGGCGGCGTCTTCGGGCGCGCGGTAGTGGTGGTAGGCGTGGTGCGCCGAGAACCCCATCCCGGCGTACAGCGCCCGCGCCCCCGCGTTGTCCGTCTCGACCTGCAGCCACGCCGCCGAGGCGCCCTCGTCGAGCGCCCGCCGGGCCAGCGCGGCCATGACCTCGGTGGCGAGCCCTCGTCGCCGCTGCCCGGGATCGACCTCGACGGCCGCGAAGGAGGCCCACCGTCCGTCCACGACGCACCGCCCGATCGCGGCCGGCGCCTGCGCACCGGGCACCGTCGCGAACCACACCGACGGCCCTCCTCCACGCTCCGCTTCGCTCGCGCGGGGGGACCCCGAGCCCAGTACCCGCAGCGCCACGTCACTCACACCCTTGCGCCGATACCGCGACAGCCACGCCTCGTCGGCCTCCCGGGACAGCACCACACCGGTCCCCTCGGCCCGGTCGGCGACCGGCGCCAGCCCGCCGGTCCACACCTCGGCCGTCACCTCCCGCACCCAGCCCCGCCGCTCCAGCTCCGCGCACAGCAGCTCCTGCGTGCCCTCGGCGCCGGTGGCGGTCTGGACGTACGCGGGCAGTCCACGCGCGCCGTACCAGCGGCGTACGGCGGTCAGCGCGTCGTCGAGGGGCATCCCCGGATCGCCGAGCGGCAGCACGGAGTTGGCCCGCCGCGTGAACCCGGCGGCGGCCCGCAGCTCCCACTCACCGAGCCACTCGCTCTCCACCGGCGGCCAGGCCCTCGCGGCGACCCGCGCCAGCTCCTCGTAGTAGGACGCCGCGGGACCGCGCCGACGCGCCGGGGCGGACGGCACGACCTTGCCCGCGACCAGCGTGGATTCCGGGATCCGGACCGACTCGCCACTCTTGCGTGTGATCAGCAGCACACCGTTGTCCCATGATGTGAGAACGCCGACCGTGTCGGTGAACTTCTCACCTGCGACACCAGGTTCGCTCAAGCACCGAACGGAGACTCGTTTGCCCACGTCAGCGGCCGTAATGCGGACCTCGAGTCGGCCGGCGGCAGAGATTTCCACGGGTCGGTCCACCCCTCCTGTTCGGATCAAGCCCAAGAACGGAGATACTAGGGGCGGGCATCGACGACGCCGCGCTCCCGCGCGCCAGGCGGCGGAGCCTGAGGAGGCCCGCCAGCGCCCTATCGAGGAGGAACGACAGCGTGACCTACGTCATCGCGCAGCCTTGTGTCGACGTGAAGGACAAGGCGTGCATCGAGGAGTGCCCGGTCGACTGCATCTACGAGGGCCAGCGGTCCTTGTACATCCACCCGGACGAATGCGTCGACTGTGGTGCCTGTGAGCCGGTCTGCCCGGTCGAGGCGATCTTCTACGAGGACGACACTCCGGAGGAGTGGAAGGACTACTACAAGGCGAACGTCGAGTTCTTCGACGAGCTCGGCTCGCCCGGCGGCGCCAGCAAGCTGGGTCTGATCGAGCGCGACCACCCCTTCGTCGCCGCGCTGCCGCCGCAGAACCAGTAACGGCGGCCCGCACGCGCGCCGCCTCGGTCCCGTACGGCCCGGTCACTCCGATCGGCGCCGCACGGGACCGAGGCGTTTGCCGTACCGGGCGCCCACGACGAAAGTGAGCCAGTAACGTGTCCGCAGTCTCCGACCGCTTGCCCACCTTCCCCTGGGACAAGCTG
Source organism: Streptomyces flaveolus (assembly GCF_044765825.1). NCBI lineage: Bacteria > Bacillati > Actinomycetota > Actinomycetes > Kitasatosporales > Streptomycetaceae > Streptomyces > Streptomyces flaveolus. The sequence continues at coordinate 328,632 of NZ_JBIWKU010000003.1, read as the reverse complement.
GAGCCGTACAAGAAGACGGCCGCCGCGCACCCGGACGGCATCGTCGACCTCTCCGTCGGCACCCCGGTCGACCCGGTCCCCGAGCTGATCCAGAAGGCCCTGATCGACGCGGCGGACTCCCCGGGCTACCCGACCGTCTGGGGCACCCCGGCACTGCGCGACGCGATCACCGGCTGGGTCGAGCGCCGCCTCGGCGCCCGTGACGTCACCCACCGCCACGTCCTGCCGATCGTCGGCTCCAAGGAACTCGTCGCCTGGCTCCCGACCCAGCTGGGCCTCGGCCCCGGCGACCGCGTGGCCTTCCCGCGCCTCGCCTACCCGACGTACGAGGTCGGCGCGCGCCTGGCCCGCGCGGAGTACGAGGCGTACGACGACCCGACCGAGCTGGACCCGGCGGGGCTGAAGCTCCTCTGGCTCAATTCCCCGTCCAACCCGACCGGCAAGGTCCTTTCGCAGGCCGAGCTGACCCGGATCGTCGCCTGGGCCCGCGAGCACGGCATCCTCGTCGTCTCCGACGAGTGCTACCTCGAGCTGGGCTGGGAGGCCGACCCGGTCTCCGTGCTGCACCCGGACGTCAACGGCGGCTCGTACGACGGCCTCGTCGCCGTCCACTCCCTCTCCAAGCGGTCCAACCTCGCGGGCTACCGCGCGGCCTTCCTGGCCGGCGACCCGGCCGTCCTGGGCCCGCTCCTGGAGATCCGCAAGCACGGCGGCATGATGACCTCGGCGCCGACGCAGGCGGCCGTGGTGGCGGCCCTCGGCGACGACGAACACGTCCGCGTCCAGCGCGAGCGGTACGCGGCCCGCCGCGCGGCCCTGCGCGAGGCGCTCCTCGGCCACGGCTTCCGCATCGAGCACAGCGAGGCCAGCCTCTACCTGTGGGCCACCCGCGACGAGTCCTGCTGGGACACGGTCGCCCACCTGGCCGAACGCGGCATCCTCGTGGCCCCGGGCGACTTCTACGGCCCGGCCGGCAGGAACTTCGTCCGCGTCGCCTTCACCGCCACGGACGCCCGTGTGGCGGCGGCTGTCTCCCGCCTGTAGCGCGACAAAGCGACGGGGCCCGGGAGCGAACCCCGGACCCCGTCGCTGCAACGGGCGGCGTCGGCCGACCGTCAGCGCACCGGCAGCCCCTGCACCGGCAGCGCGGCACCCGCCGGCAGCCCGCCCTTCGTGGCCGTCGAGGCGGTGTCACCGACGACGCCACCGGCGGCGTCCGCCGCGCCACCGGCGGTCTTCTGCGCCACGGGCGTGGCCTTCTTGACGACCGAACCACCGGTCTTGCCAGCGGCCGGCACGGCCTTCTTGACGGCCTTGCCGCCGGTGTCACCCGCGACCTTGGTGGTGTCCTGCGCGGCGCCGTCGACAGCCTTGCCGACGTTCGCCCCGTCCAGCGCGGTCAGCCCGCCGAGGTTCGGGGTGGCCGGCAGTTCGGGAGCCGCACTGGCGGAGCCGGCCGCACCGACCCCGGCAGCCGCTCCCGCAGCGACGAGCAGCGCGGCACGGGCGATCCGGCGGGTCAGGGGGAGGGACATGATGCTCCTTCGACGGAAGTCAACGATGAGGTTCCGACCTCGCCCGGCGGGTGATCGCCGGGCTCGGACGCAGTGACTACCGCTCGAAGCCCGCGAAGGTTGCGGCGGCACAACGTAAAGAGTTGGCAATGCGTCGCATTATCGGTTGCACAGAAAAGCGGGCAAATGGGCTCCCCCCGGAAAGCTTGCTGAATCCTTACAGCTCTTTGCTTTCCCGGGTTCCGGGAGATTCGGGGGTGACGACGCGAAAACCTGCGCACCCCGTCGACTTCGTGCCGGTGCGGCTACCTCTCGCGGGTGACGGCTCGCACTACCGCGCGGACGTGATCCGGACCGAACGCGTGCCCTGTTCCGCACCGTGGGTGCCGGCATGGTCCGTCGCGTACCACTTGCTGTCGGTGTTCCCGGCGGTCCACTGCCGGCCGGCGTAGGTGACCCGCTCGATGCGCAGCGCGGACGCGTTGGCCACCGCCCAGTGCGCCAGCTGCCAGCCGCGCCGCTCGGCGCTGCGGTCCGTGCCCGACCCGTGGCCGTCGCCCACGGGCAGGGTCACGGTCCGCCCGTCGGAGCCGCCCCGGGCGCCCGGGGACGCCGCGGGACCGGGCTCCGTCGAGGTGCCCACCTCCGCGCCGGCCGGCTGGAGCACATCGCGTCCGAAGTCCCGCACGAGCGCCGCACGTACCGCGTCCGGCCCCTCGGCCCGGTGCGCGCCGGGACGCCCTTCGCAGGTCAGCGTCGCCGCGGACCGCCCGGTCAGGGCCGCCGCCAGCAGCGTCGCGTCCGGCTCGTGCTTGGCGTACGCGTCGGGGAAGCCGCTGCGCTGCACGCGCTGCGCGGCGACCGTCAGGGGCAGACGGGTGTAGCCGGGCACCTCGACCAGGTGGTCGTAGAACATGCCCGCCGAGTACGCCGGGTCCATGATCTCCTTCTCGGTGCCCCAGCCCTGCGAGGGCCGCTGCTGGAACAGGCCGAGCGAGTCGCGGTCGCCGTAGTCGATGTTGCGCAGCGCGGACTCCTGGAGCGCGGTCGCCAGGGCGATCGTCACCGCCCGTTCGGGCAGGTCGCGCGCGGTGCCCACGGCGGTGATCGTCGCCGCGTTCACCGCCTGCTCCGGCGTGAACTCGTAGACCGCTCGGTCGTCGTCGCCCGAGACGACCTTGCAGCCCGGCGCGCCGCCGGTGACGTACTGGACCGTGAGGTAACCGGCGACCGCGAGCAGGACCACGAAGGCAGCCCCGGTACGGAGGAGGCGGCCGCGGCGTTTGCGGGTGGAGGACGGCTCAGACACGCGTACAAGGTACTGGAGAGTAGGGCTTCTGGTGCGGCGGGTGCGGATGATGCGCGAGGACGCCGCCCACGACCCGGCGGGTAGGGTCGACGGCATGGCCGATACCCCGCTTGACCTCACGCTGGACGCCGCGGAGCTCACCGCGCGGCTCGTCGACTTCCCCTCCGAGAGCGGCTCCGAGAAGCCCCTGGCGGACGCGATCGAGAGCGCGCTGCGCGCCCTGCCGCACCTGACGGTCGACCGGTACGGCAACAACGTCGTGGCCCGCACGGACCTGGGCCGGTCGGAGCGCGTGATCCTCGCCGGGCACATCGACACCGTGCCGATCGCCGGCAACGTCCCCTCCCGGCTGGACGAGGACGGGGTCCTGTGGGGGTGCGGCACCTGCGACATGAAGGCGGGCGTCGCCGTGCAGCTGCGCATCGCGGCCACGGTCCCGGCCCCCAACCGCGACCTGACCTTCGTCTTCTACGACAACGAGGAGGTCGCCGCCGAGCTGAACGGCCTGAAGCACGTGGCCGAGGCGCACCCCGAGTGGCTGGAGGGCGACTTCGCGGTGCTCCTGGAGCCGTCGGACGGCCAGGTGGAGGGCGGCTGCCAGGGCACTCTGCGGGTGCTGCTGAGGACGACGGGGGAGCGCGCGCACTCCGCGCGGAGCTGGATGGGCTCCAACGCCATCCACGCGGCCGCCCCGATCCTCGCGCGCCTGGCCGCGTACGAGCCGCGCCACCCGGTGATCGACGGCCTGGAGTACCGCGAGGGCCTGAACGCGGTCGGCATCACGGGTGGGGTCGCGGGCAACGTCATCCCCGACGAGTGCGTGGTCACCGTCAACTTCCGCTACGCCCCGGACCGCAGCCCCGAGGACGCCCTCGCCCACGTCCGCGAGGTCTTCGCGGACTGCGGGGTCGCGGAGTTCGTGGTCGACGACCACAGCGGCGCGGCCCTGCCGGGACTGTCCCACCCCGCCGCGGCGGCCTTCATCGAGGCGGTCGGCGGCACCCCGCAGCCCAAGTACGGCTGGACGGACGTGTCGCGCTTCTCCGCGCTCGGCGTCCCGGCGGTCAACTACGGCCCGGGCAACCCCCACTTGGCGCACAAGCGGGACGAGCGGGTCGAGACGGCGAAGATCCTCGCGGGGGAGGAGCGGCTGCGGTCCTGGCTGACGGCATGATCCGGTCCGGGTTTACGCCGCTGCGTGCCGGACATGCTGAGGTCCCCCGTACGTAACCCGCGTCGATCTACGCTGAGGTGGAACCACCTGCAAACGGAGGGAGCGCACATGCCTACAGGCAACCCCGAGGGCAAGAAGCAGCCGCCGGAGGAACAGCGCCTGGGCCCGGTCCTCCGACGGCGGGGCCAGGTCCAGGAGAGCACCACGGACCAGCGCCTGCTGGACGAGCGTGCCCCCACGGACTGGGTCCACACCGACCCCTGGCGCGTCCTGCGGATCCAGTCGGAGTTCATCGAGGGCTTCGGCACGCTCGCCGAACTCCCGCCCGCGATCAGCGTCTTCGGCTCCGCCCGCACGCCCGTCGACTCGCCGGAGTACGACGCCGGCGTCCAGCTGGGCCGCGGCCTGGTCGACGCGGGCTTCGCGGTCATCACCGGCGGTGGGCCGGGGGCGATGGAGGCGGCCAACAAGGGCGCGCTGGAGGCGAAGGGCATCTCGGTCGGCCTCGGCATCGAGCTGCCCTTCGAGCAGGGCCTCAACCCGTACGTCGACATCGGGCTGAACTTCCGTTACTTCTTCGTCCGCAAGATGATGTTCGTGAAGTACGCCCAGGGTTTCGTGGTCCTGCCCGGCGGTCTCGGCACCCTCGACGAACTCTTCGAGGCGCTCACCCTGGTGCAGACCCAGAAGGTCACCCGCTTCCCCATCGTCCTCTTCGGCTCCGAGTACTGGGGCGGCCTGGTCGACTGGCTCCGGGGCACCCTGGTCGCCCAGGGCAAGGCGGCGGAGAAGGACCTGCTCCTGTTCCACGTCACGGACGACGTGGACGAGGCGGTCGCCCTGGTCTCCAAGGAGGCAGGCCGCTAGCGCTCACCGTGCCGAGCCCGGCAGGGGTGCAGGGGACGCGGGCCCGGCAGGGATGCAGGGGACGCGGGCCCCGCCGGGGGCCAGTGGCGGAGCCCCTGGTGGGGTCGAAGGGGCGAAGCCCCTGGGGACGGGAATGGGTAAGGGCGGCGGGGGCGGGAAGACCCCCACGCCGCCCCACGCGCCGCCTACGCCCCTACGCCAACCCCCGCCGAGCCACCGCAGGTGCCCGGTGGCCGGCGATCGTCGCCACCATGTCCAGCACCTGCCGCGTCTCCGCCACCTCGTGCACCCGGTACACCCGCGCCCCCAGCCACGCCGACACCGCCGTCGTCGCCAGCGTCCCCAGCACCCGTTCCTTCACCGGCCGGTCCAGCGTCTCCCCGACGAAGTCCTTGTTGGACAGGGACACCAGCACCGGCCACCCCGTCTCCACCATCTCCCCGAGCCGCCGCGTCGCCTCCAGGCTGTGCCGCGTGTTCTTCCCGAAGTCGTGCCCCGGATCGATCAGCACCGACTCCCGCGGCACCCCCAGCGCCACCGCCCGCTCGGCCAGCCCCACCGTCACGCCGAGGATGTCGGCCATGACGTCGTCGTACGTCACCCGGTGCGGCCGCGTCCGCGGCTCGGCGCCACCGGCGTGCGTGCACACCAGCCCCACCCCGTACCGCGCCGCGACCTCCGCGAGCTTCGGGTCGACACCGCCCCACGCGTCGTTCAGCAGGTCCGCCCCCGCCTCGCACACGGCCTCGCCGACCTCGTGCCGCCAGGTGTCCACGCTGATCACGACGTCCGGGAACCGCCGCCGCACCTCCGCGACGAAGCCCACGGTCCGCCGCGCCTCCTCCGCCGCCGACACCTCGTCCCCGGGTCCGGCCTTCACCCCGCCGATGTCGATGATCGCGGCCCCTTCGGCCACGGCCTGCTCCACGCGCGCGAGGGCCGGCTCGTCGCGGAAGGTGGCGCCCTGGTCGTAGAAGGAGTCCGGGGTCCGGTTCACGATCGCCATGATCACCGGCTCGTGCGGCGCGAACTCACGCCTGCCCAGCCTGAGCATCCCCTGCGACATCTCCTCGTCCATACCGTCCCTCACGTCCCGCTCCGGCTCCGACGTCCCGCTCTTCGGCGTCCGCCCGCGTCCTTCGACCGCCTGCGATCACCGCCTGCGATCCCGACTGTCAGACTCGCATGGCACGATCGGACCCGACACAACGACTCCGATCCAACCAGCCGACCATGGGGGCCCAGCGATGGTCATGTTCCTCTTCCTCGTCGTCGCGCTCGCCGTCGTGGTCGCCGCGGTGACGCTCGCCGTGGTGAGCGGCGGCGACAGCGGGCCGTTGCCCGAGGCCGCGCCCGAGCAGCTGCGGGACTCCCTGCCCCCGGACCGCCCGGTGGCCCGCGCGGACGTGGAACGGCTCCGCTTCCCGCTCGTCGTCCGCGGCTACCGCATGGCGGACGTCGACGACGCCCTCGGCCGGCTCGGCGCCGAGCTCTCCGAGCGCGACGCCCGCATCGCCGACCTGGAGTCCGCGCTCGCGGGCGCCCGGGCCGCCGCCCACCACGTCACCATGGAGAAGCCGGCCCAGGAGGAGCAGCAGTGAGCGCCGGTGAGGCCGTCACCGGTCCGGACGGCGCGCCGCGCTGCCCCTGGGCCCTGTCCACCGCGGACTACGTGACGTACCACGACGAGGAATGGGGCCGCCCGGTCCACGGCGACGACGCCCTGTTCGAGCGGCTCAGCCTGGAGGCCTTCCAGTCGGGCCTGTCCTGGATCACCATCCTGCGCCGCCGCTCCGGCTTCCGTGCCGCCTTCGCGGACTTCGAGATCGCCGCGGTCGCGGAGTTCACCGACGAGGACCGCGAGCGGCTGCTCGCCGACCCGGGCATCATCCGCAACCGCGCCAAGATCGACGCGACCCTCGCCAACGCGCGCGTGCTGACCGAGTGGGCCCCCGGCGAGCTGGACGACCTGATCTGGTCCCACGCCCCCGACCCGGACGGCCGCCCGGTGCCCAAGACCCTCGCCGACGTCCCGGCCGTCACCCCGGAGTCGACGGCCCTGTCGAAGGCCCTGAAGAAGCGGGGCCTGCGCTTCGTCGGCCCCACGACGGCGTACGCGCTGATGCAGGCGTGCGGACTGGTCGACGACCACCTGGCGGACTGCGTGGCCCGGCGGGCGTGAGCGGCGCGGACCGCGACCGCACCGCCCGCTCGCGCCCGGCTCAGCGCCCCAGGTACACCGGCTTCTTCTTGTCGACGAACGCCTGCACCGCGATCCCGTGGTCCTGCGACGACCCCGCGCGCGCCTGCAGCTCGTCCTCCTTCTCCAGCGTCTCGGAGAGCGAGTGCGTCAGCCCGTACGCCATCGCCTCCTTCAGCGCCGCGTAGGCCACCGTCGGCCCCTCGGCCAGGGCCCGTGCCGTCCGCTCGGCCTCCGCGCGCAGGTCGGCGGCCGGGACGACCCGGTTGGCGATGCCGAGCTCGTACGCCTCCTGGGCCTTGATGCTGCGCGGGAACAGCAGCAGGTCGGCGGCGCGCCCGGGGCCGACGACGCGTGGCAGCGTCCAGGAGACGCCCGAGTCGGCGGTCAGCGCGACGCCCGCGAACGACGTGTTGAACGCCGCCGTCTCCGCGACGATCCGGTAGTCCGCGGCGAGCGCGAAACCGAAGCCCGCCCCGGCCGCCACCCCGTTCACGGCGGCGACCACCGGCTTGGGCGCCTCGGCCAGCGCCCGCACGATCGGGTTGTAGTGCTCGCGGACCGTGCTCATGGTCCGGCCCTCGCCGGTCTCCCGGTCGGCGGCCAGCAGCCCGATGTGTTCCTTGAGGTCCTGGCCGACGCAGAACGCCCGCTCCCCGGCCGCCGTCAGCAGCACTGCCCGTACGGCGTCGTCCGCCGCGGCGGACCGCACCACGTCCCGGAGCGCGACCTTGGTCTCGATGTTCAGCGCGTTCATCGCCTCGGGGCGGTTCAGCGTGATCGTCGCGAGCCCGTCGCTCACCTCGTAGAGCACGGTGTCGGCCATGGGTATCCCCTCCGCGTCGCGGCTTGTGTCTGCAGGACAGCATGACGGAGATCACCGGCGGCGGACCGCCGCGGGGGTGTGACCTCCGTCAAAGAATTCCGGTCCGTATCCATTCGGCGGGAGTGGGTCGGGGCGCGCAGTATCGCAGTCACATCGCCGAATTGAGTGGTTTTGCTCGCGCGCGTTGCCCAAGCGATGCCGACCGATGTTGGTCATCGGGTCCTGGGATGCGGGATAATGGCTGGGAAGCAATGTGTTCGATGCCGGTGTCGCGCGTCCACGCCGGACTGCGCGTGCCCTCACGGGCCGTCGGCGGTGACGGTGAGCTGGTATCAGGAAGGGGAACGAGCATGGCGGCCATGAAGCCGCGGACGGGCGATGGCCCGCTCGAGGTGACCAAGGAGGGGCGGGGCATCGTCATGCGCGTTCCGCTCGAAGGCGGCGGTCGACTCGTCGTCGAGCTGACCCCCGACGAGGCCGACGCGCTCGGCGACGCCCTCAAGAAGGTCGTCGGCTGACGCGCAAGCGACCATACCCGTTCAGTCGCCCCGGTGCCGTACCTGGTGCCGGGGCGATTGATTTCCCGGTTTTTCTCCGGCTTTCCGGGTTTCTCCCGGACGGTTTCATAACGTTTTCCTGCGCCCGGCACTGCTTCTCCCTGCCGGGCTACCGCTTCACCGCGCACAGCAGCCCGTCGCCCACCGGCAGCAATGACGGCACCAGTTCCTGGCTCTCGCGCACCGCGCGCAGCACCTCCCGCAGCCGCAGCACCTCGGTGGGCTGCGGTCCGGAGTCGATCGTCCTGCCGGTGCCGAAGACGCCCTCGAACGCGACGAGGCCCCCCGGGCGCAGCAGGCGCAACGATTCGGCGAGGTAGTCCAGGTACTCCAGCCGGTCGCCGTCGCAGAAGACGAGGTCGTAGCCGGCGTCCGCCAGCCGGGGCAGGACGTCCAGGGCGCGGCCCGGGATGAAGCGGGCCCTGTTGCTGGCGAAGCCCGCGGCCCGGAAGGCCTGCCGGGCGAACTGCTGGTGCTCCGGCTCCGGGTCGACGGTGGTCAGGACCCCGTCCGGCCGCATGCCCTGCAGCAGATGGATCCCCGACACGCCGCAGCCGGTACCGATCTCCGCGACCGCCTTGGCGTCCACGGCGGCGGCGAGCAACCCGAGCGCCGACCCGGTGCCGGGCGTCACCGAGCGCAGGCCCGCCTCGCAGGCCCGGTCGCGCGCCCAGCGCAGCGCGTCGTCCTCGGCGACATAGGCGTCGGCGAACGCCCAGCTCGTCTGCCGGTTGCCGGTAATGACCCTCTCCTGTCCCCGTCGTTGCCTCGGCGTGACTGTATCCGTTGGCGTCGGGAACCCGCAGATGGGACCGGTCGTTTGAAGGGGTACGGGAAGACACGGCGAAGCGGCCGGTACGGCGACGGGGGGCAGCGGATGGGCAGGGGCACCGAGCAAGTGCTGACGCAGCCGTACGAGCGGTACCAGCTCAGATCAAATTCTCGTAAAACCGCTTATCCGGAGCTAACGGGCGAGGTGGCTATGGTAGGGGCTCCACTGGACACCACCAGAGCCGACAGGGGAGGTGCGGCCGTACCTGTGGATCGGGGAGGAGTGCTGCGGCGCTTTCTCGGATCGGCGGGCAGGCCGAAATCCGTGAACGACACCGCTGCTGACCACAGCCACGCCACTGGTCCTGCCTCAGGACACACCCAGACCGCGACCTTCACCAGCGACGCGGACGGGCAGGCGTGGACTCCGCCCACCTGGGAGGAGATCGTCAGCACACACAGCGGCCGGGTCTACCGCCTCGCCTACCGCCTCACCGGCAACCAGCACGACGCCGAGGACCTCACCCAGGAGGTCTTCGTCCGCGTCTTCCGGTCCCTGTCGACCTACACGCCGGGCACCTTCGAGGGCTGGCTGCACCGCATCACCACCAACCTGTTCCTGGACATGGTGCGCCGCAAGCAGCGCATCCGCTTCGACGCGCTCGGCGACGACGCGGCCGAGCGGCTGCCCAGCAAGGAGCCCACCCCGCAGCAGGTCTTCCACGACGCCCACTTCGACGCGGACGTCCAGCAGGCGCTGGACACCCTCGCGCCCGAGTTCCGCGCCGCCGTCGTCCTGTGCGACATCGAGGGACTGTCGTACGAGGAGATCGCCGCGACCCTCGGCGTCAAGCTCGGCACCGTCCGCTCCCGCATCCACCGTGGCCGCTCCCAGCTGCGCAAGGCCCTCGCGCACCGTTCCCCCCAGGCCCGCGCCGAGCGCCGCTCCTTCGTGGCCCGTGTTCCCGCACTGGGAGGAGGGGGCACGAGCGCGTGAGTGGGTCACGGCCGGAACCGGAGGGACACCTCGCGGAGCAGCACCTGGGAGACCGACTCTCCGCCCTGGTGGACGGGGAGCTCGGTCATGACGCGCGTGAGCGCGTGCTGGCGCACGTGGCGACCTGCCCGAAGTGCAAGGCGGAGGTCGACGCGCAGCGCCGTCTGAAGAACGTCTTCGCGGCCGCCGCCCCACCGGCCCCGTCCGAGAGCTTCCTGGCCCGCCTCCAAGGGCTTCCGGGCGGCGGCGACGGGGACGGCCACGGCTCGCCGCTGAGCGGCGGGAGGTTCTCCGATCCGATGCCCGGCATGCCCGGGAAGTTCGAGTTCGGTTACGTTCCCGCCCGCCCGCACTCCTCCCTGCTGCCCTCCTCGTCGGCGGACCGGGGCTTCCGGATCCATGACGTGAGCCGGCACGAGTCGGAGCGGTCGGCCTCGCGCGGCATGCGGTTCGCGTTCGTCGCCGCGGGAGCGGTGTCGCTGGCCGCGATCGCGCTGGGCGGTGTCACCCTCGGCACACCCGACACCACCACGGAGGCCCGGGGTTCCGGCGCCGGCAGCAACGTGACGCCGCTGGGCACCCAGGGCGCGGGAACGGCCAAGACCCCTGAGAGCCAGCGCCGCCGTGCGGTCGGTCCGCTGCTCGGACAGGCCCAGGGCCAGCGGGCGCTCGGCGAGACCCCCGTGGCCCCGACCGATGTCTCCGCGCCGCTGCTGCCCGGCCTGCCGCCCCCCGCGGCCGCCGACCCGCGGCAACAGGCCGTACGGGCGCTGACCACCCCGATCACGGTCGGCACGGTCGCTGTGTCCCCGCTGATACGGCCGCTGGACGCGGTACCGCCGCTCGCCCTGGCCGCCTGGCCGTCGCCGCCCGTGGTCGAACCGCCCGGTCTGTTCACCGCACCCGCCCCCGATCCGCTCTCCTCCCCCCGGGCCTCGGCGCTCCCCGCCGCGTCCCACCGTCCGGCTCCCTGACGGGGTCTGCGCGTCGGCGTGCGGACCTGATTGAATCCGGGATGGCGCCAGAGCCCTTGGAGCCGACGATCCGCGGCCAGGTGTGGGGAGAACATGAACGAGGGGAAGCCCACGAAGGCGAAGTGGTGGAGCCGTCCTCGCCCGTCCGGTGACGGCTCCGACGGAGACTTCGAACTGGCACGTCCTCGCGCCGCCCACGACACCGCCGACGCCGAGCCCGACGGGGGCGACTTCCCGCTGGAGCGCCCCGAGGCGCCCCGGGCGGCCGGCGAGCGGGACCACGGCGGCGACTACGAACTGGACGGCCCCGCGGCACGCCCCGTCGAACCGACGACGGACACCGGCGCCGCCCCCGGCGCCCCCGCCACGGTCCCGGAGCCACACACCACCACCGACGCCCCGGGCACTCCCGGCACCGACACCGCCGACGCGGCTGCCGCCACCGCCGCCCACGCCGCCGCCCCGGGCGCCCTGGACGCCGCCGTAGCCGGCCCGGATGCCCCGGGGGGTGCCGGCACCAGCGCGTACCCAGGCGCCTCCGATGCCCGAGGCGTCGGCACCGACGCCGCCGACGCCCTGCGCGACCCCGGCACCGACGCTGCCGGCGCCCCCGGCGACCCCCGCGCCGACGACACCCCCGCCTGTGCGCCCGTCGCCGAGCGCCCCCGGCCCCTGCACGATCCCGACCCGTACAGCACCCCGCCGTACGGCGAGCCCGGCCCCTGGGCCCCCGCACCGCCGGTCCAGCACCCGGCGACGACGCCGGCTCACGGCACCACGGCCCCGGTGCACGGCGCGACGGCGCCCCCGGCATCCGCGGCGGCGCCCGCAGGGCCGGCTGCGGCGCCCTCCGGCACCCCGATGCCCGACCCCGCCTACGCGGACGCCCCGCCCCCCGCCCCGCCGCTCCAGCACCCGGTGACGGCCCCCCTGACGCCCGCCACGGCCACCACCGCGGGGGCGCCCGCCGCGCCCGGCACGTCCGAGCCGTCCCCGCCCCCCGGCGCCGCCCCGCCCCCGGGCACCCCCGCGCCCGACCCCTGGCGGCGGTACGACCCCTGGGCCGTGGCAGCCGCCGGCCCCCTCCAGCAGAACGGCGCCCCCGTCGGGACGCGCGAGCAGCGGCGCAAGCGGGCCCGGCGGACGCTCGTCGTCGGCACCCTGCTGATCGCCCTGGTCTCCGGCGGCGTCGGCGGCGCCGTAGGGGCCTACCTGGAGCGCCACGGCGGCATGGGGACCGTGGAACTGCCGCAGGCCGGGAAGGAACCGGCCGACCGGGCCCCGGACAGCGTCGCCGGGATCGCCGCGCGGGCCCTGCCCAGCGTGGTGACCCTGCATGTGAGCGGCAGCGACGCCGCGGGCACCGGCACCGGATTCGTCCTCGACGGCAGCGGCCACATCCTCACCAACAACCACGTCGTCGAGCCCGCCGGAAACGGCGGCGAGATCACCGTGACCTTCAACAGCGGCGACACCGCCGAGGCCACCGTCGTCGGCCGCGACAGCGGATACGACCTCGCGGTGGTCAAGGTGAAGGGCGTCGACGGACTCACCCCCATGCCGCTCGGCAACTCCGACAACGTGCAGGTCGGTGACCCCGTCGTCGCCATCGGCGCCCCCTTCGACCTGGCCGGCACGGTCACCTCCGGCATCATCAGCGCCAAGGAGCGGCCCATCACGGCCGGCGGCGAGGAGAGCGACGGCAGCGACGTGTCGTACGTCGACGCGCTGCAGACCGACGCGCCCATCAACCCCGGCAATTCCGGCGGCCCCCTCCTGGACGCCCAGGGCCGGGCCATCGGCATCAACTCGGCCATCCGGTCCGCCGACAGCGGCGCCGCCGAGTCCGACGGCGGCCAGGCCGGCTCCATAGGACTGGGCTTCGCCATCCCCATCAACCAGGGCAAGCGCGTCGCCGAGGAGCTGATCAACACGGGCCGGGCGACACACCCGGTCATCGGCATCACCCTCGACATGGGCTACACCGGCGACGGCGCCTGCGTCGGCACGCAGGGCAGCGACGGCGGCCCCCCGGTCACCGCGGGCGGACCCGGTGCCGACGCCGGCCTCGAGGCCGGGGACGTGATCACCGAGGTCGACGGCCGGCGCGTGCACTCCGGTGAGGAACTCATCGTCAAGACCCGCGCCCACCGCCCCGGCGACCGCCTGGAGCTGACCGTGGAGCGCCAGGGCAGGGAGACGAGCGTCTCGTTGGTGCTGGGCTCCTCCGACGGAGGCTGAACACCCGGACGGGCCGGCAAACGGCCAGGAAACGGGGCCGGGAAGGCAAACAATCGGGAAAGCGCTCGCATACGCACGGTCGGTGGTCACGGGACGGTACCGGCCGGGCAGGGTCGGCGGGTACCGTGGTGGCGGCCCGGACATCCCAAGGAGCTTCAGGTGTTCAATGACATAGGCGCACTCGAGCTGGTGACGCTCGTCGTCCTCGCCGTGCTCGTGTTCGGTCCGGACAAGCTCCCGAAGGTCATCCAGGACGTGACGCGGACCATCCGGAAGATCCGGGAGTTCTCGGACAGCGCCAAGCGGGACATCCGGGAGGAGCTGGGCCCGGAGTTCAAGGACTTCGAGTTCGAGGACCTCAACCCCAAGACGTTCATCCGCAAGCAGCTGGACAACGACGAGCTGGGTCTCAAGGAGATCCGCAACGGCTTCGACATGAAGAAGGAGATGGCCGAGGTCGCCGACGCGGTCCACGGCCGCGAGTCGGAGACGTCGTCGTCCGCCTCCTCGGGCGGGGCCATCGACATGTCCAAGAAGATCGACATGGCGAAGAAGCCCGAGATCCCCGCCCGCGACGAGCGCCCGCCGTTCGACGCCGACGCCACCTGAGCCCGGCGAGCCGGCTGCCGTACGGCGGGACGGGCCCCCGCGCCACCGCCGTACGTGACGCGTCTCATACTCCGAACCGGTCGCACCCGGCCTGATCGCGGGGCTGGTGCGGTCCACGCGCCGGGCGCTTTCCCGGCTGTCCGCACGGGTGTGGCTATGCTGCCGAGTTGTTGTGCGGAGCGGACGAGTGCGCCCGAAGGGGGGTGGGCCGATCCGCTCCGACGAGAGCGAGGAGGCGTCCGGGCACATGGAGACGACGAACGCGGCGGTCGCGCAGGCGCCGGCCGCGGAGGACGGACAACCAGTCCCCTCCGCCCGGCGTACGGTCGACGGCTATCTGCGGGCGCACTTCCCGTGGTACGGCCTCGACGAGGCCTTCACGGGGCGGCGCTGGCTGATGCAGGTCGGCACGTCGGCCGACGGGGCCGTGGAACACGGCTCGATCGGGCACGGCGACGAACCGTCGGTGCGCAACGAGCACGTGGCGGGCGACGAACAGGACGCCAAGGAGAAGTTCGCGGTGGTCGTGACGGTGGCCGCCAACCCCGACCGGCGCAGCGCCGACGGCACGGGTCTGCTGGAGGCCACCTCGGTGTCCTCGGCGGCGTGGCTCGCCGGTGTGGGGCTGCTGTCCTTCACCTGGCCCGGTCAGATGGACCACTCCCTGCGCGACGACTGGCTGGAGCAGCAGACCGAGACCGCGTGGGTGCTGGCCGACGACCTCGACGGGGAGGACTGGACGACGCTGTCCCTGCCCGTGGACGGCGTGCCGACGTCCTTCCACTACCGGGAGTCCGAATTCGGCTGGGTGCTCGCCGGCTCCACCGACCGGGGCGTCCACCTCGGGGCGTACGGCCGGGGCATGAGCGCCTACGGGCTCGCCTTCTCGGTCGTCAAGGACATCGCCGCCTACGACGCCTGACCGGCGGCCGGGCGTACGACAAGGGGCGCCGTCCTCCAGGACAGCGCCCCCGTGGCCGTACGGGACGTCAGAACTTGTTCCTGGGCGTGATCCCCAGCGACAGCCCGGACAGGCCGCGCTGACGGCCGCCCAGCTTGCCCGCGATCGCACGCAGGGCCGCGCCCGCCGGGGACTCCGGGTCGGACAGGACCACGGGCTTGCCCTCGTCGCCGCCCTCGCGCAGACGGACGTCGATCGGGATGGAGCCGAGGACCGGGACCGAGGCGCCGGTCGTGCGGGTCAGGCCGTCGGCGACGGCCTGACCGCCGCCGGTGCCGAACACGTCGACCATCTCGCCGCAGTGCGGGCAGGGCAGGCCGGACATGTTCTCGACCACGCCGACGATCTTCTGGTGGGTCTGCACGGCGATCGCGCCGGCTCGCTCCGCCACCTCGGCGGCGGCCTGCTGAGGGGTCGTCACGACGAGGATCTCGGCGTTCGGGACGAGCTGTGCGACGGAGATCGCGATGTCGCCGGTGCCGGGCGGCAGGTCGAGCAGCAGGACGTCCAGGTCGCCCCAGTACACGTCCGCCAGGAACTGCTGGAGCGCGCGGTGCAGCATCGGGCCGCGCCAGACGACCGGCGCGTTGCCCGGGGTGAACATGCCGATCGAGATGACCTTCACGCCGTTGGCGGAAGGCGGCATGATCATGTTCTCGACCTGGGTGGGCCGCCCGTCGGCGCCCAGCATGCGCGGCACGCTGTGGCCGTAGATGTCGGCGTCGACGACACCGACCTTCAGGCCGTCGGCCGCCATCGCCGCCGCCAGGTTCACCGTCACCGACGACTTGCCGACGCCGCCCTTGCCGGAGGCGACCGCGTACACCCGGGTCAGACTGCCCGGCTTGGCGAAGGGCACCTCGCGCTCGGTCTGACCGCCGCGCAGCGCGGAGGCCAGCTCACGGCGCTGCTCGTCGCTCATCACGTCCAGTTCGACGTCGACCCGCGTGACACCCTCGACCCGCGAGACGGCGTCGGTCACCCGCTGGGTGATGGTGTCCCGCATGGGACAGCCGGAGACCGTCAGGTACACCGCGACCGCGACCGCCCCGTCCGCGCCGATCTCCACCGACTTGACCATCCCGAGCTCGGTGATGGGCCGGTTGATCTCGGGGTCGTTCACCGTCGCCAGTGCCTCGCGCACCGCGTCTTCCGTAGCCATAGACACGATGGTACGGCGCCGCCCACGGGGCGCGGTAAGCCCCGTCAGCGGTCGTGTACGTCACGCCCCGCGGACCGATCTGCCGGGAATACCCCGTCACCGCGGCGGTGGCCGTCCTGCCGCTCCTCCATCTCCTTGATCAGGTCGTGAAGCTCGGAGCGGATCCAGTCCCGCGTCGCGACCTCGCCGAGGCCGATGCGCAGGGCGGCGATCTCCCTGGTCAGGTACTCGGTGTCGGCGATCGACCGCTCGTTCTGCTTGCGGTCCTGCTCCAGATTGACCCGGTCCCGGTCGTCCTGCCGGTTCTGCGCGAGCAGGATCAGCGGCGCGGCGTAGGAGGCCTGGAGGGACAGCATCAGCGTCAGGAAGATGAACGGGTACTCGTCGAAGCGCAGGCCGCTCGGCGCGGACACGTTCCACACCACCCACAGGATGATGACGACCGTCATCCAGACGATGAAGCGTCCGGTGCCCAGGAAGCGCGCGACGCGCTCCGACAGCCTGCCGAAGGACTCCGGGTCCCACTCGGGCAGCAGCCTGCGGCGCGGCGGACGGGGCTGGTCGAGGCGGGCCCGGGCACGGGAGGCCGCCGTCGCTCCCGACGCGGCACGCTCACGGGCCGTGCTCTCGCGCTCAGGCACCATCGCCGCTCACCTCCCCGGCCGACTCCTCCAGGTGGTACTCGGTCTCCCGCCAGTCCTCGGGCAGCATGTGGTCCAGTACGTCGTCCACGGTCACCGCGCCCAGCAGCGCCCCGGAATCGTCGACGACCGGCGCCGCCACCATGTCGTACGCGGCGAAGAACCCGGCGACCACGGGCAGCGCGGCGTCCGGATCCAGGGGCTGCAGGTCGTCGTCGATGATCGAGCCGACCAGCGTGTACGGGGGGTCGCGCAGCAGGCGCTGGAAATGGACGGTGCCCAGGTACTTCCCGGTCGGGGTCTCCTCGGGCGGGCGGCAGACGTAGACCTGGGCGGCGTGCGCCGGCGACAGGTCGGGGTTGCGGATGCGGGCCAGGGCGTCGGCGACGGTGGCGTCGGGCCGCAGCACGATCGGCTCGGTCGTCATCAGACCGCCGGCCGTGTGCTCCTCGTACGCCATCAGGCGCCGCATGTCGGCCGCGTCGTCGGGCTGCATCAGGCTCAGCAGCCGCTCCTTGTCCTCCTCGGGCAGCTCGCCGAGCAGGTCGGCCGCGTCATCGGGGTCCATCGCCTCCAGCACGTCCGCGGCGCGTTCCTCCTTGAGCTTGCCGAGGATCTCGATCTGGTCGTCCTCGGGCAACTCCTCCAGCACGTCGGCCAGCCGGTCGTCGTCGAGAGCGGCGGCGACCTCGGCGCGGCGCTTGGCCGACAGGTGGTGCAGCACGTTGGCGAGGTCGGCGGGGCGCAGCTGCTCGAAGGTGGCGAGGAGGTTCTCGGCGCCCTGCCCCTGCTCCTCCACGGAGAAGCCGGTGACGCCGGACCACTCGACGGTCAGCGTCTCGCCCCGGTTCCGCCGGAAGGCGCCGCCCTTCCTGCCCTTGCGGACGAAAACCTTGTCGATCTCCCAGTCCCGGCGGGCCGGCAGCTGCTGCACCGACAGGTCCAGGACGGTGGCCTCCTCGCCGTCCTCGGTCAGCGTCACCCGCCGGTCGAGGAGCTCGCCGAAGACGAGACGCTCGGTGGGCCGCTGCTCGAAGCGCCGCACGTTGAGCACCCCGGTCGTGATGACCTGCCCGGACTCGATCCCGGTGACCCGGGTCATGGGCAGGAAGATACGGCGGCGGGTGGAGAGTTCGACGACGAGACCGAGCACCCGCGGGGGCTTGCGGCCGACGCGGAGCATCACGACCAGGTCGCGCACCCGTCCCACCTGGTCGCCGGCCGGGTCGAAGACGGCGATGCCGGAGAGGTGCGA
Organism: Streptomyces flaveolus; assembly: GCF_044765825.1. Taxonomy (NCBI): domain Bacteria; kingdom Bacillati; phylum Actinomycetota; class Actinomycetes; order Kitasatosporales; family Streptomycetaceae; genus Streptomyces; species Streptomyces flaveolus. The sequence goes on along the minus strand of NZ_JBIWKU010000003.1, from coordinate 310,574 downwards.
GACGAAGATCCGGGGGGCGCCCGCTGCCATGGCCGCGGCTCCTTTTCGTCAGTCAGTCCGTGAGAGGAGTTTCGTACTGTGTCTCTTTTCCGAATTGCCCGCTCGGACGGCCTTCAGGCTAGCCCGTCCCGAAGAGGTCCGCCCTGGCGGCCGGTCCGGACGGACTGGCTCGGATCACCGCGTTCGGCCCCGGTACGCTGCGGTACGCCGCTTGGATCTCCGTCAGAAAGGCAGCCCCACCTGTGACCGTGACTCCCCGGCGCCGATTCCGCAGGGCCGCCTGGCTGGGCGCGGTGTGCGCCCTGGCCGTGACGGGGGCGGGGCTGGCGGGATGCAGTAGCGAGGACCCGGACGCGGGCACCAACGGGGTGGGCAAACTGCCGGCCGAGAAGATCCAGGCCAAGACGCGCGCGGTCGCCGGATCCGCCCGCGCGGTCCGGCTGCACGGGACGGTGGCCGCCGGCGGCAGCACGTACACCCTGGACATGCGCCTGAAGTCCGACGGCGGCACCGGGTCGGTCGCCGCCGAGGGGGCGACCTTCCGGCTGCTGCGGGTCGGTGAACAGCTCTTCCTCAAGGCCGACGCCGGTTTCTGGAGCCACGACGGCGGCGACGCGGCGGCCGCGGAGAAGCTGGCCGGCAAGTACGTGAAGGTGCCCGAGGGCGACCCCGCGTACCAGAAGTTCAGCGGCTTCACGGACAAGGACGTCCTCCTCGACGGGCTGCTGACCCTGCACGGCACGGTGGAGACGGACGGCCGGCACGAGCAGGCCGGTGTGCGCACCGTCCGCATCGCCGGTGACCAGGGCTCCGGCGGCTCGCTGGACGTCTCCCTGGAGGGCACGCCCTATCCGCTGCGCCTGGTGCGGGCGGGCAGCGCGGGCACGCTCAGCTTCTCGGACTGGAACAAGGACTTCGCGCTCGCGGCACCGGCCAAGGACGACACCCTGGACTACGGCAAGCAGCTGCCGACGTCCTAGCTCCGCCGGCTCTTCCTCCGGCGCTTCAGCAGCAGCCGCGGCAGCCCCGCCGGGAGCGGTTCGCGCGTCGTCGCCGGGCTCGGCAGCGGTGCCTCGGCCAGCGAACCGTCGGGCAGCGGCGCGACCGTCCCCGTCGGCTCCAGGCGCAGCACCCGGCACTCGCGGGCCCAGCGGTCGGTCATCGCCTCGCCGTCCGGGGCGTTCAGCCGCTTGCCCTTGAGGTCGGCGACCACGGCCTGCCACGCCTCTGAGCCGGACGGCAGCTCCACGACCTTCGCCGCCCAGGAGACCAGCCGGCCCCCCTTGTCCTTGCTGCGCACCGTCACCTCGGCCGTGGCCCCGTCGGTGAGGCCCGGCAGGGGCTGCTCGCCGGGTCCGTCGCCGATGACGCAGGCAGCGCCCTCGTGCCAGACGTGCCACAGCGCGCGGGCGGGCACGCCGGGGCCCCTGACCCAGATGAGGCCGGACTTCTTGGTGGCCTCCTCGACGAGGGCCTGGTCGAGCAGCTCGCTTGTCATGCGGTCAGCCTATCCAGGAGCCCGCGGGCCGCTTCAGAGCCAGCCGTTGCGCTTGAGGGTGCGGTGGATGCCCAGACAGATGCCGACCGTGATCGACAGGACCAGGGGGTAGCCGAACTTCCAGTGCGTCTCCGGCATGTAGTCGAAGTTCATGCCGTACACCCCGCACACCATCGTCGGCACGGCGATGATCGCCGCCCATGAGGTGATCTTGCGCATGTCCTCGTTCTGCGCGACGGACGCCTGGGCGAGGTTGGCCTGGAGGATGGAGTTCAGCAGCTCGTCGAAGCCGATGACCTGCTCCTGCACCCGCGCCACGTGGTCGGCGACGTCCCGGAAGTACTTCTGGATCTCCGGGTCGATCAGCCGCATCGGACGCTCGCTGAGCAGCTGCATGGGCCGCAGCAGCGGCGATACCGCCCGCTTGAACTCCAGGACCTCGCGCTTGAGTTGGTAGATCCGGCCGGCGTCGGTGCCGCGCGGACTGCCCTTGCGGCCCGGCGAGAACACCTCGGTCTCGACCTCGTCGATGTCGTCCTGCACCGCGTCGGCGACCGCGATGTAGCCGTCGACGACGTGGTCGGCGATGGCGTGCAGCACCGCGGAGGGGCCCTTGAGCAGCAGCTCGGGGTCGTCCTGCAGCCGGTGCCGCAGCGCCCGAAGTGAGCCCTGGCCGCCGTGCCGGACGGTGATGAAGAAGTCCCGTCCGGTGAAGCACATGACCTCGCCGGTCTCGACGACCTCGCTGTTCGCGGTGAGCTCGTCGTGGTCGACGTAGTGGATGGTCTTGAAGACCGTGAACAGGGAGTCGTCGTAGCGCTCCAGCTTGGGCCGCTGGTGGGCCTGGACGGCGTCCTCCACGGCCAGCGGGTGCAGCCCGAACTCCCGGGCGATACCGGCGAATTCGTCCTCGGTGGGCTCGTGCAGACCGATCCACACGAATCCGCCGTCGCGGCGCACCTGCCGCATCGCCTGGTGGGGGCTCAGCGGCGCGTCGGTCTGGACGCGCGTGCCGTCGCGGTAGACGGCGCAGTCGACGACGGCGGAGGTGGTCTCCGGGTCGCGGGTGGTGTCGTAGGCGCCGTTGTCCTTGCGCAGCGAGACGCGGGACGGGCGGACCGCGGCGCGCAGGTCACGGATCATCGACATGGCAGGCTCCTTCGCGACGGGCAGCGAGCGTGCCGGGGACGGGTGGAACCACCCGGAATGAGGACGTCCAGATCACGCGTGCTCGGCGCGTCCACAAAGCGGGGGGCACCGCACCGTCGCGGTGGCCGGCTTCACTGCTGATTCAGCGCTGCTGTTGCAGGCAGGCAGATCAGGCAAAACGAGACGAAGTGCTCTTCCGAGGAGAGGCGCGCGAGCAGGAAGCGGCGGCGGGAAGAACCGGAGCAGCTGCGTCAGCGGCCGGAAGAGCGAGTGGTACTGCACGGTCGACTTCGGTCCATGCCGCCCACCTCCTCCGGCCGGTCCCTCGTGAGGGACGATCCATACCCCTGTTTGGAGGGGTTCCCCGTAGGGGAGTGTTCATAGCGTCGGGGCCATGATCGCGCCGCTACTGCGTGCTGCCCCAAAACCGCTGGCCCAGAGTATCAGTGACTCGACGTGTCAAGGTGCCGCTTTGCCGCGTACTGACGAGTTCTATGCTCGCCGCATGGCTGATGTTCTTCCTCTGGTCGAGGCCCGGTTGTGTACGGCACTGGGCGAACCGGACGCACGCGCGGCGGTCACCTTCCTGGGCGCCGACCGTATCGAGGTGCTGCGCTTCCCCGGCGGCGGTCCGGAGGGCGACATCGTCCGCTACGCCACCCTCGGCATGTCGGCGCAGCCCATGGCGGACCCCACGGCCGTGCTCGCCGACCCGGTCAAGGGCCCCCGGGCCGAGCTGGTCCTCTCCGTCCGGGCGGGCCTCGCCGACACCGGAAAGGTGCTCCGGCCGCTGGCCGTGCTCGCCGCGTCTCCGCAGGTGGAGGGCGTCGTCGTGGCGCCCGGCGCCTCCCTGGACGTCGGTGAGCCGCTGTGGCCCGGCGCCCCGTTCACCTCGGTGCTGGTCGCCGAGCCGGGTGGTCTGGTGGAGGACCTGGAGCTGGACGCCCCGCTGGACCCCGTCCAGTTCCTGCCGCTGCTGCCGATGACGCCGAACGAGGCCGCCTGGAAGCGGGTGCACGGCGCCCAGGCCCTCCAGGAGCGCTGGCTGACGCACGGGACGGACCTGCGGGATCCGTCCCGCAAGTCCGTCCCGCTGGAGTGACGGAACTCACCGAGGCCCAACGCCCGTGAGCCCCCGCTCAGTTGGTGAAGACGGTGACCCCGTCCTCGGCCGCGTGCTTCGGCTCCAGCTCCTCGGCCTCGTGAGTGAGTGCCCGGCGCCGTACGGCGACCACGACCGCGCCCAGTACGGCGGTGACGGCGGCCACCACGAACGGGATGTGGATGTCGGTCCACTCCTCGATCTTCGGCGCGAAGTACGGAGCGGCGGCCGCCGCGAACCAGCGCACGAAGTTGTAGCCGGCGCTCGCCACCGGGCGCGGCGCGTCCGACACGCCGAGGGCCAGCTCGGTGTACACGGTGTTGTTCACGCCGATGAAGGCACCGGACAGGATGGTGCAGACGATCGCCGCGGTGTGGTTGCCGTACCCGAGGACCAGCACGTCGGCCGCGAGCAGCACCAGCGAGCTGCCGAGCACCTTCAGCGACCCGAACCGCTTCTGCATGCGCGGCGCCACGAGGACCGAGAACACGGCGAGCAGCACACCCCAGGCGAAGAACACGGCACCGGACTTGTACGGCGTCATGTTCAGCACGAACGGCGTGAAGGCCAGCACCGTGAAGAACGTGTAGTTGTAGAAGAACGCCGAGATCGCGGCGGAGGCGAGGCCGCCGTGGCCCAGCGCCTTGATCGGGTCCAGCAGCGAGGTCTTGCGGGCCGGCCTCGGCTGCTCCTTCAGGAACACCGTGATGCACAGGAAGCCGATCGCCATCAGGAACGCGGTGCCGAAGAACGGGTAGCGCCAGCTGGCGTCACCGAGCAGCGCGCCCAGCAGCGGGCCGCAGGCCATGCCGAGGCCGAGGGCCGACTCGTACAGCAGGATCGCCGCGGCGCTGCCGCCCGCCGCCGCGCCGACGATGACCGCGAGGGCCGTCGAGACGAACAGCGCGTTGCCGAGGCCCCAGCCGGCGCGGTAGCCGACGAGCTGGCCCACGGTGTCGGAGGTGCCCGCCAGGCCCGCGAAGACCACCACGAAGGCCAGGCCGAGCAGCAGGGTCTTGCGGCCGCCGATGCGGCTGGAGACGAAGCCCGTGACCAGCATGGCGACGGCCGTGATCAGGAAGTACGACGTGAACAGGAGGGAGACCTGGCTGGCGCTCGCGTCCAGGCCCTTGGCGATGGACGGCAGGATCGGGTCGACGAGCCCGATGCCCATGAAGGCGACGACGGACGCACCGGCGGTCGCCCACACGGCCTTGGGCTGTCGCAGGATGCCGCCCGCACCCGCGTCGAAGGGGTCCATGGTTGCTCCAATGCCGACAGAGATGGTTGGTGTATGCACATAGTAAGTTAGCGTGGCTAACTAGTGCAACATGCATCTACTTTTCCCTGGTCACGCCCGCCGCCCGGATGGGTGATCGTCCTTGACGTGGGCGGGCGAGGGTAGGACCGTGGGGCTGTATGAGGGGCGAACCCAGTTGCCCGAAGTGTGGTGGCCGGGTCAGGGCTCCCGGCCTCTTCGCCGATTCATGGCAGTGCGACGTGCACGGCACGGTGCACCCGCTCCAGCCCGTGATACCGCCCAGTGTCGAGGCGCTCGGCGTCGTGGTGCACCGCACCCAGGTGCCGGTGTGGATGCCGTGGCCGCTGCCGGTGGGCTGGCTGTTCACCGGCGTGGCCTGCGCGGGCGACGACCGCAGCGGTGGCCGGGCCACGGCGGTGGCCTGCTCGGGTCCGGGCCCGCTCGGCGGCGTCGGCGAGCTGATCCTGGTGGCCGAGGAGCTGGGCGTCGGGCTCGGCGCCCGGTACGCGGGGATCGACGCCCCGGACCCCGGCCCCTACATGGACGTCGAGAAGCCGGCCCAGGCCAAGGTCATCGCCGCCGGCCGCCCGACCCCGCTCTGGCACGTCTCCGGCGTCCCGAGCGACCGGGCGGTGTTCGCCGGGGAGGCGCTCGGGATGTGGCTGTGGGCCGTGCTGTGGCCCGAACAGTCGGGGCTGCTCATGTACGACGAGCTGGTGCTGACCGACCTCCGGGACGCCGGCGCCGAGGTGGACCTCGTGCCGTGCGGCGCCCTGTCACCGCGGCTGATCCAGCCGTAGGGCGGGGCCGGGAGGCGGGCTGGGCACCGTGGACGTAGGGGGCGCGAGGCCGCTTCGGGTGTGACATCGGGGTACGAAATTCCGGTTATCCTTGAGCGTCCCCCTCCGTCCCGTCACCGCCTGGAGTCAGCGTCGTGCGCATCGATCTGCACACCCACTCCACCGCGTCCGACGGCACGGACACCCCGGCCCAGCTGGTGCGCAACGCCGCCGCGGCCGGGCTGGACGTCGTCGCGCTGACCGACCACGACACCACCCGCGGCCACGCCGAGGCCCTCGCCGCGCTGCCCGAGGGCCTGACGCTGGTCACCGGCGCGGAACTCTCCTGCCGTCTCGACGGCATCAGCATGCACATGCTGGCCTACCTCTTCGACCCCGAGGAGCCCGCCCTGCTCGCCGAGCGGGAGCTGGTCCGGGACGACCGGGTGCCGCGGGCCCGGGGCATGGTCGCCAAGCTCAACGCGCTGGGAGTTCCCGTCACCTGGGAGCAGGTGGCGCGGATCGCCGGTGACGGCTCGGTCGGGCGCCCGCACGTGGCCTCCGCGCTCGTGGAGCTCGGCGTCGTGCCGACCGTGAGCGACGCCTTCACCGAGGACTGGCTGGCCGACGGCGGCCGGGCCTACGTCGACAAGCACGAGACCGACCCCTTCGAGGCGATCCGGCTGATCAAGGGCGCCGGTGGTGTCGCGGTGTTCGCCCACCCGGCCGCCGCCAAGCGGGGCCGCACGGTGCCGGAGGCCGCCATCGCCGAGCTGGCCGCCGCCGGGCTGGACGGCATCGAGGTCGACCACATGGACCACGACGCGCAGACGCGGGCGCGGCTGCGCGGACTCGCCGCGGAGCTGGGGCTCCTGGTGACCGGCTCCAGCGACTACCACGGCAGCCGGAAGACCTGCGAGCTGGGCGAGTACACGACGGACCCCGAGGTGTACGGGGAGATCACGCGGCGGGCGCACGGGGCGTTCCCCGTGCCGGGAGCCGGCGGAGCCTGAGGCCCGCGGAGCCCGAGGCCCGCAGGCCGCTCTCGTCCCCCACCCCGTTCGTTGTCCCTGTCATCGCAAGGCTTTGTCACGCTCATGTTCGACCTCGCCGTCTTCGGCTCCCTCTTCCTGACCCTTTTTGTCATCATGGATCCCCCCGGGATCACCCCGATCTTCCTCGCGCTGACCGCCGGCCGGCCCGCCAAGGTGCAGAAGCGGATGGCCTTCCAGGCCGTCTGCGTGGCCGGCGGTGTGATCACGGTGTTCGGGCTGCTCGGGCACCAGATCCTGAACTACCTGCATGTGTCCGTGCCCGCGCTGATGATCGCGGGCGGGCTGCTGCTCCTGCTGATCGCGCTCGACCTGCTCACCGGCAAGACGGACGAGCCCAAGCAGACCAAGGACGTCAACGTCGCGCTGGTGCCGCTGGGCATGCCGCTGCTGGCGGGGCCCGGCGCCATCGTGTCCGTCATCCTGGCCGTGCAGAAGGCCGACAGCGTGACCTCCCAGGTGTCTGTCTGGTCGGCGATCCTCGCCATCCACGTGGTGCTCTGGCTGGTGATGCGGTACTCGCTGCTGATCATCCGCGTCATCAAGGACGGCGGTGTCGTCCTGGTGACCCGCCTGGCGGGCATGATGCTCTCCGCGATCGCCGTGCAGCAGATCATCAACGGCGTCACCCAGGTGATCCAGGGGGCGTGAGCGCCGGACACGACAGAGCCCCCGCACAGCACCGGTGACGGTGCCGTACGGGGGCTCTCGGCGTGTGGAACGGTCCGCCTTACAAGGCCGAGGTGTCGGCGGGGCGGATCCACAGGCGCTGCCCGATGGCGGCGGCCTGCTGAACAATGCGGTTCACGGAGGCGGCGTCCACGACGGTGGTGTCGACGGGCGTTCCGTCGATGTCGTCGAGTCGCATGACTTCAAAGCGCATGGGCCTCTCCCTTGATCTGGTCATCCTCCTGAGGAGAACTACTGGTGTGGGTCCCGGGTCGTCGGTGCCCGGGCGTCCGTATGAGTCAACCGGCTGCGTGTTACGAACATTCCCTACGCTAAGGAAATTTTTCGAACAACTAATTACTGACACGTAAGAAGACCGCGTCGGAGCGATCGGCGCCCGGCACAAGACTGACCGGCACCGGTTGTGTTCGCAGCGTGACCGCCGGGACAATGGAGGCGATGAACGACGACCTCGCGTCCCTGAACGCCCGCATCGACCGCACCAACGAGCTGCTGCAGCGCATGCTCGCCGAGGTGGCGAAGACGCCCTCGACCCACGCGATCTTCGTCGACGCCGGGTACCTCTACGCGGCGGCGGGGCGACTGGTCGCCGGGACCGAGGACCGCCGGGCCTTCGACCTGGACGCCGAGGGACTGATCGAGGCACTCATCGACAAGGCGCGCACGATCTTCGCGGACAGCCGCCTGCTGCGGGTCTACTGGTACGACGGCGCCCGGCGCCGCATCCACACCGCCGAGCAGCAGTCCATCGCCGAGCTGCCGGACGTCAAGGTGCGCCTGGGCAACCTCAACGCCAACAACCAGCAGAAGGGCGTCGACTCCCTCATCCGCTCCGACCTGGAGTCCCTCGCCCGGTACCGCGCCATCAGCGACGCGGCGCTGCTCGGCGGCGACGAGGACCTGGTGTCGGCGGTCGAGGCCGCCCAGGGCTACGGCGCCCGCGTCCACCTGTGGGGCGTCGAGGCCCCCGAGGGACGCAACCAGGCCGACCCGCTGCTCTGGGAGGTCGACAGCCAGCGCACCTTCGACCTCGACTTCTTCAAGCCGTACGTCTCCCGGCGTACGGCCCAGGCCTTCGAAGCGGCGGGCGTGGTCCGGCCGGCCCGCGAGGACGTCCGCTTCGTGGGTGCCCAGATCGCGTCGAAGTGGCTGGCGGCACGGGGCCGCGACGCACTGCTGGAGCTGCTGCCCGGCCACCCCTACCTCCCCGGCTCGGTGGACCAGGATCTGCTGGTGGAGGCCGAAGGGCTGCTGCAGTACTCACTGCGGGGCCAGGCCGACCTGCGCCGCGCGCTGCGGGACGGCTTCTGGGAGCACCTCCGGGCGCAGTACTAGGACGGGCGCCGGGGCCCGTCCGGCCCGTCCTGCGGTCACGGCGCGGGGACGCCGTCCCAGAAGTCGGCCAGGGCCTGGGCCGTCGGCAGCGGCTGGTCCGTGTTGGGCGAGTGCTCGGCCCCGGGGATGACGGTCCGGCGGGCGTCCAGCCGTACGGCCATCTCGTCCAGGAGGGGCACGGGCCAGGTGTCGTCGTAGGCGCCCGACAGTACGTGGAGCGGCAGTGGCACCGCGGCGAGCTCGGCGACACGGTCCGGCTCGGTGCACAACTGGCGTCCCGTGGCGAGCAGTTGGGCCGGCCGGGTGCCAAGCCAGCGCTCGCGCAGCCGTTGCGGAGCCTCCGGGCCGTGGGCGGGGACCGGGGCGCCGGCGTCCTCGGGCGGCCCCATCGACTGCATCACCTCCCAGACCTGGGCCATCGTCATGGTGTCGAGCGCGTCCCGCAGGAGTTTCACGCGCTGCTGCTGGGAGACGGAGATCCGCGCGGGGCCCGACGACATCAGCGTGAGGGAGACGAAGGGGGAGTGGTCGAGCAGAACGGCGGCCCGGGCGATCTGGCCGCCGAGGGAGTGCCCGACGAGGTGCACGGTCGTCCCGAGCGCGGCGACCTGCGCGAGGACGTCCCGGGCCAACTCGCCCTGCGCGTAGCCGGACTCGTCGTGTTCCGGGCCGTCGGACTCGTACTGTCCCCGCCCGTCCACGGCGACCGTACGGTACCCGCGCGCGGCGAGCGGCTCGTGCAGCAGCGTGAAGTCCTCCTTGCTGCCCGTGAAACCGGGCAGCATCAGCACGACCCCCTTCGGTACGCCCCCGCCCGCCACGGGCGAATCGACGACGGCGAACTCACCACGCGCGGTACGCAGCCGGTACGCGCGGGCATCGGGCGGCGGGGTGAAGCGGGCGTTCGTGCTCACGGGCAGAGATTATCCGGGGCCGGGACACGGGGCGGCCCCCGGCCCGCGCACCTTGCGGGCAGGCGCGCCATTGACGGCCGAGCCTGCGGGCGGTCGCGCCAGTGAAGTGGCCAGCCTGCGTCCGCCCGTGCCGCCCGCGGGCAGCCGTCCCACCCAGCCCGCGCAGCCTGCGGGCAGTCGTGCCTCCCCCAGTGCCTGAAACGGCCTGGGAGGTACCCCCAGGGCGGCACGGGCGGGCGCAGGCGGCACCCTTTCAGCGCGGGCAAGCGTTCCCCGGGCGTCACCCTCCCTGCGCCGCCCGGACAGCGGACCGGATACGCCGTCGGCCCGGCCCCGCCTGGGTGGCGGGACCGGGCCGACGGTCGGATCAAGCGGCGGGATCAGCTCTCGGCCGACTCCGCGGGCTGCTTCGCAGCCGTGGCCGCCTTGCGCGTACGGCGAACCTTCGGCTTCGCCTCGCCCGCGTCGGCGGCCTCGACGGGAGCCTCGGCAACCGCCGCGGCCTTGCGGGTCCGACGCCGCGGTGCGGCCTCCGGCTCCTGCGAGGCCTGGGCCGGGATCTCGGCGGTGGCCTCGACCGGCTCGGCGGCCTTGCGGGTGCGGCGGCGCGGCTTGGTCTCCGTGGCCTCGGCCGTGTCGACGGCGGCTTCCGCCTTGGCGGCCGCGGTCTTGCGGGTGCGGCGCGGCTTGACCTCGGCGGTTTCCGCAGCCTCGACGGCCTCGGCGGCCTCCGGGGCCTCGGCAGCGGCCTTGCGGGTGCGGCGACGCGGCTTGGTCTCCGTGGCCTCGGCCGTGTCGACGGCGGTCTCCGCCTTGGCGGCGGCCGTCTTGCGGGTGCGGCGCGGCTTGACCTCGGCCGCCTCCGACTCCTGCGAGGCCTGGGCCGGGATCTCGGCGGTGGCCTCGACCGGCTCGGCGGCCTTGCGGGTGCGGCGGCGCGGCTTGGTCTCCGTGGCCTCGGCCGTGTCGACGGCGGCTTCCGCCTTGGCGGCCGCGGTCTTGCGGGTGCGGCGCGGCTTGACCTCGGCGGTTTCCGCAGCCTCGACGGCCTCGGCGGCCTCCGGGGCCTCGGCAGCGGCCTTGCGAGTGCGGCGGGGCTTCGGCTCCGCCGTCTCCGCCGGTGCCGCCGCCTTCTTGCGCGTACGGCGCGGCTTCGCCTCCGCCGGCTCGGCGGCCGGCTCGGCCACTCCCTCGGCCGTGTCGACCGCCGTCTCGGCGGCAGCCGAGGCCGTGGCCTTACGGGTACGCCGACGCGGCTTCTCGACGGGCGCCTCGACCGCGGTCACCTCGGCCACCGGGGCGTCGACCACAGCGGCCTCGGCCACCGGGGTCGCGACAGCCGCCGGCTCGGCCACCGCAGCGGCCTCCACCGCCGCGGCCGGCGTCTCGGCCGACTTGCGGGTGCGGCGACGACGCGGCTTCGCCGGGGTCTCGACGCTCTCCGAAGCTTCCGGAGCCGTGCCTTCCGCCGTCGCCACGGCGCTTTCCGGTGCCGTGGCCTCCGTCGTGGCGGCCGTCACCGGCTGCTGGGCCGGCTCACCGCTCCGCGTCCGGCGACGGCGACGCAGCGTGCGGGGCCCCTGGGCGGTGCCCTCCGTGTCCGTGGCGCCGTCCGCGCCGCCGGTCACGGCCTCGGGAGCGGTAGTCCCGGCGGCCGGCGCCTCCACCTGCGCCCCGCCGCGCGTCCGGCGACGGCGACGCGGCGCCGTACGGGAGGAACGCTCACCTTCGGAGGAGCGCTCGCGGTCGGCGGAACGGGACTCGTCCCGGCCACCACGGCCACCGCGGGCGCGACCGCCCCGGCCGCCCGGCTCGCCCAGGTCCTCCAGCTCCTCCGCGTCCAGCCCGGCGCGCGTGCGCTCCGAGCGCGGCAGGACGCCCTTGGTGCCCTCGGGGATGCCGAGGTCGGTGTAGAAGTGCGGGGAGGTGGAGTACGTCTCCGGCGGGTCGTTGAAGCCCAGGTCCAGTGCCTTGTTGATCAGCTGCCAGCGCGGGATGTCGTCCCAGTCGACCAGCGTGATCGCCGTACCCTTGGCGCCCGCGCGGCCGGTGCGGCCGATGCGGTGCAGGTACGTCTTCTCCTCTTCCGGCGACTGGTAGTTGATGACGTGCGTCACGCCCTCGACGTCGATGCCGCGGGCGGCGACGTCGGTGCAGACGAGCACGTCCACCTTGCCGTTGCGGAAGGCGCGCAGGGCCTGCTCGCGGGCGCCCTGGCCGAGGTCGCCGTGGACCGCGCCGGAGGCGAAGCCGCGCTGCTTGAGCTGGTCGGCCAGGTCGGCCGCGGTGCGCTTGGTGCGGCAGAAGACCATGGCCAGTCCCCGGCCGTCGGCCTGCAGTATGCGCGCCACCATCTCGGGCTTGTCCATGTTGTGCGCGCGGTAGACGAACTGCTTCGTGTTGGCGACCGTCGCGCCCGCGTCGTCCGGCGAGGTGGCGGAGATGTGCGTGGGCTGCGACATGTAGCGGCGGGCCAGTCCGATGACGGCGCCCGGCATGGTGGCCGAGAACAGCATCGTCTGACGCTTGGCCGGCAGCATGTTGATGATCTTCTCGACGTCGGGCAGGAAGCCCAGGTCGAGCATCTCGTCGGCCTCGTCGAGGACCAGGCTCTTGATGTGCTTCAGGCTCAGCTTCTTCTGGCCCGCGAGGTCCAGCAGACGGCCGGGGGTGCCGACGATCACGTCGACGCCCTTCTTGAGGGCTTCCACCTGCGGCTCGTACGCCCGGCCGCCGTAGATCGCGAGGACGCGCACGTTGCGTACCTTGCCGGCGGTCTGGAGGTCGTTGGTGACCTGCTGGCACAGCTCGCGCGTCGGGACGACGACGAGGGCCTGCGGGGCGTCGGTCAGGGACTCGGGCGCCGCGCGGCCCGCCTCGACGTCGGCGGGGACGGTGACGCGCTCGAGGAGCGGGAGGCCGAAGCCCAGCGTCTTGCCGGTGCCGGTCTTGGCCTGGCCGATGACGTCCTTGCCCGACAGGGCCACGGGGAGCGTCATCTCCTGGATGGGGAAGGGAGTGATGATGCCGACGGCCTCGAGGGCTTCGGCGGTCTCGGGGAGGATTCCGAGGGATCGAAACGTCGTAGTCAGGGTGCTGCCTCTTCTGTGTGCGTGGTGCGAGGCGAGCGCGCGGGTCGTGCCGGACCGTGTCGGGGACGTCGGCCACCCTTACGGGTGGACCGTAGGACACGGGACCTCTGTCGACGCTCCAGCGCTCGTACCACTGAGGGTCCCCCTCCGGGGTCCGTACGCAGTGTGGCGTACGGCAGGGAGGGCTGTCGGGTCGGAGCCGATCGGGCCACCGACCGGGCATCCTCATGCGTGCGGCCCGACGACGATGTCACGTACCCGTACGTCACATACTCGGCAGGCGCATTACCACCATACCCCGGATTCGCGCACACGCGATGGCCGATTTGGTCACGTAGTCGTCGTCACAGTGACTGACCAGGCCGTTACGGTCCGCGGCGGGCGGGCTATTGTGCGCTGCATGACGAGCTCTGACAAGCCTGGCAACGCCGCAGACGCCCCCGCCGAAACCACCGGAGCCACCGGAGTCGCCGCCCGGGACTGGGCGACGGCAGCCGCCGACCCGCACTACCGGGCCGCGGTCGTGGACCTGCTCGGCGCGCTCGCGTACGGCGAGCTGGCGGCGTTCGAGCGGCTCGCGGAGGACGCCAAGCTGGCGCCCACGCTGGCGGACAAGGCGGAGCTGGCGAAGATGGCGTCGGCGGAGTTCCACCACTTCGAGCGGCTGCGCGACCGGCTCGCCGAAATCGGTGAGGAGCCGACGGCGGCCATGGAGCCGTTCGTGGCCGCCTACGACGGTTTCCACAAGCAGACGGACCCCTCCGACTGGCTGGAGGGTCTCGTCAAGGCCTACGTCGGCGACTCCATCGCCAGCGACTTCTACCGGGAGGTCGCCGCCCGGCTCGACTCCGACACCCGGGGCCTGGTGCTGGCCGTGCTGGACGACACCGGGCACGCGAGCTTCGCCGTGGAGAAGGTGCGCGCGGCGATCGAGGCGGACCCCCGGGTGGGCGGGCGGCTGGCGCTGTGGGCGCGGCGGCTGATGGGCGAGGCGCTGTCGCAGTCCCAGCGGGTGGTCGCCGACCGGGACGCGCTCTCGACGATGCTCGTGGGCGGTGTCGCGGACGGCTTCGACCTCGCCGAGGTGGGCCGCATGTTCTCCCGGATCACCGAGGCGCACACCAAGCGGATGGCGGCGCTGGGGCTGGCGGCCTAGGCACCGCCCTGCCAGGAGGCCGGGGCACCGCCCGGTCCGGGCATCACCCGGACCGGGGGCCGGCGCGGCCCCCACGGGCATCGAGCGCCGGCGTCAGCCCGGGCGCCGTGATCCGTCCGGGCGCCGCAGGGCCCGGCCTCGCCGTCGGCGCCACCATCGGCGGCCGGTCAGGCGGTCGCCGAACGGCGCCGCAGTCTTCCCGCCGGGCGCAGCAGCAGCGACAGCGAGGCCGCCGAGACGGCCGCCGCGCCGATGAGGACCGGCAGGAGCCCGCCGGCGCCCAGCGCGGTGTGCGTGACGAACGCCCCGAACAGGGCCCCGGCGACACCCGTGGGCAGGACCAGGATGCGGTCGGGGAGGCGGTGCGGCAGACGGTGGGCGGCGGCCCAGGCCAGAGCGAGGCCGAGGATCGAGGCGCTGAGCACTTCCAGGAGCATGTCGGGGTCCCTCCCACGTGGCCGGCCTGCCCGAAACGGTCTTTGGCGGACTTACCCCTGACCTGCGGAATGCAATCCTCCTCCTGTGGGTGAGCTGTGCTCCGGACGGGGAAACGGAAAAGGGCCCGGCGGTCGTGGCCGCCGGGCCCTTCTGCGTGCTTCTTCCGTCGGCTACAGCGCGCCGAATCCCACCTTGCGCGGGCTCGGCTCGCCGAGCTCGACGTACGCGAGGCGGTCGGCCGGGACCAGGACCTTGCGGCCGTGCTCGTCCACGAGGCTCAGCAGCTGCGTCTTGCCGGCCAGTGCCTCGGCCACCACGCGCTCTACCTCCTCGGCACTCTGACCGCTCTCCAGAACGATCTCGCGGGGCGCGTGCTGCACGCCGATCTTGACCTCCACGGCTATGTCCCTCCGACGGTCAGTGAAGTGCGCGATCTTACGCGCCGTACCCAGCACACATTAGCCCGGTGAGGGGACGTACACGCTCCGCCCGAGAACGCCAGGAGCGAACAGCCGGGGGGAACAAGCGCCGCCGTACGCCGAACGTGCGCCGGTCAGTGCTGCTCGCTGCCGTGCAGCGGGAAACCGGCGATGCCCCGCCAGGCCAGCGACGTCAGCAGCTGGACCGCCTGGTCGCGCGGCACGCTGCGGTCGCTGTGCAGCCAGGCGCGGGCCACCACCTGGGCGAGGCCGCCCAGTCCGGAGGCCAGCAGCATCGACTCGGCACGGGAGAGACCGGTGTCCTCGGCGATGACGTCGCAGATCGCCTCGGCGCACTCGTTCGTGACCTTGTCGACGCGCTCGCGCACGGCGGGCTCGTTGGTCAGGTCCGACTCGAAGACCAGGCGGAAGGCGCCGCCGTCGTCCTCGACGTACGCGAAGTAGGCGTCCATCGTCGCCCGGACGCGCTGCTTGTTGTCGGTCGTCGACGCGAGCGCGTTCCGCACGGACTGGATCAGCGCCTCGCAGTGCTGGTCCAGCAGCGCGAGGTAGAGGTCGAGCTTGCCCGGGAAGTGCTGGTACAGCACCGGCTTGCTGACGCCGGCGCGCTCGGCGATGTCGTCCATCGCGGCGGCGTGGTAGCCCTGCGCCACGAACACTTCCTGGGCGGCGCCCAGCAGCTGGTTGCGTCGGGCACGGCGGGGAAGGCGTGTGCCCCGCGGGCGTACCGCCTCTGTCTGCTCGATGGCTGTCACGCCGCCTCCCAAAGTCGTCCACGTGCGGTGTGCGCCGCGTCGCCATCGTACTTTTCGGTAACCGTGGTGTGCGCGGTGCGAGCGCAGAATTTCACGGACCGGACGGTGGCGATAGCCGCACAACAGGTTTCAAAAGGTCGCAGGCCGGGCAAAAATCGGCCTCCCTCCTGATCGGCGGCCCCCCGCCTCAGCGGTAGTCGTCCTCGTCCTGTGAGACGACCCGGGCCTGTTCGACCAGGTCGGCCTCGTTGGCGCGGTCCGGTTCCACGTCGGTCAGCGGGTCGTCGCGGTCGGGCGTGATGTCGGCGTACTGCTCGGCCGCGTCGGCGTCGGGGGCCTCGACGCCGAGTTCCTGAGGCTCCCGGTCCTCTTCCTCGAAGGTCTCCGGGTCGGTGGGGTCGACGGTCATGCTGGGCTCCCTTCCTACGGACGTCCCTGGATGCAGGGGCCACATACGGGTGCCCTCTCCATGAGCCTAGGAGACACCCGATTCCGCCGCCAGGCGTCACCGTGCGCCGATCGCGGGTACCCGGCAGCCCGGCGCTGCGCCCGTGCCTGTGATGGCGAACACATGAGCCAGTGCGTGATCGTCTCGTAACATTGCCGCATGTCTTCGACCGAGCCGCCGTCCGCGCCGCCCGCCAACGTGCTGCCGAAGGTGGCGGCCGTCAAGGTCGTGGAGGGTGAGCGGCTCAGCTCGGTCCACCTGCCCGGAATCACCCTGACGGTGCGCTCCAGGCGGCCGGCGCGCCAGGGTCTCCCGCCCGCGCTGTACGTCCACGGCCTCGGCGGTTCCTCGCAGAACTGGTCGGCGCTGATGCCGCTGCTGGACGACGTCGTCGACAGCGAGGCCGTCGACCTGCCCGGCTTCGGCGACTCGCCGCCGCCGGACGACGGTGACTACTCCGTCTCTGGCCACGCGCGCGCGGTCGTCCGCCATCTCGACGCGGCCGGGCGCGGCCCCGTCCACCTCTTCGGCAACTCGCTCGGCGGCGCGGTCGCTACGCGCGTCGCCGCGGTGCGGCCCGACCTCGTGCGCACGCTGACCCTCGTGTCGCCCGCGCTGCCGGAGATCCGCGTCCAGCGCAGCGCGGTGCCGACGGGGCTGCTGGCGCTGCCGGGAGTGGTGTCGCTGTTCACCCGGCTCACCAGGGAGTGGACCGCCGAGCAGCGGGTCCGCGGGGTGACGGCGCTCTGCTACGGCGACCCCGGGAGGGTGTCGCCGGAGGGCTTCCGCAACGCCGTGGAGGAGATGGAGCGGCGGCTGCAACTGCCGTACTTCTGGGACGCGATGGCGCGTTCGGCGCGCGGGATCGTCAGCGCGTACACCGTGGGCGGCCAGCACGGGCTGTGGCGGCAGGCCGAACGGGTTCTCGCGCCGACCCTGCTGGTCTACGGTGGACGGGACCAACTCGTCGGCCACCGCATGGCTCAGCGCGCGGCCCGCGCCTTCCGTGACTCCCGGCTGCTGACCCTGCCGGACGCGGGGCACGTGGCGATGATGGAATATCCGGAGACCGTGGCCACGGCGTTCCGTGAACTTCTCGCGGACACCGGGGAGCCGGCGGTCGGCAGGAACACCGACGGGGCCGTCGACGACGAGCCCGCCAACCAGACCACAGGAGGCTGAGGCGCGAGTGGGACGCCACAGCCGCCGCGGACCCGCCCCCAAGGGCGACAGCGCGGACGCCTCCGCGGCAGCGCGGGAGGACCGGGCCGGACGCCCGGGCCGACGACGCGCGCCCGGGCCGCCGGCGAACGGAACGCCGGGCCCGATGTCCCAGGGCACCGCGCCGGGCGGCGCCTGGGGCCACGCGGCCCGACAGCCGTCGGACGGCACGCCCGCGCACGGCTTCCCCCGGCTCGCGGACGGCACGCCGGCTCAGGGCGTTCCCCGGCTCCCCGACGGCACGCCCGCGCAGGGCCTTCCGCGGGTTCGGGGCGGTACGCAGGGCTTGTCGAGGTTCCCGGACGGGACTCCCGCGCATGGTTCGCCGCGTGCCGGGGACGGTGCGCCTGCGCAGGGAGCCCCTGGTGGGCCCGGTGGCGCGCCCGCGCGCGGTGTGTCCCGGTTCCCGGAGGGGACTCCGGCCCACGGTTCGCCGCGTGTCGGGGGCGCTGCCCCCGCGCAGGGGGCCCCCGGCGGTACGCCCGCGCGCGGTGTGCCCCGGTTCCCCGACGGGACTCCCGCGCAGGGGGTGCCGCAGGTCCGTGGCGGGCATCCCGAGCAGCGTGAAGCCGGCGGAGGCTGGGGCGACTTGGGCGGGCGGGCCGCGTCCGGACCGCAGTCTGGCGTGTCCGCGCCCGGCCGGCCCGCGGGCCCCGGCATGCCGTTCCCGCGGCAGCGGCAGGCGCCCGAGGAAGGGCCGCGGCGGGACTACCTGGACGCCTTCGGCGAGGACGACGACGTCTTCTCGACCCGCACCCAGCGCCGTACCCGCGTCCCCGCCCAGGCGCCCGACCCGTACACCTCCGTCACCGACCGGAGGTCCGGCGACGGCCCCGGCACCCCCGGCGGCGGCGACGCGGCACCCACCGGCGAACCCGCGCCGGCCAAGGGCGGCAAGGGGCGGACCTTCACCGGCATCGCCGCCGCCGCCGTCACCACCGTGCTGGCGGTCGTCGTGGCCGGCCAGGTCGCCGACGGCCAGGACGGCGAGGGCGCGCGCTCCCAGGCCGCGACCGACCAGGCCCGGGACGTCCGCGACCCCGCGTCCCGCGCGGACGAGCGGCCGGCCCCGCCCGGTGCCGCGGCGTCGCTGACGTACGAGCAGAAGATGGCCAAGACCTATCCGCTCGGCGCCACCTACAAGGGGTCGGGGAAGTTCGAGGCGATCCCCGGCATCGACAAGGCGCCGGGGACGGGGCAGAAGTACACCTACCGCGTGGACGTGGAGCAGGGCCTGGGGCTCGACGGCGAACTCTTCGCGCAGGCCGTGCAGAAGACGCTCAACGACAACCGGAGCTGGGCGCACAACGGCGCCCGTACCTTCGAACGCATTCACTCCGGGCAGCCCGACTTCGTGATCACGCTCGCCAGCCCCGGCACCACGGCCGACTGGTGTGCCAAGTCCGGCCTGGACACCACCGAGGACAACGTCTCCTGCGACTCGGCCGCCACCGAACGCGTGATGATCAACGCCTACCGGTGGGCGCAGGGCGCCGAGCCCTTCGGCGACCAGATCTACGCCTACCGGCAGATGCTCATCAACCACGAGGTCGGCCACCGCATCGGCTACAACCACGTCTCCTGCGACAAGGACGGCGAACTCGCCCCGGTCATGCAGCAGCAGACCAAGTTCGTGGACCACGACGGAATCGACTGCCGTCCCAACGCCTGGGCCTACCCCAACGGGTGATCCACCAGGCGTGCCGACGCGTCGCGCACAGTGATCACATGATCCCTTAGCGCGACCGAACGCGTCCCGCACGGGAAAGTTACGACCGTTCACCCCTTTTGGTGGGGGGGGGGGGGCCCCCCCAACCCCCCCACCGCATTTACGCCAACATTGGTAACGCATCGAGCCCCCCGGCCCACCGGGGCTGCCCACACGGGGGATGGGGGGTGCGGGCGTT